>NZ_JARVSD010000016.1 GCF_030209445.1 Promicromonospora sp. MEB111
CCGTCCCGGCCACCATGCTCCTCGGCCTGGACAACACCCCCGGCCACCTGCACGGATACGGCCCCATCCCCGCCGAGACCGCCGCCCACATCGCGACCGACGCCACCTGGCAACGCCTCCTGACCGACCCCGTCACCGGGATCCTGACCGACTACTCCACCACCACCTACCAACCCGGCAAGATCCTGCGCCAAGCCGTCACCCAACGCGACCAGACCTGCTGCTTCCCCCAGTGCGACCGACCCGCCCAATGGGCAGACCTCGACCACATCCACCCCTACGACCACACGCTCGACCCCACCACACAACCACCGGGCGTGCCCGGACAGACCCGCGCCACCAACCTCCAACCGTTGTGCCGCGCGCACCACCTCGCCAAGACACACGGCGGCTGGAACGTCACCCGCCACCCCGACACCGGGAACACCACCTGGACCGCACCCACCGGCCACACCCACACCCGACCACCCACCCAGGCAGGGCCCACCAGCACCGACCACGCCGGCACCGGCACCGGCACCGGCATCACCAGCCTCGCCGACGACATCCGACACCGCCTCGGACAGCGAGGCCCGGGCAGCTCGACCGACGATCTCGCCGCCAGCACCCCGCCCGGCGCCGGACCTCATGAGACACCCGCTACCGGTGAACCGCGCCGGCTTCTTCCTGAGGAGCCACCCTTCTGATCGTTCGGGCCGCACCCACCGACCCGTCAGACGCGCCCGTCACCACCCAGCTCTGCGGCGCGGCGCAGCACGAGCTCGGGCACCGGGTCGGCGACGTAGTCCTCGGTGAGGGGCGCCGAGGCGACCCGGCGCACCGGCACGAGCCCGGCCCAGCCGTCGAGCTCGAGGTCGCCAGGTTCGAGCGTGGCCCCGCCCGCGCGCTGCTTCATCGAGGCCTCGGCAAGCGGCAGCGCGATCACCACGGTCGCCGCGAGCTCCTTGCGCGTCGGGGGCCGCAGCGTCGCGGCACGCCCAGGCACCATGTGGTCCACGATCAGGTCGAGCGCCCGGCGGCGCTCCCCCGCGTCGGTCACCTGCCGAGGCCGCCCGATCACCACCGCCGACCGGTAGTTCATCGAGTGGTGGAAGCCCGTGCGTGCCAGGACCAGGCCGTCGAGCTCGGTCACCGTCACGCACACTTCCCGCTCGAGTGCCGGTGCGAGCCAGCCGGCCGCGACGGAGCCGTGCAGGTACAGGGTCCCGCCGTCGTCGGGCCCGGCGGGGTCGACGCCGAAGGCGGTGGGCAGGACCACCGGGTGCGCCCCGGCCACGACCCCCAGGTGTGCGATCAGCGCGTCGGCGAGCAAGGCCATGAGCCGGTCCCGCTCGTCGACCTGGCGGTTGCGGCCGCGGGTCGGCGTCGTCCGGTCCGTGGGCGACAACGAGGCTGAGGACGGGCCAGACGTGGACGAGCCAGGCACGGCAATATCGGATGTGGACGAGCCAGACGTGGACGGGGCGGGTTCGGGGCGACCTGGTGCGGCCGGTCCCGGCGTGAGCTGCTGTGTCGTCATACGGTTAGCCTGACCCCGAAGTGGCTTACCGACACGGGCCATTTTGCCGCCAGTTGAACAAGCCACTCGCCCCAGGGACACGGGCCACCGGGCTCCCGCACCGCCCCGAACGACCCGAACGCCCCGCACCACCCGCACCACCCGCACCACCCGAGACCACACCACGCCACCCCGACCCGAAAGCCGCACCATGCTCCCCGTCCGACTCGACCGCACCCGCGCCGAGCCGCTCCCCGCCCAGCTCGCCGCTGCCGTCCGTGCCCTCGTGACCGACGGAACGCTCGGCACCGGCGACCGGCTGCCCTCCAGCCGCGCCCTCGCGGCCGACCTGGGGGTGGCGCGCGCCGTCGTCGAGCAGGCGTACGACCAGCTCCTGGCCGAGGCGTGGGTCTCCACCCGCCGCGGCGCCGGCACGTTCGTGGCGTCCGGCGAGACGCTCCCCGCCCCGCCGCAGCCGAACCGACCCGCCACGCGAGCCACCGAGTACACGCACCTGGACGCGGGCACGCCCTGGATCGACCCGCGCCAGCTCGCGGGCTGGCGTCGCGCCTGGCGGGAGGTCTCCGCGACGACGCCGCCGCGGGGCTACCCCGACCCGGCCGGGCTCCCGGAGCTGCGCGAGGCCCTCGCCGAGCGCCTCGCGCGCACCCGCGGCCTGATCGTGGGACCCGATGAGATCCTGCTGACCAGCGGCTCCACGGACGCCCTGCGCCAGCTCCTGGGGGCGCTCGGGCCCGGCGACGTCCTGGTCGAGGACCCCGGCTACCGGGCCGCCGTGGAGACGATCCGGACGTCGGGCCGGGACGTCGTCGACCATCCGGCGCTCGCGCCCGTCACCGACCTGGCCGGGTGCGCCGCCGCCTATGTCACGCCCGCGCACCAGCACCCGCTGGGCCGGGTCATGCCCGCCGCGGACCGGCTCGCACTGCTCGCGGCCGCCCGCGCCGCGGGCGCCGTCGTGGTCGAGGACGACTACGACTCCGAGTTCCGGTACGACGTCGCCCCCGTGCCCGCCCTGGCCGCACTCGACCGGTCGTGCGTGGCCTACGTCGGGACGGCGTCCAAGTCGGTCAGCCCCGGCCTGCGGCTGGGGTGGCTCGTCGCGCCGCCCGAGGTCCACGAGCGCCTGCTGGACCACCGCGCGATCACCCACGACACCCCGCCATGGCCCAGCCAGCGCGCCCTGCTGACCCTGCTGCGCGACGGCTGGGTCGACAAGGTGGTGCGCACCGCGCGCCGCGTCTACGCCGACCGGGCGCCCCGGGTCGCCGCCGCCCTGGAGCCGTACGCCGAGCTCGCCGGGCCGCTGGCCGGGATGTACTCGACCTGGCTGACCAGCCCGGAGGCGGCCGCCGCGGCGCGGGCGTCGGCCCGCGCCGCGGGGTTCGAGGTGCGGCTGCTGGAGCTGTACTGCCGGACCGCCGGCCCGACCGGTCTCGTGCTCGGCTTCGGCGGCGTGACCGACGCCGAGCTCGACCGGGCACTGGAGGCGATCGTCAGCGGCCTGCGCGGCCGCTGACGATCGCCGCTCAGACCAGCGAGTCCTGCCACGCCTCGTGCAGCCGGGCGTACCGCCCGTCGCCCGCGATCAGCTCGGCGGGCGTGCCGTCCTCGACCACCCGGCCGTGCTCCATCACGAGCACCCGGTCGGCGATCGCCACGGTGGACAGCCGGTGGGCGATGATGATCGCGGTCCGGTCGGCCAGCAGGGTCTGCAGACCTCGCTGCACGAGCCGCTCGCCCGGCATGTCGAGCGAGGACGTCGCCTCGTCGAGCACCAGCACCGCCGGGTCCGCGAGGAACGCCCGGGCGAACGACAGGAGCTGCCGCTGCCCGGCCGACACGCGGCCGCCGCGCTTGTTCACGTCGGTGTCGTACCCGTCGGGCATCTCGAGCACGAACTCGTGCGCGCCCACCGCACGGGCCGCGGCCTCGATCTCGGCCTGGCTCGCCCCGGGCCGGCCCAGCGCGATGTTCTCGCGCACGGACCCGCTGAAGAGGTACGCCTCCTGGGTGACCATGACGACGGCGCGCCGCAGGTCGGTCGAGGACAGGTCGCGCACGTCGATGCCGTCCAGCCGCACCGCGCCGGTGGACGCGTCGTAGAACCGCGTCACCAGCTTCGCCACCGTCGACTTCCCGGCGCCGGTGGTACCCACCACGGCCACGGTCTGACCGGCCGGGATCGTGAGGTCCAGGTCCGGCAGCACCACGGGGCCGTCGCCGTACTGGAACCGCACGTGGTCCAGCCGCAGCTCGCCGCGGGCCCGCTCGCCGGCGGCCGCCAGCGGCGTCGGGTGGGCGGGCTCGACGACGGTGGGCTCCTCGGCGAGCAGGCCCGACACCTTCTCCAGCGCCGCCGTGGCGGACTGGAAGGAGTTGTAGAACATGCCGAGCTGCTGCACCGGCTGGAAGAACCGCTTGCAGTACAGCAGCACGGCCGCGAGCACGCCCACCTCCATCGCCCCGTCCAGCACACGCCAGCCGCCGACGGCGAGCGCCGCCACGACCGTCATGTTGCCGATGAGGATCAGGCCCGGCTGGAACCGGCCGTTGACGCCGAAGATCTGCAGGTTGGCGTCGCGGTAGTCCTCGCCGAGCTTGCCGTAGTCCGCCTCGGTGGTGGGCTCGCGGCGGAACGCCTGCACGGCGCGCATGCCGGTCATGGTCTCGACGAACTTGACGATGAGCCGGGCGGACGCCGTCCGCTGCTCCCGGTAGTAGCGCTGGGACATGCGCTGGAACCAGCGGGTGAGCAGCCAGGCCGGGACGAACGCGACGGCGAGCACGAGGCCGGACCGCCAGTCGATGAGCAGCAGGCTCACGAAGGTGAACACCATGAGCAGCAGCGAGGAGACGACGCCGGTCAGACCGCCGTCGAGCAGCTCGCGCAGTGCCTCCAGGTCGGAGGTCTGCCGGGAGATGATCCGGCCCGAGGTGTAGGACTCGTGGAACTCGAGCGAGAGCCGCTGGGTCTGGCGGAACACGCGGCGGCGCAGGTCGAGCAGCACGGCCTGCGCGATGCGGGCCGCGGCCCGCACGTAGGCTCCGGCGGCCACGCCGCCCAGCACGGCGGCGACGAGGTACCCGGCGCCGGTGAGCACCAGGGGCGTGACCGAGCCGTCCTGCAGGGTGGGCACCGCCCTGTCGATGGCCACGGCGACGAGCCACGGCCCGGCGACCTGACCGAGCGTGGACGCGACCACGAGCACGGCGGCCCAGGCCAGCGCCCGCTGGTGGGAGCGCAGCAGGTCGCCGAGCAGCTGCATGGAGCGGCGCCGGACGGCCTGGGACGCCTCCTTGCCGAGGCGGGTCTCGTCGTCCGCGGCGGCGTCGGTGGGACGACGGCGGCCCCCTGCTTCCGGGGTGGTCTCCGTGGTCGCGGTCATGACAGCGCCTCCTGGCTCGTGGGCTCGGCGTTCCTCGACTCGGTTCTCCGGGGCTCGGTGCCCTCCGGCTCGTGCGCCTCGTAGTCCTCCTCGAGGCTCGAGATGATGTACCGGTAGTGCGGGTCGCCGGCCAGCAGGTCGTGGTGGGTGCCGACGGCGGTGATGCGCCCGCCCTGCAGCACGGCCACCCGGTCGGCCAGGGCCACCGTCGAGGGGCGGTGCGCGATGATCAGGCTGGTCGTGTCCCGCAGCACGTCCCGCAGGCGGGCGGTGACGGCCTCCTCGGTGGTGACGTCCAGGGCGGACAGCGGGTCGTCGAGCACGAGCACACGCGGCCGTGCGGCGATGGCGCGGGCCAGGGCGAGGCGCTGGCGCTGACCGCCGGACAGGGACATGCCCTCCTCGCCGATGCGGGTGCCGACGCCGTCGGGCAGGTCCAGCACGAACTGGGCCTGGGCGACGTCGAGCGCCTGCGTCATGAGCGCCTCGCGCTCCGCCTCCGGCAGGTCGTCGGACACGCCGAGCAGCACGTTGTCCCGGACCGAGGCGGAGAACAGGGTCGGGTCCTCGAAGGCGACGGCGACGCGCTCGCGCACCTGGGCGCGGGTCATGTCGCGCACGTCGACGCCGTCCACCTCGACCACGCCCGCCGTCACGTCGAAGAGCCGGGGCGCGAGCATCGCCAGGGTGGACTTGCCGGAGCCGGTGAGGCCGACCAGAGCGGTGGTGGTGCCGGGCGGCAGCTCCAGGTCGACCTGGTCGAGCACGGGGCGCTCGGCGTCGTCGTACCGGAAGGTGACGTTGCGGAAGGCGACGTGACCGCCCCCACCGCCCTGGGCAGGTGCCGGCTCAGCGGGCCGCGTCGGGTCCGTGAGCGGGTTGACGGTCTCGATCACCTCGAAGAACCGGTCGACGGCGGTCCGTGCGTTGAGCGTCATCGACAGCGTCATGCCGAGGTCGACGACCGGGCCGTTGATGACCGCGGTGGTGGTGAAGAACGCGACCAGCGCACCGAGCGTCATGTCGCCCTGGGCCACCAGGTAGACGCCGACCACGAGCGCGACCGCCTGCGTGACCTCGGGGATCACGCGCAGCGCGGTGGTCAGTCCGGCGTCGGTGGTGGCCTTGCGGATCTCGGTCTCCCGCAGCTCGGACGCCTGGTCGGTGAACGAGTCCAGGGCGTCCGGGCCGCGGCCGAACGCCTTGAGCACGCGGATGCCGTGCACGGACTCCTCGACGGTGGTGGCGAGGTCGCCCGACTGGTCCTGCGAGAGCCGCGAGATCTTCCGGTACTTGCGGGAGAACCGGAACGCCAGGATCGTCACCGGGATCGCGCCGCACAGGAAGATGATGCCCAGCCAGCCGCCGGTGGCCACGAGCAGGCCGACGCCGACCACGATGGTCACGAAGCTGACCACGAGCTGCAGGATGCCGAAGACGAGCCAGCGGCGCAGCAGGCCGAGGTCGCCCATGATGCGGCTGAGCAGCTGCCCGCCGGGCCAGCGGTCGTGGAACGCGACCGGGAGGTCCTGCAGGTGCTTGAACAGGGCCATGCGCATCACGGCCTCGACCCGCGTGCCGGGGAACATGACGAGCGTGCGGCGCAGGAGGATCAGGCCGGCCTCGCCCGCGCCGAGCAGGGCGACGAGCACGACGGACCAGGCGAGGCCCGTCCAGTCGTGCTCGCGGGCGCCGGCCGTGAGCGGGCCGTCGGTGACCCACTGCAGCACGCGCGGGATGGCGAGCGCCATGAGGCTGGCGCCGAGCGACGCGACCAGACCGCCCACCAGGCGTGGCAGGGCGGGGCGGACGTAGGGGTAGAGCCGGCGGATCGAGGCGAAGGTGCTGCGCTCGTCGCCGGGCGGGCTGCTGGGATCAGAAGAAGGATCGGATCGATTCGAGCGTTCGTCTGTGGGAGGCATCACAGCCATTATCCCGCCGGGCGCAAGTTGTTAGTTTCGGTAAGCACCTTCTTGTGTTGTGACCTGCACCACAGGAGTGCGGGCCGGGAAGCGGCGTCAGCGCACCCGCACCGAGAGGCACGTGACGCAGCCCTCGAGCTTCTCGAACTCGGTGACGGGCGTGGTGAGCACCGTGAGCCCCCGCCCCCGCAGGAGCTCGGCGGTGGCCGGTGCGGACTCCGACAGCAGCACGGTGGTCTCGTCCAGCACGACGACGGCGGTGCCCTCCGCCTCCGGGACGGCCAGGAACGACTCGAACCGGCTCGGGTCGTCGACCAGCGGCACATGACCGATCACCGTGCCGTCCGGCAGGGCGGTCACGGCGGACTTGAGGTGCAGCGCCCGGGTCACGGGCACCTCGACGACGCGCCAGCCGCGGGGTTCGAGCAGCGCGCGCAGCTGCGCCGCGCCCTCGGCGTTCGTCCGCGCCGTCCGCCCCACGTAGACGGTGCGGCCGACCTTGAGGATGTCGCCGCCCTCCAGGGTGCCGGGCTCGGTGATCTCGGCGACCTCGCGGCCCGTCGCCTCGGCCACGGGCCGCATCGACTCGATCTCGCCCCGCCGGGACAGGGCGCCGGGCCGGGTCAGGACCATCAGGTCGTCGAACACCACCACGGTGTCCTCGACGAACACCCCGTCGGGGTGCTCGTCGGCGGCGGGGAGCTCGCGCACCGCCCACCCCAGGTCGCGGAACACGTCCGCGTACCGCGCCCACTGCCGCGCGGCCAGGTCCGCGTCGACGGGAACGCGTTCGAGGTGCGTCAGCTCGCCGTCGGCCAGGGCAGGCGACGGCGGGCGGACGAGCAGGGTGCGGGGCAGTTCCTCCGGGGCCGGCCGGGCGGCGGGCTGTGCGGTGACCATCCCGCGACGCTACCGCGTCAGGAACGGCATCGGTCCGGCGGTCCCGGTTCCCGGCGTTATCTCCCCAGGTAGGCCATCCGCGCCGTCTTCGGCCCCTGCGGCGACTCGAACGAGACCACCTCGCCCGCGGTGAACCCCATCACCAGCATGCGGCGCAGGGCCTTGTCGTTGTGCGCGTCCGGCTCCCCCACCAGGCGGCGGGTGCCCGCCCCGGCGAAGAGGAACCCACGCATCGCGGGCCCGAGCACCGACCAGGGGTCCGCGGGCGCCCCGTGCCGGGCCGCCGGGCCGCGGCTGCCCAGGAAGAAGTGCAGCCCGAGGTCGCCCTCCCGCACGTCGTAGGCGGTGCCGATCGGGTCGTGCTCCGGGTGGTAGGCCTGCACGAGCACCACGGGCTCGTCGTCCCACCGCACGAGGTAGGCGTGGTGGGTCTCCAGGGAGTCCACGAACGCGTACGTGTCGCGCACCTCGTCGCGCGTGTGCTCCCCCATCCCCCAGAACGCCGCCCGCGGCCGGGTGAACCACCCGTGCAGCAGGTCGGCGTCGGCCTCCGGGTCCAGCACGTGCACGGTGACGAGACCGTCCTCGCCGAAGTCGCGGCGCCACACCTCGGCGCCGCGGGCGCCGTTCAGCAGCCGCAGGCTGGTGTCCGCCGGGCGCAGCTGGTCCCAGTCGGTGACGACGGCGGAGGTGCGGGCGTCGGCCCAGGTGGCGTGCTGGTCGTCGAAGTGCGGGCTGCCCGGGCGGCCGTCGGCGCCGAACGGCACGCCCCACCGGCTGTTCGCGCGGTCGGACAGGTCCCAGACGTACCGCGCCACCGACGCGCGGTACGCGGTGGGCGCGACCCCGGGCGAGCCGCCCGTGCAGCGCACGGTCTCGTTGTTGCCCGAGACCGGGGCGGGCGTCACGTCGAGCGGGCGGCCGGGCACCGCGGGCGCGACAAGGTCCGGCACCGGGAGCAGCGGCGCGGGCACGTGCAGGTCGCCCCAGGCGGGTTCGGCCGGGCCGACGGCGGCCTGCACGGCGGTCGCCTGCACGACCTCGGCCAGCGCCGCGCTCGCCTCCGCCGCGGCATCGATGCGCAGGCGCCGCCCGTCCGGACCCGCGACGACGAGCCAGTCGGCCGCGAGGATCCGCGACAGCCCGGCTCCGACCGCCGTCGGGACGTCGAAGACGCCGCCGAGCACCGGTGTCAGCGCGGGGTCCTGCCCGTGCGGCTCGTGCAGCGGCGCGAAGACGGGGTGGCCGGCGAGCCGGTGGGCCAGGGCGTCGCGCCAGCGCATGTAGAGGGCGGCGTCGGTGGAGACGGCGTCCACGTGGGCGCCGTCGGCCACCCAGGCGCGCAGGCGGACGGCGGCCGCGGAGGCGTCGTCCGCCAGGTGCGCGACCAGGCCGGGCGCGCCGAGGTCGCGGGTGTCGCCGTGGATCCGGGCCTGCGTGGTGGGCGACTCCGGTGCGGTGGCCGCGGCGAGGAGCTGCCGGATGCGCTCCGCGCGGTGCGGCGCGTAGGACCAGCCGAGGTCGTGCGCCTCCCGGCCCGGACGCAGGTCGCGCGGGCCGGATCCCGGGCGACCGTCCTGACCGGCGGGCCGCTGGGTGACCGGCCGCTCGTTGGCGTCGACCGCGACCTCGGTCACCCGCGCCGGCGCCGGGAGGTCCACGTAGCCGTCGGCCGGCTTGGCGGTCGGCAGCGCGCGCTCCGGCGCGCCGGCCGGCACGTCCGGGACCTTGCCCGCCGTCAGGCTCAGCACCTCGCCGGTGCTGTCGGCCGTGAGCACCCGGTTGACGGGGTCGACCCACCCGCCGAAGGCCTCGGCGACGTCGCGCGCGGTGCGGGCGTGCAGCAGCGCGCGCCACGCCGCCACGCCGACGTCGGACAGCTCGCGGGCCGGCCAGTGCAGGCGCCAGCCCTCGGGGCGGCCGCTGTCCGCGCCGTCCGAGACGACCTCGACGTGGTGCGCCGCGGCGTTGGTGATGCCCCAGGCCACGGCTGACGACGGTCCCGACGCGTGCCCGAAGTGCGGCACCCCGGGCACGCCCGGGAAGGCGAAGCCGACGACGTCGTAGGGCGCGGCCGGGTCGGTGCACGCGAGCCGCACCTGCTGGTACGGGCCGGGCAGCTCCAGCGTGCGGTGCGGGTCGCCCGCGACCAGCGGGCTGCCCGACTCGGTGAACCGGCCGTGCACCGCCCACGCGTTGGACCCGGAGCCGCCGTCGGCCACGAACAGGCCCAGGACCCGGTCCAGCGGCACGCCCGGGACGTGCAGGTGCCGGGCCACGTGCGCCCGCCACAGGATGCTCGGGAACCCGTTGAACAGGACGTGGCTCGCCAGGAAGACGCCGATCGGGGTCCACGGCGCCCACGGCCGGAACGGCACCCCCGCCAGCTCCGGCACGTCGCGGCCGCCCGCCAGCAGCCCGGCGCTGACGCCGTCCGCGTACGCGGCCAGCCACTCGCGCTCGGGCCGGGCCAGGGCGTCGTGGATCGTGCGGGCCGTGGCGGCCAGCCGCTCCCGCGCGGCGAACCGGTCCCACGCCTCCCCCGCCGCGCCGGCGAGCTCGCCGTACCGTTCCTCGGCCCGCATCCGGTCCGCCTCGACCTGCAGCCCGCGGTCCTGGGCGGTCACCCAGCCCTGGCCGTAGGCCAGGGCCGTCTCGGTCGCGGCCCGCACGTGCGGGATGCCGAGGTCGTCACGAAACAGGTCGAAGTCCACGTTCCCTATCATCTCTCCGGGTTCATCTCTCTGGGGTCATCTCTCTGGGCGCCGCACGGGGTTCGCGAGCGTTCCCGCGTAGATCAGCGACTCGGACTGGTTGGTCAGGTCCACCATCTGCAGGGTGTTGCGCAGCTGCAGCCGGTTGAGGCACGAGTGCGCGAACCGCGCGGCCCGCAGGTCGATCCCCGTCCTGGCCCGCACGTCGGGGTGCTCGGCCGCGTGCCGGTCGATCGTCTCGGCCACCAGGGCCCAGAACCGGTCCTCGCCCAGCACGCCGTCCTCGGCGAGGATGCCCGCCAGGTGCCGCAGCACGCCGTCGAACACGTCGGTGAAGATCGCGAGCGCCTTCTCGTCGTCGTCCACGGCGGCCCGGATGCGCTCGACGCCGTCCGGCAGGGGGCTCTGGCCCAGCAGGGCGACCTCCTCGCCGATGTCCTTCATGATGGCGCGCTGCACCACGCCGTCGCGCAGCACCAGGATGAGGTTCTCGCCGTGCGGCATGAACGCGAGCTCGTAGCTCAGCAGGCAGTGCACCAGCGGGTAGACGTAGGCGTCGAGGTAGGCGCGCAGCCACTGCTCGGGCGCGACGCCGGACTCGCGGACCAGGCCCGTGGCGAACGACGCCCCGCTCGCGTCGCGGTGCAGCAGGCTCGCCATGGTCACCAGGCGCTCGCCGTCCGCCAGCCGCGGCACGGGCGACTCGCGCCACAGGGCGGCGAGCATCTTGCGGTGCGGGTTGGGCTGGGGCGTGCGGTGGTAGACGTCGCCCGTGTACCCGACGGAGGCCAGCTCGCGCAGGACGCCGAACCCGGCGCGGCGCAGGGTCTCGTCGCCGCCCACCAGGTCCGCGACCCAGTCGTTGATCGCCGGGGTGGCGCGCATGTAGGCCGGGGACAGGCCGCGCAGGAACCCCATGTTCTGGATCGCGAGCGCCACCTTGACGTAGTGCCGCTGCGGGCGGGTGCGGTTGAACATGGTGCGGATCGACTGCTGGGCCTGGTACTCGTCCGAGCCGGGGCCGAGCGGCACCAGGTCGCCGCGCGCGACGTCCGCCGCGAAGGTGACGGCCACGCGGTGCTCCCACTGCCAGGGGTGCACGGGCAGGTAGAGGTAGTCGGCGGGGTCGAGGCCACGGGCGGCGAGGCGGTCGGCGAAGGCGGCGCGCTCGGCGTCGGACAGCTCGCCCGGGGTGCCGGGGCTGCCGTAGTGGCCCGCCTCGGTCTGGTCGGCCGCGAGCGCGAGGTGGGTGTGCTCCCGGCGCGCGGCGAGCCACAGCATGCGCAGCCGCTCCCCGCGCTCGGGCGCGTAGGCGCGGTAGTCCCGCAGGGAGAAGCCGATGCGGCCGTTGTTCGCGACGAAGCTGGGGTGCCCCTCGGACATCGCGGCCTCGACCTGCTGGAACGCCTCGGCGGTGGCGTGCGCGCCGGACGCCGTCCGGGCCGCGTCCAGCAGCCCGCGCACCGAGGGCGTGGTGCCGTCGAGCTCGCGCTCCCGCTTCGCGGCCGCGCTGGCCAGGGTGGCGGACAGCTCCTCGAGGTAGGTCGCGAGCAGGGCGTCGGGCACCTGGAGCAGCGGCTGCAGCTCCGCGATCAGCTCCAGCGCGTCCACGGGCAGGACGACGGCGCCGCGCACCCCGGCGTCGGCCGTGCGGCGGATGGACGCCGGGTCGATGACCCAGTGCTCCAGGGCGTAGCGGCGGGCGGTGAACCGGTAGGTGACGCCGTCGAGATCGAGGCGGTAGGCGCCGTCGGCGCTGTTCCCGTCGGCGCTGTTCCCGTCCGTGCTGTCGTCCGGGGCGTCGTCGGGCTCCGGCGCGAAGAGCCGCTCGTGGGCGAGCTCCGCCAGGGCCTTGGCCGCCAGGTGCCGGTGGGCGTGCTCCATGAGCGGTGCGCTCAGGTGTGTGGCGATCATCGGGTCGGGCCGGTGGGTCGCGGGGTCGCCGCCGGGCGCGAACCCGTCCCCGAGGGCGGACGCCGCGAAGTCGGCGCGGGTCGCGACGCTCAGGGCGGCGCGCTTGGCGTGCGCGCCGCGGCCGAGGTCCACCTCGCGCAGCACACGGAACCCGGCGGCGGCGTTCTTGGCGGCGATCTTCCGGTTGCCGACGTCGGGCTCGACGACGACACGGACGGCGCCCCGGCCGGCTCCTGCCCCCGCGCCCGTAGCCGACAGGCAGAACCGCATGACCGCCGTCATCACGGCGTCGGTCAGCCCGTGCCGCGGGGTCGCGGGCGGGGCGACCAGCAGGTGCATGCCGAGGTCGCCCGGCTGGGTGTCGTGGACGCCGTCGAGCAGCACGCGCGGGTCGTACGTCTCGGTGAGGAACACCGGCTCACCGTCGAGGCGGCCGAGCCAGGCGTCCTCGCCGGGCCGGCCCTGGATGCCGGCCAGGTACTCGCGCACGTCGTCGACGTGCAGCTCGCTCATCTGCCAGAACGACGACGCCGGGTGCGCCAGCCAGCGCTGCACCAGCTCGGCGTCGCGCACCGGGTCGACGGGTTCGAGCGTCACCCCGCCGAGGCGGGTCGGGGTCGCGAACGTGTGGACCGTCGTCGGGGCGCTCACCGGGCGGCCTCCATCTCGTTGTCGGTCAGGTGCTCGGCCGGTTGCGTGCTGCCCCGTCCCGGCCCGTCCCCGCCGTCGGGCAGGCCGAACTGCTGGAAGGCGATGCGGCGCTCGATCGGGTACGGCTCGCGGCCCGTGACGTTCGCGAGGATCACGGAGTTGCGCCAGGCGCCGAACCCGAGGTCGGGCGCCGTCACACCATGGGTGTGCTCCTCGCCGTTGACCACGTGGATCCGCCCGTCGTCGTCCACGGTGTAGTCGCGGCGCACTGCGTAACGGCCGCGCGCGTCGAGGTTGACCAGGCCGGGGGCCAGGAACGCGGGTACGGAGGCGGCATAGCCCGTGGCGGCGACGATCGCGCGGGTGCGGTGCTCCGCCGTCGTGCCGAGCTGGGCGTGGCGCAGGGTCAGCACGTACTCGCCCGCCCCGTCCGCACCGTCAGGGTCCGAGCCAGCAGGGTCCGAGCCAGCAGGGTCGAACCGCGCCGCGACCACCTCCGTGTCGGACAGCAGCGTGGTCGGCACCTCCGCGCCCAGGGCCGACTTGCGGTACAGGGTGTCGTAGATGTCGTCGATCAGGTCCCCGCTGATGCCCTTGTAGAGGTTGCGCTGCTCGCGCCCCAGCACGTCGCGCTGCTCGATCGGGAGCGACACGTAGTGGTCGGTGTACTCGGGCGACGTCATCTCGAGCGTCAGCTTCGTGTACTCCATGGGGAAGAACCGCGGCGAGCGGGTCACCCAGTCCACCCGGTGCTCCCCCGGCCCGGTGCCGCAGCCCTCCAGCAGGTCGCGGTACACCTCCGCCGCGGACTGTCCGCTGCCGACCACCGTGACCGAGCCGGCCGCGGCGAGCTCCGCGCGGCGCGGCAGGTAGTCGCTGGTGTGCACCACGGGGCCGGCCGCGCCGCCGGGACCGTCCTCCAGGGCAGCAAGGAAGGCGGGCAGCCGCGGCTGGGTGCCGGTGCCCAGCACGAGGTGCTTGGCACAGTATTTCTCGACGCCGTGGGCGGTCTCGGCGGTCACCTCGAACAGGTAGCCGCCCTCGCCGGACGACGGCGCCGGGTCCGCCACCCGGACGACGGCGGTGACTCGCCGCCCCCAGCGCAGCGTCGGGAGCTGCTCGGCCACCCAGCGGCAGTACTGGTCGTACTCGGCGCGCAGCGGGTAGAACGACTCGCGGATGTAGAACGGGTACAGCCGCCCCGTCGTCTTGAGCCATGCCAGGAACGAGTAGGGCGACGTCGGGTCGGCCATCGTCACCAGGTCGGCCAGGAACGGGACCTGCAGCGTGGTGCCCTCGATGAGCATGCCCGCGTGCCAGGAGAAGCCGTCGCGCTGGTCCAGGAAGACGGCGTCGACGTCGTCCAGGGGCTGGGCGAGCGCCGCGAGGCCCAGGTCGAACGGGCCGATGCCGATGCCGAGCAGGTCGTGGACCTTCATCTGTCGGGTACCCGTCTGGTCGGTGCTCATCGCGTCTCCCCCTCGCCGCGCGCCAGCCGCGGGTGCACGTCCCGGCACGGCGGCTCCTCCGTGTCCGCGAGCGCCTCGCCCGCGAGCAGCCCGTGGGCGGCGGAGCGGACCAGCTCCAGCACACCGCGGATGTCGGCGAGCGTTGCGTCGGGGTTGAGCAGGGTGAGCTTGAGGCAGGGGCGGCCGTCGATGACGGTCTTCGCGACCAGGGTGCGGCCCGAGTCGAACAGGACGCGCCGCACCTGGGGCACGAGCGCGTCGGCGCGCTCGGGGTCGAGACCGTCGGGCTCGTAGCGGAACAGGACCGTGGACAGGTCGGTGGTCCCCACGAGGCGGAAGTCGGTGTCGTCGGCGAGGTCCTGGTGCACGGCGGCGGCGAGGTCGCAGACGGCGTCCACCATCGCGCCGACGCCGTCCGCCCCGAGCGCGCGCAGCGTGACCCAGAGCTTGAGGGCGTCGAAGCGGCGCGTGGTCTGCAGGGACTTGTCGACCTGGTTCGGCTCCGCGTTCTCCTGGGGGTTGAGGTAGTCGGCGTGCCACGCCACGGGGGCGAGGTCGGGCCGCTCGCGCACGATGAGCGCGCTGGACGAGACGGGCTGGAAGAACGACTTGTGGAAGTCGACGGTGACGCTGCGGGCCCGCTCGATGCCGTCGAGCAGGTGCCGGCGCGTCGGGCTGACCAGCAGGCCGCAGCCGTAGGCGGCGTCGACGTGCAGCCAGGTACCGACGGCGTCGCACAGGTCGGCGATGGGGACCAGGGGGTCGATACGGCCGCGGTCGGTGGTACCGGCGGTCGCGACGACGGCGACCACCGTGTCGCCCGTGCGCTCGATGTCGACGAGGGTCTGGCCGAGGGCGTCCAGGCTCATCCGGCCGTCGGCGTCGGTGCCCACCTCGACCACGGCGTCGTGCGGCAGGCCCAGCAGCAGGGCGGACTTGGCGACGCTGAAGTGGCTCGCCGCCGTGGCGAGGATCCGCATGGACTCCAGGCGGACGCCGTCGCGGCGGGCGCGCTCCCGGGCCAGGAACAGCGCCTGGAAGTTGGACTGGGTGCCGCCCGAGGTGAAGATGCCGTCGGCGCCCTGGTGCACCTCCGCGCCGTCGCCGCCGATCTCGCCGTCGACCGGGAAGCCGATCCGGCCCGCCGTCCACTCGACCAGGCGCCGCTCCATGAGCGTGGCGACCGTGGACTGGTCGTAGGTGTCGACCGAGGTGTTGATCGCGGCGAGCATCGTCTCCGCGCCCACGGCGGGCAGCGCGACCGGGCAGTTCAGGTGCGCGGCGTAGGTGGGTTCGTGGAACCAGATCGCATGCTTCGCGTACAGGTCCGCGGCCTCGCGCAGCGCCGCCCGCGTGCCCGACGGCGGGCCGTCCAGGTCGACGGCGTCCACGAGACCCTGCAGCTCGGAGCGGCTGGCGCCCGAGAACGGCTGGGTGACGGAGGTGAGCCGTGCTGCGATGTCGTCGGCGACCGCGCGGACGGTGTCCGCATAGGTGCTCGCGGTGGCCCCGCGCAACAGCGCGGTCGTGTCGTGGCTCGAACCCGAGGGTGCGGTGGGCACTGGCTGCGTCACTGCGGGCAGGTGTGAGGGCATGCGGAAGGCTCCTCGTGCAGGCGAAAGGAACGCCGCCCGGACCGGACGGCGTGGTGGTGCGACTTAGGTTTGCCTGACCTAACTTAATCCTTCGGACACCCGCGTCAAGCCATGGCCGCAACCCGGGACGTGGCGCCCGTCACTCTGCCGGCGGCACGACCGCCACCGGGCAGGGCGCGTGGTAGATCAGGGCCTGGCTGGTGGATCCCAGCAGCAGGCCGCGAAAGCCCCCGCGCCCGCGGGAGCCCACCACCACGAGCCGGGCGCCCTCGGCCCGGTCGAGGAGGGATGCGGTCGGGCCGTCCGGGGCCACGACCCGCTCGACGCGCACCTCCGGGTGGTCCGCCCTGGCGTCGGCCAGCCAGCGCTCCAGGGCCTCGGCGCCGTGCTCCTGCACGCGCTGGTCCTGCACCCCGTGCCTGGCCGCGGCCGACGCGTCCCGCCACGCGTGCACCGCGACGAGGGGCGCGTCGCGGAGGGCGGCTGCGTCGAAGGCGAAGCGGATCGCCGCCTGGCTCGTGGGCGAACCGTCGACGCCGACCACCACCGGGCCCTCCTGGGCGGGTGTGCCGCGCACCACCACGACCGGGCAGTGCCCGTGCGTGGCCACGGCCACCGCGATCGAGCCCACCAGCAGCCCGGTGAACCCGCCGAGCCCGCGCGAGCCGAGCACCACCAGGCCCGCAGCCGCCGACCTGCCCACGAGCTGGCCTGCCACCGACCCGCTGGCCAGCCTCGTGCCGGCCGGGACGTCGGGCGCCTCCTGCGCGGCCGCCGCGGCGGCGTCGGCGAGCCACTGGCGTCCCTGCTCGATCAGCCCGTCCTCGTACGGCCCGAGCGTCGCGGCGTGCGGGACGCCCGGGGGCACCGGCGTCCACACGCTGACGAGGACCAGCGGCGCACCACGCCGGGCGGCCTCGCGCGCCGCCCACCGCACGGCCCGTGTCGCCGAGTCCGAGCCGTCCACACCCACCAGGACCGGTAGGTCTCGCGTATCGCTCACCAGCCCATCGTGACACCGGATCACGGGACCGGCCGGACCGAGGCGATGGATGATCTACCTATGAGCCGCATTCTCGTGACGGGTTCCGCCGACGGCCTGGGCCGCCTCGCGGCCGACGCTCTCCTGGCCCAGGGCCACGACGTGGTCGTGCACGCCCGGAACCCCGGCCGCGCCGAGACCCTGCGGCCGCTGGTCGACCGCGGCGCCCGGCTGGTGGTCGGCGACCTCGCCGAGCGCGACGACGTCCGCGGCCTCGCCGGTGCGCTGGCCGACGACGCCCCGCTGGACGCGGTGATCCACAACGCCGGCGTGTGGAGCGGACGGGCCGTCATGCCGGTCAACGTCGTCGCCCCGTACCTGCTCACGGCCCTGCTGCCCCGGCCTCGCCGCCTGGTCTACCTGAGCAGCGGCTCGCACTACAGCGGCCGCCCGGTGCTCGACGGCGTCGACTGGCAGGGGCGGGCGCCGGGCTCGTACGGCGACAGCAAGCTCTTCGTCACGGCCCTCGCGGCCGCCGTCGCGCGCCTGCGCCCCGGGGTGCTGAGCAACGCCGTCGACCCCGGGTGGGTGCCCACCCGGATGGGCGGGGCCGGCGCCCCGGACGACCTCGAGCTGGGGCACCGCACCCAGGAGTGGCTCGTCACCAGCGACGACCCGGAGGCGCTGACGACCGGCGGCTACTGGTACCACCAGGAACGGCAGCAGCCGCACGGCGCGGCCCTCGACGTGGCGTTCCAGGACCGGCTCCTGGCGGCGCTGGCGCAGGAGACCGGCACCCCGCTCTGAGCCGACCCGCGGGGCGGCGGGACAGCCGGGCTACGACGCCGCCGTCGGCCGCGGCTCCGCGGCGGACCAGGACGCGAGCAGACGCAGGCCCTCGGCCGACGGCGATCCGGGCTCGGCGCTGTAGACGAGCATCACCTGGCCCGGCTCGGCCGTGAGGGCGAGCTCCTCGTAGACCAGGGTCAGGTCGCCGACGACGGGGTGCCGGAACCGCTTGGTGCCGGCGCCGTGCGTGCGCACGTCGTGCTCGGCCCACAGCGTGCGGAACGTCTCGCTGCGCGTCGAGAGCTCGCCGACGAGGTCCTGGATGCCCTTGTCGTGCGGGTCGCGGCCGGCCTCGGCGCGGATGATCGCCACGCACATCCCGGCGAAGAGGTCCCAGTCCGGGTAGAACTCGCGGGACGTGGGGTCCAGGAACTGGAAGCGCGCGAAGTTCGGCGTCCGGCCGCCGTCCCCGATCAGGGGCGAGTAGAAGGCGCGCCCGAGGGCGTTGACCGCGACGAGGTCCTGCCGCTGGTCGCGGACGACCGCGACGGAGTCCGTGATGGAGTCGAGCGTCCACTGCAGGCTCGTCCGGGGCGCTCCGGGGCGGGAGGCCCGACGGCGGCCGCGCCCCGAGGACGGGATGCCGTCGGCCGCGCGGGCGAGGTCGAGCAGGTGGGCGTGCTCGGCGTCGTCGAGGCGCAGGGCGCGGGACAAGGAGTCCAGGACCGCCGCCGACGCGCCGCCCAGCGCGCCGCGCTCCAGCTTCGCGTAGTACTCGACGCTGACGCCGGCGAGCCCGGCGACCTCGCCGCGGCGCAGGCCCGCCACCCGGCGGTGCGTGCCCGCGGGCAGCCCCGCCTCCTGGGGCGTGAGCCGGGCGCGACGGGTCATGAGGAACTCACGGACCTCTGCTCGGTTGTCCATGCCTCCAGGCTAGGTCGGACGCCCGGGGCGCGGGGTGCCCTGTCGGTACACCCCACGCCAGGGACTCCCTCTCCCCCGCACCACCGCCAAGACTGAACAGGACACCGCACCGACCGAGGGACCACACACCATGAAGGCCACCGTCATGTACGGCGCGGGCGACGTCCGCGTCGAAGCCGTCGCCGACCCGACCGTCCGGCTGCCCACCGACGCCGTCGTGCGCACCGTGCGCACCTGCATCTGCGGCTCCGACCTGCACCCCTACCACTCGATGCCGGGCACCGAGCACGGCCAGACCATGGGGCACGAGCTGCTCGCCGTCGTCGAGGAGGTCGGCTCCGCCGTCACCGCCGTCCGCCCGGGCGACCTCGTGATCGCGCCGTTCGCGTTCGCGGACAACACCTGCCCGATCTGCCGGGACGGCTTCCAGACCGCCTGCCCGCACGGCGGCTTCTACGCGACCCCGCAGACCCCCGGCCTGCAGGCCGAGCTCGCCCGCATCCCGCTCGCCGACGGCAGCCTCGTGCCCGTGCCCGGCGTGACCGAGAAGGACGAGGCGGTCCTGCCCTCGCTGCTGACGCTCTCGGACGTCTACCTCACCGGCTACCACGCCGCGTTCATGGCACGCGTCCGGCCGGGCCAGACGGTCACCGTGATCGGGGACGGCGCCGTGGGCCTCTCCGCGGTGCTCGCCGCGAAGCAGCTCGGCGCCGAGCGCATCATCCTCATGGGCCGCCACCAGGCGCGTACCGACCTGGGCCGGGAGTGGGGCGCGACCGACGTCGTCGCCGAGCGCGGCGAGGAGGGCATCCAGCAGGTCGTCGACCTGACCGGCGGCGAGGGCTCCCACGTCGTGCTGGAGGCCGTGGGCCACATGCCCGCCTACACGCAGTCCGTGGGGGTCGTGCGGGCCGGCGGCGTCATCTCCCGCGTCGGCGTGCCGCAGTACGAGGACGCGCCGGTCGGCTTCGGCTCGCTGTTCGGCAAGAACATCACGCTGACCGGCGGGCCCGCCCCGGTCCGCGCCTACATCGAGCAGGCCGTCCCGCTCGTCCTCGACGGCACCATCGAGCCAGGCAGGGTGTTCGACCGCACCCTCTCGATCGACGAGGTGCCCGCGGGGTACGCGGCGATGGACGCGCGCGAGGCGCTCAAGGTGCTCGTCACCGTCTGACGCAGAGGCGACCGCGCCGACCTCCCGTCGGCGCGGTCGCCCGAGGTCTCAACCGGCGGTCAGGACCTCCACGCCCAGCTCCTGGACCTGCCGGACGACCGCGTCGTGCGGGTCGGCGTCGGTGATCACCCCGGTGACCCGCTCCCAGGGCAGCACCCGGAACCGCGAGGCCGTCCCGATCTTCTCCGACGAGGCGAGGACGTAGGTCTCCGCGGCCCGCGCCGACAGAGCACGCTTCATCGCCGCCTCCTCCGCGTCCCCCGTGGTCAGGCCCGCCTCGGGATGCACCCCCGTGACGCCGAGCAGGCAGAGGTCCGCGGAGACGTTCTGCGCCGCCTCGACGGCGGCCGCGCCGTAGGCGACCGCCGAGTGCTTGAAGACCCGGCCGCCGAGCAGGAAGATCTCCGCGCCCGGGTGGTCGAGCAGGGCCACCGCGATGGTCGGGCTGTGCGTGATCACGGTGCATCCCAGGTCCGGCGGGAGCGCCCTGGCGACGGCGAGCGCCGTGGTGCCGCCGTCGAGGATCACCGCCCCGCCCGGACGCACCAGGCCGGCGGCGACCGAGGCGACCGCACGCTTGCCGTCGGGAGCGACGGACTGCCGGGTCGCGTAGTCGACGACTGCCGGCGAGACCGGGAGCGCGCCGCCGTAGACACGCTGGACGAGGCCCTCGGCGGCCAGGTCCCGCAGGTCGCGTCGCACGCTGTCCTCGGAGATCCCCAGGTCGGCGGCCACGTCCTTGGCCACCACCTTGCCGTCGCGGGCCAGCAGTCCGAGCAGGTGATCTCGACGTTCGGCAGCCAGCATCCGCATTCTCTCCCGTTGTTGCACGTTTCTGCATGTACGGTAGCACTCGTGACCGACAAGCCTCAGCCCCTGCACGTGACGAACCGCCCCGGCGTCGACGTGCCCGACCACCGGGGTCGCACGGGCCTCGACCAGGCCGGGCGCGGCCTGGACCGCAACCCCGGCGTCGTGGTCCGCGACGTCGAGCTCACCTCCCGGGGCTGGCACGTCCTGCGGCGCACCACGTTCGACTACCGGCGCCGCGACGGGCGGTGGGAGTCCCAGCAGCGCGAGACGTACGATCGCGGCAACGGCGCCGTCGTCCTGCCCTACGACGTCGCACGCGGCTGCGTGCTGCTGACCCGTCAGTTCCGCTACCCGGCCTACGTCAACGGGCACCCCGACGGCATGCTCGTCGAGGCGGCCGCCGGACTGCTCGACGCCGACGACCCCGACACCGCGATCCGCCGGGAGAGCGCGGAGGAGCTCGGCGTCACGCTCGGGGAGCTGACCCACGTCCTCGACGCCTACATGAGCCCCGGTTCCGTCACCGAACGCCTCCACCACTACGCCGCCCCCTACACCCCGGCCGACCGGACCGGGGCCGGCGGAGGGCTCGAGGAGGACGGTGAGGACATCGAGGTCCTGGAGGTGCCCTTCGCGGAGGCCCTCGCCATGGCTCGCGACGGCCGCATCGTCGACGGCAAGACCATCCTGCTCCTGCAGTGGGCGGCGCTGGACGGACCGTTCGCGCCGCCCGCATCATCGTGAGCAGGGTCCAACATGAGAAGGGCCCATCATGAGCAGGGCTCGTCGGGAGGAGAGGGCGGCAGGGCGATGGATCCGATCACCGAGGTGCGCGGGCTGCTGGTCGCCGACCGCGAGCGCACGTCCGAGCTGATCGCCTCCCTGACCGGGAGCATCGCCTCGATGGTGGAGGCGACACAGCTCTCCGCGTCCGACGACGAGCACGATCCCGAGGGGTCCACGATCGCCTTCGAGCGCTCGCAGGCGAGCACGCTGCTGGCCACGGCGACGGAGCACCTGGCCGACATCGACACCGCGCTCACGCGGATCGCCGCCGGCACCTACGGCCGCTGCGAGCGCTGCGGACGAGCCATCGCCCACGAGCGCCTGCTGGCGCGACCGACGGCCCGCACCTGCATCACCTGCGCCGCCGCGGGCCAGGCGGATTCCGCGGGCTAGCCAGACGTCACCGACCGGGCGAGCGTCGCCGTCGCGGCGTCCAGCACGGCCCGGAGCTGGGCGTGGGGAAAGCCGTCGCCCGCGCCGGTGTCCGGCCCGATCCGGGTGCTGTAGAAGGGTTCGGCGTCGACGTCACGCTCGCCGGTCCACAGGTTGCCGGCCTCGTCGCGCTGCCACGTGACGTTCTCGCCGCGGAAGTCGGCGCGTTCGAGCCAGTCGGTGCCGCGCGGCCAGTAGCCCGCCCAGTCCGCGGGGCGCAGCGCGGCGTACGCCTCGTCGACGGCGGCGAGGGCCTGGTCCACGTCGTCGTCGTCGAAGACGGCGGCGAAGCGGCACAGCAGGGCCAGCGCCGCGCCCGGGGGCAGCTCGGGGTTCCTCGCGGCGATCGCCCGGCAGATCAGGTCGAGCTCCGACCAGCGCAGCGCGTACGGGTGCCAGTGCGCGAGGTCGTCCCAGCCGAGCTCGGCCGGCTCGGTGGTGCCGGGCGTGGTGACGCCGAGGCTGTGGAGGTCGATGGAGACGTCGATGCTCAGCACGACGTGGTGGCCGGCGTCGACCTCGAAGGCCACGTCGAGCGACGTGTCGTCCTCGTCGTCGACGTCGTCGTCAAGGTCATCGTGCTCGTCCAGCAGATCCTGGAGGGCACCGAGCCGGTCCGCGCCCGGGCCGTCCTCATGGGCGAAGGTGTACCGCGCCCAGAACTCGGGGTCGTGCCAGAGCTCGTGCAGGGCTGATGGGGTCGTCACGCGAGAAACATAGGGCACATACCGGTCAGGCTTCCGGGATCTCGCGGCCGAAGGTCTCCAGCGTGACGTCGGCGGGCTCGGGACCACCGCGGCGTCCGGTGTCCAGGGCGTCGATCGCGGCCAGCTCCGTGCCGGACAGCTCGAAGTCGAACACGTCGAAGTTCTCCGCGATGCGGTGCGGCGTGACCGACTTGGGGATGGCGGAGCGGCCCTGCTGCAGGTGCCAGCGCAGCATCACCTGGGCCGGCGTCTTGTCGTGGGTCTTCGCGATGCCGACGATCGTGGCGTCCTCCAGCGTGCTGGTGTGGCCGGCGTCGCGGTAGAACGTGATGCCGCCGATGGGCGACCACGCCTGGGTGAGGATCCCGGCGGCAGCGTCCGCGGCGAGCACCTCGGGCTGCCGGAAGTAGGGGTGCACCTCCACCTGGTTCACGGCCGGCACCACCGTGGTCGCCTCGCCGAGCCGCTCCAGGTGGTCCGGCATGAAGTTGCTGACACCGATCGCGCGCACCTTCCCGTCGGCCAGCAGGGTCTCCAGCGCGCGGTAGGCCTCGATCGTCAGGTCGAACCGGCTCGGCAGCGCCTGGTGCAGGATCAGCAGGTCGATCGTCTCGACGCCGAGCTTGCCCGCGCTCTTGTCGAACGCGTGCAGCGTGGCGTCGTACCCGTAGTCGCTGATCCAGACCTTCGTCTCGACGAAGATCTCGGACCGGTCGACGCCGGAGCGACGGATCGCCTCGCCGACCTCACGCTCGTTGCCGTAGGCCGCAGCCGTGTCGACGTGCCGGTAGCCGACGCTCAACGCGGCCTCGACAGCCGCGACCGTCTCGTCGGGCGGGGTCTGGAAGACGCCGTACCCCAGGGCGGGCAGCGCCACGCCGTTGTTCAGGTTCAGGGTGGGGATGGAGCTCGTCATGACCTCCACGCTACGTACGACCCGGCCGCGGTGGGAGGCCCTGCCGTTACCCCGAAGTCCCGTCCCCCGCCGTCAGCCGGGAAGCTGTGCGCCGTCCGGGAAGTCCGTGGTGCGGGACAACTCCGCCCACTGCTGGATCTCCTGGTCGACGGCGGCGCGACCGTTGGCGACCAGGCGCAGCGCGTCGGAGCCCAGCACCAGGTGGGCGGGCGGGTTCGGGACGCCGACGATCTTCAGGACCGCCTCGCCGGCGGCCCGCGGGTTGCCGAGCTGGCGGCCGTCCGCCGCCAGCCGGCGCTCCCGGACCGGCGTCATGACCTGGTCGTAGTCCGGGACGGAACGCTCCGCGCGGACCATGGAACGGCCCGCCCAGTCGGTGCGGAACGATCCCGGCGCGACGGCGGTCACGTGGATCCCGAAGGGCGCGACCTCCTTGCCGACGGTCTCCAGGATGCCCTCGACGGCGTACTTGCTGCCCTGGTAGAAGGACGTGCCGGGAACGGTGATCAGTCCGGCCATCGACGTGACGCCGAGGATGTGCCCGCGGCGGCGCTCGCGCATGTGCGGCAGGACGGCCTTGACGAACGCGACCGTGCCGTAGACGTTCACCTCGAACTGCCGGCGCAGGTCGGCCATCGTCGACTCCTCGAAGATCCCCTCGTGCCCGTACCCGGCGTTGGCGATGGCGACGTCGACCGGTCCGACCGCGTCCTCGATCTCGTCGACGGTCCGCAAGACCGCGTCGTCGTCCGTGACGTCGAGGGTGCGGGCGACCGATCGGCCCGGAGCCAGGGCCTCGAACGCCTCGGCGTCGGCCTGCCTGCGGACGGTTCCCACGACGGTGTGACCGGCGTCGAGCGCCGCCTGCGCCATCGCCCGGCCGAGCCCGGAGCTCGCGCCGGTGACGATGAAGATCTTCGTGCTGTGGTTGTCTGTCATGACGACGAGTCTACATCGCGCCGACAATAGTCGACACAGTGTCAATTATGTTCGACGGCGGGTAGGGTGACGGGGTGGACGACGAAGAAGGGGCGCGCGGACGTCGACGGCGCGCGACACCGACCAAGGGCGACCTCCGCGAGCGGGCGATCCTCGACGCGGCCGAGCGGCAGCTGGCCGCCGACGGGTACGACGCCATGACCGTGGCGACCATCGCTCAGGCGGCCGGGATCACCCGCGGGGCCCTGTACTTCTACTTCGGCTCCAAGAACGAGGTCCTCGCCGCCCTGGTCGAGCGGACGGTCACCCGGCTCCGCGCCGAGATCGACGGTACCGACGACGGCGTGGCCCCCGAGGACGCGGTGCGCCAGGGGATCGCGTGGACCGCCCGGATGTGGCGCGAGCACGGGACCGTCATGCGGGCCGCGGTGGAGCTCTCGCCGTCGGTTCCCGCGGTCGAGCAGCTGTGGCGGTCCACGGTCGTCGCGCTCGCGGACACGATGCGCGGTGTCGCCGAGCGCGCCGGCGTGCCGCACGGCCCGGGGCCGCACGACGCCGCCGCCGTCGTCGCCGCGCTGGTCTGGATGACCGAACGGGCCTTCTACCAGGCGGCCGTCACGGGGGGCCTGGTGGACGAGACCGCCGCCACCCTGGCCCACGTCTGGCTGTCGACGCTGGGCCTGCCCGTCGGCACCGGGAGCCGGCAGGGCACGTAGACGTGCCCTGCCGTCGTCACCACGACGTCCGTGCGTACACACGGACGCCCATGGGAGAGTCGTCGTGTGCCGACGACCGACCTCCCGGACTGGCTGCCGCGATGGTGCGCGGATCAGCTCGGAAGCACGCCCGACGGTGTGCTCCTGCGGGTGCACCAGGTCTCGACGGTGCTCGGTCTCCGCCTGCGCGACGGCACGGACGTGGTGGTCAAGGCGCGTCCCGACGACGGCCGCGCCGCGTCCTGTGTCGCGGCGCAGGCCCGGATGTCCGAGCGCGGCTTCCCGTGCGCCCGGCCGCTCACGCCGGCGACCCGCGTGGGTTCGCTGGCCGTGCACGCCGAGGAGTTCCGGCCCGACGGCGAGATCCTGCACGGGACGTCGCCGGAGATCGCCGTGCGCTGCGCGCGCCTGTTCGCCTGGCTCATGGCCGAGCTGGCGGACGTGACCGTCCCGCCGCCGCTGCCCAATCCGCCGTGGGTGCGCTGGGACCACACCGACGGCGGGGTATGGCCCGCGACCGACGGCCCCACGCACGACCAACCCGGTGGCCGGGCCGACGGGGCCCTGCGCGCGTCCGACGTCGACGCCGCCGAGCGGGCCAGACGGCGGTTGCTCGCCGCCGACCTGCCGTCCGTGCTCGGCCACGCCGACTTCGAGGCGCAGAACCTCCGGTGGGTCGGCCGGCAGGTGCGGACGGTGCACGACTGGGACAGTCTCGCGTGGCAACCGGAGGCGGCGCTGGTGGGAGCGGCGAGCGGGGCCTTCGCCAGCGACGGGCCGCCCGTGCTGGC
This sequence comes from Promicromonospora sp. MEB111, assembly GCF_030209445.1. Lineage (GTDB taxonomy): Bacteria > Actinomycetota > Actinomycetes > Actinomycetales > Cellulomonadaceae > Promicromonospora. Next base: position 26,043 of record NZ_JARVSD010000016.1, read on the forward strand.
CCCGATCGAGAGCTCCGAGGCGTTCTTGGCGGCCTACCAGGACGCCCGGGGTCGTCCGTTCGGCTCCCAGGAGCAGGAGGTCGCCTGGGCGGCCGGCCTCTGGATGGCCGCCTACAACCTCCAGGAGGGACTGGGCGGCGTCGCCTCCCGCGACGCGTTCAGGGTGCAGGCTGCCGAACGTCTGCGCCGGGCGGGCGCGTAGCCAGGGGCGGCACCCGGCCGCGGCCGGAGAAGCCACGGCCGGTGCGAGCCTTGCGGACGGGCAGTCGCCGACGAGCGTCCGCTGGCGCGGCCGACGGCCCGCACCTGCATCGTCGGCGCTGCCGCTGGCTGGTGGCCGGCATCGGCCAGTCCTGGCGAAGGCCGACCCCGGACGGCTCGGAGGTCGAGCCATAGGATCGACCAGATGGCCGTCAGACCACCCTAGGCGCACGACAGGAGACAGCACGATGACCATGGACGCCCGATACGAAGCTCTCAGAACCGCCCTCGAACAGGACCCCGACCGCGACGTCACCGTGCGTGAAGGAGCCCTCGTGGTCCATCAGACAGCGTTCGCGTTCCTTGCGGGCAGCTCGCTCGCCGTCCGTCTGCCCGCCGGCCGCGCGGACGATCTGATCAAGCGTGGGATCGCGGAGCTCCTCAGGCACGACCCCGGCGCCGACTGGGTGACGATCTCGGACCCCGAGGACTGGCCCGAGCTCGCCGCCGAGGCCCACGAGCTCGCCAGCGGCCACCAGCCTGGCAACAGGTCGTGACACGGGTCTGGTGACCGGCAACGGCCACCGGAATCAGAGGCTCATGAGCAGCCGCTCCCGGCGCCGGCCGAGGTCCGCGAGCTGCGCGTCGAGCTCAGCCGTCCGCCGTCCGGTTCTCTGGTCCGTCTGCTCGACGATCCCGAGAGTCTCGTGCACCCGGTCGACGGCGCCGTCGATCCGGTCCATGAAGGTCCGGTTGTTGAACCGGTGGTCGAACAAGAAGTCGAACGTCCCGAGGTAGTCGTCGTCCAGCAGGTGATCGATGCGGTCCCGCTCGACCTCGTCGAACTCGCGTGCGAGCACGCGGAGCGCCGCACCGGCCTTCCGGATCAGGCCGACAGCCTGGTCCATCTCGTCGGCCTTCCGTCTCTGGTGGCGGTGGCCGTGGCCGTCCCGCACGACGTCGACGGTCGCGGACTCGATCAGGAACAGGTCGTACCGCTGGTCACCGGTGACGTTCCGAGACCGTCCGTGCGCTACGCGGAGGCGGCCTCTGAGGACCGCTGTCACGATGGACTTCCGGCCGGTACGGCGGCAACCGCAGTCCTCACCTCTCCCGCGGCTCGAAGGGGAACGCAGATGCAGATCGATCTGACCGGACGGGTAGCACTCGTGACCGGTTCCAGTGCCGGCATCGGCCGCGCGATCGCGACCTCACTCTCCCGAGCGGGAGCGGACGTCGTGATCAACGGCCGCGACGCGGAGCGGGTCAGGTCCGTCGCGCAGGAGCTCGGCGGAACGGGGATCGTCGCCGACGTCGGCACCGCTGAGGGCGCTGAGCACCTCGTCAGGGAACTGCCCGAGGTCGACATCCTCGTCAACAACACCGGCGTCTTCCCGGCACGCCCGGTGTTCGACATCGACGACGCCGGGTGGCGGGAGATCTTCGAGATCAACGTACTCTCAGGGATCCGGCTCACCAGGCACTACGCGCGCGGGATGGCGTCGCGCGGTCACGGAAGGGTCGTGTTCATCTCCAGCGAGGCGGGTGTTCAACCACCGACCAACATGGTGCACTACGGCACGACGAAGACCGCGCAGCTCGCGGTGGCGCGCGGCTACGCGCAGGCCCTCGCCGGCACAGGCGTGACGGTGAACAGCGTGCTCGCGGGCCCGACGATGAGCGACGGCGTCCTGGCCATGTGGGACGACATCTATCCGGGACTCAGCCGCGAGGAGCAGGAAGCCCAGTTCATCGAGGACGGCCGCGTCGCCGGATCGCTCATCGGGCGGTTGATCCGGCCGGAAGAGATCGCGCACCTGGTGACCTACCTCGCGTCGGGCTACTCCTCCGCCACCACGGGGCGAGCGCTCGGCGTGGACGGCGGCCTCGTGCCCACGATCCTGCCCTAGGTGTGATGTCCGGGGAGGTTGTTCCTGGATCTGGCTTCCCTCCCCCCGCCGGCACGTGAGCAGGGGTGCGACGGCTTCCCGCGCGGTGAGCGACGACGCGTGGGCCGGTACACGGCACGGACCGTGGTGTGACACAGGTCACCCGACACGTTGGGAAGGGTGCCGCGTCCTACACGAGTGTGATCGAAGCACTGATCTGGAAGCGCGCGAGCACTGCTCCGCCACATCGTCCGCCCCGAGCCGCCTAGTGGAGAACCGCCCGCCCTGTCGAGTGAGCGGCGCGGCCCTGCAAGGGTCGCTCCTGCGCGCCGAGAGGCTCCTGCCCGCGCTCCCACCCGGCGCGCATCGTAGGCCCCATCTTGAGCGCGCCCTCGACCAGGCGCTGTCCACGAACGCCGCCCGGCTGGTGTTGCTGCGTGCACCGCGTGGGGCCGGTCGGCGTACGGCAGTCGCCTTCTGGTCCCACCAGCAGCTCCGCGCCGGCCGGGTCGTGGTCTGGGTCGACGTCGCGGAGTCCGACGCCGTGGACAGCGTCGCGCTCGGGCGAGCCATACGTACCCGGCTCGGGCACATCACCGACGAGGTCCCCGAGCACGACGCGATCTCCCCCGGGTCCGTTGCCGCCACCCTCGACGCCCACGACGCGCTCCTGGTCGTCGACCGGCTCGGCGCGGAATCCGGCCCCGGGCTGGTCTTCGTGGATCAGGTCGCGAGTCTCTTGCGGCGCGGCGGCGTCGTCGCGTTGACAGCGATGCCCCTGCCGGGCCCTGTCCCGACCGCCCACGACTGGGCACGCGACGACCGCCAGGCAAGGGTCTCGCACCTCGGGCGCGCTCGTGACGCGGCCGACGCGGTCTCCGGCCGCACGGAGCTGACCTTGCGCGACCTCGCCGTCCGTGCCGATGAAGCAGAGGCCGCGGCAGCGTCGCTCGGCACGTCGGTCACCCGGTCTCAGGCCCGCTTCCTCGTCACGGCCACGGCGGGGTGGGCTCCATTGGTCTACCAGGCTCTGCGGGAGATCTGTCGTGCGAGCGCAGGCAGCGGCCCCGTCACCGACGAGACGGTCTCGTCGGTGACCGCGGCACAGCGCGCCGCGTACGTGCGCGGTGTGCTGCCCGAGGAGGCGATCACCGTCCTGGTCGAGGCGGGCCTGGCCCCACGGTTCAGCCGGGCCGAGCTGTTCGCCACCGGCTTGCTCGCGCCACTCCCGGCCGCCGGCACGTTCGTCGACCGGCTCGTCGCCACTGGCCTGATCCTCGACGACCCCGCCGGGCCGGACGACGTCCTCGCACTGGAGCCGCACACCCGCCGCGCCCTGCTCGACTATGCGCGCGGCCGCGACGGTGAAGAACTGTCGCAGCGAGCCACCAAGGCCGCCCGAAGGCGCGCGCAGTCCGGGGACGCACGCGGGGCGCTCCTGGTCGCACTCGAGTCCGGCGACCCGGAGCTCGTGCGCGACCTGCTCCAGGGCCTGTGGACGCACGTCCTCGACGGCCACGACGCCACTTTGCACGAAGTCCTGTGGGGCGCAGCAGCCTCCGTCCCCGCTACCCACGTACCAGGCGAGCTGCGGGCCCTGCTGTCCGTGACCCGCCGATTCCCGGGTCGCCCCGGCGATCTCCGGTTCACGCCCGGTCGACCGCCCGGGAACCGTCGACCCGATGTCGGGCACACACCCGACAGGCTGGACGGCAGCGAGCCCAAGGACCCGCTCGCCACGTTCATCCACGTCGCAGGCCTCCGCAGGGCGGGTCGGTCCGACGACGCTCTGCGGGCGGCCCGCTGCCTGCTGGACACCGGCGGCGGACCCGATGTGGCACGACTGCTCGTCGAGCTCCAAGCCGCCCTCGCCGCAGCCGAGACTGGTCTGCTCGACGAGTCCCTGCGACGCACGGAAACCGCATACCAGGTGGCGGTCGGGGCCGGCGCGCTGCCGCTGGCTGCCGCCGCGGCGGAGCTGAGTGCCCTGATCCACGCGCTCGACTCAGGAGTTCGGGCAGCGGCCGACTGGTCCGCCGAAGCCACGGCGCTGCCCGACCCGCCTGCCTGGTGGCGGCAGGCCGTGGGCGACCCCGCGGTCCTCGCCTCCGCCCTCGTTCAGCTCGAACACCTCGACGCCGACCCGCCCGGCCCGCTCCTGGCAACCGCGCGGGCAGCCGCCGGGACGGACCTGTGGTTCGCCGGGCTGCACACCGAGGTGACGCTCGCCGCGCTGCGCCGCCAGGAGGAGACGGCCGTGGACCGGCTGCGGGACGTGCTCACGCAGCGCGGGCTCGCCCCGTCCGACGGCGGCCGAACCGACACCGGCGTGCGGATCCCACCGCTCCTCGCGCTCGACCTGGGGCTGCTCCTCCTGGCGGTCGGGCGTGGCACCCAGGCCGTCGTCGTCGCCGACGCGCTCACCACACGGACGTCCGCCGCCGCGCTCCTCGACGGCCACATCCACCTGGCTCAGGGCCGGGCGCACGACGCGCTCCGGGCTGTGGCTCCTGCGAGCCCAGGGGCTACGCCAGGCATACGCCTCCAGGCGCATCTGCTGGCGGCGTGTGCCCTGGCGGTCGTGCCCGACGGCGACGGCGTACACCGTGAGCTGTCGCGCGCAGCAGCACTGGCGCACGAGGTGGGCGGCTCGTTGCCGTACTGGTGGGCGTCGCCCGCCGTGCTGCGCCGTGTCGTGGACGACGCGCCGGCGCCGGTACGCGAGCGGATCGAGCAGGTCCTGTACCGGCGCGGCGAGCCTGCTCCGGTCGAGTTCGTGGTGATCCCGGACCGGCAGCTCGCAGTGCTGCACCGCCTGGCCGAGGGGTTGAACGCGACCGAGGTGGCCAAGGCCTCATTCGTGTCACGTAACACGGTCAAGACGCAGATCCGCGAGTTGTACCGGCGTCTGGGGGTGCACGACCGGACGTCCGCGCTCCGCCGAGCCCGCGAGCTGGGGCTGCTCGATCCGATGGTCCGGGCGCGGCTCGGCGCAGACCCCGCAGATGCCCCGCCTAGCTCCCCGTCGCGACCGTGACGACGCCGAGCGTGTACGCGTCCGCCTCGCCCACCGCGACGAGTTCCGCCCGCGGCGCCGCCATGGCCACCGGTTGGAACGGTTTGACGTCGACCCCTAGCGCGTTGGCATACGCGGAGCCCCAGGCTGTGGAGTCGAACGCGTTCCCGGCCGAGCCTGTGCCCACCTCCCCGGCGCCACCCCAGAGCATCGGGACCAGCGGCGTGCCGTCCAGCTCGAGACGGTCCGTCGCGCCGGACCGGTCGCCGTCCCAGGCGACGGCACCGATCCGGGCCGCTGTACCCGGCCGGCCCGCCACCGCGAACCGCGGCGGATCGGCGGAGGGCGACACGGCCATCAGCCCGTCGTAAACGATCGCGAGCCCACGACCGGCCGCGCCGGTGCCCGCGGGCCGGTGCAGGACCACGAGCGCCCAGCCGGCGTTCGCCCCGACCCCCTCGGTGGCGCACACGTCGGCCACGCCCCATGTCCCGGCGCCGCCGGAGCGGACGAGGCCGGTCACGTCGGCGCTCGCCTGGTAACGCTGGCCGCTGCGATACATGCTCAGCGGCCCGGCGACGGCTTCCGCGACGGCCCCCGGGGCGCCCACCCGGACGGGCGCGACGTCCCCCGCGCACCTCCCCGACCAGTAGAGCCGGGCGGCCACCACCTCGGACCCGGCAGGGAGTGCCAGCTCGGCCGTGGAGGACGCAGTCCCCGTGCCCAGGGCGTCGACAGTCACCATGTTCCACGCGTTGTTGTTCTGTGCGGCTCCGGTGGCGGATCCGTCGACGACGGCCGCACACCCGGCCTCCGCCGGGTCGCAGTGCAGTACGGGTGCGCCGACCACGGCGACCTCGACGGGCCCGGTCGCGACATAGCGGGCTGTGAACGGGCTCTGGCTCACGGGCACGGTCGCGTCCACTCCCGCGGGGGCGACGCCGTCACCATGAAGGTCCAGCCGGAGGTCGGCGGCGCCTACGGCGGTGTCAGCGCCGACCAGCACGGGCACCAGCAGGGTGGACGTCCCGCCCGCTGCGACGCCGTCGACGGTGCAGGCGGGGCCGTCCGGCGTCCCGGCGGCGCAGGTCCAGCCGGACACGGCGCGGCTGCCGCCCGCCACGTCCAGCTCGACCCCGGCAGGCAGGGTCACGTCGACCGACACGGTGCCGGTGGCGTCCGCGGTCGGGTTGCGCACGGTGGCGCCCAGCACGCCCGACCGGCCAGGGACCAGGTCGCCCAGGTCGTCGTACTCGACCTCCAGGACGAGCGGCTCCGGCTCGGGCGTGGGCGTGGGCGTCGGATTGGTCGGCGGCGGGGCGGCCGACGGCGCCGGCGTCTGCCCGGGCCCGGGTCCGGGTTCCGGCACGGGCCGCGGTCCCGGGTCCGGTCGCGGGTCGTTGGCCCCGGGTTGCGCAGTGCCGCCGTCGCTCACCCACGAGCTCTGGTCGAACGGCCACCTGTCGTGGGCTTGTCCGTCGCCGGGCCACACGGCCGGCGGTGTGCCGGTCGGCGGAGTGCCTCCGTCACGCCCGCCGCCGGGACGGCTCGGGGTGGGTGCCCCGGGCTCTGGAGGCGAAGTGGCGTCCGGCCCGGCCGTCCCGGCGTCCGCCACAGGCGGGGGCTCGATCCGGCCGGCCGGGTCGAGCACGTCCGACGAGGCGACGGCCGCAAGCGTGAGCAGGCTCATCGCCAGGAACAGGACCGGCAGCAGGACAGCCTGCTCCGTGCCGCGTGGCCTGGGCCACCACGACCGTCGGAGAGCCTGCACCACCCACCCACCGAGTGCCGTCGCTGCGCCCACACCGAGCATTCCTGCGCCGAGCGCGCCGGAACCCGAACCTCTCCTACGCCACCGGTCATGCCGGCCACGCGGCTCCGCGACCGCTGCGGCGGGCAGGCCGAACGGGAGCAGCACAGCGCGCATGCGGCGCCTGAGGTCCCGCATCTGCTCGACGGCAGCGGTGCAGTGCTCGCACGCCAGCACGTGCACCCCGACCCGGTGCTGCAGGGGCGCGGCCAGCGTCTCCTCGACGTACCGGGCCAGGTGCGGCGAGTAGTCCTCGCACCCGGGGGCCACTCGGTCCTGGTGTGCCTGCAGGTATTCGCGCCGGAGCCGCTCCCGCGCGCGGCGGACGAGCGTGGAGACGGCGTTGGACGAGATCCCGAGGATCGGGGCGACGTGGGCGGGGGCCAGGTCGTGCACGTCCGCGTACCAGAGCACCCGGCGCCAGCGCGGCGGCAGAGCGGCGAACGCCCGGCGCACGCGGTGCTCGTCGTCCGCCGCGACCAGGGCGTCGGCGTCGTGGTGCGGGCGGTCGACCACCTGGGCCTCGGCGGGCACCGTCCGTTCCCGCGCCCGCAGGTGGCCGATCGCGGCGTTGCGCACACTGGTCAGCAGGTACGAGCGGACGTTCGTCGTCGGTCCGCGCCCGGCGCGGACCGACGAGAGCAGCGACGTGAAGGCGTCGGCCACGACGTCGTCCACGGCCGGACCGCTCCCCACCACCTGCCGTGCGACGCCGTACGCCGTGCGGCGGTGCCGCACGTAGAGGTCGGCGAAGGCCTGGTCCTGACCGGCGCGCAGGTCGTCGAGCAGGACCTCGTCGGAGACCGGTGCCGCCGGGGACGACCGCCGTGCCGAAGCAGGACGGGGCAGATCGAGCATGCGTACGCACTCCTGAAGCCGTGGTGTAGCGCCCGCACGAGGGCATGACGCTGCCCACCCAGGCCTCTGTGGACCGGGCGTCGTGCACGCCGGATTTCCTCGGATTTTAGGTCGCAAAGCGCCCAAAACGCATATCACAGCGGGGTGATCCGGGGGGTGACCGGGGCGTCCTGGCTTGCGCGCGTCACCAACGGGTGGTTGTCCCGTCTAGCCCCCCGATGGACACCACACCCGCACGAGACGACGCCCTCGGCACCCTCTGCGCGCGCTGGCGCAGACGCTCGCTCGCCGACGGCTGGCGCATGCCCGACGACTGGCCGGCGCCCGCAGCGGTGCGACTGGCCGACGCCGTGCTCAACGACCTGCCCGCCGAGACGTACGCCGAGGCGCTGGGCACGGCGCGAGCGCTGAGCGGCGTCGGTGTCACGGAGGGCTTGCGCGACGTGAGCACCCTCTACGCGGTGCACGTCAAACCGGTGCCCCCCTCGGTCCTGCTGGCGTTCGCGGCAGGCTGGGAGGCCGCAGATGCCGGCCTGGGCGAGCTGCCCGCGCATGCGGGGATGAGCGGGTTGCCCCGCCGGGAGGAGTTCCTGGAGCGCGCCACCGACGTCCTCACGGGCGTCCAGAGCGCGCGCGAGGGGAGGTCACCCGTGCTCGTGACCCTCGACGGCAGGCTCGACCGGGACGAAGACGGTGCGCGTGGGCCGGCCGGCGCGGCCACCCAGCTCGCGCACTGGGAGCGTGACGTGCTGCTCGGTGAGGCGGTGCATCTGGCCTTCGACGCCGACCTGCCGGCCGGCTATCACGACGGCGTGGCGATGGTGCTCGGCTGGTCGGAGCCCCGGGGCCAGGTCCGGGCCGCCGTCGAGGTGGCCCGGACCACCTTGGCACGGCTGTCCCGGCACGGTGCGGGTGTGCTGCGCACGCCGGTGCGGATCACCGTGCGGTCACTGCCCGACGACCCAGTGGCACTGCGGAGGCTGGTCGTCGCGGACGGGGCCTCGTAGTGCCCTGGGTCAGGGGGTCAGGACTGCTCGTGCATCCGCCGGGCGACGAACCGCCGGATCGATTCGCGGGCACGCACGAGCAGGGCCGCGACGGCGTTCTTCGAGATCCCCAGGTCTGCGGCCACCACGGAGATGGACACTCCCGCGAACACCGTGCGCTCCAGGGCGTACCGCTGGCGGGGCGGGCACGCGGCCAGGCCCGCGAGCACGTCGGCGAGCTCCATGGACGACAGGACGGCCACCGCGGTGTCGTCGTGCGCGGGCACCTCGTGCGCCTCGTCGATCACCGTGGTCGGAAGCACCTTCTTGCGCGAGCGGTCGGTCGCGATGTTCCGCACCGTGCGGGCCACGTACGTCTTCGCATACTCTCGCGGCCCCCGCCCCTCGCGCAGCAACGACAGGATCCGGACGAACGCCTCCGCCGCCAGGTCGTCGGCGTCGCCCAGGTCCCGCGTGTAACGGCGTGCGACCTTGAGCGCGTACGAGTAATGGCGCCGCCAGACCAGGTCCATCGCCGCGACGTCGCCCGACCGGGCCCGGTCGAAGAGCTCGATGTCGCCTGGGTCGTCCTGGTCGTCCGCCGTGCTCTCCGGACGTCCGACAGGCCTCTGCGAGACACCGACCACCTGCCGCCACGTCACCGTCGTCACCGACATCTGAGCTCCCCTCCTCGCGACGGCCCACCGGTACGTCCCGGCGGAGCCGTCGGCGCACCCGTGTGCGCGATGGTGAAGACGCGACGGACGGCTGATGGTGTCGCACGCCACAGAGGTGATCGGGAGGGTGATTCGCCTGGTCAGAAGGGGTGAGAGCGGTCAGCTACCGCGGCGCAGCAGGCCGAGCCGGGCGAACAGCACGGCGCACACGCCCAGCGTCACGACCATCAGGAACGAACCGACGACGGTGTGCGTCCAGCCGAACCCCTGCGCGCCCCAGCGGGCCTGCGCCTCGGCGATCAGGATCATGCGGGCGGTGTTCACCGTGGCAAGAAGTGCCACGGCGGCCGACGCCGCGGCGAGCACGCGCGGCACGCTGTTACGCCGCGAGAGCAGCAGGAGACCGCCGACCACGAGCACGCCACCCACGTAGAAAGCGGCAGTGCACGCGGTCGTGACGGCGAGCCCCGCCCACGACCCGTCGTCACCGGGTACCTGCTGGTACAGGAACACCGGTTCGGTGGTGAGCGTCCGGGACGGGCGCTCGAGCGGGCCGCCCAGCACCCATGCGGTCCACGCCGCCTCGGCGAACCGGAATCGCTCCTCGACCAGGAAGGTCGCCGCTCCCCCGGCGAGCAGGGCCACGAGCGCGAGCAGGCGGAGCAGTGCGGCGGCGGCGCGACGTGGCCAGGGTGGCCGCGCGGCGAGGTCCGGCGCGGCCGGGACGGCGGGGTTCGGCGGTGGCGTCGTCACGTGCACGTCTTCTCCCTGGATCAGCGAGGTGGGTGGTCGCGGCACGAGCCGTGCCGCGACCACCCACCTCTGTCGGTAGGACCAGTCGTCCGTCAGGCCGTCATGCGCCGACGGAGGCGGAGGGCGCCCGCGCCAACCAGTGCGAGCGCCGCGCCCGTGAGGCTCAGCGCCGGCACCGGCGGCTCCTCGCCCTCGGTCACCGTCACCGTCACCGTCGCCTCGACCTCGACGCCGTCCGGGCCGGTCACCCGGTACGTGAAGGTGTCGGTACCGGTGAACCCGGCCGGCGGGGTGTAGGTGACGGTGCCGTCACCGTTGTCGACGACGGTGCCGCCCTCGGCCGACGTCTCGTCGACCGCCCAGCCGGTCGACCCCTCCGGGATCGTGTCGTTCCCGTCGATGTCGATCGTCGCCGGGGTGTCGACCTCGGTGGACGCCGAGTCGTCGACCAGCGTCGCCGGCTCGCACGCGAACTCACCGGTGAAGCGCGCGAGGAATCCCTCGGCGCCCGGTGCGCTCGTGACCTGCACGATGATGCTGTTCGCGCCGCTCCGCCAGTCGTCACCCAGCGTCACCGAGGCCTGGCCGCCCTCGTGGAAACCGGCGTTCCAGTACGGGTACGGCGACGTCAGCGCGGGCAGACCGGTCGTCTTCGAGCTCTGCGCCGTGTTGTTCACCCACACCTCCATCACCGCGTTGTCGGCGTAGAAGTCCAGGCTCAGCTCCTCCAGCGACACTCCCGGGGCGAGGTTGAAGTCGTACCGGTAGTACCAGCTCGCGGCGACGTTCGGCTGCGTCTGGCCGGGAGCCTCCTTGGACACGTACTGCGCGTCGGAGTGCTGCGTGCCACCCGGCCAGTACGGCTCGTGCTTGGCGTAGGCGGCGGTCCACGTCGCGTTCGCCGGGGGCAGAGCCGCGGGCACCTCCGTCACGGTCCGGGAGGCGTTGGTCTCCATCGGGTAGTGCGGGCCAGCGACCTGCCAGTGCTGGTCTCGGCTACCGTTCGGCAGGATGCCGCCCGTCTGCACGTTGTAGCCCGTGTTGAAGATCGCCGGGTCCGTCGAGCAGTCGATCGTCGGTGCCGCAGCTGCGGCAGAGCCGGCGAACGCGACGCCCAGCCCGCCGGCGAGGACCCCGGTCAGCACTCCCACTGCTGCGAGGCGACGGCCCTGGGCCACCGCTCGCGATGTCATACGTCGAGTCACGAGATATCTCCCTTGCTCATGCGCCCTGCGGGGCGCCCTTGCCGCGCGGATGAGGTCCGCGCTCGGGAGAACAGACGAGACCGGTCGCGTGAGATGACGTGCGTCGAAGCAGCGGTGCGCGGGGTCGTCCACGCGGCACGGGCGCGTGCTCGCGCGCTGACAATCGTTCAGGAATTGGGGTGCACGACACTGGCTGGGTGGCAGATCGCGTGTAGGTGAACGTGTCCGTCCCGCCGAAACCTGCCCTCGGGGGTATGTCCTTCGACGGTCCAATGGACCGCCGAAGCGGTGACGGCCGAGGCGGCTCAGGCCACGTCAGCCGTCACCGCCCCGCCCGCGCTCCGTCCATCCGGTTGCGAGCCGCGACACCGCCGTACCTCACCGTCGCGGACGCACACAGAAGGGAAGACACATGAGCAACACCTCTCATGAGATCAAGAGCGGCCGTGGGCTCCTGCGGGCACGCATGGCCGCCGTCGGGCTGGGAGCGGCGCTCCTGCTCGGCACCGGCGCGATGACCGCCTCGGCAGCGCCCGTGACCGAGCCGGTGTCCTGGGGGTCGAACTCCGGCACCACGGCGAACGGCCTTACCTGGACGGGCCGGGGCGGTCTGGCCGGCACCGGGGGGAACGTCCGGGACGACGTGACCCGGACGCTCACGTTCGGCAAGCCCGTCACGGCGACGTTCGACGTGCACAACCTCAACGGCTTTGACGGGGCCTCCCGCGAATGCGCGCAGCTCTCCCCCGGCGTCGTGCTGGTCCGGCTCGACCCCGACAACACCTGGAACCCCAACACGCGCCAGCTCTGCTACCGCGGGGCTCAGGGCACCTCGGCGGACGGCAGCACCAACGGCAACACCGTCTCGTCCTTTCGCACGTCTGAGCCGATCACCCAGCTCTCGCTGACCGGGACCAGCGGCGGGAACCGCCAGAGCACGATAAGGGACCTGTACGTCACCCACGACGTCCAGCCGGCCGTACCGATGGTCGCCCCGGCGTTCGCCGCGGCCGGCCTCCTGGCCACCGGTGCCGCGGCCGGCGTCCGCCGTGTGCGCAGCACCAAGCTGGACGCCGCTCGGACCATGACCACCAAGGCCTGAGCAGGCCCACACAGACCTACGGGAGAGAAGTCCCCCTCGACCCGTAGACCGACGCCCCGTCGCTCTCCTCCACGAGCGGCGGGGCGTCGTGCTGCGCTCCGCGCCCGATCCTCTTCGAGACCAAGGGGGCAGCGTCATCAGCGCAGCCCGGCGGCGTCAGTACTTCGCGTGACGACCACCGCTCCCCCCGCCGCGCCCCCTCGCCACGTGCGGTCCGCCACCCTCCCGGTGCCACCGCCCCCGCTGCCGTCGGTGTACTTCCGGGCCGTGGACGGGCTGCGCGGCGTAGCCGTGCTGTCGGTGCTGATGTACCACACGGGCCTGTACGAGAACGGCCTGTTCGGGGTGGACCTGTTCATGGTCCTCTCGGGCTACCTCATCACCCTGACGCTGCTGCGCGAGGAGTCCCGGAGAGCGCGGATCCGCCTCGGGTCGTTCTACCGGCGCCGGGCCAAGCGGTTGCTGGTGCCGCTGCTGGTCACGCTAGGAGCAACCGCCGTGGCGACGACGCTGCTCGGCCGGCCGGAAGAGGCGGACCGCGTGCTGCAGCAGGGCCTCGCCTCCCTGCTCCAGGTCGCGAACTGGGAGCAGATCGCCCGCGGCGAGGCCTACTGGGACGCGATGGGCGTGCCCGGCCCCCTGGCGCACATGTGGTCGCTCTCGCTGACCGAGCAGTTCTACCTGGTGTGGCCGCCGCTGCTGGCCCTGGTGTGCGCCGTCGTCACCCGGGGCCGGCGCGCGGTGATCGCGGTGATCGCCGCGGGGCTGGCGATCGCCATGACCACGGTGACCGTGCTGCAGTACGACGGCGGCAACGCCGACCTGATGTACCTGGGCACGCACACGCACGGCGTCGGGCTCATGGTGGGTTCCTGCGCCGCGTTCGTGACCGCCGCGAGCCTGCGGCGCCAGGCGCGCGGACCGGTCGCGCGACGGCGTCTGCCGAGACCGCTCGCGGGCCTGGTCACAGTGGTGCTGCTGGGCGCGATCGTCGTGGTCTCGGTGGGGACCGACACCTATGAGGCGCCGTGGCTGTACCGGTGGGGCGGCCTGACGGTGGTCGCCGTCCTCAGCGCCGCCCTGATCCTGGCCCTCACCCGGGAGGACACCCTGGTGGCCAGGGCGTTCGCGTCGATGCCGCTGGTGGAGCTGGGGAAGGCCTCCTACTCGCTCTACCTGGTGCACGTGCCGGTCTTCTGGGTCCTGCAGCGCACCGTGGAGGTGCCGGGTCCCGCCACGATCGCCCTCATGGGCATCCCCTGGTCCGTCGTGATCGCGCTGTTCCTGCACCACATCGTCGGCGAGCCCGTACGCCTGCGCCGGTGGAACCGCGCCGGGGGCACGTCGTTCGCCGTGCTGACCGCCGCGGTGTGCGCAGCCCTGGTGGTGTCGCCCACGATGGTCCGCCAGGAGTCGGGTACCGGCGGCGTACGGGTGCTCGTGCTGGGCGACTCGCTCGGTCACGACTTCGCCACATCGCTCACCACGTTCGCCGCCGATGACTTCTCCGTCACCGACGCCGCCTTCAACGGCTGCGGCATCTTCAGCCCGGAGACGAGCCGCACCACCGCGATCGAGCAGGGCCCGGCGCCGGGCTGCCTGCCCTGGGAGGACCGGTGGCGCGACGCCGTCCGCGAGTCGGCGCCCGACGTCGTGCTGGTCAACCTCGCCTGGGACGGTGCCGAGCAGCGCGTGGGCGGGCGGTGGACGGAGCCGTGCTCGCCCGCCTACGCCGACCGGTACCGGTACCAGCTCGCCTCCGCCCTGGAGATCCTGACGGCGGACGGCACGCAGCGCCAGGTGCTGCTGGCCAGCTCCCGCAGGTTCACGCCCATCGCGACCCCGGAGAACGCCGCCTGTCACACGGACCTGCTCCGAGAGCTCGCCGCGGAGCACCCCGCCACCGTGAGCATGCTCGAGCTCGACGAGTTCGTGTGCACGGACCGGGAGTGCCGTCAGGAGACGCCGGACGAGGCACCGACCTATATCGACACCGTGCACTTCACGCGCGCGGGCATGCGGTGGATCGCGCCGTGGCTGGCGACCTCCGTCCAGGAGGTCACGGGCGCCGAGCCACGCCCGGAGTGACCGGGGGCGGCCGTCACCTGATGCCGCACTCGTCGTCTGCACCTGTGCACGCTCCCGCGTCATGAGGTCACGCGGGCGACATCCCACGGAACGATCGAAGGAGAGAACCATGCAACGCATGCGAACGCTGAGCAGGCTGGCCGCCGGGGTCGGTCTCGGCGCGGCCCTCGCCGCCGCCGGAGCCTGGCCCGCCCACGCGGCCCCCGGCCCCGGGTACGACCTCGAGGACGACCAGGCCACGACGACCGTCGACACCACCGTCGAGATCGACACCCTGGCCAACGACGCCTGGTCGTTGCCGGAGGGCTCGCACGGGTGGTTCGACTACCTGCAGAGCCCCACCGAGCAGGGCGGAACGGTCACGGACGCCGGCTACGGATACGTCTACTACACGCCGCCGCCCGGCTTCGTCGGCACCGACACCTTCGAGTACGGCCGGACCGAGGACGTCACCGGGGAGTACTCGGACACCGCGACGGTGACGATCACCGTGACCGCGGCAGACAACCCCCCGGTTCCGATGATCGCGCCGGGCATCGCGGCCGTCGGCCTCCTCGGCGGCGGCGCTCTGCTGGGCGCGCACCGACTGCGCGACCGAGAGCGGGCCTGACCGCCCGGCAACGTCCGGACCTGTCCGGCACGGCGCGCTGCCTCTGCGCGCCGCGCGGGCGCCGGGTGACCGAGCACACAGAACCGGGCCGTAGTCGGAGCCAACCGGCTGCGTCTGTCCACGAGGAGGGCCGCGATCTGTGCGGCCCACGTACCGAGAGGAATGCGACATGTACAACACCCCTGGCGTCGGCAGCGGCGTCGCGACCGGCGTCGTCGGAGCCGGCACGCTGGCCCAGACCGGCTTCGACGGCCTGTGGCTCGCCGTCGCCGCGATCACGTGCGTCGTCGGCGGATTCATCCTCATCCGGGCGAGCCGGTCGCGCCGTCGGCTCGAAGTGACGGGCGAGCGGTGACCGCCCCGCCCATCCCGGCGGTGGCCGACGGCGGCTCCCCTGCCGCCGCGGCGCCGCCCGCGCGCCGCCGCACGGCGCTGCGAGTCCTGGCCGCGCTGCCGGTCGCGGCAGCCGGTGTCGCGACCATCCTCGTCATGGACCTGTTCCGGCATGGCGAGGCCCTGCTGACGGCCTGGTCCCTGGAGAACCTGCTGGGCCGGGCAGCGAAGGTGTTCCCGGCCGAGGACGTCTTCTACTACCAGGCCGCACGTGGTGCGATCCCCGTGTGGGGCGGCTTCACGATCACCGAGGAGTGCTCCGCGGCCTGGTTCGTGGGCGGTGTTCTCCTGGTCACCGCGCTGCTGCTCGCCGTGTGGCGCCGCGCGGGCGCCGGCCGGCTGCTGGTCGCCGGCAGCGTCACGGTCGCGCTCCTCGTGGTGGTCAACACGGCGCGGATGGTGCTGATCACCGAGGCAACGGTCCACTGGGGCGAGTCCGGCTTCGGCTGGTCGCACACGGTCGGTGGCTCGATCCTCATGATCGCCACCCTGTGCCTGTGCGCGCTGCTCTTCGCACGCATCGCGCTGCTGTCCAGGACCCGGCGAACGAGGGCCGAGCATCCGTGAGCATCGTCAGTCTCATCGCCACGCTGATCATCACCTCGTCGATGGCGTACTTCGCGCTGCTCATGTGGTCGGGGATCAAGGAGATCCGCCGCAGCGGAACCCGCCTCGACCACCTGGGCGGCACGAGCTACGGCACAGGACCGGCCGCCGCGGCACCTGATCTCGCGGTGTACTTCCTGGTGCCGTGCCTCAACGAGGCCGAGGTGGTCGGCCGGACCGTGGCCGGGCTGACGATCAACCCGGGCACCACCACCGTCGTCATCGACGACGGGTCCGACGACGACACGGCCGCCATCGCCCTCGCCGCGGGGGGTGCCCGCGTGGAAGTGGTCCGGCGCGACCTGCCCGATGCCCGGCAGGGCAAGGGCGCAGCCCTCAACGCGGGGCTCGCCCGGATCCGGGAGATGGTCGACACCCTCGGACAAGACCCCGGCCGGGTGGTGGTGTGCGTGATGGACGCCGACGGGCGGCTCTCCGCGGGCGCCCTGCACCACGTGCTGCCGCTGTTCGACCGGCCCAGCGTCGGCGGTGTCCAGCTCCAGGTGCGCATCCGCAACCGCACCTCGTTCCTCACCCGCTTCCAGGACTTCGAGTTCTGGGGCGCCTCCAGCGTCACCCAGATCGGCCGCTCCGCGACCGGCACCGTCAGCCTCGGCGGCAACGCCCAGTTCAGCCGGCTCTCCGCGCTCGACTCTGCCGGTGAGCACCCCTGGACCGACTCCCTGACCGAGGACCTCGACCTGGCGATCACCCTCGCCCTGCGCGGCTGGGAGCTGACCACCACTCCGTTCGCGTCCGTCGAGCAGCAGGCCGTCGAAAAGGTGTCGCTCCTGCTGCGCCAGCGCACCCGCTGGTACCAGGGCCACATGATGGCGATCAAACGCCTCCCGGAGATCTGGCGCTCACCCCACCTGTCGCACGTGGCGGCACTGGAGCTCTCCTTCTACTGCCTCTCGCCCTGGGTCCTGACGCTGCCCTGGTCGATCCTGTTCCACGTCTGCGTGGCGGACCTCGTCCTCAACGGGTCGGCCCTGCTCGACTTCGCCTCGACGCCCGTCGCCATGGTGCTGGTGATCCTCGCCTGGTACCTGCTCGCGTTCGCCCCGGCGGTGTTCAACGGGTGGCTGTACTGGCGCCGCGACCACAAGGTGGGTCTGCTGCGCGGACTCGCGATGGGCAACTACATGGTGCTCACCAACTACCTCTCCTTCGCGTGCGCCTGGAAGGCGCTGGCCCGGGTGCTGCGCGGCGAGACCGCCTGGGCGAAGACAGCCCGGACGCGGGAGGCGCCCGCACCCGCGAGCCAGCAGGTACCGGTGCTCGCGGCCACGGTGCCCGTGCCATGAGCGCGCTGCACTCCCCCGGCCGCCGGCCCGCCGCCGCGCGCGGGTGGCTCCCCGGCCTGGCATGGGCCCTGCTGCTGTTCGCCCTCGGCCTGGTGCGCATGTTCGTCCCGCGTGCCATCGGGCTCGCGGACAGCGGCGGTAGCGCAGGTCTCGCCTGTCGTCTCGGCATCGCCCCCGAAGGCGGCACACAGTATTTCACCTTCGCGATGTTCCGTTGGGTGGCCGACGACAGCTCGTCGTGCGACGCGGCCGGGACGCCGCCCCCGTGGCCACAGCTCGCGGGTCTCACGATCGCCCGGGCCGTGTCCACGACGCTCGGTCTGGGCACGCTCGACCTGCGTGTGTCGTCCGTCGCCTACTGCGCGCTGGCCGCTCTCGCCGCCGCCCTGGTGGGCCAGGCCGCCCGCCGGCGCCGCTACGGCCGCGCCGTCGCGACGGCGCTCACCTGGATCCTCCTGATGGACGCCTCGTTCGCGGAATACGCGGCAAGCCTGTACCCGCAGGCGGCCGGGATCGTCGGACTGGTCCTGTGCGGCATGGGCTGGCTCCTGCTCGACACCTCCCGCCGCATCCGCTGGGCCGGCCGGTTCGCACTCGGCCTGGGCAGTGCAGTCCTCGTGTCCTCCGGGCCGGTGCCCGCGCTCGCCGTCGTGCCGCTCGGCGTGGCGCTGGCCGTGCGCGCCCACCGTTCGCGCGAACGGGGCGGCCGTGCCGCAGCGGTGGTGCTCATGGTCGCGCTGACCGCGCTCGCGGCCGGCACCTTCCTGGGCGTCTCCGCCGAGCAGCGCAAGAATGACACCTGGGACTACGTGAGCACGGGGATCCTGGCGGACGCCGCGCGGCCGGGTCCCGAGCTGGAGGCCATGGGGCTGCCGTCCGACGCCGCGCGATTTCTCGGCATCCCCGTCTGGTCTCCTTCCTCGATCCGAGGCTGGGAACGCTGGCCCGACGTCGACCCGAACCCGGTCCGCGTCTGGGGTTACGTCCTGTCCCATCCGGCCGTGCTGTACGACCGGCTCGACGGCACGGTGCGCGCCATGAACGACGGCCGGCCAGGCAGCCTCGGCTCGTTCGACGCCACCAGCGGACTGCCCGGCGAGCAGGAGCAACGGGTGACGCTCTTCTCGGGCCGCCAGGCCCAGCTCGCCCCGCTCGGATTTCCTGGGGCGGCCGTCCTCGGCCTCCTGCTCGCCTGGCTGGCGCTCGTCATCGCGCGTTCGCCGGTCCATGGCCGCCATGCGCGCCGCCTCGCCTCGACGGCGCTCGTCCTGGTGGGCATCGCGGCGAGCCAGGTGGTCGGCACCGCGTTCAGCGAGGCCACCGAGGTCGCCCGTCACGTCGTCGTCGGAAACCTCGCCGGGCTGCTCGGTCTGTGCCTGCTCGTCACCGCGGGCCTCACCTCGCGTGCTCTGGACGCCGCTGCCCGGCCCGAGGTCGAGCGGTCGCACGCCTGAAGGACAGATCACGGACGTGGCCGTCACCGGTCCCGCGCGGCTGCGTCGGTCACGTTGGCTCGACCTCTGCGGGCCGTACGCACGAGCAGAAAGAAGCACCATGCACCGCACCGCTCGCCGCCAGATCGCAGTGCTCTACGGGACTCGGCCCGAGGCCGTGAAGCTCGCCCCGGTCGTCAACGAGCTCAGACGCCGTGACCAGCACACGCCTCTCGTGGTCACGTCCGGCCAGCACCGGGGCATGCTCGATCAGGTCAACCGCCTCTTCGAGATCGTCCCCGACCACGATCTGGGCCTGTTGAGGCGCGGGTACTCGCTCGACGACGTCCTGGTCGGCGCGATCCGCGGCTTCAGCGAATACCTCGACGCGCACCCGGTCGACGCCGTCGTCGTGCAGGGCGACACCACCACCGCCTTCGCCGGCGCCCTGACCGCCTATCACCGGCAGATCCCGGTCGTGCACGTCGAGGCAGGGCTGCGCACCGGCGACGTCTACTCGCCGTTCCCCGAGGAGGGGAACCGGAAGTTCATCAGCGCGATCGCCGCCCGGCACTGCGCGCCGACGTCGCTGGCCGCCCGCAACCTGTACCTCGAGCACGTGGCGGAGCAGGACGTCATCGTGACCGGCAACACCGTCATCGACGCACTGATGCACACGGTGTCCCGTCCAGGCCGGATCAGCGACCCCGAGCTCGCCGCCGCGCTCGACCAAGGGCGGCGGCTGGTCCTGGTCACGGCACACCGCCGCGAGTCCTGGGACAACGGGATCGCCCAGATCGCGCAGGCCGTCGTCCAGGTCGCAGAGGCGTTCCCGGACGTGCTGGTCGTGGTCCCCCTGCATGCCAACCCCACGGTGCGCGAGGCGATCGTTCCGACGGTCATGCACACAGCGAACATCCTGCTCACCGAGCCACTGCCCTATACGGAGTTCTGCCAGGTCCTGGCACGGGCCACCGTCGCCGTCACCGACTCCGGCGGCATCCAGGAGGAGGCCCCCGCCTTCGACGTGCCCGTCGTGATCACCCGCGAGACGACCGAGCGCCCCGAGCTCGTGGAGTCGGGCGGCGGCGTGCTGGTCGGCACCGACGCGGCCCGCATCGCCGACACGGTGTGCAAGCTGCTGACCGACGAGGCACTGCATCAGCGCATGGCCTCCGCTCCGAACCCGTTCGGCGACGGCCACGCCGCCGAGCGGGTGGTCGACGTGATCGAGTCCATGATCCACGACCGCCGGCGCGACAACGACAATCGCTGGGCGGCGGCCGCCCTCGCCCGCTAGGACGCCTGGTCCGCAAACCTCCCAGGGACCATCGGCCGCTGTGGGGTGGATCGAGGCACCAGCCACGCCGGAGGCCGGATCTGGGAGGATCTCGGCCTCCGGCGTGGTGGTTCACGGCCGCACGCTGGAAGCGGCCGACGCGCAGGTGAAACTCTTCCCCCAGGCACAGGACGAGTCTCGCGGGAGGACCGACAGGTAATGTGGGCGGTCGGAATCAGAAGGGGGCATCGTGCGCAAGGTGACGGTCTATGACGTGGCGGAGCTCGCGGGAGTCTCCATCGCCACCGTCTCGTTCGCCTTCACCCGGCCGGACAAGGTCAAGGCGCAGACGCTCCGGAGCGTGATGGAGGCCGCGGACCAGCTCGGCTATGTGCCCAGCGGGAGCGCACGAGGCCTGGCCCGCGGCCGGACCGGCGCGATCGGCATCTATTCCTACGACTACCTGCTCGACCCCGACGAGGACAAGCCGGCCACCGACACGGAGACACCGGTACCTGACGGGCGCCTCTTCCCGCTCTACGCCGACGAGGTGCAGCGGGGCGTGCAGATCGAGTGCCGACGCCGCGGCTACGCGCTCATGCTCGGTGGCAACCGGGCCTCCGACCACCTGCCCCACGTGATCGAGGTGGCCGGACGCGTCGACGGGCTCATCGCGTTCGCCGGAGCGCTGACGGACAACGCGCGCCGCCAGGTGACGGCGCGCATCCCGGTCGTCGAGCTCGGGGGCCTCGAGCGCGACGACGCACGCACCGTCCTCGTCGACAACGAGAGCGGCATGCACGATCTCACCCTCCACCTCGTCGAACAGCACCACCACCGGCGCTTCGCCTACGTGGGCGAGCTCGGGACCGAGGAGTTCAAGGCCCGACGGCGCGGCTTCGAGCGCGCCCTGGGCACCCATGGCATCACCGCACCGGAGATCGTCCCCGCCCACGCGGGCGACGACGCGTCCACGCTCCGCGCCGTCGCGGAGATCCTCGCGCGGCCCGAGCGGCCGGAGGCCATCGTCTGCGACACCGACCAGTCCGCCCTCGCCGCGATCGTGGCGCTGCGGGCAGCCGGGCTTCGCGTGCCCGACGACGTCGCCGTGACCGGCTTCGACGGCATCCTCGCCGGGCGGATCGCCGCTCCGGTGCTGACCACCGTCCGCCAGCCGATGGAGCAGATCGGGCGTGCCGCCGTCGAGATCCTTTCGCGGACACTCGACGGGCAGGACGCCGTCGCCCCGGCGCCCGTGCTGACCTGCGAAGTCTTCGTCGGAAGCAGCTGCGGCACGCACTGACGTCACCCACGGGTGTCACATCTGCCTCTTGCGCGGAGAAATCTAAGCGCTTAGATTCTGCGAGACGGCCCGCCCGCAATGCCGCGAGCGAACGTCACCCCGCACGCACCGATGAAGGAACAACGATGATCCGACACAGACTTCTGGCCGCGTTCGCCGTAGCGACCGCTTCCACCCTCCTCGTCTCAGGCTGCGGACGAGCCGAGAGCCCGGGACAGACCGGCGGCGCCGCTGCCGGGCTGAGCGACGGTCCCGCGACCGGCACCGTCACCATCTGGGCCCAGGGCACCGAGGGAGAGGCGCTGCAAGACTTCGTCAAGCCGTTCGAGGAGGCCAACCCCGACGTCCAGGTCGAGGTCACGGCCGTGCCGTGGGACTCGGCGCAGAACAAGTACCAGACGGCGATCGCCGGCGGCACGACGCCCGACATCGGGATGCTCGGCAGCGACTGGATGCCCGGGTTCCGGTCGGCCCTGACGCCCGTGCCCGAGAGCATCGACACCTCCGACGTCTTCCCCTTCGCGCTCGAGTCCACCGAGTTCGACGGCGCTTCCTACGCCGTGCCGTGGTACGTGGAGACCCGGGTCATCTTCTACCGGACCGACCTGCTCAAGGAGGCAGGTTTCGACGACTTCCCCACCGACTGGGCCGGCCTGAAGGACCTGGCCAAGGCGTACCAGGACGAGACCGGTGCCGAGTTCGGCATCTCGCTGCCGTCCGGCGGGTGGAACGCGTTCCTCAGCAACCTCCCGTTCGCCTGGTCGAACGGCGCCGAGGTCATCAACGAGGACCAGACCGAGTGGACGCTCGACAGCCCGCAGATGGTCGAGTCGCTCTCGTACCTCAACTCGTTCTTCGAGGAAGGGCTCGCGGACAAGAGCCCCGACACCGAGTCCGGGTCTGCATCGGCCGACCTGGTCAGCGGCGACGTCCCGATGTTCCTCAGCGGCCCCTGGGACATCCCGGGTCTCGAGCTGGCCGGCGGTGAGGGGTTCGAGGACAAGTTCGGTGTGGCGACGATCCCGGCCGGCCCGGACGGCACCTCGACGTCGTTCGCCGCCGGCTCGAACCTCGGGGTGTTCAAGGACGCCGAGAACCCGGACGCCGCCTGGAAGCTCATCCAGTGGCTGAGCCAGCCGGACGTCCAGGCGCAGTGGTTCGAGACCGTCAACGACCTCCCCGCCCAGCAGGCGGCCTGGGACGACGAGGCACTGACCGCCGACCCCCGCGTCGCCGTCTTCGGCGAGCAGCTCCAGAGCGTCAAGATCGCCCCCACGCTCGTCTCGTGGACCCAGGTCTCGGCCGCCGCGGACACCCAGATCGAGCAGGTGTTCCGGGGCGGCAAGAGCGTCGAGGACGCGCTGGCCGAGCTCCAGTCCACCGCCGACTCGCTGGGCACCGGGCAATGACTGTCCTCACCCGGGCCGTGGCCCCCGCTGCGCTCCCGCGCAGCGCGGGCCACGGCCCGGCCGCCGCGAGACGGCGCCGCACGGCGGTCGTCGCCTACCTCTTCTCGTTGCCGTTCATCGCGAGCTTCGCGATCTTCATGGTCTTTCCGCTGATCAGCTCGCTCGGGATGTCGTTCACCGACTTCCGCAGCACGGACATCCCCACGCCGTTCGCGGTGGCGTTCGTCGGTCTGGACCAGTACACGGCCCTGTTCCAGAACGAGCAGTTCGTGCGCTCGATGGTCAACACGCTGTACTTCGTCGGCGTCGGGATCCCGCTGACCATGGCCGTCGCGCTCGCCCTCGCGGTCGCCCTGAACGGCGCGATCACCCGCTTCCGGACCGTGTTCCGCGTCGGGTTCTACGCCCCGGTCGTCACCAGCATCGTCGCGGTCGCCGTGGTGTGGCGGTTCATCCTGCAGCCCGACGGCCTCCTCAACACGCTGCTGGCGGCGATCGGCATCACCGGGCCCGACTGGCTGGGCTCCACCGCCTGGTCCATGCCGTCGATGATCCTCATGGCGGTGTGGCGCAACATGGGCACGCTCATGATCATCTTCCTGGCCGGCCTGCAGGGCATCCCGCAGGAGGTCGTCGAGGCCGCCGAGGTCGACGGCGCCGGCGCGTGGCAGCGCTTCGTCCGCGTGACGCTGCCGATGCTGCGCCCCACGCTCCTGCTCGGCGCCGTGCTGCTCTCGGTCGGCTACCTGCAGTTCTTCGAGGAGCCCTTCGTCATGACCAAGGGCGGCCCGCTCGACTCCACCCTGTCGATCAGCTACTTCACCTTCAACCAGTTCGGCTTCGGGAACTACGGGACGGCGTCGGCAGCCAGCTATGTGCTCTTCGTGGCGATCGCGCTGCTCAGCATCGTGCAGTTCCGTGCCTT
Organism: Promicromonospora sp. MEB111; assembly: GCF_030209445.1. Lineage (GTDB taxonomy): Bacteria > Actinomycetota > Actinomycetes > Actinomycetales > Cellulomonadaceae > Promicromonospora. The sequence continues at coordinate 49,893 of NZ_JARVSD010000016.1, forward strand.
CCGGACAAAGGAGTGACCATGGGCTCCGCAACCACGGCCACGGCCGTCTCCGAGCGCTCGACCAGAACCCGGAAGGTCACGTCGGCACGGCGTCGGAGCCCGTCGGGCACCGTACTCGCCTACACCGCCCTGACGTTCGCACTGGTGGCGACACTCATACCCTTCGCGTGGATGTTCCTCGGCTCGGTGAAGACCGAGGCCGAGCTCCGGCAGCGACCGCCGACCTGGTGGCCCCAGACGTTCACCTGGGACAACTTCGCGGCATGGTTCGGCCGGCTCGACATCGGCACGTTCTTCATGAACAGCGTCGTCGTCGCCGTGTTCACCGTCCTCGGCACGCTCGTGTTCTGCTCGATGGTGGGATACGCGCTGGCCAAGCTGGACTTCCCCGGCAAGCGCCTCGTGTTCACGCTCGTGCTGGTCACGCTGATGGTCCCGGGCGTCGTCACGTTCGTCCCGCTCTTCGTCGTGGTGAGCAAGCTCGGCATGGTGAGCACCTACCCGGCACTCATCCTGCCGTTCCTCGCCGGTCCGCTCGGCGTCTTCCTCATGCGTCAGTTCATCCAGGACATCCCGGACTCGCTCATCGAGGCCGCCCGGATCGACGGCGCGGGCGAGCTGCGCATCTTCCTGCGCGTCGTCATGCCGCTGTGCGGCCCGGCGCTCGCGACGCTGGCGATCCTGACCTTCCTCGGGTCGTGGAACAACTTCCTGTGGCCGCTGGTGGTAGCCCAGTCCGAGGACATGTACACCCTGCCGGTGGCGCTCTCGCTCTACTCCGTCGGCCAGAACTCGACGAACTACGGCGTCCTCCTGGCCGGCTCCGTGCTCATCATCACCCCCGTGCTCCTGCTGTTCGTCGCGCTCCAGCGCTACTTCATCCAGGGCATCGCAGCGACAGGAATCAAGTGACCACGACCAGCACCCAGCCCACCCCTGCCCGCACGCGGACACCGCACGAGGCGCCCGACGCGCTCACGAGCGTCGTGCCGATCATCCCGGGCTTCCACCCCGATCCCTCCGTGTGCCGGGTCGGGGACGACTACTACCTGGCGAACTCGTCGTTCGAGTACGCGCCGGGCGTCCCCCTCTGGCACAGCCGCGACCTGCTCACCTGGACCCTCGTCGGGAACATCCTCGACCGGCCCGACCAGTTCCCGGCCGGGCACGCCCCGTCCAGCCGGGGCGTGTTCGCCCCGACCCTGCGCCATCACGACGGCAGGTTCTGGCTGATCACCACCGACGTGTCCGACCGCCCGGGCCAGCTCGTCGTCTCCGCCGAGGACCCGGCCGGACCGTGGACCGCTCCCACGTTCCTGGGCGGCCTGCACGGCATCGACCCCGACCTCGCGTGGGACGACGACGGCACGTGCTACGTGACCTACTGCGCCACCGACCCGGACGGCGTCGGGATCGCCCAGGCACGCGTCGACCTCGAGTCCGGGGCCGTCCTCGAGACCCCCCGACGGCTGTGGAGCGGCACGGGCCTCGCCCACCCCGAGGCGCCGCACCTGTACCGGCGCGGCGCGTACTGGTACCTGCTCGTCGCCGAGGGCGGGACCGAACGCGGCCACAGCGTCTCGATCGCGCGCGCCGACCGGCCCGACGGACCGTACGTCGGCGCACCGGCCAACCCCGTGCTCAGCCACCGCAGCACCACCCACCCGGTGCAGAACACCGGCCACGCCGACCTCGTCGACAGCGCGGACGGCAGCTGGGCGGTCGTCTACCTGGGCGTACGCCCGCGTGGCGTCACGCCGATGTTCCACGTCAACGGCCGCGAGACGTTCCTCGCCGGGATCGACTGGGTCGACTACTGGCCCGTCGTCGACGAGGACCGCTACCTCCGGCCGGTACCCGACACGTCGTACACCGACACGTTCGACGGCGGCGAGCTGCATCCCCGCTGGGCCTCCCCCGGCACCGGGCTGCCCGAGATCGCCGAGGCTCAGCCCGGCGGAGGGCTCCGGCTTCGCCCCGGGGACGGTCCCCGCGGCGCCGTCGGCGCCCTGACCGCACGCACCCTTGACCACGCCTGGCGGTTCGAGGCCGACCTCGACCTGGGTCACGGGTCGGGCGCACTGCTGCTGCGCCTGGACGACGCGCACTGGTGCGAGGTCCGCGCCGACGCCGGCCTGGTCCGCGCCGTCGTCCGCATCGGTCCCCTCGAGTCGCACCTCGGGGCCACCGTCACGCCGACAGGTTCGTCCCTGACACTTCGGGCCGAGGCACTCGGCCCGACGACCGACGGGCCGGACGACGTGCGGCTGTCCGTGGTCGTCGACGGGACCGAGCACGAGCTCACCCGCTTCGACGGCCGGTACCTCTCCACGGAGGTGGCCGGCGGCTTCACGGGACGCGTCGTCGGGCTCCGAGCGCTTGACGGGACTGTCGACGTCTCCGAGGTGCGGTACACGCAGTTCACGAGGGACTCGACCGAGTGAGCTCACGAGCCTCCCGGGCGGGTTGGTCCGGGCCCTCGGCCGGGCCGAGGGGGATCTTCGGGTGCGACGAGCTCGGAGGCAGGCTCTCGGGACGTTGGACTCCGGCCGCGCAGTGAACGAGGCATGGACCGGCAGGGAGCCCAGGCAGGCGAAGCGGCACCGTTGCCACGGGTAGCCGTGACGACGGTGCCGCCGCCAGGGCCGCTAGGCCCGTGCAGTCGCCAGCTCGGGGTAGACGGCCTCGAGCGGAGCGCTGAGCCCGGCCTTCGCCTGGACGGACGTGGCGTCGGCGAGGACCTCGTACTCCCCCGCCTCGGTGGCGTCGAACACGATACGCACCAGGTCGGCCGGGTCGGTCTTGGGGTCGGTGGTGTGGGCGGCCATCGGGGTGTCGACCCAGCCGACGTGCACTCCGACGACGTGCACCCCTGCGGGTGCGAGCTCGAGGCGCAGGGAGTTGGTCACGGACCAGAGTGCGGCCTTGGTCGCGCTGTAGATGCCGGCGACGGCGTACCAGCTCAGGGCGGAGTGGACGTCGATGATCACCGAGCCCGGCTTGGCCGAGAGGGTGGGCACGAACGCACGCGCCAGGAGCAGCGGGCCGACGAAGTTGGTCTCGACGCTGCGGCGGATCTCCTCGTCCGTGTGGGTGAGGATGCCCGCGCTGGACACCGACGTACCGGCGTTGTTGATCAGGACGGTCACGTCGGAGGCCGCTTCGACCGCCGCCTGGATGGATTCTGCGTCGGTGACATCCAGGGCGAGCGGCACGATGCGCTCGTCGTCCCAGGTGCGAGGGTTTCGGGCGGTCGCGTAGACCTTGGCCGCGCCGAGGTCGAGGGCCTGCCGTACGAACTGGGTGCCGATTCCGCCGTTGGCTCCTGTGACCAGGACGACGGCTCCGTTGAGTGAGGGCATGGGCTTCTTCTTTCCGAGGGATCTGAGGTCGAGCGGGGTCAGACGTGCGTCAGGGCTGGGTAGTCCGTGTATCCGGCCGCGCCGCCGCCGTACAGGGTGGTCGGGTCGAGCTCGTTCAGCGGCGCGTCGGTGCGCAGTCGCTCGACGACGTCGGGATTGGCCAGGGCGAACCGGCCCAGGGGCGCGATGTCGGCGAGCCCGGCGTCGATGTCGTCGGCGATCTGCTCACGGGTCCGCCCGTATCGCACGACCAGCACGGCCGTGGGCCACACGTCGCGCAACGAGCGAAGCAGGTCGTCGTCGCCGAGGTGGTGCACGTGCAGGTACGCCAGCTCCAGCGGGGCAAGCTCGCCGACCAGGTGCCGGTACTGCGCCCGGACGCTCTCGACGCCGCCCTCGTCGATCCCTCCCAGGGGGAATGCGGGCGAGATGCGGATGCCGGTCCTGTCGGCGCCGATCTCGTCGGCCACCGCTCGGGCGACCTCGACCACGAACCGGGACCTGTTCTCCACGGATCCGCCGTACTGGTCGGTGCGGTGGTTCGCGTTCGGGGAGAGGAACTGGTGCAGCAGGTACCCGTTCGCGCCGTGGATCTCGGCGCCGTCCGCGCCCGCGGCGATCGCGGACGCCGCCGCGTGCCGGAACTCGCCGAGCACGGTCTGGATGTCCTCGGCGGTCAGCTCGCGCGGCACCGGTGTCCTCTGCGGTCCGGCCGCGGTGAACATGTCCTGCTCGGCGGAGACGGCGGACGGCGCGACGGGCTGGCTGTGGTGCGGAGTGTTGTCCGGGTGCGACATGCGGCCGACGTGCATCAGCTGGATGAACAGCGACCCGCCACCGGCGTGCACGGCGTCGGCGACCTTCCGCCATCCCTCGACGTGCTCGGGGGTGTAGATGCCGGGGGTGTTGAAGTAGCCCTGCCCGTCCGCAGAGGGCTGGACGCCCTCGGTGATGACCAGACCGAGCCCGGCCCGCTGCCCGTAGTACTCGGCGGCCAGCTCACCGGGCGTGCCGTCCGGGTTGGCCCGGTTGCGGGTCATCGGCGCCAGCGCGAGCCGGTGCGGGAGCTCCACACGGCCGAGAGCAAACGGCTGCCAGAGGGAAGGTGACGAGGTCATGGGTGCGAATCCTTACGTCGATCGGTCTTGGGTGGCCGCCACTGCTGCCACGGTTGGAACCTTCGCGCAGTAGTGACTGCGCTCATAACTGAGCATAGTCAGCATCTATTCCGACGAGGGTGCGCACCGCGCGGAGGGCCGCTGGGCGTCGGCTTCGCGACGGCGAGGATCGCGCCCGAGCGCCCCCACTCCCCCGACGCTCGACTCCTGCCCCTCTTGACAGATTTTTCTGAGCATGCTCATTATTGAGCATGCTCGCATAAGCCGAGCGGTACCAGGACCAGGAGAACGACATGTCGCAGCAAGGGACGACCCAGGGCTACGCGGACGCTCCGACGCGGACGATCGCGGCGAGCGACGCCGTGTTCGCATACCGCGAGCTCGGCCCGCAGACCGGTGTCCCGCTGGTCCTGCTGACGCACCTCGGAGCGAACCTCGACGGCTGGGACCCGCGCGTCGTCGACGGCCTGGCGCGCGACCGCCGCGTGATCGCCGTCGACTACCGCGGCGTCGGCGACTCCACCGGACGTGTGCGCACCTCGATCGAGGAGATGGCCGGTGACGTCGTCGCCGTGATCGAGGCGCTCGGCCACGACCGCGTGGACGTGTTCGGCCTGTCGATGGGCGGGATGGTCGCCCAGGCCGTCGCCGCACGGGCGCCGCGGTTGATCGACCGGCTCATCCTCGCCGGTGCGGGCCCTGCGGGCGGGCCCGGGCTGACCACCATGACAGCCGTCATGGTCAGGACCGTGCTCCGCGCCGGGCTCACCGTCAACGATCCGAGGGCGCTGCTGTTCTTCACCCCCACCACGGAGGGGAAGCACGCCGCCCGCACCTACCTCGCGCGGCTCAAGGAACGCACGACGGGACGCGACAAGCCGGTCGCTCCCGGCGTGTATCAGGCGCAGCTGGCCGCGGTACGCCAGTGGGGCACCCAGGAGCCCGCGGACCTGACGGCGTTCACCGGACCCGTCTTCATCGTCCACGGGGACAGCGACCGGATGGTTCCGCCCGCCAACGCCACGGCGCTGGCCCGGCGTCTGCCCGGCGCGGCCGTCACGGTCTACCCGGACTCCGGGCACGGCGTCGTCTTCCAGTACCACCGAGAGTTCGTCGCCGGGGCGCGGGACTTTCTCCACCGATAGTCCCCGCCCGCCCCGTCCTCGCCGCAGACCAACCCATCAGGCCAAGCCACCAGAACCAGAAGGAAGAGCACCATGCGCGCGTTCGTCGTCAGCAAGTACAAGGGACCGCTCCAGGAGGTGGACGTCCCGGAGCCCGTGGTCGGAGAGCACGACGTGCTCGTCCAGGTCCAGGCAGCCGGTCTCAACATGCTCGACGAGAAGATCCGCGCGGGCGAGTTCAAGCAGATCCTCCCGTACAAGCTGCCGCAGATCCTGGGCAACGACGTCGCCGGGACCGTCATCGGCGTCGGCCCCAGGGTCCAGGAGTTCGCCCTGGGCGACCAGGTGTACGCCCGGCCCGACAAGGACCGCATCGGAACGTTCGCCGAGCGGATCGCCGTGGCCGAGGCCGACCTGGCGCTCAAGCCGGTCTCGGTCGACATCGAGGAGGCGGCCTCGCTGCCGCTCGTGGCTCTGACCGCATGGCAGGCACTCGTCGAGAAGGGCAACGTGCAGCCCGGTCAGCGGGTCCTGATCCACGCCGGCGCGGGGGGCGTGGGGACGATCGCGATCCAGCTCGCCAAGCACCTCGGCGCGACCGTCGCGACGACGGTCAGTGGCGGCAACGCCGACTTCGTCCGCGAGCTGGGTGCCGACAGCGTCATCGACTACCGCACCCAGGACTTCGAGCAGCTCCTGGACGGGTACGACCTCGTGCTGGACAGCCTCGGCGGCCAGAACCTGGAGAAGTCCCTGCGGGTGCTGCGCCCCGGCGGCAAGGCGATCGGGATCGCCGGGCCGCCCGACCCCGCCTTCGCGAGAGAGGTGGGCCTGAACCCTGTACTGCGCCTCGCGATCGCGGGGATCAGCGGCAAGATCCGCAGGCAGGCCAAGCGCCTCGGCGTGACCTACGAGTTCCTCTTCATGCGCGCCAGCGGCGACCAGCTCCGTGAGATCACCGCCCTCGTGGACAGCGGCGTGCTGCGCCCCGTCGTCGGACGCGTCTTCGACTTCGACCAGACCGTCCAGGCCGTGCAGTCCCTCGAGAGGGGCGGCATCCGCGGCAAGGCCGTCGTCACCAGGGCCTGAACGAGCCCTCATCCACCGCACTCCGGAAGCAGGAGAACCATCATGAGCGCCAACGACACCTCGAACCAGCACACCGTCACCTCTTATGCGCTGGCCCCGGCCCGCACCATCACCGCGGGCGGCGTCACCTACGCCTACCGCGAGCTCGGCCCGAAGGGCGGGATCCCCGTCATCTTCTTCGTGCACCTCGCCGCGACCCTCGACAACTGGGACCCCCGGATCGTCGACGCCATCGCGCAGAACCGACACGTCATCACGTTCGACAACCGCGGTGTCGGCGCCTCCACCGGCCGCGTTCCCGACAGCGTCGAGGCGATGGCCGATGACGCCTACGCCTTCGTCAAGGCCCTCGGCTTCGGCACGATCGACGTCTTCGCCTTCTCCCTGGGCGGCATGGTCGCGCAGGACCTGGTGGTCAAGCACCCCGAGCTGGTCCGCAAGCTCGTCCTGACCGGAACCGGGCCCCGGGGCGGCAAGGACATCGACAAGGTCGTGGCCACCACCTACTGGGACATCCTGCGCGCGACGCTGACCCGGTCAGACCCGAAGGAGTTTCTGTTCTTCAACCGCAACGCGACCGGCAAGCCCGCCGCGAAGGCATTCGTCAAGCGCCTCCAGGAGCGCACCACGGACCGTGACGACGACATGTCGCTGAAGGGGTTCCGGACGCAGCTCAAGGCGATCAAGAAGTACGGACGCTCGGCCCCCGCCGACCTGTCGGTGATCACGCAGCCCACTCTGATCGCCAACGGCGACAACGACCGCATGGTGCCCTCCGTGCTCTCCGAGGACCTGCACCGCCGTATCAAGGACTCCACGCTCGTCATCTACCCGGACTCCGGGCACGGCGGCATCTTCCAGTACCACCAGAGGTTCGCTCCTGTCGCCGCCGAGTTCCTCGCCGGCTGACGTCAGGGCTACGTCGAGGCCCGGATGGCTGACCGCGCAGGTCAAGGCAGCCCCGAGCGGCCCGGTCGATGCGCTGTACCCGGACCTGCGCGGCACCGGGCACCCCCGGATCGCCGTGGAAGAATGAGCGCCGAGCGCCAGCCCGATCAGCAACGAAGGAGGGCAGCCATGCCACTCGCCCCCGGGTCGCCGTCCGTGTCCCTCAGCCGGCGCGAGCGGAACAAGCAGCAGAAGCTCGAACGCATCGTGGCCGCCGCCACCGAGCTCTTCGCCGAACGCGGCATGGACGATGTCACGACGCAGGAGATCGCCGACAAGGCGGATATCGGGGCGGGCACCCTGTTCCTCTATGCCAAGACCAAGGGCGAGCTCCTGCTGCTCGTGCAGAACTCCACGTACGCCGAAGCCCTCGCCCAGGGCAGGCAGGCGGCCGAGAACGTGACGGATCCGCTGGATGCCGTGATGGCCGTCGTGCGGCCGGTCGTGGAGTGCAACCGCAAGCAGGTCGACAACGGGCGGACCTATCTGCGCGAGATGGTCTTCGGCGACCCCGCCGAACCTCACCACCGCGAAGCCCTCGGTCTGAGCGCGCAGACCGAGGAGGCGATCGCCGCCGTCCTGCGCCGCGACGAGCGCCTCACCGCGCAGGACGCCGCGGCCCGGGCACGCATCGTCTCCGCCATCATGTTCGTCAGCATGGCCGCGTCCTTCAACGCCGCCAACCCGGTGGACGACATCGTGCAGGAGATCCAGGACCAGGTGCGCGTGCTCCTGCCGCGGTGACGACCCGAAGCAGTGGCCGAGAATTTGAACGCCGCCGCCTGACGACGCGTAAACCGATCAGTTTCCATAGTGGCCTGCACGGCTAAACTCAGCCGCATGACCACGGAGGCGAAAGCGAGCCCTCGGGAGCGCCTGCTGGAGGCGGCGGCGGCACTGACCTACCGCGAAGGCATCGGTGTCGGCATCCAAGCACTGTGCCAGGCAGCGGGCGTCTCGAAGCGCTCCCTGTACCAGCTCTTCGACAGCAAGGACGAGCTGCTGGCCGTGAGCCTGGAGCGGGGCGCGCCCGCCTACACCGCATGGCTGCTGCCCCCGGCGGGAGACGAGAGCTCACCGCGTGAGCGGATCCTGCACGTCTTCGGCCAGCTGGAGTCCCAGTCGACCGCACCCGACTACCTGGGCTGCCGGTACCTGGCCATCCAGATCGAGCTCAAGGACCCGAGCCACCCGGCGAGCCGGGTGGCTCGCGGCGTCAAGGCCGACCTCGCCGGGTTCTTCCGGACCGAGGCCGAGCGGGGCGGGGCAAGAGACCCCGACCTGCTGTCCCGGCAGCTCATGCTGATCTTCGACGGCGCGAGCGCCCGCGCGGGCATCGGGGTCGACGACCTGACGGGTCTCGTCTCCCCCACCGCCGGCAGCGTCCTGGACGCGGCAGACGTGCACTGAACGCTTCGACGACTGAGAGAACCTCATGACCATCGCTCCGCTGACCGGCCTCGCCGAGGGCGCCATGATCCCGTTCGGCGGGGACCGGTACACGACCGTGACCGCCGAGCTCGCCGCGGCCTTCCGACCAGGCGACCATCTGCACGTCGTGCAGTCGACCGGGGCGCTCCTGCACGTCCCGGCGACGGTGCGGACCGCCGTGGCGGCACAGGTCGACGCCGCGGTCGACGCGTTCGCCCAGCTGCGCTCGGCGCCGGCAGGCGCGGTGCGCGACTTCTACCTGGCGTTCGCCCACGCCCTGGCCGACGACGCCGTCTGGAACCTCATCGAGGCCGCCAACACCGAGGACGTACTGCGCGCGGAGCGGCTCGGGCGTTCGACCACCCGGCTGCGCGTCTCTGCCGGGATGCGCCAGGACATGGTCACCGGCCTGCGCGGCTGGGCGACGCAGCAGGCCGCGCGCGCACGCGACGACTCCGCCGACCTGATCGAGCGCGTCGAGCACGACGACTGGTCCGTCGAGATCGTCTCGGCCCCGCTGGGGGTGATCGGCTTCGTCTTCGAGGGCCGCCCGAACGTCTTCGCCGACGCCGCCGGCGTCCTGGCGACCGGGAACACTGCGGTGCTGCGCATCGGGGGCGACGCGCTCGCCACGGCCCAGGCGATCGACCAGCACGCGTTGCGCCCGGCCCTGCGGTCCGCCGGGCTGCCCGAAGGCGCGATCGCTCTGGTCCCCCGTCGCGAACGGGCCGCCGGCTGGGCCCTGTTCAGCGACTCGCGCCTCGCGCTCGCCGTGGTGCGCGGCTCGGGGCCCGCGGTGACGCAGCTCGGCAGTGTCGCGCGCCAGAGCGGGAACCCGGTGAGCGCCCACGGCACCGGCGGCGCATGGCTCGTGGCCGACGACACCGCGGACTCCGCGCGTTTCACCAGGGCAGTGCGGCACTCCCTGGACCGGAAGGTCTGCAACACCCTCAACGTCGTCGCCGTCGTGCGCGAGCGCGCGGAGGAGCTGGTGCCGTTGCTGCTGCGGGCAGCGGACGAGGCCGCGGCCGCCCGGGGCGGCGTCGCGCGCGTGCACGTCGCCGGCGGCAGCGAAGGCTGGGTGCCGCCGGCCGATCTGGAGCGCCGGATCGTGGTGCGCCGAGCCGAGGGGCCCGTGGACGAGCCACGCGCGAGCCTGCTACCGCTCGACGAGCTCGGCACCGAGTGGGAATGGGAGGACACCCCGGAGCTGAGCCTCGTGGTGGTCGACGACGTCGACCAGGCGGTCGCCCTGTTCAACGCCCACAGCCCGCAGTTCGTGGCGTCCCTCATCTCTGCTGACCCGGGTGCGCACGCGCGGTTCCGTGACCAGGTCAACGCCCCGTTCGTCGGCGACGGGTTCACCCGCTGGGTCGACGGCCAGTACGCGCTCGAGCGCCCCGAGCTGGGCCTGTCCAACTGGGAGAACGGTCGCTTGCTCGGTAGGGGCGGTGTGCTCACCGGCTCCGACCTGACCACCCGGCGCACGTTCGCCCGGCACGACAACCCGGACCAGCACCGCTGACCCGACACCCAGGGCCGGGATCCCTCGCACCGCGGATCCCGGCCCTGTCTGCTCCGTCAGAAACCGACCGCTCAGCGCGATGAGACGCCTCGGGCCTGCCCGTCGACCGGAAGGCTGCCGCGCATCTCCGAGATCAGCTGGGGGGTGAGCGTGGCCTCGGTCCGGGAGACCAGCAGCGCCATCTCGTATCCGACCAGTCCGATGTCGCAGGTGGCCTCGGCCACCACACCGAGCACCGACCCGTTGGAGACACTCATCAGGAACAGGAAGCCCTGGTCCATCTCGATGATCGTCTGCCGCACATTGCCACCGTTGAGCTGGCGGGAGGCCCCACGGGTGAGGCTCGACATGCCCGAGACGATCGCCGCAAGCTGGTCCCCGCTGGTGCGGTCCAGCTGGTCGGACATCGCCATGAGCAGGCCGTCTGCCGACACGACGAGCGTGTGCCGGCTACCCGGGACGGTCCGCACGAAGTTGTCCAGCAGCCATCCGAAATTCGTGGCCTCGGTACTGAGTGTCACTCTTTGCTCCTCTGGTGCCGGGTCGCCCGCGTGCGGGCTCAGCCGGGCAGCTGGTTGTGCTTGCGGACAGGGGCGTAGAACATGTGCAGGGGAACCATCTGTGCTTGACCGGGGCGGCTCACCACGTCGATACCGCTCCCCGGCAGAGCCGCGACGTATCGCGGCTTCGGGTCCGGCGCGGTCGCCGCCGCCACGACGGCCTTCGCGATGACGGCGAGCGGGTCATCGGTGCGCACCTCCGCCACCGCTCGGTCCGCGATGCGCCGACGCTTGTCGTCCACCACACTCGTGTCGCCGATCGCACGGGTGGCGGGCGTCGCGTGGTTCACCCGGGAGACGCGACCGGTCCCACCGGGTACGACCAGGAGCACGCGAACGCCGTCCTCCCACGCCTCGTGGTCCACCGCCGCGGAGTATCCCGCGACGGCATGCCTGGACGCCCGATCGGCCGCCAGGTAGGGCCCGGTGATCAGACCGGTGACCGACGGAAGGTTGATGATGCGGCCGTCGCGCCGAGAACGCATGTACGGCAGGACGGCCTGAGTCATGCGAACGAGGCCCAGGAGGTTGTTGTCGAAGTCACCCTGCGGACGCGCCGAGCCGACGGCAGCGGTGTTCACCAGGACGTCGATCCGCCCGAATCGCTTGACCACCCGCTCGACCACCCTGGTCGCCGACGCCCCCTGGGTCACGTCAAGACCGATGAAGACGACATCGTCGACCAGGCCGGCCCCCGATGCGTCGCGACCGGTGCCGGCCACGTCGAACCCGGCGGCCACCAAGGCGAGCGAGCACGCTCGCCCGATGCCCGAGGACGCGCACGTCACCAGGGCGACTCGGCGACGTGTTGCCATCTGAGCTCCTCGCCCGTTGAACCGATCGACTGCGGACCACCGTAAACTGATCGGTTTCCAAAGACAACTCCCCCGTACCGGCGATGCGCGCGTCCGACGACCTGCGCAGCAGCGGCAGCATGGCCTGGTACACCGCCAGCACGCCGAAGACGTTGACCTCCCAGAGAGCCCGCACCTCGTCGAGGGAGACGACGCCGGGCTGCGACAGCGCGCGCAGCTTCTCCATGTCCTGCACGTCGGTGTGGGTGCTGGGGATGGCGGCGTTGTCGACCAGCAGGTCGAGCCGGCCTGCCTCCTCCTGGATCCGCTCGGCGGCCCTGGCGACAGATGCCGCGTCTGTCACGTCGAGCTGGAGCGCAGGGACTGCGCGCCGATGACGGACAGCACCTGGAGCTTCTCGTAGCTCTCGCTGCCGGGAACGGCGGTGTAGACCATCAGGGCGTGGGCCTGGCCCGGGTCGATCAGCCGCTGGCAGTTCAGCTCCAGCGCGCCGACCTCGGGGTGGACGAAGTGCTTCATCTGGTGGGGGTGTATCCCGATCTCGTGGTCGTCCCACACACGCCGGAACTCCTCGTTGCTGTCCAGGAGCAGGTCGGCCAGGTAGGCGGCCCGGGAGTCGGGGCCGCGGAGGGTGACGAGCCCGCGCAGGCCGGCGGCATACATCCGCGTCATGAAGGCGTGCTCCTCCGGGGCGTAGAGGTCCCGCACGCCCGGGTCGGTGAACCACCGGTACCCCAGGCTGCGGGCAGGCCCGGTGTACCGGGTCGTGTCGCCGGTGAGCGCGACGCCCATCGGGGTCTGCCGCAGGGTCTCGCCGAGCTCGGTGACGATCTCCGCGGGAGTGTCCTCCAGGCGGTCGAGGATGCGCAGCAACCCGGGGTTGATGTGCTCGCTGGACGAGCCCCTGGGCGGTGGGTTGTGGCCGGCGAGGCGGAAGAGGTGGTCGCGTTCGTCGATCGACAGGTGCAGCCCCTGGGCGATCGAGGCGAGCATCTGCTGCGACGGCTGTGGCCCGCGCTCGCGCTCCAGGCGGGAGTAGTAGTCGGCCGACATGTTGCAGAGCGTCGCGACTTCCTCGCGTCGTAGCCCGCTGGTCCTGCGGCGCTGTCCCCGAGGCATGCCGACGTCCTCGGGCTGTAGTGCCTCACGCCGGTTGCGCAGAAAGCCGGCCAGCCCGGTGCGATCGATCATGGCGCTCCCCTTCTGGAGTAGTGCCTCGTTTCTATCCCGTGCGGACCGGGGTAACCACGGCCTGGCGATCCCCCCTTACGGACCGGGCCCGTGACCCGGCGAGCCTGTGATCGGGAGGTCCTGGATAGGTCTGCGCCGTCCGCCAAGGATCGATGCCACGGCCACCGACCGGGTGGACGGCCCCGGCAGAAGCCCGAGCGCACATGGAGCAGATGATGACCGACCTGACAGGGAAAGTTGCCGTGGTGACCGGTTCGGCACGCGGGCTCGGAAGGGCGATCGCGCTGCGGTACGCCTCGTTGGGCGCGAGCGTGGTGATCAACTACTCCGCCGACGAGGACAACGCACGACGCACGCTCGACCAGGTCGAGGACGCCGGAGGGCGAGGGATCGTGGTCCGTGCCGACGCGCCGTCGCTCGCCGACCTGGACCGGCTGTTCGCGACCGCGATCGACACGTTCGGCGGTCTCGACATCGTGGTCGCCAACGCGGGGCGCGAGGTGATCGGCCAGCCGGCGGTCGAGGTCACCGAGGAGCAGTTCGACGGTGTGTTCGCGGTCAACGCCAAGGGCGCCTTCTTCACGCTGGTCAAGGCGGCGAAGCTGGTATCGGACGGCGGACGGCTGATCTACATCGGGTCGAGCACCACCGTCAGCCCCTATCCGGGTATGGGCCTGTACTCGTCGTCCAAGACGGCCGCGGCCAACCTCGTGCGGATCCTCGCGCTGGAGCTGGGCCCGCGGAACGTCACCGTGAACACCATCCTGCCCACCGCGACGGCCGGCGCCGGCGTGTTCGCCGACGTCACCGAAGGGGACGAGTTCCACCGGATGAACGCCCAGCTGCGCCCGATCGGCGGACGGGGCGGCACCCCGGAGGACACCGCCGACGCCGCCGAGTACCTCGCCGGCGACCTGGCGGGCTGGGTCAGCGGTCAGTCGCTCGTCGTCGCGGGCGGCGCCGTCCAGTGACGACCGACCACCCCACGGGCTCAACCACAACCACAACCTCAACCACAAGGAGCAGAACAATGCCGCGTACGCCGATCGACATCACCGTCCCCGACCTGTCCGGAAAGCGCGCGCTGGTCACCGGAGCCAGCGACGGCATGGGCCTCGGCATCGCCGGACGCCTGGCCGCCGCCGGTGCGGAGGTCATCATGCCCGTGCGCAACAAGGCCAAGGGCGAGACCGCGATCACCAAGATCAGCCGGGTCGCCCCTGGCGCGAAGGTCTCGCTGCGCGGCCTCGACCTGGCGTCGCTGGAGTCCGTCGCGGCCCTGGGCGACACCCTGCGCGAGGAAGGGCAACCGATCCACCTCCTGATCAACAACGCGGGTGTGATGCGACCGCCGCAGCGGCAGACCACGGTCGACGGGTTCGAGGTGCAGCTCGGCACCAACCACCTGGGCCACTTCGCGCTCGTCGCCCACCTCCTGCCGTTGCTGCGCGCCGGGCACGCCCGCGTGACCTCCCAGGTCAGCGTCGCCTCCGCCAGCGGCTCGATCAGCTGGGACGACCTGAACTGGGAGCGCTCGTACGACGTCATGCGCGCCTACCGCCAGTCCAAGATCGCGTTCGGGCTGTTCGGCCTGGAGCTGGAGCGTCGCAGCAGGGCCAACGGCTGGGGTATCACCAGCAACCTCTCCCACCCCGGTGTCGCGCCGACCAGCCTGCTGGCCGCCCGCCCCGAGATCGGCCGCAGCGACGACACGGCCCACATCCGGCGCATCCGCTGGCTCTCCGAGCGCGGCATCCTGCTGGGCACCGCCGAGACCGCTGGGCTGCCCGCCCTCATGGCCGCGACCGACCCGGCCGCCAAGCCCGGCACCCTCTACGGTCCCAGCGGTCCGGGCACCCTGGGCGGCGCGCCCGCCGAGCAGCGGATGCACCGGCCGCTGCGCAGCCTCACCGAGGCGGCCCGCGTCTGGCGAGTCTCCGAGGAGCTGACGAAGACCTCCTTCCCGACCGCGTGACCGCACAGCCGACCACCACGAGCCCCACGAGCCGAGCCGCAGGAGAAGCCACATGAGTTCTGTCACCCAGCCCGCCGCCCGACGCCGAAGCCCCTGGTGGGTGGTCGTCGGTGCCGGTACCGCCAACGCCGTCGGCCCCCAGATGTACCTGGCCACCACCGGCCTGTTCGTCCTGCCGATCGTCGAGGAGACCGGGTTCAGCCGCACGACCGTGACCGGCTCGTACTCGGTCGCTGCCGTCGGGATGGTCATCGGGCTGGTGATCGTCAGCAGGCTCGTGGACCGGTACGCCGCGCGCTACATCCTCGTGCCGGGGTTCGTGCTCTTCGCGGCCTCGATGGCCTCGATCGCCCTGGTCCCGCCGGTCGAGGCCGTGTACTTCGTCCCGTGCTTCTTCGTGGGGCTCTTCGGAGCCGGCACCGCGCTCCCCGCCGTCCGGGTGGTCGTGAGCTGGTTCGACAACAACCGGGCGCTGGCCGTCGGCGTCGTGACGGGCATCATCGGCCTGGGCGCGGCCCTGGGGCCCCTGCTGGCCGGCTCGCTCATCGACAGCGTCGGCTGGCGGCAGGCCTACGCCTCCATGGCCCTGATCGCCGTCGTCGTCTCCGTCACGATGGTCGCCCTGTTCGTCCGGGGCCGCGCCGAGCGGCACGTCCGCGGCCGGCTGGTCCAGGAGACGCAGGTCGAGGGCCGCGACGTGAGCCTCGAGCTCCCGGGCCTGACGTTGCGCGAGGCGGTCGGCACCCGGCAGTTCTGGGGCATCGCGCTCGGCCTGGGCCTGGTCGGCGCCGTCGTGATCGGTCTCCAGGTGCACCTCGTGCCCATGATGACCGACCGTGGCCTGAGCAACGGCCAGGCGGGACAGCTGCTCGTCGTCTTCGGCCTGGCCTCCCTCCTCGGCCGGGTGGCCGGTGGCTTCATCATCGACCGCGTCCACGGCTCGATCGTGGGCCCTATCGTGATGCTCGCCCCCATAGCGGGCATGTTCTTCCTGCACCCGCCGTTCGGCAGCGCCGTCGTCGCGGTCGCCTTCATCGGCATCGCGTTCGGCATCGAGGGCGACCTGGCCGCCCTGCTCATCACCCGGTATCTCGGCACCCGCAACTTCGGCCAGATCTTCGGCCCGGTCCAGGCCATGTTCCTCCTCGGCAGCGCCTTCGGCCCCCTGCTCCTCGGTCTGGGGTACGACGAGCTGGGCTCCTACGACCCGGTCATCCCGGTGCTGATGGGCGTCCTCGTCGTCGGCGCGGTCCTCATCGCGACGCTCGGCCGCTACACCTACCCCGCCGTCAGCGGCTTCGACCGGCTCGCCGCGCGCGACGAGCTCGCCGCCGCCGAGGTGCTGAGCGACATCGCCGAGAGCCACGACACCCACACCCCGGCAGACCGGCCGCGCCCCCATGTCCACAGCTGATCGCGCGCGGCGCCGCCGAGGCAGCACGCGTCTGGGACGTCTCGGAACAGCTGACCAGGACCACCGTTCCGGCCGCCTGACGTCCGCGCGCCGGCAGCTCGTCCCTACCGGCGGCCACCTGTCAGGTGAGCACCACGACCTCGGCCCGACCCGTCTGGCCCCTGGTCGACGGCCGCTCCTCGTCCCGTTGGTCATTCGGCATCGACGAGCTCGCGCGGAGAGGTGGCCACGGCCTGCCGATCCCCTGTCCCGGAGCCGAACCGGCCCTGGTTCGGCAGTCCTCAGCCTGGGATCGGTAGGTCCTGGATGTCCCGATCCTCTGTGGTCAGCCTTGGAGCAGCACCGAGCCCGGAGACCAGACGGATGGTCGCGGCGCTGCCTGTCCCCTGCCCGAACGTGCGACCAGCCAGGAGAGACCCGATGAATCCAGCCAACGATGCGGGACGCGGCCGTTCGGGTGTGTCCCGGCGGAACTTCCTGGGCGGCGGCCTGGCCGCCGCTGCCGTGACCCCGCTGCTGACCGGACAAGCCGAGGCGGCAGAAGCCGCCGCGGCGCCCACCGCGGACGGCGTCACCCAGGTGACGGTGCGGGCCGCCGTCAACGGCTCCCCCGTCACGCTGCGGGTCGATCCGCGGGCCACCCTGCTGGACACGCTGCGCGAGAGGCTGGACCTCAAGGGCACCAAGAAGGGCTGCGACCGGGGCCAGTGCGGGGCCTGCACCGTCCACGTCGACGGCAGGCGCGTGCTGTCCTGCCTCACCCTGGCCGCCACCACGGCCGGCCGCGAGGTCACCACGATCGAGGGTCTCGCCGACGGTGAGCGGTTGCATCCGATGCAGCAGGCCTTCGTCGACCACGACGGCCTGCAGTGCGGCTTCTGCACCCCGGGGCAGATCATGTCCGCAGTCGCCATGGTCGACGACGAGGGCCCCGCACGCTCGGACGACGAGATCCGCGAGCGCATGTCGGGCAACATCTGCCGGTGCAGCGCCTACCCGCGCATCGTCGACGCGATCCGTGACGCGCAGCAGGTGATGCGCTGATGCGGCCCTACACCTACGCTCAGGCGCGCTCGGTCCGCGAGGCCGTGCGGGGCACTGGACCGGATACCGCGTTCCTGGCCGGCGGGACGACGCTGGTCGACCTGATGAAGCTCGAGGTGATGACTCCCGAGCACGTCGTGGACATCAACCGGCTCCCGCTGGACGGCATCACGCTGGACGACAAGGGTCTGCACATCGGTGCGCTCGAACGGATGAGCGACGTGGCCGCCGACCGCACCGTGCGTGAGCACTACCCGATGATCGCGCAGGCGCTGGAGCTGAGCGCCTCGGCCCAGCTGCGCAACATGGCGAGCATCGGCGGCAACCTGCTGCAGCGCACCCGGTGCGGGTACTTCCGCGACGTCACCACCCCGTGCAACAAGCGCGAGCCGGGCTCCGGCTGCTCGGCGCTGGAGGGAGTGAACCGGGGCCACGCGATCCTCGGCACGAGCGAGGCCTGCATCGCGACACACCCCAGCGACCTGGCCGTCCCGCTGGTGGCACTGACCACCGTGGTGCACCTCGCCTCGGCACGGGGCACCCGCAGCGTGCCGCTGGACACCTTCTACACCCTGCCCGGTACCACGCCCGACGTCGAGAACGTGCTGCGGCCGGACGAGCTCATCACCGGTGTCACCGTGCCCCGTTCCCCCTGGGCGGCGCGCTCCGTCTACGTCAAGGTGCGCGACCGGCAGTCGTACGAGTTCGCGCTCACCTCGGCGGCCGTCGCCCTCGAGCTGCGGGGCCGCACCATCACGAGCGCCAGGATCGCCGCGGGCGGTGTGGGAACCAGGCCGTGGCGGCTGACGGCGGTCGAGCGCGCCCTGACGGGCCGGCCCGCGACGTCCGCCACGTTCGAGGCCGCCGTCGTCCATGCGGCGGACGGCGCCCGGCCGCGGGAGCACAACGGGTTCAAGCCTGCCCTGCTGCGCCGCACGCTGGTGCGGGCACTGACCGAGCTACGGGAGAGCCGATGACGGGCGGGGGCGGCAGCCTTGCTTGAGCTCGCCGCCGACCTGCTCGAACGCACCCGCAGCCTCACCCCGTTCGTGACGGCGACCGTCACGGGCGTGGCCGGGAGCGCCCCCCGGCAGCCCGGCTCGTCGCTGGTCGTCGACGCGGACGGCGCGGTGCTGGGCAACGTGTCCGGCGGCTGCGTCGACGCCGCGGTCCACGAGGTCTGCCAGGAGATGCTGGCCGGGGACCACCGACCCCGGTCCCTGCGGTTCGGGTACACCGACGCCGACGCGATCGGCGTGGGCCTGACCTGCGGCGGCACGATCGAGCTGCTCCTGCGCCACCACGACCCGGCCACCGAACCGGAGCTCGAACCTGCGCTCGTCGCCGCCGCGGAGGGCGAGACGGTGGCGGTGGCCACGATCGTGCGCGGCCCCCGCCGCTACCAGGGCCGAAGGATCGTCGTGCGGCCCGGACGGCCGGTAGCAGGAACCCTCGGGGATGCGCTGCTGGACCGGGTGGCCGAGGCACAGGCGACCGACCTGCTGCACGCCGGCCGGACCGGCACCGTCGAGATCGGGGTCGCCGACAGCTACTGCCAGGAACCCATGACTCTGCTGGTGGAGTCCAGCGCCCGGGCCCCGCGGCTGCTCGTCTTCGGCGCCATCGACCACGCTGCCGCGCTGGCCCGGCTCGGCGCCTTCCTCGGCTACCGGGTGACCGTCTGCGACGCCCGGGCCACGTTCGCCACCCCGGAGAGGTTCCCGGACGCCGAGGTCGTGGTCGAGTGGCCGCACCGCTATCTCGGGTCCCAGGCCGAGGCCGGGCTGCTCGACCGACGCACCGTCGTGTGCGTGCTCACCCACGACCCCAGGTTCGACCTGCCGCTCCTGACCGCCGCACTCCGCATGCCCGTGGCGTACGTCGGGGCCATGGGGTCACGCCGCACCCACGAGGAACGCCTGAACCGGCTCCGCGACGCGGGTCTGAGCGATCACGAGCTGGGTCGGCTGCACTCGCCGATCGGGCTCGACCTCGGCGCCCGCACCCCGCAGGAGACCGCGCTGTCGATCGTGGCGGAGATCGTCGCCTCCCGGCACGGCGGCTCCGGCGTCCCGCTGAGCACCGGGGTCCCCATCCACCGCGGCGTCATCCACCACGACGTCATCCACCGCGGCGTCCCGTCGCCGCGCCCGCTCACGCACAGCAGCTAGAAGGAGTCACGATGCCCCGTTCCCCCGTAGGACGCGAGACCGAGCGCGTCGACGGCAGACTGAAGGTCACCGGCGCAGCCGAGTACTCCGGTGACTACCGCGCCGCCGACCTCGCCCATGCGTACCTCGTCACCAGCACCGTCGCGCGAGGCACGGTCACCGGGATCGACACGGCGGCCGCGGAGGCCTCCCCCGGTGTCGTGCGCGTGTACGCCGCGCCGGAGCCCCGGCTGGCGCTGTACGCGGTCACCGGACAGGCCGCCGGCTTCACCGAGAACTACCTCCCGCTGAAGAGCGAGATGGTCCATTTCCACGGCCAGGCCATCGCGATGGTCGTCGCCTAGACACCCGAACAGGCACGCGACGCCGCGGCACTGGTCACCGCGACCTATGACACCCAGCCACCACGCACCTCGATCGCGGACGAGCCGCACGTACCCGCCGGCCCCGCCATCAGCGGCGCGCCGAGCAGCCTCGACATCCTGGCCCCCGGCGTCGGGTCGATCGACGCCGCGCTCGCCGCCAGCGACGTCGTCGTGGAGGCCGAGTTCCACCAGAACATCCAGCACCACGTCGCGATGGAGCCCCACGCGATCCTCGCCGTCTGGGACGGGGACCAGGTGACCATCCACGCCGGCGCCCAGATCCCCGCGGCGTACGCGCTCGGGATGTCCCAGCGGCTTGGCGTCCTGCCCCAGGACGTCCGGCTGATCACCAGGTACGTGGGCGGCGGCTTCGGCGCCCGCGTCGTCCTGTGGAGCGACACGCCGCTGGCCGCCGCGGCGGCCCGGGAGATCGGCCGGCCGGTCAGGCTGGTCCTCACCCGGGAGCAGATGTTCACCCTGACCGGCCACCGTTCGCACCTCACGCAGACCGTCCGCCTGGGCGCCTCCCGGGAGGGAGTCCTCAACGCGGTCAGCCACCGGAGCGTCGCCGAGCGGCCGACCACCATGGCCACCACCATGACTCCCGCCCACTCCACGTCGGACGCGCTCTACCGCACACCGAACCTGCACGTCGACGCACAGGTAGCCGTCCTCGACATCCCCGGGAGCCGGGCCATGCGCGGCCCGAACGAGGCCCCCGGGGCCTTCGCCCTGGAGACGGCGATGGACGAGCTGGCCGTCGCCACCGGCGTCGACCCCGTCGAGCTGCGGCTGCGCAACCACGCCACCACCCACCCCGCCACGGGCCTGCCCTGGTCGAGCAAGCATCTCGAGGAGTGCTACCGCCTCGGCGCGGAACGCTTCGGCTGGGCCGCGCGCAGCGCCACGCCCCGCGCGCGTGCCGACGGGCAGTGGCTGTACGGCACCGGCATGGCCACCGCCATCTACCCGGCACACCGGCGACCCGCGAGCGTGCGCGTCCGGCTGCTCGACGACGACACCGCAGTCGTGTCGACCGGGGTCTCGGATCTCGGCACGGGCGGGGCGACCGTGGTGGCGATCTCCGGCGCCGACGCCCTGGGGATCCCGCTGACGCGGGTGACGCCCGAGATCGGCGACACCCTGCTGCCGCAGGGCGCACCCGCCGTGGGCTCCAGTGCTACGCACGCCACGGTCCCCTTGATCGTGAACGCCGCCCGCGACGCAATCACCGAGCTCAAGCGGCTCGCCGTGACCGACGCCCGGTCGCCCTGGCACGGGGCGGACGTCGAGGACCTGCGCTACGAACGCGGCATCCTGCACGGACAGGGTCGTTCGATGACCTTCGGCCGCCTCTTCAGAGCGGTCGGCTCACCGGGCATCACCACCCTCGCCCAGTCACCCGGCACAGCCGACCCCGGCTACGTGCACCACAGCTTCGGCGCCCACTTCTGCGAGGTGCGCGTCAACCGGTTCACCGGTGAGACCCGGGTCACCCGGTTCACGACGGTCGCCGACGTCGGGCGCGTCGTCAACGCCCGGGCCGCCCGGAGCCAGCTCGTCGGCGGCGTCATCTTCGGCATCGGCCACGCCCTGCTCGAGGAGAACCACCTGGAGCTCGACACCGGACGCCTGGCGAACAGCACCCTCGCCGACTACCTCGTGCCCGTGAACGCCGACGTCCCCGACATCGACGTGGTCATGCTCGACCGGCCGGACCCCGTCCTCACCGGGCCGCTGGGCGACGGGAGCGAGGACGTCGGCACCCAGAGCCTCGGCGCCCGCGGCCTCGGGGAGATCGGCACCGTCGGGTCGGCAGCCGCAGTCGGGAACGCCGTCCACAACGCTACCGGTATCCGCGTGCGTGACGTCCCGATCACCCTCGACAAGCTGATCGTGCACCTGTAGGAATCAGGAGGGGTACCCGATCATCACGATCGGGTACCCCTCCTCGGCGTGGGTTGCGGGGTCGGGTTCTTGCCGAGTGCGCCGGTCTCGGCCGGGATGGTGGGGTCGGTGAACCGGGGGACGTCGGTGGTGTGTTCGGCGTTGCCGTCCAGCGGCGTCCACGACTCATACGTCATCTGCTCCAGCGGCAGGGGTTTGGCCGCCGCGACGATGGTCCGCGCGGGCCGGTCACCACCGAGCAGGAAGTCGATCACCGGCCGGTCGACCTCGTCGGTCCCGTAGGGAAAGACCCCGTGGATGCTCTCGTTGTCGACCGCGATGAGGCTGGTGTTCGGCAGACCCGTGCCGGCCGCCCGGCCCTGCTCGAACGGCGTCATCGAGTCGAGCTCGCTCTGCAGGACGATCGTCTGCGGGAAGGACTCGTCCACGGGCGGCATCGTCGAGTCGGTCGGCCAGAACGCGCACGTCGGCGTGACCAGCAGCCCGAGCTGCTCGGAGAGCGGCGCGACGTCCGACGTGCGCTCGTTGAAGTCCTCCCAGAACTCAAGGCCCTGGGTCCACTGGCCGTCCGTGCACGCGGTGAACTCGATCACGTGGTCGTACGTGCCCCGGACGGTCTCACCCGGTTGGTGCACAGGGGGCTTGGCCAGCTGCGCCAGGCGCTCGTGGGCTGCCGCTCGTAGCTCGTCGGGCAGTTCCGTCCGGTTGATGATGCGTGCGGCCGACGTCGCGGGATCCACCGGTTCGGTCGCGGTCTCCCCCTCGGTGATGATGTGCGACACGAGGCTGGCGGCCATCGGGTAGGCGATCGGGTTGGAGAAAGCGACCGGTCCGTTCACCGAGTTCCAGGCCAGCGTCGCTGCCTGAGACGTCTCCGGTGAGCTCGTGGCTGCGAAGTACCGCTCCCAGATGGTCTCCGGGTCGGCGCCGAGCCCGACGGTCTCGTCGTTGCGCGCCATCCAGTTGATCATGTGCAGCCGGAACTGCCGGTCGCGGCCCTCGTGGGCGGAGTTGTACAGCGTCTGGATCGATTCCTGCGTCGAGTCCGTCGCCGAGTCGAGGACCATCCGGTCGATGTTGTCGGCGAAGAGGCCGCCGAACCAGGTCCCGAGCCAGGTGCCGTACGAGTAGCCCATGTAGGTCACCGACTCCAGCCCCAGAAGATGCCGGATGAAGTCCATGTCGTACGCGGCCTGCTCCGTCGTCATGGTCGCCACGTCGGCATCCTGGGAGCACGCCTCGCCGATCGCCCGGGCCTCGGCCGAGCGGCGGTCATCGGGGTCGTCGTACCGGTACTCGTACTCGCACTGCGCGTGGCTCGACTGACCGAGGCCACGCTGGTCGAAGCTGACGTAGTTCGTGGTCGGGCGTAGCTCCGGGGTGTACATCTGCACGGTGGCGCCGTACGACAGGCCGGATGCGTACGGTCCCCCGGGATGCGTGATGATCGTCGTGCGGTAGTCAGGGTCGGCGGGATCGATGTTGCGCGCCTGGGAGATCCGGACGTCCCACGTCACCGCCGGGTCGGGATCGCGCCAGTCGCGCGGGACCTTGATGGTCGCGCACTCCACGTTCGACAGGTCCGCACCTGGTAGGGGTGGGCCGTCGTCGTTGAACTCGCAGGCCTCCCAGGCGAGCTCCTGGTCGGCGAGCGGACCTGCGAGCGCCGCGATGTCCGGCGTCTGCGTGGGCGCTTCTTCATCGCCGCCGCGGGCGACGATCGCTGCCGAGACCAGGGCAGCGGCGATGACAGCACCAGTCACGACTCCCGCGATCAAGGTCTCAGGCCGATGGATCCGCCTGGTCTCCGTGCGGTCAGAATCGTCATGGGTCATCAGGGGCTCCCTCTCGTTCGTGGCTGCGTGCCACCGCGCATGAGCGGTCCGTGAGCGCCGCTCGATCGTCGTTGCCCCGAGTGCACTGCGTGTTCCCAGAACCAGGTCAAGCGCGGGTGTGCGAGGAGACGATGACGTGGTCGAGGCGGCTCAGCAGGGCCTGCAGGTCGTCGATCCTGGCCCTGGTGCGGTCCCGCTCGGCTCGGACGAGGGAGTGCTGGTCGGGATCGGCGTGGTTGAGCTCGACGGGCGGCAGGAGCGTCACGATGGTGCGGCTGGTCATGCCAGCGGCGTACATCTGCCGTACCAACCGCACTCGCTCGATCGCGTCGGGCCGGTAGCGGCGTTGGCCCGACGGTGTGCGATCCACGTCGAGCAGGCCCTGCTGCTCGTAGTAACGCACTGCGCGCACCGAGACGCCTGCGCCTCGCGCGACCTGGCCGATGCGGATCATCGGGTCGGCTGGTGGCTTCGGGACGGACACGGCTGCCCCGTGGTCACGTCCAGCCATCAGCGAGTCGCCCCTTCGGCACGTCGAGGAGGGGGCGGGGTGCCCGGGCTGACAGGGCGCGGAGCTTCTCACCCAGGCTGCCGACCGCGAGTGAGAGGTGTCCGTCGCCCGGCGTCAGGTGTGCCACTGCCGTGGGCAGGTGTGCGGTCAGCCACTGTCCGTGCGTGACGGGGACCATCTGGTCCAGGGCGCCGTGCCACAGCTCGACCGGCGCGGTGATGTCATCGAGGTCGAAGCCCCACGGGCTGGTCAGCGCGGTCAGGTCCGCGACCCAGCCCTCGTCGCTGCGAGACAGGCCGTGGTCCATGGTGGCGGCGTTGTCCGCGCCGTACCCAGCGGTCAGCACCGCCAGGTCGACCGGGGGAAGCAGGGACGCCATGCTGGTCCCGACGTCGGCTGGTGTATTGCCACGGACCGCCGCTGCCATCTGGCCTACGATCTCGCGCACCGCCGGCTCGCCCTGACCGGCTGTCGCGAACTGCGCGACGTTCTGCGCGCCCATGCCGTCGACGTAGTCAAGACCGTCGGCGTCGAACGGCGCGAACGAGGCGACGATCAGCACACCCTCGACGTGTTCAGGGGCGACGGCCGCACTGGCCAGTGCGTGGGGCCCGCCGGCGGACCATCCGACGACCCGGTGGTGGTCGACGCCGAGGTGAGCGAGCAGGAGTGCGCAGTCGGCAGCCGTGTCCGCGACGGTACGACCGGCGTTCGGACTCGAGGTGCCGTACCCGGCCCGGGAGTACGTGACGACCTGGTACCCGCTCTGCGTCATCGACCCCAGGACGGTGTCCATCGGGACGGCCGAGCCTGGCATGCCGTGGTGGAACAGGACGACCGGTCCCGAGCCCGGTCCACGCACCTCGTACTCGAGGTCGCGGCCGTCGGGGAGCCGAAAGATTGGCATGGGAGCCTCCAAGACTGAGCGAATCAAACAGACATCCGGGGCCGCACCCGGCCCCTACGGGCGGCGGCGCGAGTGCTGTGCACGCAGGACGCAGTTCAGACCGGGACGACGAGCTGGAGCGCGAGCCAGGCCGAGACCGTCGCTATGGTCGTCCACAGGACGATTGCCACGGCCTGCCAGAGCAGCACCCACATCCGCGGGGTTCCGCCGGCGACGAGCATCGCGGACGTGAACTGCGTCGGGATGGCGAGAGGGCCGAGGATGCTCGCGCCGGGAACTCCGAATCGGACGAGCCACTTCTTGAAGCGCTGGCGGCCCTTGGACTCTGGCCTGGCCGGCGCTCCCTCCTGTGCAGCGGATTCCGTCGCGGCACGGCTCGCGCGGTGGTTGACGACGGCGGTGCGGGCCCGTGAGGTGAGGAGGACCACGAGCAGTACGCAGACGAAGTTGCCTACCGCCGCAGCGATGCCCGCAACGATGGGGTTGACGCCACCCACGACACCGATCATGGAGGCCACCTCACCCTCGACGAACGGGATCGCGCCGGCGAGCATCACGATGACAGGTCGGACGATCTCGGGGACCTGGCTCACGAGGTCCTGGAAACTGCTCACGAGCTGCTCGATGGGATTCATGGTGCTTCCTTGTGTGCTGGCCGTGACGCCGAGATGTCTCGGCGCTTCCCCCAGTTGAGACTGTGTCCTCGGGACAGAGTCAAACGAGGCGGGCCTGGCCACCGCCGCAGGTACCAGGCCCGCCTCCGGCTCATCGGCGGAGCGCGCTACGCGCCGGCACCGCCCGTGGTGGGTGTGGCCAGCAGCTGCAGCTCCCAGGCGAGTGCGGCACCGGTGGCGCCGCCGTGCTCGAAGAGGATCGGTCCGAGCTGGTTCGCCGTCTCCTCGCGAGCCCAGTCCCGCTGCCACTCGCTGGACACGACCAGCCAGGTGACCGGGACCACGCCCGCGCGCTCCATGCGGCGAACGGCCATGTCGTGCGACTCGGCGCTGACCCCGCCGCTGGCGTCGGTGACGACGAAGACGTCATACCCGTCGGCCAGCGCGTGGATGGCGGGCATGGCGACGCAGATCTCCGTCCACAGCCCCGCGATGATCAGCTTCTTGCGCCCGGTCTTCTCCACGGCCTCGACCACACGGCGGTCCTCCCAGGTGTTGATGGAGGTGCGATTGATCGGCTGCTGGTCGGGGAAGACGTCCTGGATCGCCTGGATCAGGTCGCCACCGCGTTCCTCGATGACGGTCGTCAGGATCGTCGGCACGTCGAACACCTTGGCGAACTTGGCCAGGCCGACGGTGTTGTTGATGATCATCGTCGGTTCGTGGCTGTGGAGGTTGGCGACCTGGAAGGGCTGGTGGTCGATGAGCACCAGGACGCTCTCCTCGGGGGTGAGCAGTGCGTCGAGTCCTACCTTCGGGGTACGCGTCATGTCGCTTCCTTCTGTGTGATGGGTTGAACGCCAGGAGGGAACGGCAGGCTCAGAGCTGGTCGGGTGCGGCCATCCGGTAGACGAACTCGCCGAGCCCGGACTGCGCGATCGAGAAGAGCACACCGGCAAGCCCTTCCTGGCTGGCCGCCATGTCCAGGCCGCCCAAACGGACGGCTTCATAGCCCGCGTCGAGGCTGAGCCGCACGACGATGTCCTCGACCTGCTCGTCACCGGACCAGAGATTGCTGGGGCGCACCCGGGCACCGGCAACCTGTCCGAAGAGGGAGGCGAAGTTGGTGCTGAACGCCTTCGCCGTCGGCCCACCGGTGACCGCCTTGACGTACTCGGCGTTGGACGCGAACCCGGCCGGCGGCCGCGCGCTGCCGTAGAGGTTGGTGGCATCGAGCACCGGCCGACCCGTGAGCCCGCACACGGACGACAACGCGGCTTCGACGGCGGCTCCCGGGACGGCGAGCAGCACCGCCTCCGCGGATCCGGCATCGCCGCCCCCGCGCCCGAGCCGGGTCACCCGGTGCCCGGCACGCTCCCACAGGTCGGCCAGTCCTCCGCCGATGTTTCCTCGTCCGACCACGGTGATGTTCATGCTGTTCTCCTCGCCGAGCTCGCCCCTGTGACGTGGCACGACGCTATGGCGGCCGTCCCGAGGGCGTCCAAGACTTGTCCCGCCGCCGGACGATAGGCTCTGTCTATCGATATCCATCCACGCCTGCTGCGCTACTTCCTGGCCGTGGCCGAGGAGCTCCACTTCGGACACGCGGCGACGCGCCTGTACATCTCCCAGCCGTCCTTGAGCCACCAGATCCGCAAGCTCGAGGAGACCCTTGGTGCGCCGCTGTTCGTACGCTCGAGCCGCCGGGTGCAACTCACCGCTGCGGGCCGGACCCTGCTCCAGGAGGCGCCCGTCGCGTTGGCCGCGCTGGAACAGGCAGTGCAGCGCACACGCCTGGCCGGGTCCGGGACCACGACCACGATCCGCATGGGCTACACCCCGGTCGCGAACTTCGGCACCTTCACCGTGCTCCTGGATGCGCTGCGGGAGGAGCACCCCGGCCTCACGATCGTCGCCCGGGAGATCTTCAGCGCCGAGATCCCCGAGCGGCTCTGCGCCGGCGACCTGGACATCGGCCTCGCCCTGTCGCCGCCACCCACCGACGGTGTGGGCAGCGAGGTCCTGCGCCGGGAGGCCGTCTCCGCGCTCCTGAGCACGCGCCATCACCTCGCCGCGGCACCGAAGATCCCGCTCGCCGAGCTGCGCGACGAGACACTGCTGCTGTTCCCGCGCCGGCTCGCACCGGCGTACTACGACGG
The DNA here is from genome assembly GCF_030209445.1 of Promicromonospora sp. MEB111. GTDB lineage: Bacteria > Actinomycetota > Actinomycetes > Actinomycetales > Cellulomonadaceae > Promicromonospora. The sequence goes on from NZ_JARVSD010000016.1 coordinate 77,959, forward strand.
TATCGTCGCCGCGTGCCTGGAAGCAGGTTTCACGCCCGAGGTCTGCGCGTTCGAGGACCCGCCGGTCAACGCCATGCTCGCCCGGCTCTCCGGAGGGCACGAGATCGGCCTGGCTCCCGCGTCGTTCGCCGAGCACGCCGCGAACCTCGGCACCGCCCTCACGGTGCGCGATGTCGTCGATCCCCTGATCGCCGCGGACCTGTCGGTGCTGTGGCCCACCAACGACCTGACGCCCGCCATTGAGAACGTCCTGGCCACGGCGCGACGTCGTGCCGAACGGCATGGGTGGTTGCACCGACCTGCTGCGTAGCAGACCGCCTCAGGCGAGCAGCACCACAGACAAAGGGGCGTCCCCGGGGTCAGCGGGACGCTCCTTTGGTCCAGCTGGTCGGGAGGCCGCGCTGTCGACGGCTCAGCCCTGGGCCGGCGGCATCCGGACCGCCAGGGGGCGGCGGCGCCGCGGCCGGGCGCGCCCGGAACGACGTGCCCGTGACGGTGCCGGGGCGTTGGGCCCGGGGGTCAACCGGCAGTACCGCGCTTGTGCCGCTCAGGCGATCGGGCCCTGATAGCTCATCCAGTAGTCGATCGCCTCGGGGCGCGGGCGGGCGGTCATGCCGCTGGGGACGCCGAGCTCCATGACCCGGTCCGGTGACCGGTCGAACGTGGGCCATCCGGGCAGGCCCGGCCCGTTGGGGTCCCCGGTCCGCACGAAGTTGAGCCAGTACCCGCTGAGCTGGTCGCGCAGCACGTGGTCGGCCTGGCCGTAGTCGGCGTCGCCGTCCGCGCCGAGGTTGTCGAAGGCGTACATCACCTCCGCGCCGTGGTAGGCCCCGTACTCCTGAAGGCTCGCGTCGGGCGGGGTGTGCGTGAAGAGGTACAGGTAGGCGGGCGCCTGACCGCTGAGGGTCTGGAGGTGTGCCCACCGGTACATCGCGCGGGTGAAGACCCGGTCGGTCTGGGCCTGCAGGAGCGAGTCGAGCACCTGTTCCTCGGTCTCGCCGGGATACAGGTCGAGGAACGTCGCGGCGTCGTCGCCGTGGTCCGCCTGGGCCGTCGCCCGGTACTCCGCGGGGGTCATGGGTTCGGGCGGGAAGGCCCGGATCAGGGAGTCCTCGTCCGCGTTGCTGCCCACCATCGTCGGCACGTCGAGCTGGTCCCCTGCCGCGTAGATCTCCGCCGGGCTGCGGTCGAGCACGTGCCCGTCCACCGACGGGCGCCAGTGCGGGCCGACGGCGGCGGCCGCCTCGACGATCCGGTCGACAGGCAGGTCGCGCACCTGGTCGACCGTGTCGACGCCGAGTTCCTGGAGCAGCCGTGTCCCCGCGTCCTCCGCGACGGCCCGCGAGTCGCTCTGGTCGCCGCCCTCGGTGTTCCCCTCGGTGCCCATGCACGCCCCGCTGCTGCCGATGATGCCGTCCACGAGGCCCTTCGCCAGGGGCGTCGCCCCCAGGATGCAGACGCTCTCCCCGCCCGCGGACTCGCCCGCCGCGGTCACCCGGTCCGGGTCGCCGCCGAACGCGGCGACGTTCCGCCGCACCCAGTCCAGCGCGGCGACCTGGTCCAGGATCCCGTAGTTGCCCGACGCGCCGTACGCCGACTCCGCCGCCAGGTCCGGGTGCGACAGGAAGCCCAGGACGCCCAGCCGGTAGTTGATCGTGATCACGATCGCCTCACCGGTGGAGGCCAGCGACTCGCCGTCGTACAGGGGCAGGGCGCCCGAGCCGGTGGCGAAGCCGCCGCCGGGCACGTAGACGAGCACGGGCAGGTCGGCCGACGCCGGCCGCGTGGGACGCCAGACGTTGAGGTAGAGGCTGTCCTCGCTGACCGGGTACGGGTTGAGGAACGTGTCCTCCAGCGGGATGTCGACGACCCGCGTCAGCGCCCGGGTGGTGAACGTCGTGGTGCCCTGGACCGGCACCGCCGAGAAGCGGTCCGCGACCAGCACCTCGGAACGCGGCTCGGCAGGCCGCGGTGCCCGCCAGCGCAGCTCCCCGACCGGGGGCTGGGCGTAGGGCACCCCGGCGAAGATCTCGACCGTGCCCTCGTCGTTGCGCACGCCCGTCACCGGACCCTCCCGCGTCTCGACCGGCGCCGTGGCCTCCCGCTGCGTGCCCCCGGCCACCCGAGGCTGCGGGCCCGGATGGGCGAGCACGGCGATGCCGCACACGAGCGCGGCGGCCACCAGCCACGCCCCCACCCGGAGCAGGACGCCACGCCGCAGCCACCAGGGAGCGGTCAGCACCAGCGCCACCAGGAGCGCCGTGACCAGGGCCCAGCCCCACCACGGGGTCCCGTTGAGCCAGCTCAGCGTCAGCGCCGCGGCGGCCACGAGCGCGAACGGCGCCCAGAACCAGGCCGAGCGCCGCGAGGCACCGGATCGGGACGTGCGAGGTGTCGCCTGCTCGGTGATCGCCACGATCTCTTTCCCTTGTCGACTTCTCGTCCGAGCCGCCGCGTCAGCGGCAGCGCCGGATCAGGGTAGCCCAAATTGTCCGAGTGGATATTTTGACGGACCGCCTACTCCGGGCTCTGCGCAGGCGGATCCAGGAGACGGTCCAGGACCAGGAGCGAGGCCTCCATGTCGACCTCGCGGTCGAGCAACCACTGCGTCGACAGGCCGTCCGCCGCTGCGACCAGGAGGCCGGCCGTGGCCTCGAGCGGGATGTCCGATCGCACGGTGCCCGCCGCGCGTGCGCTCTCCAGGACCGCGCCGACCTGCCGCCGAAGACGCGCGTAGCGCTCCACGAAGTAGGCGTGGCTGCGCTCGTTGCCGGACTCGAGGGCCCGGGCGACCATGTTCCCCAGCAGCGCCGTCAGGCCCGGGACCCGTGCGCTGTAGCGGGCCGACCGGCGCAGGAGGTCGGCCAAGGTCTCGTCCTGGACCTGGGCGCCGAAGCGCAGGTCGTGCTCGCGCAGCACCTCGAGGAACAGTTGCTCGCGGGTCCCGAAGTGGTGCACCAGCACGGGGTGGTGACGCCGATGGAAGTGGCGATCGCGCGCAGCGACGTACCCTCGAAGCCGAGCTCGTCGTACACGGACAGCACCTTGTCGACGATCTGTCGGCGGCGCTCGGCGCTCTTCGCGTACGGCCCACGGCGCTCGCCCCTCCGTGCCGGCTCGGCTCCTGCCGCCTGGTCCACTGCCGTTCCCCTTCCGTGGTGACTTCACCTTCCAGTCCGCACATCGTAGGTAGGGGGCGACCGGCCACCGGCGGCGACGCGTCAACCGTCTTCCGGTTCGAGGTCTGCGACCCCGGACCGGAGAAGTCCCTCCAGGTCACGTTCGCCGTCGCGGCTCTGGGCACCGGCCGCCAGTCCTCCGCGGATCAGCTTCTCCGCGGCGGGCCGGGCGATCTGCTGCGCCCAGGCCTCATGCTCCCGCGCGTACCCGTCGCTCAGGTCCTGCGGCCTGATCGCACGCTTGGCCGCCGCGATCACACCGTCCGGCAGGTCTGCGACGTGGCGAGCGAGCCGGTCGACGAACGCGTCCAGGTCGGCAGCAGGCAGTGCCCGGTTGACCCACCCGTAGCGCTCGGCGGTCGCGGCGTCGAAGAGGTCTGCGCCGAGGACGATCTCCAGGGCACGATGACGCCCGACCCGACCGGTCACGTACTGCGTGCCACCGCCTCCCGGGACGATGCCCATCAGCGCCTCGATCTGACCAAGACCGGCGCCCTCGGCAGCGGCGAACGTCATGTCCGCCGCGGCCACGAACTCAGCTCCCCCACCGCGCGCGATCCCGGCCAGCTTCACGATCGTCACCTGCGGCTGAGACCTGAGCGCTTCACCCAGCCCCTGGAAGACGTTGACGCCGCCTGGCAGGCCGGCCTCGAACCGGTCGAACGCGTCCGGCGCGTCGATCAGGGACATGTCGACGTGCGCGATGAAGAACTCGGGGTTCGCACTGTCGAACACGATCACCCGCACCGACTCGTCGTCCCGCAGCGCCGCCAACAGGTGGCGCAGGTCGGCCATCAGAGCCACGTCGAGCACGTTGACGGGCGGGTTGTCGATGGTCACGCGAGCGATGCCCGCTTCCCGGGAGACGTGCAACGTCGTGTAGTCGCGGGACATGGAAGTGCTCCGTTCGGTATTCGGTAGGCATCTAGGTTCCCGATGCATACTTACCGTGCGGGCGAGAACAACCGACGTCAATAACGCACTTTGGCCATCGTTAGGATCATGGAGGATACCGATGACAGCGCAACAGACCCTCCCGGCCGGGGATCAGAAGGTCGTCCTGCGTTCCGACTGCCCGAGCCGGCCGATCCTCGACCAGATCGCGGACAAGTGGTCGATGATGGTGATGACGGTGCTCGAGGAGCCCACCCGGTTCAACGAGATCAAGCGCCGCCTGGAGGGCGTGACGCAGCGGGTCCTGACCCAGACGCTGCGCCGCCTGGAGCGCAACGGGATGATCGTGCGCACCGTCCTGCCCACCGCGCCGGTCGGTGTCGAGTACTCCCTCACGCCACTGGGCGAGTCCCTGCGGGAGCCGTTCGGTCACCTGTACAGCTGGACGATCGACAACGCCGACGAGATCCTCGCGCGCCAGGCCGACTACGACGGCCGGTCCGACCGCTGAGGCACCGCGGCCGTACGGCTCTCGAGCGTCGGCCGGTCACTCTCCCCGCGGGCCGAACTTGACCCTGTTCCAGGAACACAGTTCTCAATGGGCGGGCATCCGAGCGCACAACCGCTCGGGCAGGAAGGACGTGATGAGTCTGGGACACAGGTCCCGGCGTGGAGCGAGCGGAGGCAGGCCGTGGCCTGGAGCACCCGTGAGCTAGCCGACCTGGCGGGCACGACCGTCAACACCGTGCGGCACTACCACCGGCGTGGTCTGCTCGAAGAACCAGACCGCCGGACGAACGGATACAAGCAGTACGGCGTTCCCCACCTGATCCGCCTGCTGCAGATCAGGCGCCTGCGCGACATCGGTGTCCCGATCGCACAGATCGAGCGCCTGGACTCCGGCGTCGGGACCTCCCCGGAGGTCCTGGCAGCCATCGACGCGAGCCTCGCCGAGACGATCGAACGCAGCAGCCGGGCACGCGCCGAGATCGCCGACATGATGGAGCACGGTTCGATCACCGAGGTGGCACCGGGGTTCGCCAGGGTGGCACCGCGACTGTCCCCGTCCGAGCGATCCCTGACGCTCATCTACTCCCAGCTGTACCAGCCCGACGTGATGGAGGACGTCCGCGAGATGCTCGATGCCGACGTCGACGCCGCGACGGTCGAGTTCGAGACACTGCCCCCGGACGCCGACGAGGCGACCCGGGATCGTCTCGTGGCGCAGTTCGCACGGACCATCGCCCAGGCCCTGACGACCTACTCGTGGATCCGTACACCGCAGGAGCACCTGCGACAGACGCCGATGTCGACCGCCGTCACCATGGTCGAAGCGATGCAGGAGATCTACAACAGCGCACAGCTGGACGTCCTGACACGAGCCGCGGAACTCGCCCGGGTGCAAGCCGGCGAGGCACCAGGGGTGACGTCAACGCGCAGCCCTCATGGCACCTGAGAGCGGGAATCGACCCGTTGACTTGAATGTTCAACTCAGCGACCGGGGCCTCCGGGACACGAAGGAAAGGATCGCCATGACCGCGCCGATGATCGGCAAGACCTACACGTTCGACATGGGGTGGCTGAAGGTGCGGTTCACCTTCGACTCCGAGTCGAAGGGCAGCTTCGTCGTCGAGGAGGGAGGCGGACTGACTCCCAACGGACATGCCGAGACCGTCGCTCTCGACCTGAAGGAGATCCGCGACGGCGTCTTCATGAACTCCTGGACAGAAGCCAGTGGCGCGACGGTGACCCACGTGGAGGACTTCACGAACTCGACCCTGTACTCGAACGTCACGGTCGACGGCACCCTGTACAACTTCGTCGGGACCATCACGGAGGTGGCCAGCGCCATACCCGACACGACGGTCACCGAGGACGACCAGGCGAAGCGCAACACCCAGATCGTGCTCACCGCGATGCGCGAGCTCTTCGCCGAGAAGGACCTGACCGCTCTGGAGCGCTACTGGGCCGAGCCGTACGTGCAGCACAGCCCGCAGCTGCCCGACGGCCTGGACACGCTGCGCTCCGCCGTGCCCGGCCTGCAAGGATTCTCCTGGGAGCCGCAGCGCATCGCCGCCCAAGGCGACCTCGTGTTCACCCACAGCATCGTGCACGGCTGGGCGGCGGGTCCTGTGGTGATCGTCGACATCTACCGGTTGGAGAACGGACGCATCGTCGAGCACTGGGACGTCGTCCAGGACCTCACCCCGCCCGCGTCGACGGCCAGCGGCAACCCCATGGTGTGACCACGAGCATTCCCGGGAGGAGCGAGGCAACGGCCGTGCTCCTCCCGCCTCGACGAGAGGACGAGACCGTGACGCCGGAATCGAGCACGCCGCCGACGAGCGCGCCGCCGCCAAGCACGGAGCGCGCCGCCCACGCGCAGACGGGCCCCGACGACAGCCCCGGCCGGGTCGCCGCCTGGGAGGACCTGATCCTGGCGATGCACCTGCTCGAGACCGCTCTGGAACGGCAGGCGCAGCGCGACGGCGGTGTGTCGCACGGCCACTTCAAGCTGCTCGTGCTCTTGAACGCCGCCGAGGACCGGACCCTGGGACTCAAGAGCCTCGCCGACAGCCTTCGCTTCTCGCTCAGCCGTATCAGCCACGCCCTGACGGCCCTCGAACGTCAGGGGCTCGTGACGCGCCGTCTCGTACCGGGCGGACGGCGCTCGTCCGAGGCGACACTCACCGACGACGGTCGGCGGCTGGTGGCCCGCGTGCTGCTCGCCCAGCGGCGCGAGATCCGCGACCCGCTGTTCGACGACCTCGGCGACCTCGCCACCCTCGCACTCGGCGACGTCAGCACGCGCCTGATCAGGTCTCTCGACGAGGGCGGTGCCACCGGAACCAGGAGTGACACCGCCAGACCGAAGCAGGACCCGGCCCAGCCTTGACCCTGCCCCAGAGCACAGGTTCGACTACGGCGATGGTGACCGGCCTCCCCGACGGTCCGCCAACGAGATCCGACCCGCGACAACCTGAGAAGGAACAGCGTGGCATCTCGGTCGAGATCGACGCCCTCACCGGACACAGCGAACTCAGCGACCTGGCCGCCGCCTACCTCGTGGTCGTGGTCGTCGTCCTGGTCAGGCACCCACCGCTGAGCACGCACACCCCGTCACCACCGCGCTCGCGACGGCGACCGACCGACGGCACGCGCCACGGCGGGTCAGGGCGGGGCAGGACTGATGGATCGTCCTGCCAGGCCCTACGCTGGCGCCCATGACTGAGAGCTCGGGCGCCGGCGTCGAGGCCTTGCTCGGTGAGGACACCGTCTCGCTCGCCGCCAGCACGTTCGTGACGGTGTTCACCGGCGTCGGGCTGGGGCACGAACAAACCCGGCACGAGGTGGACAAGGATCTCCGCCGCCGGTTCGGGAAGCCTCGCAGCAGCGACGACCACTATGCCTACGAGGCAGTCGTCCTTCAGCTCGTCCTGGTGTGGGAGCAGGCGCGGATCGCCGCCCGGGCACACTCGGGTGCTCTCGTCCTGCTGCCCGACGGAGCCCGGCTGCTCGCCACCTCGAATGCGGCCGACACGCTGCGCGCCCTGCTTTCGCGGTGAAGACCTAGCCGGCACATCCCCACCATTGGGCTGACATGTCGTCTCACACCCTAGCCATCACGGCAGAAGTCCGTGCAGCAGTCCTGGCCTCAAGTGGCCGTCGTTGTCCACCACAGTCACAACGCCCTGCAGCAGCCATGCAGCAGACGCCACTCCCGCCGTGGTAGTCGACCTACAACGGGCAGAGCAGTACGTTTCCCCCATGAGCAGTGACAGCGACGCGCCTCGGACCGAGGGCGGCGAGAAGACTGAGCGGATGGACCGCCTACGGGCTCTGCTGACCAAGCCCATCAAGATCCCGGAGTCGGCCTCGACCGGCACCGAGGACGCCGACTACGCCGCAGCCGTGGCAGCCGCCGCGACACCCCAGGGGGCCAGGACTCCGATGACATCCGAGGGAAAGACGCCCAAGGGCGCCAAGGCTCCCGTCGAGACGCCGCCGGCGGTCAAGGCGGCCGCCGAGGCGCTGGACCGCCTGACCGAGGAGGAGAAGGAGGCCGTGGTCGAGGGCTCCGGACCGGGCAAGAGCCGGTCGCGGCGCACCTGGGCCGACGCCTACCTGGCCAAGCCGGACAAGCCCCTGACCCCGGAAGAGGTCCGCGCCGAGCTGACCGTCGCGCTCAAGGAGCAGGGTGCGGACCTGCGGGAGCTGGTCGCGAAGCGGGGCGACACGCAGGAGAAGGCGCTGAAGGAGGCCCTGGAGACGGGTCTCGAACAGGGTCTCGAGGCGGCGCGGGAGAAGACCGTGACCGAGCTGGCCACCCGGTTCGACGGCCGGCTCGACGAGCAGGCGGCGTCGGCCGAGCAGGCCGCGGCCGAGGCCCGCGCGGAGGCGGAGCGGCTCCAGGGCAGGCTCGACGAGCTCACCACGACCGCCGGCACGCTACGCACCGATCTCGACTCGGCGCGCACCGCCGCCGACGCCGCGCGCGAGACCGCGGAGGCCGCCGCCCGGAAGGCGGCCACGGCGACGACGTTCGCCTGGGTCGGCATCGCGCTGGCGGTCGTGGCCGCCGTGGTCGGGGTCGTGGTGTAGCGGGCGCGGCCGGCGGGCTAGCGCGGGTCGTCGAGGCGGGGGTCGTCGAGATCGGTGCCGGCGCGCAGCACGAAGCGCCGGTGCCGCCGTCCGCCCTGGCGCTGCTCGGCCTGATGGTGGCCGCCGTAGTACGTCGGGGCCTCGCGTACCGGTGCGTAGGTGACCCGAGGGCCGGTGAACAGCCCGTCCAGCAGGGCCGCGAACGCCACGTCGACCGGGGACGGCGCGGCGAGCGCGCCGTCCCCGTCAAGCACACCGGGCCCGTCGAGCGCCTGACCTTCCATAGGTTCGTACATGTGTTCGAGTATATCCGCCGCCTGGACTGGAGTCCACCGAATGCGTTGGCCCGTGCCGCGCCGCCGCCGTTACGGTCGGCGGATGATCCTCAGCCACGACACCACGGGTTCCGGCCCTGCCGTCCTGCTCCTGCACGCCGGCGTCGCCGACTCCCGGATGTGGGATCCCCAGCGGGCCCCCCTGGCCCAGCACCACCGCGTCATCCGCTGCGACCTGCGCGGCTACGGCGACACCCCGCTGACCAGCGCGCGGTTCGACAACGCGGGCGACGTCAAGGCGCTGCTCGACTCGCTGGGCGAACGGCCCGTGGCGATCGTCGCGGCGTCCGCGGGCGGCAAGGTCGCCCTCCAGGTGGCGTCCGAGTGGCCGGACCTCGTGTCGCACCTCGTGCTCGTCAACTCCGCGTTCGCGCTGCCGCCCACGCGTTCGGTGCAGCGCTTCGCACGCCGCGAGGACGCCCTGCTGGAGGCAGGCGACGTCGACGGCGCCACCGAGCTCAACGTCGCCACCTGGCTCGGGCCGGACGCGGACGACGACGCCCGCGAGCTGGTGCGCACCATGCAGCGCCGGGCCTTCGAGGTCCAGCTCGCCGCCGGCGACGACATCAACCAGGAGGCCGGGCCCGCGATCGACCTGGCGGCGATCACCGCCCGCACCCTCGTCGTCTCCGGCGGTCAGGATCTGGACCACTTCCGGGCCATCGCGAACCACCTGGCCGGGCACATCCCCGGCGCCCGGCACACCCAGCTCGGCTGGGCGGGCCACCTGCCGAACCTGGAGCGGCCCGCCGAGACGACGGCGTTGATCACCGAGTTCCTGGACGACTCCCGCGGCTGAGCTCCCGGGCCGCGCTCAGGTAGCCGCGCGTCACGCGGTCCTGCACCCGGCGGGCCGCCGGCGGCACGATCCGGCTGCCCCAGAAGTCGTGCCGGGCCACGGCGTGGATCTCGAAGGCGAGACCCGCGCCGTCGCGCAGCACGCGGAAGGACTCCACCCCCGTCTCCGGGTGGTGTGGCAGCGTCGCGTAGGTGAACCCGGCCTCGTCGGGTTCGCGGACGACGTCGACCACCCGGCACGGGGCGGTGAACCACAGCGGCCCGACGTGCACGGCCTGCACCACGGTCACGCCGAGGGCGGCCGGGCCGGTCGGGGCGATCGTCAGCCCGGCGCCGCGGTGCACGGCCCAGCCGAACAGCGCGTCGGCCGTGTCCGCCAGGGACGCCCCCGGGTCCAGCGCCACCCGCTCGCGCAGCACCCGGCTGCGCGGCGGCGGGGCCGCCAGCCAGCCGACGTCGGCCACCGGCTCGGCCGTGACGGAACGCTCCAGGACGCGGGCGAGGTCGGGCCGGGTCAGCTGCACCCCAGCACCGTACCCGCAGGTGGAGCCGGATCTCACCCGGCCACCCGCCATCCGGACACAGGTCACAGACCGGCCTCCGTGTATCTTCCTCACCCATGGCGAGCGACCACGACCCCAGCGCCCTCGACGCCCCGATCCCGGCCGGCGGTGTGCCCCGCCACGCCTCCGCGAAGGAGCGCCGCGGTCTGAAGCCCTTCCTGTCCGACCTCAAGGCCGAGGTGCAGAACCAGCTCTCCCGCGCCGAGATCCCGGGCCGGGTGCCGCAGGCCGCCCAGGCCACGGCCGTGGATCTCACGGCGCGACAGGCCGCGGCCGCGCCGGCCGCACGCGAGGCGGCGACAACATCGGGCACCGCCTACGAGCCCTCTCCGCAGCAGCCCGACAACGCGACGGCGCTCGCCTCCGCCGCGCTGGCGACGGCCGACCACGCGGGTGCCGAGGCGGCCGCGGCCCGCGACGAGGCCGCCGACGCACGGGCCGACGCGGCGGCGGCGCGTTCCGAGGCGGCGGCCGCGCAGGCCACGGCGGCCCGGGCCGACGCGCAGCTCGCGGCGCTTCGCGCGGAGATCGAGGCCGCCCACCGGGAGTTCGAGTCGCTGCGGACCCAGCTCGACGACGCCGGGGCGCGCACCCGGCGGCAGGTGCTCGTCGCCTGGGCCGGCGCGGGCGTGGCGGCGGTGCTCGCCGTGGTCGCGCTGGTGCTCGGGCTCTGACGACGGCGGGTGCTGACCCCCAGTGTTCTGACACAGCCCCGCCACGGCTCGGCGGCCCGGACCGATGAGCTGGCAACCGCCCGGTCGTCACAACCTCATGACAGAGACCCTTGTCGACGTACCGGGCGCATCGCTGTGCGCCGAGACCTTCGGCGACCCTGCCGACCCGACCATCCTCCTGATCGGCGGCATCGGGGGCCCCATGGACTGGTGGCACGAGGACTTCTGCCAGGCCCTGGCCGACGGCGGCCCGCCGGGCAGCACGACCGAGAGCCAGCCCAGCAGCACGACCGACGGCCCGACAGGCCGATACGTCATCCGCTACGACCACCGCGACACCGGACGTTCCCGGACCGACCCGCCCGGGGCGCCGTCGTACACCGGGGACGACCTGGCGCTGGATCCGGTGCGGCTGCTCGACGCGCTCGGGATCGGCCGCGCGCACCTGGCCGGGGTGTCGATGGGCGGCGGCATCGCGCAGCAGACGGCGATCGAGCACCCGCACCGGGTCGCGTCGCTCACGCTGATGTCGACGAGCCCGGTCGTCCGCGACCCCGGCGGGCCGGACCTGCCCGGCCCCACGCCGGAGGCGGCCGCCCAGTTCCACTCCCCGCCGCCGGACCCCGACTGGAGCGACCCGGACGACGTCGTCCGCTCGATCGTCGCGGCGGAGCGGGCGTTCGCCGGGCCGGGTTACGACGAGACGGACACGCTGGCCACCGCGCGCCGCATCGTGCGCCGGTCGATCGACCCGGCGGCCGCGGCCAACCACTTCCTGGTCGGGAGCAGCCCCGTGCACGGCACGCTCGCCGACGTCTCCGTGCCCACCCTGGTGCTGCACGGCGACGCCGACCCGCTGTTCCCGCCCGAGCACGGCGCGGCGCTGGCCGCCGCGATCGACGGCGCGCGGCTCGTGCTGCTGCCCGGCGTGGGGCACCAGTACCCGCCGCGGGCCGCCTGGGCCGTGGTCGTGCCGGAGATGCTCGCGATCAGCGCTCCGGCCTGACCGGCCTAGCCGGCCTGGGCACCTCGAACCGCACCGGCAGCTCCCGCGGCGCGGACGAGAAGAGCGTCCCGGCCGAGCGCAGCGCCTCCGGCGGCACGGTCAGCGCGACCCCGCCGAGGCGGCGCAGCGCGGCCTCGACCGTGATCTGGGCGATCAGCGTCGCGGGGCGGCGCGCCGGGCACGCGTGCGGGCCGGCGCCCCACGTGAGGTAGGAGAGGTTGCCCGACTCGAGCCAGATGTCGTCGCCGGTCCCCCGGGACTCGGCGCTCGCGCCCAGGATGCCGGGCACCACGGCGTCACCGGCCGCGATCGCGCGGTCGCCGAGCGTCGTGTCGGCCAGGGCGAAGCGCGGCGCCGCGTTCGGGGCCGGCGGCGTGGAGCCGAGCACGGCCTCCAGCGTGTCCGGCGCGGAGAGCCGGCCGCCCGAGCGCCCGTCGAACCGCGGGTCGGTGAGCCGCAGGCGCAGCGCCTGCGTGATCCACCCGACCTCGAACTCGCTGCCCAGGATGAGCGTGGCGGACACCGCGCTCTGTGCGTCCAGGTCGGTGGGCGCGCTCGGGTGCCGCAGGATCGCCGAGGTCAGGTCGTCCGACGGCGCCGCGCGGCGGTCGGCGATCAGGTCGGAGATCAGCGCGCGCTGCGCGTTGAGCGACTCGACACCGGCCGCCCCCTTGGCCTGGAAGACCTTGCGCGCGTGCCCGAGCATCGCGCGGGCCTGCTCCGGGTCGAGGCCGAACATCGTGGACATGACCAGCAGCGGGACGGCGCGCGCGTAGTCGGCCACGAGGTCGGCCTCGCCCGCGGCCAGCACGCGGTCCAGCGCGAGGCCGCACCAGTACTCGACGGTCGCCGCGAGGCGGTGCTCGTCCACGCTCTCGAACGCGTCGTCGACCAGCCGGCGCAGATGCCGGTGCCGCGCGCCGTCCACGTAGTAGATGCCGTCCCGCGGGGCCAGGATCCCGCCGACGCCGCTGCCCGGGCCGACGGTGCCGTCCGCGAACAGGCCCCAGTTGCGCGCGTCGCGCGAGTACAGGCCCTCGTTGCGCAGCACCGTGACCAGCTCCCGGTGCCCCAGCACGAGCCAGGCCGGCACGCCCGGCTCCAGGAGCACGGGGGCCACGTTCCCCCAGCGGGCACGCAGCGCCTCGTACACCGCGGCAGGGTCGGGGCCGCTCGTGGTCTCGCTGAGCGGCGTGAGGTCGGCCAGGCCGGCCAGGTCGGTCAGGCGCTCCGACTGGGTGGACGTCGTGACTGTCATGGCTCCCCAGGTTCTGTGCGCGACAGAGGCGCGCGCCACGTCTTTTAGCCGGAATGTACCTCATGTCCGATGCGCGGTAATACATCGGCCCTGGTCGCAACCGTTATCCTCGGGCCATGCAGCGGACCATCGCCGTCGTCGGCGGCGGGGCCGCCGGCGTCATCCTCTCGGCCCACCTCGTGCGTGCGGCCGCGTCGCACGGACCGGACCGGCAGGTCCGGGTCCTCCTGGTCGACCCCGCGGAGACACCCGGCCGCGGCCTCCCCTACCGGACCACCGACCCCCGGCACACCCTCAACGCCGTGGTCGCGCGGCTCAGCGCCTACGACGACGATCCGGAGCACCTGCTGCGCTGGTGCGCCTCCGCCGGCGTCGCCGCCGAGCCAGGCACATTCCTGCAGCGCGCCGACTTCGGCCGCTACCTCACCGAGCTGCTCGGGTCGGTGCCCGTGCCCGACGGGTCCGCGGTCGAGCACGTGCGGGGCACGGTCGTGGACGTCGTGGACGGTCCCGAGCCGGGCGTCACGCTCACCCTCGCCGACGGCGGCACCCTGCGCGCCGACGCCGCCGTCCTCGCCCTCGGCACCCCGCCGCCGGTGCGGCTGCCCGAGTACGAGCCGTGGGGCGAGCGGTACGTCGCGGACCCCTGGTCGCCGGACCTCGACGACCAGGCCGCGGGCGCGCGCCGGGTACTGGTGGTGGGCACGGGCCTGACCACGCTCGACGTCGTCGCGCACCTGCACCCGCTGCTGCCGGGCGCGACGTTCACCGCCGTCTCCCGGGGCGGTGCCCTGCCCGCGGCGCACGCCGCCGACCCGCTGCCGCCGGCCGTGGAGGTCGACCTTGCGGGCGAGCCCGGCGCCACGCCCAGCGCCACGTACGGCAGCAGGCCTGGCGGCAGGCCGGGCGACGAACTCGGCAGCACGCTCACGGGCACCCTCACGCCGACCGGCACGCTCGACGCGGCCCTCGACACGGTGCGGCGGCACGTGGCCGCGGAGCGCGCGGCCGGCCGCGACTGGCGCGCGGTGATCGACGCCGTCCGCCCGCAGGTCAACCCCGTCTGGTCCCGGCTGACGGCCGACGAGCAGGCGGCGTTCCAGCGCGAGCACGCGCGCTCGTGGGAGAACGTGCGGCACCGCATGTCGCACGCGATGCGCACCCACGTGGACGAGCTGCTCGCCGACGGCGTGCTCACCGTCTCCACGGTCGAGGCGGTGCTGGGCGGGCCGGGCTCGGGCGGGGCCGGCCCGGACACGTCCGCGTTCGACCTCGTGGTCGGCGCCACGGGGCTCCCGGCCCTGACCTCGCCCGGCTGGAACCCCCTGGTGGACGGGCTGGTCGCGCGCGGCGTGATGCGCCCCCACCGGCTCGGCACGGGCCTCGACCTGACGCCGGACGCCGCGCTGGTCGACGCCGCCGGCGTCGGCCACCCGCGGCTGCGCGCCATGGGCCTGGCCCGCCGCGGGCTGGAGTGGGAGTGCACGTCGGTGCCGGACCTGCGCCGGCAGGCCGCCCGTCTGGCGCACGACCTGCTGGCGGACGACCTGCTGGGCTAGCACTGGTCATCGAACTGCCATGTCACGGTTGCCCTACGGCAACACGTGGGGTGAAGTCTTCCCTCGAACACCCACCTGTCACACCGACCGGGACGAGGGACACAGATGCCTGGACCTGCACGAACACTCACACTGGCCGCCGGCGCGACGGCGGCCGTGGTCGCCCTGGGGATCGCGGCGGCGGGCTCCGCCGCCGCGGGACCGACGGCCGCGAGCACTGCCGAGGTGTCAGCCGCGAGCAACGCCGACCTGGCTCAGCGCTGGGCGCCGATCCACTACCAGGACGTCGACCAGACCGGGACCAACGCCCTGGGCGGCCGATCGGACTACCTCGCGGCGTACGACTTCGACGGCGACCTGAACGCGCGCAACAACTGGGAGAACACGGGCAGCTACCCGCTGGCGGCCACCGCCTACTACTCGGTCATGGAGACGTCGACCCACTGGTTCGTCACCTACATGTTCTTCCACCCGCGGGACTGGTCGGACTCGATCTTCGACACGGAGCACGAGAACGACGCCGAGGGCGTGATGGTCGCCGTGCAGAAGGACGGCTCGACCTACGGCACGCTGCGCGGCGCCGTCACCGTGGCGCACACCGACTTCTACTCGTACACCCCGCAGGGCAGCACCTGGGGCGCGGGCGCCGAGACGATCGACGGCACGCTGCAGCTCGCGACCAGCCCGCACGACGGCCTGGCCCACCCGGTCACGGCCCAGGAGGCCAAGGGCCACGGCCTCAAGGCGCGCCCCGGGTACGACATCAAGGGCGACGGCGTCATCTACTACCCGGCCGGCCGCGCCGAGGTGCCCGAGCACCCGGACGACCGGGACGTGTCCTACCGCCTCGTGGACATCCACGCAGCCGGCGGCCTGTGGGCGCAGCGGAACAACACCCAGCTCTTCGCGAGCGCGGGCACCTTCGCGGGCGACGCGTCGGGCAGCTGCGGCGACGGCGGCATCTCCTGCACCCAGAACTCCGCGAACGCCCCGTGGGGCTGGGACGACGGCAACGACGTCCCGGGCCGCGGCGCCCTGGCGACGGACCCGGCGGGCCTGTCGGCGAACTACTTCCGCATCCCGGAACCACTGAACCGCACATACGCCACGAACCCCTTCTGACCCGAACCCGCCCCCCTGGCGTTGACCACAGCAGTTCCTGCCGGGAGATCGCCTCTCGTGGCAGGAACTGCTGTGGTCAACACCGGGGGCGGACGGCGGCGCACTCAGGTTCAAGTCGAGGTTGAAGGTTCGCGCTGTCTCAACCTCGGGTTGAGGGTGAGGTCACCGGCAGACGGCGGGTCAGGCCGCGACGTCGTCCCCCACGGGGAGCGACTCGCCGTCGCCGAAGCGGAACAACGGGTCCGCCGTGTCGAACGGGACGTCCGAGCGGGACTCCTCGACCGCCGCGGTCGACCGGGGCAGGTCGAACGGCAGCCGGCCCTCGGGCGGGACCGCCCCGGTGAGCGCGTCGAGCAGCGCGGGGGTGCCCACGCCGAACGTGACGACGAGCGTGGTCGTGCCGGGCAGCTCGGCCAGCGGCGTCAGGACCGCCGGGCGGTCCAGGTGCACGTCCACCACGGTCGGCACGGCCGCGGCGACCTCGGCGACGTGGGCCACGACGTCGTCGGCGAGCTCGAGCGACCCCGCGTGGAAGAAGCTCTCGAAGCCCGGGCCTCGCACCTCGAACGGCGGGTCGAGGCGCAGCACCGCCACGTCGGCCTCGGCGGGCGAGGCCACGCGCCGGAACCCGGCCACCTCGCCGTCGGGCACACCCTCGGCATACAGGCGCAGGCCGGGTGCGAGCGGCAGGCGTGCCGCGCCGCCCGCTCCCCCGCCGACGCCGCCGGCACCGCCGCCCGCGTTCTGCAGCACCGTCACCGACCGGGACTGCGCCCGCCGCCCGGCGGCGACCAGGTCCGCGCTCCCGACGACGACGGCGGCGGCGTCCTCGTCGACGTACCGGCGCTCGTCGAACAGACCGAGCTCGAACTTCTCGGCCAGCAGGCGCCGCACCGACGCGTCGATCCGCTCCTCGGCGACCCGTCCCGACTCCACGAGCTCCACGACGTGCTCCGGGCACGCCTCGCCGCCGAGCTGGTCGGCACCGGCGTCGAGGATCTTCGCCACGCGGTCCAGCGGGCTCAGGTGCTCCACGCCCCAGGCGCGGGCGGGGAACGGGAGGCCGAACATCTGAGCGTCGGTCACCAGGCCCCAGTCGGTGCAGATGATGCCGTCGAACCCGAGGTGCTCGCGCAGCAGCCGCGTCAGCACGCCGCGGTTGAAGCCGAACCCGACCTGCTCCACGTCCTCCGGACCGGAGCCGAGGTCCGCGCGCAGCCCCACGGGCATGCCGTAGTACGGCATCATCTGCCGCGTGCCGGCGGCGAGCAGCGCCTTGAACGGCTCCAGGTGCAGGTCGAACCGCCCGCCCGGGTAGACCTGCTCGCGGCCGTAGGCGAAGTGCGGGTCCTCGCCGTCGAGCTGCGGGCCGCCGCCCGGGAAGTGCTTGGTCATCGTGGACACGCTGTCGCGGCCGAACGCGCCGTCCAGCCCGGCGGCCCGGGCGACGGCACCGCCGGCCTGGAGGCCGCGCACGTAGGCGGCGCCCAGCCGTCCGGTGAGGTCGGCGTCCTCGCCGAAGGTGCCCCCGCCGCGCGCCCAGCGGGGCTCGGTCACGAGGTCCACCTGCGGGTGCAGCGCCGTGCGGATGCCGACGGCGAGGTACTCCCGGCGCGCGGCGTCGCCGTGCTCCTCGACCAGCCGCTCGTCGCGGGTCGCGGCCAGGCCCAGCGTCTCGGGCCACTGCGAGAACGGCCCCGACAGCAGGGCCGCGCCCGGGTTGTCCGTGAAGCCGTGCCGCGGGTCGGAGGCGATGGTCACCGGGATGCCCAGCCGGGTGCCGGCGGCCAGGCGCTGGAGCCGGTTGTGCCAGGCGGCGAACTCACGGGCCGTAGGCGGCGCGGCGAGCACGTTGAGGTGGGTCAGGTGCCGGTCCAGCACCAGGTCGGAGGTGCCGGGCATGCCGTGGTCGGACGGCTCGTCGGCGAGCGTCCCGCCGGGACCCACCTCGACCATGGTCTGGAACATCTGCCCGGCCTTCTCGGCCAGGGTCATCCGACCCAGCAGGTCGGCGACGCGCTCGGCGACGGGCAGCGCGGGGTCGCGGTACGGCACCGCCGGGTGCGGTGCCCCGCGGGCCGCGTCGCGGGCCGCGTCGGTGGCCGTCATCGCGCACCCCGGATGAACATGGTGCTCACGGCGCCGACGACGGCCACCAGCGCGCCCACCAGGAACAGCGAGGTGTAGTTGCCGCCCGCCCCGGAGGCCGGGCCGATCGCCAGGAGTGCGGGCGCGAGGGCCGGCGCGAGCGACTGCGGCAGGGCGTTGGCGATGTTGAACACGCCCATGTTCTTCGCGGCCTCGGTCTCGCGGTTGGGCAGCACGTCGGTCACGAGTGCCAGGTCGACGGCGAAGTACGCGCCCAGGCCCGCGCCGAACAGCGCGGCACCGAGGTACAGGTGACCGGGCGCGCCGGCGAACGCGAAGACGAGCAGGCCCGCGCCCGCGAGCACGGTGGAGACGACGACGAACACCTTGCGGCGGCCGGTGCGGTCCGACAGCGCACCGCCCGCGGCGCCCGCCAGCAGCAGCACGGCCGCCTGGAGCACCATCAGGCGCAGCTGCCAGCCCAGCGCCGTCGGCTCGTCCATGCCGAACCGGTCCTGCAGGAAGTACACCTGGTAGCTGTTGTAGAGCGCGAAGCCGAACAGCAGCAGGAAGCGCCCGGCGAAGGCCCAGCCGAAGTCGGGGTGCTTGCGCGGCGAGACCCAGAAGCCCCCGAGGAAGCGGCCCAGGTGGAACGGCTCGACGTCGGCCGGGTCCAGGCGGCGGTCCCGCAGGACGGCGACCAGCGCGAGCACGCCGACGATCGCCAGCGCCGTGGGCAGCAGGAACAGCCAGGCCGAGCCCGCGCCGGCCGCCGTCAGCCAGGCCGCGATACCGATCCCGGCCAGCGGCGCGAGGTTCTGCGCGATGCCGAGCCAGCCGGAGACGCGGGCCCGCAGGCGCTCGGAGACCTGGTCCGGCAGCAGGGCCTGCAGGGCGGCCTGCGTGCCGTTGAACGCCGTCTGCGCGATCGCCCAGCCGATGGCGACCACCGCGATGTTCGGCGCGACCGCGATGATCGCGATGCCGACGGAGCCGAGCAGCACGCCCCACAGCAGCCAGGGGCGGCGCATGCCGAGGCGGGAGGTGGTGCGGTCGGACAGGGCGCCCGCGAGCGGGTTCGCCACGAACGCGAAGAACGCGCCCACACCGGTCACCAGGGCCAGGTCGGCCGCGCGCGACTCCGGGGTGGACAGGGCGCTGACCCGCAGCGCCAGGGTGCTGATGACCGGGGTCAGGAGCGCCACGTACAGCGCGAAGAACGCGGCCACGTAGGCGAGGACGAGGCCGGTGCCGCCTTCCCGGCGCCGCGCCGGTTCCTGGTCCGAGGGCTGGGCCGAGCGTGGTGCCGCGGCCGCCGGGTCCTGCGGCGCGGGAGGCGAGTCGAGGGTTGCCATGGTCTCTCCTGAGTGGGGCAGCACTGCCCCGGCTGGTCGGGCCCTGGCGGGCCGCTGTCGACGTCGGCCTACCAGGTGGTAGTTTTTGAATTCCTACCACTCGGTAGGTTTGCTACGCAACAGACCAGGCTAAGGAGCGCACCCATGACCATCGAGGAGACCACCGAGGCCCCGGCAGCGGCAGTTCCGGGCACCACGGGCCCGGGTTCGGGCCGCGCGTTCGACGTCGAACGCGTGCTCGCCGCCCTCACGCTCGAGGAGAAGGCGTCGCTGCTGTCGGGCCTGGACTTCTGGACCACGCAGCCGGTCGACCGCCCGGAGGTTGCCGTACCCGGCGTCATGGTCACCGACGGCCCGCACGGGCTGCGCAAGCAGGCCGAGTCCCCCGACCACCTGGGGCTCGGCACCTCCGTGCCCGCCACCTGCTTCCCGCCCGCGGCCACGCTCGGCTCCACCTGGGACCCCGCGCTGCTGCGCCGCGTGGGCGAGGCGCTCGGCCGCGAGACCCGCGCCAACGACGTCGCCGTGCTGCTGGGCCCCGGCATCAACATCACGCGCTCGCCGCTGAACGGCCGCAACTTTGAGTACCTCTCCGAGGACCCGGTGATCTCGGGCGAGCTCGGCGCCGCGCTCGTGGACGGCATCCAGTCCCAGGGCGTCGGCACGTCCCTGAAGCACTTCGCGGCCAACAACCAGGAGGCCGACCGCATGCGCGTCTCGGCCGACGTCGACGAGCGCACCCTGCGCGAGATCTACCTGCCCGGGTTCGAGCGCGTGGTCAAGCGGGCACAGCCGTGGACCGTGATGTGCTCGTACAACAAGATCAACGACGTCTACGCGTCGCAGAACCACTGGCTGCTCACCGAGGTGCTGCGCGACGAGTGGGGCTTCGAGGGGCTCGTCGTGTCCGACTGGGGCGCGGTGCGCGACCGGGTCGCCGCCGTCGCGGCCGGGCTGGACCTGGAGATGCCCGCCTCGGGCGGCCGGACCGACGCCGAGGTGGTCGCCGCGGTGCGCGCCGGCACGCTCGACGAGGCCGTGGTCGACGTCGCGGCCCGCCGCGTGCTGCGGCTGGTGGCGCGCTCGCTTCCGGCGCTGGACGCCGCGGCCGCCTCCGGCGAGGGCTTCGACGTCGACGCCCACCACGCCCTGGCCCGCGAGGCCGCGGCCGCGGGCACGGTGCTGCTGAAGAACGACGCCGTCCCCGCCGGCGGTTCGGGTGACGGCCCGACCGGGGTGCCGCTGCTGCCCCTCGCCGCGGTCGACGGCGTCGCCGTGATCGGCGAGCTGGCCCGCACGCCGCGCTACCAGGGCGCCGGATCCTCGCAGGTCAACCCCACGCGGCTCGACGACGCGCTGTCCGCGCTGCGCTCCGCCACGGGCGCCGAGGTGCCGTTCGCCGCGGGCTACACGGTCGACGGCGCCGACGCCGGCTCGGGCACGGACGCGGCGGCCCTGCTGGCCGAGGCCGTCGAGGTGGCCCGCGCCGCCGGGACGGTGCTGGTGTTCCTGGGGCTGCCCGCCTCCTACGAGTCGGAGGGCTTCGACCGCGCCCACATGGACCTGCCCGCGGAGCAGGTCGCGGTGCTGGAGGCCGTGGCCGCGATCAACCCGCGGGTCGTGGTGGTGCTGGCGAACGGCTCGGCCGTCTCGGTCGCGTCGTGGCGGCACCTCGCCCCGGCCGTGGTCGAGGGCTGGCTGGGCGGCCAGGCCGGTGGCTCCGCCGTCGTCGACGTGCTGCTCGGGGCGGTGAACCCGGCCGGGCGCCTGGCCGAGACCATCCCGCTGCGCCTGGCGGACAACCCGTCCTACGGCAACTTCCCCGGCGAGCTGGGACACGTCCGCTACGGCGAGGGCCTGCTGGTGGGATACCGCTGGTACGACGCGCGGCAGGCGGACGTCGCCTACCCGTTCGGCCACGGCCTGTCGTACACCACCTTCGCCTACGACGGCGTCGCCGCCGAGGTGCTGCGCCCCGACGCGACGGCGGCGGACGACGACGCCGCGGACGGCGCCGCGGTGCGCGTGCGGGTGACCGTCACCAACACGGGCGACCGGTCCGGCGCCGAGGTGGTGCAGGTGTACGTGGGCGACCCCGCGGCCCAGGTGCAGCGCCCGGAGCGCGAGCTCAAGGCGTTCGCGAAGGTCGACCTGGCGCCGGGCGAGTCGCGCGAGCTCACCCTCGATCTCACGGGCCGCGACCTGGCCTACTGGCACCCCGTGCTGCGCCGCTGGGTGGTCGAGGGCGGCGAGTTCGTCGTCTCCGTGGGCGCGTCGTCGCGCGACCTGCGCGGCTCGGCCACCGTCGTCGTCGACGGCGAGGACGTGCGCCTGCCGCTGGAGCCGCTGTCCACGGTGGCCGAGGCGATGGCGCACCCCGTCGTCGGGCCGCACATCCAGGCCCTGGTGCACGGCGGCGCCGTCGCCGAGGACATGCTCGGGATGATCGGCGACATGCCGCTGACCGTCGTGGCCGACTTCGGCATGGGCGGGTTCGACCGGGACGGCCTGACGGCGCTGCTGGCGGAGGCCAACGGCTAGCGCAGGATGAGATCCAGGTAGCCGCGCAGGTCGGCGGCCATGTCCACGCGCTGCGCCCCCGGCCGTTCGAGGGACAGCAGCCACTGGATCTGCAGGCCGTCCATGAGCGCCACCACGGTGCGCGCCGCCTGGTCCGGGTCCACGCCGGGAGCGAGGCCGCCGCGTGCGGCCCGCTCCCGCAGGAGCTGGGACTGCTCGCCCAGCACGCGGGCGTACCTGCGCTGGAAGTAGTCGTGCGCGGGATGGTCGGGCGACGTCGCCTCGGTGGACAGGCCGGCGAACAACTCGACGAGCGGACGGCGCAGGCGGTTGCGCTCCACGACGTTCAGCAGGGCCTCGAAGTAGTCGGAGCCGCGCTCGAGGTCCTCCTGGAAGGACTGCTCGTCCACCGCGTCGCGGTACTCCAGCACGGCCTCCAGCAGGGCGGCCTTGTTGGGGAAGTGGTGCAGCAGGCCCGGGTGGGAGATGCCCACCCGGGCCGCGATGTCCCGCAGGGAGGCGCCGTGGAAGCCGACGTCGGCGAACACGAGGATCGCCGTGCGGATGATCTCCTGCTGCGTCGCGCGACCCTTGGCGTAGCCGCCGCGCTGACCCGTCGTCGCCGCGGTGCCGGCGGCGCGGGTGCGGGCGGTTCCGGTGCCGGCGGTGGCTTTCGTCCTGGTGGACGGGCCGGTCTGAGCGCTGACGGACATGCGCCCAACGTACCCCGGCCGGGGCGGCGCGACGGTCTCGGGCCGCTACGCCCCGCTCGTTGTCGCCTGAGCCTGCGGTTCCGCCTCGGGCTCAGGCGAGGCGGGCGCTGGCCACGATCTCGCGGTCCACGTCCAGGCGGACGTCGGCCAGGCGGACGCCGTCCGGCAGCTTCTCGGCGAGGTCGATGTCCCGGCTGGTGGCGGCCTCGACCTTGCCGCGGATCGTCCCGAGCAGCGCGGCGACCAGCGGGTTGCCGCTGCCGAGCTGCACGTCGCGCACGGCGAGCACCATGTTCTCGTCGATGCTGACCGACGCCGTGGCCTGCACCCGTGCCGAGAGGAACACGCCCTTCTTGATCGCGGCGTCGACCCGGAGCGTCGCCGCCCGCGGACCTCGCGAGACCACGTCGAGGTCCAACCCGGTCAGCGTGATGCCCTGCTGCAGCAGGACGACCGTGAGCACCCCGCGCGCCGTCGTGACCAGGCCCGCCTTGTCGACGGCGACCCGGGCGTGGCCGGAGACCGGGTGGTCGGCGCTGGGCTCGACGGGCTGGATGCCGACGCGGCCGTCGGACCCCTCGACCCAGTCGAACCGCAGGTTCGTCAGCTCCGCGGTGATGTCCACGGGCAGGTCCACCACGACGAGCTGGTGCGCGTCGACGCGCAGGTGGCGCAGCGTCCCGGGCTCGTGGCCGACCACCTCGGGGTGCCAGCGCCTCGCGGCGGACGCGGGCCGGGCGGGGTGGCCGGGCAGGCCGTTGTGGACGGGCTGGGCCGGGGCCTCCGGCAGGCGCACGACGACGCCCGACAGGTCGATGACGGCGGACGCGATGTCCGCGCCGTCGAGCTCCGCGGTGATCGGCGCGCGGTCCAGCCCCAGGGCCTGGCTGCCGATCTCGTCCGCGAGCGTCGCGCGGATCCGGGCCTCCAGGTCGGCGCCGAGGGCGGGCCGGGGTGCGGTGCCGAGGGGGATCGGGTCGGGCGCGGGGCGGCCGGCGGACTGGTCGGGTGCGGGGCGCTGGGCGGCGTCGGTCATGGACGCGAGACTAGCCGCGATCGCGCGGGCGGGGCCGGTGACCTGCGGTGCGGGTCGGACCCCGCCGTCGTCGGACGAAGGCGGGCCAGCCGGGCGCCGTCAGACGCGGCCCTGGTTGAGGCGCCGCTGCAGGGCCATGACGGCGCGGGACTCGCGGGAGATGACGCCGTCGACCGGGGTGCCGAGGTAGCGCTGGAGGGCGCGGATGGTCTGCGGGCCGATCTTCCCGTCGCGCTGGTCCGCGGGCATGCCGATCTTGCGCTGCAGGGCGGCGATCACACGGGAGCCCTGGGCGTCGGTGACCCAGCGCCAGCCGGTGGTCAGGCCGGGGTTGACGTCGCGCCAGGCGATGCTCTGGGACGAGACGACGCCGTCGACCGTGGTGCCGAGCTCCTGCTGAAGGCGGCGGGTGGTGGACGAGCCCCAGAAGCCGTCGACGGTCAGGCCGCCGGGCTCCCCCGGGCTGGGCGGGGTGGAACCCTCGCCGGCGCGGATGTCGTCGAGGCGCGCGTACAGGTTCCGCCCGGGGCAGGCGGTCTGCGAGACGTCGCGGTGGCCGCCGAGCGGCGCGCCCTGGGTCCACCAGCGGCCCTTGCCGGCGCCGTAGATGGCCGCGGCGGTGGAGATCTGGGCGGCGGTGGGGTTGTTGGTCTCGTAGTTGCCGGCGAAGCAGATGGAGCGGGAGGTGCTGTTGCGCCCGCCGGTGTGGGTGCCGCGCCGGTTCCAGCTCACGCCCTGGTAGGCCCGGCCGGAGGGGAAGACGACCACGTTGTAGGAGATGCCGGTGCCGAACCGGGTCTGGCCCACACTCTCCAGCGCCCGCATCTGCTCGGCCTCGGCGGCCACGCTCGCGTCCGGGGAGAGCTGCGCCGTGACCGAGTGGTGCACCCACACCTCGACGGCGGGGCCGGTCAGCGTCAGGTCGCCGTCGGGGTAGCGGGCGCCCCAGGAGGCCCGGGTCGCGATGTTCACCGTGGCGGTGGGCTCGACGTACGGCTCGGGCGGTGCGGGGGCGGTCGTGGGTTCGGGGGTCCCGGGCGCCTCAGGGGTCTCGGGTGCCTCGGTGGGTTCCGGGGCCGCCCAGGGCTCGGTCACCTCGCCCTGCGGCTGGTCGTCGGGCCCGAGCACCTCCAGCACGACGCCGCCCTCACCCTTGATCTCGTACGTCTCAGCCACGGTTCCCCCTCGCGCCATGTTCCGTATATGTCGGTCATGTCTACCACCGTGCGCGAGGCGGGGCGACCCCTTAGCGTGCGGGTATGACCACCGCCTGGTCCCTCACGATCGACTGCGCCGACGTCAGCGTGGTCGCCCCGTTCTGGATGCTCGCGCTCGGCTACGCCGAGCGGCCGCCGCCCGCGGGCTGGGGCTCGTGGGAGGACTGGCTGGCCGCCCAGGGCGTGCCCGAGGAGGAATGGCACGACGTCGCCTACCTCGCCGACCCCGAGGGCCGGCTGCCGTCCGTGGCGTTCCTCAGGGTGCCCGAGCCCAAGACGGTCAAGAACCGCGTGCACGTGGACCTGCAGGTCTCGGGCGGACGGGACGCCCCGCCCCCCGTACGCGAGGAGCGCATCCGCGCCAAGGTCGCCGAGCTGGTCGCGGCAGGCGGCACGATCGCGTGGGAGGTCCCCGGGCCGGCGGGCCTGGACCACGTCACGGTGCGCGACCCGGAGGGCAACGAGCTCTGCGTGGTGTGACGGGGCCGGCGTGACCGGGCGGGACCGCGTCGTGTGGGCCGCGCCCAGCCTGTCCCGGGCGTGCCACGCTTGTACTGTGGCGAGCGTGATCAGCATCGACGCCGAGTCCTCCGTCCCGCCGTACGAGCAGGTGCGCACCACGCTCGCCCAGCAGATGGCGGACCGGACGCTGCCCGTCGGCGCCCGGCTCCCGACCGTGCGGGCCCTGGCCGCCGACCTCGGGATCGCCGTCAACACCGTGGCCCGCGCGTACCGCGAGCTGGAGGCGGCCGGGCTGGTCGAGACCCGCGGCCGCGCCGGGACGTTCGTCAGCGCGGCCGGCAACCAGCGCCTCGCCCTGGCCCAGGACGCCGCGGCGCAGTACGCGGAGACGGCCCGCGCGCTCGGGATCAGCCGGGCCGAGGCCCTGGAGATCGTCTCGGCGGCGCTGCGCTAGCCGGCAGTCTGCCCGACAAGGTCGGGCTGCCGACCGTGCCCTGGGTGTCGAGTTCCGCCAGGCTCGTTCGTCGTGGTGGTGAGGTGCCGGCCGATGATCTTCGGCAGAGCCGGTCGTCAGTACCTCGGGGCGCCTGCGAACGGCGTACCGACCGGACCGTCGCACGAGGAGAGCACATGACCACGTCACAGGAGCACCACCCCGCACCGGACGGCACCGCACACGACGCCGCGAGCGCCCGGCCCGACTCCCCCGGCGTGCCGCCCGTCGTCGACCGGGCCGCCTGGCAGGCCGAGCGCGACGAGCTGCTCGTGCGGGAGAAGGCGCACACGCACGAGGGCGATGCGATCGCGGCGGCCCGGCGCCGGCTGCCGATGACGGAGGTCGACGCCGGCGCCGTCGTCGTCGGACGGGACGGGCCCACGACGCTGCTGGACCTGTTCGCGGGCCGCGAGGAGCTGATCGTCTACAAGCACATGTGGCACCCGGGCGAGCCGTTCGAGAACCAGTGCGAGGGCTGCACCCTGACCTACTGGGCGGTGCAGGACCCGGCCTACCTGACCGCGCGCGGCGTCTCGTTCGCGGTGTTCGCGAAGGCGCCCTACGCGGAGCTCGCGCCGTTCGTCGAGTTCATGGGGTACCCGGAGCACTGGTACTCCGTGCTGGACTACTCCGAGCAGAACGGCGCGGACGAGATCGTGGGCGGCGGCGAGTTCGGCACCTGGGTGTGCTTCCTGCGACAGGGTGACCGCGTCTATCTGACCAACTCCGTCACGGGGCGCGGCGCGGAGGCCACGATGCCCGCGCTCGCGCTGCTCGACATGACGGCGCGCGGCCGGATCGAGTCGTGGCAGGACTCCCCCGAGGGCTGGCCGGAGGGCAAGGGTCCGGGCTGGTTCTGGCGCACCCACGAGGACGGCGTCGGGAACAGCTGGACGGGCGGGCGGCCCGCCATCCAGTGGACCCGCCCGGGCGCGACGCCGGTGACGACGGCCGAGCACCACCACCACTGACCGCCGCCCCTGCCGCCCGCCGGCCGCCGTCGGCCGAAGGCGCGGGTGCGGAGGTGCGGCTGCGAAGGTGCGCTTCTACCCAGTCATCGGGCCCGGAACGAGCTGTGTTTCGGGCACGATGACTGGGTAGAAGCGCACCTCGGTCAGCCGGTCAGCGCAGGTCGGCGCGGATCGCGGCGCGCACTCGTGCCGAGCGCGAACCCACGCGGTTGGTGGCGCCGGTGCGGTAGGCCCGGGCCTGCTGGTCGACGTGCACGCCGGCCGCTCCCGACCGGGCGTGCTCGGCACGCTCCCGCACGGCCTCGGCCGGGAGCGCGTGCTTGTGCCGGGCGCGGTTCTTCTTGTTGCTGCTCACGCGTCTCACCTCCGTCCGGTGCGTCAGCGACGCCCGACCGTAGCGGCCGGACACCTACGCGGTCAGCGGATTTTCGCTGTGGGATGTTCCCGCTGGTCAGCAGCAGGTCGCGGGATCGGCATACTTGCGCGGATGACCACCGCAGCACAGCACCCGGTCCGCCACGTCGACATCCACCACGCACCCGTCCGGCACGACGACGACGTCGCGCCCACAGGCACCGCGCCCACCGGCACGCCCACGCCCGCCACGCCGGCCGACACCAGCCGCCTGCGCCTCGCCTACCGCGAGGCCGGTGACCCGTCCGCCCCGGTACTGCTCCTGCTGCACGCCCTCGGGGAGAGCTCGCTGTCCTGGGAGCCCCTGCTCGACGACCTCGCGGCCCTCGGCTACCAGGTCCTGGCCCCCGACGCGCGGGGCCACGGCGAGAGCGACCGGCCCGGGCAGTACTCGTACGAGCTGATGACGGCCGACACCCTCGCGTTCTGTGCCGCGCTCGGCGTGACCGCCCCGGGCGGCCTCGCGATCGTCGGGCACTCGATGGGCGCCGTCACCGCCGCCCTGGTCACCGCCGCCCTGAACGCCACCACGCCGGTCACCGCCCAGCCGGCCCCGGCCCCCGTCACCCGGCTCGTCCTCGAGGACGCCACCCCGCCCCGCACCGGCGGGCCGCGGTTCGAGCCGTTCGACGAGCCGGACCACCCCGTCCCGTTCGACTGGCCGCTCGTCAACGCGCTGCGCGCCCAGCGCGGCGACCCCGACCCGGCCTGGTGGGACGACGCGCTGGGGATCGAGGCGCCGGTGCTCGTCGTCGCGGGCGGTCCCACGAGCAACGTGGACCAGGCGGACCTCGCGGAGTTCGCCGGCAGCGTGGCCCACGGCAGGCTCGTGGAGATCCGCGTGGGCCACATGGTGCACGACGAGGCCCCGGACGAGTTCCTCGCGGTGGTGACCGACTTCCTGCGGCGGTAGCCGCGCCGCACGCGGCAGCCACGCCGCACGCGGTAGTCGGGCCGCCACCGCGCGTTCATCCGGCGGCCGTGCGGCGCTCACCTGGGCGAAGACCTCGGACAACACACTGAGCCGACCCTTCCCCGGACACGTCAGGAACCAGTCATGTCCTCATCCAGGTGGCGCCCAGCACCACACCGAGCGGCGCTCGCGGCGGGGGTGGTGACGCTCCTCGCGCTCACCCCCGCCGTCACGCTGTCCGCGGCGGCCCAGCCCGCAGCCGAGCAGGCATCGGCCCAGCAGGCGACAGCACACCCCCGCGAGCTCTCGCCCGTCGACGCCGTCGACCCCTTCATCGGCACCGAGCTCGACACCACGGAGAACAAGAGCAACGACGCCTACGGGAACACGTTCCCGGGCGCGACGGCGCCGTTCGGCCTGGTGCAGTCCAGCCCCACGACCTACCGCGAGGGCAGCAACGGCGAGAAGGGCGGGTACGAGTACACCGCCGACCGGATCCGCGGCTTCGGCATGACCCGCATCTCGGGCACCGGCTGCACCGGCAACTACGGCGGCTTCGACTTCCCGGTCCTGCCCTTCACGGGCGCCCTGCCCGAGGGCGCGCTGCCGACCGACCCGGCGGCGAACATCCGCGACTACTACCTGCCGTTCAGCCACGACGACGAGCGCGCCAAGCCCGGGTTCTACGAGGTCACCACCGGCAACGACGTGACCACGCAGCTCACCGCGACCGAGCGCACCGCCGTCAGCCGCTTCGAGTTCCCGAGGGACGCCGACGGCGCCACCCTGCTGCTCGACGTCGCCGGGTCGAACAACTCGATCCGGGCCAGCGAGGTGACGGTCGACGCGGAGCGCCGCACCGTGACCGGCACGGTCACGGCGGGCGCCGTCTGCAACCAGGGCACCTTCTACACGGTCCACTTCTCCGCGACGTTCGACCAGCCGATCCGCAGCCACGGCGTGTGGGACGACGGCCGGGTCACGCCGGGCCAGGACCACGCCGTCGGCACCGACACGAAGCACGGGACGGGGGCCTACCTCGGCTTCGAGCCGGGCAGCACCGTGACGGCCCGCATCGGCCTGAGCTACACGAGCGTCGAGAACGCCGCGCTCAACCGCGTCACCGAGGTGCGGCACAAGAGCTTCGACGCCGTCCGCGTGGGCGCTCGCAACGCCTGGCGCGACGCGCTGGGCACCATCGACGTCTCCGGTGGCGACGGCCCCGACGCCGGCTCGGACACCGACGCCGAGCGCACCAAGCTCTACACGGCGCTCTACCACGTGCTGCAGCAGCCGAACGTCTTCGAGGACGTCAACGGGCAGTACGTGGGCTACGACGGCGAGGTGCGCCGCGTGGAGAAGGGTCGGCACCTCTACGTGAACTTCGCCGGCTGGGACTTCTACCGCGGCCACGCCCAGCTCCTGGCGATGACGTTCCCGAAGGTCGCGGAGGACATCGCCCAGTCGCTCGTGCTCATGGCTCAGCAGACCGGCACCTGGTACGACGGCCCGACCTACAACCTGGTGCAGGCCCGCATGGCCGCCGACTCGCTGCCGATCGCGCTGGCCGCGATGGACGACTTCGGCGCAAAGGCCTACGACCGCGAGGCCGCGCTGGCCTCCCTGCTGGAGACCCAGTCCCTGCCCGGCGACACCAGCACCCGTCCGGACGCCTACCAGTACCTCGCCACGGGCATGATCGAGAACCGCAAGGGCGGCTTCGCCACGGCCCGCGTGCTGGAGTACTCGATCGAGGACTTCGCCATCGCGCAGCTCGCCGAGCGCCTCGGCGACAACAAGGCGCACGATGCGCTCATGGTCCGCGCCCAGTCGTGGCAGAACGTCTTCGACCCGGTGACGCGGCACATCCGCCCGCGCGAGCGCACGGGCTTCGACCGGTCCTTCGACCTGCGCGTGCGGGACGACGCGGCGGGCCGCGGTCAGTTCAACCAGTCCACCGGCTACCAGTACGGCTGGATGGTGCCGCACAACGTCGGCACGCTCGTCACCAAGCGGGGCGGGGCGGAGGCCGCCGAGCAGGCGCTCGACGTGCTCATGGAAGATCTCGACGCCGGCGCGTACACGCAGACCGGCAACTATCTCAGCAACGAGCCGTCCTTCAGCTCCCCGTGGGTCTACAACTGGCTCGGCAAGCCGCACAAGACCACGGACGTGCTGCACCGCGCCGTCGACGAGCTGTACGACACGACGCCGACGGGCCTGCCGGGCAACGACGACCAGGGCGGGCTGAGCGCCTGGTACGTCTGGGCCAACCTGGGCATCTACCCCGTGGTCTACGGCACCGCGGACCTGGTGGTGAGCGCCCCGCTGTGGGAGCGCATCACGATCGACGCCGCCGACAGCCGCCGGGACTACGAGATCGTGGCGCCGGGCGCGAGCAGCGAGCGCCGGTACACGACCGGCCTGCGGGTGAACGGTCGCGCGCAGAGCGCCTCCTGGATCGACTCGTCGTTCGCCCGCACGGGCGGCACGCTGCGGTTCAGCATGTCCACGACCGCCGGCACGTGGGGCGCCGGCGCGGACGACGTCCCGCCGTCGTACACGGAGGGGATGGACGGCCGGAACAACGTGGGCACCACCCACGACGGCCGCGGGAACCTGGGGTCGATCGACCTGAGCGACTGGTCGCTGTCGCGCGAGGGCCTGGCCGCGGCTGGCGCCACGCCGGGGGCGCGCCTGCCCCTGCGCGTGGACGGCGCGGACACCGGCGTCGCCTTCACCTGGCCCGACGCCGGCGTGGGCGAGCCGGACAACTGGATCGTCGCCGGTCAGCGCATCGACCTGGAGGACGCGCCGGCGGCGGCGGTCTCGTTCCTCGGGCTGGCCACGAACGGTCCCGCACGCGGTACGGCATACGTCGAGTACACGGACGGCACGCGCCAGCCGGTCGAGGTCGAGCTGACCGACTGGGCGGCGGGACCCTCGGCGGGCAACACCACCGTGGTCGAGGTGGCGGGCCGCAACAACCGCAACGGCACGTCGGGCACGGGCACCTTCCGCGTGTTCGCGACGCGGCCCGTGGCGCTGGACCCGGACAAGACCGTGGACGCCGTGGTGCTGCCCGCCTCGACGGACCACGGCATCATGCACGTGTTCGACGTCGCGACCGCGCCGGTGCCGGCCGGGACGCCGGCCGGCTGAACCCACCATGCACCTGCTGCCAGGGCCAGGCCGGTTCTGGCAGCAGGTGCGTGCTCGTCTCCGCCCGCACAGCGGGGCGCTGGCTAGCTGTGCTGACCGCGCGCGCCCAGGCTCGCGCGGACCGCCGGGTGCAGCATCAACGTGACCCCCGTCAGCACGGACACGATGTGCAGCGCGCGGATCACGGGGAAGAGCGGCGCGACGTCGCGCTCGAAGACGGTGGACCAGGAGGCGCCGTCGGCCAGCGCGGCGGCCATGGGCAGCAGCATCGAGGCCAGCCCCACCACGCCGAGGCCGAGCAGGAGGGCCCACCATGCCCACCGCCGGCCGCGGGCCAGGTACCAGGCGCAGGTCAGCGCGCCGGCGAAGATCAGGCCGCGTGCCACGACCTGGGTCACGAGGGCGCCGTCGGCCCCCTGCTGCGCCACGATCGAGGTGACGGCGACGACGGCCTCGGTGATCCCCGCCGCGACCGCGAGCGCGAACGCGCCGGCCGCGGCGATCCGGAGCGACCGGCCTGTGAGCAACGTGTGCGGTGCGGTTTCGGTCATGTGTCCATGCTGGTCAGCGGGCTTTCGGCGCACCAACCGGCTGTCCTCCGTGCTGCGCCGTGGGTTATCCCCACCCCGGCCGCGTGGGAAGATGCAAAGGTCATGAACTCCCGCTCCCCGCTCCCCCACCTGCGCCGGATGCTGCACGTGGGGCCGTACGGCGGGGAGCTGCCCGTGGCGCTGCGGGCCGCCGCGTCGGTGGCCGTGCCGATGCTGGTGCTGTGGGCGACGGGCCACCTGGAGTGGTCCCTGTACGCGACGTTCGGCGCGTTCACCAGCCTGTTCGGCCGCACGGTGCCGATCCGGCCACGCCTCGTGATGCAGGTCCAGGCGGGGGCCGTGCTGGTCGCGTCGGTGCTGGTCGGCACGCTGATCGCCGTGCTGGCGTCCGCCGTCCCCGGCACGGGGTGGGTGGTGGTGCCCGTCGCCGCACTCTGGGCCACGGGTGTGGCGATCGTGTCGCACCGGCTGCGCTGGCACCCGCCCGGGCCGCTGTTCCCCGTGTTCGCACTGGGCGCCTGCTCCTCCGTGCCGGCCGGGGCGGACCGGCTGCCGGTCGCCCTGGCCGTCGCGGTCGCCGCCGTCCTGTTCGCGCTCGCGCTGACGGCCGCCTTCGCGCGGTTCGAGCCGGGCCCGCTCCCGGCCGTCGCCACCGCCACCGGTACAGGCACGGCCACGGCCACGGGCCCGGAGTGGACGATCTCGCACTACCTCGTGCGGTACGCCGCCGGCGTGGCCGTCGCGGGCGGGATCGCCACCGCCGTCGGGCACCCCTACTGGGCCATGGTGGCCGCGGTGGTGCCGATGTCGGCCCCGGACGCGGCCGGGGCGCTGATGCGCGCCGCCCAGCGCCTCGCGGGCACGCTGGTGGGCGTGCTGCTCGCGTGGGCGCTGCTGACGGCGGGACCGCCGCCGTTGGTCGTCATCGCGGTCGCCGCGCTGCTGCAGGCCGGCGCCGAGCTGTACGTGGGCCGCAACTACGCCGTCGCGATGCTGTTCATCACGCCGCTCGCCCTGTCCATGACGCACCTCGCGCATCCCGTCCCCGTCGCGGGCCTCGTCAGCGACCGCGCCGTGGACACGCTCGTGGGCGTCGTCGTGGCCGTGGTGATCACGCTCCTGACCCACGAGCGACGGCAGGACGCCGCGGGCTGACGGCGGTCGCGCGTCACCGGTCGTACGGAGCGGTCAGACGTCGTCGGGCAGCCGCAGCGGCGCGACGGCGAGGCGGGCCAGCTCACCGATCGCGGCGTCCACCCGCGGCAGGTGCCGCTCCGGCCGCGCAGCCCGGGTCAGCACCACCACACCCACGGGATGCTCGTGCGGGAACCGTACGACGGCGGCCTCGTGCCGGAGCCGTCCGAGGGTGCCGGTCTTGCCGAGCAGCGTGACGTCGTCGTGCGGGAACCCGCTGCCCACCCGGTGCCGCCACGCCTGGTGGGCCAGCGCGTCCCGCACCAGGTCGTGGGCCGGGCCGGTGCGCGACCACAGGAGGCGCAGCACCTGGCCGACCTGCGCGGCGGTCCCGGCGCTCGCGAACGCCGGGTCGTACTGCGACGTCTCGGCGGCCCGGTCCGGGTCGGCGAGCGCCCGCTGGGCGGCGGCCCAGTCGCCGGTACCGGTGTCGCGCAGCACGGCGCGCGTCTCCTCGGCCGAGCCCTGCCGCACCAGGGTCTCCGGGAGGCCGAGCGCCGCCAGGTGCTCGTGCACGCGTGCGCGGCCGACCAGGGTCAGGAGCGCGTCGCCGCAGGCGTTGTCGGACACCGCGAGCATCAGCCGGACGACGTCGCGCGCGGTCAGCGACACGTCGTCGAGCAGCATCGCCACGCCCGTGGGGCCGGGCATGCGGGAGTCCGCCGGGAGGCGCACGGGCTGGTCCGCGGCGAGGTCGCCGGCCGCCACGAGGTCCGCCCAGACCAGCGCGAGCGGCAGCTTGTAGAGCGAGGCGACCGCGACGGGCTCGGCGTCGTCGAGGGCGACCGTCCCGGGCGGGCCGGTCAGCCGGGTCGCGTGGACCCGGGCCGTGACACCCGCGTCCCGCGCGACCTCCCGGAGCGACGCGACGACGGCGGAGGTGTCGACGGGTGTCATCGGGCCGGTCCCGATGTGAGCGCCCGCTCGATCGCGGCGGCGACCGCGTCGTGGTCCACCTCGGGCCGGCGCTGCGCGGCGTGCGGCACGGCGACCCGCAGCCGCAGCGGCGGGCACGACGGATCGCCGGGCTGCTCCACGGTGGTGGGCACGACGCCGACCGCCGCACCCGCCGCGACCAGCGCCCGGCGCTGTGCGGTGTCCCGCGCCTCGACCACCGCGCCGCTGTGCCCGGCGCGGCGCAGGGCGTCGACGAGCTGGTCGTGCGCGGGCGGCTGGTGGTGGCGGGGCGGGACGGCCACGGGCAGCCGGACCTCCGCGAGGCCGACGCCGGCACCCACGTCGACACCCTCCAGCCGGGTCGGCAGCACGAGCACCGGCCCCGCCGTCAGTCCGTCGAGCACGCCCGGGTGCCGCACGACGGCGACGTCGAGCAGACCGTCCCGCAGCAGGTCGACGAGCTCGACGCTGCCCGCGACCGTGGGCACCACGGCGCCGCCCGCGTTCGCGAGAGCCTTGGGGACGAGGTCGACGCCGACCGCCCGGAGCAGGCCGGGGACGGCGTCCTCCAGGTCGGCGGCGATGCCGAGGCGGACCTGCTCGGGCAGGGCGAGGTCGCGGGCGGCGACGACGAGGTCGTCCGCGGCGTCGAGCAGCTCGCGGGCGGAGGGCAGGAGCCGGCGCCCGGCGGCGGTGATGCGCACGCCGCGCGCGTCGCGGTCGAAGAGCCGCACGCCGAGGTGCCGCTCCAGCCGGAGGATGCCCTGGGACAGCGGCGGCTGGGTCATGCCGAGGTCGGCGGCCGCGTTGCCGAAGTGCCGGGCGTCGGCGACGGCCGCGAAGAAGCCCAGGTGCTTCAGGAGGTCCACGGCCCTGAGCCTAGGCGGGGGCCATATCAAGATCGACTCGGGTCGCGTCGGCAAGACTCTTTGACTCTCGCCCACGGCCTCGCGAAGGGTGTGCCGCATGACGACACCCACCACCTCGAACCGCGGCCTCAGCCGCCGCACCCTGATGACGGGCGCCGGGACCGCGGCCCTGGGCGTGCTCGGCGGTCTCGCCGGTACCGCCGTCCCGGGCGCGGCCCGGACGTCGGGCGCCGGCACCGCCGCCGACGTCGTCCCGGGGACCACGGCGGCCCCGGCCGGGTTCGCCACGTTCGCCTGGCTCGGCACCTCGGGCTGGCGCATCCGCACCCCCGCGACCACGGTCCTGCTCGACCCGTACGTCACGCGGTTCGACACCGGCCTGGCGGCCGGGACGTTCCGCGCCACCACCCGGCTGCGGGTCGACGCCGCCGCGCTCGACGCCGCACTCGGCGCGGCGGGGACGAAGGAGGGCGCCGTCGACTCCGTCCTGGTGACGCACACCCACTGGGACCACTTCGCCGACGTGCCCCACCTGGCCCGCACCCGCGGGGCCACCGTGTTCACCACGCTGACCGGGTACCACCTCGCGCTGGCCATGGGCGTGCCCCGGGAACAGCTCGCGGTGGTGCGCGGCGGCGAGGAGATGCACCTGGGCGACCTGGTGCTGCGCGTCGTGCCCTCGCTGCACAGCCGCACGGCGTCCGGCGGGCTGCTGTTCCCCGGCGTGCACACGCGGGTCCCGGCGCGGCCCCGCACGATCGCCGACCTGCCGGAGGGCGACACCCTGTCGTACCTGCTGCGCTCGCCGCAGGGCCGGTCCGTGCTGCTGCTCGGCGGCAGCGACTACGACGACCGGGCGCTGCACGGCCTGCGCGTCGACACGGTGGCGCTGCCCGTGCCGAGCACGGACGTGACCGCC
Source organism: Promicromonospora sp. MEB111 (assembly GCF_030209445.1). Lineage (GTDB taxonomy): Bacteria > Actinomycetota > Actinomycetes > Actinomycetales > Cellulomonadaceae > Promicromonospora. The sequence continues at coordinate 113,726 of NZ_JARVSD010000016.1, forward strand.
GACTACGCGGGCCGTCTGCTCGCGGCGCTGGACGGCGTCGAGCAGGTCGTCCTGGTGCACTGGGACGACTTCGAGTCACCCCTGACCAACCCGCCGCGCGCCGACGAGCGCACGCGGGGCCGGATGCTGGACCTCACCGAGCGGATCGGGCGGCTCTCGCCCGGAACGCGCGTGGTGGTCCCGGAGTACGGCACGCCGCTGGACCTGCTGTGACGGCTCGCTGAGGCCTCACGGCCGGGTTCGCACCACCGCGCCACCCGCGTCCCGGCCGTCGAGCAGCTCCCGCACCACCGGCCCGATCACCGACGCCATGTGCGCGTAGCCCTCCGGCCCCGGGTGCAGGCCGTCGTCCAGCAGGTGCGCGTGCTCCGGCCCGAGCACCGCCCGCCCGTCGAGCAGGTGCAGGTCCGGGTCGCCGTGCGCGGCCAGGAGGCCGACCGCGTCGGCCACCTGGTCGCGCACCTGCGCGAGCGTCAGGCCCGCGCGACCCACGGCGTCCTCCCGCCGCGGCGAGGCGACCGGCGAGACCACCACCACGGGCACGCCGGGGTGCCCGTCGCGGACCGTGCTCAGGAACCCGAGCAGCGCCGGGAGCAGCGAGCGCGCGCTGAACGTGCCCGCACCGTAGACGTTGATGCCGAGGCAGGCCACGACGACGTCGGCGGGCAGGTCGCGCAGTACACGCGCGACCATCGGGTCGAGGTGCGCCTCCCCCGCGAACCCCAGGCATGTCAGGTCCAGGCCGAGCCCGCGCCCCACGCGCGCGGGCCAGGTGCGGGTCGGGGACGCCGCCTGCCGGCACTGCGTCAGCGAGCTGCCGTACGTCACGAGCCGGGGCCGGGCGGGCCCGCCGGCCGGCCACACCCGCGCCCCGTCGTCGACGGCGAGGCCCAGCAGCCGGAACGTCCCGAACTGCGGCAGCCACACCTCGACCCGCTTGTCTCCGGGCGGCAGCTCCACCGCGAAGCCCCCGTCCGGCCCGACCGGCACGGACGCGACGACGTCGCCGTCCGGTCCGGCGCCGTCCACCACCACGTCGAGCGGCACCTCGACCCCCTGGACCGCGGCGAGTCCGGCGAGCGTCCGGGCGTCGGTGCCGAGCACCAGCCGCACGCCCGCGGGCATGGCGGCGCGCGAGCGCAGGGCACCGCCGGGGAACAGCCCGATCCGGTCGTGCGGCAGCCGCCAGGCCCGCGACCAGCCCGGCGCGTGCTCGACCGAGACGGCACCCGCCCAGGTCAGGACGTCGTCGTCCGCCCGGATCTCGCGCATCCCGCCCTCGTTCCGTCGACCGGGTGAATACAGGGGTATCGGCCAGGATTTCCTTGACGGCCCGTTGCCCGGATCCATAGTGTTGCGTCGCACGACTTTAATACGTATTAAAGTCGGCTATCCGGCAATGGCGCCGGCTACCCGAGGAGTCCGCGATGACCCAACGTCGGCGTCCCACCCAGGTGGACATCGCGCGGGCTGCCGGCGTCTCGCAGGCGACGGTATCCCTGGTGGTCAGCGGCGGCCAGGCCAGCGGGCAGGTCGCCGAGCAGACCCGCCGGGCGGTGCTCGACGCCGCGGCGCGGCTCGGCTACACCGTCAACACCGCCGCGCGCAGCCTCAAGGGCGGCCGCAACCGCATGCTCGGCCTCTACACGTTCGAGCCCGTCTTCCCCGTGGACCAGCGCGACTTCTACTTCCCGTTCCTCCTGGGCGTCGAGGAGGCCACGGCCGCGTTCGGGTACGACCTGCTGCTGTTCAGCTCCGTGGGCACGGGCGAGCGCCGCATCTACTCCGGCGGCATCAACCGGCTCAAGGTCGCCGACGGCTGCGTGCTGCTGGGCCGGCACATCGACCGCGCGGACCTCGCCGACCTGGTCCGCGAGGACTTCCCGTTCGTGTTCGTCGGACGGCGCGAGCTGCCCGGCGCAGAACTGTCCTACGTGGCCCCGGACTACGTGGGCGCCACCCGCGACATGGTGCGCCGCCTGGCCGATGCCGGGCACCGCCGTCTCGCGTACCTGCGGCCCGCCGACCACCAGGAGCCCACGCGCGACCGCGAGGCGGGGTTCCGCGCGGGCCTGGCCGACGCCGGGCTGCCCGACCAGCCGGTCCACGAGATGCCGGACGACGCCGCCACCACGGCCACGCTGCTGACCGACCTGCTGCAGCGGTGGCGGGCCGACGGCGTGACCGCGCTGCTGGTCGAGCCGAGCGAGGACGACCAGACCGTCGCCGCCCTGGAGCGCGTCGCCGCCACGGCGGGGCTGCGCATCCCGGAGGACCTCTCGGTCGCCCTGCTGGGCGACCCCGCCCCGAGCGGCGCGCCGAGCACCGCACCGGGTAGCACACCGGGCACCGCCACAACCCCGTCCGGCCGCGACTGGACCCGCTTCACGCTCCCCCGCGAGGACATGGGCCGCGCGGCGGTGCGCCTCCTGCTGGAGATCCTGGACGCCGACGACGGCCCGCGCCAGCTGTCCGTCGCGTGCACGCCGGTCGACGGCGACTCGGTGGGGAGCCCGCGATGATGCTCGCGTTCCTGCTGCGGCGCCTCGCCGTCGGGCTGTTCACCATCTGGGGCGTGCTCACCGCGGTCTTCCTCGTCGTGCGCCTCGCGCCGGGCGACCAGGCCACGGTCGCCCTGGGCCCGGACGCCGCCCCCGAGCAGATCGCGGAGCTGCGGCACACGCTGGGCCTGGACCAGCCGCTGCTCGTCCAGTACCTGTCGTTCCTGGGCGACGCCGTGCGCGGCGACTTCGGCGAGTCGTACCGGTACGGCCGACCGGCCATGGACGCGGTGCTCGAACGGTTCCCCGCGACCGTCACGCTCACGCTGGCTGCCACGCTCGTCGCGGTCACCGTCGGCATCGTGCTCGGCGTGCTGGCCGGGCACCGGCCCGGCAGCCTCGTGGACCGCGCCACCTCCACGGTCACGCTGGGACTGCAGGCGCTGCCGCCGTTCTGGGTGGGCATCATGCTCATCCTCGTGCTCGCGCTGTGGCTGCGGCTCCTGCCGAGCGCCGGCGGCGGGGACCTGGAACACCTCGTGCTGCCCGCGGTCACCCTCGCCATCCCCTTCACGGCGCTGGTCGGGCGGATCACGCGCAGCGGCGTGGCCGAGACCATGTCCGAGCCGTTCGTGCGCACCGCGCGGTCCAAGGGCCTGACCGAGCGTGAGGTGCTGACCGGGCACGTCCTGAAGAACTCGCTGGTCCCGGTGGTCACCGTCGTCGGCCTCCAGGTCGGCACGCTGCTGGGCGGCGCCGTCGTCATCGAGACCGTGTTCGCCTGGCCCGGGCTCGGCAACCTCCTGGTCGGCGCGGTCGGCAACCGCGACTACGCGGTGGTGCAGGCCGCCACGGTGCTGATCGCCGTCTGCGTCGTCGTGCTCAACCTGGCCGCCGACCTCGCCTACGCCCGCCTCGACCCGCGCATCCGGCTGGAGGCCCGCCGATGAGACGCGCGGGTTCGGTCGGCGCCTGGGTCGTCCACGGGATCATCGGCGTCTACGTGCTCGCCGCCGTCGTCGGGCCGTACCTCGTGCCGTACGACCCGGTGGCCACCGTCGTCACGGAACGGCTGCTGCCGCCCGGCTCGGCCACGGCGGCCGGCACCGCCTGGCTGGGCACGGACGGCGTGGGCCGCGACGTGCTGGCGCAGGTGGTGCACGGGGCGCGCACGTCCCTGACCATCGGCGTGGTCGTGGTGGCGCTGTGCTCCGTGGTGGGCGTGGCGCTCGGCGCCGTGGCCGGCTACGCGGGCGGGTTCGCCGACGTCGCCGTGGCCCGCACCGTCGACGTGCTCATGGCGTTCCCCGGCATCCTGCTGGCCATCGTGATCGCGGGCCTCCTGGACCGCGGCACGGGCGTGGTGATCATCGCGCTGTGCGTGGCGGGCTGGATCGGGTTCGCCCGGCTGTCGCGCAGCGTCGCCCTGTCCGTCCGCGAGCGCGACTGGGTCGACGCCGCCCGGATCATGGGCGTGCGCACCCGGGTGATCCTCGGCCGGCACGTGGTGCCGTTCCTGGCGGGGCCCATGGTCGCACTCGCCACGATGGAGCTCGCCTCCGTCGTCCTGTCCGAGGCGGCCCTCAGCTTCCTGGGCCTCGGCCTTCCCCCGCACGTCGCGTCCTGGGGCCAGAGCATCGCGAGCGGCAAGGAGTACCTCGCCACCGCGTGGTGGATCTCGGCCTTCCCCGGCATCGCGCTCACCGTCCTGGTCGTCTGCATCGGCCTGGTCGGCGACCGTCTCACCAGACGTTTCGCCCAGCCCTGACTTTCGCCCAGCCCTGACAACGCCGCACCGGCGCTGCACCGTGTACGACCACCCGAGTACACCCATCCCGTAGATCCACCCGGCACACCCCTCCGGAAGGAACGAGCGATGAAGCTCAGCACCCGGCGCGCCGTACCCGCCCTCGCCCTCACCCTCACGCTCCTGGCCACGGCGGCCTGCGGCGGCTCCGACGGCGGGGACGACCCCGGCGGGGACGCTGCGGGCGGCACGCTCACCGCGGCCGGCCCCATCCCCATCGAGAACCTGGACCCGCACGGCCCGTCCAGCATGGACGCGGGCACGCAGCTCGCGGCCCGCGCCCTCTTCAGCCAGCTCGTGGTCAGCACCGGCCCCGGCGAGTTCACGGGTGACCTGGCCACCGGGTGGGAGCCGAACGACGACACCAGCCGGTGGACGTTCACGCTGCGCGACGGCGTGGAGTTCTCCGACGGCGAGCCGGTCGACGCCGACGCCGTGGTCGCCTCCTTCGAGCGCGTGCTGGAGCTGCAGGGCCCGCTGGCCGGCAACTTCGTGGACTACCAGGTGGAGGCGCCCGACGAGGCCACCGTCGTGTTCGACGCCGGCAAGCCGGACGCGTCGTTCGTCGCGAAGATCTCGTCGTTCTTCGTCACCCCGCCCGACGTCGACGAGGCGTTCTTCCAGGACCCGGTGGGCTCCGGGCCGTTCGTCGTGGAGTCGTTCGAGCCGGGTCAGGCGCTGCGGATGACGCCGAACCCGACCTACTGGGACGGTCCCCCGGCGCTGGAGGAGCTGGTCTTCCAGTCGATCCCCGAGGTCTCGGCCCGCATGACGGCACTCCAGACCGGCGAGGTCGACGTCACGTGGGCCATGCCCGACGACCAGATCCCCGCCCTGCAGGGCGACACGTCGATCACGGTCGAGAGCGTGGACAGCCCGGGCGTGCTGACCATGTGGATGAACAGCGCCGAGGAGACCCTGCAGGAGGCAGCGGTGCGGCGGGCGCTGTGGCAGGCGGTCGACTTCGAGGAGATCACCGCGTCGCTGTTCCCGGAGACGGGCTCCGCGGCCGACTCCGTGGTTAGCCCCGTGGTGCTGGGCTACGCGCCGCAGGAGCCGGTCACCTACGACCCCGAGGCCGCCAAGGCGGCCCTGGACGACGCCGGCTTCGACTACGACACGACGCTGCGCATGCAGTTCTCGCAGCCGCAGTTCCGCCAGCTCGCGCAGGCCGTGGCCTCGGACCTGGCCGAGATCGGCGTACAGGTCGAGCCGCTGGAGAAGGAGCAGGCGGTGTTCCTGGAGGACCTGCTGGCCCTGAAGTGGGACATCAACATCCAGCAGATCGGCTCGCAGGGGTACGACGCCGCCACGAACCTGGGGCGGCTGTACCCGTGCGCCGCGGGCCGCACCGGCTACTGCAACGAGGACCTCGACGAGCTGCTGGCCGCAGCGGAGGCGACCAGCGACACCGCCGAGCGGGAGGACCTGTACGCGCAGGCCACGCAGATCGTCTGGGACGACGCCGTGGGCATGTACCCGATGTTCGTGGGCATGCCGTACGCGTGGCGCTCGGGCGTCGAGGGCTTCGTGCCGGCGTCGGACAGCCTGCCGTACTTCACGCGCGTGACGAACTCCGAGAGCTGACGGGCACGCGGGGCTGACCGCGGGAGGGAGCACAGATGGCAGACCAGTCCGTCGCGGTGGTGACCGCCGACCGGCGCACCACCCCGATGCTCGAGGTGACCGGGCTCGGCGTCGCCCTGCCGGCGGGGGCGGTGGTCGACCGGGTCTCGTTCACCGTCCGGGCCGGGCACACCACCGGCCTGATCGGCGAGTCCGGCAGCGGCAAGACGATGACGGCGATGGCCGTCGTGGGGCTGCTGCCGGAGGCCGCCGTCGCCTCCGGCCAGGTGCGGTGGAAGTCTCAGGACCTCCTGACCGCGCCCGAGCGCCGGCGGCGGCAGGTGCGCGGCCGCGAGATCGGCGTCGTGTTCCAGGACCCGTCCGCCGCGCTCAACCCCATCCAGACCGTGGGGCGCCAGGTGGGCGAGATCCTGCGCCGCGACGGACTGGCCCGCGCCGAGGTCCGGGCACGCGTGCTGGAGCTGCTGGCGCGCGTGGGCCTGCCCGAGCCGGAGCGGCAGGCGGGCTCGTACCCGCACGAGCTGTCGGGCGGCATGCGCCAGCGCGTCATGATCGCCGTCGCGCTGGCCGGGCGGCCCGAGCTGGTCATCGCCGACGAGCCGACCACCGCGCTCGACGTCACCACCCAGGCGCGGATCCTGGCGCTGCTCGCCGACCTGCGCGACCGCGAGGGCCTGGCCATGATCCTGGTCAGCCACGACCTGCGGGTCATGGCGCACGTCGCCGACGAGGTGGTGGTGATGTACGCGGGCCGGGTCTGCGAGCAGGGACCGGCGCGCGCCGTGCTGGACCGCCCGTACCACCCCTACACCCGGGCGCTCGCGGGCAACGTCCCCGCGGTGACCAGCCGGACGGCGATCGCCGAGCCGCTCCCGGGCGCGCCCGCCAGCCCGTTCGAGCGGCCGTCCGGGTGCCCGTTCCACCCCCGCTGCCCGATGGCGCGGGCGCGGTGCGCCACGGAGGTCCCGGCGCTGCGTGAGATCGACGCGGGCGAGATCGACGCGGGCGGCGCCGCCCCGGACGGCGCCACCCCGGACGAGCCCGCGCGCCGCCGGCTCAGCGCCTGCCACTTCGCCGAGGAGGTCGGCCCGTGAGCGTGCTCGAGATCCGCGGCCTGCGCGTCACGTTCGCCGGCCCGCGCCGGTCGGTCCGCGAGCCCCGCACCACGGTGCGGGCGGTCGACGGGGTGGACCTGGACGTGGGCGCGCGGCAGACCGTGGCGCTGGTCGGCGAGTCCGGTTCGGGCAAGTCGACGGTGGCGCGGTGCGTGCTGGGCCTGGTCACGCCGCAGGAGGGCAGCATCACGTTCGAGGGGCGGCCCCTGGGGCCGGTGCGGCGGCGGTCGCCGGGGCTGCACCGGGCGGTGCAGATGGTGTTCCAGGACCCGGGGTCGTCGCTGAACCCGCGCATGACGGTGGGCGCGATCGTGCGCGAGGCGTGGCGGGCGCACCCGTCGGTGGCGCCGGCCGGGGACCGCCGGGAGGCACTGGCGCGCGTGCTGGCCGACGTCGGGCTGGATCCGGGGGTGGCCGACCGGCGGCCGTCCGCGCTGTCGGGCGGGCAGAAGCAGCGGGTGAGCATCGCGCGGGCGCTGGCGCTGCGCCCGCGGCTGCTGGTGTGCGACGAGGCGGTCTCGGCGCTGGACGTGTCGGTGCAGTCGCAGATCCTGCGGCTGCTGGTGGACCTGCGCGACGAGCACGACCTGTCGGTCCTGTTCATCACGCACGACCTCGCGGTGGTGCGGCAGATCGCCGACCGGGTGGCCGTGATGCACCGCGGGGTGCTGGTCGAGGACACGTCGGCGGAAGACCTGTTCACCACACCGGCGCACCCCTACACCCAGGCCCTCCTGGAGGCCGCCCGAACTCTGGAGGGTGCAGCATGACGGTCCCGCGCCCGGCTCAGTTGAGTGCTGGATATTCGCCCTCTCGGAACGATTCGAAAGGGCACATATCCAGCACTCAACGGGTGGGCGGGCGGGAGGTGGGGGCAGACGTGCTCGTTGTCGGCGGTGGCGCGGGCGGGGTGGCCGCCGCGCTGGCCGCGCTGCGGCGCGGCCGCTCGGTGGTGCTGACCGAGGAGACGGACTGGCTGGGCGGGCAGCTCAGCGCGCAGGGCGTGCCACCCGACGAGCACCCGTGGATCGAGCAGTTCGGCTGCACGCGGTCCTACCGGACGTTCCGCGAGGGGGTGCGGCAGTACTACCGCACGTGGTACCCGCTGACGCCGTCGGCCCGCCGGGTGGTGGACCTCAACCCGGGCCTGGGGCGGGTGAGCCGGCTGTGCTACGAGCCCCGGGTCGCGGCGGCGGTGCTGGACGCCATGGTGGCACCGTACCTGGCCGCGGGGCGGCTGCGGGTCCTGTTCGGGCACCGCCCGGTGGCGGTGGACTCCGGTCGCGACCGGGTGGAGGCCGTGACGCTGACGGGTCCGGACGGCACTCCGGTGACGGTCACGGCGCCCTACGTGCTGGACGCCACGGAGCTGGGCGACCTGCTGCCGCTGGGCGGCGTCGAGCACGTGACGGGGTTCGAGTCGCGGGACGAGACCGGGGAGCCGAGCGCCCCCGCCGTCGCGCAGCCGGACAACCAGCAGGCCTTCTCGTGGGTGTTCGCCGTGGAGCACCGCGCGGGCGAGGACCACACGGTCGACCGGCCCGAGCAGTACGAGCACTGGCGCGACTACCGGCCGCCGTACTGGCCCGACCGCATGCTCAGCCTCACCGCCCCCGACCCGCGCACCCTTGAGCCGCTGGTGCGCACGTTCGTGCCGCACGCGCCCAGCGGCCCGGTCGTGGCCGACCAGAGTGCCGACCCCGGCGACCGCGACCTGTGGCTGTTCCGCCGCATCGTGGCCCGCGAGCAGTTCGAGGACGGCTTCGCCGCGAGCGACGTCACGCTCGTCAACTGGCCCATGATCGACTACCTGCCCGGGCCGCTGGTCGGCCCGGCGCACGACCCGGTGCCCGAGGCCGAGCGCGACAAGCACCTGCTGGGCGCCCGGCAGCAGTCGCTGAGCATGCTCTACTGGCTGCAGACCGAGGCGCCCCGGCCCGACGGCGGCACGGGCTGGCCGGGGCTGCGGCTGCGGCCGGACGTGCTGGGCACCCAGGACGGGTTCGCCAAGGCGCCGTACGTGCGCGAGTCGCGCCGCATCCGGGCGCGCACCACCGTGGTGGAGCAGGACCTCTCGCTCGCGGTGCGCGGCGCCGCCGGTGCCGTGTCCTACCCCGACTCCGTGGGCGTGGGCATGTACCGGATCGACCTGCACCCCAGCACCGGCGGGGACAACTACCTGGACGTCCCGTCCAGCCCGTTCCGGATCCCGCTCGGCGCGCTGCTGCCGGCCCGGGTGCGCAACCTGTTGGCGGCCGGGAAGAACATCGGCACCACGCACGTCACCAACGGCTGCTACCGCCTGCACCCCGTCGAGTGGAACGCCGGGGAGGCCGCCGGGGCGCTCGCCGCGCACTGCCTGGCCCACGGCGTGGAGCCCGCCCAGGTGCACGCCGACGCCGCGCTGCTCGCCGCGTTCCAGGCCGAGCTCGTCGCCGACGGGTTCGAGCTCGACTGGCCCGAGATCAAGGGGTACTGATGCTGACCGGAACACCGCTCCTGACCGGGGTGACCGTGCCGCTCGTGACGCCCATGGACGTGCGCGGCCGGCCGGCGGCGGCGAGCGCGAGCCGGCTGCTGAACAGCCTGCACGCCCACGGCGTGCGCACCCTGATGCTGTTCGGCAGCAACGGCGAGGGCCCGCTGGTACCCGCCGCCGACGTCGGCCCGTTCACGGCGGAGGTGGTCGCGCGCTGGCACGCGCTCGGGTCGGCGGCGACCCACCGGAACGGCGGGCCGCGCCTGAACGGGCACTACGGCGGACAGCATTCCGACGGGCAGCGCCTCAGCGGGGGCCACGACGGCGGGTTCGTGCTGGTGAACGTGACGGCGGCCGGCACGCACGACGTCCTCGCCCGGGCCGACGCCGCCGCGGCCGCGGGCGCGGACGCCCTGGTGCTCAGCCCGCCCATCTACTTCCACCACCGCGCCGACGAGGTCGTGGCGCACTTCGCGGCCCTGGCCGGCGTCGGCCTGCCCGTCGTGGCCTACAACGCGCCCCGGTACAGCACCCCGATCACGCCGGGCCTGGCCGACGCGCTGGCCGACCTGGACCACGTGGTCGGCATCAAGGACAGCTCCGGCGACCTCGTGCTGCTGCGGCACCTGGTGGGCATCGCGGCGCGCCGGCCGGGCTTCGCCGTCGGGCAGGGCGACGAGACGCAGCTCGCCGCCGCCCTGGACCTCGGCGCGCACGGCATCGTGCCCGGCGTCGGCAACATCGCGCCCCGGGCGACGCTCGCGCTCGTGGCCGCGCACCGCGCGGGCGACACCGCCGAGGTGACCCGCCTGCAGGAGCTGCTGACCGCCCTGGTGGGCCTGCACAAGGTGCGCCCCGGCACCCCCGCGATCAAGGCCGTGCTCGCCCGGCGCGGGCTGTGCCCCCCGCACGTCGCGCCACCCCTGATCGCGTGCGACCCGGGCGAACGGGAGGCGCTGCACGCCTTCCTCGTGCCCTTCGCGGAGCATCTCATCTGAGTGCCCCCACCTGAGTCACCCCCATCTGGGCCGCCCCACGAAGGCCCAGCCCGTAAGGCTCAACGGAAGGAAAGCAACGATGCACCAGCCCGTGACCCGACGGAACATGCTCCGCACCGCCAGCCTGGCCGGTCTCGCCACCGCCGCAGGCGCCGTGTCCGCCCCGCTGTCCGCCGCAGCATCCCCCACCACCGCGCTGCCGGCCGAGCCCGGCCCGCCCGAGCTCTCGGACCCCGCGCTGGCCACCCTCGACATCTCCGGTGCCACCACCCCGCAGGAGTTCGGCGCCCTGGCCGACGGCGTCAACGACGACACCGCCGCGATCCAGGCCGCCATCGACGCGCAGTTCGAGCGCCTCAGCAAGATCGTCTGGTTCCCGCCGGGCACCTACCGCATCACCGCGCCGCTCGTGGTGCGGGACACCGAGTTCACCGAGCCGATGAACCTCAACCGCATCGTGCTGGCCGGCCAGGGCACCATGGGCGTGCGCACGTCGCTGATCCTCGTGGACTTCGACGGCACCGGCCTGGAGATGCACGCGCCGCTGTGCGGCATCCGCGGGCTGTCGTTCATCACCCGGACCCGCACGCCCGGCTCGGTGGCGGTGCGCACGGCCCGCACCAACAACACCGACGACATGGACGCCACCATCACGGAGTGCACCTTCGTGTCGTTCAACCAGGCGGTGGTGCACGTCGGGCGCGGGCTGGTCTTCACGAACAACCTGGTGGCGATCTCCGGGACCGCTCTGACCGTGCAGTGGCCCACCGACGGCACGGGCGGCGGCGACCTGCACCTGCTGCCGTACGGGATGCGCAAGTGGCTCATCGAGGGCAACCACTTCCACAGCATGAACCAGTGCATCGCGACCACCGGCGCGGAGAACGAGAACTTCCGGGGCGCCGTGATCTCGAACAACCTGGTGGACATCGGCCGCCGGTTCTTCGTCGGCGGCATCATCAACTCCACGATCGTCGGCAACGTCGTGGAGCACGCCTCCGGGCCGGCGATCGACATCACCGCGGGCGGCAGCAACCTGACGATCGCGGGCAACGTGATCGGCGGCGGCGGGGTGGAGCCGGGCGGCAACCGGCCCCCGAACGCGATCCTGTTCCGCGGCGTGGACGCGCACAACGTCACCATCAGCGGGAACACGTTCAACTGGATCAACCTCGACCCGGTCGCGTTCGAGCAGTCGGCGTCCGAGATCACGATCTCCGCCAACTCGTTCGACAACTGGAACCTGGAGCGCAGCGTGATCCGGGGCGCGGTACGGATCGCCGGCGACGCCGCCGGGATCTCCGTGATGGGCAACGCGTTCGGCGCCAACACGGTGCCCGCGAACGCGCCCGTGCGGGTGACGGGCACCCTGACCGGCTCCACCGTCAGCGGCAACACCCTGGACGCCGCCGCGCCCGTCCTGCTCGCGGGCACCGTGGGCGAGGGGTGCTACGTGCAGCGGCGCAGCGCGGGGCCCAACGAGCACGAGCTCACCTCGGCGAAGAACGGCGCGTCCGTGGTGCGGGCCACCGCGGCCGACGGGTACGGGGACGGCGACGCCTACGGCAGCTTCCTGGCGGCGTCGGCCCAGGTCGCGGGCGCCGGGCCGGGCGTGAAGGGCGGCGTGCGGGTGGTGCCCGCCGGGGAGGCGGGGGCCGCCGTCGTCGAGCTGGTGGCCGCCACGGCCGAGGCGAACGCGCTGGCCGCCGTCCGCGTCGGGGCCGACGGCGTGGTGCCCACCGCGGACAACGAGCGCGACCTCGGCTCCGCGGAGCTGCGGATGCGGCGGGTCCACGCGCACAGCCTGCAGCTCGTGCCCAACCCCGTGGCCGAGCTGCCCGAACCCGTCGCGGGCGGGCTCGTGATGGTGCCCGACGCGCTGGGGCCGTTCCCCACGCTCGCCGTGTCCGACGGGCGGCGCTGGTACCGGGTGATCGTGGCCGGGTACCTCACCGCCGACGGCGCCACGATCGAGGTGCCGGGCGCCGGGGAGATGTCGTGAGAGGACAGTCGTGAGGGAACCCCGTTGAGAGGACAGTCGTGAGGGAACAGCCGTGAGGCTCGCCAGCTTCCTGGCCCAGGGCACGGAGCGCTGGGGCGTCGTGCTGCGGGACCCCGGTGTGACGGACCACGAGTGGCTCGTCGAGCCGGTCCGCGCCGAGGCCGCGCTGGCGGCGCACGCGGCCGTCCCCGCCACCGGCCCGGCCGCGGCCCCGCGCTTCCTCGCGGGGCCGTGGCCGGACACGCTCGTCGGCCTCCTCGCGCTCGACGACGCCGGCCTGGCCGCCCTGTCCCGGCTCGCCGCCGCCGTCGAGCAGCGAGCACGGACCGACGTGACGATCCTGCCGCGCTCGGGGCACCGCGTCGGCGGCCCGGGCGGCACAGGGTCGGGTGGCGCAGGGTCGGGCGGCACAGGGTCGGGCGGCACAGGGTCGGGTGACGGCGCGGCGGACGACGGCGTCGAGCTGCTCGCGCCGGTCCCGAGGCCGCGCCTGTGCTGGGGGCTGGTGACGAACTCGCCGTCGTTCGTGCGGAACAGGCCCGGCGTGCCGCTGCTCAACCTCTTCCCGCTGGGGCACCAGCGGCCGCAGGGGGCGGTCGTCGGGCACGGCGCGCCCGTCGTCGTGCGGCACGGCCACCACCTGCCCGCCATGGCCTACAACGTGGAGCTGGCCGTGGTGATCGGCCGGGCCGGGCGGGACGTCCCGGTCGAGCGGGCGATGGAGCACGTGGCGGGCTACACCGTGGTGGACGACGTGTCCGGCACCCACTACTTCTCCGCCGTGCCGGGAAACGCCGGCACCGGTTACTCGCTGCCGCCCGGCTACCAGGACTGGCTGTTCCAGGCCACGGCGTCGTGGGGCGGCAAGAAGGCCGACAGCATGTGCCCCATGGGCCCGTACCTCGTCACGAAGGACGAGGTGGGCGACCCCTACGACCTGCTGATGTGGACGCGGCAGTCGGGCCGCACGCGCGACCGCGCGCACAGCGGCGCGACCCTGCTGGGCATCGAGCGGGTGCTCGCCTGGTACTCCTCGTTCGCGTCGCTGCACGTGGGCGACGTGATCCACCTCGGCACCATGGGCATCGACGGCCTGCCCGTCACCCCCGGCGAGGTCGCCGCCGGCACGCGGCTCGAGGTCGAGATCGAACGTGTGGGCGCGCTGGCCAACCCGGTGGTGGTGCCCGACGACGGCCCGGGGCCGACGCCGCCCGACCTCACCCGGCACCCCTCGTGGGCCGTGCGCGAGCTCGCCCTGCGCGAGCGCGCCGAGCCCGGCTCGACGGTGATCAGGGCGCCCGCGGACTGGTCGGTCGCCCGGGCGCGGCACTTCTGGACCGCCTTCGGCAACGCCGCCCCGGCCGGCGCCCCCGACCCGGACGGCCCGGACGGCCCGGACGGCCTGCCGCGGCTCGCCGTGCCCCGCTTCCTGAACGGCCCGGCCTCAGCGCTCTCGGCGGGCAGCACTGCCGGCGTCCCCGCGGGCGACCCCGTGCGGGTCCCGGCGCGCGCCACGGACCTGGTCGTCGCGGTCGAGCTGGCGTTGGTGGTGCGCCGCCTGGTCGCCGACGCCCCCGACGGGTCAGGGCTCGACGACCTGGTGCTCGGGTACACGCCCCTGGTCTCGCTGTGCGACCAGTCGTTCTCCGACGCCGTCGCCGAGCCCGCCCGTGCCGGCGAGCGGGGCATCGGCGCCGTCTACGGACGCTGGGCCGACGGCTTCAACGTGCTGCTGCCCGCGCCCGGCCAGCTCCTGCCCGTCGGCAACCTCCCCGACCCGGCCGGCTGGTGGGGGCGCGAGACGTGGCTGACGACGGCGGCGGGCACCGTCCGCGGATCGACGGCCGAGTACACCGCAGGACCCGGCGAGCTGCTGGCCACGATCTCCCGCATGATCACGCTGTTCCCGGGCGACGTGGTGACGCTGGGGTCGGCGTCGGCCCGGGTGCGCGTCACGCGCGAGCAGTACGCGGCAGGGCTCGACGTGGCCGCGGGCGTCGAGGGCCTGGGCACGGTCCGCGCCCGGATCGCCCCGGGGGCACCATGACCCGCCGGCCCGACGTGCTGGTCGTCCTCGCCGACGATCTCGGCTTCTCCGACCTCGGCGCGTTCGGCGGCGAGATCGACACCCCCGCCCTGGACCGCCTGGCCCGGCGCGGCGTACGGATGAGCTCCTTCTACGCGACACCCCGCTGCAGCCCGTCGCGCGCCGCGCTGCTCACCGGCCGCCACGCGCACGACGTCGGCGTCGGCGTGCTCACCAGCGACGACCGCCCGCACGGGTACCGCGGCTCGCCCGACCCCGCGGCGCCGACCCTCGCCGAGCGGCTCCGTGCCGTCGGCTACACGACGGCGCTCGCGGGCAAGTGGCACCTGTCGTCGCGGACGGACCAGCCCGACGAGACCTGGCCCACCCGCCGCGGGTTCGACAAGTTCTACGGCGTGCTGCCCGGCGCGACCAGCTACTACCGGCCGCCGCTGGTCCGGGGCGAGGAGCGGCTGCCGCCGTCCGCCACCGCGGGCGACTACTACCTCACGGACGACCTGACCCGGTACGCGCGCGGGTTCGTGGAGCGGGCGCACCGCGCCGACCAGCCGTGGTTCCTGTATCTCGCGTACACGGCGCCGCACTGGCCGCTGCACGCGCGCGAGGCCGACGTCGCGAGGTACCGCGAGCGCTACCTCGCGGGCTGGGACCGGCTCCGCGAGCGCCGGCTGGCCGCGCAGCACCGCCTCGGCCTGGCCACGGCCGACGGCCTGCCGCCGCGCGACCCGCGCGTGCCGGCGTGGGCGGAGACCTCCGACCGGGAGTGGGAGGCGGAGCGCATGGCGGTCTACGCGGCGCAGGTCGAGGCCATGGACCGGGGCGTGGGCGCGCTGCTGGACCAGCTCGCGGCGCAGGGCACGCTGGACGACACGCTGGTCGTGTTCTGCTCGGACAACGGGGCGTGCGCGGAGGAGCTGCCGCCGCCGTCGGGCCGCCTCGCCCCGGACGTGTCCCCGCCGACGACGCGCGACGGGCGGGCGGTGCGGGTGGGCAACTCCCCCGCCGTCGTCCCGGGGCCGGAGGACACCTTCGCGAGCTACGGGCGGGCGTGGGCGCACCTGTCGAACACGCCGTTCCGCCTCTACAAGCGGTGGGTGCACGAGGGCGGCATCGCGTCCCCGCTGATCGCGTCGTGGCCCGCGGGCGGCGTGGGCGGCGGGGGCCGGACGGCGGGGCCGGGCCACGTGGTCGACGTCGCGCCGACGGTGCTGCGCGCGGTGGGCGGCGACGCCGACGGCATGGCGGGCGTGAGCATGCTCGACCAGTGGCGAGGCGCGGCGACGCTGGAGCGGCCGCTGTTCTGGGAGCACCTCGGCAACGCCGCGGTGCGGCGCGGCCGGTGGAAGCTGGTGCGGGAGGCGGGGCGGCCATGGGAGCTGTACGACGTGGGCGTGGACCGCGGCGAGACGCACGACCTCGCGGGCGCGCACCCCGACATCGTCGCGCGGCTGGAGCGCTGCTGGGAGGCGTGGGCGCGGTCGGCGGGGGTGATCGAGTGGGACCGGCTGCTGGCGTACTACCGCGAGCGCGGGCTGGAGAGATCGGTCCTCCCGGACTGACCCGGCCTCGGCGGTCGAAACGAGCAGGCTGGGGCTGAGGTCAGCACTCCGTAGGCGAGGTCGGCAGTTGGCATCGAGGTCGGCACAGGCCTGTGCCGACCTCGATGCCAACTGCCGACCTCGGGATGAAAGTGCGAGACTGCGCGCATGCGTGACGACGAGTGGTCCCGGCAGCGCGCCGAGGCGGTCCGGGTGCAGGCGGAGCGCCTGGAGGCGCGGCAGGACGCCGAGCACACCCGCGCGGAGGCGATGCTGCGCGAGTTCGTGGCCGCCGCGCGCACCGCCGGGCTCGCCCCCGAGGACCTCCAGGTCCAGGGCTACGGCGGGCGCGGGACGGCGCGCACCGAGCTGAAGGGCTGGTACCTGCGCGTCGACCGGAGCGCGGGGGTCAGCACCGACGGTGACTTCTACGTGCTCACCGCGCCCATCGGCCTGCTCGACCGCCTGCGCGGTGTCCGCCCCGAGACGCGCCGTCCGCCACTGGTGCTCGGCGCCGGCGGGAAGGACGGCGAGTCCATGCCCCTGGCCGACGTCCTGGACCGCCTGCTGCCGGGCTGGCGCACGCACTGACCGGCCCGGGGGCGCCGCCGTCAGCCCGTCGAACGCCCCAGGTCCTCCCAGCGCCGCCACGCGGCGACCCGCTCCTCGGTGATCGGCAGCACGGCGTCCGCGGCAAGATCCCCGACCAGGATGCGCAGCGGCGGCTCGTCGGCGTCGACCACGGCGAGGACCACGCGGGCGACGTCGGCCGGGGACGACGAACCCGGCGGGTGCCAGGCCGACGCGCGCAGCGCGTCGTAGGCGGGCAGGTGCGCGGCGCGCACCGCCGACTCGTCGCGCCACGCGGTGTCCACGGGTCCCGGCTCGACGAGCGTGACGTGGATGCCGAACCCCGCGACCTCCTGGGCCAGCGCCTCCGACAGCCCCTCGAGCGCCCACTTCGACGCGCTGTAGCCGCCGAGCCCCGGCCACGCCGCGACCCCGCTGGAGCTGGAGACCTGCACCACGTGCCCGCTGCCCTGCGCGCGCAGCACCGGCAGGGCCGCCTGGGTCACGTGCAGCACGCCGAAGAGGTTGACGTCGAGCTGGTCGCGCAGCTGCTCGGGCGTGATCTCCTCGACGGTGCCGAACAGGCCGTAGCCCGCGTTGTTCACCACCACGTCGATGCGGCCGAGCGCCTGGGCAGCCGTCCGCACCGCGTCCCGGGCCTCGTCCGGGTCCGTCACGTCCAGGCGCAGCGGCACGACGGCGTCGCCGTACCCGGCCACGAGGTCGTCGAGCGCGGCCAGGTCCCGCGCCGTCGCCGCGACGCGGTCGCCGCGCTCCAGGGCGGCGACCGTGATCGCCCGGCCGAGCCCGCGGCCCGCGCCGGTGACGAACCAGGTGCGGGTCATCGGGTGCCGGCCGGGGTGTGCGCCGGGGTGGGTGCGTGGGTGCGCACGGAGTCAGTCGCCATGCGCGTCATCGTGCCAGGCGTGCCCCGGGTGTGTCGCACGCCGGCTCCGCACCGCGCCCGGCCCCGGGCGTCGACCAGGTCGATGTCCCGGGCGACTGAGCCGCGCTGCGCCCCGGGCACCTGCTCCCGGAGTTGGCACTAGGCTCGCGGCATGCCCGTGGACGACGTCGACACCCGGCCCGCACCGACGCGGACCCTGACCCGTCGCGAGCGCCTGAGGCGGCAGACGGTCGACGAGATCGTCGAGCGGGCGCTGGAGCTCGTGGACTCCGGCGGGGCCCACAGGCTGTCGATCGCCTCGGTCAGCAAGGCGATGGGCATGACACCGCCCGCGCTGTACCACTACTTCGCCTCCCGCGACGCGCTGCTCGACGCCCTGGTCCTGGCCGGGTACACGGATCTCGGCAGCGCCGTCGAGGGTGCCGCGCGTGCGGCGTCGGACCGGCCCGCCGCCGAGCGTGTCGCGGCGATCGCCCACGCGTGGCGACGCTGGGCGCTGGACCACCCGCGGCGCTACGCGATGCTCTTCACCGGCAGCCGGCGCGAGGCCGTGAACCCGCTGGAGCACGTGGGCCCGATCACCCAGAGCATGCTCGCGCTGGTCACGGCCCTCCAGGAACTCGTGCGGGACGACGCAGGTGTCGCGGACGGCAGGGGCCGTGCCCGCGACGAGCCTGGCACAGGGCGAGAGACCGGCACAGGCCGAGAGTCAGGTACGCGACAGGGCCTCGACGCGGAGCTGTCCCGGTGGGGCCGGTCGCTCGGCGCCCCGCCGGAGACCGCGCCCGGCGCGCTGCGACTGGCCCTGTCCACCTGGTACCGCGTGCACGGCCTGGTGTCGCTGGAGCTCGTCGGCGGCTTCGACACCATGGGCCTCGACGGCGGCACCCTGCTCACCGCCGAGATCGAGGGCCTGGTCCGCGAGGCCACCCGCTGACCCGACCCGCCGCCCTGAGAGGTGCGCTTCTACCCAGCGATTGGGCCCGGAACAAGCCTCTTTTCGGGCCTGATCGCTGGGTAGAAGCGCACCTTCCGCGGCGGCCCGGCACAGCCCGGGTCAGCGGCGGCCCGGCACAGCCCGGGTCAGCGGCGGCCCGGGTCGGCGGCACCGGCGTGCGCCAGGAGGAACTCCTCGACCAGAGCCGCCACGCGGTCGGGCTGGTCCAGCGTGGAGAGGTGGCCCGCGCCGGGCAGCACCGCCGACCGTGCTCCGGGCGCCGCGGCGACCGCGGCGTCGAGCTCGGGCTGGAGCACCAGCGGGTCCTCCGAGCCGCGCACCCACAGCGTCGGCACCGACAGCCGGTGCAGGGCCGGGAGAAAGTCGGTGCGCATCGCGAACGGCCCGAACGACAGGGACTGCCAGTCGTCGAGAGCCGGCTCGCGGTGCCGGGCCTTCTGCTCGGCCTCCCGCTGCGCGAGCTCGACCGCACGCTCGAAGCCCGGGGTGTCCGCACCGTGCTGCAGGTTGTCGGCGAGCGAGCGGCGCACCGCGCGCGGGCTCCGCGCCAGCCACGCCGTCGTCGCGCGGAGCAGCCCGGGCGTGCGCGTGGACAGCCAGGTGACGAGCTGCGCCGGACGCCGCGCGCCGAGCCCGCCCGGCGCCAGCAGGACCGCGGCGCTGACGCGGTCCGGGTGGTCGAGCGCCGTGCCGATCGACACGCCGCCGCCCATCGAGAGCCCGACGAGCGCCGCCCGCTCGATGCCGAGCTGGTCGAGGAGCCCGATCACGACCCGCTGGAGCAGGGGCTGGTCCACGGGTCCCGACCAGGGGCGGCTGCCGCCGTGCCGCGGCAGGTCGATCGCCAGGACCCGAAAGCGCTCCGCGAGCGCGGGCGCCACGTGCATCCAGTCCAGCTCTGCCGTGTCCAGCATCGCGCCGTGCAGCAGCAGGACCGGCGGCGCGTCGCTTCGGCCGCTCGTGCAGAGGCGGACCGGTCCGCCCGCGACGGTCAGGTCGCGGACGTCGTCGAAGGTGGTGGTCGTGGTCGTCATGGCCGGGTCTCCTTCTGGTCAGGGCCTGCGTCGTCCGGGCCGACGTCGATGCCGTCGCGCACCAGCCCCGCGACCACCCCGAGCGCGGCCCGCAGCTGGTCCGGCGTCAGCGGCCCGACCAGCGCCGAGGCGGAGAGCAGCCCGATCGTCACGCTGGACAGGGCGAGCGAGACCGCCTCGGGGTCGACGCCGGGCCGCACGCGGCCGGCGGCCCGCAGCTCCTCGACGTGCGCCGTGATCCAGCGGAACCGGGCGCGGTACCGATCCGGGCCGACGGCGCGCACGTGCTCGCCGAGCACGGCACGGTCGTCCAGGAACGCCGCGGACATCAGCGGGTCGGCCAGCAGCGCCTCGACCCCGGCGCGGTAGAGCGCGCTCAGCGGGACCGGGCGCGGCAGGTGCGCCGTCAGCGTGTCCACCCGGTCGCCGAGCCGTGTGGTCGAGCGCAGCAGGACGGCGTCGAGCAGCTCGTGCTTGCCCGCGAACTCGCGGTAGACGCCGCCCTTGCTCACCCCCGCGGCGTCCGCCACGGACTGCATCGACATCGCGTCGAAGCCGCGGTCGAGCACGAGCCGTTCGGCGACGTCGAGCAGCGTCTCCCGGCGGTCCGGGATGGTCGGTCTGGGCATGCGCACCTCCGTAGTGACCCAAACTACCGCACTGGTCACTACGAGCGCCGACGAGCGAACCGCCCCGGCGCGTCAGGGCACGAGCACGACCTTGCCGCCGGAGTGCCCGCCGTCGACCAGGCCCTGCCCCCGCGCCGCCTCGGCGAGCGGCAGCACGTGCGCGACCGGCACCGACACCTCGCCGTGCAGCACGAGGCCGACCAGGTCGGCGAGCTCGGTGGCCGAGGGCTGGGACCGCTCGTCGAACTCCACGCCCAGGTCGTGCGCCGCCGGGTCGGTGAGGGTCAGCACGCGGTCGGTGCCGCCCCGCAGCTCGATGCTGTCCGGCAGCACACCCGCTCCGGAGGTGTCGAGCACGGCGTCGACGACGGGCGTCAGCGCGCGGACACGCTCGACGAGCCCGGCGCCGTACGTCGTGGGAGTCGCCCCGTACGCCGCGACCCGCCCCTGGTTGGCGGGCGACGCCGTGCCGATCACGCGCACGCCCGCCGCGACGGCCAGCTGGGTCACCAGCCCGCCGATGCCGCCGCTGGCCCCGTGCACCAGCAGGGTCTCCCCCGGCCGCGGACCGAGGACGCGCAGTGCCCTCCGGGCGGCCTCGCCCACCACGGGGAGCGCGGCCGCCTGGGTCACGGCGAGCCCGTCGGGCACCGGGGCCCACCTCTTCAGGAGCGCGAGCTCCGCGGCGCCGCGGCTGGTCCACCCGGTGACCCGGTCGCCCGGGGCGACCCCGGCGACGTCCGCCCCCACCTGGTCGACGACGCCCGCCACCTCCAGCCCCGGCACCGCCGGGAGGCGGGTGCGGAACGCGGACTCCATGACCCCCGAACGGACCTTGCCGTCGAAGGCGTTGAGGCCTACCGCCTCGACCCGGACCCGGACCTGCCCCGGTCCGGCCTCCGGCTCCGGGACCTCACCGAGGTGCAGCACCTCGGGCCCGCCGAACTCGTCGTACACCACTGCGCGCATCGTGCGTCCTCTCCCTCAAGCACAGTCTGCCCGC
This sequence comes from Promicromonospora sp. MEB111, assembly GCF_030209445.1. GTDB lineage: Bacteria > Actinomycetota > Actinomycetes > Actinomycetales > Cellulomonadaceae > Promicromonospora. The sequence goes on from NZ_JARVSD010000016.1 coordinate 134,901, forward strand.
CGCGCACGACACCGCAGTCCAGGACCCCGCAAGTTCAGGACCCCGGAAGTTCAGGACTCCGCGGTTCAGGCCTCCGACGCCCGGGCCTGCGCGGCCCACGCCTCCGACACGGGCGCCATCAGCTCCGGGTCCGACGACGGCTCGAGGCCGGCGTCGCCCACGAGGTCCGTCGTCGGCCCCGGGACGGTGAGGGTGGCGATCGCGGTGGTCACGGGGATGGCGAGCACGAGGCCGATCGAGCCGACGAGGGTCCGCACCACCTCCTCGGCGATCTCGCCCGAGGTCAGGGCCGTGAGCGGCGACTGGTCCACGAGCCAGACGATCATGAGCAGCGGCAGTGCGGCGCCCACGTAGGCGAAGGCGATCGTGTAGACGGTCGAGGCGATGTGGTCGCGGCCGATCCGCATGGCGCTCGTGAACAGCTCGGCCCGGGTCGCCGCCGGCGCGACGGCGCGCAGCTCCCACACCGCGGAGGCCTGCGTGATGGTCACGTCGTTCAGCACGCCCAGGCCGGCCAGGACGATGCCGCACAGCGCGATACCGCGCAGGTCCGCGGCGGGCGCGCTGGACGGCAGGAAGGCCGAGGCCTCGTCGGTGCCGCCGGTGATCTGCGCGGCGCCCGACGCCCAGGCGGCGATCCCCGCCGTCAGCGCGAGGCCCACCAGCGTGCCCAGCAGCGCCGTCGAGGTGCGTGCCGACAACCCGTGCGCCAGGTACAGCGTGACGAACATGATCAGCGACGACGTCACCAGCGCCACGCCGAACGCGTCCTGCCCCGCGAGCAGGGCCGGCATCGTGAACCCGAGGAGCACCACGAACGCGATCCCTAGCCCGGCCATCGCCGCCAGGCCGCGCCAGCGCGCCACGAGCAGCACCACCAGCGCGTAGACGACGGCGAGCAGCGCGATCGGCAGCTCGCGCTGGAAGTCCATGAACACGAGCGGGTCGACGCCGGGCTGCGCGACCTGGGAGATGTCCACCGCGGTGATCCGGTCGCCCTCGGTGAGCGGGACCGACGGGCCGGGCGACTGCATCCGCGAGGTGCCGCCGTCGGCGAGCTCGACCGGGATGCTCCCGGTGGCCGGGTCCGCGGGTCCCGCGATCGTGACGTCCACGAAGGACGTGCCCTCGGCCCGGTTCGGCACCCGGTCGGGCACGTCGCCGGCGCTCGGCCACAGGAGCCACAACCCGGCCAGCGTCGCGAGCAGCGCCGAGACCAGGATCATGACCAGGAAGAACGTGGTCCTCGGCGCGGCAGGGCCCGCCGAGCCGTGCGAGGGAGCGTGCGCCATGCCGACATCCTGGCTCACGAGCGCGCCGCGGGCGCGGCGAGCCGGAGCACGGTCCGAGATCGGCAGTTTGCACCGTCCGATCGGTGCGTGGCACCTCGGCCGGTCAGTCGAGAAAGCTCACCTCGACCAGCCGGCACCGCCGCACCCAGTCCTCCAGGTCCACCGGCTGGGCCAGGTGGCCCGGGTTGGCCGGCTGGTTGAGGTCGGCGACGATCTCGGTGAGCACCGCGCGCCGCTCCGCCTCCTCGGTGACGGGCCGGGCGGTCGCCCGCAGGTCCGCGCGCACGCCGTGCTTGAGGTGGAAGGTGAGGGCGGGCTCGGCCACCAGGTTCACGTACCAGCTCGGCCGGTCGACCGTGCCGCTGCACAGGTACGTGCGGCCGGCCACGTGGTAGAAGAAGATCTCGATCCGCCGGGGCAGGCCGGTGCGCCGCCCCGTCGTCGTGACGTCGACGATCCGCTGCCGGGTCGTCGCGGCCGGCGTGATCTCGACCGCCCGGCGCACCGCCGCGTCCATCAGGCTGCCTCACCCTCGTGCCGCGCGGCGACGTCCGGCACGTCGTGCTGCAGGGCCGGACCGAGCAGCAGCCCGCCGTCGACCACGAACTCCGAGCCGGTGGCGTAGGCGGCGTCGTCGGACGCCACGAACAGCGTCAGCCGGGTCACGTCCTCGGGCTGCCCGACGCGCGGGATCGCGAACGGCTCCGGCGTGTAGGCGGCCGCGATGGGCACGGCGCCGGGAGCCGCCGGCTCGGTGATGAACGACGTCGAGACCACGCCGGGGTGCACCGAGTTCACCCGGATGCCGTCGCGGCCGAGCTCCAGGGCCGCCGTCCGGGTCAGGCCGCGCAGCGCCCACTTGCTCGTCGCGTACGCAGCGAAGTACGGGCTGGCGGTGTTGGCCATGGTCGAGGCGATGTTCACGATCGAGCCGCCCCCGCCGCGCCGCATCGACGGCGTGACGGCGCGGATCCCGAGGAACTGCCCGGTCACGTTGACGTCGAGCAGGCGCTGCCAGTCGGCGAGCTCGGTGTGCTCCACCGTCGCGGCCGCCTGCGGCACGCCCGCGTTGTTCACCAGCACCGACACCGGCCCGAACCGGTCCTCGGCCGCCGCCACGGCGTCGGCCCACTGCCGCTCGTCGCGCACGTCCAGGGTGACCGCCAGGGCCCGCTCCCCCAGTTCGGCGGCCAGGCCGGCCCCGCGCCGCGGGTCCCGGTCCGCGATCACCACGTGGGCCCCCTCCGCGTGGAAGGCGCGCACGTGGCTCACGCCCATGCCCCCGCCCGCACCCGTGACCAGGACCGTCTTGTTCTCGAATCGCCGCACGGCGTGTCCTCTCGTCGAGTTGCGAGTCACTCGACTCGCAACGATCGAGACGGTACGTCGGCCGGAGGTTATGAGTCAAGTGACTCACCTCGCAGGTTCCGGCATGATGGACGCATGGCGACAGGGACGGGCGTGTACCACCAGCAGCTCGCGGAGCAGAAGCGGACGGCGATCGTCGACGCCGCCACCCGCCTGTTCATGGCCCACGGCTACGCGGGCGCCTCGCTCGCCCGGGTGGCGCAGGACGCGGAGGTCTCCAAGGCCACGCTGTTCAAGCAGTTCCCCACCAAGGCGAGCCTGTTCGAGGCGGTCGTCACCCAGCAGTGGGCCGCGGCGGACGACGGCGGCACGACGCCCGGGCCCGGCGACCTCGCACGCGGTCTGCGCGTGCACGGACGCCGCTACGCCGCCCTCATGTCCCGCCCCGAGATGGTGGGCCTGTACCGGATGGTCATCGCCGAGATGCCGCGGTTCCCGCAGGTCGCCGACACCCAGTTCGAGACCGGGAAGATGCCGTTCTTCCGGGAGGTCCAGCACTACCTCCAGGCCGAGCACGACGCCGGGACGGCCCGCGTCGACGACCCGGTCCTGGCCGCGACGAACTTTCTGGGCATGATCGGCAACTTCGTGTTCTGGCCCCGGCTCATGGTGGTCGGCTGGGACCCGACGCCGGCCGCGGTGGAGCACGCCGTGGAGGAGGCGGTGGCGACCACCGTCGCCCGCTACGGCACCGCGTAGCCCCTGGGGCCGGGCGGGCCGTCGGCGGTCAGGCCGTCGACAGCAGGAGCGCGTCGCGCAGGGCGGACGCCGCGCCGTCCTGCTCCAGGGTGCCCGTGACACGGTGGGCGGCCGCGCGAACGGTGGCGGGTGCGTGCCCCATGGCGATCGACACGGCCGCCCAGGCGAACATCTCCAGGTCGTTCTCCCCGTCGCCCACGGCCACGGTCCGCGACGACGCGACGCCGAGCCCGACGCGGATGCTCTCCAGCGCGACCGCGGTGCTGACACCGGGGGCGGTGACGTCCACCCAGTCCACGCGGGCGGGGATCGCGGTGACGCCGGCCGCACGCAGCGCCGGGGCGAGGCGCTGGGCCCACTGCCCGTAGACGACCAGGCGTGGCGTCGGCCGCGCCCAGATGTCCTCGACCTGGCGCAGCACCTCCTGGTGCCCGTGGAGCTGCCGCTCGGGGAACCGCCTGGTGACGCGGTAGCCGGTGCCGACCACCTCGGCGGCGAGCCGCAGGTCCGGCCGGATGCGCGTGACCAGCCGGACCACGGGCTCGGCCGCCACGGTCCGCACCTCGACCACCGAGTAGCCGTCCGGGTCCAGGCGCGCGGTCACGGCCCCGTTCGCCGCGACCACCCAGCCGTCGCGGACGCCGAGCTGCCGCACCACCTGCACCGCGCCCGACAGCGACCGGCCGGTGGCGATCACCAGGTGGTGCCCGGCGGCACGCACGGCCGCGAGCGCCTCGACGACGGCGGGGGTGGCCCGGCGGCCGGTGCGGACAAGGGTCCCGTCGACGTCGCAGGCGACGAGGGCGGGCGTGGACGTGGGTACGTCGAGCGGTGCTGCGGTGGCCCCGGAGGCGGTCGCGGTCACGATATTCCCCTGGTGATAGGTGGCGGGCCCATCATCCCTCATACTAGGACATTTTGGAACTCGCGTTTCCGCCGCGAGATCGACGTCGTCCCAGGTCAGAGGCCTGCGGCGGCCGAAACGATACACGCCGGCGCGGGTGAATGACGCACCCGTCCGGTCAGCGCTCGCGGACGGCGATGCCCGGGTAGTCCAGCACCAGCCCGGAGGCGTCGTAGGTGAGCTCGCAGGCGAAGCCGAAGGTGGCCGAGGTGTACTCGAAGCGCAGCAGGTCCGCGGTCTGGTCCGACTCCGACCGGTCCAGGAGCCGGTACTCCTGCTCGATCCGCCGCACGGAGAGGTCCCCGGCCTGGACGAACGCCGCGGGCACGGCGCGCACCGCGCCGGCCAGCAGGTCCAGCCGGTGGACCGGCAGCGTGTTCGTCACGGCCGACGACTCGAGGTCCACGTCGGTGCAGCCGTCCAGCCGGCGGTCCGGCGTCCCGTCGACCAGCCAGCGCGCGGCGTCGGCATCGGCGTGGGAACCCTCGGCGCCAAGGCCGCCCTCGTCGACCCGTTCGAGGACCGTCCGCCGGGTCCCCGCGGCCGTCGTCGCCTCGATCTCGGCCCGGCGGGTGCGCCAGTGCCGGTCGACCTCGATCCGGTACCCGACGGACCAGGCCTCCGGGCCCTCGACGGCGGTGGTGTGCCCGCGCAGCACGTGACCGTCCGCCGTCGGGCCGGCGAACAGGACCTCGAAGCCGGCCCGGACCCCGCTGTGGGTCCAGGCCGACACCGGGGGCACCGGTCGCAGCCGCATGGTCCGACCCTAGAGGTTGAAGCCGCCGGTCACCTCGATGTCCTGCGCGGTGATCCACCGCGCGGCGTCGGACAGGAGGAACGCGATGGCGGAGCCCGCGTCGTCGGGCTCGCCGAGGCGGCCCAGGGCGGTGCGGCCGACGAGCTCGGCCGTGAGCTCGGGGTACTCCTCGAAGGCGCCTCCGGCGAACGGCGTGCGCGTCGGGCCGGGCGACACCGAGTTCACGCGGATGCCGCGTGCGCCCAGCTCCTTGGCGAGGTAGCGGGTCAGGACGACGACGGCACCCTTCAGGGAACCGTAGGCCGAGTAGCCCTCGGACAGCCCTGCGGTGCCCGCGGAGCTGCTGGCCGTGTTCACGATCGCGCCGCCGTCCTCGATCAGCGGCAGCAGGGCCTGGGTCACCAGGTAGGGACCCTTGAAGATGACCCGGTAGAAGTCGTCGAGCTGCTTCTCGGTGGTGTCCGCGAACAGGGTGCCGCCGCCGTACCCGGCGTTGTTGACCAGGCCGGTGATGGTCCGCGCGCCCCAGGTCTCGGCCAGCGCCCGTTCGACGGCGGCGCGGAACGCGGGGAACGTGGCGCTGTCGCCCACGTCGAGCGGGAGCGCGACGGCGGTGCCGCCGGCCTCCTCGATGCGCGCGACGGTCTCCAGGGCCCCGTCCCGGTTCCCGTTGTAGGTGACGACGACGCCGGAGCCGCCCTCCGCGGCGCGGATCGCGGCGGCCTGCCCGATGCCGGAGCTGGCCCCGACGACGATGGTGATCGACATGTCTGCCTCGTTCTCTGTTGTCTCGACTGCTTGCCGGATAGTGCTCGTGGTGAAGGCGCTGGAGCCGGGACGGTGCCGCCCTGACTCCTCGACAAGTCAAGGCGATGAGGGGCCTGGATGGTGATAGTGTTCCTCCCGCGTTCTTGCCTGATCCTGCTCGACGGAGCGTTGCGCGGGGTCGGAGCGGCGTCGGAGGAGGAAGGTGGGCGGCATGGACCTCGACGGGTTGCGCGCGCTCATGGACCGGCGCGCGCCCGCCGGCACGAGCGAGCCCCTGCCCGGGGTGTTCCTGTCGCGCGAGACGCGGCCGGGCGACCCGGAGGCCGCCACGACCGGCACCACGTTCGCGCTCATCACGCAGGGCACCAAGGAGCTGCGGCTGGGCGCCGAGACCGTGGTGTACGGACCCGGCGAGTACCTGGTCACCTCGATCGACCTGCCGGTCATCGGCCGGTTCACGGAGGCGAGCGAGCACGCCCCGGCGCTGGGCTTCGGGATGACCTTGACCGCACCCGCCATCGCGGAGCTGCTGCTGTCGGCGGGGGCCGCGCGCAGGCCGCCTCCGGTCGGCACGACCGGCCCGGGGCACGGCCCCGCCGTCCCCGCCCTGGCGACGAGCCGGGCGCCGGCCGAGCTGCTGGACGCCGTCGGACGGCTCATCCGCCTGCTCGACCGGCCGCGCGATCTGCCCGTGCTGGGGCCCATGGTGCGGCGGGAGATCCTCTGGCTGCTGGTCACGGGACCGCAGGGCGACACCGTGCGGCAGCTCGGGCTGGCCGGCAGCAAGCTCACGCGCGTCAGCTCGGTGGTGCAGTGGATCCGGGACAACTCCGCCGAACCGCTCCGCGTCGAGGACCTCGCCCGGCGTGCGGGCCTGAGCGTCTCCGCGTTCCACCGCACGTTCCGTGCGGTGACCGGGTCGAGCCCGCTCCAGTTCCAGAAGCAGCTCCGGCTGGCCACGGCGCGCCAGATCCTCGCGTCGCGGAACACGAGCGTCACCCAGGTCGCGTTCGACGTCGGCTACGAGAGCGCGGCCCAGTTCAACCGGGAGTACCGCCGCCTGTTCGGCGCCCCGCCGGGCCGCGACCGCGACCGGCAGGCCGCCGTCACCGCCGTCGGCTGACCACCGCCGTCCGACGACCCTCAGGCGTCCGGGACCAGCCGGCGCAACACCGGCTCCGCGGCCGCGACGACGTCGGGCCCCTCGATGGCGCCGGAGAGCCAGAGGCTCGCGAAGCCGTGGGCGACGGACCAGGCCGCACGCGCCCCGTCGGCGTCGGGCGCCAGGCCCGCGAGCGCCCCGGAGGCCACCTGCTCGGCGGCGAGCAGGTCGGTGTCGTCGCCGTGCAGCAGGCTGCGGTCGAACATGACGGCGAAGTGCCCGGGGTGGTCCACCGCGAACCGTACGTAGGCGACGCCGGCGGCGAGCAGGTCGTCCCCGGCCTCGTCCAGGGCCGCGGCGAGCAGCGTGAAGCCCTCGGTCGCCACGGCGGTGAGCACGCCCGCCTTGTCGCCGAAGTGGTGGGCCGGCGCGGCGTGGGACACCCCCGCGAGCCGGGCCAGCTCGCGCAGGCTCAGGCCGGCGGGCCCGCGCTCGGCGACGGCGGTCGCGGCGGCTGCGGTCATCGTCCTGCGCAGGTCTCCGTGGTGGTAGCTCATGGAGCTCCGTCTCTCCCGGTGTTCTCGTGCTCGGCGTTCTCTCGTACCGCGAGCCGATCTTGCCATTGACAAGATAGCACCGCGAGTGGTGAGGTGTCGCTCGAACTTGTCGCCGTCAAGATTGGAGCGGTCATGCCTGTCCCCCTTCCCGTGCTGCTGCTCGCGGTCACGGCGCTCGCGCGCCTGCTCGGCCTGCTCGCGGTCCCGGCCCTCGACTCCTGGCACGACGCCGCACGGGTCGGCGTCGCCGCCGTCTACCTGCTGGCGTCGTCCGGGCGGCTCATCCCGCACGTCCGCCAGGACCTCGTGCGCATGGTGCCGCCGGGCCTGCCCCGCCCCGACCTGCTCGTCGCGGGCACGGGGGTGCTGGAGCTGGCGGGCGCGATCGGCCTGCTGGTGCCCGCGACGGCGCCCGCGGCGGCGATCTGCCTGGGGCTGCTCACCCTGGCCATGACCCCGGCGAACGTCTCCGCGGCGCGGCGCGGCGTCCTGTTCGGCGGCAAGCCGGCCACCCCCGTCGGACGCCGCCTCGCGGAGCAGGCCCTCTACCTGGCGGCCCTGGCGTCGATCGTCTGGCTCCCCTTCTGACCACCGCCCGCCGCCCCGCGCCGCCCCCCCCCCGCTCGCCGGCCGGTGTCGGGCGCGGTCAGCGGGTCGTGCGGGGGACGCGCTCCTGGCGGGTCCAGCCCGACCAGCCGCGCTCCTCGAGCAGCTCCTCCAGACGGCGGCCGGCGGGGATGGAGTCGAGGGCGAGCGAGTCGAACTGCTCGACGAGCCCCCGCTCCACCCCGCGCCCGCCGTCACCGGTCCACTCGGCGTGGCGGTCCAGGACGGCCGCCACCTTGTCGGCCAGGCCGGGCAGCCGCGGGTCGTCCGGCGCCCAGTCGATCCCCTCGCCGATCGACCGCAGCACGTCGACGAACTCGGCGTCGTCCAGCAGCAGACCCTTGTTGACCATGGCGGCGGCGACCTGCTCGGGCGGGTACACGGCCAGCGACAGGATCCAGCTGTCCCGCTCGATCTCGACGATCGGCTCGGGCACGCCCAGCTCCCGCCACCGGTCGAGGTACGCCGCACCCTCCGGCGGCAGGGCCAGGCTGTCCCCCGCGGCAAGCCGGGCGATGCGCTCGCGGTGCCGCTCCCGCTCCTCGATCTCCGACCGGAGCCGCGCGTCGATCTCGGCGACGGCGGTCGCGAACTCGTCCTCGTCGGCGTGCAGGAGCTCCTGGACCCGGGCCAGCGGCACCCCGGCGTCGGCCAGGGTCCTGATCCGGATGAGGTCCACCACGGCCGGCGCGCCGTACCGGCGGTACCCGGAGTGGTCGCGCTCCGGCTCCGGCAGCAGCCCCAGGGCGTGGTAGTGCCGGACGGCGCGCGCCGTCACCCCCGCGTACGACGCGACCTGCCCGATGGTCAACATGGAGCCATCCTCCCGTCTGTCGTCGGAGCGCCGGGTCAGCGGGCCGGCGCAGTCGTCCTGCCGAAGGCATGACGGGACCAGGCGTAGCCCACCCCGGCTATCACCACGCACCAGCCGACGGCGAGCCAGCCGGCCGACCCGACCGGTGTGCCCGACGTCAGGGCGCGCAGGGTCTCGATGACCGGCGTGAACGGCTGGTGCTCGGCGAACTGCCGCAGCCCGGCGGGCATCTGCTCGGTGGGCACGAACCCGCTGCTCACGACCGGCAGCACCATGAGGACCAGCGGCGTGTTGCTCGCCGTCTCGACGCTGCCCGCGGCCAGCCCCATGGCGACCGTCAGCCAGGTGAACGAGAACGCCAGGAGCAGCACCAGCCCGGCGGCGCCGAGCCAGCCCGCCACCCCGGCCTGCGACCGGAAGCCGAGCAGCAGCGCGAACCCGACCATCACCGTCAGCGCCAGCACGGTCCGGATCACCGCGCCGAGCACGTGCCCGGTGAGCACCGAGACGCGGGCGATGTCCATGGTGCGGAACCGGTCGAACATCCCTCCGGTGCGGTCGATCGCGACGGCGACGGCGGTCCCGTTCGCCACGCTGGACACCGTCATGACCCAGATGCCGGGGACCAGGTAGTTCAGGTAGTCGGCGCGGCTGCCGCCGCCGTCGACCGGGAGTCCGGCGCCGAGCGTGCCGCCGAACACGTACACGAACAGCAGCAGGAACACGACCGGGACGGCGATCAGCATGACCGCCAGAGAGGGGTAGCGGCTGAGGTGCCGCAGGTTGCGGCGCAGCATGGTCATCGAGTCGCGGACGGCGTAGGTGGTGCTCATCGTGCGGTCACCTCCGAGGTGTCTGCGGGATCCGCGGCGTGCCCCGTGAGCGCCAGGAACACGTCGTCGAGGCTGGTGGCGCCGCCGGGCACCTGCGCCTTGAGCTCGCTCGGCGTCCCCTCGGCCAGCAGCGTGCCGGCGTCGAGCACGCCGACCCGGTCGGCCAGGGCGTCGGCCTCGTCGAGGTACTGGGTGGTCAGCAGCACGGTGACGCCGTCGGCCACCTGCTCCCGGACCACCTGCCAGACGGCGCGGCGGCTGCGCGGGTCGAGCCCCGTGGTGGGCTCGTCCAGGAAGATCAGCCGCGGCCGGGTGATGAGCGTCATCGCCAGATCGAGGCGGCGCCGCATGCCGCCGGACCAGGTCAGGGCGCGGCGGTCGGCGGCGTCGGCCAGGTCGAACCGGTCGAGCAGCGCCTCGACGTCGCGGGTGGCGGTCGCCCGGTCGAGGTGGGTCAGGTCGGCCATGAGGCGCAGGTTCTCGCGGCCGGTGAGGAACATGTCGATCGCCGAGAACTGCCCCGTCACGCCGATCGCCGCCCGCACCCGGGCCGGCTCGCGGCGCACGTCGTGGCCCGCGACGCGGACCTCGCCGGCGTCGGCCGCCAGCAGCGTGGACAGGATGTTCACCATGGTCGTCTTGCCCGCGCCGTTCGGCCCCAGCAGGGCGTAGACGGAGCCGGCGGGGACCGTGAGGTCCACGCCGTCGAGCACGTGGTGGTCGCCGTAGGACGCGTGCAGGCCGGCGACCTCGATCGCGGTGCCCCGCGATGGCGCTGTCGCTGGTGCCGGTGCTGATGCTGGTGCTGGTGCTGGTCCTGGAACTCGTGCGGCGGAGGCCGGTACGGCCCCGGCCGCACTGTCTGGTGTGGTCATGACCGCAGCGTGCAGGGTTGCCGCTACGGCAAGGTCAAGCCCGTCAGTCGACGTATCCCCCGCCGGGAACGTCGAAGACCTCCTCCAGCGTCGTGACGCCGGTGTCCGCCATGTACGCCGCCAGGTCGCGGCCCACCCAGCGCAGGTGCCAGGCCTCGGGGGCGTACCCCGTGACGCCGCTGTTCTCGGGCGTGTACCGGACCAGGAAGCCGAACGTCGCGGCATGCTCCGCGACCCACCGCCCCTCGGTGGTCTCCCCGAAGCACGGCTCGAAGTCGCACCCCGGCTGTGTCGTGCCGCCCACGTCCACGGCCAGGCCCGTCTGGTGCTCGCTGTGCCCCGGGCGCGCCGAGACGGCGTCCGCCTGCGCCGCCCCGAGCTGCGCGACCCAGCCTTCGTAGACCGCGGCCTGCTTGGGGTACCCGCGGTAGGCGCTGCGCAACGTCAGCCGGACGTCGTCGGCGTCCGCCGCCGCCAGGAGCGCCGTCAGGTCCGGCGCGACGTCGGGCCGCACGAGGTAGCCGCGCACCGTCGTGAGGTCGGGCTCGTGGTCGACCGGGTCGAGCGGCGTGCGCTTGTTGACCACCACCCAGGGGCTCGCCGGGTCGGTGGTGGAGCGGGCGGTCAGGTCGATGCCCGGGTCGTCACCGGGTCCGCTGCCCGGCTCGGCATCGACGGGCACGTCCCTCGGCCCGACGACGCTCGCGGCGCCCGCCCCGGCGTCGGCGCCCGCCCCGCCGCCCGCGCCCGCCCCGCCGGTCACCGGCTCCTCGGAACCCTGCCCGCCGGAACCGTGCCCGCCGCCCTGCTCCACGGAACCCTCCTGACCGGAACCCTGCTGTCCGCCGCCCTGCTGCACGGAACCCTCCTGACCGGAGGCAGGCAGCCCCGAACCGTCCGGCGACCCGGCCGTCCCGGAGACCAACCCCGCTGCGGACCCGGCCGCACAGCCGGCGAGCAACAGCGTGGTGGCGAGAAGCACCGCGGGGACGCCCCCGGCCCGGGGCACGGACAGTCGGTTCGAAAAGGTAGGCACACCGGGGTCGTGTGCGGCGTGTGGCTCCCGATGTCAGCGGCGCGCTGTGACGTGGGCAACATCCGGGACCTGACATGGGCGATCCCCTGCCGGACACACTGTGTCGGAAGCACTCACCCCGATGCTCTTCACCCCGGAGACCGACGGAGACCCCGGAGACCGCCCTGACCACGAACACCGAGCCGCACCGCATCGTGCCGGGCCCGCTCACGCCCGCGCGCACGGAGGAGCTCTTCGCGACGCACGCGCGCGCCGTCTACCGCTACGCCCGCGCGCGGCTCCCGGCCGCCGAGGCGGAGGACGTCGTGGCCGAGGTCTTCGCGATCGTGTGGCGCAAGGGCGAGCTGCCCGACAACCCGCGGGCGTGGCTCCTGGCCGTCGCCCGCCGGGTGATGGCCAACCAGGCGCGCGCCCGGCAGCGGCGCACGGCCCTGGTCGAGCGGGTGCGCACGCACCCGGCCCCGGCGGGCGCCGACGACGTCCGCCTGGTCGGCGAGCTCGACGAGCTCCGCCGCGCGATGGACCTGCTGCGCCCCACCGACCGGGAGGTCATCGCGCTGCTCGCGGCCGCGGAGCTCTCCACGGCGGAGGTGGCCCAGGTACTGGGCTGCACGACGGCGGTCGCCGCCACCCGGGTGCACCGCGCCCGGCGCCGCCTGCGCGCGGCGTACGAACGGCTGACCGAGGAAGGAGCCTGACGTGGACGACGAGCTGACCCGCGCCCGCCGTGCCCTGCGCGCGGCCGATCCCGAGCTCGACCTGGCGCGCGCGTACACCGAGTCCCGCGCGCGGGCCGAGGCACGGGCCGCCGTGCGGGGCGCGACGGGGAGCGGCCTGCACGGCCAGGTCCCGCGCCCGTCCGGCCGGGCCGACACCGGCGCCGGCGACTGGGCCGCCCCCTGGTCCGACAGCGGCTCCGACGACTGGGCCGACACCCGCGACATCGAGGTGCTGCTCCGCGACCCCGACACACCCGGGCTCGTGCCGGCCGCGCTCCGGCGCGCGCCGTCGGGCCGCCGCGGGCCGGTCCTCGCGTGGGCGGGTGCGGCAGCCGCGGCAGCGGCCGCCGTCCTCGTGCTGAGCCTGGCGGGCACGCCGGAACCGGGCGCCCTCCCGGGCTCGGCCCCGGGCACCGGCGCGTCGGCGGCCGGGACCCCGCGTCCCGGCGCGTCGCCGTCCCCCACGACCTGGCGCACGCCGGGCGAGGTCGTCACCCTCGCGGGCAAGGCGATGTCCGGCGCGAGCTGCGGCGTGAAGATCCGCTCGACGCTCGGGGACCAGTCGATCATGCGCTTCGACCGGGTCGACGAGCCGGACGTGGCCGTGCCGAAGCCCCTGCTGGACCAGCAGCCTCTCCCGGCGCTGCAGGCGGCGTCGGCCCGCGTGCTGCTCCGCCTGCCGGGCTACGACGGCACGAACCAGCGGCTCGACGACGACCTCACGATCGAGGAGCTGGCCGGGCAGACGGTCGCGCGGATCCGGGTCACCCCGTCGGACGACCAGGTCCGGGGCGGCGACGTGACCCGCGTCGACGTGCTCGTCGACACCACGACCTGGCTGCCGCGGGCCCAGGAGATCTGGGCCACGTCCGACGGCGGCAAGCAGTTGCGCGTGCACAGCGACCTGAGCTGGTCGGGGTGCGACGAGCCGAGCATGGCCCCGACGAACGACGCCGACCGGCCCTGACCCGACCCGCCGGCCCGCCGAGATAGGCTCCCCGGCGTGCTCCACCCCGCCGCCTCCGCCGACCTCGACGACCTGGCCGCGTTCCTCCGCACCGCCGACCTGACGGTCGCCGCGCTCGCGGAGCCCGCCGTCCGCCTCTGGCTGGAACGCGACGACGCCGGCGCGGTCACCGCCACCACCGGGTTCGAGCTCGGCGTGGACGGCGAGCACGCGCTGATCCGCAGCGTCGCCGTGCGGCCCGACCTGCGCGGCGCCGGGGACGGCCTGCGCCTGGCCCGCTTCGCCCTGGACCGGGCCGCCGACGCCGGGGCGCGCGAGGCCTGGCTGTTCTCCCGCCGGTCGGGCGGCTTCTGGCAGAAGCTCAGCTTCGGCCCGACGACGACGCGGGCACTCGCCGGCGCGCTGCCCGACGCCCACCAGGTGCAGCTCTTCCGCTCGACGGGCCAGCTCGACCGCGAGGTCGCGTGGCGCCGTCCGCTGCCGCTGTCAGTGCCGGTCTCGGTGCCGGTCCCGGTGCCGGCGCCTCCGTCGGCGCGTGCTAGCTTCACCGCATGAGGTCTCCAGAAGCATCCAGGTCAGGGCTGCCGGTACTCCGGTAGCCCGAGATGCCCCTGTAGAGAACACCCGCATCCGAAGGGCCCGTAGTGCCGTCCCGGCCTACCCGTGTCCCTCCACCCTTCGGAGTTCCTCATGCCTGTCCTGCTCTACGTGCTCGCGGTCGCGGTCTTCGCGCAAGGCACGTCGGAATTCGTCCTCGCCGGGCTCGTCCCCGGCATCTCTACCGGCCTCGGCGTCTCGATCGCCCAGGCCGGCTACCTGACCTCGGGCTTCGCGGTCGGGATGGTCGTCGGTGCGCCGCTCACGGCCGCCGTCGGACGCCGCCTGCCGCCCCGCTGGACCCTGTCCGCCTGCCTGCTCGTCTTCGTCGCCGCGCACGTCGCCGGCGCGCTGACCGACAGCTTCGCCGTCCTGCTGGGCACCCGGTTCGTCGCCGCGGTGGCGAACGCCGGGTTCCTCGCGGTCGCGCTGTCGACGGTGCAGCACGTCGTCCCCGCCGGGCGGCGGGCCCGCGCGCTGGCGGTGATCCTCGGCGGCACGACGCTCGCCCTGGTCGCCGGCGTCCCCGCCGGCGCGCTGCTGGGCGAGCTCTGGGGCTGGCGGTCCGCCCTGTGGGCGATCGCCGGGGTCGCGGCCGCGACCCTGGTCGCCGTGGCCTGCCTGACGCCGGTACGGCTCGACGCCGGGACGCCGCGCGCCCGCGTGGAGCTGCGGGCCGAGCTCGGCGCGCTGCGGTCCCCGGACCTGTCGCGCCACCTCGGGCTCGGCGTCCTGGTCAACGGCGCCACGTTCTGCGCGTTCACCTACCTGGCGGTCGTCGTCACCGACGGCGCGAGCCTCGGGTCCGCGCTGGTGCCGGCGGTGCTGGCGCTGTTCGGGGTGGGTGCCTTCGCCGGGGTCTCGGCAGCGGGCCGGCTCGCCGACGCGCACGGCGGGCGGCTGCTCGCGGTCGCCGGCCCCGCCCTGCTCACGGGGTGGGTCCTGTGGGCCGCGCTGGCCCCGAGCCCCGCGGCGGTGTGGGTGCTCGCCCCGGTGCAGGGCGCGCTGTCGTTCGCCGTGGGCGGCACACTGATCGCCCGCGCCATGGCGGCGGCCCACGGCGCGCCGACCATGGGCGGGGCGTTCTCGACGGTCGCCCTGAACCTCGGCGCGCTCGCCGGTCCGGTGCTCGGCGGAAGCGCCGTCGTGGCGCTCGGGCCCGCAGGACCCCTGGTGGCGAGCGCGGTGCTGACGGCGGCGGCCGTCACCCTCGGGGCCGTCACCGCTCGGGCGACCCCGACCGCACGCGGGTCCGACGACGGGGAGAGCTCCCCGTCGTGACCGCCTCGAAATTCCGACCGCGCGGACGTCCTGCCTGGTAGCGTCCCGGCACGACGGCGAGCACGAACGAGGAGACGGATGCGGTCCCTGTTCCAGGCACAGGCACGGTTCCAGGCACGGGCGCGGTTCCAGGCACGGGCGCGACGGACCGGCGGCACGGCGCACGTCCCCGACGCGCCGCCCCCCGGCACGCTCGTCCGCGGCGCCCTCGTCCTCGCCGTGCTCGTCCCCGGCGCCCTCACGTCCTGCTCCGCGGGCCCGGACGACGTTCCGGCCGAGCCCGCGGAGCCGGCCCCCGCACGTGAGGCCGCGACGGAGCAGTACACGGCGGCGCTGGACGACGTCCTCGTCGCGCTCGACCAGTCCGTCCCGGGGGTGGCGTGGACCGCCAAGGACCGCTTCCCGTTCGTCACCGAGCAGCCGGACGGCGAGTGCGTGCTCTTCCTCGCCGAGAGCCTGGGTGAGGGCGACCTGTACGAGCCGAGCAACGGTCTCGCCGACCTCGCCGCCGGGCTCGACCCGGTTCTCCAGGAGCACGGCTTCGACCCGCTGTCGGACGTGACCCACGCCGAGAACGGCGGGGACGCCTCTGTGACGGCCACCGACCCGGCCGGCTGGGAGCTCCGGGTCTCGGCGTACCCGCCGCTCGTCGGCCTCTCGGGTCCGGTGGAGAGCGACGAGTGCGCCGGGTCGTGACCGGGACCCGGCGACCGGCCGGGTAGCGGCACGCCTCAGAGGCTCCCCCACCCCGCGGCGGCCTCCGTCAGCCGTGCCCGGACGGCGGCGACCGCCGGCCCCTGCGGGACGCCGCGCCGTCCCGCGAGGTACAGCGTGTTCAGCGGCGGCGCCTCGGGGTGGTGAAGCTCGACCACCTGCCCTGAATCCAGCGCGGGCGCGGCCAGGTACCGGGGCAGCACGGAGACCCCCGCGCCGCCGGCGACCGCGGCGAGCACGGCGCGCAGGTCGGGCACCACCAGCGCCGTCGCGTTGGGCGGACGCCGGCCGAACTCGCTGCGCCAGTACCGGCGCACGATCGGGAGGTCCTCCGCGTAGGCGACCAGCGGCAGGTGCGACAGGGCGGCCACGGGGTCGGACTCCAGGCGTACCGGGTCCACGGTGTGGGCGAGTGCCGGGGGTCCGACGAGCAGGAACTCCTCGTCGACCAGCGGCGTCGCCACCAGGGCGTCCTGCCGCGGGCGCACCGAGGACACGACCAGGTCGAGGTGGCCGGCAGTCAGCGCGGCCAGCAGCTCGTCGCCGAGCCCGAGCGTCGTACGGAGCTGGAGCCCCTGCGCGACGAGCGGCGCGAGCGCGGGCAGCACGCGCACCGTCATGAGCTCGGCGGCCCCGCCGATCCGGACGAGCCCGCGCACGGCCGGCTCGACGTCGCGGGGACCGAGCGCCGTCCGGAGCCCGTCCACGTGGAGCCCCACCTCGGCGGCCAGCGCCACGGCGCGCTCCGTGGGCTCGGCGCCCCGGCGGGACCGTACGAACAGGCGCGCGCCGAGCTGTTCCTCCAGGCGGGCGAGCTGCCCGGTGACGGCCGGCTGGCTCACCCCCAGGCGTTCGGCCGCCGCCGACAGCGACCCGGTGCGGTAGACCTCCAGGAACGTGGCGAGGAGGTCGAGACCCGGCACCGGCACCACCCTCCGTCGTCGTCCTGCCCACAGGCTAGCCGGGCTCAGCGCGCAGCGAGCGCCTTGAGCACCGCCTCGGCGGCGGCCGCGCTGGACTGCGGGTTCTGCCCGGTGATCAGGTTGCCGTCCTGGACCACGGTGCTGCTCCAGGGCGCACCGACCTGGACGACGGCGCCGCGCTCGCGCAGCCGCGACTCGACGAGGTAGGGCGCGGCGTCGCCGAGGCCGCCCTGGCGCTCCTCCTCGTCGGTGAACGACGTGAGCGCCCGGCCCGCGAAGGCGAAGGTGCCGTCCGGCTCCTGGGCGCTGAGCAGCGCCGCGACGCCGTGGCAGAGCGCGCCGACGGTCGTGCCCCGGTCGTTCGCGGCGAGCAGCAGACGGCCGAGGTCGACGTCGTGCGCGAGGTCCGCCATCGGGGCGTGGCCGCCCGGGACGTAGACGGCGTCGTAGTCGTCGCCGCGCACGTCGGCCAGCGTGAGCGGGTGGGCGAGCTGGTCGGCGATGCCGTCGAGGTAGGCCCGGAACTCCGCGGCGTCGGCGGCGGGCACCCCGCCGCGCTCGTCGAGGCTGACCGCGTCGACCGTGGGCGCCACGCCGCCCGGCGTCGCGACGTCGACCTGGGCGCCGGCCGCCGTGAGCACCCGGTGGGAGGCGGCGACCTCCTCGGCCCAGTAGCCGGTGGGGTGCTCGGTGCCGTCGGCCAGGCGCAGGCTGTTCGCGGCGGAGACGACCATCAGGATCTTCGACATGGTGTGGTTCCGATCTGTTCGGGGATCTGCTCGGTGAGATGTCCTCGGGGAACGTCAGAATCCATCACCGGATGCCGAAACAGTTGAACGGAGCCATAACCGAGCTTATGGCTCGGGGCTTGTGCGGGACGGCCAGCTCTGCTCCGGACCGCGGCCGCCGGGAGCGCGGCGCGCTTGGCACACTTTTCGTGCCTCGCTCCCGGCGAGCGACAACCGTCCGAGGGGTGGACGGTTTGCCGACCACATCCCGGGCATGCCTACGATCAAGTCTCATCATCCAGAGCGGTCGAGAGTCCTGGCTCCACGACACCGCAGCAACCTACCTCCGAGGCGCCAATCTCGGGGCAAGGTGCTAACGCCAGGTCCGATGGAGCTGATACGCATGGCAGTCACGAACCCGCACCTTCCCACCGCCACGATCCTGGGCTACCCGCGCATCGGCCGGAGGCGCGAGCTCAAGCGCGCCGTCGAGTCCTTCTGGGCCGGCCGCACCACCGCCGACGAGCTGGAGGCGACGGCCCGCGACCTGCGGCAGGCCACCGCCCGCCGCCTCGTCGACCTGGGCCTGGACGCCGGCAACGCTGCCGTCCCCGGCTCGTTCTCGTACTACGACCAGGTGCTCGACGCCGTCGCGCTGCTGGGCGCCGTGCCCGAGCGGTTCGCCGGGCTCACCACGGACGGGGGTCGCCTGCCCCTCGAGGCCTACTTCACGGTCGCCCGCGGCGAGGGTGACAACGCGCCGCTCGAGATGACCAAGTGGTTCGACACGAACTACCACTACCTGGTCCCGGAGATCGGTCCGGACACCCCGATCAGGTTCGTCGACGACCGCGCCGTGCGGGAGTTCACCGAGCTGGCTCAGCCGGCCGACGGGGGCCAGGCCGTCGTGACCCGGCCCGCGTTCGTGGGCCCGGTGACGTTCCTGCTGCTCAGCAAGCCCGCTGACGGATCGCCGGAGGGCTTCCGCCCGCTGGACCGGCTCGACGACGTCGTCGCCGCGTACGCCGACCTGCTGCGCGCGCTGGCCGCCGCGGGCGCGCCCTGGGTGCAGCTCGACGAGCCGGCCCTGGTCACCGACCTGCTGGACGTCCCCTTCGACGAGGTCGCCGACGCCGTCCGCCGCGCCTACACCACGCTGGCGACCGGGCTCTCCCCCACCGCAGCCGGTGCAGACGGCGCCGCCGAGCGCCCCGCGATCCTGGTCACCGCCCCGTACGGCGACCTGCGGAGCGAGGCCGGCGACGGGCTCGCCCTGCTGGCCGGCACCGACGTCGAGGCCGTCGCGATCGACCTGGTGCGCGGCGCCGTACCGACCGGACCGGTCCCCGGCCTGGAGACCAAGACCCTGGTCGCGGGCGTGATCGACGGCCACAACATCTGGCGCGCCGACCTCGACGCCCGCCTGACCACCCTGGAGGGCCTGGCGGCGTCCGGCACCGGGCTCGGCGCCGGGGCGGTCGCCGTCGGCACCTCGACGTCGCTGCTGCACGTGCCGCACGACGTCGCCGACGAGCCCCGCCTGGACGCCGCCCTGAAGTCGTGGCTCGCGTTCGCCGACCAGAAGGTCACCGAGGTCGTCACGCTGGCCACCGCCCTGACCGAGGACCGGGCGGCTGTCGCCGACAAGCTCGCCGAGTCCACGGCGGCGGTGCGCTCCCGCGCCGAGACGCCCGGCGTCGTCGTCCCCGCGGTGCGCGAGCGGACCGCCGCGCTGACCGCGGCCGACGTCGAGCGCGCGCCGTACGCGGAGCGGGCGGCCGCGCAGCAGGCGCGGCTCAACCTGCCGCCGCTGCCGACCACGACCATCGGGTCGTTCCCGCAGACCTCCGAGATCCGCAGCACGCGCGCCGCGTGGGTACGGGGCGAGCTGTCCGACGCCGACTACACGGCCGCGATGCGCGCCGAGATCGCGAGCACGGTCGCGCTCCAGGAGGAGCTGGGCCTGGACGTGCTGGTGCACGGCGAGCCCGAGCGCAACGACATGGTGCAGTACTTCGCGGAGCAGCTCGACGGCTTCGCGACGACCGTCAACGGCTGGGTCCAGTCGTACGGCTCGCGCTGTGTGCGGCCGCCGATCCTGTGGGGCGACGTGTCCCGGCCCGCGCCTCTGACGGTCGAGTGGACGGCGTACGCGGCGTCGCTGACCGACAAGCCGGTCAAGGGCATGCTCACCGGTCCGGTCACGATCCTGGCCTGGTCGTTCGTGCGCGACGACCTGCCGCTCGGCGACACCGCCGACCAGGTGGCCCTGGCGCTGCGCGACGAGGTGACGGACCTGGAGGCGGCGGGCATCGGCGTCGTGCAGGTGGACGAGCCGGCGCTGCGCGAGCTGCTGCCGCTGCGCCGCTCCGCGCACCCGGGCTACCTCGACTGGTCGGTGCGCTCGTTCCGGCTCTCGACCGCCGGGGCCGACACGGCCACACAGGTGCACACGCACCTGTGCTACTCGGAGTTCGGGCAGGTCATCGGCGCGATCGACGGTCTGGACGCCGACGTCACGTCGGTCGAGGCGGCCCGGTCCCGCATGGAGATCGTGCCCGAGCTGGCCGACGCCGGGTATGGCCGCGGCATCGGGCCGGGTGTCTACGACATCCACAGCCCGCGCGTGCCGTCGGTGCAGGAGGTGACCGACCTGGTCGAGCTCGCGGCCAAGTCGATCGACCCGCGGCTGGTCTGGGTCAACCCGGACTGCGGCCTGAAGACCCGCGCCTACGCGGAGACCAAGGAGTCCCTGGCCCACCTGGTGGAAGCTGCCAAGTCGGTCCGCGCCACCCTGTGACAAGTCGTTGAGTGCTGGGTTTTCGCCCGGTCAGCTGCATCTGACCGGGCGAAAACCCAGCACTCAACGGGTCATGGGCTCAGCCCACGCGCCACTTCTGGGCCGCGGTGCCGTTGCAGGTCCAGATCTGGAGCTGCGTGCCGTTCGCGCTGTTGCTGTTCGGCACGTCCACGCACTTGTTCGCGAGGATCGAGACCAGGTCCCCTGCGCCGCTCAGCGTGAACTGCTGCGCCGGGTTGCCGCTGCAGTTGGCGAGCTGCACGGCGGTGCCGTCACCGGTGTTGGCCCCGGCCACGTCCATGCACAGGCCGCCGGCCCGCAGCGTCCCGTCGGCCTGGAACGTCCAGTTCTGCGCGCCCGTGCCGTTGCAGGTCCACAGCTGCAGGCGCTTGCCGTCCGTGAACTCGGAGTTCGGCACGTCGATGCACTTGCCCGCCAGGCCGACGAGCGGCCGGCCCCCGCTGCCCCCGCCGGTGGTGGTGAGCTGCAGCCCGTAGGCGCTCAGGATCGGGTTGACCGGCTGGTAGATGAACCGGCCGTTCGTGGAGCAGTCGCCGATGCGGCCCGAGGTGACGCCCTGCGCCTGGTTGCCCGAGAGCACCGAGCCGCCCGAGTCGCCGCCCTCGGCACAGGCCGAACCGGTCGCCATGCCGGGGATGTCGCCCGAGCCGTAGTTGATGGTCACGTTCTTCTCCTGGATGACGCCGCAGCGCCAGCCCGTCGTGCGGCCCGACCGGCACACCGCCGCGCCGATGCCCTGCTCCGCGGAGCCCGCGACCGCCGTCGTGCCGCCCGCGTAGTTGTTCACCGCCGGGGTGGGCGTCCAGTTGCCGTTGGTCCCCACCCAGGCCCAGTCGTGGCCCGGGAAGGTGGAGCCGCGGTAGGTGCCGAGCGCGGCGCCGTCGGGTGCGTTGACCGGGTCGCCGGTCGAGCCGCAGTGCCCGGCCGTGACGAATCCGCCGGAGACCGCGAAGCCGATCGAGCACAGCGTCACGTACCCGTTGCCGAGCGGCTTGTGGAACTCGTCGCCGCCCCGGATGTCGCGCGCGGTCTGCGGCGCGACCTTCGACTTCTCCACGCGCACGACCCCGGCCGGCACGTCCGACGCGGCGATCATCGCCTTGGCGGCCGCGGTGTCGGCGGCTTCGATCACCACCTCGTTGGTGGTCGGGTCGGCATACCAGGCGTGCACCGAGGTGGGGGCGCCCACGTCGTCGAGGGCCTCCTTCCACCCGGTCAGCTCGTCGAGACTGTGCTCGACGACGACGGGGTCGGCGCCCGCGCGCTCGGCCACCTTGGCCGCCGCCGCACTGGTGACGGCGACGCGCGGGGCGTCGGCGCCGTCGGGCAGCCAGGTGCCCGCGTACCGGTCGCCGAGCGCCGCGGTCAGGTGCGCCTCGACGATCGCGGCGTCGGCGTCGCGGGCCAGGCGGGCGGGGATCTCGGCCCGGGTCAGGCCGAGGTCGCGCTCCATCGCGCCGACCTGGCCCTCGGGCAGGGCGTCGGGGGCGTCGGCGCCCCGGACGTCCGCCGCGCTCTGCGCGCCCGGTGAGCTCCGGACGTCCTGCGACGCCGGGGCAGCGCCCGCGGTGCTCGCGCCCGTCAGCGCCGTGCCGACCATCAGCACCGCTGCTGACAGCGCTATCAGGGAACGTGACGTTCTCAGGGATCGTGACATGGTCTTGTGCTCCTCATCAGGCCTGGGGAACCTCGTGTGCCTGGGAGCGTATTGACGGCGCCCCACCATCAGAACGGGTGGGACGACGCTGTGTGGAAAGTACCTATCCGCCCCTTATGTGCTACGTGGGTGCGGATACCGGTCGGGCCGCGGGGCGAACACACCCCGCGGAGGTGGTGTCGCCCCGAGGAGCGACACCACCGAACCCGGCACCGGGGCCGAGCGACGTCCGGGTCAGCCGCAGGCGGCTGCCTGGTACGGCACGGTCACCGTCTCGGTCGCCTTCTGGCCGTCGACGGTCGCCGTCACGACGGCGGTCACCGCGCCCGTGCCGACCCGGGCCGAGCCCGCGTCGAACGTGTGCTCGCCCGTACCCCGCAGCGTCGTGCTGCCGAAGTCCGACGTGACCTCGACGGTCGCGCCGTCGGCGCCGTCCACCAGGACCCGCAGCGCGGAGTCGCCGTCGACACAGGCCGGGGCGGCCCAGACCGTGATCCCCGTCGCGGTGTCCTCGGCCTTGTCGGCGGCCCGGGTCTCGGCCCGCGTCTCGGCGTCCGGCGCCGCGGCCGCCTCGAGCGGCAGCGCGTCGGAGCCGGCGCCCTGGTCGGCCAGGAGCTGCACCTCGGCCAGCGACAGGTCGCCCGCCGGGTCACCCGCGGAGCCGCCCGCCGACGCGACGTCCGCCGACTCCTCGACCACGACCCGCAGGTGCCCGTACTCCGCCGGGTCGTCCACCTGGAAGGTCCGGGTCTGCAGCGCCCAGCGGAACGCCTCGCCGTCCCGCTCGTCGAGCACGGCCCAGCTCTCGCCGTCGTCCGACCCCTCCAGCCGCCAGGCGGACGGCGCCGCCGTGCCCGCGACCCCCGAGGTCAGCGTGTACGTGCCGACCGTGGCCCGCGTGCCGGACCCGTCCCAGGCGATCGTCGGGGTCGCCGTGGCGAACGTGGTGCGCGTGGTCGACGTGTCGTCCACGAGCGCGTCTGCCGCGGAACCGGACCCGCCGTCGGACACCGTCACGGTCCCCGTCCCGGTCGCGTCCCGGTCGGGCGTCGGCGGCTCGTCACCCTCGGTGAGCGACGGCGGCGCGTCGTCGGCTCCCGTCCCCCACGCCGACGGCTCGGCGCCCATCACGAAGTCCAGCCGGGCGCCGCCCGACAGGTCCGCCTGGGACAGCGACGTCGACGTCCGCTTCTTGCCGTCGACGCGCAGCGACTGCACGTAGACGTTCTCCACGGAGTTGTTCCGGGCGTTGATCACGAGGTCGCCGTCCGGCAGGTGCACCGTGGCCTTGTCGAACAGCGGCGAGCCGATCGCGTACTGGTCGGAGCCGACCTGCAGCGGGTAGAAGCCGAGCGCGGCGAAGATCCACCACGACGACATCTCGCCGTTGTCCTCGTCGCCCGGGTAGCCCTGGCCGATCTCGCTGCCCACGAACAGGCGGCGCGTGACCTCCCGGACGATCTCCTGGGTCTTGTGCGGCGCTCCCGCGGCGTCGTACAGCCACGGGATGTGGTGGGAGACCTGGTTGCTCATGCCCCACTGGCCCAGCCGGATGTCCCGCGCCTCGCGCATCTCGTGGATGACGCCGCCGTAACCGCCGGTGTGCGTGGCGTCCTCGGGCGTGGCGAAGAACTCGTCGAGCTTGGCCTCCAGCCCGTCCTGGCCGCCGTACAGGTTGCCGAGGCCGCGCGGGTCCTGCGGCGCGTGGAACGAGAAGTTCCAGCCGCTGGTCTCGGTGTAGCCACCGCCCCACGTGCGCGGGTCGTACTCGTCCGGTGCGTTCAGGAACTCGCCGTCGGCGTGCCGGGGCTGGAAGAAGTCGATCGCCGGGTCGAAGAGCTCGCCGTAGTGCGTGGCGCGCTCCAGGAAGTAGGCCGACTCCTCGCGCAGCGTCGCGCGCCGCTCCCGCGGCGTGCGCCGGTCCTCGGCCAGGGCCGCGGCCATGTTGCCGATGCCGAAGTCGTTGATCAGCCCCTCCAGGCCCCAGGACACGGACTCGTGCGTGCTCTCCGGCGTGAAGCCGAGGAACGGCGAGGACTCCAGGCCCTTGCGGCCCACCGCGTTGTTCGGCGGGGCCACGGTGCCGTTCTTCAGCGCCGCGTCATACGCGTCCAGCGCCTTGTCCGTGGGCAGCGAGCCCTTGAGGTAGGCGTCGGCGAACGCGACGTCGGACGACGTGCCCGTCATCAGGTCCGCGTAGCCCGGCGAGGACCAGCGCGCGATCCAGCCGCCGTCGCGGTACTGCTGCGTGAACCCGTCGACCAGCTCCGCGGCGACGTCCGGGTACAGGAACGAGTAGGCGGGCCAGGCCGTGCGGTAGGTGTCCCAGAACCCGTTGTTCACGTAGATCTTGCCGTCGACGATCTTCGCGTTCGTCGCGGTGTCCGTCGCCTCGCCCGACGGCGCGGTGACCGGGCTCGCGTACCGGTACACGGGCCGCTTGGCGGTGCCCGTGTTCTCGAACTGCGAGTTCGGGTACAGGTTGAGCCGGTACAGGTTCGAGTACAGCGTGACGAGCTCGTCCTCGCTGCCGCCCTCCGTCTCGATCACGCCGAGCCGGTCGTTCCACTCCCGCTCGGCCGCCCGCCGCACCGTCTCGAACGACCGGCCCGTGACCTCCAGGCCGAGGTTGGCGCGGGCCTGCTCCAGCCCGATGAACGACGTGGCCACGCGCAGCTCGACCGTGCGGTCCTCGCTCGTGTCGAACGTCGCGTACCGGGCGCCGGCGCGGTCGCCCGCGGCCTCGCCCACCGCCGACGGCGCGCGGTCGAACGCGCCCGCCACGTACATGCGGGTGCGGCCGACCGACAGGCCGCTGCCGTTCTCGACCCAGCCGGTCAGCTCGCCCGTGGCCGCGTCGAACGACAGCTTCGAGGACCCGGCGACGCGGTCCACCAGCACGTGGCCGGTGCCGGCGTCGGCGTCGCCCTCCACGGGGAAGGTGTACCGCAGCACGGCCGCGTGGTCCGTCGGCGTCACCTCGGCCTTGATCCCGTCGGCGAAGGTCACGCCGTAGTAGTCGGGACGCGCGGTCTCGTCGGCGTGGTCGAACGCCAGCCCGCGCGCGTCCAGGCCGCCGTCGGGCACCCCGGCGCCGGTGGCGGGCTGGAAGGCGAGCTGGTTGCGGTCGCCCATCCAGGGGCTCGGCTCGTGCGAGATGCCGATGCCCTGCAGCACCGGGCGGTTCTGGTCGTCGTTGGCGGCCTGGTACTCGTACAGCCAGCTCTGCGACGACGCGTTCGTCAGCGGCGTCCAGAAGTTGAAGCCGTTCGGCACGGCCGTGGCCGGCACGTTGTTGCCGCGCGAGAACGACCCGCTGGACAGCGTGCCGCGGCGCGTGTCCACGTAGTTGGTCAGGCTGTCCCCGTCGACCCGTTCCGGCCGGGACTCCAGCGCGACGTCGTCCAGCCAGCCGGCGAACCTCGTGGCGGCCGAACCGCCGTCGTTGTCGTAGCCCAGCAGCACCTGGTCGACCGTCTTCCCGCGCGCGACCGACCCGAGGTCGACCCGCACGGAGTTCCACTGGTCGGCGTACAGGATCTTGCCCGCGCCCTGGCCGGCGGCCGTCGCGGCCGTCCCGTGCGCGTCGCGCGCGTCCAGGTCGGACAGGTAGGTGCCGTCGGTGAACCTGAGGTCCACGCTCGCGTACGTGGACGGGTACTCCAGGTCGCCCAGCAGCTCGGGGAAGATCTTCCAGCTCAGCCGGGTGTCGCGGCCCACGCGGACGTCGACGTCGTCGTACAGCACGTTGGTCGCGTGCGCGGGGCCGTCGGCCTGGTGCCCGCCGTCGTACCGCAGCGAGCGGGTGCCGGTGAAGCCGACGCCCTTCTTGTTCGTGAAGTCCACGGTGGTGGGCCCGGAGCCGACGGCGGTGGTCATCGGCCGGTCGGCGGGCTGCTCGTCCAGGTCGGCGGACAGGTCCCAGTCGGCGAGCTGCACGATGCCCGCGCCCGCGTTCTGCGTCACGTCCAGCCGGAACCACGTGTAGGCGGCGGTCGGTGCGTCCAGCGCGAAGACCCGCTGCTGGAACCGGTCCTCGAAGGCCTCGCCGCCGCGCTCGTCGATGGTCTCCCAGGTCTCGCCGTCGGTCGACCCCTGCAGCGTCCAGTCGCGCGGGTCGCGGTCGGCGAAGTCGTTCGCGGAGGTCAGCGCGTAGGCCGTGACCACGGTGGGCTCGGTCATCTCGTAGGTGGCCCACCCCGTGCGCGCGAACGTCAGCCACTTGGTGGCCGACGACGCGTCCGCCAGGTTGGCCGCACCCTCGTTCGGCAGGTTCTCCGCGCTCGCCGCGACCGCGTCGACCCGGTCCAGCACGCTGCCGGGCAGCCCCACGACGAACTCGCCGACGTTCTGCTGCCAGGGCGCACCGTCGCGCTCGGCCGGCGTTGACTCCAGCGGCGCGGCGTCGTCGTCCTCGAAGGAGGTGGCGAAGTCGCCGCCGGCTCCCCCGCCCGACGTCGCCGCGGCTGTGCCGGTGCTGGTGCCGGCGGGTGCCGCGAGCGCGACGCCCGAGGGCACCGCGAGCAGCAGGGCGAGTGCTCCCGAGAGAGCGGCGGCCGCCTGCCGGGATCTGGCTCGGCCGGTGACTGTGGACATGGGTGGTCTCCCTCGTCGGCTGACAGCGCTGTCGCGTGCCGAACGTAGGTGCAGGCCAGGCCCGGTGTCAACGGGTGGGTCAGCGGGCCGGCGAGCGGGGCGGCCGCTCGCCGCTGCCGCGGGTGACGACCCGCGTGGGCAGCACCACCTGCTCGACCGTCCGGTCGGCGTCGGCGGAGCGCGCGACGGCGAGCTCGGCCGCCCGCCGGCCCATCTCGACGGCGTCGTAGGCGACCACGGTGATGCCCAGCAGGTCGGCGAGCTCGAAGTCGTCGAAGCCGACCACGGCGACGTCCGCGCCGCCCGGGGTGTCACGCAGCGCCTGGAGCGTGCCGACGGTGGCCCGGTTGTTCGCGGCGAGGATCGCGGTGGGCGGCTCCGGGTCCGCGAGCAGCTCCAGCACGAGGTCGCGGGCGGCCGCGGCGTCGTGGGCGCCGGAGCGGACCCAGCGCGCGGCGTCGGCCACCCCGGCGTCACGCATCGCGGCGAGGAACTCGTCGCTGCGCTCCTGGTAGGTCCACAGGTGGGGCTCGTCGCCCACGAACGCGATGTGGCGGTGGCCGTGCGCGAGCAGGTGCCCGACGGCGGCCCGCGTGCCGCCCCGGTTGTCGATGACCACGGTGTCGACGTCCATCCCGGCCGCCGGCCGGTCCACGACCACGACCGGCAGCCCGGCGGCGATCTCGCCGCGCAGCGCCGAGTGGTCGGCCCCGGCGGGCGTGACGATCAGGGCGCCGACCCGGCGTTCGAGTAGCTCTCCCGTCAGGGACGCCTCGCGGTCGGGGTCCTCGTCGGACGACGCCGTCAGGAGCTGCAGCCCGTGCTCGCGCAGCTCGCGCTCGATGCCGCTGGCCAGGGCGGAGTAGAACTCGTTGGCCAGGTCGCCGGTGATGAACCCGACCAGCCGCGAGAGGCCGCCCCGGGCGAGGTCGGCGGCCACGGCGTTGCGCCTGAAACCCAGCGACGCCGCGGCGTCCTGCACACGCTCGCGCGTCGCGGACGCCACGTTGGGCTCCCCGTTCAGCACCCGGGAGGCGGTCTTCAGGCTCACCCCTGCGGCCTGTGCCACCACCGCCAGCGTCGGACGACGCATCACCTCAGGCCTCCCGTCGCTTGCGCATCAGCATGTCGATGATGATCGCCAGCAGCAGGACCGCGCCGGTGACCATGTACCGCGCGGCCTGGTCCACGTTCATCAGCGTGAGCCCGTTGGCGATCGACTGGATCACCAGCACGCCGAGCACCGCCGACCAGGCGCTGCCGCGCCCGCCGAACAGGCTGGTGCCGCCGATCACGGCCGCGGCGATCGCCACGAGGTAGGTGTCCGCTCCCCCGGTCCCCTGGTTCGCGGCGCCCAGCCGGCCCGCGGCGAGCACGCCGCCGAGCGCGGCCAGCGTCGAGCAGGCGACGAAGCACAGCACCACCGTGCGGTGCACGGGCACGCCGGCGAGCATCGCCGCCCGCCGGTCGCCGCCCACCGCGCGCACCGAGCGCCCCCACCGGGTGCGGCGCAGCAGCACGTCCGTGACCACGACCAGCGCGGCGAACAGCACCACGGAGTACCCGATCCCGCGGGCCGTGCCCAGGTAGGCCACGATCGCCGACAGCACGGCGGCCAGCACCAGGGTGCGCACCACGATCTGGGGCACGCTCGCGCAGGCGAGGTCCGCCCGCCGACGTCGGACCCGGGCCACGACCTGCAGAGTCGCCGTGGTGGCCACCACGACCACCACGAGGGCCCAGGCCACGGCGGGCGAGAGGAAGCCCTGCTGCACCGACCGGACGAACCACGATTCGAACGGCAGGTTGATCGATCCGTACGGCCCGAGCACGCGCAGCTGCACCCCGGCGAGGAACAGCAGCCCGGCCAGGGTGAAGACGAAGCTCGGCAGCCCGAGCCGCGTGGAGAGCGCGCCGTACGCCAGCCCGACCACCACCCCGCACGCCAGCGCGGCGAGGATCGCGAGCGCCACGGGCCACCCGAGCGTCACGGAGCCGACGGCGACGACGGCCGCGGCGAGCCCGCTCACCGAGCCGACGGACAGGTCGATCTGGCCGACCAGCAGCACGAGCACGACGCCGAGGGCGATGACGCCGACGGGGGCGCTCTGCAGCGTGAGGTTGACCAGGTTCTCGGGGGCGAGGAACGCGGGGTTGACGGCGCCCATGACCAGCCAGATCACCGCGAGCGCCGCGACGATGGGGAGCAGGCTGTTGCCGCCGCGCACGCGCTGCCAGACGGCGCCCGTCAGGCCCGTCCCGGCCAGTCCTGTCCCGGTGAGGCCGGCCCCGGTGACGCCCGGCTGCGCGCTCATCGGCGCACCGCCCGGCCGGACCCGGCGCCGGACACGGTGCCGGACTCGGCGCCCGACCGGGTGCCGGTACGCACCCCGGAGCGGGCGCCCGGGTGCTTGGCCCCCGGCCGGACCGCGCCGGTCATGGCGGCGAGCAGGTCCTCGTACGA
This sequence comes from Promicromonospora sp. MEB111, assembly GCF_030209445.1. GTDB lineage: Bacteria > Actinomycetota > Actinomycetes > Actinomycetales > Cellulomonadaceae > Promicromonospora. The sequence goes on from NZ_JARVSD010000016.1 coordinate 163,979, forward strand.
CGCGTCGCCGTCGAACACGTCGTGCACGCGGCCGAGCCGCAGCACGAGGATGCGGTCGGCGACGGCCTGGAGGTCGCCCGCCTGGTGGCTGACCAGCACGACGGCGTGGCCGCGCTCCCGCAGCCGGACGATGAGGTTGAGCACCTCGGCGGTCTGGCGCACGCCGAGCGACGCCGTCGGCTCGTCCAGCACGACGACGCGCGGGGAGCCGAGGAGCGCGCGGGCCACGGCGACGGTCTGGCGCTGCCCGCCGGACAGGGTGCGCACGGGGTCGCGCACGCTGGGCACGCTGGCGGCGAGCTGGTCGAGCAGCCGCCACGCCTCGCGCTCCATGGCCACCTCGTCGAGCAGGGGCCCGCGCCGGGTCTCGTGCCCGAGGAACAGGTTCTCCACGACGTCCAGGTCGTCCACGAGCGCGAGCTCCTGGAACACCGCGGCGATGCCCAGCGCCCGCGCGGCGGCGGGCGAGTCGAGCACCACGGGGCGCGCGTCGAGCAGCACCTGGCCGGCGTCGGGCCGGTGCGCCCCGGCGAGCACGCCCGCCAGGGTGGACTTGCCGGCCCCGTTGTCGCCGACGACGGCGAGCACCTCGTGCTCGTGCACGTCCGCGTCGACGTCCACCAGGGCGCGCACGCCGCCGAACCGCTTGGAGACGCCGCGCAGGGAGAGCACCGGGTCGCTCATCGGACCGCCTCCCCGAGGGCGGCAGCGGCGTCGGCGTCCGGGCCGATCAGGCCCGCGCGCTCGCACGCGTCCCGGTAGGCCGGCACGCAGATCTCGTCGGTGGAGTACACGTGCCCGTCGACGATCACGTGCTGGACGTCGGCGGCCGCGACGGCGCGCGGCGCCAGGAGCTGCGTGGGCACGCCCTGGATGACCGCCGTGGTGCGCGGCTCCTCGCCCCGCAGCACGCGCACCGCGAGCTCCGCGGCGGTCTGCGCCTGCTGGTCGGTCGCCTTGTAGACCGTCATGTACTGGTCGCCCGCGATGATGCGCTGCACCGCGGCCAGCTCGCCGTCCTGCCCGGTGGTGACCGGCACGGGGTCCAGGCCCGCGGCCTTGGCCGCGGCGATCGCGCCACCCGCTATGCCGTCGTTGGCGGCGAGCACGCCGTCGACCTGCCCGGGGAACCGGGTGAGCATGGCCTCGGTCCACTCGGTGGCCTTGTCCGGGCTCCAGTCGGGCGTGTAGTACTCGGCGAGCACGTCGATGTCCTCTCCTTCGAGGGCGCGGCGGGTGCCGGCGGCGATGGCGAGCGCGTTGGGCTCCGTCGCCGATCCGTGCACCAGCAGCACCCCCGGCCGGTCCTCGGCGTCTGGTTCTGTGTCGTGGTCGGCGTCCGGGCCGGCGTCGGCGTCTGGTTCGGCTTCTGTCCCAGCGTCTCGTTCCGTGACGGCACCGGCAAGTGCCGAGCCCAGGAGGAAGCCGATGAACTCGTAGTCGTACGACACGTAGTAGTCCGCGCCGTCCACGAACCGATCGTAGGCGATCACCTGGGCTCCCAGCCGCTTGGCCTGCGCGACGATCCCGGCCGCGGCCACGGTGTCCACGGCGTCGAGCACCAGCACGTCCGCGCCCTGGGCGAGCATGGACTCGGCCTGCTGGAGCTGCGCGGCGGCGTCCTGCCCCGCGTTGGCGTACAGCACGGTGCAGCCCGGGCACCGGCGGCCCGTGACGGACACGAACGTCGGGTGGTCGGACGCCTCGTAGCGGGCGGTCTGCGCCTCCGGCAGCAGCAGACCGATCGTCCCCTCGTGCGGTACGCCGGCGGTGCCCGCGGGGTCGGACGGCGCGCACCCGCCCAGCCCGGCCGCGAGCGCCAGGCCGGCGACGGCCGCCACGGCGCTCCGCCTTGGCCGGCCCGGCTGCGGCGTCTGGCCCGGCTGTGTCCGGCCCCGCTGCGGCGTCCCGCCCGGCTGCGTCCGGCGGATGCGGTTCGCGCGGGTCATGAGCTCACCCCCAGGGAGCCGAACATCCGCGCCTGGTCGAGGGCGGCGGCGAGGGCGCCGCGCACCCCGGCGTCGGCCCCCAGGGCGGACGGGACCACCTCGACCGGACCGCGCGAGGTGGCGACGACGCGCTGGCCGAGCGAGGTGCGCAGCGGTTCGAGCAGCAGCTCGCCGGCCTCGGCGAGCTTGCCGCCGATGACCACGACGTCGGGGTCCACGAGGTTGCACAGGTTGGCCAGGGCGACGCCGAGGTGGCGTCCGGCGTCGAACACGACCCGGCGGGAGCCGGCGTCGCCCTCGCGGGCGCGGGCCACCAGGTCGGCGAGGGTGAGGTGCCCCGCCTCGGGCGGGAGCATGGCGAGCAGGCTGGAGGCGCCGACCAGCATCTCGAGGCAGCCGCGGTTGCCGCAGCGGCACACGGGCCCGTGCTCGTCGACGGACACGTGGCCGATCTCGCCGGCGACGCCGGACCGGCCGTGCAGGGCGCGCCCGCCCAGCACGAGGCCGCCGCCCACGCCGTGGGAGACACGGATGTAGGCGACCGAGTCGTACCCGGCACCCGCGCCGAACCGGGCCTCCGCGATGGCGGCGAGGGTCGAGTCGTTGTCGGCGGTCACGGGCACGCCCAGCTCGGTGGCGAGGATGTCGTCGACGTGCACGCCGTCCCAGCCGCGCATCATGCCCACGGTGACCACCTGGCCCGTGCGGATGTCGACGGGCGCGGGCACCCCGACGCCGACGGCGAGCAGCTCGGACGGGTCGGCGTCGACGGACTCCAGCATCTCCCGGATCAGCATCGCGGTGCGCTGCAGGCCAGCGTCGGCGCGGTGGTCGGGCGCCAGCGGCATGCGCTGCTCCGCCAGGACCCGCATGGAGGCGTCGGCCAGCGCGACGCTGAGGGAGCGCATCCCGAAGCGGATGCCCGCGACGACGCCGAGGTTGCGCGCGAGGGTGACCTGGAGGGCACGGCGGCCGTTGCGCACCGACTGCGACGTGTGCAGCACGCCCGCGACGGTGAGCTCCTTGACGATGTTCGAGATCGTGGCCGGAGACAGCCCTGTGACGCCGGCCAGCTCGATCTGCGTGAGAGAGCCACGCTGCTGGACGGCGCTCACGATCCGGGCTCGGTTGGCCTCACGCAGTGAGGTCTGCGAACCCGGTGTTACCCGATCCGCGCGCACAGCGCCCAGGGTAACCGCCTTCCGGCGTGCTCCGGCCGGGAATCGACCTGGTATGACGGGTTTGGATACACGAACTGAACGTTCAGGTCACGATCGAGCGACGCTTGCGTTCATTTCTTGACACCAAGGCGTGGCGGCCGTTCGATAGGACCCGGGTTCACGGGCGTACAGGCGCGCCCGGCCGGTCCACAGGAACGACGCCGTCCTGGCCGCGAGGAGACTTCACCCTCGCCAGGTACGGCGGCGCCGTCCGGGGTCGGTGCTCCAGCGACCGAGGAAGGTTGAGGGACCCCAGATGCGAGTGAACCGGAGGATGACCGCGACGGTGGCGACAGCCGCTGTGCTCGGTCTCACGCTGGCCGCGTGCGGCGGCGGCGGTGACGGTGGCGAAGGCAGCGGCGAGAGCGGCAGCGCCGACCAGGTCGAGGTGTTCACCTGGTGGGCTGCCGGATCCGAGAAGGCCGGCCTCGACGCCCTGGTGGGCGTGTTCAACGAGCAGCACCCCGACACCGAGTTCGTCAACGGCGCCGTCGCCGGTGGTGCGGGCTCCGCGGCCAAGGACCTGCTGCAGACCCGTCTGCAGGCACAGGACCCGCCGGACACGTTCCAGGCCCACGCGGGCGCCGAGCTGCAGGACTACATCGACGCGGCCCAGATCGAGGACGTCTCCGACCTCTACGACGAGTTCGGCCTGACGGACGTCTTCCCGGCCGACCTGGTCGACCGCCTCTCCACCGAGGACGGCGCGATCTACTCGATCCCGTCGAACATCCACCGCGCGAACGTCGTCTGGGCCAACCCGACGGTGCTCGAGGACAACGGCATCGACCCCGAGGCCGAGTACGCGGACCTCGACGCGTGGATGGCCGACCTGGAGACGCTCGACAAGGCCGGCGTCACGGCGCTGTCGGTGGGCACCACCTGGACCCAGGTCCACCTGCTCGAGACCGTGCTGCTCGCCGACCTGGGCGCCGAGGCGTACAGCGGCCTGTGGGACGGCACCACCGACTGGGAGGGCCCCGAGGTCACGGCGGCGCTCGAGGACTTCGAGACGCTGATCGGCTACACCAACGAGGACCGTGACGGCCTCGACTGGCCCGAGGCGACCCAGATGGTCATCGACGGCAACGCGGCGTTCAACGTCATGGGCGACTGGGCCGTGGCGGCGTTCGAGGAGCAGGACAAGGTGCTCGGCACGGACTTCACGGCGGCCCCGGTCCCGGGCACCGACGGGACGTTCGACTTCCTGGCCGACTCGTTCACCCTGCCGGTCGGCGCGCCTCACCCGGACGGCGCGAAGGCGTGGCTGGAGACCGTGGGCTCGCTCGAGGGCCAGGTCGCGTTCAACAAGGCCAAGGGCTCCATCCCGGCCCGGACCGACGCCGACGCGGCGGAGTTCTCGGAGTACCAGCAGACCGCCATCGAGTCGTTCGCCAACGACACGATCGTGTCCTCGCTGGCGCACGGCGCGGCCGCCCCGGTCGCGACGCTCAACGCGATCTCCGACGCCACCAGCAAGTTCACGACCGGTGCGTCCGACCTCGCCGGGTACCAGTCCGAGCTGGCCGCGGCCACGCAGAGCTGACCCACGGGCGCGAGAGCTCCCGCGTAACGCACACCGCCGTACGTCGCGCGCCGTCGGGTTCGTCCCGACGGCGCGCGGCTGCGCCCACCCTCCCGAGGTACCTACATGCTGAACAAACTGCGGCGAGTCGGGCCACCGCTGCTCATGCTCGCCCCGTCCCTGATCCTCGTCGGCGTCTTCGTCTACGGGCTGATCGCCGCCAACTTCACGACGTCCCTGACGGACAACCACACGGCGGCCCAGGCCACCGGGCAGAAGCCGGCGGTCTTCGTGTGGTTCACCAACTACCTCGACCTGCTGGCCAGCGAGGACTTCCAGCACTCGCTGATGAACCTCGTCCTGTACACGGTCGTGTTCCTCGCCGGGACCATGGTCATGGGCTTCCTGTGGGCCTGGATGCTCGAGAAGCCCGTCAAGGGCGAGGGGATCTTCCGCTCGGTCTACCTCTTCCCGATGGCGGTCTCGTTCGTCGCCTCGGGTGTGGTGTGGCGCTGGCTGCTCAACTCCAACCAGGACGAGCAGGCCTCCGGCCTGAACCGGCTGTTCCAGATCGTCGGGCTCGACGCGCTGCAGAACAACTGGTGGAACAACGTCACGTTCGGCATCGTCGCGATCGCGATCCCCGCGATCTGGCAGCTCTCCGGCTACGTGATGGCGCTGTTCCTCGCCGGGTTCCGCGGCATCCCCGAGGAGCTGCGCGAGGCCGCGCGGATCGACGGCGCGAGCGAGTGGAAGATGTACCGGTACGTCTTGTTCCCGCAGCTCTCGCCGGTCGCGCTGTCCGCGCTGATCATCATCGGCCACATGTCGCTCAAGGCGTTCGACCTCATCATGTCGATCTCCAAGCCCGCGAACTACCAGACCAAGGTCCCGGCCGTGGACATGTACGTGTTCAAGTCGAGCTTCGACTACGCGAACGCCGCCGCCGTCGGCTCGATCCTGCTGATCATCGTCGCGATCGTCATCGTGCCCTACCTGGTCCGCACGAACCGCGAGGAGAAGCGATGACCGCCGAGGCCGAACAGCTCACCGCCCACCGCCCGCCGCCCGTCGCGCCGCGCGTCCACAAGGGCCGGTACTCGCTGGCGCGCACCCTGAAGTACGTGGGGCTGATCTTCTTCCTGATCGTCGTGCTGATCCCCGTGTACGTGCTGCTGGTGACCAGCTTCAAGGGCACCGGCGACGCCGACCCGAGCCGCGCCTGGGCCCTGCCCCAGATCTGGACCACGGAGAACTGGGCCATGGCGTGGACCACGCTGGCGCCCGCGATCGGGCGCACCCTGGCGATCGTCGTGCCGAGCTCGATCATCTCGGCGTTCCTCGGCTCGCTGAACGGGTTCGTGCTCTCGCGCTGGAGCTTCCGGGGCGCGGACATCGTCTTCACGCTGATCCTGTTCGGGATGTTCATCCCCTACCAGGCCGTGATGATCCCCCTGACCCAGCTCGTGCTGAACCTCGGCATACCCACGGGTGTACCCACGCTGATCCTGCTGCACGTGGTCTACGGCATCCCGATCACGACGCTGATCTTCCGCAACTACTACTCGACGGTGCCGCACGAGCTGATCGAGGCCGGGCGCGTCGACGGCGCGGGCATGCTGCGGACCTACTGGTCGATCGTGCTGCCGATCTCGATCCCCAGCTTCGTCGTGGTGCTCATCTGGCAGTTCACGTCGGCCTGGAACGACTTCCTGTTCGCGGTGTTCTTCTCGTCGTCCCAGAACGGCCCCGTGACCGTGGCGCTGAACAACCTCGCCAACGGCGCGCTGCTGCAGAACTACGGCGTTTCCATGGCGGGCGCACTGTTCGCGTCGCTGCCGACGCTGATCGTGTACATCATCCTCGGCAAGTACTTCGTCGGCGGCCTGATGTCGGGCTCGGTCAAGGGCTGACCCGCTCCCCCGACGTGTCGGCCCGACGTGTCAGACGTACAGGTCACTCCGGTGACCTGTACGTCTGACACGTCTCAGGCGTCGGCCGTGGGCGACGACGGCGCGGGGGCCGTCGTCTCCAGGGCGTGGATGAGGGACTGCGCGTCGTACGGGCCCGTGTGCCGGCGGCCGTTGACGAAGAACGTCGGCACCGCGGTGACCTCCATCGCCTCGGCGTCGAGCACGTCGTCGCGCACCCGGCCCGCCACCTCCGGGGAGGTCAGGTCCCGCTCGAACCGGTCGACGTCGAGCCCGAGCTCCTCCGCCCTTCGGACGATGTCCGAGGGGAGCTGGTTCTCCTGGTCCAGCAGCAGGCTGCGCTCCATGTCGAAGAACTTGCCCTGCAGCGCGGCGGCCTCCGCCGCCTCGGCGGCCGCGACGGCGTTCGGGTGGTACCGGTCCAGCGGCGCGTGCCGCCAGACGTACCGCAGCCGGTCGCCGAGCTCGCGGTGCACCTCCTGGATGGCGCCCGAGGCCTTGGAGCAGAACCCGCACTGGAAGTCGCCGTACTCCACCAGCGTGTACGGCGCGTCCGCCGGGCCGAACACGTGGTCCCGGGCCGGGTCGACGGGGCGCAGCAGCGTGGCCCCCGCCTCCTTCGACGGGTGCACGCGGTCCGAGGTCTTGAAGATCACGGCGGCGAGCAGGAACGCGACCACCGACGCCGTGAGCACGCCCACCCGTGCCTCGTTCTGCACCGCGGCGTCCTCGATCGCGAGGTCGACGATGAACAGCGAGATCGTGAAGCCGATGCCGCACAGCGCGCCGCCGCCGGCGAGCCGGTCCAGCGTCAGCCCCGGCCCGAGGTCCCCGAGGCGGAACACGCGCATGACCGTCCCGGTGCCCAGCACGCCGATGAACTTGCCGACCACGAGGCCCACGATGATGCCCCAGGTGATCGCGGAGCCGGCCGCCGCGGCCAGGATCTCCGCGTTGATCTGCACGCCCGCGTTGGCCAGCGCGAACAGCGGCAGGATCACGTACGCCACGTACGGGGCGTAGGCCGACTGCAGCCGCTCGTTGATCGAGATCGACTCGCGCAGGCTGTTCGCCGCGGCCCGCGCGTAGTCGCTGTTCGGCGACTGCCGGAACGTACGCGCCAGGGTGAGCGCGTGCTCGACGTCGCGCCGGCTGGGCCGGTAGACCGGCACCAGGAGCGCGATGGCCACGCCCGCCAGCGTGGGGTGCACGCCGGACGCCAGGAACGCCGCCCAGACGATGATCGAGAGCGTGGCGTAGATGGGCCCGCGGCCGGTGGGCACGTACCGCGTGAGGTAGACGCCCGCCAGGCCCACGGCGGCGATCACCAGCGGGAGCGGGTCGAAGTTCTCGGTGTAGACGAGCGCGATGATGCTCAGGGCTCCGATGTCGTCGACCACCGCGAGCGCCAGCAGGAAGACTCTGAGCCGGCCGGGCGCGCGTGGCCCGATGAGGGCGAGCGCGCCGACGACGAACGCCGTGTCCGTCGAGATGACGACCCCCCAGGCGTGCTCCCAGCCGGAGCCCCGCGCGATGAGCACGTAGAGCACGGCGGGCACCACGAGCCCGGCGACGGCGGCGGCCACCGGGACCATGGCGCGCGACCAGCTCGTGAGCTCGCCGATCGCGAACTCGCGCCGCACCTCCAGGCCGACGGTGAAGAAGAAGATCGCCATGAGCGCGTCGTTGACCAGGGCGTGCAGCGTGAACTCGAGCTGGAAGTCGCCCACGCCGACATTGAGGTGCGTCTCCCAGAACTCGGTGTACGACTCGTAGGAGATGTTCGCCCAGAGGATGGCCGCGAGAGTCCCGACCAGGAGCAGGAGGGCGCCGAGGCGGCTCTGGCCGAGCGAGCGGATCCACACGGCGATGGACGGCCACCGCGGCCCTGGGTCGTGCGTCTCGGGGTCGGGTGACCGCTCGATAATGGTCAGGTTCGCCATCTTTTCTCCTGTTGTCGCGGGTCACCACGGCCGGTCAGCATGAAAAGTAGTGATTCTTGTCGCTCAGATTAGTGGGCGCGTCGCCGCGCGCCGGGTAATTTCACCCGCGCCCGGACGACGTCGGGCCCGGCCCCCTCCGGCCCGCCCGCCCCACCAGCCCGGCCCCGCCCGCCTGACCTACGCTGACCCCCATGCCCCTGGATCCCGAGACCGACCTCGACAGCGACTTCGAGGCCGTCGGCATCGACGACGACACCCGGCTGGTCTACCGGTACGTGCTGGCCCAGGGCACCGTCCGGGTGGACGACGTCGCGCAGGACGTGCCGCTGGAGAGCACCGACCCGGCCGGGATGCTGGCGCGGCTGCGCGCGGCCGGGCTGATCAACCGCACCAGCGGGGGCGACGGCGAGTACACGGCGGTCGACCCGCGCGTGGCGCTGCGGGCGCTCACGGACCGCACCGCGGCGCAGCTCGACCGGGTCCGGGCGACGATCCCGGACCTGGCCGGCCTGTTCGAGCAGGCCTCCGACGCCGCGGGCTCCGGCGCCGGCGTGCACGTGATCGACGACCCCGCGCTGATCGGCGCCTGGTACACCCGCCTGGAGCACGAGGTGACGGGCGAGTTCATGGCCTTCGACCGGCCGCCGTACGTGCTCGCGGACGAGAACCCCGTGGAGCCGCTCGCACTGGCGCGCGGCGTCCAGTGGCGGGCCGTGTACGCGGCGGAGGTGCTGGACATCCCCGGCGCGTGGGCGGAGCTGCGGTACGCGGCGTCGGTGGGCGAGCAGGCCCGGATCGCGCGGACGCTGCCCACCAAGCTGGCGATCGCGGACCGGCGTACCGCGCTGGTCAGCTCCGACCTCGACGCGCTGCGGCCGGCGGCCGTCGTCGTCGAGGGCGGGCCGCTCGTGGACCTGCTGGTCGCGGCCTTCGAGGCGGTGTGGGCCGACGCGGTCGAGATCCCGGCGTCCGACAGCCTGGAGGGCACCGCTCCCCCGGACCGCGGCCCGGGCAAGGACGACCGGGCGCTGCTCGCGCTGCTCGGCTCCGGGGCCAAGGACGAGGCGATCGCGCGAGAGCTCGGCCTCTCGGAGCGGACGCTGCGGCGGCGCAGCGCGGACCTGCTGCGCCGGCTGGGCGCGGCCAACCGCTTCCAGGCGGGAGTCCAGGCGGTCCGCAAGGGCTGGCTCTGACGACGTGTCGGACGCTCAGGTCACCCGAGTGACCTGAGCGTCTGACACGTCGGCAGGCGGGGTGAAAAGTACCCTGCCGCGTGACGCCCGTGTAAAACCTTGCGGCCGGTACCGGCCAGTGGCCAGATACGGCCATTACGCCCATTGCTCGCACAGGGTAGCGCGGACTAGACAGCCCTCATGCAACCTCTGCCCTCCGGCCGTCGCCGGGGTCTCCTCCTGGGGAGCACCCTCGTCTCGGCCTCCCTGGTCCTGTCACCCGGAGCCGCAGTCGCGGCCCCGGACGCCGCACCCGACGCCGATCCGGTGCGCGTCATCATCGAGCTCGACTCCCCCACGGCCGCCGACGTCGTCGGCCAGGAGGCGGTCGCCGCCGCACGTACCGCCACCGGAGCCGGGGCCGCCCGGGCGCGCAGCGCCTTCGCCGCCGACTACCGCGCCGCCGTCGACGAGGTCGAGGAGGCACAGGAGGGCGTCACGTCCTGGGCCGAGAGCGAGGGCGTCGAGCTCGACAAGCCCGAGTCGGTCACCGGTCTGCTGTCCGCCGTCGTCGCCACCGTCGACCCCGCGGACCTGGCCGAGCTGCGCTCCGCCCCGGGCGTCGCGCGCGTCACCGAGAGCGCAGCGGTGCGCATCCTCGGCGACGAGGCGAACATCCCCGCGACCGGCGCCCCGCAGGTCTGGGAGCGCACCGACGCGGACGGCGCGCCCGTCACGGGCGAGGGCCGCACCGTGGCGATCATCGACACCGGCATCGACTACACGCTGACCGACCTCGGCGGCGGGTTCGGCCCCGGCCACCGCGTGGTCGACGGCTACGACTTCGTCAACGACGACGCCGACCCGATGGACGACCACATGCACGGCACCCACGTGGCCGGCATCGTCGGCGCCGGCGGGGACAACCTGACCGGCATGGCGCCCGACGTGACGTTCACGGCGTGGAAGGCCATGGACGCGAACGGCGGCGGCACCACCGAGGACCTGCTGCTCGCGCTGGAGGCCGCGACGAACCCGCTGGGCGACCACCCGGCCGACGTCGTGAACATGAGCCTCGGCACCCCCGGCGACGGCACCGACCCGCTGGGCCGCGCCTCCACCGCCGCCGTGCGGCAGGGCGTGGTGGTCGTGGCCGCGGCCGGCAACTCCGGCCCCTACGACCAGACCGTCAGCTCACCGGCCGCCGCCGAGGGCGTCATCGCCGTCGGCGCGCAGGTGACCGGCGTCGCCGACCCGACGCTCACCCTCGACGGCGCCCACGAGGGCGACGCGCCCCGCCCGCTGGACGTCACCCGCTTCCCGATGTCGGCCAACCCGCCGGCCGAGGGCATCACGGGCCGCCTGGTCGACGTCGGCGACGGCTTCGACGAGGAGGACTACGAGCAGGCCGGCGACGTGCGCGGCGCGATCGTCGTCATGCAGAGCATGACCACGACCTCCCTGGGCCAGGTGCAGGGCCCGCACCTGCTGCAGGCCCAGCTCGCCGAGGAGCACGGCGCCGTGGGCGCCCTGCTCTACACGCCCAGCCCGACCGACCCGGCAGGCGACGGCGGCGCGGGTCCCCAGGGGTCCGCGAACATCCTGGCCGGCGGCGGCTTCGATCTGCGGCGCGAGTCCCTGGTGATGATGAACATCGCCTCGGCGCAGTACCAGACCTTCAAGGCCGAGGTCGCGGCCGGCACCGTCTCGGGCACCATCGGCTCGGTCGACCGCACCGACACGATCACCGACTTCAGCTCCCGCGGCCCGAGCGACGCCATGACGCTCAAGCCCGAGATCGTGGCGCCCGGCTTCGAGATCATGTCCGACATCCCGGCCATGTTCGGGGTGGACGGCGACCAGTACCGGATGTCCGGCACCTCGATGGCCGCGCCGCACGTCGCCGGGGCGGCCGCCCTGCTGGCCCAGGCCCGTCCCGAGCAGACCGCCGAGCAGCTCCGCGCGACCCTCATCGGCAGCGCGCAGCCGCTGGAGTCCGACGACGCCGACGTGTCGCCGTCCGCCCAGGGCGCCGGCAAGCTCGACGTCGCCGCCGCCGTCGACCAGAAGGTCACGGCAGCCCCCGACGCCGTCTCCCTGGGGCTGGCCGACATGGGCGGCAAGCCCGCCCGGACCAGCACCGTCGTGCTGCGCAACTCGGGTACCAAGGCCGTGACGGTCAAGCTGTCGGCGAAGCCCGCAGCGACGAGCACCGGCAAGGCCGAGCTCTCCGCGCGCCAGGTCAAGATCCCGGCCGGCCGCAGCGCCTCGGTCGACCTCACGGTCACTCCGGACACCACCAGCCCGGACGCGGGTGACACCGAGACCTCCGGCGTCGTGGTCGGCGCCGTCTCGGACGGCACCACCGTGCGCATCCCGTACGCGGCCTACGTGCGCCCGCTGCAGGTGCAGTCCTCGCCGACCCTGGCGACCGGGAGCACCGAGGTCTTCGTCTACGCACCGATGACGCCCGAGGCGACGCCCACCGCGACGGCGACCGCCCCGTCCGGCGAGAAGTACACCGCCGCGCTCACCGCCGTCAGCACCAGCCCCGGCTGGTTCCGCGGCACCGTGCCGCTCGACGAGCCCGGCACCTACCGGCTCGACGCCCGCGCGACCGTGACCGGCCGCACCCTGACCGGTACCGGCGGCGTGCAGTCCGAGGGCGCCGACCAGCCGGGCGAGTGGGAGCAGGTCGGCCTCTCCGGCGCGGCCCGCGAGCTCGCCACCTCCCCCACCACCCCGGGGACCGGCCTGGCGATGGCCGGGTCCGGCGTGCACCCGTTCGTCACCACCGACTACGGCCGGACCTGGCAGCGGGTGCGCAGCATGCCCGTCGCCGACGGCTGGGGCATCCCCGTGGCCGACACGGCCACGCCCGGCGGGTTCTACGTGGCCCTCAACGGCGCCGCCGGCAAGGTCACGCTCGACCCCAGCTACTCCGGCCGCATCGTGCACACGCCCGACGCCGGGGCCACCTGGACGGTCCTGCCCTTCCCCGACGTCGCGATCAGCGAGCTCGTCGCCCACGGTGACGCGCTGGCCGCGGTCACCAACGCCGGTCTCTACCTGAGCAGGGACGGCGGGCAGCGCTGGAGCCGCGTCGCCCCGGAGTGGGACGGGCTCGTGTACGGCGCCGCGTTCGCGGACGACGACCTGCTCATCGCCACCTACGACGGCGTCTACCGGATCGCCGACGTGCTGTCCGGCGGCCGCGAGGTCACCCGGCCGTACGTGACCACCGACTACGCCGACCGCCCGCAGGGCGTCGTGGCCGACGGGTCCACCGCGGTCCTGGTCCGCGGGGACGGCGTCTCGCTGACCTCGGCGGACGGCGGGGCAACCTGGACGGAGGGCGCCGACACCGAGCAGTCCTACGTCACGGTCACCACCCTGACGAACGGCACCGTGTACGCGTCGGGCCTGTCGTCGTACAGCACCAGCGACGACCTCGGCAGGACGTGGCAGACCCACCCGCTGCCCGTGCGCGGGCCGCTCGCCACCGACGTCGACCACTGGCCCGGGACCCCCGACGCCCAGATCGTCATGTCGATGGAGAACGCCGGGATCTACACGACCGACGACGGCGAGGAGTGGACCAAGGCCGGCGTCTCCGGCTCCGACGTCTCCGGTGTGCACGCCGGCGTCGACGCCGACGGCGAGCCCGTGCTGCGCGCCGTCGACTTCGAGGGCCTGCACCAGCAGTCGCTGGCCGACCTCGGCCCCGACGCGCAGGACTGGGGCTCGATCGGCCACGAGGGCGTCATCGGCCGCCAGGTCTCCGAGGTGGCCCAGTCGCCGCTGGGCGACCACGACGTCTGGGCCGTGGGCACCAACGCGTTCGGCGGCGGGCGCATCCTCACCGCGGGCGCCGGCGAGTCCGACGCCGACCTCACCCAGGTGGGCCCGACGGGCGGCTTCAGCCCGACGGCGCTGGCCGTCTCCCCGCACGCCGAGGACACGGTGGCCGTGGGCTACACCTCGCTCGTGGACACCGGCCTCATGGTCTCGACCGACGGGTTCGAGACCTGGACCAGCTACGCCCACGAGGTGTACGTCCAGCAGATCGTCGTCGACCCGACGAACGAGCGCCGGCTCTGGCTGGCGACGACGTCCGGCCTGTACCGGTCGGACGACCTCGGCAGGACGATCACGCGGCTGACGCAGGACGAGGTGCGGTCCGTGTGGGTCGACCCGGCCGACACCGACCACGTGGTGGTCGGCGAGACGCCGGGGATCCGGGTCAGCACCGACGGCGGCAGGACCTTCGCCGACGCCGAGGTGCCGAACACGTCCGCCGCGGTGGGCACGTTCGTGGCCGTCGAGGTGCCGGACGGCCCGGCCGCCGGCACCGAGCTGCTGGTCGCGGGTGCGGCCCGCTGGCGCCCGTATGGCCTCGCGGCCAACGGCGCCGGGGTGCTCGTCTCGGCGGACGGCGGCGCCACGTGGGCGTCGGCGTCGCACGACCTGACGGCGATGTCGGTGCGGTCCCTGACCGTGAGCCCCGACGGCGCCTGGGTCTACGCCGGCACCGACGAGGGCGGCGTGCACCGCACCGCCGTCAGCGCGCTGGTGCCCGCCGACCTGCTGCCCGCGGCGACCACGACGCAGATCAAGGCCCCGGCCTCGGTCCGCCCGCTGGAGCCGTTCCTGGTCAAGGTCACCGTGTCCGCCGACGACGTCACGCCGTCGGGCCGCGTGACCGTCACCGTGGGCCGCGAGGACGACCGGCACCCGTACGAGCGGACGGTGAGGCTGCGCGACGGGAAGGCCGACGTGCTGGTGCCGCCGCTCCTGCGGGCCGGCGACTACACGATCACGGCGGAGTACGCCGGGACCGACGAGCTCGCGGGCTCCGAGGCGACGGCGGACCTGGAGGTGAAGCGGCGCTGAGGCACTGCTGAGGTGCGGCGCGCTGGGGCGCGCCGCCGCTGACCGCCCCGGTGGTCGGTAGGACGTCAGGTGGTCGGCAGCTCGGGCTGCCGACCACCTGGCGTTCTGCCGACCATCCGCTCTTCCACGGACCACCTGCCCCTGGCCTGCTCGCCGCGCTCCGTGCGGGCGGCGGTGGCAGGGTGAGCGCATGACGACTCCTCCTGCGGTGCGGGGCACGGCCCCCGACGTCGACACGGTGCTCGCTCCTCTCGCCGGGATGCTGCCGGACCTGCGCGAGATCTACGTGGACCTGCACGAGCACCCGGAGCTGTCGTACGAGGAGACCCGGACGGCGGCCCTGGTCGCGGAGCGGCTCGCGGCGGCCGGGTACGTGGTGCACTCCGGCGTCGGCGGGACCGGCGTCGCCGGGGTGCTGACCAACGGCGACGGGCCGTGCGTGCTGCTGCGCGCCGACATGGACGCCCTGCCCGTCACGGAGGACACCGGGCTGCCCTACGCCAGCACCGTCCGCACCACGACGGCCGACGGCGTCGAGTCGGGCGTCATGCACGCGTGCGGGCACGACGTGCACGTCACCGCCCTGCTCGGCGCCGCCGACGTGCTGGCGCAGGGCCGGTCCGCGTGGTCGGGCACGCTGGTGGTCGTCTTCCAGCCGGCGGAGGAGCTCGGCACGGGCGCCCGCGCCATGGTCGACGACGGGCTGTACGACCTCGTGCCGCGCCCCGACATCGTGCTGGGGCAGCACGTCGCGCCGGTCGCGGCGGGCCTGCTCGGGCTGCACGCCGGGCCGGCGTTCGCGGGCACCGACATCCTGGACATCCGCCTGATCGGCCGGGGCGGCCACGGGTCACGGCCGGAGGCCACGGTCGACCCGGTCGTGATGGCAGCCTCCACGGTGCTGAAGCTGCAGACGATCGTCTCGCGCGAGGTCGCGGCCGGCGACGCCGCCGTCGTCACGGTGGGCCGGCTCCAGGCGGGCACCAAGGAGAACATCATCCCCGACGAGGCCAACCTCGGCGTGAACATCCGGTCCTTCGACGAGGCCGTGCGGACACGCGTGCTGGGCGCGATCGACCGCATCGTGCACGCGGAAGCCGCCGCCGCGGGGGCGCCGCAGCCGCCGCGGATCACGCCCGGCGAGTCGTTCCCGCCGTTGTTCAACGACCCGGCCGAGACCGAGCGCACACGCGCGGCCCTGGCCGCCCGGTTCGGCGCCGAGCGGGTCATCGACCCGGGCGCGGTGTCCGGCAGCGAGGACGTCAGCGTGCTCGCCACCGCCGTCGGCGTCCCCCTGGTCTACTGGCTGCTCGGCGGCTGGGACCCGGCCGCGTTCCTCGCGGCGGAGCAGGCGGGCACGACGGACCGGGACATCCCGTCCAACCACTCCCCCCGGTTCGCGCCCGTGCCGCACCCCACCCTGGAGACGGGCGTGACGGCGCTGGTCGTGGCGGCACTGGACCGGCTGGAGACGCCGCTCGGCGCGTAGCCGTCAGCGAGCGGGCCCTCAGCGAGCGGCCAGGGCCTCGACCAGCGCCGTCATCCGCTCCGCGGTGCCCTCGTGCTCCCCGAAGTGCACGGCGAGCTGGGCGGCCCCGGCCTCGCGGTAGGCGACGACGGCGTCGGCGACCTGCGCGACCGGCGTCCGCCCGTCCCAGCCGACCCGGAGAGCGGGCGCGACGGCGCGGTCGCCCGCCAGGTCGGCGAGCACCGCGGCTCGCTCGGCGAACGCGGCCGGGCTCGCGGGCAGACCCTGCCAGACGTCGCCGTAGCGGGCCGCGCGGCGCAGCGCGGCGTCGCTGTTCCCGCCGACCATGATCGGCACGGGCCCGTCGGGCACCGGCTCGAACACGCCCTGCTCGTAGGAGAAGCGCCGGCCCCGGTACGGCGCCGGTCCGCCCACGAACAGGTGCCGGAGCAGGGCCAGGGCGTCGTCGGTGACGGCGCCGCGACGGGCGTGGTCGGCGCCCACGGCGTCGAACTCAGGGACATTCCAGCCCACCCCGACGCCCAGGACCACCCGGCCGCCGGAGAGCCGGTGCAGGGTCGCGACCTGCTTGGCGAGCACGAACGGGTCGCGCAGCGGCACCACCAGCACCGACGTGCCGAACCGCAGGCGCTCGGTGATCGCGGTGAGGTGCCCGATCGTCACGAGCGGCTCGTACACGCCGCCGAACGTCGCCCCGTACTGCCCGGGCGGCAGCACGTGGTCGGGCAGCCACGCCGTCGTGTACCCGAGGTCCTCCGCCGTCCGCGCCAGGTCGACCAGGGTCCGTACCGGCATCGCCGGGGACTCGTCGGGCAGCACCACCTGCAGCTCCATGCCTGAACGAACCCGCCCGGACCCGCTCCCATTCCCTTCCCCACCGCGCGCCCGCATGGTTTGCTTCGGGCCGTGGAGATCATCGTGACCAGCGTCGTCGCCGTCCTCGGAACCCTGCTCGGCTCGCTCGCGACCCACTACTTCCAGCGCCGCAACCGCGCCGACGCGGAGCGCTTCGAACGCGGCGAACGCCTCCGGCAGGAGCGGGTGAGCGCGTACACGACGTTCGGCGGCGCGCTGGTCAACCTGCGCCGCGCGCAGATCGACCGCTGGTTCGCCGAGCACAGGGAGCGCGCCGGGGACCCCGAAGCGCTCAGGTACGAGAGCTACCGGATGCGCACGAACGCGCTCGAAGCGCTCTTCCGGGTCCAGCTCGTGACGGAGTCCAAGGAGCTGATCGAACTGGGCCAGCAGGCGATGGACGACATCGACCTCCTCACGGCCGACCTCCCGGCCGAGGAGCTCAGCGATGCCCGCGACGCAGCCAAGGCAAGCATCTTTCGTTTCGTGGAGACAGCCCGCAAGCACGTCGAGGTGGCATAGCTCGCGGGACGCCTCGGTCTGATCGCACCCTCGAATCGCCGCGACGAGTTGAAAGTGACGTCCACCTGCGCACTGCAAGCCTGGTCTCTATACCGGTCCAGCCATGTGCCCGGCGTTTGGCCTGATAGAGCGCGGTATCAGCAGCCCGCATCAGGGCATCGAGTGTCGCCCCCGGCTCCACCGCTGCCATTCCGAGAGACACCGCGACGCTCAACGCAACCCCGCGTGCTCCGATCGGTCTCCCGATCTCTTCTCGAAGCCTTTCCATACCCTCTGCCTCCGGAACCTCCTGCAGTGCCAGGACGAACTCGTCTCCACCCCAGCGGCCGATCAGATCGTCAGGCGCAAAATGACGCTGCAGCCGCTCCGCGACGGCCCGCAGCACACGGTCACCCACCTCATGCCCATATGTGTCGTTGATCGACTTGAAGGAATCAAGATCCGCGATCAGGACAACAGCGGGAACGATCGGAACGCCATCATCCAGGGCGTGCTCGACACGCCGCGCCCATGCCCCGCGCGCCCATACCTGGGTAAGCCCGTCATGCTCGGCCAGCAGCAGCCGGCGCTCCGTCTCCCGCAGCCGCCGCATGTGTTCCCCAAGCTGTCGGCGCGCGATGCGGAGCTCACCTGCGACCTTTGCGGACTGTCTGTCAGCCTCGGCCGCCTTCCGCTCTGCATCAGCCGCACGCTGCTTCGCTGTTCGCAGTCGCAGCCATGTGAAAGCAATGAGAATCGCGAATGAGAGAGCGACGACAAGCGAGCGATCACGAAGTTCGCGCACCTGGGTCGGGTGCCAACAGCTCATGGAGCAGTGTGTCGCGCACAACACCACCACCCCCGCAACCGACCGGCACATTCGGCCCTGAACAACATCTCATCGACAAGCCATCCGACCTCTGCTCGACGAGTTGACCAGCAGTATCGGTATCAGCGACCGCCGCGCACGCTCTCCAAGCCCAGTCGCAGACCTTCGGGTAGTTCCTCGACGATCTCGCTACCCTGCTGCTCTGGTCCCGGAAGCTGGAGGAGGAACGATGCCTTGATCACATTGTCGACATCCGGGTCGCCACGTATGAACCAGCCATCCAGAAACGCGAGCAGCGCACGCCAATCGAGCTCGACGAACTCGCCCGCCTCACTCGCGTTGTAGGCGGCCAGCAACTCGGGAGTGACCTCGACAGCCAGGAACACGTACGCAAATCCATCATTGCCGTCGTCGAGATAGCCCTCCAGCTGATCTCGGAAGGATGCGAACGTGTTCGCCAGCTCGCGTGCGAAGAGCTCACTGGTCTCCATCAGCACCCCACCCCGTAGTCGCCCCATGAACCCTTGTACCTGCCCGCGTGTGCATCGTCGATCGCCTGGACCATTCCTTCCGCGATCTCACGATCACGGGGACTGAGCACGATGGCCTGCCTCCTGCCGCCCTTCGGCTTGTGAGTCGCGGTTCCCGCCAGCATGCTCACCAGTCTGGCCCGGTACGGGGCGGTGCTGAGCACGTGATCCGTATTGTTCACCAGCTGCCCGGTAAGAACCTGGTGGTTGGCTGCGGCCAGAGCCGTTCCATCACCGATGGCATCCGCACTGCCGACACCGTGCGACATCGCATTCACGAGGTTCTGCAGGAAGGGGTTCTCAAGACTGTTGTGAACCAGTACCGCAGCGTCATCGACGCCCGAGGACACGTAGAAGGTGTGGTCCTGGTCCACGGTGAGGTTGTGCACCGTCGCGTGCTCGCGCCCGATGTCGACGTGCACCACCTGGACCCATGTACCGGCGCTGGTCTTGAGCCACTGGCCGGACCGGAGATCGATCGCCTCGACCCACATCCGCTTCTCCGGGCTCCAGAACGGGTGCCCGTCGGTAGCCACGATCTTCTGTTTGTCGCCGGCAGCGTCCACAACCGTGAGCGTGACCAGGTTCTTTTCACCAGTGCCTGTGATGTGCGCGGTGACGAGACGACTGCCCGCCAGGTCGCCGGTCGTCTCACCGGCAGCCAGAACCTCGTCGCCTGGCTCGACGTTCTCAATCGGCTTTCGGGCACCATTCGCTAGCAGGACGAGAGTGCCTGGCAGGAAACTGTTGACCGGACAGCTCGGCGCCGGTTCGTTGACCTTTCCTGTGTCACCCTTGCCGGTGGTGTCAGCCTTCTTCTTCGCAGCGTCAGCGCGTGCCTTGGCCTTCGCCTGGGCCGCGAGCTGTTTGACCTTCGCGTCCGCCGCAGCCTTCGCCTTGGCCGCCTTCGCCGCAGCCTCCCGGGCTGCCTTCGCGGCCGCCGCCTTCGCGGCTTCAGCGGCCTGTTTCGCCTTCTTGGCGCCGGAGAGGATCTTCTGCGCCCACTTCAGCTCGCTGGAGAAGGTCAGCACGGCCTTGCCGGCCTTGTAGATGGCCTCACCGATCTTCGCCGCCTTGAAGATCTTGCCCCAGGGCAGCGCACCGACGACGAGCATCACGCACGCGCCGAGGTCGCCGTTCAGGCAGCTCATCAGGTCGTTGATCCCGAGGAACTCCATGAGGATCTGCCCGCCGGCCTCCAGGATGACGTCGAGCATCGACTTGCCCTGAAGCTGCTGCGCCTTGGCCACGTCCTCGGCGCTCGGGCCTTCGACCTCCGCGCCGGGATCGTTCGGGTTGGACGTGGTGTCCGCGCCGGTGGGGCTCTCGGTGGTGCCGCCGCCCGTCGGACCCTCGATCTCCCGCTCGCCCGTCGGGTCCGTGAACACCATCGGGTTGTTGCCCGCGTACGCGTACGGCGAGGATCCGATCGGCTGCGCGCCCGCCGGGTCCATCGACGAGAACCGCCCCGTGCCCGGGTCGTAGTTCCGCGCCCGCATCGCGTAGTTGCCCTCGCCCGTCGTCGGGTCGAGGTACGCGCCCGCGAACCGCATCGGGTTCTTGATCGTGTCGCCGGGCCGGGCGTCCGCCAGCGGTCCGACGCCGGTCAGCGTCGCGCCGTCGGCCGAGGCTCCGTCACCAGAGGCCGTGTCGCCTGAGGCGTCCTCGCCGGCAGCACCCCCCGCCGCCTCGGCAACCGCCCCGGCGAGCGTCGCCCCCTGCCGCGGGTTGCCGAACGGGTCGTAGTCGTACCCCTCCTCGACCTGACCGTCGGCCGAGAGCATGTTCGCCACGCCGCCCAGCCAGTCGTGCGTGTAGACGTGCGCCCCGCCCTGCGTCTCCAGCAGCGCGAGCGGTTCGTCCGTGGGCCCGTAGGCGAAGGCCTGCCGGCCCTGCACCACGCCGTTCACGTCCGTCAGGGTGTCGACGGCGATGTTCTCCAGCGACCCGTTGATGTCCCACGACCAGTGCCGGGTCTTCGCGCCCGCGCCGACACCCGTGATCGCGTCCAGGCGCATCCGCGTCGCGTCGTAGGTGTAGTTCGTCCGCACCCCGCCCACGGTCGCCCGGGCCAGCGTGCTGTCCAGGTTGTACTCGAGGCGGTCGTCGCCCGCGCGTGTCTGGTTGCCCAGCAGGTCGTAGCCGTACTCCTTGCGCTCGACGTCCGGCCGGCCGTCCTTGGTGCCGAACGTGACCTCCCGCAGCAGCTGGCTCGCGTGGTCGTAGGTGTACCGCGTCAGGTCGTCGCCGGCCGTGCCGGTCCGCTTCTGCTCGGTCCGGTTGCCCAGCAGGTCGTACTCGTACGAGATCCGGCCGGCGGCCTTGCTCCTCGGTCCGCACTCGTGCGCCGCGTAGCAGGCGTCCGTCACACGGTTCGCGTCGTCGTACGCGTACGCGACCCCCTCGGTGACGCCGCCGCGCGTGGTCATGACCTTCGTCGGGTTGCCCACCTCGTCGAGCGTCAGGTCGAACGCGGACACCGGGTCCTGCACGCCGTCCACCGGGTCCCCGGTGCGCTCGGTGCCGATCGAGGTGAGCCGACCTGCGTCGTCGTACGCCCGTTCCTCGGTCAGGCCCGTGGTCGCCGGCAGCGTCGTCGCCGTCCGGCGTCCGGCGACGTCGTACGCGTACTCCCAGCGCGCGCTGTTCGCGCCCACCGAACCGCCGGCCGCCGTCGTGGAGGCGAGCCGCGAGTCGTCGTCGTACGTCGAGGTGATCGTCGTGCCGTCGGGGTAGGTGCGGTCGGTGATGTTGCCGCGCTGGTCGTACCCGTAGGTGAAGGTCTCGGTGGCCTGGTTCGCCTCCTCCCGGACCACCTTGGTGATCTGGTCCTCGTCGTCGTACGTCACGGTGCGCACACCCAGCGGGTCGCCGTACGACGTCGTCCGGTCCTTCGCGTCGTACCCGTACGTGTACGCGGGCCCGCCCGAACCCACCTGCTGGCTGGTCAGCCGGCTGCGCAGGTCGTACACCGAGGTGATCGTGCGCTCGGCCCGCTCGGCATCGCTCAGGTCGTCCAGGTCCTCGCGCCGGTCCGTCGTGATGCTCGAGACGGCGTTCGACTCGGCGTCGTACCCCACGTGCGTGGTCCGGCCCAGCGGGTCGGTGGTGGCCGTCGGGCGGCCGGCGTCGTCGTAGGTGACCTGCGTGCGCCCGCCCTGCGGGTCGCGCACGCCGACCACGCGGCCGTCGTCGTCGTACGCGAGCACCGTCGCGAAGGCCTGCGAGAACAGCGGCAGCCTCGGCGCGTCCGGCTGGCGCACGTGGCTCACCTGGTCGTCGTCGCGGTAGGCCACGTAGGTGGTCCCGCCGCGCGCGTCCGTCACCTCGGTCGGGCGGCTGTTCGCGTCGTAGGTGGTCGACGTCGTGTTGCCGAGCGGGTCGATCTCGCGCACCCGGTTGCCCGCCAGGTCGTACTCGTAGCGGGTGGTGAAGCGCGCCTTGTCGGCGCCCTCGACGTTGCCGCGCGGCTCCGTCACCGACGCGAGCAGCCCGTCGTCGGTGTACGCGTACGTCGTGACACCGCCGGTCGGCGAGATCTCCTTGATCTTGTTGCCCGCCGCGTCGTACTCGGTGCGCGTCGTCTTGTCGCCGGCGTCGGTGCGCGTCGTCTGCCGGCCGTTCTTGTCGTACCCCATCGTGGTGGTGCGGCCCTTGGTGTCCGTCACGGAGCTGACCTGGCCGGTGTTGCTCCGCTCGAAGCTGGACGTCTTGTTCAGCTCGTTGATCGACGCCGTCGTCCGGTCCAGGGCGTCGACCTTGATGTCGCGGTCCACGTGCTCGCCGCCCGGGTACGGCATGCGCATCCGGACCGGGTTGTCGTTGGCGTCGTAGAAGTACTCCGTGGTGAAGTCCGCCCGGTCGGCGCCGGGCACGTTGCCGCGCGGCGAGGTCACGGTCTTGACCAGGCCCTTCGCGTCGTACGTGTACGACGTCGTCAGGTCGTCGCCCCGCATCCGCACGCCCTCGGACTTGCGCCGGCCGGCCGCCGTGTACCCGAACACGAGCACCCGGCCGCCCGCCTCGACCTTCGACTGGAGGCCGTTGTCGAGGTAGTGGTACCTGCTGACCACGCCCTCGGGCGAGATCTCGCGGGCGAGCCGGCCCACGTCGTCGAACACCGACCGCCAGCCGTGGGTCTTGCCCGGCTCCTCGACCTCGACCACGCGGTCCTGCTCGTCGTAGTGCGTCTCGGTGGTGTAGCGCCGGCGGTCGCGCGGGTCCGCGGTGCCGCGCGGGTCGGTCTGCGCCACCTGGCGCCCGGTCCTGTCGTAGAAGAGCTCGCTGCGGCGCCCCTCCGGCGAGACGACGGCGGACAGCAGCCCCGCGTTCTCCTCGCCGTCCGGCAGGTACTCGTAGCGCGTGACCTTGTCCCGCTGGTCCGTCGTGGAAGTGCGCAGGCCGCGGTCGTCGTACTCGTGCGTGATGTCGTTGCCCTCGGCGTCGACGCTGCGCACCAGCTCGTCGAACGCGTTGTACGTGTTCTTCCAGACGTTCCCGTTCGCGTCGGTGAACTCGATCGGGTTGTTCCGGTCGTCGTACCTCGTCTTCTCGTCGAAGCCCTGCGGCGCCACGGCCTGCGTGGGGTTGCCCTGCGCGTCGAAGCGGACCACGTGCTGGTACTGGTTGCCGTTGACCACGAGGTTGCGGTCCAGCCGCGCGTTGTACCGGTGGTTGTCGGCGTCGCCGGTGCTGCGCTGGCTGTAGAGCAGCACGTTGCCGCGGTAGCCGTCGTAGACGGAGACGTCGTCGGCGTCGGTGCTGCGCGCCTCCTGCTTGTCCGCGTCCCACGCGAACGTCATCTCGGCGCCCACCCCGTCGCGCTGGGCGACGACGCGTCCGCCGGTGCCGTACTCGTTCTGCACCGCGACCACGTCGTGCGGGTCGACCACCTCGGCCAGGCGCCCCTCAGCGTCGTACCGGTACTCCCAGACGTTCCCGCGGGCGTCCTTCACCTTCGCCAGCAGGCCGTCGGCGTACTCGAAGCGCACCTGGCGCCGGTCCGGCAGCACCACCTTGTCGATCAGCCCGTCGGCCAGGTGCGCGACGGCGGTACGCCCCGACGCGTCGGTGATCCTGACCTCGTCACGGTCCACGTCGTGGCCCTTGTCGCGGCCCCTGTCGTCGACCTCGACGTAGGCCAGGCGCACGCCGTCGTCGCGCGGGCTGAGCACGGCCGCGAGCCGGCCCGCGGCGTCGAACCGGTACCGCACCTGCCCAGGGGTGACCAGCGCCCAGCCGTCGCCGTCCTTGCGGAGGTTCGAGCGCACGCCCGGCGGGCGCGTGTACCCGTCGCCGTCCGGGGTGTAGAGCGCCTCGGCGCCGTCCTCGGCGCGCACGATGACGCCGTCGTCCGTCTCGGTGACGCGCATGTCGTACGACCAGGCCCAGCCCACGCCGAACGGCCCCTGGCGGTTGTTCGCCGAGGAGTAGGTGCGGGCGCTGGCGAACGGGATGCCGAACGAGGCCATCTGCAGGTCGCGCTCGACCCGCACGAACGCGCCGGTGCCCGTGTTGACGCCCACGCCGCGCTTCGCCTGCCCGACGGCGGTGGGGGCCAGCGCGTTCCCGCACCCGCAGCCTGCCGCCTGGTCGTCGGGGATCGCCGGCGGCAGGATCGTCGCGCGCGGCCGGGAGTCGCCCGACGGCTCCGAGACCACCTCGTCGCCGCCCGGCAGCACCGCCGCGACCGTGACGAAGTAGTTCTTGTCCTCGTCGAGCTCCCAGCCGTCCTGGGCGCCGAAGCTGCGGCAGAACTCGGCCCCGCCGCAGAACCGCGGGCCCTCCAGCTCCGCGCGGCTCAGCCGCACCGACTCCTGCTCGGTCTGTTCGTCCCCCTCGTACAGCCGCACCACGGCGGCGGTCCAGTCGGGATCGACCTCGCCGCCGTCGAAGTACAGGACCAGCGAGGTATCACCGAGCACGAAGCCCGGGCGCAGGTCGATCCCGGTGAAGCCTCCGGCGGCGGCGCTCGGGCGAGCGCTCGTGGCGGTGGGGGCCGTCAGCGCTCGCCACGCCGTCGCCGTCACCTCGGCCGGCTCGCCCCCGGCCCGCACGGCCTCCGGCACCACCGGCGGCCGCTCGTCCTCGGCGTAGCCGGTCGACCGCCGCACACCGTCCGGCATCGCCCGGTCCGCCGGGCCCTGCCCCGGCGTGGCGGCCTGCGGCACGGACGCCGCCTCGGCCTGTTCCAGCGGTGCCACGGCGATCAGCAACGACGCCGAGAAGCCGACGGCTACTGCCAGCGCCAGCCAGCGTCGGAGCAACCAGGTGCTGACAAGGTGGTGCGCACGTGCCTCGGACATCGCCAACCCCCGTGTTGGTGTGTTTCCTGAGCAGTTCGTCGACGGAGCCGCCCCTGGACGGTCACCCGACAACGAGTGTGAGCACGCTGAACGCTTCCTTCAACTGGTTTTATCCGGCTTTTCGTGTACGTATGCATTCAGTCGACATGAAACACGCAGGTCAGCGCGTTCTTCACCCGCGAGAAATGCGGCAGATATTCGTCCGCGAACCCTCGGGCGCCCGGCGCCCCCCCGGACCTCGGACGCTCAGGCCCGCGGCTCGACGGCCCCCATGGCCTGGTCCACCAGGTCCGCGAACGACTTCGTCGCACCTCCGGCGAGCCAGGCGTGCTGTGCCGCAAGGAGGCAGCCCAGCGCGGCGGCGACGACGGCGCGCGGCGTGGGGTCGTCGTCCGCCCACGCCCGGCCCGCCGCCGCGGCGCGCTCGCGCACGACCTGCTCGGCCGCGCCCTGCACCCGTTCGAGCTTCTCCAGGTAGCGCGCGAGGAGGTCCGGCGTGCCGAAGATGACGCGCTGCATGGGCTCGGCGAACTCGACCTTGCGCGGCTCGTCGAAGTAGGCGATGAGCAGGTCGAACGAGTGCCGCATGGAGACCCACAACGGCTCGCCGGCGGGCCGCGAGCGCAGCGTCGCCAGCAGGTCCTCGGCCACGAGATCGAGCTTGCCGAGGACGATCTCCTCGCGCGTCGCGAAGTACCGGTAGAGCGTGCGCCGGGACATGCCGACGGCCTCGGCGATGTGCGCCATGGTCGTGGCGTCGTAGCCGCGCTCGACGAAGAGCCGTTCCGAGGTCTCGGCGATGTCCCGTTGGATCGCTCGCCGCGTGCGTTCTCGTAGACCGGTGCGCGCCTCGTTCATGAGCGTCGAGGTTACACGATGCGCCGTGGTTGACACACTGTGCCAGTCAACGCATGCTGTGTCACATGGACAACCCCGCTCGCAAGACCATCGTGATCACCGGCGCCAGCGACGGGATCGGCGCGGCGGCCGCCCGCGCGCTCTCCGGCGCCGGACACCAGGTCGTCGTCGTCGGGCGTTCGCCGGACAAGACCGAGCTGGTCGCCCGCCCGCTGGGCGCGGACCACCTCGTGGCCGACTTCGCCCGGCTCGCCGACGTCCACCGGCTGGCCGCGACGCTCGACGAGACCTACCCCCGGATCGACGTCCTGGCCAACAACGCGGGCGGCATCCTGGGTGACCGGACCAAGACCGAGGACGGTTTCGAGCGGACGCTCCAGGTCAACCACCTGGCGCCCTTCCTGCTGACGAACCTGCTGCTCGACAAGCTGCTGGCGAGCCGCGCGACCGTCATCCAGACGTCGAGCGCGGGCGCGCGGCTGTTCGGCCACCTCGAGCTGGACGACCTGGACCACGACCGGGACTTCACGCCACACCTCGCCTACGGCACGGCCAAGCTCGAGAACATCCTGTTCACCACCGAGCTGCACCGGCGGTTCCACGGGCGAGGCCTGTCGTCGGTCGCCTTCCACCCGGGCGGCGTCGCGACGAACTTCGCGGCCGAGAGCACCAGCTTCATGCGGCCCCTGTACCGGAGCCGGATCGGCAAGCTGGTCCTGGCCACGCCCGAGCGCGGCGCCGCACAGCTCGTCCGGTTCGCGCAGACCGAGCCCGGCGTCGACTGGCAGTCGGGCGCGTACTACGAGCGCGGCCGGGTGGCCCGCCGCACCCACCCCCAGGCGCTCGACGCGGACCTGGCCCGCCGGCTCTGGGACCGCTCGGCGGAGCTGGTGGGCGTACCCGTCCGCTGAGGCGTGTGTTCGCCGGGCCGTCGGGCCAGGTCCTGGCGGCGCCGCAGTCGCATCCCGCGGTCACCTCTCGCGGCCGACGGCCTGACGGCGCCGCCCCCAGCTCCTGACGGTCTCCCGGCAGGCCGCGACGTCGTCGTCGGCGACCAGCAGCACCAGGTTGCCCACGTGGTCGCTGTACTGGACCCGCACGTCGACCCCGGCGTCGCCCAGGCGCCGGGCAAGGGTGCCGAGCTGGCCGGGAGTCTCCTGGTCCAGCCGGGCGAGGACGACGTCGCGCACCACCGCCGGGCCGAGCCCCGCCGCCGTGACCGCCCGGAGCGCGCGGGCGCCGTCGTGCACCAGGTAGTGGGCGACCGCGACGTCGCCCATCGTGAAGACGCCGCCGCCCTCCAGGCTGACGCCCGCCGCACCGAGGGCCTCGCCCAGGTCCGCGAGCGCCCCGGGGCGGTCGGGCAGGCGGACCTCCAGGTCCCGCAGGTGCCCCTTCATCCGACCGTCACCGCCAGGCTGACCTCGACGGGGACCGCCAGCGAGGCGGCCACGTAGCAGGCGTGGTGCGCCTGTTCGGCCAGGTCCCGCACCAGCGCCTCGTCGGTCCCGGCGGCCACGCGGACGGTCACGGCCAGGCGGATCGTCCCGAGGCGCTGGGGCGCGGCGGTCAGGTCCAGGTGGCTGGAGGCATCGTCGTCGTAGGCGAGCACGTCCACCCCGGCGCGGGCGGCGGCGCCGAGGAAGGAGAGCATCTGGCACGACGACGCAGCCATCACCACGAGCTGCTCGGGGTTGAGCCGGTCGGGGTCCCCGCGGAAGGCGGAGTCGGCGCTCAGCTCGACCACGGGGGTGGCGGGTGCGGCGGTCGCGACGTGGTCGCGCGAGTAGGAGCGGATGCCGCCGCCGGTGGAACCGGCCCAGTGCAGGCGGGTGGCGTAGGGGTGGGACGGCGTGCTGGGTGGCTGGCTCATGCCGGGACCGTAGGTCGGAAACCCTTCGGTGGACGCCGAAACGTCCGCGCCATACCGTCGGGCGATGGCCCGGGACCGAGACTTCACCGTGGTGGGCCGGGCGCTGTCCACGCCGGCGCGCTCCGTGTTCCTCAACCTGCTCCTGGACGGGACCAGTCGTCCGGCGGGCGAGCTGGCGACGGCGGCCGGCGTGAGCGCCTCGACCGCCTCGGAGCACCTGACCGTCCTGGTCGACGCCGGGCTCGTGACCGCCCGGACGCAGGGTCGGCACCGCTACTACGCCCTCGCGGGCCAGGACGTCGCGGCCGCGCTGGAGTCCCTCGGCGTGCTGGCCGACGCCGCGCCCGTCTCGGGGTACCGCCGCAGCCGTCGGGCCGAGTACCTGGCCGCCGCGCGGTTCTGCTACGACCATCTCGCCGGACGCCTCGGCACCGGCCTGACGGACGCCTGGGTGCGGTCCGGCTGGCTCGCCGGGCGCGACGAGCTCGCCCTGACCGACGCGGGCGCCGTCGGGCTGCGCGAGCTCGGGGTGGACGTCGACGGCGCCGTCACCGCCCGGCGCCCCACCACCCGGGCCTGCCTGGACTGGACCGAGCGCCGGCCGCACCTGGCCGGGGCGCTCGGCTCCGCCGTCGGTACGCGGTTCCTCGACGCCGGCTGGGTGACCCGGCACCGGTCCGGACGGGGCCTGGACGTGACCGACTCGGGACGGTTGCTGGTCCGGGAGACGTGGGGCCTCGACCTGGTGGAGCCGGGACGCGCGCGGGTCAGGTAGGCCGGGTCAGTCCGTCGCGCGCGGGTCAGGTAGGCCGGGTCAGTCCGTCGCGCGCGGCCCGCGACCCGCGCCGCCGGTCCACTGCCGGCGGAACCAGCCCTCCCAGGTGTGCCCGCCGAACCGCTCGCCGGCGGCGACCAGGTGCTCGAAGGAGTGGTACCCGGCGGGCAGCGGGACACGCCACGGCGCCGGCGTCGAACCACCGACGGAGCCCTTGGCGCGGTAGCGCCGCAGCCGCGGCATCCCGGCCGGCTCCTCCTCCCGCATCGGCACGATCTCCAGCGCGATGCCCCGCTTGTCGGTCACGCGCAGGGCCCCGAAGACCTTGCCCTTGACCCAGCCGCTCACCTTGGCCTTCAGGTGGTCGACGGGCCCGCCGATCGTGGGCAGCTCCGGCGGCAGCTCGTAGGCCAGCCCGATGCGCTCCGCCTGGGTCCACCGGACCAGGTCCCAGGACGTGCCGTGCCAGAACCAGATGCCCGCGACGTCGACCACGATGCCGCGCGGCCGGGTGACCCGCCAGAACGAGGCGATGAACAGCACGCACAGGCCGCCGAACAGCAGGCCGAAGAACCCGGCGATCCACTTGGCGGCGGGGTCGGGGTCGGTCACGACGGCGTAGCCGCACGCCCAGCCGAGCGGGCCGGTCAGCAGGATGCCGACCACGAGGGTGATCGCGCCGAGCCGCCCGAGGTCCAGCCGGTGCGCGTCGGGCGAGAGGACCGGCGCGGCGCCGCCCGCGGCCGCGCCCGTCATGTCCTGATCTGTCACGCGCGCAGCGTAGTGCACACGCCCCGACGCCGGGCGGCAGACGGTGGGGCGAGTGGCGGTCGGGCGAGCTGCGGTCAGGCGGCGGCCGGTGCCGTCAGGCCCAGGAGCGCCAGGCTGTTCCGCCAGAGCGCGTCGAGCTGCGACGGGTCGTTGAACACCTTGGCGAAGAGCACGAGCCCCTCGAGCTGGGCGACGATCGCCTTGGCGGCCCCGTCGACGCCGTCGGCCAGGGGCTGGACGTCCCCGGACTCGACGGCCGCGGCGAGCCGGGCCGAGATCATCTCGATCTGCTCGTCGAAGATCTCCTGCAGGCGCAGCCGCACCGGCTCGTTCTGGGAGCTGACCTCCAGGGCGAGGTTGCCGAACAGGCAGCCCGCGACCCAGCCGGTACCCGTCAAGGCGTCGACCTGCATCTGCGCGGTGGCGTCGAACAGCCCGCGCAGCCGCTCGAGCATGGTGCCGGGGCCGTCGAGGATCCCGGTCCACACGCCCTTCTGCCACGACCAGTGCCGGTCGATCACGGCCAGCGCAAGCGCCTCCTTGGACGGGAAGAAGTAGTAGAACGACCCCTTGTTCACGCCGGCGCGCGCACACAGCTCCGCGACGCCGATCGAACCGTAGGGACGCTGGGAGAACAGTTCCACGCCCGCTTCGATCAGGCGTTCACGACCATCTGAGCTTCTCGGCATGTTGACAGCATACGACCGGTCAACTATAAATGGGAACCCCAGTAGTTGACCGACCGTCTACAAAGGAAAGAAGACCATGAGCACTCGCAAGGTTGCCGTCATCACCGGAGCGTCCCAGGGCATCGGCGCCGGCCTGGTCGACGCGTACCGCCAGCTCGGGTACGCCGTCGTCGCCAACTCGCGCTCCATCGACCGGGACGAGGCCGACGACCTCGCCGTCGTCAGCGGAGACATCTCCGACCCCGCGACCGCGGACCGGATCATCAAGACCGCCGTCGAGCGCTTCGGCCGCGTCGACACGGTCGTGAACAACGCGGGCGTGTTCATCGCCAAGCGGTTCACCGAGTACACCGCCGCGGACCTCGAGACCATGGTCGGCATCAACGTCGCCGGCTTCTTCCACCTCACGCAGCGGGCGATCCCCCTCATGCAGGCGGCCGGCGGCGGCCACGTGGTGAGCATCACCACGACCCTCGTCGAGAGCGCGCTGTCGGTGTTCCCGTCCGCGCTCGCCTCCGTGACCAAGGGCGGGATCGCCTCGGCCACCCGCGCCCTGGCCATCGAGTACGCGGCCGAGGGCATCCGCTTCAACGCCGTCTCCCCCGGCGTCATCAAGACCCCGCTCCACCCCGAGGAGACCCACGAGACGCTCGCCGGCCTGCACCCGCTGGGGCGCATCGGCGAGGTGGACGACGTCGCCCGCGGCGTCCTCTACCTGGAGCAGTCACCCTTCGTCACGGGCGAGTTCCTGCACGTCGACGGCGGGCAGATCGCGGGCCACTGACCCGCCCGGGGCGGCCCACCCGGGCCGCCCCGCGCTCGGCCGGGCAGCCCGGCCGACACCCCCGGCCGGACATCACGGCCACGCAGCGCACCGGCCCCCGGACCGGGACGAGGAGAAGGAATCATGGTTCAGCACGACACCAGCGAGCACGACACGAACGAGCGCTACGCGATCCAGCCCGGCGACACGGCTCCTGGCGACACGGCTTTCGGCGACGCCACCGCGGTGATCTCCGCGCTGCTCGACCGGTGGTCCGACGGGATCCGCCGTCGCGACCTGGCGCACATCGCCGCCCAGTTCACCGAGGACGCCCTGTTCCAGGGCTTCGACCCCGAACCCTCCTTCGGGCGGGACGCCGTCTCGGCGTACTACGGCAAGCAGCCCGCGGGTCTCACCGCGGACTACACCCTGGTCCGCACCAGCGCCCTGGGCGACCACGCAGCCCTCGGCTACGCCGCGGTCGCCTTCCACCGCCCCGGCGGACCGGTGAACGTCTTTCTCACCGTCGTCGCGGTCCACGAGGAGGGAAGCTGGCTCATCAGCCACTACCACGTCTCGCGCGTGCAGTAGCGGGGCGCAGCAGCAGCCGCGCAGGACCTGTCGCGCGGCACCGGCCGCGCTCGCCGGCTCAGCGGCTGCGGCCGGCTTCCCGCACGCCGTCGCCGTCGCCGTCGGCATCCTCGTCCGGGCCGGCGCCCCCGGCCGCCTCCCGGGCCGACGCCGCCGCCGTGGCCTCCAGCAGGTCGGCGAGCGCGCGCAGGCGCTGCGCGACCTGCTCCCCCAGCGGCGTCAGGCCGTACTCCACGCGGGGCGGGATGGTGGTCACGACGTCACGCGTGACCATGCCGTCCCGCTCCAGGGCCTGCAGCGTCTGGGACAGCATCTTCTCGCTGACCCCCTCGACGCGGCGGCGCAGCGCGTTGAACCGGTAGCTGCCCTCCCCCAGCGCGAGCAGCGCGAGCGAGGCCCACTTGGACGTGACCACCTCGAAGGCCGCCCGGGAGGTGCAACCGCGCGCGAAGACGTCGGTCACCAGCTCCTGCGGCGGCCCGCTCGGGCCGTCGCCCGGCAGGTCGGCGGGTTCCAGGTCGGTGATGCTCACGGCCCCAGGGTACCGCGCACACTCGGAATGTGGTGTACTTTCGATTCGTTAGTGCTATCCGTTGGCAACTGACCAACTACCCGCACCGCGAACTGGAGAGAACCATGACCACCTACGCCGTCACCGGGGCGACCGGACACCTGGGCCGCCTCGTCGTCGAGGAGCTGCTGTCCCGTGGCGTGCCCGCCGCCGACGTCGTCGCGATCGCCCGCACGCCCGAGAAGGCCGCCGACCTCGCCGAGCGCGGCGTGCAGGTCCGCGAGGGCGACTACGACCGGCCCGAGACCCTCCCCGGCGCCCTGGCCGGGGTGCAGCGGCTGCTGCTCGTCTCCGGCAGCGAGCCCGGTGCGCGCGTGCCGCAGCACACCGCGGTGATCGACGCCGCGAAGGCCGCCGGCGTCGAGCGCATCGCCTACACGAGCATCCTCAACGCGGACGACACCACCAACCCGCTCGCCGGGGAGCACCAGGCCACCGAGCAGGTGCTGCGCGCGTCGGGCGTCCCGGTCACGCTGCTGCGCAACGGCTGGTACACCGAGAACTACACCGAGCGGCTCGCCGAGTACCTGGAGCGCGGAGAGATCGTCGGGGCAGTGGCGGACGGCAAGGTCTCGGCCGCCCCGCGCGCGGACTACGCCGGCGCGGCGGCGTCCGCCCTGCTGGCCGACGACGCGGCCGGCTCCGGGGCCGGCTCCGGGACCACCGACGGCAGCGCGCCCGTCGTCGTCCACGAGCTGGGCGGGCCCGCGTTCACCTTCACGGAGCTGGCGGCGACGATCAGCGACGTCACCGGCACCGCGGTGGCCTACCGCGACCTGTCGGTGGCCGACTACGCGGCCGAGCTCCAGCAGGTCGGCCTCGACGCCGGGACCGCCGGCTTCGTGGCCGGGCTCGACGCCTCGATCGCGGCCGGCGACCTGCAGACCGACCGCGACGACCTGGACCGCCTCCTGGGTCGTCCCGCCACCCCGCTGGCCGACGTCGTGCACGCCGCGCGCGGCTGAGCCCGCCGCGCGGCCGGTCCGCGCAGTCGGACCGGCCGAGCAGTCGGACCGGGCGAGGGGTAACGACAGACACTCCCTCATCCGCACGGCGCGTGTTGAATGGGAGCATGCGAGGAGCAATCATTCATGGAGCCGGGGACGTCCGCTTCGAGGAGCGGACGGACCCCGCCGTCGTCGAACCGACCGACGCCGTCATCCGGACCGTCGCCGCCTGCGTGTGCGGTTCGGACCTCTGGCGCTACCGCGGGATCTCCGAGGTCAAGCGGCCCACGCCGATCGGCCACGAGTACGTCGGCGTCGTCGAGCAGGTCGGCGCCGACGTCACCACCGTCAAGCCCGGCGACTTCGTGGTCGGCGGGTTCCTGCACAGCGACAACACGTGCGCGGTGTGCCGCAAGGGCATGCAGGCCAACTGCCTGCACGGCGGCGGCTACGACGGCTGCCAGGCCGAGAAGATCCGGATCCCGAACGCGGACGGTACCCTGCTCGCCACCCCCGGCGAGCCGGACGCCGACCTGATCCCCAGCCTGCTGAGCCTGTCGGACGTGATGTGCACCGGCTGGCACGCGGCCGTCTCGGCCAGGGTCGGACCGGGGTCGAGCGTCGTGGTCGTGGGCGACGGCGCCGTCGGGCTGAGCGGCGTCCTGGCCGCGGCCCAGCTCGGTGCCACCACGATCATCGCGATGAGCCGGCACGCGTCGCGGCAGAAGGTGGCCGAGGAGTTCGGCGCGACCCACATCATCGCCGAGCGCGGCGAGGAGGGCCTCGCCAAGGTGCTGGAGCTGACCGAGGGCATCGGCGCGGACGCGGTGCTGGAGTGCGTGGGCACCGCGGAGGCCCGGGCCCAGTCGGTGGAGCTGGTCCGGCCGGGCGGCATGATCGGCCTGGTCGGCGTGCCGCACGGCGACCTGCCCACCGACACGCTGTTCTGGGGCAACAAGGGCATCCACGGCGGCGTCGCGCCGGTCCGCGCCTACCTGCCGCACCTGCTGGACCTGGTGTGGAAGCGCGAGATCGACCCGGGCAAGGTCTTCGACCTGACCCTGCCGCTGTCGGAGGTCGCGGAGGCCTACCGCGCCATGGACGAGCGGCGCGCGATCAAGGTGCTGCTGCAGAACTGACGGCCGCCGCTGGGCCGCTGTCGCCGGCTTCTGCCGCTGACCGCCCCGCGGCGGCGGAAACGACCATGCACTTGCTGCCAACCGGAGCTCGCGGCTGGCAGCAGGTGCATGGTCGTTTTTCTGCGGTCCGGCCGGTGCAGGTCCGGGTGCGATGATGATCGCGCGAGTGGAACACCCCGTCCGTTTCGGCGAAGCGAGAGTCATGACCCAGCACCCGGGCACCGCGTCCGTGGACATCACACACCAAGAGGCCGCGCACCCCGAATCCCCGAACTTGAACACCTCGAGCTCGAACATCACACACCACGAGACCGCGCCGCCCGAGGCCCTCGAACCGTACCCGGCGCGCGAGCTGCGGTCCGACGCGCGCGACAACCGCGAGCGCATCCTCCAGGTGGCGCGCGCGACGTTCGCGGAGCACGGGATCGACGTCCCGATGCGAGAGCTGGCCCGGCGCGCCGGCGTCGGGCCGGCGACGCTGTACCGGCGCTTCCCGACCAAGGAGGCGTTGGTCACCGAGGCGTTCGGCGAGCAGATGGCGACCTGCTCGAGGATCGTCGAGCAGGGACTGGCCGACCCCGATCCGTGGCACGGGCTCGGCGCGGTGATCGAGGAGGTGTGCGTGATGCACGCCCTGGACCGCGGCTTCACGGCCGCGTTCGTGACGGCGTTCCCCAAGGCCGTCGACTTCGCCCGCGAGCGCACGCACACCCTGCGGTCGCTGGCCGAGCTCATCCAGCGCGCGAAGGACTCCGGCGGCCTGCGCCGCGACTTCGTGCTCGACGACCTGATCATGCTGATCATGGCGAACTCCGGCATCCGGGCCTCGTCCCGCAAGGCCGCTGTCGCCGCCTCCCGCCGGTTCGCGGCGCTGCAGATCCAGTCGATCAGCGCCCGGCCCGACGTCGCGCCGCTGCCGCCCGCCGTCCGGCTGCCGCTGCTGGCCGCGATCTAGGACTCCCCCGGCGGGCGGCCTGCGACCGGGCACCTACGACCGGGCGCGCCCGACGAAGGACTCGATCCCGTCCAGGACCCGCGACAGGCCGAACTCCCAGACACGCTCGGCGTCGTGCAGGCCGCCGTACCGGACGGTCGCGGCGGTCCCGACCCGCGCGGCCAGCGCGTAGCGGTCCCCCAGGACCCGCGCCATGTGTGGCTCGTGCGCCGACCACCACTCCGCGTCGTCCTGGCCGGATCGCTCGGGGAGCGACCGCCACGCGAGCAGGCCGGCCGTGGCATCACGGGCGTAACCCAGCACCAGGGTCAGCACGAGGTCCATCTCGACGTCGGACAGCCCGATCCCGTCGACGGCGCGCAGCTCGGCATCGTACTTGGCGATCGTCCCCGGCCCGAGCGGGGGCCGGCTCTCGAAGCGGCCCAGCAGCCACGGGTGCCGCTCGTAGAGCGCCCGGTTCGCGCGAGCGACCCGCTCCAGCCGCGAGCGCCAGGCGTTCCCGTCGCCGGCGTCGCCCGCGTCGTCCGGCCCGACGCCGTCCGGCCCGACGCCGTCCGCCCCGCCGACGCCGTCCGCCCCGCCGACGGCGTCGTAGCGAACCTCGGCGAGCACCCGGTCGACCATGAGGTCGAGCAGCTCCGCCTTGTCCCGCACGTGCCGGTAGAGCGACATGGCACCCACACCCAGCCGGTCGGCGACCCGCCGCATCGAGAGGCTGTCCAGGCCTCCGTCGTCGGCGGCCTCCACGCCCGCCGCCACGATCCGGTCGAGCCCCAGCCCGGGCTTGCGCCCGAGCCCGGAGGACACCCGCGTGCCCCACAGCAGGTCCAGGGTCCGCACCCGGTCCCGCTCGTCGCCCGCGTCTCCCATGCGTCGCCTCCTCCGGCTCGTCGCCCGCGCAGCGCGCCGGCGTCGTCGACTATAGTTTGCGTACGCCGTACCCAAATGGCGCGGCGAGCACACGGACGGCAACGGAGTCAGGGAGGCACCAGTGGTAGCAGCAGCATTCCGGGTGGGTCTGCGGGTGGGCGACGTCGTCGCGGCGGCGGAGCTCTACCGAGGCTTCGGCTTCGGGGAGGTGGGCTCGATCCCGGGCCCCGACGGCGGTCCGGTGATGACGATCCTGGCGCGCGGCGAGGTGCAGCTGATCGTCGACGCCCTGGTCGGCATGCCGTTCCCGGACAGCGAGCGCGAACGGCTCACCCAGCGGGGCCCGCGCGGGCTCGGCGTGGCCATCGGCCTGGGTGTGGAGGACCTGGCCGCGAGCTACGACTACTGCCGGGCATCCGGCTGCACCATCACGTCGGAGCCGGCCGACGAGGCCTGGGGCGACCGGGTGTTCGAGTGCGTCGACCCCTTCGGCTACCAGTGGGAGTTCTCCGAGCCCATCAAGGACTGGGACGCCACCGCAGGCCTGGACGCCGCGCAGGAGAGCTGGTTCGGCGGTCAGGCCTGAGCAGGATGCGCGGGCGCCGACGTGTCGTCGAGCGCACCGCGCACCTCGCGGACGATGCGCGCCATCGCCTCCTCGGCGGCCTCGGCGTCGCCCGCTGCAACCGCCCGGGCCACCGCCTCGTGCGCATCGAGCGCCTCCGGCACGGGATAGGCGGGCATGAGGCCCAGGTGGATGCGCCCGGAGATCACGACGGCGACGACGTCGGCGAGCGCGGTGAACAGCTCGTTGCCGCTGGAGCGCAGGAGCAGCTCGTGCATGCGGATGTCGAGCGCCAGGAACTCCGCACTGTCGCCCTCGCCCGCCTCGCCGAGCTTGCGCATCTGTCCGGCGGTGGCGACCAGCTCGTCGCGGACCTCCGCCGTCGCCCCGCGGGCCGCCCCGGCCGCCGCCCGCGGCTCGACGGCCTGGCGAAGCTCGGTGAGCGAACGCAGCTGCGACGTGCGGCCCGGGCCGTCCAGGCGCCACGCGATGACCCGGGGGTCGAGCACGTTCCAGGCCGAGTGGGGCAGCACCACGATGCCCACGCGGGGGCCGGACCGGACCAGGCCGAGGCCTTCGAGCAGCCGCATCGCCTCGCGCGCGACCGTGCGGGACACCCCGAACTCGCTGCCGATCCCGTCGAGCGTCAGCGCTGCGCCGGCCGGCAGCTCACCAGCGGTGATGCGGCGGCCCAGGGCGTCGAGGACGGGGCTGTGCAGCACTGGGGGCATCCTCACAGCCTAGTTGGCGCCATCCCGACCGGCGGATTGGTCACACCATTGGTGACATGAATCACGCACGAATGGTGTCATCAATGGGTGAAGATAGGTGCCATGGACACAGACGTCACCGAGACAGCGATGTTCTCGACCGAGACAAGCGGCGGCCCGGCTGGGCCTGCCGGGACCGATCCCGCACCCCGTGCCATCGTCGTGATGGGCGTGGCCGGCTCGGGCAAGACCACCGTCGCAGCCCTGCTCGCCGGGCGCCTCGGCGCGTCGTTCGCCGAGGGCGACGACTTCCACTCGCCGGAGAACGTCGCCAAGATGGCCGCGGGCCACCCCCTGGACGACGACGACCGCTGGCCCTGGCTGCGCGGCATCCGCGACTGGTTCGCCAAGGAGCTGAACGAGGGGCGCAGCGCGGTGGTGCCGTGCAGCGCCCTGCGCCGCAGCTACCGCGACCTGCTGGAGACGGCGGGCCGCGACACGAACGGCGGCGGGACGACCGGCAGCGTGCAGTTCGTGCACCTCACCGGCTCGTACGACCTGCTGCGCACCCGCATCCAGGGACGCGCCGGGCATTTCATGAAGCCCGAGATGCTCGACAGCCAGCTCGCCGCGTTGGAGCCGCTGGCCGACGACGAGCCCGGGTTCTCCGTGGACGTCTCGCCGCGCCCGGACCAGATCGTCGACGAGATCCTGCACCTCCTGGGAGAGGACGACTGATGCTCGACACCGCCATCTCCACCACCGTCTCCGCCGCGGCGGACGCCGCCCCGACCGCCTCGACCCCGCAGCTCGTCCTCGCCGCGCTCATCGGCATCGTCGTCATCGTCGGGCTCATCGTCTGGCTCAAGATGCACCCGTTCCTCGCACTGGTCCTCGGTTCGGGCGTGCTCGCGATCGTGGCCGGGGTGGGCCTCACGGACACGTTCACCAGCTTCACGGCAGGCCTCGGGTCCACCGTCGCGGGCGTGGGCGTGCTCATCGCGCTCGGCGCGATCATCGGCAAGCTGCTCATCGACTCGGGCGGCGCCGACCGGATCGTCGACACGATCCTGGACCGGACGCCGGTGCGGCGTCTGCCCTGGGCCATGGCGCTCATCGCGTTCGTGGTCGGCATCCCGCTGTTCTTCGAGGTCGGCGTGGTGCTGCTGATCCCGGTCGTGATGATCGTGGCGCGCCGCATGCGCGCCAACCCCGTGCTGGTCGGCATCCCCGCCCTCGCAGGGCTCTCCGCGCTGCACGGCCTGGTGCCGCCGCACCCCGGGCCGCTGCTCGCGATCGACGCGCTCGGCGCGAACCTGGGCCTCACGCTCGGCCTCGGCCTGCTGGTCGCCGTCCCGACGGTGATCATCGCCGGACCGCTGCTCGCCATCCCGCTCACCCGCTGGGTGCGGCTCGACCCGCCCACCACCGTCCTCGGCATGTCCGACGGCGCCGCGGGCGGCACGGCTACGAGCGGCACCGGCGGCTCGCCGTCGTCCGGCGGCGCCGGGACCACCGCGACGGCGACGGATGCCACCACCGGCACCACCACGCTGCGCAAGCCCTCGTTCGGCATCTCGGTCCTGGTCGTGCTGCTCCCCGTGATCCTGATGCTCGCGCGGTCCGTCGTCGAGATCGCGGGCGCCACCGGGACCGGCTACGGCACCGTGCTGGAGTTCCTCGGCGAGCCGCTCGTGGCGCTGCTCATCACGTCGCTGTTCGCGCTGGTCGCGTTCGGCACCGCCGTCGGCCGCACGCGTCAGCAGCTCGGCGACCTCGTCGGCTCCTCCTTCGCCCCGATCGCCGGGATCCTCCTCATCGTGGGCGCGGGCGGCGGCTTCAAGCAGACGCTCGTGGACTCGGGTGTCGGCGACGTGATCGCGTCCGGCATCGCCGACGCCGGGATCACCCCGCTGCTGGCCGGGTGGCTCGTGGCGGCACTCATCCGCATCGCCACCGGTTCGGCGACCGTCGCGACGATCACGGCCGCGGGCATCATGGCGCCCCTGGCCGCCGGGCTGGAGCCCACCCAGGCCGCGCTGCTCGTGCTCGCCATCGGCGCGGGCTCGGTGTTCCTCTCCCACGTGAACGACGCCGGGTTCTGGCTCGTCAAGGAGTACTTCGGCATGACCGTGGGCCAGACCTTCAAGACCTGGTCGCTCATGGAGTCGGTGCTCTCGGTCGTGGCCCTGCTGGTGGTCCTGCTGCTCGGCATCGTCGTCTAGCCCGAACCACCCGCCCACCGCACCGTTGAGTGCTGGGTATTCGCCCTTCTGGCACACAGAAAAGGGCGAAGATCCAGCACTCAACGGTGCGGTCCGAGTCGGGGGTGGTTCACCAGGTGAGGTGGGTGTCGCCCTTCGTGACGTGGAAGGTGTGCGGGCGGGCGCCCGGGACCGTCACCGTGATCGTCGTGCGGGCCGTCGTCGTGACGTCCATCGAGCTCCCGCCGCGGACGGCGTCCAGCACCACGTCCCGGGCGACGATCCGGCCGCCCTCGGCGCGCACCACCGTGCGGCCGTCACGCTCCAGCGTCGTCGTACGCGGACCCGCCGTCACGGACCACGCGTGTCCCTTCAGGGGCACCTCCGAGACGGTGTTGGTGCCGGGCAGGCCGAGCGTGCCGAAGCGGAAGCCGTCGGCGTCGCCCCACGGCTCGTCCGCGATGAGCTCCTGCGTGCTCATCAGCGGCATCAGGTTGGACCACGAGTACGTGCGCCACGCGGTGTCCGTGGCCACGGAGTTGATGACCTGGCCGGGCTCGGGGTCGAAGTACTCCGGGAACCAGCCGATCTCCTTGTAGGAGGTCAGCCACATCGCCGTCGACTTCGTGGCCACCTCGGCGGCCGCCTCGTCCAGGCCGTACCGCTTGAGGCCGTCGTAGACGGTGGCGTTCATCGGGGGCCAGGCGGCGCCCTGCCACTCCTCGCAGGAGTCCTCCTCGCCCGGCGACTGGAAGTACCGGTAGGCCACCGTCGACTCGTTGGCGCGCCCGGCGCAGAACGCCGGGTCGTTGCGCGCCACGCTCGGGATGACGAACTCGCCGCCGTACTCCTCCGGGTTCTCCAGGTGGTCGCGCACCAGGATCTCCGCACGCTCCGGCGTCGCCAGCCCGCCGAACAGCGGGTAGAAGACCGTGGGCGTGTTGGTCGGCTCCCAGCTCCCGTCGAGGTACCGGTTGAGGTAGAGGCCGCGCTCCTCGTTCCACAGGTGCTCGTTCATGCGCACCTCGAGCCGCTCGTGCAGCGCGGCGTACCGCTCCGCCCCGGCGGTGTCGCCGAGCACCGTGGCCATCTGCGCCAGGTTCTCGGCCATGAGCCCGTAGTAGGAGTTGAGCGCGACGTCGGTCAGGTTGGTGTTCTCGCGCGTGTCGGTGCCGCCGTCGCGCGGGACCTCGACGTAGTTCCAGTACTGCGGGCTGTCGTCCAGGCCGAGGTGGTTGCCGCGGCCGCCCCGCCGCTCCTCCACCCATGGGCTCTCCAGCAGCCCGTCCTGGTCGGTGTCGAACTCCGGCATCCGCTCGATGTACCGCGTCATGATCGGGTAGACGAGCTCCAGGATGCTGCGGTCCCCCGTGCGCGTGTACGCCCGCCAGGCGGCGTAGGTGTGCATCGGGCCGGCGTGGAGCTGGTCGTAGCGCGGACCCTTCTGGTCGTAGAAGTCACGGATGTGGTCGAGCGCCGTCGCGGGGTCGACGCTCAGCTCGGTGATGGCGTCCCAGGCGGAGTCCCAGCCCAGGAAGATGTCGTCACCACCGCCGCCGAGGCCCCACATGACGAACGACCGGTCGTACTTCTCGTCCCAGTTGTCGTTCAGCGACATCGCGTCGCGCAGGTACGTCGCCGCCTGGCCGGTCGGGCCGCGGCCGTGGAGCGTGTCGTCGTCGGCCCGCGCCTCGGCGCGGTCCAGGATCCGCGTCACGTCCCGCGTGCTCAGGCGCGAGCGCTCCGGCGCCTCGGTCGAGACCGCGGCCTGGAACGCGACGGTCTCGCCCTTGTCCAGCGCGTACCGCTGCGCGACGGCGCCCTCGCCCGCCGCGTACTCCTTGCCGGCCAGGCCCTTGAGCAGCTCGGCGACGTTCGCGTAGCCGGTGGTCTCCTCGGGCGTCTCGGTCGAGTCGAGCCGGAAGCTGCCGACCTGGGACGCGTCCCGCACGCCCGCCGACGTCGCGACGATCGAGCGCTCCCCCTCCGGGCGGTACGTGCTGGGCTCGGCCCACGGCGGGCTGGCCTGCAGGAACACCTCGGTGTCGTCGGTCAGGGCGGTCGCCGAGCCCACGATCTCGCCGTCGTCCGTGGTCGAGAACCGCAGCCGGACGGTGCGGGTGTCGCGCACGGCCGCCTCGTACGCGGCCTCCTGGACCGGCAGCTGCTCGCGGGCCTTCGCGACCTCCGCCTCGGACCAGTCCTCGGGGTGCGCGAGGACGGCGCGCAGCGCGCCGATCGTCTCCGGCGTGATGTTCCGGTTGTCCGTGGTCATGTCGATCTCGTAGTACGAGCCGTCGGGCGTGACCGTCCCGATCCGCTTGATCCACGGGACCATGTTGTCGTCGAGCACGCGGCCCTGCGGCGTCACCATGTTGAACGCCAACGAGAACCGCGCGTGCCCCTCGCCGACCAGGAGTGCGCCGTCGAACTCCTGCTCCTTGAAGCCCGGCAGGGCGAACGGGAGGGACCGCGGGGCGTAGTCGTCCTCGGGCCCCCCGCCCCCGGTCCCGGCGGCTCCGGCGACCTGCGCGACGGCGGCGGCGGTGCCGTCGTTCGTGGCGGTGGTGCCGTCGTTCGTGGCGCCGATGCCGGCGGTGGTGGCAGCCGTGCTGGTGACGGCGGCGCCGGTGCTGGCATCGGCGGCGAGCGCGCCCGCCGCGAGCGGGACGGTGACCAGGGCGCCGGCCACGAGGGCGGCTCCGAACCTGGCAGTCGTTCGTCGGCTCATCTATGAACCCTTCACGTCGATGTGAACGCTAACAACCTGAACCCTAGATGCTGGTCACATGACATACAAGTGCAGAGTTGTCCGGATTCGGACGGTCGCGTGCGTGCGTCCCGAGCCGTGTCCCGTACCGCGTGCCCCGTGCCCCGTGCCCCGTGCCCCGTGCCGCATGCCCCGTGCCGCGTGGCTGCCGGCCTCTCGACGGCTACCCAGTCATCGGGCCCAGCACAGATGCCCGATCGCTGGGTAGAAGCGCACATCGTCGGTCGGGGCGGCGCAGCTCGCGATCGACGGCCCCGACCCTCGCGTCCTGCGGCTGCGGCGCCGGACCGGATCGGCGGCCCGAGCGGCCAGTCGGCGGGCCAGTCCCCTGGTCAGCCGGCCGGCCGGGCCTCGGCGAGGCGCAGGAGCAGACGGGCCAGCTGGAACCGCGCGCGTCCGTGCAGCGATCGCGGGTCGTAACCCAGCTCGGTCGTCAGGGCGTCGTGGCGGACCTGGAGCGTCGAGTGGTGCATGCCGAGCGCCGTCGCCGCGGCGCGCACGCTCTCCGCAGCGGCCAGCTCGTCGAGCACGGCGCGGGTCCGGGTGTCGAGCCGCGACAGGGCGACGACGTCCGGCTGCTGGGTCGCGACGTGTTCGAGCGCCCCGACGGCGGCCAGGACGACCCCGAGGTCCCCGGCGTCGACCACGGCGCTGCTCGCCGAGGACAGCCGGAGGGCGAGGAGCGCGGTCCGGAAGGACTCCGCGAGGCGGTCGGCGGGCTGCACGAGTCCCAGCCCGGCAGGCCCGGTGATCCCGGTGTCCCGGCCGAGCACCACGGCACGTACCAGGCCGTCGGGGGTCGCCACGACGGTCGACGGCGCGCCCGACGCGTTTCGCGGCTCCGCCCCCGACGCGTCTCCTGACACCGTTCCCGACAGCGCGGCCGACACGTCCCGCGAGGCCGGGAGCGCCGCGACCCGGTACGCGCGCGCCGGATCGAGTCTGAGCCGGGACAGCGCGATCCGGCGCTCGCCGACGTCCCGGGCCGCGTCGATCAGCGTCGCCAGGGAGCTGCCGGGTTCGCCGTCGTGCCGCGCCCGGACGAGGTCGACGGCCAGCGCCAGCCGCTCGACGACCATGTCGTCGTTGGCGTGGGCGGAACCCTCGCGCTCGAGCCAGACACGTCCGTCGGCGACCGGCCGAGAGATCCGGTGCTCCCGAGAACCCGCAGTCGCGGCGGGGGCCTCGGCAGCACCCACGACCGCGGTGCCGGCAGCCCCGGTCCCGGTCTCAGTCCCCGTCCCGGTCTCAGCCCCCGCCCCGGTTCCGGATCCGGGACCGACGGCGCCGTCCGGCAGCCGGCCGCCGTCGGGACCCACGCGATACGTCCGCCGTCCGACGACGGCGCCGGCGACCGTCCCGCTGAGCACGGCGGCCCCCCGCAGCAGCGCCTGGAGCCCGACGCCGCCCGCCACGAGCACGTCGAAGTAGGTCACGACCTTGAGGCTCTCGCTGGCCGCAGGGTCCAGAGCGGTCAGCCGGCCCACGAGTTCTTGCATGTTCGCTCCATCGCGCGTGTGGGCCAACACACTAGCGGCAGGCGCACCAGCGGGAGGCGCACCGCGGGAGACCGTCGTCAGACGCCGAGCGTGCGCGCGATCCAGGAGTCCCGGGCCGTGCGCATCGCCTTGGCCAGGACGGTGTGCGGGGCCATGATGTCGAACCCGTGGAACCCGCCGGGCCACACGTGCAGCTCCGCCTGCACGCCCGCCGCCCAGAGCGCGGAGGCGTAGGCGACGTCCTCGTCCCGGAAGACCTCCGCGCTGCCGCAGTCGATGAACGCCGGCGGCAGGCCGGTCAGGTCGGTCGCCCGGGCAGGAGCGGCGTAGACCGAGACGTCGTCCGTGCCGCGCCGGTCGCCCAGCAGGGCCGACCACCCCGTGATGTTCGAGCTGCGGTCCCACACGCCGATCCCGTCCATCTGCGTGGTCGAGACCGTCCGGTCGCGGTCGTCGAGCATGGGGTAGATCAGCACCTGGCCCGCGAGCGCGGGACCGCCCTCGTCCCGGGCGATCAGCGCGGTGCCCGCGGCGAGGCCGCCCCCGGCGCTTCCTCCGGCGATGAGCAGGCGGTCGGGGTCGATGCCCAGCTCGGCGGCGTGCTCGGCGGTCCACACGAGACCCGCATAGCAGTCCCGGACGGGGTACGGGTCGGGGAACTCGGGTGCGAGGCGGTACTCCACCGTGACCACGACCGCGTCGAGGTCG
This sequence comes from Promicromonospora sp. MEB111, assembly GCF_030209445.1. Classification (GTDB taxonomy): domain Bacteria; phylum Actinomycetota; class Actinomycetes; order Actinomycetales; family Cellulomonadaceae; genus Promicromonospora. The sequence continues at coordinate 208,379 of NZ_JARVSD010000016.1, forward strand.
TTGATCCAGCCCAGGAGCAGGTCGAGCCCCACGAACCGGTCGCCCATGATCATCCCTCCTCCGTGGGTGTGGAAGATCCCCGGGCCGACGCCGGTCCGGCCCTGCCGGCTCAGCACGCTCACCTCGATCTCGTCGCCGTCGTGCCCCGGAACGGTGACGTCGCGGCGCACGATCCCGGCCGCGGCGAGCACGTCGTCAACGCTGACCTCGGACGCGGGCGCGGCCTGACGCAGCAGCGGGATCATCTCGGGCGTGATGCTCGGCGGCATCTGGTCGGAGAGCAGGGTAAGCACGGCCTCGAGCTCAGGATCGAACGGCGGCCTCCTGACGGTCTCGGTCATGTGAACTCCCTCGTTCAGCGGTGTGGCTGCGGCCCCGCAGCGCTGCGACCAGTCTTGACGCCCGGACCCGCGAGGACATCCGCCGAACGGCGCACACCTCGTGCCGATCATCCGCCATCCGGCGGACGCTCCCGCTCAGCCGCGCAGGTACGCGAGCACGGCCCGCACCCGGCGGTGCCCGGTCTCGTCGACGGTGAGGCCGAGCTTGGCGAACACGTTGCCGATGTGCTTGGCCACCGCGGCGTCGCTCACCACGAGCCGCGCGGCGATCTCCGGGTTCGAGCGGCCCTCGGCCATGAGCGCGAGCACCTCCCGCTCGCGGGGCGTCAGGGCATCGAGCGGGGACGCGCGCCGGTCGAGCAGCGACCGGACGATCTGCGGGTCGATCACCGTGCCGCCCGACGCGACGACCTCCAGCGACGTCATGACGTCGCTCACGCGCCCGATGCGGTCCTTGAGCAGGTAGCCGATCCCGCCGGAGGAGCCCGCGAGCAGGTCCCGCGCGTAGGCGTCGGCGACGTACTGCGAGAGCAGGACGACGGGCAGCGCCGGGAAGTGCCGCCGGAGCTCGACCGCCGCGTCGATGCCGTCGTTCTCCAGCCGGGGCGGCATCCGGACGTCCGTGATCACCAGGTCGGGCAGCTCGCCGTGCGCGCCGTCGGCGAGGACCAGCCGCACGAGCTCGTCGGCGTCGCCCGTCACGTGCACCACCTCGTGCCCCACGCGTTCGAGCAACGAGACCAACCCGTCCCGCAGCAGCACCGAGTCCTCCGCCAGCACGACCCGCACGTCAGGCCACCCCGCGGGGCTCGGCAAGATCGCCCGGCCCGACGGCGGCCGCACGAGCCGGCAGGAGCAGGGTGATCGTCGTCGGACCGCCGTCCGGGCTCGTCACCGTCAGGTTCCCGCCGGCCGCCTCGGCACGCTCGCGCAGGCCGGCGAGCCCGGTCCCGGCGCGCGGGTCCGCGCCGCCCACGCCGTCGTCGTGGACCCGGACGGTCAGGACGTCGCCGTCCCGCGCCACCTCGACACCGGCGCCGAGCGCCCGGCTGTGGCGCGCGACGTTCGTCAGGGCCTCGCTGACCACGAAGTAGGCGCACAGCTCGACCTCGGCGTCGAACCGGCCCTCCACCGTGCTCGCCAGCGTCACCGGGACGTGCATGCGTGACGTCAGCTCGTGCACGGCGGGGGTGAGCCCGTGGTCGGCGAGCACCCGCGGGTGGATCGCGCGGACCGTGGAGCGCAGGTCGTCGAGCGCGGCCTCGGCGAGGTCGTGCGCCCGGTCGAGGTGGGCCCGCAGCCAGGCGACGTCGACGCCCGCCCGGGCCAGCTCGGCGGCGTCGAGCTCCGCGAGGTCCAGCTCCGCGGAGCCGAGGGCGATCGCGAGGGTCACCAGCTTCTGCTGGGCACCGTCGTGCAGATCACGTTCGATGCGTCGCAGGTCGCCCTCGAACGACCGGACCAGGTTCGCCCGCGACGCCGTGAGGCGCGCGATCTGACGACGCAGCTCGTCACCGCGTGGCGCGAGGAGGGAACGCGCCAGCGCAGCCTGGGCCAGCGCGAGCAGCCCGACCGCGTAGCCCAGCGCCGGGAGGCCCACCACGGCCACGCCGAAACCGAGCACCACGCCCGCCGGGTTCGTGTCCCAGACAGGATCCCCCGCGACCACCCGTTCCGGGATCGTCACCGCGGCCGTCACCGCCGCGACGACGAGAAGGTGCGCCCCGGCGCAGGCCCAGCCGACGGCGAGGCAGGCCGCCACGTAGAGCACCTCGCGCCAGGTCGCCGCCTCGCCGAGGCGCAGCCGGACCCGGTCCGGCCCGCCCCCGCCCGCTCCGTGCCAACCGGACCTGTTCCCGCCCGCCGGCCCGTGCGGGTCGGCGATGCGGTCCTGCCCGAGCAGGGAGACGCGGAACCGGTCGAGCCGGGCGATCAGGGTGCTGCACGCCAGCGTGACGACCACCAGGAGGGCGACCAGGGCGTACAGCGACTGCGACTGCAGGAGGCCGCTGAAGATCAGGATCACGAAGGGCCCCGTGATCAGCGCGCTCGTGAGGGTGAACAGCCAGGCCCGGGGCAGCCACGCGGACACCAGGTAGCCGGGCCGGCGCAGGGCGAGGGCGAGGCTGTCGGGTCGGCGCACGTCATCACGGTACCGCCGGAGGTTCCGGCCGGAGAGGGTGCGCAGTGGACCCCCGAGGTAGGGCCTGGTCTACCCCCGGCGTCACTCGCACGCCCGTGACCAGCGAGATCGCCGCCGGTGGGATGGGAGGCATGGTGATCACGGGCCCCGATGGCCCCCCTCCGCGTCCCCGTCCGGCCGCTCCGGCGGGCACGTCCTCCGCCGTCCTGCCCGCGCTGTCGCTCACGCTGGCCTGGGGTGGGCTTGCCGCGCTCGCATGGCTCGCGCTCGCCGCGGCCGCCCCGCCGTCGACCCCGGCACTGTGGATGACGACGCCGCCGGCCGCCGGCGCGATCGCCGCTGCCTGGCTGGTCGGCGCGCGGGCCGCCCTGGTCCTGCTCGCCTCGTGCCGGCGCCGGCACCCGTCCGTCGGGTCGCGGGCCCGGGCCACGCGACCCGACCTCGACTCCGTCGTCGCCCTGCTGTACCCGACGGCGGACGACTTCCGGGCCGACGTGGTGCGGCGGAGCATGCGGCAGTCCCACCGCCGGGTCCGGACGGTGATCCTGGACGACTCTCGCACCGGCGCGGCGCGGGCCGCGGTCGACGCCTTCGCCGCGGGCTGCGCGCCGGGCTCTGTCGAGATCGTGCGGCGGGCGGACCGGCGAGGTTTCAAGGCCGGGAACCTCAACAACTACCTGCGCAACCATGCCGACGGCGTGGACGCCGTCGTGATCCTGGACGCCGACCAGGAGATCGGCCCCGACTTCGTCGGCACCGCGCTACGCCACCTCCGCGCCTACCGCGGCGTGGCCGTGGTGCAGGGCGAGATCCGCTCGCGGCGCGGCGGCACCCGGTTCGTCCGCGACTTCCGCGGGATGTTCGACGCCCACCTGCGCGCGATGTCGGCGGGCCGTTCCGCGCTCGGCATCGCCACGTTCGCCGGTCGCGGGGCCCTGCTCGACGTCGGTGCCCTGCGCGCGGCCGGCGGCTTTCCCGAGGTCGTCGCCGAGGACGCCGCGCTGACCCTGGAGCTCGCCGCGCGCGGGTACACGGTCCGGTACGTGCCGGACCTCGTCTCCGTCGAGGACGCCCCCACGGACTACACGGCGTTCACCACCCAGCTCGGCAAGTTCACGGAGGGCGCCATGCAGCTCCTCGGCCGCAAGGGCGGGCTGCTGTTCGACTCCCGGCTGCGCCCCGCGCGACGGCTGGATGTGTTCGTCGACCTCGCCTCCCCGCTCGTGGGCGCCGCGATGACGGTCTCGCTGTTCCCGCTCGCGCTCGCGCTGGCGGCGGCAGCCGGCGGGGGTGCGGGCCGGGCGCCGGGCCTGCCCCTTCCGCTCGGCGCCTCGCTCGGGATCCTCGGCGCGGTGCCGCTGCTGCCGGAGGCGCTCCGCCGGATGCGGGGGCGGGACAGGAGGCAGGGCCGATGGCAGGGCCGGTCGCAGGGCCGGCTGCGGGGCCGGTCGCACCGGCTGTCGACCGTGACCTCCGTGGCGGCGTCCGTCGTGGGCTCCACGCTGGCCGCGATCTCGTTCCTCGTGCGGGGCGCCGCGCTCTACGCGTCCGTGGCCGTCGTGGCGCTGCGCGCCGTCCTGCGGGTCGCCGCGGGGAACGGCGCCCGGTTCGTGGTCACGCCCAAGGAGAATGCCGACCCAGGCCTGCGTTCCAGCCTCCGCCGACGACGGCCCGAGCTCGCCGCCGCGAGCGCCGCGCTCGTCGCCGCCGTACTGCTGACCGGGACCGTCGCGCCGGCCGGGATCTTCTGCGCGGTAGCCGTCACCGCCGTCGGCTACTCGTGGCTGGGCGGGCGCCCGGTGCGACGACGCCCGGCACGACGGCGGCCGAGGTCTTGACTACGTAGTCAGGGCGTGGTTCGCTCGGGCCCGTTGACTACGCAGTCAGTCCGTGATCGACCCAGGGCAGGGCACGATCGGGTGCCGGGTCCCGGAGACACGTCGGGGCCCGGTCGTGACACCGTCCGAGCACAGCGAGGGAGCTGGTCCATGGGTGCCGCACAGCGCGTGTCGCAGCGCGTGTCGATGACGGACGTCGCCCGCCGCGCCGGCGTCTCGCAGAAGACGGTCTCGCGCGTGGTCAACGGTGAGCCCCACGTGGCGGACGCGATCCGCGCGCGGGTCCAGGCCGTGATCGAGGAGCTCGGCTTCCGCCCGAACGCGGCGGCCCGCGCCCTGGTCACCCGCCGGAACCAGCGCATCGGCATGGTCACGATGGGCACCGCGCTGTACGGTCCGACGCAGATCCTGGAGGGAGTCGACGCCGCCCTGCGAGGCTCCGGCTACCACCTGAGCGTCGCGCGCACGCAGGGCGGCGGCGTCGCCGACCTGCAGGCCGCGATCGACGAGCTCGTCGCCCAGGACGTCGCCGGCCTCATCCTCTCCGAGCCGATCGACCTGGGGCACCCGGAGCTGCGCCTGCCGGGCGGGCTGCCGGTGCTCACCTTCGACTCGCCGACGACCGCGGCCGATTCCGCCGGGGCGACCGGCTCCGGCACCGCGGGCTCCGGCACCGCGGGACCCGGCGCCGCGGGCTCCAGCGCCGCCGGGCCCGACGAGCTGGTGCTGGGCGCCGACGAGCTGGCCGGGGCCCGCGCCGCCACCGAGCACCTGCTTTCGCTCGGGCACCGCACCGTGCACCACGTCGCGGGCACCGCGGGCTGGTCGGCCACCGCACGCCGGATCGCCGGCTGGCGCGGCGCGCTGGCCGACGCCGGCGTCACCGCGCCGCCGGTGGTGCACGGCGACTGGAGTCCCCGGTCCGGGTACGAGGCGACCACCGAGCTGCTGCGCCGCGCCCGCTCCCACGGCGACGCCGGCACCGACGCCAGCGCCGACTCCGACTCCGACGCCCGCACCGGCACACCCGTCACGGCGATCTTCGCCGCCAACGACCACATGGCGATCGGCGCCATCCGGGCCGTCGAGCGGGCCGGGCTGCGGGTGCCGCACGACGTCAGCGTCGTGGGCTTCGACGACGCGCCGGAGGCCGAGTACCTGTCCACTCCCCTGACGACCGTGCGCCAGGACTTCGCCGAGGTCACCCGCCTGGCCGTGCACCGCCTGGTGCGCGCCGTCGAGGGCAGGCCGCCCGCGGAGCGGCAGCGGCTGGTCCCCACCCAGCTCGTGGTCCGGGAGAGCACGGCGCCGCCGCCCGAGAGCACGCCACCCCAGAGCACGCCACCCCAGAGCACTCCACCCCAGAGCACTCCGACCGAGAACCCGCACAGACCCGAGAGGCCGTCATGAGCCCCCTGCACCACCTGACCGACGGCGTCCTGTTCGGCGCCGCGTACTACCCCGAGTACCACCGGCCCGAGGACCGGCTCTCGAACCGGCTGGAGAAGGACCTGGACCTCATGGTCGAGGCCGGGTTCTCGGTGATCCGGGTCGGCGAGTCGGTCTGGTCCACGTGGGAGCCGGAGAACGGGCGCTTCGACCTCGACTGGCTCCAGCCCGTGCTCGACGGCGCGCACGAGCGCGGCATCAGGGTGGTGCTCGGCACGCCCACCTACGCGGTGCCGATGTGGCTGGCGCGGCTCCACCCGGAGATCAACGTCGTCCGCGCGGACGGCCGGGCGATGGGCTGGGGTGCGCGCCAGGAGATCGACTACACGCACCCGGCGTTCCTGTTCCACGCCGAGCGGGTCATCCGCGCCGTCGTCGCGCGGTACGCGGCGCACCCCGCCGTCGTCGGCTTCCAGGTGGACAACGAGCCGGGCAACGAGATCTTCCACAACCGGCAGGTCTTCGAGCGGTTCGTCGACCACCTGCGCGGCAGGTACGGCTCGGTCGAGCGGCTGAACGACGAGTGGGGCCTGACGTACTGGTCGCACCGGCTGTCGTCCTGGGCGGACCTCTGGACGCCGTCCGGCAACGCGCAGCCCCAGTACGCGCTCGCCTGGCGCAGGTTCCAGGCGCAGCTCACCACGGATTTCATCGGCTGGCAGGCCGACGTCGTGCGCGAGTACGCGCGCGAGGACCAGTTCGTCACCACGTGCATCTCGTACGAGCGCCCGGGCGTGCAGGACGACGCGCTCACCCGCGAGCTGGACGTGACCGCCGGCAACCCGTACTACCGCATGCGCGACCACCTCGCCCTGCCCCCGAGCGTCGGCGACGACCAGGCCTGGATGACCACGGGGACCTGGTCGCTGTATGCCACCGCGGACCGCATGTACGCCTCGAAGCAGGCGCCGTTCCTCGTCACGGAGACCAACGCGCAGGCGATCGGCGGGCCGTGGCTGAACGAGCCCGCCTACGACGGCCAGTGGCGCCAGGCGGCCTGGGCGCTGGTCTCGCGCGGCGCGACCATGATCGAGTACTGGCACTGGCACACGCTCCCCTATGGCACCGAGACGTACTGGGGCGGCGTGCTGCCGCACTCGCTGGAGCCGGGACGGGTCTACCGGCAGGTCGCGGAGCTCGGCGCCGAGCTCCGCAAGGCCGGCGCCACGGTGGCGAACCTGACGCCGGACGCCGACGTCGCCCTGGTCTGGTCCAACCCCAGCAAGTGGTCGCTGGCCGAGTTCCCGCAGCTCGGCGGCGGCGCCGGCCCGGACCCGCGCGGCTGGCACCGGATCTTCGACTCCTTCTACCGCGGGGCGTTCGACGCCGGGCTGCAGGCGCGGCTCGTGCACGACGCCCAGCTCACCGACGCCACCCCCGAGGACGCCGCACGCGAGCTGCCGGTGCTGGTCGCGGCGGGCGTCACGATCGCCGACGACGCCTGGCTGCAGTGGCTGGAGCGCTACGCCGCGGCGGGCGGTCACCTCGTGCTGGGCATCCGCACCGGGTACGAGGACGAGGAGGCCCGCGCCCGGGCGGAGCGCAAGCCTGCGCACCTGAGCGCCGCGGCCGGCGTCTTCTACGACGAGTTCGCCACGATCGACGCGCCGCTGTCCGTGCACGCGGCGGAAGGATTCGACGTGGCCGACGCCGCCCCGGACGGGGCCCCCGACGATGCCCTTGCCGGCGCGCACGCGACGAGCTGGGTCGACGGGCTGCAGGTCCTGGACGCCGAGGTGCTGGTCGGCTACGAGCACCCGCACTTCGGCCGCTGGCCCGCCGTCACCACCCGGGCGCACGGCGCGGGCCGCGTCACCACGGTCGGCACGGTGCCCGACCCGGCGCTGGCCCGGGCGGTGCTCGCCTGGGTGGCACGGCACAGCGGTCCGGCGGTCCAGGAAGGGCCGGGTGCGAACCCCGAGCCGCGGTGGCGCCCCCAGGCGCCGTCGCAGACCGTGACCGGCGCGCGGAACCCGGCGGGCGAGCGGGTGCGGTTCGTGCACTCGTGGTCCTGGGACCCGAGCGTCTTCGTGCTGCCGGGCGCGGTCCGCGACCTGCTCACCGGCGAGGAGCTGGCCGAGGGCGAGCGGCTCGAGCTCGGCCCGTGGGACGTCCGGGTGCTGCTGGAGGTGTGAGGAAGCGCGGCGTGAGGACGGGCCGGGCGCTAGCCCGGCTCGTGCTCCGTGCTCGCCAGGTCGTCCAGGAACCGCGCGACGATCTCCCGCTCCTTGGGCGTCAGCCGCGCCGCGGCGTCGAACCGCCGGGCGTGGCTGCGCCCCACGGTCTCCCGCGCCGCCCGCCGCGTCTCGACAGACACCTCGATCGCGAGGCTGCGCCGGTCGGACGGGTGAGGGAACCGGTGCACGTGGCCGCCCGCGGCGAGCCGGTCGATCAGCTTGGTGGTCGAGGCCGTGGTGATGCCCAGGTGCTCGGCGATCGCGCCCGGCGTCACGATGCGCCCGTGGTTCTGCATGGCGATGATGAAGCGCAGGGCACGCATGTCGGTCTCGCCGAGCTTCATGTACCGACGCGACGCCTCGCTCATGCGGCGCTCGGTCTCGTGCCACCCGCGCAGGGCCTCCAGGACGCGCACGACCTGGTCGACGTCCCGCTCGTCCATGCCGGCCCGGTGCACGATCTCCTCGTCCGGGTCCATGACTCGGGGGTCCAGCATCGACGGCTGGGACTCGGTATCCGGCACGGGTTCAGGCTCCACGCTCGGATTTTACCCCTGCACATACTGCGTCATACACTTGAATATAGCCTGGCTAGCTAAATCTGGCCGTCCCTGGCATGCCTGTGCCCCGTACCCCCTTCCCGCGCCCGTCGCGGGGAGCGGGCACCCACACCTCACAGAAGGAGCCGACGACGCCCATGAGGCTCTGGTCGCTCGATCCCGCACTGCTCGACCGCCAGGGGCTCGTCGCCTGCTGGCGCGAGGCGCTCCTGGCGCAGGCCGTACTGCTCGGCCGCACTGCGGGATACACCGCACACCCCCAGCTCGAGCGCTTCTCCGCGCACCCGGACCCGGTCGCCGCCATCTCCAGCTACCTCCACGGGGTGCGGGACGAGGCGACGCGGCGCGGCTACCGGTTCGACGCCGAGCGGATCGCCCAGCCGCTGGACCCGAGCACGCGCGACGCCGGCAGGATCGTCGTGACCACCGGGCAGCTCGACCTCGAGCGGCAGCACCTGCTGCGCAAGGTCGCCGTCCGCTCGCCCGGGTACCAGCCGCGGCTCGCACCGGCCGGCACGCCCGCGCCCCACCCGCTGTTCGTCGCCGTGCCCGGCGACGTGGCGAGCTGAGCGGGTCGTCTCGTGAGCACCGCGTCCCGCCCCACCACCCTCACCTCGCGCGTACCGCGCTGGCTCCGGGTGACCCTGCCCGCCGTCCTCATCCTCGTCTGGCTCGTGGGCGCCTCCGTGGGCGGCCCGTACTTCGGCCGGATCGACGAGGTCTCCTCCAACGACCGCACCGCCTACCTGCCCGAGACCGCCGAGGCGACCGAGGTGCAGGAGCGGCTCTCGGGCTTCACCGAGGGCGACGCGATCCCGGCGCTGGTCGTCTTCGTCGCGCCGGACGAGCTCACCGACGACCAGCTCGCCACCATCGGCGACCGCCTGACCGCCGTCGGCGACCTGGACGTGGTGGACGGCGACGTCTCCCCCGCCATCCCCTCGGACGACGGCGTCGCCGCCCAGGCCTTCGTGCCGCTGTCCGGCGACGCGGACGTGGGCGAGGCGACCGCCGAGCTGCGCGAGACCCTCGCCGAGGACCTGCCCGCCGGCGTGGACCTGTACGTCACGGGCCCGGCGGGCTTCTCCAGCGACCTGGTCTCGGCGTTCGCCGGGATCGACGGCCTGCTGCTGGGCGTGGCGCTGGCCGCGGTGCTGGTCATCCTGATCATCGTCTACCGGTCGCTGCTGCTTCCCCTGGCCGTGCTCGCCACCAGCATGTTCGCGCTGTGCATCGCGCTGCTCACGGTCTGGCACCTGGCGAGCTCGGGGGTGCTGCTGCTGAGCGGGCAGACCCAGGGCATCCTCTTCATCCTCGTGATCGGCGCCGCGACGGACTACGCCCTGCTGTACGTGGCGCGCTTCCGCGAGGAGCTGCTGCACACCCCGGACAAGTGGACGGCGACGCTGCGCGCGCTGCGCGGCTCGTTCGAGCCGATCCTGGCGTCGGGAGGCACCGTCATCGCCGGCCTGCTCTGCCTGCTGTTCAGCGAGCTGCGGTCCAACAGCACGCTGGGACCGGTCGCCGCCGTCGGCATCGCGTTCTCGATGCTCGCCGCGCTCACGCTGCTCCCGGCTCTGCTGCTCGCGTTCGGCCGGGCCGCGTTCTGGCCGCGGCGCCCCGTCTACGACGCCGCCGCGGCGGAGTCCGGCGCCGAGGAGGTCGGGCTGTGGGGACGGGTCTCGCGCGCCATCCGCGCCAGGCCGCGCACCATCTGGATCACGACGGCGGCCATGCTCGCCCTCGGCTGCGTGGGCGTCACCCAGCTCCAGGCCTCGGGCGTGCCGCAGTCGGAGCTGGTCCTCGGGTCGTCCGAGGCCCGCGACGGCCAGGAGCGGCTCGCCGAGCACTTCCCGGCCGGTTCGGGCAGCCCGGTCTACGTCGTCGCGCCGCAGGAGGACCTGCAGCGCGCGGCCGACGTCCTGCTCGCGGACGACGGCATCGAGGACGTCGCGGTCACGGCCGACACCGCGAGCTCGACCGCGCCGGTGACCGAGGACGGCGTCCAGCCCTTCGGACCGCCCGGCTCGCCCGCTCCGGAACCCGTGGTGTCCGACGGCGCGGTGCTGCTCCAGGGCACGCTCGGCGACGCCGCGGACTCGCTCGCCGCCGAGCAGACCGTCCGCGACCTGCGCGCCGCCTACGCCGACGAGCTGCCCGCTGCCCTGGTCGGCGGCGAGTCCGCGACCGACCTGGACACGAACGAGGCGTCGATCCGCGACCGCACGGTGATCGTGCCGATCGTGCTCGTGGTGATCCTGGTCATCCTCATGCTGCTGCTGCGCGCGGTGCTCGCACCCGTGCTGCTCGTCCTGACCACCGTGCTGTCCTTCGGGACCGCCATGGGCGTCTCCGCGCTGGTGTTCGACGACGTGCTGGGCTTCCCGGGTGCCGACCCTGCGGTCCCGCTGTTCGGGTTCGTGTTCCTGGTGGCGCTCGGGATCGACTACAACATCTTCCTGATGACCCGCGTGCGCGAGGAGTCGCTCGTGCACGGCACCCGGGAGGGCGTGCTGCGCGGGCTGCGGCTGACGGGCGGCATCATCACGTCGGCGGGCCTGGTTCTCGCGGCGACCTTCACGGCGCTGGCGGTGATCCCGGTGCTGTTCCTGGTCCAGCTCGCCTTCATCGTGGCGTTCGGCGTGCTGCTCGACACGTTCCTCGTCCGCTCGCTGCTGGTCCCGGCCCTCACGTACGACATCGGCCGGAAGGTCTGGTGGCCGTCGCGGCTGGCGCGGGGTGGGGAGTAGGCGAGGTCAGGTCCCGATGAGCCCCGCGAGGACCCGCGTCAGGCCGGCGCGGAACCACGCCTCGGCGTCGACGTCGAACGACTCGGGCACCCGGCCCTCGCTCACGACGTCGAGCCACGGATGGCGGCGTCGTGCCCCGGTACGCTCGAGACGCCGGGCCTCCGCCGCCCACCAGGCCCGGTAGTCCGTCCCGGAACGCGACGACTCGTCGTGCTCGGCGAGAAGCAGGAGGGCCATGCCCTGGACGTACCCGCTGAGCGCGAGGTACCTCCCCAGGGCCGACGGCGGGTCGGCACCGAGCGTCTCGAACGCCTCGGTGCCGGCCCGGGCCGCGTCCAGCACCGCGGGCACGAGGGGTGGACGGCTGCTCGCGAGGACGGTGACCAGCCAGGGGTGCTCCCGGTACGCCACCCACTCCTGCTCGGCGAGCCGGACGAGGACGTCTGCCGGGGTCTCCGCGTCCGGGGTTGCCTGCGAGTGCGCCTCCGGACGGGCCCGTGTGTGCGCCTCCACGTGTGCCTCGGCGTGCTCTCGTGGCGCCACGGCGCGTCGCGGCGCGAGGGCCCGTTGGACCAGCGCCGCGACCAGCCGGTCCCGGCTCCCGTACGCCCGCCGTGCCTGGGCGAGCGGCACCCCGGCGCGGTGCGCGACGGTGCGGAGCGTGAGGGCGGCGATCCCGGCGACGTCCGCCAGCGCGATGGCGACCGACAGCAGGTCGGCGTCCCCGCGGGTGTCTGCTGCGAGGCGGGCGGTGGGCACGCCGGATGGAAGGCGCCCCTCGTCCCGACGACGCCGGTAGGCGCGCGACTGGCAGGACCGCGAGCAGTACCTGCGCGGCCGGCCGGTGCCCGCTGCCGGGCCGAGGTCACGACCGCACTCCGCACACGCCACGCCCTGGCTCCTTTCGTCGCACATGCCGGTGAGTCGAAACTACTGCGCCTCGCCGCCGGAGGTGCACGAGCCTGGAGCTATGTCGAAGCCTGAAATGTCGAAGCCTGAAATGTCGAAGCCGGGAGTGTCGAAGCCGGGGACGCCGAAGCCCCGTATGACCGTCCGGCCCGTCGTGCCCGCGGAGTTCGACGTCGTGCTCGCGGTCTGCGTCGAGGCTTTCGCCGACGAGGCGGTGTCGGCGTGGGTCGAACCGGTCGCCGAGCGACGTCTGGACCGCACCCGGGAGCTCTTCACGACGTCGCTCCGAGCCGCCGTCGACGCCGGTCAGCTCCTCGTGGCGTGCACGCCCGGCGGAGAGCCGGTCGCCGCGTCGATGTGGATCACGCTCGACGGCGCGAGGTCGGTCGCCGGGCCCGAGGATCACGCTGATCCCACTGGCCCCGCTGACCCCGCTGACCGCACTGGCCCCGCCGGCCCCACTGACCCCGCCGGCCTCGCGGGCCTGGCCGGTCCCACCGGACCCAGCGACGACCACTCGGTCTCGCGGCGCCTGGCGGCTGTCGTGGCAGCCACCACCGCGCGACATCCCGGGGCACCGCACGTCTACCTGTCGGCCATGGCCGCGCTCCGCCGACGCCGAGGACTGGGGGCGGGGTCGGCGATGCTGCGTCACGGCCTCGACCAGGCCCGGGAGCTGGGTCTCCCGGTGTACCTGGAGGCATCGACGCCGCAGAACCAGCGGCTCTACTCCCGCCATGGATTCCAGGAGCACGGCGCGCCCATCCGACTGCCCGAAGCAGGGCCGACCCTTCAGCCGATGTGGCACCCGAACGGGAGGACGGCGCCGTAAGGCGGACTCATGACGGGCGCGAAGAGTTATCCACAGATATTTTTCTGATCGAACGATACGCACGAGCGTTCGATAGGATGAATCAACGCCGCGGACCGGTCCGGTCCTGCCGTTCGAGATCGCGCACGAGGGTGGTGTGAACCATGGCAAGAGAGCAACGCGGGAGCACCTCGCGTGCCCTGGGGGACGTCCTGACCGACCTCGACGAGCTCCTGGACGAGCTGACCGGGAGGCTGGCTCCGGACACCCCAGGCGACCGCCCGACCGTCCGCGAGTCCATGACGACACCGAGCCTGGTGTCGGCGTCCGCCCGCCTCCGCGCGGCCGGCGCACGGATGGATGCCGTGCGCTGGTCGATCCTGCCCCGGATCGAGACCGCCGGGCTGTGGGCCCAGACGGGCGCACGCACCTTCGCCGTCTGGCTGGCCCGCACCGAGGACGTCCAGACGGCGACCGCCCGACGTGACGTCCGCACGGCCAGGGCGCTGCGCGACCACCTGCCCGCCACGCTGTCGGCGGCCCTGACGGGCCGGGTCGGTGTCGACAAGATCCGCGCCCTGGTCGATGTCGCCACCACCAGCACGAACCGAACCGACGCCCTGGCCGCACCGGCAGTCGACGTCGCTACCGTCGACGTGCCCATCGTCGACGTGGCCACGGTCGAAGTGGGGACTGTCGAGCCCGTTGCCGATCCGGCCTGCGATCCAGATGCGTCCGCGCCTGCCGACACGACCGACGACCCCGTTTCCGGGGCACCGACGACTCCAGGTTCGCCGACGTGGGAGGAGCAGCTCCTGGACTGGTCGACCCGGAACGGGCCTGACCGGTTCCGCGGCCTGGTGCGCTACTTCGCCCGCCACGCGGACCCCGACGCCGACGAGCGCGGCTACACGAAGGCCAGGCAGCGTGAGTACCTCGACGTCGCACCCACGCTGGGCGGCTACCACCTGAGCGGGTTCCTCACCGAGGAGCACGGCCAGGCGCTGACCACGGCGATCGGCTCGGTCATGGGCACACCGGCCGCCGCCGACGACCGCACGCCCGGTCAGCGCCGCGCCCAGGCCCTCGCCGACCTGAGCCGCATCGTGCTCGACGACGGCCGCACCGGCACCGGCGCCTCCGTCCGCCCGCACCTGAGCGTGACCGTGTCCTGGACCGAGCTCCAGGCCCTCGCGGCCAGGAGCGCAGCCCGGGATGCCTCCACACGTCCGGGGGCGGGAGTCCCGAGCACCGCAGCTCCGAACGCGCCAGTCCCGACCGTGCCGGTCGGACCGATCACCCCGAGCGGCGTCCCCCGCATCAAGCGCCCGGCGGTCTTCACCGAGACGAGCGCTCCGGTGCCGGCCTCGCTCCTGCGCCGCATCGCCTGCGACAGCGAGGTCACCCGCATCGTGTTCGGAGCCGACTCGCAGATCCTCGATGTCGGCCGGAGCAGACGTACGGTCACCGGGCAGCTGCGCCGGGCGGTCATCGCCCGCGACCAGCACTGCGTCTACGGCCAGTGCGACCAACCGCCCACACGCTGCGAGGTCCACCACGCCCTACGCCACTGGGCGCACGGCGGCGAGACCTCCACCACCAACGCCGCCCTGCTCTGCTACCACCACCACGACCTCGTCGACACGCAGAACATCGCCATGCACTACGACGAGGGCTGGCACTTCACGCACCCGAACGGGCACGTCACACACCCCACCCGCACGCACCTGACATGACCAGGCAGCCACCCAGGGCACCGTTCACCACGCACTTCGACCGGGCACCAGCGCAGAAGCCGATCAGTTGCCCGCAGGCCCGAACCGTTCGGTCCGGATCCGGGCCGGATCGTGTCCCTGGGCCACGAGCATGCGGGCGACCGCCTCGACGAACCCCGTCGGACCGCACACGTACACCCGGGGCTCCAGCTCGGGCGGCCAGCCCCACGAGGCCAGCTCGGAGGAGGTGAGCCGGCGCGGGCCGCGCAGCGCCGTCAGCGAGACCGCCCGGGTGAAGATCGTGCTCGCCTCGAACCCGTCGCCGCGGGCCACGAGCCCGTCGAGCTCGTCGGTGTACAGCCGGTCCTCCGGCGTACGCACCGAGTAGATCAGGCGGAACGGTGTCCGGTCGCCGGCCTGCCGGCGGGCGCGGGCCATCGACATCACGGGGACCAGGCCCGAGCCGCCCGCCAGGAGCAGCACCGGTGTGCCCGCGTCCCGCGCCGGATCCCAGACGAACCATCCGCCGATGGGCCCGCGCACCTCGATGGCGGCCCCGGGCGGGAAGTCGTCGACCAGGTAGGGCGACACCTCGCCGTCCCGGACGCGCTGGACGGTGACCTCCACACCCCCGCTGCCGGACGGCGTGGGGCCGCTCGCCAGCGAGTAGGACCGCTCGGCGGTGTAGCCGTCGGGCGCGGTGAGGCGCAGGTCGAGGTGCTGTCCGGCCTGGTGACCGGGCCATCGCGGGACGTCGAGCACGAGGGTCTCCGCGGAGGCGCTCTCGGCCCGTCGTTCCAACAGGGTCGCGACCTGCCAGCCGGACGGGACCGCGTAGCGCCGGCCGAGCCGCGCACCCACTGCCTCAGTCACCCTGGTACCTCTGCTCACGCCACGGGTCACCGAGGTCGTGGTAGCCGAGCTTCTCCCAGAAGCCGGGCCGGTCCGTCGGCATGAGCGTGAGCGAGCGCACCCACTTCGCCGACTTCCAGAAGTACAGGTGCGGCACGAGCAGCCGCGCGGGGCCGCCGTGCTCGGAGTGCAGCGGCGCGCCGTCATAGGTGTGCGCGATCCACGCCTTGCCGCCCAGCAGGTCGGCGACCGGAAGGTTGGTCGTGTAGCCGCCGTAGGAGCCCACCATCGCGAAGTCGGCGGTGGACTCGACGTCTGCCAGCAGCACGTCCAGGGACACACCCCGCCAGCGGGTACCGAACTTGGACCAGCGTGTGACGCAGTGGATGTCGACCGTCGGCGTCTCCTGGGGCAGCGCCATCAGCTGCGCCCACGTCCAGGTCTTCGCGGCGCCGGACTCGTCGGTGACGGTGAAGCTCCAGGTCCGGCTGTCGACGTTGGGCGTCGGCCCGGCGGACAGCACCGGGAAGCCCTCCTCCTTGTACTGCCCGGGAGGAAGCGTCACACCCGCAGGCCGCGGACGTCCGCGGAACCCCGGGGTGAGCGTGGCGCCGACGCCGGGGTCGGCGGGAGAACTGACGGGATCCGGGGCTGCGGAGTCTGGGCCACCCGGTACGGGCGGCGTCGCGCTGGTCATGCCCCAAAGATAGTGCGGGACTGGTGGTGCTGAACGGATATGCGATGCGGATGGTGCGGTGCGGATGGTGCGGGTCTCAGACGAGACCCTCGTCGGCCAGTGCCTGCTGGGCAACCTTGAACGCGCGGTTCGCGCTCGGCACGGAGCAGTAGATCGCCGTCTGCAGGAGCACCTCCTTGATCTCGTCGACGCTCAGCCCGTTGCGGACGGCGGCCCGCACGTGCATCGCCAGCTCGTCCCAGTGACCGCCGGCGACGAGCGCGGTCAGCGTGATCATCGAGCGGCTGCGCCGGTCCAGGCCCGGACGGTTCCAGATCTCGCCCCACGCGTATCGCGTGATGAGGTCCTGAAAGTCAGCGGTGAACGGCGTCGTGCCCACGATCGCGCTGTCCACGTGCTCGTCGCCGAGAACCTGCCGCCGGACGGCGGCGCCGTCGTGACGCCGCACGTCGTCCCCGCGCTCGGGCCGCCGACTCAGGGGAACTCTGCTCACGGGAACACTGCTCGAGGGAACACCGCTCGCGGGAAAGCTGCTCGCGGGAACATTGGCCTGGGGAACACTGCTGCCGGACGCGCTGCCACCGGGCGCTCCTTCGCCGGTGTTCGGCGCGTCGCTTCCGTTCGACACCTCAGCTGTGTCCGACGACACGCCGCTGTCCGCGACCTCGCCACTTTTCGGCACCGCACCGCCGTCCGCCACATCGCCACCGTTCCGCGCCTCGCCACCGTTCGGCGCCTCGCCACCGTTCGGCTGCTCGCTCTTGCCCGGCTGCTCGCTCTTGCCCGGCTGCTCGCTCTTGCCCGGCTGCTCGCTCGTGTTCGGCCGCTCGCTCGTGTTCGGCCGCTCGCTCGTGTTCGGCCGCTCGCTCTTCTTCGGCACGTCGCTGCTGTCGGTCACGCTGTCACCCTTCCCCGGACGAGTTCGCGCACCAGGTCGGCCACGGCCTGCGGCCGCTCCGCCGGCGCGAGGTGTGCTGCTCCGTCCAGCACCTGGAGTCGCGCGCCGGGGACGGCGTCGGCGATCTCCTCGAGCTTCGCGGGCGGCGTCGCCGGGTCCGCGCTGCCCGCGATCGCGACGACGGGGACGCCGACCACGCCGAGCCGTCCTCGCAGGTCGTGGGCGCCCACGGCCTCGCACACCGCGGCGTAGCCGAACCGGTCGGCGGTCTGCAGGCCGGCGAGCAGGCGGAGGGCCACCTGCGGTTCACGGTCGAGGAATCCGGGTCCGAACCACCGCCGTGCCGCGGCCTCCACCTGGGTGGGCGTGCCCGCCCGCCGCACCAGCTCGGCCCGCTCGGCCCAGCCCGACGGCTCGCCGAAACAGGTCGCCGTGCAGATCAGGGCCGCGCCGAGCACCCGGTCGGGTGCGTCCAGCAGCAACCGCTGGCCGACCGCCCCGCCCACCGAGACACCGGCGTACCAGAAGGGCGCCCCGACATCCCCGCGCCGGGCCTGCGCACGCTCGACGACGCCCAGGACGGCGTCCGCAAGATCAGCGATGCTCAGTCCTTCGAGCTCGTCCGCGGACGGCGTCGGCGCGACACCGTGCCCCGGCAGGTCCCAGCCGATCACGTCGAGCTCGCCAGTCGTGACGCCCGCCGCGGCGCTGCCGGCGCCCGTCAGCAGCCCGACGGCGTCGCCCCACAGCGCCGACACCGATGTGCCCAGCGAGGGCCCCAGCACCAGCAGCGGGCGTGCGGTGTCGCGCACCAGGAACTCGACGGCACCCAGCCTGGGTCGCGCGGTCATGCGTCCTGCCCCACCCGTTCGGCGTACTGGTCCAGCACCCGGCCGACGACGGCGGCCGCCGCCTCGACGTCCGGCGGCGGTCCGACGTCGGGCAGGCCGTCGCGCAGGTTGCGGGCCACGGCGTCGATGTCGACCTCCAGCCCCTCCAGCAGTTCCGCCGCCGCGTGCGCCGACGCGATCGCGTGGCGGGCGAGCAGCTGCAGGGCGGGCCACTCGGCGTGCCAGGCGCCGTCGGACCGCTCGTCCACGGCGAGCCCCGCGGCCCCGAGCACCTGCGCGGCCAGGTGCGGCGCGGCGATCGCCGAGCGACGCACGAGCACCGACAGCACGGGGTTGCGCTTGTGCGCCATGGCGGACGATGTCCCGCGTCCCGGCGCAGCCGGCTCACGCAGCTCACCCACACCGGGCCGGACCGCCTGCAGCACGTCGTTCGCAACCTTGCCGAGCGCCGTGCAGGTCTCGGCGAGCGCCGAGGCGATCCGGACGACCGGCGTGCGCGTGGCGTGCCACGGCGCCGGACCGACCGGCAGGCCGAGCTCCGTGCCCCAGGCCTCGACGAGGTCGAACTCGGGGCGCGCGGCCCCAACGCCGCCGGCCGGCGTCGGCGCAGTCACCCCCGACCGCCTAGTCCCGGAAGCCCCGGACGGTCCCACCAGCTCGGTCAGCCCGGACAGCTCGCCCGCCGCGCCACCGTAGGCCAGCGGCAGCGCGTCGGACACGGCGGCCAGGAAGGCCCGCGCGGCAAGGACGCCCTGCAACCACCCGGCGAACCGCGCTCCGAGCGTGGTCGGCACCGCCGCCTGGGCGAGTGTGCGCGCGAGGGCGGGCCGCGCGCGGTGCTCGGCCGCGAGGCGGGCAGCCGCCGCGGCCGCTCGGTCGAGGTCGGCCACGGCAGCACGCGCGGCGTCGCGCAGCACGAGGACCAGCGCCGTGTCGAGCACGTCCTGCGACGTGAGGCCCGCGTGGACCGCGGGCGCCAGCCGTGGCCCCGCCGCCTCCCGCAACGTGGCGACCAGCGGGATCACCGGGTTTCCCCCGGCGGCCCCGGCGCGGGCCAGCCGCGTGGCGAGGGCCAGCGCGTCGTCGTCCGCCCCGGCGAGGCGTTCGACGACGCCGTCGATGTCGCCCTCCGTCGCCCGACCCCCGAGGACGACCCGGACCCAGGCCGCCTCGACGCGGAGCATCGCCCGCAGCACCGCCACGTCGTCGGTGACCGCGGCGGGGGACCCCGGGCCGAGGTCGGCGCCGGGGGTCAGCAGGCCGACGTCAGGCATCAGCGCCGCCCTGCAGATCACCGTGCACCCTGCTTCCGTGCGCAGCCGTGTCGTACGTGAGGAACACGGTCTCCTCCTCCCCGTCCGGGCCGCCCTGGAGACGGATGTCGAACCGCAGCGACCCGTCGGGCTCGCGCGATGTGACCAGCGTGGCGCGCGGACCGGGTTCGAGCGAGGCGAGCAGGGGCTCCGCGCCCAACGGGCCGGGGGCGTGCGGTTCGCCGTCGTCCGGTTCGCCGTCGTCCGGTTCGCCGTCGTCCGGTTCGCCGTCGTCCGGGGCACCGGCGTCCGGCAGGTAGGCGCGGGTGTGCAGGCGGTCCTGCAGGCCGCGCGCGAAGACTGTCACCGCGAAGAACGGGGCGCGGCCCGGCTCCGTGGCGCCCGGCGTCACGGTCCGGAACCAGTAACCGCCCTCGCGGTCCGTCTCGGCGCGGCCCCAGCCGGTGAACGTCCCGTCGCGCAGGAGGGAGCCGGACCGGCCGACGACGGCGCCCGCCGGGTCGGCCTGCCAGATCTCGATCAGGGCGTCGGGGACGGGGGCTCCCGCGCCGTCGTACACGGTCCCGTGCAGGCGCACGGCACCCGGCGTGCCCGCCTCGACCAGCTCGTTGCCGCGCGCGTAGGGCAAGGCGTAGCCGAAGAACGGCCCGACGGTCTGCCCCGGCGTCGGCGGGAGCAAGGCGCCCGGCACGGCCCCGGGCGCCCCCGCGGACGCCGACGCAGCTGTCCGCTCACTCATCGCCGTCCTCCGGCTCGGTCCACGTGCGGTGCGAACCGGACAGCACGATGTCCCACCGGTACCCGGTCGCCCACTCGTGCTGCGACAGGTCGTGGTCGTACGCCGCGACGAGCCGGTCGCGCGCCCGGGGATCCTGGATGGACTGGTAGATCGGGTCGAGGGCGAACAGCGGGTCCCCCGGGAAGTACATCTGCGTGACGACCCGCTGGGTGAGCTCGGTCCCGAACAGGGAGAAGTGGATGTGCGCCGGACGCCATGCGTTGAAGTGGTTCTTCCACGGGTACGGGCCGGGCTTGATGGTCTGGAACCGGTACCAGCCGTCGTCGTCGGTCAGCGCGCGCCCGACACCGGTGAAGTTCGGGTCGATCGGCGCCGGATGCTGGTCGCGCTTGTGCACGTACCGCCCGGCGGCGTTGGCCTGCCACACCTCCACGAGCTGACGTCGGACGGGCCGGCCCTGGCCGTCGACCACCCGGCCGCGCACCACGATCCGCTCCCCGATCGGCTCGCCGCCCCGCTGCACCGTCAGGTCGGACTCCAGGGCGCCGATGTCCCGCTCGCCGAAGACGGGGGCGAACAGCTCGATCGTCTCCGGGTCGGCGTGGTGCAGGTCCTTGGTCGGATGCCGCAGGAGCGAGCTGCGGTACGGCGGCCAGTCGCGCCGCGGACCGAGCTCCTGCGGCGCGCCCTGCGCCAGACCCTCCTCGTACGCCCGGTGGGCGGCCTCGATCTCGGCGCTGAGCTGCGCCTGCGTGTCTGCCGCCGAGTCAGGCGCCGGGTCAGGCGCCCCCTCTGGTGCCGCTCCAGGTGCCGAGTCAGGTGCCGCGTCGGTTGCTGGGTCGACTGCTGGGTCGGGCGCTGGTTCCGTCATCTCGTCTCCCTCTCGACGTCGTCGTCGGTCGCCGTGCTCCATGTCGTGACGCGCGCCTCGCTCCATGCCGTGACGTGCGCCTCGCTCCGTGCCGTCGCGCACCCGCTGGTCTGCCGCGCTCACAGCGCCCCCTCGCCGAGCACCGGGCCCCATCCGGTGTACCCCTCCGCCAGGAAGCGCCGGCCGGACTCCGAGGCGGTGAGCGTGCGCAGCTCGGCCAGGCGTCGTCGGGCGGCGAAGCCCGTCTCGCCCGGGTGGGAGTGCAGCATGCCGCTCATCCACGCGGAGAAGTGCTGCGCGCGCCACACCCGTTCGGCGACGCGGCGGCCGTACTCGTCGAGCACCGCGTCGTCCCGGCGTCCGCCGCGACCTCCCGGAGCTCCAGGTCCGCCCGAGCCCGCCCCTCCCGTACCCGCGAGCCAGGTCTCCAGGACGTCGTGCAGCACGACGACGTCCGCGAGCGCCAGGTTGAGGCCCTTGGCTCCCGTGGGCGGGACGGTGTGGGCGGCGTCGCCGGCCAGGAGCATGCGGCCGTGCCGCACGGGTTCGACGACGGACGAGCGGAAGCGCAGCACCGACCGCTCCTCGACGGGGCCCTCGACGAGGCGGAAGCCGTCGGGCCCGGCGACGCGGCGCTGCAGCTCGGCCCAGATCTGGTCGTCGCTCCAGCCGGCGGGGTCCTCGTCGGGGTCGCACTGGAAGTAGAGGCGCTGGTGGGTGTCGGTGCGCTGGCTGATCAGGGCGAACCCGTGCTCGGACGCCGTGTAGACGAGCTCGGGCGCGCTGCGCGGCGTCTCGACGATCACGCCGAACCACGCGTAGGGGTACTCGTGGACGTACGTGCGCCGCTGTGCCTCGGGCAGGGTGTGCCGCAGGGTCGAGTGGGAGCCGTCGGCGCCGACCAGCACGTCGCAGCGCAGCTCGTGGGTCGCGCCGTCCGGGTCGGTCCAGAGCACGCCGGGCCGGTCGGTGTCGCCGTCGAGCACGTGCGTGACGGTCGCGCCCCACCGGACCTGGGCGCCGTCGCGGCCGACGCCGTCCGCGCCGTCGGCCGCCCGCCGGGTCGCGAGGTCGACGAAAACGTCGGTCTGCGGGTAGAGCCACACGCTGCGTCCCGTGAGGCCCGTCAGGTCGATGCGGTGGTCGGCGCCGTCGAACCGCAGCACGATGCCGTCGTGCCGGGACCCGTCGCGCAGCACCCGGTCCAGGCCGGCGTCCACCAGGACCTGCACCGCGCCCGCCTCCAGGATCCCGGCACGGTGCGTGTGCTCGATCTCCTCGCGGGAGCGCGCCTCCAGCACCATGTGGTCGATGCCGGACCGGTGCAGCAGGTGCGAGAGCAGCAGCCCGGCGGGTCCGCCGCCCACGATGCCGACGACGGTGCGCTCCGGTGCTGGTGCGGGCAAGAGGTCCTCCCGAGGTTCGACAGTCAGATGCGGAAGTTCAGAGGCTCAGCAGGCCCGCCCTAGCGGATCCGGGCCAGGTCGGCCTCGATCGCGGCAGCCGCTTTGAGCAGCGGGGGCAGCGCGTGCCGCAGGATCTCCGCGATCTCGCCGCGGCGGACCGGCGCCGAGACGTTGACGGCCGCGACCACCCGGCCCGTCCCGTCGCGCAGCGGCGCCGCGACCGACCGCAGGCCGTCCTCCAGCTCCTGGTCCACGAGCGCCCAGCCCTGCTCGCGCACGTCGGCGAGCGCGGCCCGCAGGTCCTGGGGGTCGGTGATCGTGCGCGGGGTCAGCGCCGCGAGCGTGCCCGACGGCGTGGCCTGGGCCAGGTAGGCGTCGAGCGCGGCGGGCTCCGCGTGGGCCAGGATCGCCCGGCCCATCGACGTCGCGTAGGCCGGGAACCGCGTGCCCACCCGGATCGTCGCGCTCATGATGCGCCGCGTGGCGACGCGGGCGACGTAGACGATGTCCGCGCCGTCGAGCACCGCCACGGAGGAGGACTCGCTCACCCGCTCGGACAGCTTCTCGAGGTGCGGCGTCGCGATGTCCGGCAGGGTGAGACTCGACAGGTACGCGTAGCCGAGCTCGAGCAGGGCGGGCCGCAGCGTGAACTCGCGGCCGTCGGTCGCCACGTACCCGAGCTCGACGAGCGTGTGCAGGAACCTCCGCGCCGACGCGCGGCTGAGCCTCGTCTCGCGCGCGACGTCGCTCAGGGTGAGGGACCGCCGGTCGCCGTCGAACGCCCGGATCACCGCGAGGCCGCGTCCGAGGGACTGCACGAACTCGGGCGAGCGGCCGGGTTCGGTCTCGGCTTCGATCCCGGCGTCGATCCCGGCGTCGTCCACGGCATCGCCCGCGCCGCCGTCCGGACCAGGCTCGGGCAGGTCAGGCATCCGCTCCCCCGCCCGCATGGGTGAGCCGCGCCGCCGCGAGGCTGCGCGCGCCCCTCTCGGCCTGCTGCACCAGCTCGGACACGTGCGTGCGCAGGCGGGCGACCGGCTCGTCCATGAGGTTCTCCCTTAAACGCGGTGCTGAACGCGGTACTGAACGTGGTGCTGAACGTGATGCTCGCGCAGGCGTTCGGTATCCGAACGATTGTGCCCACAAAGAACATAGCGACCCCGGCGGTGCGCGGTCAACGCCGTCCGCCCGCATAAGCAATCACCCTCATTGCCCGGTCCGGCCGGCGGCAATACCATCCGTCTGCCCGGCTTTTCACCCGCTCCGCACGACCCCGAAGCGCAGGACTCACGAGAGGCCCGTCATGGAACGCACGGACCGTCCGACCTCCCCCGCACCCCGGCCCCCGTCACAGCCCGAGTCACAGCCGACGCCCCGGCGCACGCTCCCGAAGGCTCGTCGCACCGTCGCGGCCGCCGCCGTCACGCTGCTCGCGCTCGTCGCCCCGGCCACGGCCGCGCAGGCCGACCCGCCGCCGAACCTCCCGCAGAACGCCGGCGGGTACGAGCAGTCCTTCTCCCCCGCCTACGACTACGACACCGACGGCTGCTATGCGACGTCCGCGATCGGCCCCGACGGGACGCTGGCGACCGGCCTCGCGATCGGCGGCGCCGTCAACGGGAGCTGTCGCGACCAGTGGGACCTGGACGCGTCGCAGACCTACTCGCGCGACAGGTGCAACAACGGCTGGTGCGCCGTCATGTACGCGAGCTACTTCGAGAAGGACCAGACCATGGACGGCCCGGTGGCCATCGGCAGCCACCGGCACGACTGGGAGCACGTCGTGGTGTGGGTCGATCAGTCGACCAACCAGGTGGAGCACGTCTCGATCACCGAGCACAGCGGTTCGGCGACCTACCCCCGCTCACAGGTCCGGTTCGAGGGTTCGCACCCCAAGATCGTCTACCACAAGGACGGGCCGAGCACGCACCTGTTCCGCCTGGCCAACGGCAACGACGACCCGCCGGAGAACCACTACGGCACCTGGCGGTACCCGCCGATCGTCGGCTGGAACGGCTGGCCGAGCACGTCGCTGCGCGACCGCCTGATGACCGCCGACTTCGGTGGTGCGAGCATCAAGATCGACGACGGCGACTTCACCTACTGGCTGGAGCGCATGAAGCCGGCCGGCATCCCGTTCGACCCCTCGGCCTAGACGCGGCCTAGGCGCGGACCGGTTCCGGCCTAGACACGGACCGGTCTAGGCGCCGGGCCGACCCAGAAGGTGTCGGCCCGGCAGCCGACGTCGGCGACGAACAGCCGCTCCAGCCCCGTGAGGTCGCCGAGCCGCGCCGCCGCGACGAACGCGTCCAGCAGCGCGCGCTGCTTGCTCGCGAGCACCGTGCTGCGCCGCCCGGACACGATGTGCTTGCGCGCTCGGCTCACGAGCTGGCGCGCCGCCGCCTGCGAGAGCTGGACGATCTCGGCGATGTCCGCGTACGCGTAGTCGAACGCCTCGCGGAGCACGTACGCGGCGCGCTCGGTCGGCGTGAGGCGTTCGAGCAGGACCAGCACCGCGACGTCCAGGGCCTCCGCCTGCTCCGCGCCGAGCGCCGGGTCGTCGCTCGTGTCCACCGGTTCGGGCAGCCACGGCCCGACGTACGTCTCGCGCCGTGACCGCGCGCTCTGCAGCACGTTGACGGCGAGCCGCGTGGTGGTCGTCGTCAGGAAGGCGTGCGGGTTCCGGACGACGGTCCGGTCGGTGGTGTGCCAGCGGATCCAGGTGTCCTGCAGCACGTCCTCCGCCTCGGCGGCCGACCCGAGCATGCGGTACACGATGCGGAAGAGCTGCGGCCGAACCTCCGTGAAGACGGCGGCCGCGACGTCGAGCCCCGGCGCTGAACTACCCGGCTCTGAACTACCCGGCTCTGAACTTCCCGGCTTTGAACTACCCGGCTCTGGGGCGCCTGATGCGGTCATGAACTCACCTCGGGGACGGACGGCCGTCACAGCCGGCGCCCCCGACCGGTCGTACGTGTGAGGCCGATAAAAGCACGGCCCGGATCCCCTGTCCTGCGCTGCCCGAGCCGCCACCCGGCTCAGCAGACCCATCGAGATGCATCCACAGGCTCGGTAGCAGGCACGATGAAGCGAGCAAGGAGAAAACATGAGCGAGCACGTGCTCGAACCGGCGGCCCAGGCGTTCGCCGACGCGACCGCAAAGCCCCCGTTGCTCTACGAGCTGGGCGTCGAGGGAGCCCGCAAGCTGCTCGACGACGTCCAGGCGGCGCCGATCGAGAAGCCGGACGTCGACGAGAAGTGGATCACCGTCCCGGCCGACGTCGGCGACGTGCAGGTGCGCATCGTCAAGCCCGTCGGCGCCGGCTCGACCAGCCCGTCCGGCCGGCCGGACCTGCTGCCCACCCCGCTGCCGACCATCCTCTACGTGCACGGCGGCGGGTGGATCCTCGGCAACGCGGGCACCCACGACCGGCTCGTGCGCGAGCTGGCCGTCGGTGTGGGCGCCGCCGTGGTCTTCGTGGAGTACACCCGGTCGCCGGAGGCGCAGTACCCCGTGGCGATCGAGCAGGCGTACGCCACCGCGCAGTGGATCACCCGGCACGGCGCCGCCGAAGGGCTGGACGCCGCGCGGCTGGCCGTCGTCGGCGACTCGGTGGGCGGGAACATGACCGCCGCCCTGGCGATCCTGGCCAAGCAGCGCGGGGACGTGACCTTCGTGCACCAGTCGATGTACTACCCGGTGACCGACGCCGGGCAGGACACCGGCAGCTACCGCGAGTTCGCCGACGGCCCGCACCTGACGGCCAAGGCGATGGCGTGGTTCTGGGACGCCTACCTGCCCGACCTGGAGCGGCGCGACGAGATCACCGCGTCCCCGCTGCGGGCCACCGCCGAAGACCTCGCCGGACTGCCCGAGGCGTTCCTGGTCGTGGACGAGAACGACGTGCTGCGGGACGAGGGCGAGGCGTACGCGCGCCACCTGATCGCCGCCGGCGTCCCGACGACGACCGTCCGCTACAACGGCACGATCCACGACTTCCTGATGCTGAACCCGCTGCGCGGCACGGCCGCGACGACCGCCGCCCTGGAGCAGGCCGTCCACGTGCTGCGCAAGGCACTGGGCACCAGCACGACGTACAGCACCACCACGAACACAGCAGTACCGAGCAAGGGAGAGCAGTCATGACCACCCCCACCGTCGTCCTCGTCCACGGGGCGTTCGCCGAGTCGTCGAGCTGGAACGCCGTCGTCGGACACCTGCAGCAGCAGCTGATCCCGGTGGTCGCCGTCGGCAACCCGCTGCGGTCCGTCGCGGGTGACGCCCAGTACGTGCGCGACGTCGTCGCGTCCATCCCCGGCCCGGTGGTGCTGGCCGGTCACTCCTACGGCGGCATGGTCATCACGGAGGCCGCCGCCGGCAACCCGAAGGTCGTGGGCCTCGTCTACGTCGCGGCCTTCACGCCGGACACCGGGGAGAACGCGTTCGACCTGTCCGCCAAGTTCCCCGGCAGCACCCTCGGTGCGGCGCTCAAGGCCTACCCGGTCTCCACGGGCGGCAACGAGCTCGCGATCCGCCCGGAGGTGTTCGGCGAGCAGTTCGCCGCCGACGTCGACGAAGACCTCACGGCCCTCATGGCCGCCACCCAGCGGCCGGTCACCGAGGCCGCGCTGACCGACCACCTGCCGGCGGCCGAGCCGGCCTGGCGCACCATCCCGTCGTGGGTCGTGTACGGCGAGGCCGACCGCAACATCCCGGCCGAGCTGGTCCGGTTCATGGCCGAGCGCGCCGGCGCCCGCGCGGTGACCGGGGTGCCTGGGGCGTCGCACGCGATCAGCGTGTCGCACCCGGTCACGGTGGCCGAGACGATCGCGGCCGCGGTCCAGGCCACCTCGGACTGAACGCGCCACACCGAGCGCGAACGCTGAGCTCGGACGCTGAGCTCAAGCACTGAGCTCAAGCACTGAGCTCACGCACTGAGCTCGAACATGACGCCGGCCGGGAGCCCGCCAGCATCCCGGCCGGCGTCGTTCGTGCGCCGACGGCTCTCGCCGCGAGCGCCTCAGAGGGAGCCCACGACCGAGAGGAGCTGGAGCCGGTCGTAGCTCTCGGTGCCGGGCACCGCGGTGAAGACCGTCAGGGCCTGGTTCTGGTCCGGGTCGAGCAGGGTCTGCCCGTGCAGCTCCACGAGGCCCACCTCGGGGTGGTTCAGGCGCTTGGGCTCGCAGTAGGGCCCGACGACGGGGTGCTCGTCCCACAGCCGCGCGAACTCCGGGCTGTCGCCGCGCAGCCGGGCGGCGAGCTCGCCCGCCGGGGACCGCGGACCGGTCTGCGCCTGCAGGGCCGCGAGCCGGGCCGTGAGCGTGCGCCCGTGGTGCTCGTGGTCCTCCTCGGGGACCCGGTCCCGCGCCTGCGGGTCGGTGAACCACCGGTAGGCGCGCACGCGCTCCGGCCCGGTGTACGACGTCTCGTCGCCCAGGAGCGCCACCGCGAGCCGGGTCTGCCGGAGGGTCTCGCCCAGCACGTTCTCGACCTGGGCGGGCGCGTCGGTCAGACCGTCGAGGATCCGCATCATGCCGACGTTGATGTGGTCCCCGCGCTGGACCCGGCGCGGCAGGGCGTGGCCCGCGAGCTCGATGAGGCGGTCCCGCTCCTCCAGGCTCAGGTGCATGCCGTGCGCGATCGCCGCGAGCACCTGCTCCGACGGCACGGGTCCGCGCTGCTGCTCGATGCGGCTGTAGTAGTCGGCGGAGACGCCGCTCAGCGCCGCCACCTCCTCCCGCCGGAGCCCGCTCGTGCGCCGGCGCGGACCGCGCGGCAGGCCCACGTCCTCCGGCTGGAGTGCCTCCCGGCGCGTCCTCAGGAAGTCGGCCAGCTGCTGGCGGTCCATCACCGTCGCCTCACTCTCGTCGTGCGGAATCAAGCAGGGAACCGGACGCCCGTCAGGTCCTCCGAGACGTCCCAGAGCCGGCTCGCGGCCGCCTCGTCGGTCGCGGCGTCGTAGACGCGCTGCGGTGCCGAGCTGCCCGTGAAGTGGCCAACGCCGTCGGGCCCGTAGAACGTCCCGCCGCCGGCCGTGACGTCCGTGACTGCCTGCAGCGCGGGCAGGATGCCCATCTCGACCGGCTGCACGAACACCCCGAGGGCGAGCAGGCGTCGCATGACGGCGTCCATCCGCGGCGGCTCGCCGGTACCCGAGCCGGTGCCCATCGCGGGGCCGGCCGCGTACAGGCCCGTGTAGGTGGTGCCGGGGTGGGCCGCGTTGCTCACGATGCCCCAGCCGTGCGCCCGGCTGCGCCGGTCGAGCTCCAGGGCGAACATGAGCTGGGCGAGCTTGGAGAAGTTGTAGGCCCGCACCGGCGAGTAGTCGCGCTCGCTGTTGAGGTCGGTCCAGTCGATCTTGCCGAACCGCGCCGCGGCGCTCGACATCGTGGTCACCCGCGCACCGGCCGGGCGGCCGTCGGCTGTGCGGGCGTCGCTCGCACGCAGCAGCGGCAGCAGCCGTCCGACCAGCGCCATGTGTCCCAGGTGGTTGGTGCCGAGCTGGAGCTCGAACCCGTCGGCGGTCGTGTGCCGGCCGGGCGGCGTCATCACCCCGGCGTTCGCCACCAGCAGGTCGATCGGGCGGCCCTCCGCCAGGAGGTCGTCGGCCAGTGCCGCCACGGACTCCAGCGAGGCGAGGTCGAGCGGGCGGGTTCCGACGACGGCGTCCGGCACCGCCGCGCGAAGCCGCTCGACGGCCGCCTGGCCCTTGGCCGGGTTCCGCACCGGCAGCACGAGCTCGGCCCCGGCCCGCGCGAAACGCTCGGCGAGCCCCAGCCCGATCCCGTCGCTCGCGCCGGTCACGACGGCGCGCCGGCCGGTGAGGTCCGGCACGACGACGTCGGTGTACTTCCGGGGACGGTGCTTCACGGGCTTGCTGGTCACCAGGCCGCCGGCCACGGGGCTGCTGGTCACGGAGTTCTTGCTCACGACGATCTTCCTCACGACGGGTTCTCCACCGGTCGGCCGACCGGTCCCGACCAGAGTGCGCGCGGCCCGGGGCCGGATCCAGGTTCGAGTTGTCCGTGGCTAGAGGCCTGTGACCAGCGCCACGTCACGTCCGGGCCCGCTGTGTTGTCGAACTGGTAAGACCACCAGGAGGGTGTCATGGAGAAGATTCTGATCGTCGGCGGCGGCTACGCGGGCTTCTACGCAGCGTGGGGCCTGGAGAAGAAGCTCCGCCGGGGTGAGGCCGAGGTCACGCTCGTCGATCCGCACGGCTACATGACCTACCAGCCGTTCCTGCCCGAGGTCACGGCCGGCTCCATCGAGGCGCGGCACGTCATGGTGTCGCTGCGGCGCCACCTGCACCACACCACGATCATCGCCGGCCACACCACCAGGATCGACCACGCGCACCGCACCGCGACCGTCCGCACCAACGACGGCGCCCTGCGGGAGATCGCGTACGACACGATCGTCGTCACCGCCGGCGCCGTGACCCGGACGTTCCCCGTGCCGGGCATCGAGCAGGAGGCGATCGGCCTCAAGCACGTGGAGGAGGCCGTCGCGATCCGCGACGCGCTCCTGACGGCGTTCGACCGCGCCGCCCTGCTCCCGCCGGGCATCGAGCGCCGCCGGCTCCTGACGGTCACCGTCGTGGGCGGCGGGTTCACCGGCGTCGAGGTCTTCGGCGAGCTGCTCTCCCTGGCCACCGCCCTGCTGCGCTCCTACCCGGAGCTCGGTCGCGACGACCTGGCCTTCCACCTCGTGGACGCGAACAAGCGCATCCTGCCCGAGGTCACGGACGAGCCCGGCCGCTGGGTCGTGCGGCACCTGCAGGAGCGCGGCGGGCGCATCCACCTCGGCACGCAGGTCGTCTCGGCGGCCGACGGCCGGATCATGCTGTCGACCGGCGAGTCGTACGGCAACGGCCTGCTGATCTGGGCCGCCGGCAACGGCAGCAACCCCGTCGTCGCGAGGAACACCGACCTGCCGGTCGACGAGCGCGGCCTGGTCCGCGTCCGCGCGGACCTCCGCGTCGGCACCGACGACGAGCTCGTCCCCGACGCCTGGGCCGCCGGCGACAACGCCGCCGTGCCCGACCTGGCCTCGACCGTCCCCGGCGCGCGGACCGTGCCGAACGCCCAGCACGCCGTCCGGCAGGGCAAGCTGCTGGCGAAGAACCTGGTCGCCGTCCTGCGCGGCAGGAAGCCGAGGCCGTACCTGCACCACAGCCTCGGCGTGGTCGCCACCCTCGGCATCGGGCGCGGCATCTTCCAGTACAAGCGCCTGGTCATCAAGGGCTTCCCGGCCTGGATCATGCACCGCGGCTACCACGTCCTGGCGGTCCCGACCTGGGAGCGCAAGGTGCGCGTGCTGCTCGTGTGGGCCTCCGCGGTGCTGTTCGGCCGCGACATCATCCCGCTCTCGACGGTGCAGTCGCCCCGGGCGGCGTTCCTCGCGGGCGGCGACCCGTTCGCGGGCTCGGGCGAGAAGGCCTCGGGCGAGAAGGCGGCGGCAGCCGCCGGCACCCCCGCACCGGCCACCCCGGCGCCGGCGGCACCGGCGGTACCGACCCCCGCCGACCCCGCCGTCCGCCCCGAGCTGAGCGTGGTGCGCGATGCGGGCTGACCTCCGCCGTCGGGCCGCCGGCCTCCGCGCCCGCGCCGCCGCGCTCGGCGAGCGGCGCGTGCAGCTGCACTGGTCCAACCTGTTCGGGGTCGTGACCTTCACGTGCCTGGTCGTCCTGACGATCACCGGCATCCTGCTGGCGTTCACCTACACGCCGTCGAACGAGCTGGTCACCTACACCGGGCCCTACGGGCCGCTGCAGGGCGCGACGGTCACCGAGGCGTTCGCCTCGACCATGCGCATCTCGTTCGAGCAGACGGGCGGCCTCCTGCTGCGCCAGACGCACCACTGGGCGGCGCTCGTCATGCCCGCCTCGGTCATCATGCAGCTGCTCATCACGTTCTTCACCGGCGGGTTCCGCCGGCCGCGGCGGCTGAGCTGGGTGCTGCTGGTGGCGGCGTTCGTGCTGGTGCTGGCCGCCGGCTGGAGCGGTTACGCCCTTCCCGACGACATGCTGTCGGGCACCGGCCTGCGGATCGTGGAGGGTGTGGTCCTCAGCATCCCGTTCCTGGGGACCTGGATCGCCGGGCTGATGTTCGGCGGGCCGTTCCCGGGCCAGATCATCGAGAACCTGTACCCGCTGCACGTGGCGATCGCGCCGGGGCTGCTCGTCGTCGTCCTGATCGCGCGGGCGGCGCTCACCCTGCGGGACGGGCAGGCCAAGCAGTTCCGGCCGGAGCCGGTCGCGTCGCTCGGGCTGCGCCTGTGGCCCGACGCCGCCTTCCGTGCCCTCGGCATGATGGGCATCACCGGCTCGGTGCTCGTGCTGCTCGGCGCGACCGCGACGATCAGCCCCGTCTGGACCTACGGGCCGGCGGCGGTGGGCGAGGTCGGCGCCGGGAGCCAGCCCGACTGGTACATGGGGTTCCTCGACGGGGCGTTGCGCCTGGTCCCGATGGGCTGGGAGACCGAGTGGTTCGGCTGGACGTGGACGTTCGCCACGCTGGTCCCGCTCGCCGTCGTCGCCGTGTACTTCGGCCTGCTGGTCGTCTACCCGTACGTCGAGGCCTGGGTCACCCAGGACCGCGAGCAGCACCACGTGCTGGACCGCCCCCGCCACTTCCCGGTCCGCACCGGCATCGGCGTGGCGGGCGCGCTGCTCTACGGCATCCTGTGGGGCGCCGCGAGCGCCGACATCGTCTCGACCCAGTTCAGCGTGAGCTTCGAGTCGGTCATCACCACGCTGCAGGTGCTGCTGGTCGTCGGGCCCGCGCTGGCGTTCGAGATCACGCGGCGGGTCTGCATCGGGCTGCAGCGCAAGGACCTGGAGATCGCGCTGCACGGTCACGAGACGGGCCGGGTGGTGCGGATGCCGAACGGCGGGTACGCCGAGATCCACCAGCCGGTCGACGACGCCGAGCGGGCGCGGCTGACCGTCGTCCCCGTCCCGGCGGCGCCGGGCCGCACGGACGGCAAGGGGCGGCTGCGCGGGAGCGAGCGGCTGCGCGGTGCGCTGGCGCGCGGGTTCGGCACGGGGCACGTGGTGCCGGCGGCGGAGCGCGATGCGGCCCGGGCCGGGGCGCCGGCCGCGGGCCGGCTGCTCGAGGGTGCGGGAGGCCGAGCCGGCGTCGCCGTCAGCAAGAGCCGGACCCGCGGGGCTATCCGCCCAGCGCCGCGAACGCCTCGTACACCATGAACGCCGGCCAGAACAGGCCCTGGACGACGGCCCAGACGAACTCCCAGAACCCGTCGGCCTGCTGCCAGAAGTAGACCCATGCACCGATGACGCCGAGCCCGTAGATCGCGCCACCGCCCGCGGCGCCCGTCCGTGAGTCGCTCATGACCCCACCTCCGGGACCCACGCTACGCCGGGCGCCGGGTGTCCGGCCTGGTGAGCGCTCAGGCCTCGAAGGCGTGCATCGCCCGCACGAGCCAGTCGACGAGCCGGGCGCGCTCGGCGACGACGCCCTCGGACAGCCGCGCCGCGGCATGCACCACGAGCCACGACTCGAGGTCGCGCAGGGGGCGCGGAGATCCGTCGGCGTAGGCCAGGGCGTACCCGCGGGTGAGCATCGACCGGCCGGCCGCCACCAGCCCACGAGCCGCCAGTCCGGGCAGACCGCGCGGGGCGGCGGGCGACGCGTCAGCCCACTGCAGCAGCAGGATCGCCCGGGTGTGGTCCGCCTCGGGCACGCCGCGCGCGGCGTTGGGCCAGTCGATGACGCTCACCCGCTCGCCGGACACCATGACGTTGCCGGGGTGGTAGTCGCCGTGGCACAGCCGGTCCCCCGACGGGAGCCCGTCGAGCAGGCGCAGCGCGAACCCGCGCAGCTCCCGGGACAGGGTCGCGCCCTCGATGCGGGCAGCCAGCACCTGGCGGACGTCGGGCAGGTCCGCCGGCGCGGGCACCGCGTGGACGGCGAGGTGGGTCTCCGCCAGGGCCCGGGCGAGCGCCCGCACCCGCCACGGCCTGTGCCGGAGCGTCTCCAGCATGTCCGCGCCGGCGACCCGTTCCAGCACCAGGCCCGGGCGCCCGTCCCACGTCATGACATCGACCAGGCCGGGAGCGACGTGGTGCCCGGCCAGGCCGGCCAGCGCCGCCGCCTCGGCCCGGTGCCCGGCGAACCCGGAGCGGTAGAGCTTCACGACGGCGTCGCCGCCCCAGGCGTACACCTCGGCCTCGCGACCCACGCCGATCCTGGGCCCGAGCCTGGCTCCGCCGGCAGGGACCGGTCCGGCGGCGGTCGAGTCAGTCATCCGGACAGTGTGCTGGGCGCGGGGCTACGTCACCACCTCCGTTTCGGGTGGTTCCGCCAGACACCCCGATCGAGTCACCCGAACAGCCCCAGCGCGTTGACCACAGCAGTTGCTGCCAGATTCGACCCCGGCCTGGCAGCAACTGCTGTGGTCAACGCCGCCGAGCCCTGACGGCGGCGTCGCGCTCCGGCGAGGGGGTTCCAACCTCCGGGCCGCTCGGGTGATTTATCCCCTCAAGTGCCGACCTGACTTGACTTTTTGAGGCTCGCCTCGCCTAAGTTAGGCACACCTAATTCCATACCGGGCACCGTCCCGGCGTACGAGGGAGCTGTCCGATGTTGCGCCTGCCCGGAGCCGGCCCCGATCGCGCCGCGACGCGAACCACGAGCAGGCCAGTCCTCAGCAGACCGGCACGTCCGGCCCGCCGACGCCCCGCGCTCGCCGCCGCCGGGCTGCTCGCGGTCGCCGCGCTCGTCGCCGGGTGCGGGCTGCAGCTCCCCCTGGCGGGGCACGCGGACGACGGCGGCGCCGTCGTCGGCACGGAGCCGCTCAGCGAGCTGGAGCCGATCGCCGACCCGCGCGCGTGGACCGGCGAGATCACGGTGGGCACGCCCGAGCGCCCCGTCGACCCGGTCGCCGAGAACCCGCAGCCGGCCCTGCCCGCGACCGTCACCGACGCGCAGGGCACCGAGGTGACCGTCGCCGACACGAGCCGGATCCTGGCGCTCGACCTGTACGGCTCGCTCTCGCGGATCGTGTTCGAGCTCGGGCTGGGCGACAGCGTCGTGGGCCGCGACGTCTCGTCGGGCTTCCCGGAGATCGCCGGCCGGCCGCTCGTCACGTCCAACGGCCACGAGCTCACGGGCGAGGCGATCCTCGACCTGGCGCCCACCGTCATCCTCACGGACACCACGCTCGGCCCCTGGGACGTGGTGCTGCAGATGCGCGACGCCGGCATCCCCGTCGTCGTGCTCGACAGCCACCGCAGCCTGGAGACCTCCGCCGACCTGGCCCGCGCCACGGGCGAGGCGCTGGGCCTGCCCGCCGAGGGCGCGGCCCTGGCCGAGCGCACCGAGACCGCCGTCGACGACACGCTGGCGCAGGTCGCGGAGCTGGCGCCCGCCGACCCGGCCGTCCGGCCGCGCGTGATCTTCCTCTACGTGCGCGGGCAGTCAGGCGTCTACTACCTGTTCGGCGACGAGTCCGGGGCGGACTCTCTCATCGAGGGCCTGGGCGCCGTCGACGCCGCCGCCGAGGTGGGCTGGAAGGGCATGCGCCCGCTGAACGACGAGGGTCTGATCTCCATGCAGCCCGACCTCGTGCTGCTGATGACCGGCGGGCTGGAGTCCGTGGGCGGCGTGGACGGGCTGCTGGAGCAGGTGCCGGCCCTCGCGCAGACGCCGGCGGGCGAGAACCGGCGGTTCGTCGCCATGGACGACACGGAGATCCTGTCGTTCGGGCCCAGGTCGGCGGACGTGCTCGACGCGCTGGCCCGCGCGTTCTACGCGCCGGAGAGCGTCTCGTGACCCCGACGACCCGCGCGTCCGGGAGCCCCGCCGTCAGCCCGACCGCGCGCCCACCCGTGCGGCCCGACGGCGACTCGGTCGCGAGCACCCTCACCCCCGGCCCCGACCCGGACGGCGCGAGCCGGCCAGGGCGCACCTCTGACACCCCGCTCCCGCCCGTCCGCCCCGCCCGCACCGCCGCCGTCACCGCCGGACTCGTGGTCGCGCTCAGCGTGCTGGCGGTCGTGTCCGCGGGGTCCGGGCAGCTCCACGTCCCGCCCGCCGAGGTGGTGGGGTCCCTGCTGCACCACGCGGGTCTCGACGTCGGCCCGACGCCCGCCCACCCGAACGGCGACGCCGCGCTCTGGACCATCCGGTTCCCGCGCGTCGCCATGGCGGCACTGGTGGGGGCCGCGCTCGCGACGGCCGGGGCCGTGATGCAGGGCGTCTTCGGCAACCCGCTGGCGGAGCCCGGCGTCGTCGGCGTCTCCTCCGGATCGGCCGTGGCGGCGTCCGTGACCATCGTGCTCGGGCTGACGGCGCTCGGCCCCTGGACCACTGCCGCCGCCGCGTTCGCGGGCGGGCTCGCCGCGACGTTCCTCGTCTACGGGCTGGCCCGGTCGGCGGGCCGCACCGAGGTGGTCACGCTGGTGCTCACCGGCGTGGCCGTGAACGCCGTGTGCGGCGCCGGCCTGGCGCTGACCACCTTCCTCGGCGACACGCAGGCCCGGGAGCAGATCGTGTTCTGGCAGCTCGGCTCGTTCAACGGGACCCGCTGGGCGTACGTCGCCGTGGTCGCGCCGCTCGTGGCGGTCGGCGTGATCGGCGCGCTGCTGCTGGCGCGCCGGCTGGACCTGCTGTCCCTGGGTGAGCGGTCGGCGCGGCACCTCGGCGTCGACGTCGAGCGCCTGCGCGTGCTCAGCATCGTCGTGGTCGCCGTGCTCACCGCCGCGGGCGTCGCGTTCTGCGGCATCATCGCGTTCGTCGGCCTCGTCGTGCCGCACCTGATCCGCATGGCCGTGGGCCCCGCGCACCGCGTGCTCGTGCCGCTCAGCGCGCTCGGCGGCGCCGTGCTGCTGCTGGCCGCCGACCTCGTCGCGCGCACCGCCGTCGGCTACGCCGACCTGCCGATCGGCATGCTCACCGCCCTGGTCGGCGGGCCGTTCTTCTTCTGGCTCATCCGCCGCACGCGCCGCACCGCGGGAGGCTGGGCATGAGCGCACGGCCGACTGCCCAGCCGACGACGACAACCCGGCCGGCGCTGCTCACCCTGACCGGCGTCCGGGTCACCGCCGGGGACGCCGTGCTGCTAGACGGCGTCGACCTGGAGGTCCGCCCGGGCGAGGTGCTCGTCGTCGTCGGGCCGAACGGGGCCGGCAAGTCCACGCTCGTCTCGGTCCTGGCGGGCGACCGCGCCCCCGACGGCGGCGAGGCCGCCTGGACCGGCACGCCCCTGGGCGCCGTCCGGCCCGCCGAGCTGGCCCGGCTGCGCGCCGTCCTGCTCCAGGAGAACCAGGTCAGCTTCCCGTTCCGGGTGATCGACGTGGTCCGC
The DNA here is from genome assembly GCF_030209445.1 of Promicromonospora sp. MEB111. Lineage (GTDB taxonomy): Bacteria > Actinomycetota > Actinomycetes > Actinomycetales > Cellulomonadaceae > Promicromonospora. The sequence goes on from NZ_JARVSD010000016.1 coordinate 244,989, forward strand.
ATGGGCCGGGCGCCCTGGCAAGCCTCCGGCACACCCGCCGACGACGACGCCGTGGTCGCCCGGGCCCTGGCGGCCGCGGACGTCGTCGGGCTGGCCGAGCGGCGCTTCCCCACGCTGTCGGGCGGCGAGAAGGCCCGCACCTCGTTCGCGCGGCTGCTCGCGCAGGACACCACGCTGCTGCTGCTCGACGAGCCGACCGCCGCGCTCGACGTGCGGCACACCGAGCACGTGCTGCGCCACGCCCGGCGGCGCGCGTCGGACGGCGGCGCCGTCGTCGTGGTGCTGCACGACCTGGCGCTCGCCGCCGCCTGGGCGGACCGCGTGCTGGTGCTCGACGGCGGCCGGGTCGCCGCCGTCGGCCCGCCCGCCGAGGTGCTGACCGCCGACCTGCTGTCCCGGGTCTACGAGCACCCCGTCGACGTGGTGCGGCACCCCGTCACGGGCGGGCTGCTGGTGCTCCCCCGCTACGCCGCCGACGCATGGATCGATGCATCGGCCGCCGCGACCCACGCCCACACCCGAACCGACGCCCTCAGCGAGGACCCCGCATGACATCCCGCCACCTACCCCGCCCGGCGATCTCGCTGGTCGCCCTCGTCGTCGTGGTCGCCCTCGCGCTGCTCGGCCCGGTGCTGACGGCGCACGCCGCCGCCCGCGTCGCGGTGTCGGGGCAGCCCGACCCGGGCACGGCCTCGACGGTGCGTGTCTCGGGCAGCGGCTTCCAGTCGGTGCCCAAGGCGTTCGGCGGGCTCTACGTGTTCTTCGGGTGGGTCTCTGACCCGTCGGGCGGGTCGTGGGCGCCGAGCCGCGGCGGCGTGTCCGGCGACACCTACCGCTACGTGCCCGACGCCGAGACCGCGCAGAACGCGGGCTACCAGCGGTTCGTCGCCTTCCCGGGGTCGAGCACGGAGGCGGAGGCGAACGGCGGCACCATCGCCGCGGACGGCACCTGGTCCACCGACCTCGTGATCCCCGGCGCCCGCTTCAAGGCGGCCGACGGCAGCACCGTGGACTGCACGGCCGTGCGGTGCGGCATCATCACGATCGGCGCGCACGGGGTGCGCAACGCGAACAACGAGACGTTCACGCCCGTGACGTTCGCCGGCTCGGGCGGCGGCGCAGGGTCGGGTACGGCGGACGGCGGCTCCGACGCGGACGACGGCGCGGCCGGGTCGGGCACGGGCGGCGCCGGCGGGACCGGGTCCGACGGCGTGAACGACACCGGTTCCGGCGACGACGACACGGAGCCGGACGCCACGAGCCGCCCGGCCAAGGCCAGCCTCGGCGTGGACCAGGCCACGGCCGTCGTGGGGCGCGTGCTGAGCTTCGGCGCACAGGGGCTGGAGCCCGGCGAGCAGGTGAGCGTCACGCTCGACGACGGCGTGGTCGCCGTCGGGCCGCTGGTCGCGGGCAACCACGGCGAGGTCGCGGGCCTCCTGGAGCTGCCCTCGGACCTGCGCACGGGCACGCACGTGCTGCGGCTGTCCGGCGCCTCCTCCGGCACGGCGATCGAGACCGAGGTGACGGTCACCCGCGACCCGGCCGAGGTGTCGGCCGCGGAGGCAGCCGCCGAGGCCGCGGGAACGGGAGCCGCAGGGGTCGGCGGCAACACGGGGGCGAACGCCGACGGCACCTGGCGCCCCGAGGAGATCGCGGTGGGGATCGCGGCCCTGATGCTGCTCGTCGTCGTGCTCTCGTCGCTGGTCACGGCGCTGAAGCGCCGCGCGGACCGTCGCCGGGCGGACCAGGAGGCCCGCGCATGAGCCGCACTCCTCGCCGTCGGCGCAGCGCCACGACGGCCGCCGCCCTCGTGCTCACGCTGCTCCTGTCCGCGGCGACCACGGCGTCGGCCACGGCGTCCGACGACCAGGGCCCCCTCCTGCTCACGGTCACCGTGCCCGGGGACGAGCAGGCCCCGCCCGGCGAGGCCGAGGACGGCAGGCTCACCGACGCCGAGCTGCGCTGGGCCGTGAGCGTGCAGGCCGGCTCGGAGAGCCACCTCGCGGGGCAGTGCAACTTTCTGGTCGCGGGCCGCCCCGGTGCCGACGGCGACACGCGCGGCGGGCGCATCTGGACCGACGCCGACCGCACCCTCTACCACGGCACCGCCGGCGACGTTCGCGTGGTGCGCACCGTCGGCCGGGGCGCGGACGCCACGCAGCGCACCGCCACGTTCGGCACACGCTGCACGGCGCCCGACGGCCGCCCGGTGTCGTACGCCGCGGGCCGCACCACGGGCGCCGAGGTCGTGCTGACGGGCGGCACCGGCACGCGCGAGGCCGACGGCTCGGTGCGCATCCGCTGGAAGGGCAGCTTCACCGTGGTGTTCTACGGCGGCCTGGTCTACTGGTGGGTCACCGACCCGGAGGTGCGCCTGGACGCCGCCGGGAACGGCGCGCTGACCGGCACGCTCGGCGGCTACGGCACCGACCAGCAGGACATGACCCGCTGGGAGCCGCTGCCGTCGACCCGGGCACAGCTCGTCACCTTCACCGGACGCCGCCTCGACCCGGCCTCCCGCGGCGGGCACCTGGTGCCCGACTACTGCGGCGTGCGCACGAGCACCGGCGACCGCGTACCGCAGCTCCGCGAGGACCCGGCCGGGAGCTGCTGGGGCTCGTTCCCGCAGGCGTTCGTGAACTTCCACCAGCTCGTGGGCGAGCCCGAGTTCTGGTACTCCACCGGCACCCGGGACGAGATCAAGACGCCCGCGAACGTGAGCGTCAGCTTCGACGCCGCCGAGTCCGTCGGCAGCGCCGGCCCCGGCGACGGCGGCACGGGCGGCGGAGGCGACGGGGGCAACGGCACAGCCGCACCGCCGGCCGCCGTCCCGCCCGCAACCACCGGCCCCGAGGGCAGCGGCGGCGGTTCTCGCGCCGGCACGGGCGGCGGTGCCACCCGCGGCGGCACGGGCACCACGCCCGACGCCGACGCGGGCGCCGCCTCGTTCCTCCCCGTCGCCGCCGCGACCCTCGACGCCGCCGGCGCCGCCCTGATCCCCGACGGCCTGATCCCGGGCGGCACCACCGGCCGCCGGCTCGCCGTCCTGACCGCCGTGCTGCTGGTCGCCGCGTCCGTGGCGATCCTCGGCCTCCGGCAGGGCTGGCTCGTGCTGCCCTTCCGGCGGCGCGACCCCTGAGACCCCCAGTCCGCAGTCCATCCCCAGAGAGAGGCACGAACTCATGACACGCAGCAGACCGGCGGGCCGTACGCGGCACCGCGGGCACGCTCTGATCGCCACCGGACTGGCCGCGACGCTCGGCACGGCGCTCGCCGCCGCACCGCTCGTCGCACTGACCGCGACCGCGGCGGAGCCGAGCGAGGTCACCGCCGACAGCGGTGACCTGGCCTGGGGCTTCCGTGAGAGCTTCCGCAACTACGTGGGGCGCCAGACGGCGGCCCTGCCGCCCATCGGGGCGGTCCCGGTCGGCGAGCGCATCACGCTCGTCGCACCCGGCGAGTTCGACGAGAACGGCACGCCCGCCGCCAACCTCGACACCACCCCGCCGAACGAGACCCTGCCCTACCTGCTGCCCGTCACGGGCGGGACGGTCACCGACGCGGACAACCTGACGATCGCCAGCGCCGGCGGCGCCGTCTTCCACTTCCCGTCGCACGCCTTCACGGTGACGGTCAAGGACGTAGCCGTGGTGGTCGACGGCGGCGTGGGCACCCTCGTGGGCGACCTCGCCGTCGAGATCCCGGAGAACAACCTGGGCTACGAGCCCGGCACCTACGGCGGCGACGACGTGGTGCTCGGCGAGGTGGCGACCACCACGGTGGACGTCGCGGCCGACGCCGTGACCGTCTCCGGGACCGGTGTGACCCTGACGGCTGAGGGCGCCGCGGCGCTCCAGGGCTTCCTCGCCGAGGGCGCCGCGCTCGACGGCTTCACCGTGAGCGCGCAGACCAGCGCGCCCACGGAGGAGCCCGAGGAGTGGAACCCGACCGTGACGCTGTCGAAGGCGTCGGGGCTGGACCCCGACGGCGAGACCGTCACGGCCACCGGTTCGGGCTTCGACCCGGCGGCCAACGTGAACACGTCGGGCCGCCCGCCGGTCGCCGCGGGCGCGCCCACGGGCGTGTACGTGGTGTTCGGATCCTTCGGCGACCCCTGGCGGCCGTCGGAGGGCGCCGGCTCGGGCGCCCGGACCGTGCTCGCCCAGAGGTGGGCGCTGCCGGAACCGTCGTACTCGCAGGTGAAGGCGGACTTCCCGAACGTGGCCGAGCAGCTCGTGCTGCTCAACCCGGACGGCACGTTCACGGCCGAGCTCGCGGCGGCGCCGTCGGACACCGCTACCGGCACCTACGGCGTCTACACCTACGCCGCGGGCGGGGCGGCGGCCAACGCCGCCCAGGAGCTGGGCATCCCGGTGACGTTCGCGACGCCGGGCGGCGAGGGCGAGGGCGACATCGACCTGGAGGTCACCGTGCCCGAGGGCGAGGACCCGGGCGAGCCCGGCGCGTTCACCTGGACCGTCGTGGGCGGCGCCGGGGCCGTGAGCCTCGGCACCGCCGAGGCCGGGGCGGGCGCCCTGACCGCCACGGGCGACCTCAAGCGGGTCACGGTCAGCGACACCCGCGCGGGCGGTCCCGCGTGGAGCATCAACGGCACGGCCACCGACTTCTTCGCCACCGGTGGTTCGGCGTCCTTCCCGGGCAGCAGCCTGGGCTGGTCGCCGTCGGTCTCGGAGAACACCGGAGGCGCCGTCGCCGGCGCACTGGTGCGGCCCGGCGCGGGTTCCGGCCTGACCGCGAGCGCCACCCTGGTGTCCGCACCGGCGGGGCACGCGGCCGGTTCGGTGACGGCGGACGCCGCGCTCGACCTGCGCATCCCGCTGGAGACCCCGGCCGGCGACTACGCGAGCGTGCTCACGCTCACCGCGGTGGGCTGACGGTCCCGTGTTCTCCCTGCCTCATCGTGCAAGCCCGCTGCCGCGACGTGCCTCCGGGCACGCCGCGGCTGCGGTGCAGGCCACCTACCGCCCCACGCTCGTGCTCACCGCACTGCTGACCGTCCTGCTCGGCGGGCTGCCGCTCGTGGGCCCGGCCGCGGCGCACGCCATGCCGGCCGTCGCCGACACCAGCACCGACACCAGCACCGACGGCATCTCCTGGTCCGTCACCCCTGCCGACAACCGGCAGGGCACCGGCCGCGCCAACTACGCCTACGCCGTCGAGCCCGGGGACCGCGTCCGCGACGCCCTGGTGGTGACCAACCGGTCGGCCGCTCCCCTGCAGCTCGCCGTGTACGGCACCGACGCCTTCACGACCCCGGGTGGCCACATCGACCTGCTGACCGCCGAGGAGCACGCGACCGGGCTCGGCACCTGGATCACCTTCCGCCAGGGCACGCTGGACCTCGACCCGGGCGAGTCTGCCGAGGTCCCGTTCACGCTCCGCGTGCCCGACGACGCCACACCCGGCGACCACTCGGGCGGCGTCGTCACCGCGCTGACGCAGCAGGTGGGCGACTCCGCCCTGACCGTGGACCGGCGTCTCGCGCTGCGCGTGCACGCGCGGGTGGCTGGCGACCTCGCGCCGGGGCTCGGGATCAGCGACCTGAGCGTCACCACGGACGTGTCCGCCAACCCGTTCGGGACCGTCACCTCGACGGTCCGCTACCGGCTCACCAACACGGGCACCGCCCGGCTGGTGCCCACGGAGTCGGTCACCGTGACGGGTCCCTCGGGCGCGTCCTGGCCCGGCGGCACAGCGACGGCGTCGGAGTCGGCGTCGGGCGAGCTGACCGAGATCCTGCCCGGCTCGACGGTGGAGCGCGTGGTCGAGGTCCGGGGCGTCCGTCCGCTCGTGCGGGCCGAGGCGACGGTCCGGGTGGACGGCCTCGTGGTCGGCATCGGCGGGGGCGGCGTCACCTCGGCGCACGACGCCGCGAGCGGCTGGGCCGTGCCGTGGGCCCTGCTGGGTCTCGTGCTGCTGGCCGTGGCGGCCGCCGTGGTGATCCCGCTGGTGCGGGCGAGACGTGGCAGGCTCTGGGGCAGACCCCACGAGACAGGGAGGGCCTGATGAACCGGCCGGACGCGCAGCGGTTCCCGGCGTCGGTGTTCGGCGTCGGCTCGGAGCCCGACGCGCGCTTCACCCTCGCCAACGAGCGGACCTTCCTCGCCTGGATCCGGACCGCCCTCGCCCTGGTGGCCGGCGGCGTCGCCCTCGAGACGCTCGGCCTCGACCTGCACCCCGGCCTGCGGCTCGCGGCGTCGCTCGTGCTCATCGTCGCCGGCACGACGCTGCCGCTGATCGCCTGGGCCGGGTGGATGCGCGTCGAGCGGGCGCTGCGCAACGGCGCGCCGCTGCCGTCGTCGATCGTGGGCGTGGTGCTCGCCGTCGTCGTCGCGGTGGTCGGCGTGCTCGTGCTGCTGGGCGTGCTGCTGCGATGACCGCCGCGGGGACTCCCCCGGGGGCGGGGTCTCCTCCGGGCTCCGGGCAGGCGCCCGTCCCCGGGCTGCAGCCGGAGCGCACGGAGCTGGCCTGGCGCCGCACGGCGCTGTCGGTCGCCGCCGTCTCGCTGGTGGGGGCGCGGCTGCTGCCCGCGCTCTTCGGCAGCGCGGTCTGGCTCCTGCCCGGCCTGGCCGGGCTGATGCTGGCCGGGTACCTCCTGATCGCGTCCCGACGGCGGCACGGCCGACGAGTGCCGGTGCCGGCCCGGGGCCCGGGGCACGACTCGCCGGGCGCCGGGCTGCTCGCAGTGGCGGGCGCCGTCGTGGTGACGATCGGCCTGGGCGGGCTGGTGGTCGTCCTGGCCATCCATCTCTGGGCCTGACCGCCTGACGCACCCAAGGTGCGCTTCTACCCAGTCATCGGGCCCGGAATCAGGCGTGGTGCGGGCCGAATGACTGGGTAGAAGCGCACCTTGCGGGTGGCGGGTCAGCGGGTGTGCGGGGTGGGCGGTTGGGCGGGTGCGCGTCAGGGCAGCGTCCAGCGCTGGACCGTGCTCCCGTCGCAGTCGGCGATCTGGGTCCGGGTCCCGTCGTTCTGCACCCGGCCGACCGGCTGCAGGCAGCGACCGGACTGCGGGTTGCGCAGCGCGAGGGTGCCGCTGGTCGAGGCCCACTGCTGGGCGCCGGTGCCGTTGCAGTCCCAGAGCTGGACGGCGGTACCCGGCGCCGTCGCTCCCCCGGCGACGTCGAGGCACTTGCCGAGCGCGCGGACCGTGCCGTCCGTGCCGACGGTCCACTGCTGGGCGGCGTTGCCGTTGCAGTTGGCGAGCTGGATGGGCGTGCCGTTGGCCGTGCTGGCCCCGGCGACGTCGAGGCAGATGCCGTTGCTCGCCCGGACCGTGCCCGTGCGCCCGCCTCCGCCGCCGGTGGAGTCGTAGACCCGGACGTAGTCGACGACCATCTGCTGCGGGAACTGCGTGGTCCCGTCGGGGTAGCCGGGCCAGTTGCCGCCCACGGCGACGTTCAGGATGAAGAAGAACGGCTGGTTGAACACCCACGGGTTGCCGCCGGTGTTGGCGGGCGTGAACGTCTGGTACGCGTTGCCGTCCACCAGCCAGGTGATCGAGTTGGGGCTCCAGTCGATCGCGAAGGTGTGGAAGTCGTCGGCGAACGACCAGCCCTGCGGGTGCTGGTACTGCCCCGTGATGGGGTTGCCGCCCGAGTAGCCGGGGCCGTGCAGCGTGCCGTGCACCAGGTGGGGCTCGCGGCCGATGTTCTCCATGATGTCGATCTCGCCCGAGCTGGGCCACGGCGTGCCCGGGAACTGCCCGCCGAGCATCCAGAACGCCGGCCAGATGCCCTGGCCGCGCGGGATCTTGATGCGCGCCTCCAGCCGGCCGTACTGCGGCTGCACCTTGCCCTTGGTCGTCAGCCGGGCCGAGGTGTAGCCGCTCCCTTCCTGCCGGGCCGTGATGACGAGGTTGCCGTTGCCGTCCAGGGCGGAGTTCTGGCGGGAGTTGACGTAGTTCTGCAGCTCGTTGTTGCCCCAGCCGCCCGCGCCGGTCTCGTGGTTCCAGTTCGCGGCGTTGGGGGCGCTGCCCGCCGCGCCGTCGAACTCGTCGGACCAGGTCAGGGCGGCGGCAGCCGGTGCGGTCGCCGCCTGCGCCTGCGCTTCCGGTGCGGCCCCGGCGTCGGGCACCTTCGGCGGCGCTGCCGAGGCGACGAGCGAGGCGGACAGGACGAGCGTCACGGCGGCGACTGCCGTGACCAGGGTCCTGGGTGCGGTGGTTCGGGGGGTGCTGGACCTGCTGGATCTGTGTGCACGACGCATCGGGGTGCTCCCTCGACGTGAGCCATCCCGCCGGGCGGGACTGCCCGGCGGTCATCGCAGTGACCTTCGCGCTCAGAGCTGTTGCTGACGGACCGTACATTCGGCCGTCGGAGCCGCACAACGAGTGGTCGCACAGTTACGGGTTTTCCCATACCTGCAGGGCAGGGCCCGAAGGCAGGGCCGAGCACGCGGCGCGCAGCACCGGGCACGCGCTGTGAATGTTCTGCCCGCACATCTGAGGATCGGGTGACGGAGGTGCGTGGCGACGCCCGGCGCGCGGACGCAGCGCTTACCGTCTACCCGTGACGCTCGTCGACCTCGTGCTCCTCGTGGTGCTGCTCATCGCCCTCGGCGCCGGGCTGAGCCGCGGCCTGCTGGCCACGCTCGGTGGCCTCGTCGGCCTGATCCTGGGCGGGCTGGCAGCCTTCTGGGCGGTCCCCGCGGTCAACGACGTGCTGCCGTCGTCGCAGTGGCGCGGGCCGGTGTCGATCGCCCTCGCGGTGCTGCTGCCCGTGTTCGGGGCCTCACTCGGCGCCGGGCTGGGCCGCGACCTGCGCCGCGGCGTGGACCGCACCGCGCTGCGCCCGCTGGAGCGGCTGCTGGGCGGCGCGGCGAACGTGATCGTGGTCGCCCTGGCGCTGTCGTTCGTGGGCAACGCGGTCTCGGCGACCGGAACGCCCGGCGTCTCGTCGGCCGTGTCCTCGTCGGCGGTCCTGCGCACCATCGACGACCTGACGCCCGCCGCGGTGGGCCGGCCCCTGGCCCAGATGCGCGCGATGGTGCTCGACGACGGCCTGCCGCGGCTCAACATCCTGATGGTCCCCCGGCAGGACCCGGTCACTCCCGTCGTCGACCTCGACAACCCGCAGCTCGAGGCCGCCGCCCAGTCGGTGGCCCGGATCTCCGGCATCGCCTACGCGTGCGGCAAGAGCTCGACCGGCTCGGGGTTCGTCGTGGCCCCGGACCGGCTGGTCACCAACGCGCACGTCGTGGCGGGCGTGGACCGGCCGGTCGTCGAGCTGCCCGACCGACCGGCCCGCGAGGGGCGCGTCGTGTACTACGACCCGGTCGACGACCTCGCCGTCGTCGCCGTCGAGGACCTGGCCGCCGAGCCGCTGGAGATCGCGCGGACCCTCTCGGTCGGCGACCGCGCCGCCGTCCAGGGCTACCCCTGGGGCGGACCGTTCACCTCCGTCGGCGCGGGCGTGCTGAGCGTCAGCACCGCCCCCGTGCCGGACGTCTACAACGAGGGGGCCAGCCCCCGCGAGGTCTACTCGGTGGCCGCCGAGGTGCGCCCCGGCAACTCGGGCGGGCCGCTGCTGACCACCGACGGGCGCGTGGCGGGCGTCGTCTTCGCGCGCGCCGAGGCCGACGTCGAGGTCGGCTTCGCCATGACGGACGCCGAGCTGCGCCCCGTCGCGGCCCAGGCCACCGCCCTGGACACCCCGGTGTCGTCGGGACGCTGCGCGGCCTGAGCCCGCCCGAACCGCCCGGCCGCGAACCCTAGAACGCCCGGTGGTCCGCGATCGGCAGCTTGGGCCCGCGTCGTGGCGCGCGCGGGTGCCCGGACAACGACAGCAGTCGGACCACCCGGTGCCGGTGCGGCGCGTAGGGCGCCAGCAGCCGCAGCATCCCGGCGTCGTCGGTGCGCTCGCCGGCCAGGGCCCAGCCGACCGCGGCCGGGAGGTGGAAGTCGCCCACGGACACCGCGTCGGCGTCGCCGAACGCGCGCTGCGCCACCTCCGCCGACGTCCACACGCCCACGCCCTGCACCTTCTCCAGCCGCGCCCGGGCCTCCGCCGGCGCCATCGTGGCCGCCTCCTCCAGCCGCGGGGCCACCAGGGCGCACCGCGCCACGGTCCGCGCGCGTCCGGGATCGACGCCGGCGCGGTGCCAGTCCCACACGGGGACGCGGGCCCAGACCTGCGCGTCGGGCACCACGCGCAGCCCGCCGCGCTGCACACCTCGCTGCCCACCGCCCAGCCCGTCGGGCGCCGGTCCGGGGGCCGGGGTGCCGTACCGCAGGAGCAGCCAGCGCCAGGCCCGGTGCGCCGTGACGGTCTGCACGCGCTGCTCCAGCACGGCGGGCACCAGGGACTCCAGCACCCGCCCGGAGCGGAGCATCCGCATGCCGGCGGCCCGACGGTGGGCGGCGCGGACCTGCGGCGGCGGCGCGAAGCCCGCCGCGTCGTCGTCCTCGCCGAGCAGGACCGGCAGCGCCTCGGCGGCCTCGCGGGCGCCGTCGCCCCACAGGTGCACCACCACCTCGTGCGGCCCGGCCGGGACGAACCGCTGCGTCACCGGCCCGGTCCGGAGCAGCGACGTGCGCCAGACGGAGCCGTCGGCGGCCCGGTGGAACGTGGGGTCGCCCGGGCCGTGCGCGAGCGGTCCGAGCGTCAGGCCGACGTCGAGGCGCCGCGGCGAGGTGTGGCGGACGGTGAGCACATCCCAGTGGACCATGCCGGGACCGGTCATCCCGAAACCCGGGCCACCTCGTGCGCCACGGTCTCCACGAGCAGGCGCTGGCCGAGCGGCCGGAAGTGGCCCGCCAGCGGCAGCTCGATGTTCCGCGCGCCGGGCAGCCGGCCGGTCTCGGGGATGTGCGGGTCGAACCGCGGGTAGACGGCGGTGATGCGCTCGTTGACCAGGAGCTCGCCCGCGAGCGCCAGCAGAACCGGGTCGCGCGGGTCGAACGACCGCAGGGGGCGCGCGAGCATGTACCGCGCCCAGCGGGAGCCGGAGAAGGGCGTGGCGACCGCGACCATGCCCAGTACGCGGTCGCTCGCGGGCGAGAGCATGACGCGCTTGCCGATGAGGCCGCCCTTGCTGTGCGCCACGAGCACGACGCCGGACAGGTCGGCGCGCTCCAGGTGCTCCACGACGACGTCGGCGGACTCGGGGACGGGACGGGCGTTGTGCCGCAGCGCGGGGACGGCGTGCACGGGGTGGCCCGCGCGGGCGAGCGCGGTCGCCACCGGGCGGAGGAACTCCCAGGTCTCGTAGATGCCGGGCAGCAGCACGACGGGGGCGGCGTCGCCGGTTCCGGTGGGCAGGGCGGCGCGGCCCAGCAGGGAGCGCAGCTGCCGGTCGACGGCCCAGGCGTAGTCGACGGCCCGGGTGCCGAGCCGGGCCCGCGCCCAGGAAGCGGACCTGCCGGGGCCGCGGGACCGGTTCATCAGCTGCAGGCTACCGCGGGATGCGGGTGCCCGGGCCGGGTGCGACGGTTGCCTCATGCGCGTCGTCGTCGTGGGTGCCACCGGGAACGTCGGGACGGCGCTGCTGCGCGCCCTGCACGCCGAGCCGCGGGTCACGTCGCTGCTGGGGATCGCCCGGCGGCTGCCGGACCGGGCCGCGGAGCCGTACCGGCACGCGGGGTGGGCCGCGGTCGACGTCGGCTCCGAGGACACCGACGAGACCGTGGTCGCGCGGCTCGCCGACCAGTTCGGCGGGGCGGACGCCGTGGTCCACCTGGCCTGGCTGACCCAGCCCAACCGCGAGCGCGAGCTGCTGCGCCGCACCAACGTGGAGGGCACCCGCCGGGTGGCCGAGGCCGTGGCGCGGGCGGGGGTGCCGCACCTGGTGGTCGCCTCGTCGGTGGGCGCGTACTCCCCCGTGGGCGACGACGCGCCGCGCCGCGAGGACTGGCCCGTCCGTGGCACCCCCACGTCGCACTACAGCGTCGACAAGGCCGCGCAGGAGCGGGTGCTCGACGAGCTCGAGGCCGCGCACCCCGACGTCGTGGTGGCCCGGCTGCGGACCGCACTGGTCTTCCAGGCGTGCGCCGCCCCGTCGATCGCGCGCGCCTTCCTCGGGCCGCTGGTGCCGGTGCGGCTGCTGCGCCGGGGGCGGCTGCCCGCGCTGCCGCTGCCCGCCGGGCTGCGGCTGCAGGCGGTGCACGCCGACGACGTCGCCGACGCCTACCGGCGCGTGGTGGTCGAGCGGGCCGCCGGAGCGTTCAACGTCGCTGCCCGGGACGTGCTGCACGGCACGGACCTCGCACGGATCGTGGACCACGGACGCCTGGTCGAGATGCCGCCCGGCGCCGTCCGCGGCGCCCTGGCCGCCGCGTACGCCGCGCACACGGTGCCCGCGGACCCGGGCTGGCTGGACATGGCGCTGTCCGCGCCGGTGCTGGACGCCGCGCGGATCCGGACCGAGCTGGGCTGGGAACCGCGCCGGACGGCGGCGGAAGCCGTCGAGGACCTGCTGGACGGCATGGCCGTGGGGCAGGGCATGGGCTCGGCGCCGCTGCGTCCGGCGAGCCCACGGCCCCCGGGCGAGTGGGCTGGGCCGCGGATCCCCGACTCGATGGACCACTACCTCTTCGGCCTCTACCTCTCGGACCACTTCACCGGCGCGACGGCGGGCCTGGAACGCCTGGAGCTGATGACCCGCACGTCCGAGGACACGCCGTTCTACGCGGAGCTGGCCGAGGCGACCGAGCAGCTCCGGGCCGAGCGGGAGCTCTACCGCGACCTGCTGGCCGCCCTGGGCGTGCCGCGCCGCCGGCACCGCCAGGCCGCGGCGTGGCTGGGCGAGAAGGCCGGGCGGCTCAAGCTCAACGGCCGGATCACGGACCGGTCGCCGATGACGGCGGTGCTGGAGGCGGAGCTCATGCGGTCGGCGGTGCTGGGCAAGATCGGCGGCTGGCAGACGCTGCGGGAGCACGCCGCCGACGTCGGCCTGGACCCGGCGCGGCTCGACGAGCTCATCGCGCAGGCACGCCGTCAGATCGACCTGTTCGACCGATACCACGCCTGGGCGCGTGAACGGGCGTTCCGGACGGCGGCCTGGGAGCGCTAGCCCTCGGTCTCGTCCGCGGCATCCTCCCGCGCCGCATCCTCCCGTGCCGCCGCGACCCGGATCTCGCGGCCCCGCTCGACCTCGCGCAGGTGCTTCGCCTGGCGCTTCTCGCTCGCCCGCGCGTCCTTGGGCGGGAGCTGCACGCTCTCCTCGGCGGCGATGCCGCCCTGGAGCTCGCGCCCGCGTTCGAGCTCCGCGTCCAGCTCGGCGCCGAACAGCAGCGCGAGGTTGGTGATCCAGAGCCACAGCAGGAACACGATGATCCCGGCCAGCGAGCCGTAGGTCGCGTCATAGCCGGCGAAGGTCGCGACGTAGAAGCCGAACGCGGCGGAGGCGAGCACCCACGACAGGATCGCGACGAACGCCCCGACGCTGATCCAGCGCATCTTCGGTTGCCGCACGTTCGGCGTGACGTGGTACAGGATCGCGACCAGCACGATGACCAGCGCCAGCACGACCGGCCACTTGGCGATGTTCCACACCGTGACGGACGTCGAGCCCAGGCCCACGGCGTCGCCCACCGCCCGGGCCAGGGGCCCGCTCAGCACGAGCGCCGCGACGATCAGGGCCGCCGTGACCACGGCGACCAGCGTGACCAGCAGCATCACCGGGCGCAGCTTCCAGACGGGGCGGCCCTCGTCGATCCCGTAGATCCGGTTCATCGCCCGTCCGAAGGCGCCGACGTACCCCGACGCCGACCACAGGGCCAGGGCGACACCGAGCACGAGGGTGAGCCCGGCCCGCCCGCCGCCCGCCGCGGCGTTCTGGACGAGCGGCTCGACGATCGCCAGCACGTCCGGCGGCACCACGCCGTCGACCGTGTCGAGCACGCGCTCGACCGCCTGGCCGCCGTCCCCCACGAGCCCGAGCACCGAGACCAGGGCGAGCAGGGCCGGCGCCGCGGCGAGCACCGCGTAGTACGTCAGTGCCGCGGCCAGGTCCAGGCACTCGTCGCGGGTGAACTGCCGCACGGTGTTGCGCGCGACGTACTTCCAGGTGCCGCGGTGCAGGTCCGGCGGGGCGTCCGGTTTGCGCCGGTCGTCCGGCGCCGGTGCCTCCACGCGCGCTGACGAGTCGTCGATGTCGGCCATGCCCGCTCCCCCTTCGACCTCGAACCAACCTAGGCCGACGGCCGCCACTCGCAACCCGGGGTTCACCAGCCCCTTCACCGCCCGGACTGTCCGAATCGCCCGAACCGGCGTAGGGTGAATCGCTCGGAGTCATGAAGCGGCTCCCGATCCGGACGGATCTGGGAGGTCCCTGTGTCCTTGATCGAACAGCCCCGCACGACCGCCCTGAGCAACAACCAGAACGACCGCTCGGCGATCTCCGCGGAATTCTCGCCGGCCGACCTCATGCGCACGATGGGTCTCGGCACCAATCTTCTGGTCGGCACCTACCGCGTCGAGCTCTCCTCCGGGATCTGGTGGTGGTCGGACGAGGTCTACACCATGCACGGCTGGAAGCGGGACGAGATCGAGCCGGGGCTCGACGCGCTGCGCTCCCGCAAGCACCCGGACGACCGGAGCCGGGTGGTCCGCGCCGCCAGCCAGGCGCTGCGGGTGGGCCGGCCCTTCGCGTGCGCGCACCGCATCGTGGACCGTAACGGTCGCACCAGGTCGGTGGTGGTGACCGGCCAGGGCAGCCAGAGCGGCAGCAGCAGCTCGCCCGAGCTGGTCGGCTACGTCGTGGACGTCACGCCCGTGCAGAAGGAGGCGCTGGACCGGGAGGCGGACGGCGCCGTGAACCGCGCCTTCGTCAGCCAGGCGGCGATCGAGCAGGCCAAGGGCGTCATCGCGGCGGTGCGGGGCGTCGACGAGAACGCGGCCATGGAGATCCTGGTCGACGTCGCGCGCAAGGCGGACGTCTCGCTGCGGCTGGCCGCCGACCAGGTCATGGCTGCCCTGCGGGCCGACAACGAGAAGACCGGCGTGACCCAGGCGGCGCTCAGGCGCGCGCTCGACGTCGTCCACCCGGTGGGCCGGCCGCGCGGCCACGACGCGCTGCTGACCCGGCGGCCGCGTCGCACGGACACGCGCCGCCGGGACAACTGACCGGGACGGCTGAGCGGCGTCAGCCGCGTCCGCCGGACGCCGGCCGCGAGAAGGTGGGCAGGGTGAAGGACGGCTCGCCCGGCGTCAGCTCCGTGGTGTACGCCGCGAGGTAGGAGTCCAGCCAGACGGCGCGCCCGCCCTCGGTGGGCACGTCGCCGGCCGGGTCGTCCACCGCGAGCTCCAGGCGGGCGTCCCGGACCCGGATGGTCTGGCCCGACGGCGTGTCCACCCACGAGCCGGACTGGATCGAGCCGATCTCCACGGCCAGCCGGTGGCCGGCGGCCAGGGTCCAGTCGGTCGACTCGAGGTCGAGGGCCACCCGGCCCGGGTCGATGACGGCGGCCTGCTCGACGAACGGCACGGCCGTCCCGTCCGGGGCGACGTCGTGCAGCTCGACCAGCACGTTGCCGGTGCCCCGCACGTCCAGCGACACCTTCGGGGTGCCGACGACGCGGGTGTCCCGCTCGACGGGCTCGGACCACGTCAGGAAGCTCGACCGGGCGCCGTCCTGCTCCTCGTCCGGGCCGCCGTCGTCCACGTACGCGCCGCCGCCGAGCGCGACCCGTGCGGTCCGGTCGGCGGCCGGCCACGTGTCCTCGGCGCGCCAGGCGCCGGTGCTGTCCTGGACCGAGAACGCCGGGTATTCCGTCGTCGGCCCGGTGCCCTTGAGGTGCTCGTCGTAGAAGGCGCCGATCTCGTCGAACCAGCCCTCGCGCCCCATCTTCCACGTGCCGTCCTCGGTGCGGTCGTTGCCCCGGACGTGATCCCACGGGCCGAGCCAGCCGCGCTGCGGGCCGTCGTGGTTGGCGAGGTACTCGGCCATGCCCTCGGGCCGGGTGTTCCACTCTAGGAAGCCCTGGGTGACGAACAGCGGGGTGTCGCTCCCCTTCGCGTGCTTCGCCAGGTCCCGGTCCTGCCAGTAGCTCGTGGCCGGGTCAGCCTTCAGGTTGTTCAGCGTGTTGGCCGCGAGGCACTCGGGGTGCGCCAGCTCGTACCGGGAGTTCTTCACGTAGCGCTCGTCGTCGTCCGCCATCTGCGGCAGCTGGGCGATCGTGTTGTACGTGCTCGGGGCGATGATCCCCTCCTGACGCGGTACGCCGTTGGACCGGATGCGGTCGTACATGTCCCAGATGGGCTCCTGCGCGACGACGGCCTTGAGCGCGTCCTGGTCCAGGTTGTTGCCGATCAGGCCGGTGACGGCGTCGTACGACTTGCCGTACATGCCCACCGCCCCGGTGGACCACGACTGGTCGGCGGCCCAGTCGATCGCGGCGGCGACGTCGGCCTGCTCGCCGGGGCCCGCGAAGTCGATGCAGCCGGTCGAGCCGCCGTAGCCCCGGGTGTCCACCAGGACCAGGGCGTAGCCGCGGTCGAACAGGTCGATGCCCTCGACCAGGTCGCCGAACCGGTCGGACGGGCCGGTGTGCGCGTGGCCCTCCTCGGAGATCTCGCCCGAGTGCCCGAAGTACGAGCCGGCCGACAGGATCACCGGCACCCGCTCACCCTTCTCCAGCCCCTCCGGCAGCAGGACGTCGGCGTGCAGCTCGACGTCGGAACCGTCCGAGGACGGGAAGTAGTGCTGCGTCCAGGCGGCGCCCTCGGGGACGCGGTCGTTCTCCTCGTGCGTCACCGGGCGGTCGGCGGTGGCGACGGCGGCGGGCTCGTCCGACGCCTTCTGCGACGTCGCCGTGGCGACCGGGACGGTGACCGCGCCCGTCAGGGCGACGGCGGCGAGGGCTGAGACGGTCGTGACTGCGGCGCGTGAGCTGTGCACGTGCTCCTCCAGTGTTGGGGTGGCTGCGTCGTGGGTGAGATGCCTGTGGCTCGATCACACCCGAACGTTCACCCGCCCGGCAGTGGGACGACGTCACGGGCCGGTCGTGACATTCGTCGGGGGCGGCCGTGACGCAGCGTCACTGGTGAGGTCGGCGTCGGGCACGAATACTGGGTCCCGCGCGACTCTTCCTGCCTGACCCGTTCCCGCCCGACCCGTTCCCCGCGCGACCCGGAGTTCCCATGGAGACCAAGCCCGCGAGCGAGCGCCACCTGCCGGGTACCGACCGTTGAGGCCCGGACGAACCGCCCTGTCCGAGCACAACGAGGCCTCCCAGGGGAGGCTCCGCCGGCTCAACCTGGTGCTGCAGGTGCCGCCCGTCGCGCTGGCGGGGGCGGTGCTCGTCGCGTTCGACCACGACAACCTGTGGGGCACGGTCGCCCTGGTCGTGGGGGTGGCGGTCGCGGTCGTGGCCATGGAGCGGTGGACGGCGGACGACCTCGCGCGGGTCGCCGTGCCCTGCCTGGCCGCCGGCGCCGTGGTGTGGCTGTTCGGCGCGCTCGTGACGGGCAGCAGCACGGCGTTCTACGGCATCGGCGTCGTGGGCTCCCTCGTGGTGCCGCAGCTCCCGCGGCGCCGGGTCGCCGCGCTGCTCGGGCTGGTCGTCCTCATCGCGGCTGCGAGCGCGAGCCGGCTGCTGGTGACCCAGGACGACGACGTCGGGGACCTGATCGCCTACGTGCTGGTCCCGACCGGCGTCTTCGTGCTGGCCACCGCCCTGCTGTACGGCAACCAGCGGTACCTCGACCTCATGAAGGAGACGCGCGACCGCGAGGCGGAGCTCGCCGTGGCGCAGGAACGGATCCGGTTCGCGAGCGACCTGCACGACATCCAGGGCCACACCCTGCACGTGGTGAAGCTGAAGACCGTGCTGGCCCAGAAGCTGGTGCACGGCGACGCCGACCGGGCACAGGAGGAGCTGCGCGAGATCCACGCCCTGGTCGCCGACACGATCGCGCAGACCAAGGACCTGGCGCACGCGCAGCGCCGGCTCAACCTGTCGGCCGAGCTGGAGAACGCGAAGAACCTGTTCGAGGCCGCGGGCATCGACGTCCGCGTCGACCGCGTGGCCGAGGCCGACCCACGGACCGCCGAGCTGCTCGGCCAGGTGCTGCGCGAGACGACCACCAACATCCTGCGGCACGCGCAGGCCTCGCTGGTGCGGATCACGCTGTCCGGCTCGGGCATCGACATCGTCAACGACGGCGTCCGGGACGGGCCGCTGCCCGCGCTCAGCGGGCTGTCCGCCCTGCGGCAGCGCGTCGCCGAGGACGGCGGCGAGCTGACGGTGGAGCAGGGCGCCGGACGGTTCCGGACCGCGGCCGGGTTCCCGCGGGCCGGCGCGACCCCCGCGCCGGAAGTGAAAGCACTGGAGGGCAGCCGATGACCACGGTGGTACTGGCCGACGACGAGGCCCTGCTGCGTAAGGCCCTGGCCGCGCTGCTCCCCCTCGAGGGCGACATCACGGTTCTGGCCGAGGCCGAGAACGGTGCCACCGCCGTCGAGGCCACGCTCCTGCACCGGCCCGACGTCCTCGTGATCGACCTGGAGATGCCAGGGGTGGACGGGCTCGGCGCCGTCGCGCAGATCCGCGCCGCGCGGCCGGACCAGGTGATCCTCATGCTCACCCGCCACGCCCGGCCGGGGGTGCTGCGCAAGGCGCTGCGGCTCGGCGTCCAGGGCTTCGTCAGCAAGTCCGCGGAGCCGGCGCACATCACGCAGGTCATCGCGGCGCTGCACGAGGGCAAGCGCTGGATCGACCCGGACGTCTCGGCGCTCGCCGTCATCGACGACTGCCCGCTCACGGAGCGGGAGGTCGACGTCCTGCGGGTGACGAGCAAGGGCTACTCGGTCGCCGAGATCGCCGCCCAGCTCCACCTCGCGGAGGGCACGGTGCGCAACTACCTCTCGAACGCGATGCAGAAGACCCAGACCCGGACCCGGCACGAGGCGGCGCGGTACGCACGGGAGCACGACTGGTTGTAGGGGTGGCCGGCTGGTCGGGATGGCTGGCTGGTCCGGGTGGCTGGTCGTGGGGCGCGTCGATCCGGGTCGAGGACGGGCGGTTCACAGAGGTGGGGGTCCGGCGTGGTCGGGCGTGGTCGAGGTGAGGCGGGGGCGAACTGGCGGGCGGCGATGCCGTGACGCCGTGACGCGCACTGGCACGCGTCCGTGGGGCCGGCAGCGCAGAAGTGCGCCTCTACCCAGTCATCAGGCCCGGACCTACAGTGTTTCCGGGCCCGATGACTGGGTAGAACCGCACCTCCCGGGCCGGCGCCAACCCCCGCAACAGAGACCGGCCACCGAGCATCGAGCATCGAGCACCGGCCACCGGCCACCGGCCACCGAGCAGGGTGCCAACGGCCGATGCACATCGCATCCCGGAACCGGACGGAGTTTCGTGGAGTCAGCGGCCGGGAAGTGCGTTTCTACCCAGTCGTAAGGCCCGGATCTACGGTGACTTCTGGGCCTGATGACTGGGTACAACCGCACTTTGCCCGGGGCGACACCGACCTCGCACGAGGCACGAGGCACTGGACAGGCGCGCACCGTACGGGCTGGCACACGGGCGTTGAGCAGGCTGTCATGGCCCGCTCCCGAATGGCCATGACAGGAGCTCGTCCCGGGCTCGCTGGCAGACAGGCCGCACGAGCAGATGACGCGCCAGAGCAGTCGCTCGCCGACGGCCCAGCCGGTTGCGGACCCGACCGACTCGGCCCGGCCCGAGCGCCCGGAGGTTACCCGAGTCGGACTCAATGAGGCGTGCATCCACAGGGCCGCGAACGAGGCGGACGTCGATTTCCGCTGATGGCAGATGGGGTCGGTTCGGCGAGCGATGCGAACGCGTGTGTCATAGGTTGATGGCATGACGCGAACGGGTGAGGTGCCGACACCGGCAGGCGATGAGCCGCCTGTCGGGTCGGTGCTGCCCGGGGGCGAGGCAACGTTGGCCGGTGGTATCGGACGCGCCGGGGTAGTGGATGGCGCAGTGGTTGATGCGGCGGGTGTCCGGGTCATGAGGCAGACGCTTGCGGGCATGATCCTGCCGGGTGCCACCGACATGGTCAGGACCGCGGACTTCGGTGCTGGTGTAGACGATGGCACAGATGGCGGGCCGCGGGCCCAGGCGGAGTGGGTGGATCTGCTCGGTGAGTTGGAGGCGTTGAAGAATGCGGTCACGGCGACGCAGGCGAGGTTGGCCGTGGTGTTGGACGAGGCGACCAAGGTGGAGGAGGCCCGGCAGGGCATCCGTGCGGAACGGTGCGGGCGTGGGGTCCCGAACCAGGTCGGTGCCGCCCTGCGGGTGAGCCCCCACGCCGGTGCCGGGTTCGTGAGCACGTCCCGGGTCTGGGTCACGCAGATGCCCCACACCTTCGCCGCCCTGCAGGCGGGGGTGCTGTCCCCGTGGCGGGCCACGCTCCTGGTCCGGGAGACGTCCCACCTGTCCGTGGAGCACCGCGCGCTGATCGACGAGGAGATCTGCGGCCCAGCCGGTCTGGCGGACCTGGCCCGGATGGGCACGCGCCGCCTGGTCGCCCGGATCAAGGAACGGGCCGCCCGGCTGGATGTGCACGCGTGCGTCAAGCGCAACGCGAGGGCGGTCACTGAGCGGCGGGTGTCGGTGCGTCCGGCACCGGACCTGATGGTCTATCTGACGGCCCTGGTGCCCATGGCTGAGGGTGTGCAGGCGTACGCGCAGCTGAAGGTCCACGCGGACGCGGTCAGGGCGGGTGGTGATGGGCGGGGTGCGGGGCAGATCATGGCCGACACCCTGATCGAACGCGTCACCGCCCGTCAGCCTGGCCACGCCGGTGATGTGCCGGTCACGATCAACCTCCTGGTCTCCGACCAGACCCTCCTGGCCGGTGGTAACGAGCCCGGTGTGGTGTTGGAGGGCGCTCCGGCGGGTGTGGGCACGGTCCCGGCGCCGGTCGCCCGGCATCTGGCGGCGCATGCGATCGAGACCGACACCGCGTGGCTGCGATCGATCTATGTGAACCCGCACGGTCGCCTGGTGGCGACGACGTCGACGTCCCGGTTCCATCCTGCGGGTCTGGCCGCGCTCCTGCGTGCCCGGGAGCAGGGGATTTGTGCCACGACGTGGTGCGACGCCCCGATCCGGCACCTGGACCACGTCACCCCGTTTGTGGAGGGTGGACCAACCAGCCTGGACAACGGCCAAGGGCTGTGTGCGCGGTGCAACCATGCGAAGCAGGCACCGGGCTGGCGGCAGAAGACCACCCAGGTGGACAGCCGCGATGCCGTGGAGACAGTGACGCCCACGGGGCACACGTATGTCTCTCTCGCGCCCGCACCTCCGATGCCTGTCAGGACCGGCAACGCAACGCCGGCTCGTGGTGCGCTGGTTCGCACCACAGTCCGCGACGCGATCCCGGTCCCTGACACGACACCTGCTCAGGGCGGGGCACCAGCCCCCGAGCGCACCACCGCCCCGGCCTGGACCCCGGCCGTCGGCATGACGGGACCGAGCAAGGGCCGCACACCCCGCAGCCGCTACCAGATCGGCTGTCACAGCGCCCCGGACCGTGGCACCATCCCCTACAGACCCACGCGGCGCGGAACACCCCGCCCACCACGTCGGCCGTTCCGGGCCGACCTTGCCTGGACGCATCGGTCCTGACCGCGGGTCGAGACGCGACACTGACCAGGTACCACAGCAGGCACAACGACGGCCGACCCAGGGAGCGGGCATGGCACATGTCACGGGCCGGCTGTCGGTGCGCCTGCTCGGCCCGTTCGCCGTGACGCTCGACGACACGCCCGTGGCCCTCAGCTCCCGCCTGCGTACGCTCCTCGCGGTGCTCGCGCTCGACGTGGGCCGGCCCGTACCGACCGAGCGCATCGCCGCCGCGGTGTGGGGCGAGGACCGGCCCGCCGACACCCGCAAGGCCATCCAGGTGCTGGTCACCCGGCTGCGCGCGGCACTCGGGGCCGACGCCGTCCGCACCACCCCGAGCGGCTACCAGCTCGACGCCCCGCCCCAGGCCGTCGACCTGTCCCGGTTCGAGTCGGCGCTGACCGAGAGCCGCGCGGCGGCCGACCCCGCCGAGGAGTACCGGCTCCTGCGCGAGGCCCTGACGCACTGGCGCGGCTCCCCCTTCGAGACCGTCGACTCCGACCTGCTGGTCACGGTCGACCGCCCGCGGCTGGTCCAGCCCGCTCTGGCCGCCGTGGAGCGGTGCACCGATTTCGCGCTGGCCGGCACCCCAGACCCGGGAACCCCGGACCCCAGCGACGCAGACCTCGGCGAGCTCGCCGCCGCCCTGCGCGAGCTCGTGGCCGTCCACCCGCTGCGCGAGAGCCTGTGGGTCCGGCTCATGAAGGTGCTCGACCGCACCGGCCGGCGCGCCGACGCCCTGGCCGCCTACCAGGACCTGTACCGGGTCCTGCGCGACGAGCTCGGCACCCCTCCGGGCGAGGACGCCCGGGCGGCGCACCGCCGGCTCCTCACGCCGGAACAACCAGAACAGCCGGCGCAACCCGCCATGCTCCCGCCCCCGGAGAGCACCTTCCGCGGCCGGTCCGGTCCCCTCACGGCCCTCGACGCGCTCCTGGACGGCGCGCCCCGCATCGCCGTCGTCGACGGACCGGGCGGGATCGGCAAGACGGCGACGGTGCTGCACTGGGCCCACCGCGCGTCCGGCCGCTTCCCCGGCGGGACCCTGTACGTGAACCTGCGCGGCTACTTCCCCACGAACACGCCCGTGGCCCCCGCGGTCGCCGTCCGCCAGTTCCTCGACGCGCTCGGCGTGCCGCCGGCCCGGATCCCGGACGATGCCGACGCCCAGGCCGCCCTGTACCGCTCGGTACTCGCGGACCGCCGGGTCCTGGTGGTGCTGGACAACGCCCGTGACGTCGAGCAGGTGCGGCCCCTCCTGCCGGGCGGACGGCGCTGCGTGGTGGTCGTCACGAGCAGGAACCGGCTCGGCGGCCTGGTCGCGGTCGAGGGGGCCGCGCGCCTCGCCCTCGGAACGCTCACCCCCGCCGAGGCCGAGGACGTGCTGGCCGCCCGGCTGGGCACGGCCCGGCTCGCCGCCGAGCCCGAGGCCGCCCGCGAGCTGCTGGCGCTGTGCGGCGGCCTTCCCCTCGCGCACGTGATCGTCGCCGAGCGCGCGGCCGCGCGGCCCGGGGCGCCGCTCGCCGGCCTGGTCCGCGAGCTGCACCAGTCCCGCATCGCCGCCCTGTCCGCCGGCCGCGACCAGGCGGCCCGCTCCGTCTTCTCGTGGTCCTACCGCGCGCTGGGCGCCGACGCCGCCACGGTGTTCCGCCTGCTCGGCCTGCACCCGGGGCCGCACCTCACGATCCCGGGCGTCGCGAGCCTCGGCGCGCTCCCCCGGGACCGCGCCCGCGCCGCCGTCGTCGAGCTGGAGCGGGCGAGCCTCCTGATCGAGCTCGCGCCTGGCCTGTTCACCATGCACGAGCTGCTCATGGACTACGCGACCGAGCTGGTCGCGCAGGACCCGCCCGAGCAGTCCGGCGCCGCGACCGTCCGCATGCTCGAGCACTACCTCGGCGTGGCCCACCAGGCCGAGGAGGCGCTCGCCCCCACCGAGGACCGGCACACGGTCGGCCCGCCGTCGCACGGCGTCCTCGGGTCGCCCCCGCCGTCCGGGCACGACGCCGGGGTCGCGCTCCTCGACCGCGAGGCACCCGTCCTCGTCGCGATGGTCCGGCGCGCCGCCACCACCGGCAACCACGAGCACACCTGGCGCATCGCGCGCTGCCTGCGCCCGTACCTGTGGGGGCGGGGTCAGGTCCCGACGCTCCTGGAGTCCGAGCGCCTGGCGCTCGCCGCGCTGGAACACCTTGGCCGCGTGCCGGAGCAGGTGGGCTCCCGCCGCTGGATCGCCCACGCCCTCATGCGGCTCGGGCGGGCCGACGACGCCTGGCGCACCATCGAGCCGACGCTCCCCCTGACCGAGGGCCGGGTCGAGCACCACGTCGACGACGACGCCGCACGGGCCTGGCTGCTGAGCACGGCGGCCGCCGTGCTGGCCGAGCTGGGCCGCCCGGACGAGGCGCTCGACCACGCGGAGCGGGCCCTCGACCTCTTCCGCGGATCGGGCGACCGCGTCGGGGAGGGCCGCACCGAGTCGGCGGTGGGCCTCTACCTGCGCCGGCTGGGCAAGCTGGACGACGCCCTGGCGGCATCGCAGCACGCCTACACCACCCTGACGGAGGCCGGCGACGTCTGGATCCGCGGTTACACCCGCGAGCTCGTCGGCGACATCCAGCTCGACCTCGGCGACCCGGGCGCCGCGGCCGCCACCTACCGGGCGTGCGCCGAGGACCTGCGCGCCCTGGGCCGCACGGACGAGCTCGCCGGGATCCTCGCCAAGCTCGGCGCGGCCCGAGACGCCGCGGATGCCGGCAGCACCCGGTCGCCGTCGAGCACCGCCTGACCCAGCGGCGTCAGGGTGTGCCACACGCTGTTGCGCTCCCGCCGCGACGCGATCAGCCCCGCGTCGCGCAGCACGGACGCGTGCTCCGAGGCCGACGGCGCGGAGACGCCGATGTGCCGGGCCAGCTCGCTCGTGCTCGCGCCGTACGTCAGGGCCGACAGCGCGGCCGCCCGCGTCCGGCCGAGGAGCGCGGCCAGCGCGCGGTCGTGCCGCCCGCCGCCGGTCGGGTGGAGCCAGGACAGCCGGTGCGGCACCGGGTACACGAGCACCGGAGCGAGCCCCGGGTCGGCCAGCGAGATCGGCGCGCGCCAGCAGAAGAACGCCGGCTGCAGGGTGATCCCCCGGCCCTCCAGGTAGACGTCCCGGTCGGCCGCGGTCTCGACGCGGAGCACCGGGTCCCGCCAGGTGACCGACGGGTGCACCGAGCTCAGCAGGGCCGCCGTGCCTCCGCCGGTCAGGGTGCGCACGTGCGCGGCGACGTCGGCCTCCACGGCGCTGCGGACCGCGGACCAGTGGGGCGCGAGCGCCTGGTCGTGGTAGGCCTGGGTGGCCTGCCCCAGCCGCCGTCGGGCGGGCGCCGAGCGCGCGAGGTCGACGGCCCAGCGCGGCACGTCGCGCTGCCGGCCCAGGAGCTCCAGCTC
This sequence comes from Promicromonospora sp. MEB111, assembly GCF_030209445.1. Lineage (GTDB taxonomy): Bacteria > Actinomycetota > Actinomycetes > Actinomycetales > Cellulomonadaceae > Promicromonospora. Next base: position 269,974 of record NZ_JARVSD010000016.1, read on the forward strand.
GTCCCGGAACCGGGCGGACGGCGTGCTCAGCACCGTCTCCAGGCCCGCGCCGAGCTCGGTGGTCCCGCCGGCGGGCGTGAGGAAGTCGGGCGTGTACCCCCGCGGCGGCGTGAGCCGCAGGTAGGAACGCGCCTCCCCCGTCAGCGCGGACACCACCCGCGAGCGCCACTCGGCGAAGACGAGGGGGCCGCCCGGCTGGTTGACCTGGTGCGCGCTGAGCACGGCCTCCCACAGGGGGTCGGGCCCGGGGGCGAGCCGGACCCGCAGCAGGTCCTCGGCGGTGAAGTGGATCCGGAGCATCGGCGCCCTCCTGCGTGACGCCGGATCTCGGCGTCACCGCCCATTCCACGCGGTGGCGGTTTCAAACCGCTTTCACTGTCGCCCGGCGCACCGACCCGGCAGGATGGCCGGGACGGGGGGCGCGACGGTGCGGGACGGGGTGCGGATGGACGACGGGCACGAGCCCGCGGTCACGGTCTCCGTGCTGGGCCCGTTCGCCGTCGTGGTGGACGGCGAGGAGGTGCGCCTGACGGGCCGGCTGCGGGCCCTCCTGGCCGGGCTGGCGGTCGGCGCGGGCGAGCCGGTGCCCGTGGAGCGCCTGGTCGACGTGGTGTGGGGCGAGGAGCTGCCCGAGTCCCCGCAGCGGTCGCTGCAGGTGCTGGTCCGCAGGCTGCGGACGGTCCTGGGCGATGCCGCCGTCGAGACCGTCCCGGGCGGGTACCGGCTCGCCGTCCCTGCCTGGCGCGTGGACGTCAGGTCGTTCGTGGGGCTCGTCCAGGTCCGGCACGCCGAGGATCCGGCCGCGGAGCGACGGCGCCTGGCCGACGCCCTGAGCCTGTGGCGCGGCGCGCCGTTCGACGGCGTCGGGTCCGCCGCGCTGCACGCGGTCGAGGCGCCGCTCCTGGAGGAGCAGCGCCTGACGGCGCTGGCCCGCCGGATCGAGATCGACCTGGCGGGACCGGGCGACGGCCCGGGAGTCGACGACGCCCTCGTCGCCGAGCTGCGCGACCTCACGGACCGCCACCCGCTCCAGGAGCGGTTCTGGGCGCACCTCATGACGGCGCTGGTCCGGGGCGGGCGGCCCGCAGAGGCCCTCGACGCCTACACCCGGCTGGAGCGGACGCTCGCCGACGAGCTGGGCATCGGCCCCGGGGAGGCGGTCCGGCGGCTGCACCGGGAGATCGCCGGCGAGGGCGCCGTCGACCCACCGGGCTGGGTCCCGCGCCAGCTCCCCCTGGGTCCCCTGGCGTTCAGCGGGCGCGCGGGCGCGCTGGCGACGCTCGACGAGCTCCTCGCGGACGACGGCGCGCCCCGGGTCGCGGTGCTCGACGGCGCGGGCGGCGTCGGCAAGACGGCGACGGCGCTGCACTGGGCGCACCGCGTGGCCGGCCGGTTCCCCGACGGGCAGCTCTACGCGAACCTGCGGGGGTTCGACCCGACGTCGGCACCGGTGTCACCGGGGTCGGTGGTGCGCGGATTCCTCGATGCGCTGGGTGTGGCCAAGGGCCGCGTCCCGGCGTCGGAGGACGCGCGGCTCGCGCTGTACCGGAGCGTCGTGGCCGGACGGCGGCTGCTCGTGGTGCTGGACAACGCCCGCGACGCCGACCAGGTGGCGCCGCTCCTGCCCGGGTCCGGCCCGGGCGTCACCTTGGTCACGAGCCGCGCCACCCTGTCCGGCCCGGGCGCCGCGCGGGTCGCGCTGGGCACCCTGACCCCCGCCGAGGGGTTCGACCTGCTCGCGCTGCGGGTCGGGGCGGAGCGGTGCGCGGCCGAGCCGGAGGCCGCGCGCCGGATCGTGGGGCGGTGCGCGGGCCTGCCGCTGGCCGTGGTGATCGCCGCGGCCCGGGTGCTGGCCCGGCCCGCGTTCCCGCTGTCGGCGGTCGCGGACGAGCTGGCGGACGGCGGCGCCCGGCTGGACGCGCTGGGCGACGACGACGCGATGGCCGACGTCCGCAGCGTGTTCGCCACGTCGTACCGGGCGCTGTCCCCGGACGGCGCGCGCATGTTCCGGCTGCTCGGGGTCCATCCCGGGCCGGACGTCCCGGGGACCGCGCTCGCGTCCCTCTTCGGTGGCCCGGGCGCTGCGGGCGCGATGGCCGAGCTGGTCCGCGTGCACCTCGTGACGGAGCACGCCCCCGGCCGGTTCGCGATGCACGACCTCGTGGCCGAGTACGCCCGCGAGCGGGCGCGGGAGGACGAGACGGCGCAGTGGCGGGACGCCGCCGTCGGGCGCGTGACGGCCTGGTACCTGGGCGTGGCCCTGGAGATGGACCGCCGCAGGTGGCCGGGGCGCGTGCGCCAGGAGTTCGTCCGGGACCCGGGCCCGGTCCGGGTGCCGGACGAGGAGCCGGCCGCCTGGTTCCGCGCGGAGCGGACGGTCCTGTTCGCCGTCGTGACGGCCGCGCGCGAGCACGGGTTCCCCGGTGAGGCCCTGTCCCTGGTCTGGGCCCTCTACAGCACGCTGTCCCACCACACGGAGCAGCGCGACGCGCTGTGGACGGTGCTGGTCGCGGCGCGTGACGTGGCGGTCGAGGTCCAGGACCGCCCGGCGGAGCTGTGGTGCACCCGGTACCTCGCGGCGGTGGCGGCGGCCGCGGGTCGCCGGACGGAGGGCGAGGCGCTGCGGCGACGCACGGTCGAGCTCGCCGCGGAGGTGGGCGACGTGCGGGGGCTCCAGCTCGCGCACCACGGCTACGCCGGCGACCTGGTGCGCTGGGGGCGGCACGACGAGGCGGTGCACCAGGCCGAGCAGGCGCTCGTGCACGGCCGCCGGTCCGGCGACCCCTTCCACGAGGCCCACGCGCTGAACATCCTCGCGTGGGCCCTGGCGCACGCCGGCGACCTCGACCGCGCGCTGCCGCTGGCCGAGCGCGCCCTGGCGATGCTGAACGACACGGACAACCCGACCACCCGGGCGGTCGTCTGGGACACGCTCGGCCTTGTGCACACCGGCCTGGGCGACCCGGAGCGAGCCATCGTCTGCTACCAGGAGGCGGCGGTCCGGTTCCGCGAGTTCGACATGCGGCAGGACCTGGTGGCGGCCGAGCGCCGCCTCGCCGTCCTGCTCGGCGAGGCGGGCCGCTGGGCCCAGGCGCGCGACGCCTGGCAGGACTGCCTGGACCAGTACGTCGAGCTCGGGCTCGTGGGCGTCGCCGGGATCCGCGCGGAGCTGGCGCGGGCCACGGCGGAGCTCAGTCGCGCCGGCGAGTGATCGTCCGGCCCAGCCAGACCAGGGGGTCGTAGCGCCGGTCCGCCACCCGCTCCTTCATCGGGATGAGGGCGTTGTCGGTGATCTTGATCCCCTCGGGGCACACCTCGGTGCAGCACTTGGTGATGTTGCAGCGGCCCAGGCCGTGCTCGTCCTGCGCGGCGGGCACCCGGTCCGCGACGTCGAGCGGGTGCATCTCGAGCTCGGCGACCCGCATCAGGAACCGCGGCCCGGCGAACGCCCCCTTGTTCTCGTCGTGGTCGCGCACCACGTGGCACGTGTCCTGGCACAGGAAGCACTCGATGCACTTGCGGAACTCCTGCGAGCGTTCGACGTCGACCTGCGCCATCCGGTACTCCCCCGGCGCGAGGCCGGCCGGCGGCGTGAACGACGGGACCTCGCGCGCCTTCGCGTAGTTGAACGACACGTCCGTCACGAGGTCGCGCAGCACCGGGAACGTCCGCATCGGCGTCACGGTCACGACGTCGCCGGGGTCGAACACGGACATCCGCGTCATGCACAGCAGCCGCGGGCGCCCGTCGATCTCGGCCGAGCACGACCCGCACTTGCCCGCCTTGCAGTTCCACCGCACCGCGAGGTCGGGCGCCTGCGTGGCCTGGATCCGGTGCAGCACGTCGAGCACCACCTCGCCCTCGTTGACCTCCACCTCGAAGTCCGCGAGCGCCCCGCCGGAGGCGTCCCCGCGCCAGACCCGGAAGCGACCCTTGTAGCTCATGCCGTTCCTCCCTCGGGATGCAGCGCCGCGGACCGCCCGGCGTCGGGGTGCCCGGCCAGCTCGGCCGGCGTGTAGTACTTCTCCAGCTCGGACAGGTCGAACAGCGCGAGCAGGTCGGGGCGCATGGGTTCCCGCTCGGCGGGTTCGACGGCGGTCCGGAGCACCACCGCCGCCCCGGAGCCGAGCCCCGAACCGTCCCGCACGCAGTGGGTGACCAGCACCCGGTGCCGCCACTCCGCGTCGAGCCCGGGGTGGTCCTCGCGGGTGTGCCCGCCGCGGCTCTCCGTGCGCAGCAGGGCCGAGGACGCGACGGCCTCGCTGACCATCAGCATGTTGCGCAGGTCCAGTGTCAGGTGCCAGCCCGGGTTGTACTGGCGGTGGCCCTCGACGACGACGTCGTGCACCCGGGCCCGCAGCTCGGCGAGCCGGTCGAGCGCGGCGACCACCTCGGACTCCGTGCGGATGATCCCGACCAGGTCGTTCATCACGCGCTGCAGCTCGGCGTGCAGCGTGTAGGGGTTCTCGCCGCCGGCGCCGGCCGGGTGCGCGTCGAACGGCGCGAGCGTCATCGCGGCGGCCGCGGCGACGTCCGCCTCCCGGACGGCGGGACGGCGGTCCAGCCCGGCGACGTAGTCGGCCGCGCCGAGCCCCGCGCGCCGGCCGAACACCAGCAGGTCGGACAGCGAGTTGCCGCCGAGCCGGTTGGAGCCGTGCATCCCGCCGGCGCACTCCCCCGCGGCGAACAGCCCCGGCACCCGGGACTGCCCGGTGTCGGGGTCCACGGCGATGCCGCCCATCACGTAGTGGCAGGTGGGGCCCACCTCCATCTGCTCGGCCGTGATGTCGACGTCGGCCAGCTCCTTGAACTGGTGGTACATCGAGGGCAGACGCCGCCGGATCTCGTCGGCCGGCATGCGGCTGGCGATGTCGAGGTAGACGCCGCCGTGCGGCGAGCCGCGGCCCTCCTTGACCTCGGTGTTGATGGCACGGGCCACCTCGTCGCGGGGCAGCAGGTCGGGCGTGCGGCGGTTGTTCTCCTGGTCGTCGTACCAGCGGTCCGCCTCGTCCTCGGACTGGGCGTACTGGCCCTTGAAGACGTCGGGCACGTACCCGAACATGAACCGCTCGCCGTCCGAGTTGCGCAGCACGCCGCCGTCGCCGCGCACGCCCTCGGTCACGAGGATGCCCTTGACGCTGGGCGGCCAGACCATCCCGGTGGGGTGGAACTGGACGAACTCCATGTCGATCAGGCTCGCCCCGGCGCGCAGCGCCAGGGCGTGGCCGTCGCCCGTGTACTCCCACGAGTTGGACGTGACCTGGAAGGACTTGCCGATGCCGCCCGTGGCCAGCACCACGGCGGGCGCCGAGAACTGCACGTGCCGGCCCGACTCCCGCCAGTACCCGAACGCCCCGGCGACGGCGCCGTGGTGCTCGGTCCCCGCGTCGGGGTCGGTCAGCAGCTCGGTGATCGTGCACTCCGCGAACACCCGCAGCCGAGCCTCGAAGTCGCCGGTCTCGGCGTGGTCGGCCTGCTGCAGCGCGACGATCCGCTGCTGCAGGGTGCGCAGCAGCTCCAGCCCGGTCCGGTCGCCGACGTGCGCGAGGCGCGGGTAGGTGTGCCCGCCGAAGTGGCGCTGGCTGATCCGGCCGTCGGGCGTCCGGTCGAACAGGGCGCCGTACGTCTCCAGCTCCCAGACCCGGTCGGGCGCCTCCTTCGCGTGCAGCTCCGCCATCCGCCAGCTGTTGAGGAACTTGCCGCCGCGCATCGTGTCGCGGAAGTGCACCTGCCAGGAGTCGTGCTCGTTGACGTTGCCCATGGCCGCCGCGCAGCCGCCCTCGGCCATCACGGTGTGCGCCTTGCCGAACAGCGACTTGCAGACGATCGCCGTGCGCAGCCCGCGCTCGCGAGCCTCGATCGCGGCGCGCAGCCCCGCACCGCCCGCGCCGATCACGAGGACGTCGTAGTCGTGTCGTTCGATCTCGGTCAAGGCCGGGCTTCCTCTCCGACGGGCCGTGCGGTGGGTGCTGTCCGATGAGACGGCTATCCGATGAGCCGAAGGTCCGTGATCGTCCCGCGCGCGACGAGCATCACGTACAGGTCCGTGAGGATCAGCGAGGCGAGCGTGATCCAGGCGAAGAACATGTGCCGCGTGTTGAGCGCGGAGATCCGGGTCCAGAACCAGTAGCGGACCGGGTGCTTCGAGAAGTGCGTGAGACGGCCGCCCATCACGTGCCGGCACGAGTGGCAGGACACCGTGTAGCACCACAGCAGGGCGACGTTGGCCAGCAGCACCAGGTTGCCGACGCCCACGACGAACCCGTCGTCGGGATGCCGGAACGCGACCAGCGCGTCGTACGTGTTCACCAGCGAGACCAGCACTGCGACGTAGAAGAAGTAGCGGTGCACGTTCTGCAGGACCAGCGGGAAGCGGGTCTCGCCCGTCTGCCGCGCGTGCGGCTCGGGCACCGCGCACGCCGCCGGCGCCAGCCAGAACGACCGGTAGTACGCCTTGCGGTAGTAGTAGCAGGTCAGCCGGAAGCCCAGCAGGAACGGCAGGCTGAGGGCCGCGTACGGGATCAGCGGGTGGTCCGGCAGGAACATGCCGAAGTGCGAGGACCCCGGTTCCGACGCGCACCCGAGCGAGACGCACGGCGAGTAGAACGGCGTCAGGTAGCGCTCGTCCGCGAAGAAGTACTGCTGCTGGAAGGCCCGCACGCCGCCGTAGACGACGAAGACCAGGAGGCCGGCCGCCGTCGCCGCCGGGGCGAGCCACCACCGGTCCGTGCGCAGCGTGCGGGCCCCGACGGCGGCGCGCCCGGGGGCGTCGACCCCGCGCGCCGTCACGACCGGTCGCCGTGGTAGCCGCCGAGCCCCTCGTCGTCGGCATCGCTGAACATCGACTCGTCCAGCGGGGTGTCGGGCACGACGACGTGCTCGGGAACCAGGTCCGGGACGCCTCGCGCGGGGTGCACCGCGGCGAGCTCGCCCGCGTCGATCTCCAGCCGCTCCAGGTCGTTCACCAGCCGGCGCACCTCGGGTGCGTCGCCGAAGGCGCCGCGCACGTCGGCGACGCTACGACGCAGCTGCTCGATCGAACGGCGCAGCGTCGCGAACTCGGTGGTCGTCATGGGACACCTCCTTGGCGACGCGCCTCACCCCGTCGTGAGGTGCGTCACACCAGACTCTGCCGTGTCTGTCCCGGTGAGGCAAGGGCGAACCCGGCGCGGGACCGGAGCGTGACAGGAACGAGACGTGTGAGCATGACCGTGCTGTGCCAGGCCCTGACCCAGAGGCTCGACGTCGCCCCGGCACACCTGCACCAGCCCGCCCCCTGACCTAGCGTTGTCCCCATGACGACGACCGATCCGAACTCCGAGTACCTGCGACTGCTGGGCGAGCAGGTGGGCCACGAGTTCGCGGCGCACCTGCAGTACGTGGCGATCGCGGTGTGGTTCGACAGCCACGACCTGCCGCAGCTCGCCGCGCACTTCTACCGGCAGGCGCTCGAGGAGCGCAACCACGGCATGATGATCGTGCAGTACCACCTCGACCGTTCGCTGCCCGTGCGCATCCCGGGCACCCCCGAGGTGCGCAACGACTTCGCGAACGTGCTGGAGCCGCTGCAGCTCGCGCTCGACCAGGAGCAGCAGGTCACCAACCAGATCGAGGCGATCTTCCGCGCGGCACGCGCCGAGGGCGACGCGCTCGGCGAGCAGTTCCTGCTGTGGTTCCTGGAGGAGCAGGTCGAGGAGGTCGCGGCAGCGAACACCCTCGTGACCGTCGCGAAGCGCGCCGGCGACAACCTGTTCGACCTGGAGAACTACGTGGCCCGCGAGACCATCGGCGACTCGGGCGAGTCGGCGGCGGCACCCCGCGCGGCGGGCGGGGGGCTCTGACCTCAGGCCGGCTCCGAGTACACGTCTGGTCCGCCCTCGTCGAGCTCGTCGAGCAGGTCCTCGAGGGCGACCAGACCGTCCAGCCGGAACTCGTAGGGCACCGCCAGGAGGGCGCCGCTCGTCCGCTCCACGACCGGCAGGGGCTCGCCGGTCCGGTCCTCGCCGACCTTGCCCTCGGGGATCGCGTCCTCGACCAGGTGCGCCGTGGGGACCCGGTCCGGGTCGAGATTCTCGTACGCGTCTACCAGCAGGGCGTCGAGCACCTTCCGCAGCCGCGCCCGCTCCTCCGGCTCCGCCGAGGTCAGGGCCGCGAGCAGCCCGGGCTCGAACGCCCACCCGGGGTCGGGCAGGGGGACGGTGTGCGCCACGCCTTCGACGTCGAACCACATGATGCCCCTCGATCCCGCCCGGTGGGTACGGACCTGGGGTTCAGGTCCGCACTGACGGAAGCAACCTAGAGAACACCTGACCGTCCGCACAAGGCGGTCGCGGGTGAACCTTTCGGTCAGGCCGGCGCCGGCGGGATGTTCTGGTTCAGGTGGAACACGTTCTCCGGGTCGTACGCGCGCTTGACCTCCGCGAGCCGCGCCAGCTTCGCCGGCGGGTAGGCCCGGCGGACGCCGGCCGCGCCGTCGTCGGCCAGGACGTTGACGTAGACGCCGCTGGCGTACGGCTCCAGCAGGGCCGCGTTCGTGCGGGCGGCGGCGATCCGCCGCTCGTCCTCGGCCGGGTCGGTCCAGCCGGTCGCCACGACGTACTCGAACCGCGCGTCGCGCTGGCTGAACGCGGTCTCGTCGTCGGGCACCTCCGCGATGGCGCCGCCGTAGGCCTGGAGGCCGGCCCGCACCTCGGGGTCGTGGGCGAGCAGCGCCTCCAGCGCGGCGTCGGGCAGCTCGCGGAAGTAGTGGCCCTTCCAGTAGCGGCGCACGGCGTGCCCCCTGACGCTGTCCTCCCGGGTCTGCAGGTCCAGGTAGGACAGCTCCTCGGCCCGGCGGGCCGCCGGCGTGCCCAGCGCGTCGAGCTCCCGCGCGTGCGTACGGCCCTCCTCCGGGTCGCCCACCCAGACGAAGCCGAACGTCGCGACGCCGTCGTGCACGGCCGCGGTGTAGGTGGCCTGCCGCGGGGCGTAGGCGCTAAGGTCGCGCCACCGGAAGGCGGCGGACGACGCGTCCCCTGACCCGACCGCGCCGATTGGGAAGTCGAGCTCCACGCCGAGTGCGCGCGTGCCCGTCGGGTGCAGCCGGAACTCGAACTCGGTCACCACGCCGAAGTTGCCGCCCCCGCCGCGCAGCGCCCAGAACAGCTCGGACCGCTCGTCCGCCGAGGCCCGCACCACCTCGCCGGCCGCCGTCACCACCTCGAAGGCCACGACGTTGTCGCAGGCCAGGCCGTACTGGCGGGCCAGCCACCCCATGCCCCCGCCCAGGGTGAGCCCGCCGACGCCGGTGTGCGAGACGTTCCCGGCCGTCGTCGCCAGGCCGTGCGGCTGGGTCGCCGCGTCGAGCGCGCCGAGCAGGGCCCCGCCCTGCACCCACGCCCGCCGGCGCTCCGGGTCGACGCGGACCTCGCCCATGGGCGTGAGGTCGATCATCAGCCCGCCGTCCGGCACCGCGTGCCCGACGACGCTGTGCCCGCCGCAACGGACCCCCACCTCCAGGCCCTCGCGCCGGGCCAGCGCCAGCGCCGCGACCACGTCGTCCGCCGTGCGGCACCGGACCACCAGGGCCGGGCGGTGGTCCACCATCGCGTTCCACACCGTGCGGGCCTCGTCGAACCCGGCGTCGCCCGGACGCCGCAGGTCGAGCTCCGTCGCCGCCGGGTCTTCCGTGATGTCCATGCTGCCGTCTCCTCGCGCCTCGTGGGACCGTGCTGCAGGAGAGACCGTCCGTCGCCGCCGGACTCATCGGGGTGCGCAGGACCAGCCCGCGACGAGCCGGAGACCGCGCCGCAGCCAGGTAATTTGTTGCCGCCGCTCCCGGGCCTTGGGACCATGACCGGGTGACGTCGCCGCTGACCGACGAGAGTCCGAACGCGCCCCTGCGGCTGCGTCCCCCACGACATGCCGTCGACCCGCGCGCCGTGGGCTGGTGGGCCCTCCAGTGGGTCCTGCTGACGGCGGTGCCCGTCGTCGTCCTGGTGGTGCTGGGCCTGCTGATCCCGCCCGCCCGCTTCTGGCTGTTCCTGCCGGCCGGCATCCTCGCCGTCCTCGGGGCGGCCGCCGCGCTCGCCCTGCCCCGGCTGTGGTTCCGCCACCACCGCTGGGAGGTCACCGACGAGGCCGTCTACACCCGGACCGGCTGGTTCTTCCAGGAGTGGCGGGTCGCCCCGCTCTCCCGGATCCAGACCGTCGACACCGCCCGCGGCCCGCTGGAGCAGCGCTTCGGCCTCGCCACGCTCACGGTGACGACGGCGTCCGCCCGGGGAGCCGTGAAGATCGAGGGACTCGACGCCGAGACGGCCGCCGACCTCGCCGCCGGCCTGACCGTCGCCACCCAGGCCACACCCGAGGACGCGACCTGAGCGCCGCCGACGACGGCCCGACGCCCGAGAGCCCCGCGCCCGACGACCTCACCTGGGAGCGCCTGGACCGCCGGGCCTACCTGGCCGGCGCCGTGTACACGCTCGGCCCCGCCGGGGGCGCGGCCCTCGTCACGGGGTACTGGCTGGCCGTGGGCAGCGGGATCGGGTTCGCGCTCTCCTGGGTGCTGCCCCCGCTGGTGCTCGCGGTGGTCGCGGGCGGCGTGGCCGGCGAGTGGATGCGGCGCGTCACCCGGTACCGCGTGGACCCGGAACGGTTCCACGTGCGCACCGGCGTCGTCGTGCGCAAGCGCCTGGCCCTGCGGCGGGAGCGGATCCGCTCGGTGGACCTGACCGCCGACCCCGTGCTGCGCGTGCTCGGCACGGCCACCGTCCGGGTGGGTACGGGCGAGCAGGCCGGGACCGAGGGGACGGTCACCCTCTGGCCGCTGCGCCGCACGGACGCGGAGGCGCTGCGCGCCACCCTGCTCGCGCACGCCGCACGCCCCGCCGACGGGGCAGAAGGCGCCGACGACGGTGCCCTGGCCCGCTTCGACCGCCGCTGGATCCGGTTCGCCCCGCTGTCGTTCCTCACCCCGGCGCTGGGCGCGGCGGCCGCCGGCGGTCTGATCCAGGTGTCCGAGTGGTTCGGCCTGCAGGAGGAGCTGTTCGAGACGATCGGGTCGTGGTTCGGCCTCGCCCCGGCCGTGCTCGTCGCCGTGCTGATGGGCGTGGGCCTGTTCGTCGTGGGCGGCGTGGCCACCGTCGCGCTGTGGGTCGAGTACTGGTGGAACCACACGCTGGACCGGCAGGCCGACGGCACCCTGCACGTGCGGCGCGGGCTGCTCACCACCCGGTCGATCACGCTCGAGGAGTCCCGGCTGCGCGGCGTCGAGCTCGTGGAGCCGCTCACCGCGCGGCTCGCGGGCGGGGCGCGCGTGGACGCCGTCGCGACCGGGCTGGCCACGGGCGAGGAGGACAAGACCGACAGCAAGACCCTGCTGCCCGTCGCGCCCAAGGAGCTCGCCGACCGGGTCGCCGCGGACGTGCTGCGCGAGCCGGACACCTCGCCGACGGCGGCGCCGCTCACCGGGCACCCGGTCGCCGCGCGCGGCCGGCGGCTGCGCCGGGCGCTGGCCACCGTGCTCGTGACCGAGGCCGTGCTCGTGGTGCTCGGTCTGCTGCTCACGCCCGTGCTGCTGCACATCGCCTGGATCAGCGCGCTGGTGCTCGTGCCGCTGGCGATCGTGCTGGCGCTGGACGCCTACCGCGCGCTCGGCCACACGCTGACCGAGCGCTACCTGGTCGCGCGCAGCGGCACCGTGCGCCGCGCCACCGTGGCGCTCCAGCGGCGCGGCATCGTGGGCTGGACCGTGCGGCAGTCGGTGTTCCAGCGCCGGGCCGGGCTCGTCACCGTGCTCGCGACCACCGCGGCCGGTTCCGGCGCGTACGCGGTGCGCGACGCCGCCGAGCCGGACGGCCTGGCGCTCGCCGACGCCGCGGTGCCGGGCCTGCTGCGGCCGTTCCTCGTGGCCGGGCCGGCGAGCGAGCCCGTCAGCGCACCCGGACCGCACCCGGCTGGACGGTGACGGCGGCGCGGGTCGACTCCCCCAGGTCCTCGCCGTCGATCTCGAACACGCGCGGCTCACTGAGCTCGATCTCCAGGTTCTCCAGCCGGCGGTGGGTCGCGCTCTCGCTGCTCTCGGCCGAGGCCCCGCCCGAGAGGACACGCTTAATGCCGTTGTCCCAGACCATGTTCCGCAGCGTGTCGACCCACCCGGCGGCGCCGTCGGCGCTCAGGACCAGCAGGTCCAGCTCGCCGTCCCCGGGGTCGGCGTCGGGCAGGAGGGTGATGCCGGCCTGGAGCATGCCGCAGTTGCCCACCAGCAGCGTGTGGGCGCTGCCGCGCTCCAGCACCCGGCCGTCGGCCGTGATCCGGACGTCCAGGGTGCCGCTGGCGGACAGCGCGCGTCCCAGGGACTCGACGTAGGCGAGCCAGCCCACCTTGTCCTTGAGGTCGTCGTCGGTCTCGGTGATCATGTGCGCGTCGAGCCCGAACCCGGCCATGACCGCGAACGCGTGACGTCGCGTGCCGCCGTCGAGATCGATCTCGAGCCAGCCCACGTCGATGGTGCGCGGGCGGCCGCTCAGCACCCGGCGGAAGGCCGCGGACGCGCCGGTGAGGGGCACCCCGAGGTTGCGGGCGAGCAGGTTGCCGGTGCCGAGCGGCACGATGCCCAGCTCGACGTCGGCGCCCGACTGCGCGAGGTGCTCCGCGACGGCCCGGACCGTCCCGTCCCCGCCCGCGGCCACGACCACCTCGGCCCCCGCCTCGATCGCCCGCTCGGCCGCGCCCTGGCCGGGATCGTCCTCGGTCGTCCCGAACCACAGCACCGTCTCGCGCCACCGCGGGTCGGCGAGGCGCTCGGCGGCCACGGCCTTGTCCAGCGCGGTGTCGAGGGCCTGCCTGGTCGTCTTGGCGGGGTTCCAGATGATGCCGAGGCGTGCGGTCATGGCGCCATGCTCGCACGCCGGGGGGCACGGCACGGGTGCGGGCACAGCACGTCACCCTTCTGGCCGGGACGGTCGTCGCGTGCGTCGTGGTCGCCGCGACGGTCTCCCGTCCTGTGCCAAGATCTGCCGGTGCAGATCAGGATGATCGGTCCGTTCGAGGTCACTCTGGACGACGGCGCCGCCGCCGACGTCCCCGGGACGCGGCTGCGCGCGCTGCTGGCCGCCCTCGCGCTCAACCCGGGCCGGGTGGTGCCCAGGGCCACGCTCGTGGACTGGATCTGGGGCGAGGCCCCGCCGTCCGACGCGACGAACGCGCTCCAGCGCCTGGTCTCCCGGCTGCGCAAGGTGCTGCCGGACGGCGCCCTGGAGGGTCAGGTGAGCGGCTACCGGCTGCTCGTGGACCCCGACGGCGTCGACGCTGTGCGGTTCGAGCGGCTGGTCGCCCGCGCGCACGACGCCGACGTCGCCGGCAGGGTCCGGCTGCTGCGCGAGGCCCTCGCCCTGTGGCGGGGCCCGGCGCTGCAGGACGTCGGCGGGACGGACGGCGGGATCGACGGTGCGGTCGGCAGCGGGTTCGGTGGTGGGAGCCTCGGTGCCGCCGTCACCCGGCTCGACCGGCTCCGCCTGACGGCCCTGGAGGACCGGTTCGACGCGGAGCTCGGGCTCGGCCACGGCGCCGAGGTGGTCGCGGAGCTGACCGACCTGGTCGCCGAGCACCCCGTGCGCGAACGGCTGGTCGCCGCGCTGATGCGCGCGCTGGCCGCGACCGGGCGCGACGCCGAGGCGCTGCAGGTCTACCAGCGCGCCCGCGAGGCCCTCGCCGACGCGCTCGGCGTGGATCCCTCGCCGGAGCTGTCGGCCCTGCACGTCGCCCTGCTGCGTGGCGAGCTGGCCCCGCGCGAGGCGACCCGCCGGACCAACGTCCGGGCCGCCCTGACCAGCTTCGTGGGCCGGGACGCCGACCTCGCCGTGGTGCGCGGCCTCGTCGCGGACCACCGGCTGACCACGCTGGTCGGGCCGGGCGGCGCGGGCAAGACCCGGCTGGCCACCGAGACCGCGGGCCTCCTGGCCGCCGACCTCCCCGACGGGGCGTGGCTGGTCGAGCTGGCCCCGCTCGGGCCCGACGACGACGTGGCGCAGGCGGCACTCACCGCGCTCGAGCTCCGCGACGCCCTGCTCGGCGAGGGGTCCACCCTGGACGCGACCGACCGGGTCGTCGCCGCCGTCCGCGACCGTGAGGCCCTGCTGGTCCTGGACAACTGCGAGCACGTGATCGACTCCGTGGCGCGGTTCGCCGAGCGCGTGCTCGGCGAGTGCCGGCGGCTGCGGATCCTGGCCACGAGCCGGGAGGCCGTCGGCATCCCGGGCGAGGCGCTCTGGCAGGTGCTGCCCCTGGCCCTGCCGGGCGCCGCGGCCCGCGACGACGAGATCGGCTCCGCGCCCGCCGTCCGGCTGCTCCTCGACCGGGCGGGCGCCGTGCGCGCCGACCTCGCCTCCGCCGCCGGCACCGACGCCGACGCCGCCATGCTGGCGACCATGGCGCGCGTCTGCCGGGCCCTGGACGGGATGCCCCTGGCCATCGAGCTGGCCGCCGCCCGGCTGCGCACCATGTCGATCGACCAGCTCGCCGCCCGGCTCGACGACCGGTTCCGCCTGCTGACCGGCGGCAGCCGCACCGCGCTGCCCCGCCACCGCACGCTGCGCGCGATGGTCGACTGGAGCTGGGAGCTGCTGACGGACGCCGAGCGGACGGTCCTGCGCCGGCTGTCGGTGTTCCGCGGCGGGGCGAGCCTGGAGGCCGCCGAACGCGTCTGTACCGACCCGGCGGCCGACGTCGCGCAGGACGACGTGCTCGACCTGCTCACCGCGCTGACCGAGAAGTCGCTGCTCGTCGCGGACGGCGACGCCCACGCCCCGCGCTACCGGATGCTCGGCACCATCAAGGAGTACGCCGCCGGGCGCCTCGCGGAGGCCGGGGAGGCCGAGCTGGCCCGCCGGGCCCACCTGGCCTGGTGCACCGAGCTCGCCGAGACCGCCGAGCCACACCTGCGCCGCGCCGAGCAGCTCACCTGGCTCGCCACGCTCACCGTGGAGCACGACAACCTGACGGCCGCGATGCGCGGGGCCCTGGCGTCGGGTGAGGCTGCGGAGGCGATGCGGCTGGCGGCGGGCTCCGGCTGGTACTGGTGGCTCAGCGGGCACAAGTCCGAGGGCATGGACCTGCTGCTGGCCGCCACCAGGCTGCCCGGCGACGTGGCGGACGACGTCCGGGCCTGGGTGTACGCCCTGCTCTCGGTGTTCCTGAGCGCCGGCCTGGGCGACGAGCACACGGCCGCCGACTGGATCCACAAGGCCTACCGCTTCAGCCGGGACGCCGAACGGCAGCACCCGGCGCTGCCGCTGACCGTCCCGCTGGAACGCCTGCTGGTGGCCCCGGAGGAGGGCGTGGCGGCCTGGACGGACGTGCTGGACGACGAGGACCCGTGGGTGCGCGCGCTGGCCCGCCTGCACCTGGGCAAGCTCAAGCTGATGATCGGCCAGGACGAGCTCGGGGCCGAGGCGGACCTCCGGCGCGCGCTCGCCGAGTTCCGCGCGCTCGGCGAGCGGTTCGGGATCTCGTTCGCCCTGTCCGAGCTGGCCGACCAGCTCGCGGCGCGCGGCGAGCTCGCGGCCGCCTGCGAGCACTACGAGCAGGCCGCCGTGGTCGTCACCGAGATCGGCGCCGTCGACGACGTCATCCAGATCCGCTCGCGCCTGGCCCATCTGCACTGGCTGCTGGGTGACGAGGAG
The DNA here is from genome assembly GCF_030209445.1 of Promicromonospora sp. MEB111. Classification (GTDB taxonomy): domain Bacteria; phylum Actinomycetota; class Actinomycetes; order Actinomycetales; family Cellulomonadaceae; genus Promicromonospora. The sequence goes on from NZ_JARVSD010000016.1 coordinate 285,636, forward strand.
GCGAGCGCGGCCGCCATGGCCGAGGCCGAGCGGCACGCACGGCGGGTCACGTGGCCGGGCACCCTGGGCGCGCTGGCGCTCGCCAGGGCAGAGCTCGCACGGTGGCGGGGCGACGCCGCCGCGGCGCACGAGCACCTCGCCACCGCCGCGGAGATCTGGGGTGAGGAGTCCGACGGGGCGCACGTCAGCGCCGTCATGCGCGACCAGCTCGGCTACCTCTCGCCCGACCTCGACGAGGCGCGCACCCACCACGCCGCGGCGTGCCGGGCCGCCGTGGAGACCGGGCACGCGCCGATGGTCGCCGTCGCGCTCGTCGGTGTCGCGGACCTGGCGCTGAGGCTCGGGGAGCACGAGCAGGCCGCGCGCCTGCTCGGGGCGAGCGCCGGGGTGCACGAGCGGCGCGACTACCGCGCCACGCCGGACATCGCGCGGGTCGAGGGCGCGGCGCGCGGCCGCCTCGGCGACACCGGGTTCGCCGAGGCGGCTCGGGCAGGACGGGAGCTGGAGCGGGAGTCCGGCTGGGAACCACTCGCCGCCGTCACGCTCGCTTCGTGAACGTGGCCCCCGCCCACAGGTAGCCCACCAGGGCGATGGCCACGCACCAGCCGACGGCGACGAGCGCGGTGCCGAGCGACGGCGTGCCCGCGAGCAGGCCGCGCACGGTCTCGATGATCGGCGTGAACGGCTGGTACTGCGCGAACTGCGCCAGCCCGGGGCCCATCGTGTCGGCCGGGACGATCGCGCTGCTGAAGAACGGCAGCATGACCAGCGGCACGGAGGCCAGACCCGCCGTCTCGGGCGACTTCGCCGCCAGGCCGAGCGCGACGGTCAGCCAGCCGGTCGCGAACCCGAGCAGCACGACCATGCCGGCCACGCCCAGCCAGTCCAGGGGGCCCGCCGCCGGGCCGAACCCGAGCAGGAACGCCACCCCGAGCAGGGCCGCGACGGCGACCACGTTCGTGAGCAGGCTGGCCACGACATGCCCCGTGAGCACGGCGCTGCGCGAGACGTCCATGACCTTGAACCGGTTGATGATCCCCTTGGTCATGTCGGAGTTCACCGCGGTGGCCGTGGACCCGAGTCCGTAGCAGACGGCCAGCAGGATCAGGCCGGGGGTCGCGTAGTCGATGTAGTCGACGCCGACGTCGAAGGCGTCGCCGAACATGTAGACGAACATCAGCAGGATGATGATCGGCATCAGCACCGCGTTGAACACGGCGGTCGGGTTGCGGGCGATGTGCTTGAAGTTGCGGCGCAGCATGACGGCGGCGTGGGGTGTGGCGCTCATCGGGCGGCCTCCGTCTCTGTGGTGCGGTCCGTCGTCTCGGCCGTCCGACCGGTGAGGGCGAGGAAGACGTCGTCGAGGTCGGGGGTGTGCACGGACAGCTCCTCCGCGGTCAGGGAGTACTCGTCGAGCCGGTCCAGCAGGGTGCGCAGCGACCGGGTGCCGCCGTCGCCGGGTACGCGCAGGCTCAGCGCCTCGTCGTCCCGCGTGCCGTCGGCCAGGACGCGCGCGGCGGCGTCGAGCTCCGCGAGGGTGGCGAACCGCAGCCGCACGTGGGTGCCGGGGATCTGGCGCTTGAGCTCGTCGGCCGTGCCCTGGGCCACGATGTGGCCCTGGTCCAGGACGGCGATCCGGTCGGCGAGCTGGTCGGCCTCCTCCAGGTACTGCGTGGTGAGGAAGATCGTCACGCCGTCGGCCACCAGGTCGCGGATGATCGACCACATCGTGCGGCGGCTGCGCGGGTCCAGGCCCGTCGTCGGCTCGTCCAGGAAGATGATCTCCGGGTCGCCGACCAGGGTCATGGCCAGGTCGAGCTTGCGGCGCATGCCGCCCGAGTAGGTCGACGCCGGCTTGTGCGCCGCCTCGGTCAGCTCGAACCGCTCCAGCAGCTCCGCGACGGACCTGCCGCCGGCGCCCCGGCCGTTGAGGTCGACCATGAGCTGCAGGTTCTCGCTCCCGGTCAGCAGCTCGTCGACGGCGGCGAACTGGCCCGTCACGCCGATCGCGGCGCGCACGGCCTTCGCCTCGGTCGCCAGGTCGTGGCCGGCGACCCGTGCGGTGCCGCCGTCGGCCCGGGTCAGGGTGGTCAGCAGGTTCACCGTCGTCGTCTTGCCAGCGCCGTTCGGGCCGAGCAGCGAGAAGATGGTGCCGGCCCGGACGTCGAGGTCGATGCCGTCGAGCACCACCTTGTCCTTGAACGTCTTGCGCAGTCCCGAGACCGCGATCGCCGAGGTGGGCATCACATGACCCCCAGCATCAGCGCGACGGTGCCGCCGGTGGCCATGAGCAGGGTGGTGCCGGCGTGCATCCCGATCGACAGCCGCAGGTCCTGCTTCTTCCAGACGAACCAGGGGCCGGGGAAGAAGAAGATCACGCGGGAGAGGAACACCCACGGCGACCAGAGGTGGTATAGCGAGAACAGGACGGTGCTGAGCACCGGCGCCCACGCACCCAGGTGGGCCAGGCGCGGCATCAGGAACCCGCGGAACCAGTACTCCTCGATGAGCGGCAGCGTGAAGCCGGTGAACGGGATGGACGCGGCCAGCGTGATGATCATGACCGTGCGGTCGTTGCCCTCCAGGTACGTGGTGGCGCTGGCGCCGACGTCGTCGAACGGGAGCCACGTGAAGAAGGCCTCGAAGACGGCCGTGTCGAGGACGGTCAGCACGGAGGACACCACGATGAACCAGGCCATGAGGCCGGCGACCATGGCGACGAGCCGGCCGCGCGGGACCGGCTTGTCCAGGTAACCCAGGACGCCCCGGAGCGAGTACCGGCCGGTGCGCCGGCGGCCGAGCCAGAGCAGACCGAACTGGAGCGGGTAGAGCACGATGACCAGGGCGATCGCCCAGCCCAGGAACGACGGGTAGTCGATGGCCCGCACCAGCGGCTGGGCCACGAGCAGGTAGACGGCGACGATCAGGACGCCGGGCACGAGGTGCAGCGCGATCGACAGGGGCAGGGAGTGGCGCTCGGCGAGCAGCAGCTCGACGACGCGGTTGGTTCGCGTGTCTTCGACGAAGGCCGTGGGGCCGGATATGTTCTCCATGCCGAGGATGCTGTCGGCACCCGCGGACACGACGCTGACACGACGCTGACACGGCTCCCGGACCGTGTCAGCGTGTATCACCCGCACGTTTGGGAAACTCCCGGTGGGCAGTGGCACTATTACCCGGCCAGTCAGACCGGACACTCTGCGCTAAGGGGGCAGTTCGCGTGAGGAACACGGGTGCGCGCCAGGCCGACGTCGCCAGGCTCCGCACCGCGTTGGCCGGGCTGTCGGGCGAGCCCGAGTGGTCGGGCGACGGCATGCAGCGCCCCGAGTGCCGCTCGACGCGGGCCTCGATCCACGACTACCTCTCGGGGCGGCTGCTCCCCCACCGCCGGCACCGGCTGGAGCGACACCTGGACGGCTGTGCCGCGTGCATCCGCGCGTTCATCGACGTCCGCCAGGTGTCCTGGAACCGCAGCGCCCTGGACCGGCGCCTGGTCGCCGACGACCACCGGGGCGGCCGGCACCGCCGGCCCCTCCGCCGACGTGTCAGACGTACAGGTCACTCGGGTGACCTGTACGTCTGACACGCTCCGCTAGGCCGCGCGGACCGCCACCTCGAAGACCCGGGCCACGTCCGGGGTGTAGTTGGACGGGTCGGTGATCACGAGCCGCACCTGGTCGACGGCGGCCGCCGGGCCGGGCGCGCTGACCAGGCCAAGCGTGTTGTCGTCGAAGACGGCCGCCTGCTGCCACCCGGCGGACGTGTGCACCTCGACCGTGAAGTCGCGCAGCACGTTGACCGAGCCCCCGCCGATGAACCCGCTGTACACGTCGACCTGGTCGACGACGGTCGGCGCGTCGAGCGTGATCGTCAGGGTGGGCATGGTGTCACCGGCCGCCGAGAGCCAGCGGCCCGCGTTGGTGCAGTCGCCGTCCACGGCCTTCGCCGCGCCGCTGGAGGCGCTCCCGGACGACGACGCGACCGCCGTGGCCCCGACCGCCGCGTGGTCCGCGCACGGGGACGCGTACGGCTGGTCGGCGAGCCACGCCTTGATCATCGCGCCCTGGTGCTCGCCGCCGAGCAGGTTCCAGTCGTGGTCGAACATCTGCGGCTTCCAGTAGTTGTCGAAGAGCCACGCCGTCCAGCTGATGTGCGGCCGGGCGTCGAGGTACTGACGCAGCGGGATGCCCCAGCCGGACGTCGTGCCCTGGGTGACCACCGGGTCGGAGAACTCGCCGGGCGGGTTCCAGCCGAACTCCGTGAGGATCACCGGGATCTGCTGGGCGGCGTTGCCGAACTTCGCGTCCAGGTTCGCGGCCGTGGCGTCCCCCTGGTTGGGGTACAGGTGGTAGACGTACGCGATGTCGTTCCCGACGATCGGGTCGGCCGCCGCCTGGTTGACGTACGTGCTCCACTGCGGGCCGCCCATGAGCAGCAGCGTCTCGGGCGCGACCGCCCGGATGTCGTCCACCACCGGCTGGATGTACGCCTTCCAGGTGGCCCAGCTCGCGGGCGCGACGGGCTCGTTGAAGACCTCGTAGATCACGTTCGGCACGTCGGCGTACAGCGGCGCCACGTAGTCCCAGAACTCCGCGACCGTGGACTGCGGGACGCCCGTGCTGCCGTAGTCGGACACGTAGTGCAGGTCCACGATGATGTAGATGCCCAGCTCCACGGCCTGCTGCACGTACGGGTCCACGTACTGGGCCACGTTGTCCTCGACGCTGAGCGAACCCCAGACCGTGACGGGCAGGCGCACGACGTCGGACTGCCAGCCGTCGGACACGGTCATGTCGATCACGTCGGAGATCGGCTTGGGATGGCACTCCGGGCACTCGGCGTTGTGCCGCGGCGCCAGCACGGACACGCCGCGCAGCTGCACGGGGGTGCCGGCGGCGTTCACGATCTTGTTGCCCGAGGTGCCCAGCCGCGAGACGGCGGCGGGGGCGGCCTCGGCGGCAGGCGTGGGCTCCGCGGCGGGGGCGACCCCGGCGGCTCCCGCCGCCGGGACCATCAGGCCGAGACCGGCCACGGCGAGCGCGAGCGCCGCGGCGGCGAGCGCGTGCCGCCGCGGCGGGCGGGCCGGTGGCCGGGCGACGGCGGGGACTGGTGAGGTGGGCTGGGGCGCGCGGCCCCTGTGGTGGTTGGTGCGCAGCACGATGGTTCTCCGTTCTTCGTTGAACGAGCGGTCGAGCTCCGGGGGTGGAACCGGTCAGCCGGGTAGCACCACCCCCTCGGTAGGCGCAGGCGGCGTGTCAGGCCTACAGATCCCTCGGGTGACCTGTAGGTCTGACACGTCGGGTGGTGAGGGTTCAGTCACGGTGGGTGCGGATCTTGTCGGGCCAGGCCAGCGCGATGCCGAGGGTGTCGCTCAGCAGGCGCTGGTAGTCGGCCAGCCGCGCGGGGTCGCTGCGCACCTTGCGGGGCGGCAGGCCGCGGTCCAGGCAGAACGCCACGAGCGCCCCGACGGCCTCGCCGATGCCCCACTCCACGGGGTGCAGCCGGTAGCAGCCGTTGGTGATGTGCGTCGTGCCGATGTTCTTGCCCGCGGGCAGCAGGTTCTCCACCCGCACCGGGACGAGGGCGCCGAGCGGCACCTGGAACGGGTACGCCTCGATGTCCACGTAGGTGCGGCCGGCGGTGCTGGGGTGCAGGTCGATCCGGTAGCGGCCCAGGCCCACGGTGTCGGGAAAGATCTCGCTGCCCGCGCCGTCGGGCCTCGCCTGCACGCCCACGTGCTGCTCGGTGACGGTCAGCTCCGCCTTGATGCGGCGGGCCTCGCGGATGTAGGGGGTCTTGGCCAGACCGTCCGGCGTGCCGGTCACGTCGGGGCGCAGGCGCAGTCCGGGGTAGCCGGTACCGCCGTCGGGGCGGGGTGCCTCGGTCTGGAGCCAGTGCAGGAACGAGAGCGACAGCTCGCGCGCGCCCGCGAGCGCCGCCGCGCGGGCGGCGTCGTCGACGCCGGGGCCGAGCAGGGGCGCCGCCCAGTAGTCGATCTGGGGCCAGTTGACGATCGTGACGTCGCCAACCGCGCCGCCGGCGAAGTTCTCGCGGGCCAGGACGCGGCGGAAGGTCCACAGCGGGAAGTGGGCGTTGCGGGCGTGGTCGGCCTCGAACAGGCGCGAGGTACGCGGCTCGAGGGTGATGGGCACGACGTCGTCGAAGGAGAGCTGCGGGCCGGGCCAGAAGGGGGCCACGGCGGTGCGCCAGTGGGCGTAGCCGGCAGGCCGACCCACGGTGTGGTCCTCGCCGGGCCGGTGCTCCAGGGCGAAGCACCAGGAGATCGCCTGCTGGTCGAGGGGGTCGGCGACGGCGGGGGCGTGCGGCTCGCCGGTCTCGTCGCGGCCCTCGGCGCCGACCACGTGCTCGACCGCGGCGAGCTCCAGCAGGTCGCCGAGCTCGGTGGCGTCCACGACGTAGTCGGCGTGCACGGTGGTCTCGTGGCCGTCGCGGGTGTCGCGCAGGGTGACGGCGTCCACCTCGTCGCCGGAGGTGTGGGCGGCGGTGGGCTCGTGACACAGCAGCAGCTCGATCTGCCCGCCGGCGCGCCAGGGCGCGATCATCTCCTCCAGCACGGCGGCCGCGACGCGCGGCTCGTGGCACAGGTGGCTGACGATGCCGAGGCCGGGGTCGAGCAGGGGGTCCGCGGCGGCGCGCGGCGTCAGGGGGTAGTTGCGGCGGTAGTAGTCGCGCACCCGACGGCGCAGCTCGGCGTAGCCGGGCGGGGCGTAGCCGTCCTCGATCCACGTGTGCTCGTCCGGGGGCACGGCCTGCGCGGTGAGCTGGCCGCCGAGCCAGTCGGTGGGCTCGGTCAGCACCACCCGCCGGCCCAGCCGGGCCGCGGTCAGTGCGGCGGCCACGCCGCCCAGCCCGCCGCCCACGATCAGCACGTCCGTCTTGCGCTCGCTCGTACCCGCGCTCATACGGTGCTCCCCCTCGTGTCTCCTGATGGTCCGGCCGGCGGCGCGGCCACGGTCTCTCCCTCGACGACGACGCACTCCACGAGCACGTCCGCGACCGGCTCGCCGGGCTCGTCGAGCATGCCGACGAGCGTGTCGATGGCGAGGCGGCCCACCTCGCGGCGCGGGATCTGCAGGCAGTCCCAGCGCACGGGGGCGTCGGGCGCGACGCCCTCCAGCACGGCGACGGAGACATCGCGCGGCACGGTCAGCCCGCGGTCCGCCAGGCCGTCGGCCAGCGGGTGGGCCAGCCATTCGGCGTCGGCGACGACGGCGGTGACCTCGCCCGTGGCGACCGCGTCGAGCCAGGCGGCATCGAGGCGTCCCTCCTCCAGGCCAGGGCTCGCCGGCGAGACGTCCCGCAGGCCGCGCCGCGCGACGGCGGACTCGTAGCCCCGCCGCCGGTCGGCGTAGGACTCCTCCTCGATGCCGGCGCGCAGGTAGCCGATCCGCTCGTGCCCGAGGTCGGCCAGCCGGTCGACGATCGCGGCGGCGGCCGACTCGTAGTCGGGCACGACGCACGTGATGCGTGTGCCGGGCACCTCGCGGCGGCCGATGTGCACGAAGGGGTAGCCGTCGGCCTCGAGGCGGGCCAGCTCGGCGCGGTCGGCGGCGACGCCGAGCAGCACCGCGCCGTCGGCCACGTTGAGGCGGTTGACGCCGTCGCGGTAGACGCGGCGCCGTCCGTCGCTGCCACCCGTGGAGGTGAACAGCACCAGGTCGTGGTCGATCTCCTCGGCCCGCTCCTCGATGCCGAGCAGGAACTCGAAGTAGAAGTCCTCGCGCGCCCGCGGGAACACCGCCTCGAAGGTGTGCACGCCGAGCAGGCGGTTGCGGCCGGTGCGCAGCTTGCGCGCCGTCGGGTTGGGCACGTAGCCCAGCTCCTTGATCGCGTCCTGGATGCGCCGGACGGTGGCCTCCGGGATGCGCGCGGCGTCCGTGTCGCCGCCGATCACGCGGGACACGGCGGACTGCGAGACGCCGGCCAGCCGCGCGACGTCGGACTGGCGGGGCGCCCGGGCACGGCGCGGGGTGGTGGTCACTCGTTCTCCTGTGTCTTCTGGTGCAGCCAGCAGCGGGCCCAGCGGCCGTCGCCGAGGTCGGTGCGCGGCGGTGCCTGCGTGCGGCACACGTCCATGGCGAACGGGCAGCGCGGGTGGAACCGGCAGCCGGACGGCGGGTCGATCAGGCTGGGCGGCTCGCCCAGGCCGTCCGCGTCGGCGTCGAACAGGGCCGCCCGGTCGCGCGCCCCGCGGCCCGGGTCGGGCGAGGACTCCACCAGCAGCCTCGTGTACGGGTGCTGCGGGTCGGCGATGACCTGCTCCTTGGGCCCGCCCTCGACCATCTCCCCGGCGTACATCACCACGATGTCGTCGCACAGGTAGCGGGCGCTGGCGATGTCGTGCGTGATGTAGAGCAGCGCGAGCCCGTCCTCGGTGCGCAGCCGGTCGAGCAGGTTGAGCATCTCCAGGCGGATCGACACGTCGAGCATCGAGATGGGCTCGTCGCCGAGCAGCACCTTGGGCTCGACGGCCAGCGCACGCGCGATGACGACGCGCTGCCGCTGCCCGCCGGAGAGCTCGTGCGGAAACTTGTCCACGAACTGCTCGGTGGGCGTCAGGGCCACGCGCTCCAGCAGCTCGCGCACCCGCCGGTCCAGCTCGGCCCGGCCGCGCACCCCGTGGTGCAGCTTGAGGGGCCGCTCCAGGTTGTGCCGCACCCGGTGCAGCGGGTTCAGGGAGCCGAACGGGTCCTGGAAGACGATCTGCACGTCCTTGTGGTAGCCACGCTCCACCCGCCCGCGCCGCTGCCGGACGGTTACGCCCTCCAGGGCGATCTCGCCGCTGGTCGGGGCGTAGAAACCGGCCAGCAGCCGGGCCAGCGTCGTCTTGCCGCTGCCGGACTCCCCCACCAAGGCGACCACGCGGCCGCGGTGCAGCGCCAGCGTGGCGCCCTCCACGGCGCGCACCACCGAGCGGGCGCCCACGGCCGAGCGCACCTCGAAGTGCTTGGTCACGTCCACGGCCTCCAGGACCGGGGTGTCCGGGGCGGGGGCGCCGGGGGCGGACGGCGCGGGCACCGTGGTCGCGGTCATCGGGCTCCTCCTGTGCTGGTGCCGGGTGCCGGCTGCGGTCTCTGCGTCGGGTCGTGCAGCCGGCACGCGACGGCGTGCCCGCCCTTCGTGACCAGCTCCGGCAGGTGCGTGTCGCACCCCTCGAACCGGGCCGCGCACCGCGGGTGGAACGGGCAGCCCGACGGCGGACGGCGCAGGTCGGGCGGCGTGCCCGGGATCCCGGTGAGCCGCCGCAGGGGCGCGCGCAGCGGCGGGAACGAGTCGCGCAGCCCGCGGGTGTAGGGATGGCGCGGGTCGTCGTAGAGCTCCGACGCGGTGCCGAGCTCCACGATGCGCCCGGCGTACATGATGGCGATGCGGTCGGCGAGCTCCAGCAACAGGGACAGGTCGTGCGTCACGAAGACGACGGCGAACCCCAGCGTCCGGCGCAGCCGCAGCACCTGGGCCAGGATCTGCCGCTGCATGACGACGTCGACCGCGGTCGTCGGCTCGTCCATCACGACCAGCTCCGGACCGCACGCGAGCGCGAGCGCGATGCTGGCGCGCTGCCGCATGCCACCCGACAGCTCGTGCGGGTAGCTGCGCGCCCGGTCCCCCGAGATGCCCACGGTCGCCAGCAGCTCGGCCGCGCGCGCCCAGGCGGCGTCGTTGCCCAGGGACCGGTCGTGGGTGCGCAGCGCGTCGGCGAACTGCGCGCCGAGCCGCATCACGGGGTTGAGGGCGTCCATGGCGCTCTGCAGCACGATGGACAGGGAGGTCCAGCGCAGCGCCCGCAGCGCCCTGGGGCTCGCGGTGACCAGGTCGACGGCGGCCCCGCCGTCGCGCGGCTGGAACACGATGCTGCCCGCGGTGGTGACGGCGGGCGGCCGCTGCAACCGGGTCAGGGCCGTGATCAGGGTGGACTTGCCGGAGCCCGACTCCCCCGCCACGCCGAGGATCTCGCCGCGGCGCAGGGTGAAGGTGACATCGGCGCAGGCGCGCACGGGGTCGCCGTCGGTCACGTACTCGACGGTGAGGCCGGTGACGCGCAGGACGTCGCCGTCGGCTCCCCGCGCGGCGGTGGTCCCGGCGTCGTCGTGATCGGTGTCGGACATGATCTGGGTGACCATCAGGCATCGCTCCCTACGGACGTCTGCTGTGCGCGGCGCACCACGGAGCGCCGCACCGTGCGCAGCTTGGGGTTGGCCAGCTCGTCGACGCCGAAGTTCACGAGCGTCGCCGCCGTCGCGACCAGGGCGATGCACAGGCCCGGCGGCACGAACCACCACCACATGCCGCGCAGCACCGCGCTCTGCTGCTGGGCGGCCTGGATCATGGTGCCCCAGCTGATCGCGCCGGAGTCGGAGATGCCGAGAAAGGCCAGGCCCGCCTCGGCCATGACGCCGCCGATGACGCCCGACAGGAACATCGCGGCGATCCAGCCGGTCAGGTGCGGCAGCACCTCGTGGAACAGGAGCCGGTGGTGCGGTTCGCCGAGGGTGCGCATGGCGAGCACGAAGTCGCGGTTGCTCACGCTCATCGCCTGCGCGCGGATGGTCCGGGCGCCGCCCGACCAGCCGAAGAACCCGATGATGAGCGCGATGACCCACAGCCCCGTGCCCTGCATGTAGCCGGCGACGATGAGGATGAGCGGCAGCACCGGCATGACGATGAACAGGTTGGACAGGAAGTTGAGCCAGGAGTCGGTGCGGCCGCCGAAGTACCCGGCGGGCAGCCCGACGAGGATCGCGAGCGCCGTGCCGATCACCGCCGAGAGGAACCCGACGAACAGGGAGCCGCGGGCGCCCTCGATGGTCTGCGCCAGCACGTCCTGGCCGAACTGGGTGGTGCCGAGCCAGTGCTCGGCGCTGGGCGGCAGGCCGATCGCGGTCAGGTCGTTGGCACGCGGGTCGAGGCCGGGCACGCTCGCCGTCAGCCACGGCCCGAGCACCGCGAGCAGCACGAAGAACCCGATGACGGACAGACCGACGCGGACCTTCCAGCCCTTCAGGAGTCCCGTTCTCATGGCGCTCACCCCTGTTCCCGGATGCGGGGGTCGAGCACCACGTACAGGGAGTCGGCCAGGAGGTTGGCGAGCAGGGTCGCGAGCGTCACGATGAGAAAGACCCCCTGCATCATCGGGTAGTCGCGCTTGTTGAGGGACTCGAACAGCAGGTAGCCGATGCCGGGGTAGCTGAACACCGTCTCGGTCAGCAGTGCCCCGCCGATCACGCCGCCGAGCGCCATGGCGAAGCCGGTGAAGCTCGGCAGCATGGCGTTGCGGGCGGCGTAGCGCAGGATGACGCGGCCGCGGGAGAGGCCCTTGGCCTGGGCGAGCAGCACGTAGTCCTCCCGGACGGTCGTGACCGTCATGTTCCGCATGCCCAGCAGCCAGCCGCCGAACGCGGAGAACACGATGGTCGCGGCGGGCAGCGCCCCGTAGTGCATGACCGAGGCCAGGAACGGCAGGTTGAACCCCTCGGCGAGGTTGGCGTCGTAGCCGCCCGACAGGGGGAACCAGCCGAGCACGAACCCGAACACCCACAGGGCCAGCAGCGCGACCCAGAAGTACGGCACGGACGACAGGAACGCCGTCAGCGGCGTGAGGATCGAGTCGAGCCGGCTGCCGGCCTTCCACCCGGCGATCACGCCGAGGCCCGTGCCGAGCACGAACGCGAGCACGGTGGTGGTGCCGACCAGCAGCAGCGTCCAGGGCAGCGCCTGAAGGACGAGCTCGCTCACCGGCACGGGAAAGTTGACGACGGAGACGCCGAGGTCGAACCGGGCGAGCTGCCCCAGGTACGCGAGGAACTGCTCGCCGAGGTTCTGGTCGGGGTCGCCGAAGATCGCCCGGATGCTCTCCAGGGTCTCCGGCGGCACCTGCTGCCCGCTGACCCGCTGCAGCTCCTCCACGATGGCGGAGGACGGGTCCCCCGGCATCAGGCGCGGCAGCAGGAAGTTGAGCACGATCGCTGCGGCGGCGGCCGCGGCGTAGAAGCCCAGCCGGCGCAGCAGGAACCCCCAGCGGCGCACGGCCCGCACCGCCGCGGGCGGGCCGCCCGGTGCCGTGCGCACCGGGGCGGGCGCCTCCGTCGTCGTCATGGTCAGCCCTCCGCCGGCTCGAGGCCGAGCAGCGTGAGGATGAGGTCCGGCCCCATCCCGACGAAGGGGATGTGGTCGAAGTTGTCCGGCGTGGGCCAGCCCGACCAGCGGGTCGCGTTGATCTCGACGAAGTAGAAGTTGTCGTACAGCGGGCTGAACGGCACCTCGTCCACGACGAGCTCCTGCATCCGCAGGCCCAGCTCCTTCAGCTCGGCCTCGTCGTCGGTGCTCTCCATCGCCGCGATGATCTCGTCGGCCTCAGGGTTCGAGAAGCGGCCCTGGTTGAGCGTCGCCTTCTCCCCCACCGGCACCACGAAGTCGCCGTCCAGGAAGCCGTAGACGCCGTAGATGCCGGCGCCGCCCGTGGATGCCGCGGTGATGTCGAAGTCGCCGAGGTTCATCGCGTCGTAGTAGCCGGCGGTGGGCTGCCCGGCGGGCTTGACCTCGACGCCGAGCGTGTCGCGCCAGCCGTTGATGAGGATGTCGGCGTAGCTGCCCCAGGCCCAGTCGTTGTTGAACAGGATGGTGGGCTGGTAGCTCTCGCCGTCCTTGACCAGGGCGCCGTCCTTCACGGTCCAGCCGCCGTCGGCCAGCTCGGCCTTGGCGGCCTCTGCGTCGACGGGCCACGGCTCGGCGAGCTCCGGGTTGATCCAGTCGGCGTAGACCGTGGCGTTGAGCCCGGTGGGTCCCGCCTCGGTGCCGGGACGCTGCAGCGTGGTGGTGATGGCGGTGCGGTCCATGGTCATGGCCAGCGCGCGGCGCACGTGGACGTCGTCGAACGGTGGCCGGCCGGCGTTGAACATGGCCGACATCGCGCCGCCGTTCGGGTAGAGCTGGTACAGGTTGTGCTCCGGGTCCTTGGCCGTGTACTCCTGCTCGCCGTTGGCCCAGGAGCCCTGCGCGATGTCGATGTCCCCGCGCAGGAGCTGCGCCTTGGCGGCGTCCGCGCTGGTGGGGATGATCTTGTAGGTGGACATGGGCAGCTCGCCGCCCCAGTAGTCGTCCCGCGCGGTGAGCGTGACCTGCTGGGGCTTGAACTCCGCGAGGGTGAACGGCCCGGTGCCGACGGGCTCGGGGTTGGTCCAGGTGTTGAGGTCCTGGTCGCGCCAGATGTGCTCGGGCACCATCGGCAGCAGGATGTTGGCGAACTGCTTGACCGTGGCGAACGACGGCTCCGCGAACGTGACCGTGAACGTCAGGTCGTCCACCTTCTCGGCCCGCTCGTAGGTGACGCCCGCGATCGAGAACTCCGGCTGCTCGATCGGCAGGTTCAGCGAGAAGACGGCGTCGTCGGCCGTGAAGGGCTCGCCGTCCGAGAACGTGACGCCGTCGCGCAGGTGCACCGTGAGCGTGGTGCCGGCGTCGTCGAACTCCCAGCTCTCCGCGAGCCACGGCTCGACCACGGCGCCGTTGCTGTAGTCGACGCGCATGAGCGGCTCGTAGACCAGCTCCATGTTGGGCGCCTTGTCGACGGCGGGGCCCACCACGTTGTAGTTGTGGACGAACGTGGTGCCGCCGTCCGTCTTGCCGTAGATCATCGTGTCGTCACGCCCGCCCGCGGTCCCGTCGCCGGACGACGAGCCGCCCGCACAGGCCGAGGTGAGCAGGACGAGTGAGACGACCAGCGCTGAAACGCGCCGCCCGAACGATCGTGCGTGTCCCATGCCAGATCCCTTCCGCTTCGTCGAGGTGGATCACCGCGCATACGCTGCGCATTCTCTGCTCATACGTATGAGCAGCGACTCGCGACGGTGCGGAGGGTTGCTCTTACGTATGAGCGAGGACATTAGGGGCGGGCCGGGCGGGGTGTCAACACCTTGGGGGTAGGAGGTTTGGAGCGGGAGGCTCAGGGGACCTGGCGGGCCTCGGGCGGCATCTCGTCGTCGATCGCCGCCTGCACGAACTGCATCAGGGAGTGCTCCGGACCGATCGTGAACCGCTTGGAGACCTTGAAGACGGGGTACGCGCCGTACTGGGCGCTCTGCACCAGCGCGGTGCGCTGGTCCGCGTCGTAGGACCAGTGCGCGCCGGCGCCGTTCCGCACGACCACCTCGCCGACGTACGCGCCCATGCCGAGACTGAAACCCTTGTCGAGATCGGCCGGCGATGCCGACTCCAGCAGGCTCTGGATCAGAACCTCGAGTGCTGTGATCGACTCGACCGTGTAGTCGAAGAGGTCGGAGGCACGAGAGCTCTGGACGAACTCGTCCGCGAGGCGGCGCATGAGCTCCGCCATCTCCCCGTCGCTGGGCGGGCGGACGTCGTCCGTTTCCTTGGGCTTCCTGCGCCACCATGCCATGCGGTCATCATGTCAGGGTGATGAGGGGGTGCGATTTCGGACGGAAAGCACAACGGTCCGGCGGTCAGCTCGCACGTTGATTGACCGGCCGCGTTTCCGGCGACCAGTATTGCGGGCTGTGACCTCGTCGAACAGGAGCCGGGACCGGTTTCGCGCCCTCGCGGCCGAGACCATGGACGCCGTCCGCGCCGGAAGCTACAGCGCAGGTGAGCGGCGTGTCGACATCGCCGACCAGGTCGCCGCCGCCGCCGCCGGGACGCGCCTGATCCTCCCCGGCACACCGCTGTCCGAGGGCGCCGCCTGGTCCGGCCCCACCACGGTCGAGGTGCGCGACGAGTCGAGCCTGGCGGCGGCGCGGCGCCTCGGCCCGGGCACCGCCTGCCTGGTCTTCGCCTCGGCCCGCAACCCGGGCGGCGGGTTCCTCAACGGCGCCCAGGCCCAGGAGGAGGCGATCGCGCGCAGCTCGGCGCTGTACGCCACCCAGACCAGCGCGCCCGAGTTCTACGAGCACCACCGCCGCGAGACGTCCCTGCTCTACAGCGACCGGGTCATCCTCTCGCCCGACGTCCCGGTCATCCGGGACGACGACGGCGTCCTGCTCGCCGAGCCCTACCCGGTCACCTTCCTGACGGCGGCGGCGCCGAACCTGTCCGCGATCGAGCGCAACCAGCCCCCCGCGGTGGGCGAGGTCAGGGCCACGCTCGCCCGCCGGGCCGCGCGGGTGCTCGACGTGGCCGCCGCCCATGGCAGCCGCCGGATCGTCCTCGGCGCCTGGGGCTGCGGAGTGTTCGGCAACGACCCTGCCGACGTCGCTTCTGCCTTCGCCGAGGCCCTGGCCGAGCGGCCGAGGTTCGAGCACGTCACCTTCGCGATCCTCGATGCGCGGCCCGGGCAGCCGGTGCTCGGAGCCTTCGAGAAGCGGTTGCGAACGGCGTATGAGGGCGCCTGACGCCCTCGCCGTCGGTGCCGGCGGCTTCGAAGGTCACCTCGATGTCGGCACCGGCGACCCGGACCTCAGGGTGCGCCGGGTGGTCCGGGCCAGATGACTCAGGCCTGGTCGGTGGGCATGACCCACAGCTCGGCTATGGACGCGTGCCGCGGGCGGGTGACCATGTAGGCGATGCCGTCGGCGATGTCCTGAGGCACGAGCGTCTCGGTGTTCTCGTAGAAGGCGTCGATGTCGTCGCGCATGGCCCCGCTGTTGTGGGAGCCGAGCTCGGTAGCGACGCCGCCGGGCTCCAGGACGCCGACCCGGACGTGCTTTGTGGTGACCTCCTGACGCAGGGACTCGGTGAAGCCGTTCACGCCGAACTTGGTCAGGTTGTAGACGCCGTAGTTCGCCCAGGCCACACGGCCGGCGATCGAGCTGATGTTGACGATGTCGGCGACCTGGCGAGGGTCGTCCTCGGCGGCCTTCAGGAGGTGCGGAAGCGCCGCGTTGGTCATGTAGAGCAGGCCTTGCACGTTGATCGCGAGCATGCGCTCCCACTCTTCGACGTCGGCGCCGACCACCGGGCCGAGGAGCATGAGACCCGCGTTGTTGACAAGCACGTCCAGGCGGCCGAGCCGATCGATCACTGTCTGGACCGCCGCTTCGGCCTGGGCGCGGTCGGTGATGTCGGCCTCGACGGCCAGGGCGGCGCCGCCCGCTGCCTGGATCTGCGAGGCGAGGATGTGGAGCCGGTCGGCCCGCCGGGCGACGAGCGCGACGGACGCGCCCTCCTTGGCCAGACGGCGGGCGGTTGCCTCACCGATGCCGCTGCTGGCGCCGGTGACAAGGGCGACTGTGCCGGCGAGAGGGGATGTCGATGTCATGTGGATGGCTTCCTGTCGAGGTTCTGTGTCAGACGTCGTAGGAGAGCGACGCGGACAGCTCTCGGTTCGCGTCGAGCTGCCCCTGGATGGTGGCGAGGTTCTGCTCGACCCCGGCGGTCGCGTCGGCGCCGGCCACGAAGCGCAGCGGCAGGTGCCCCGAGTCGGAGAGGGCAACGAGGGCCTGGGCCAGCTTCTTCGGATCGCCGCCCTGCTGCCCGTTCATGCTCTTCCAGGCCGCAACGGTCTGCGTGGTGCGCTCGGCGTAGTCCTCGATGTCCAGCTCGGGCCAGATGGTTGAGGACCCTTCGACGAGCAGCTCGGTGCGGAAGAAGCCAGGCTCCACGGCCATCGTCGAGATGCCGAACGGTTCGAGGTCGAACCGGAGGGACTCCATCCAGCCTTCGAGCGCGAACTTCGAGGCGGCGTAGGCGGCGCAGAACTCCTGGCCGATGAGTCCGGCCGACGACGTGACCGTGATGACCTGGCCCGACCGCTGTGCGCGCATGACCGGGAGGATCGCGCGGGTGACGTTCAGAGGCCCGAAGAAGTTGGTCTCCATCTGCGCGCGGAACTGCGCAGGGCTGATGTTCTCGAAGTAGCCGGCGTAGAAGTTGCCCGCATTGTTGACGAGAACGTCGATGCGACCGAAACGGTCGACGGCCGCCCGGGCAGCGTCGGCCGCGGCGTCGGGATCGGTGATGTCGAGGGAGAGGGCGAGCAGGTTCTCGTGCTCGCCGACCGAGGCCAGCACCCGGTCCGCGCTGCGGCCGGTTGCGACCACCGAGTGGCCGTCGGACAGAGCGGCGCGAGCGATGTCGACGCCCATGCCTCGGCTCGCGCCAGTGATGAACCAGACCTTCGTGTTGTTGTTCATGCCATCAGGAAATGCTGCCGCGGGCGTCGCAGGGAGACCCGCTTTATAGGGTTAATGCCAGTGACCCCCTACGACGGGGCCGCTGACGTATTTTCGAAGCATGGACACCCGGAACGACATCCGTGAGTTCCTGACCACCAGACGGGCCAGGCTCACCCCTGAACAGATTGGCCTGCCCGACTTCGGTGGTCGGCGGCGCGTTCCTGGGCTGCGCCGCGAAGAGGTCGCGCTGGTCGCAGGGATGAGCGTGGAGTATTACGTGCGCCTGGAGCGAGGGAACGCCACCGGCGTCTCCGAGGCCGTGCTTGAAGGCATCAGTCGCGCCCTCCAGCTTGACGACGCCGAGCGCTCCCACCTGTACGACCTCGTGCGTGCCGCCAACGAAGGCACTCACCGGCAGCAACGTCGCGCACGCCCCAGAACGCAACAGGTCCGGCCGGGTGTGCGACAGCTGCTCGACGCGATGGCCGACGTCCCCGCGTTCGTGCAGAACGGGCGGCTCGACATCATCGCCGTCAACAGGCTCGGACAGGCCGTGTTCTCGGAGATGTACGTACAGCCGCAACGCCCCGCGAACTTCGGCCGATTCGTGTTCCTCGACCCCCGCGCCCAGGGCTTCTACCGCGACTGGGGCAACGCGGCGCGCCAGACCGTCGCGATCCTGCGCACGGAGGCCGGTCGCGCTCCGCACGACCACCACCTGAGCGACCTGGTCGGCGAGCTCTCCACCCGCAGCGACGCCTTCCGCACCCTCTGGGCGTCCCACGACGTGCGCGAGCACCGCACCGGCGTCAAGGCGATCACCCACCCGGTCGTCGGCGACCTGGACCTGGACTTCGAGGTCATGGATCTCTCCTCCGACCGCGGCATCCAGCTGATCGCCTACTCCGCTGCGCCCGGCTCGGCCTCTCACGATGCACTCAAGCTCCTCAGCAGCTGGACGGCGACGACCAGTTCGGTCGACGAACACCGCACCGGCCAAGACACCGTGGAACACAGCTGAACAAGCGGGTGCTCGACCAGCTGTGGATACCGGCAGATCATCCTGTTCGGGTGACACCGACGCGCCGGCCGTCGAGGGATGCTGGTTCCGGGCCCAGCAGCGACGAGGCAGGAGAACCGACATGAGTGAGTCGACACCGATCAGCCGCATCTTCCGTCGCCCGGGCGCCACGACGGAGTCACGCGAGTCGTCGGCGCTCCTCGCCGGCGCGGTGGCCTTCGTGCTGGGGGTGCTCGTCGGGCTGATCGTGTTCCAGGGTCGCGACGTGCCGATCTCCGGGCGCGGCTCGCTCGGCGACTTCGCCGCCCTCGGCGGAGCACTCGTCGCGATCGGGGCGGTCCTCTTCGGTTGTGTCTCGCGACGCGGCCAGATCCGGCGCGAAGCGGCCGACGACAGGGAGCGGCCGCGCCTGCGCTGGTTCGACGTCGCGGCCCTGGCGCTGGCGCACGCCGTCATCGCGCTGCTGGGGTGGATCGGGCTCGCGTCGATCGTGAGCAGGAGCTTCGTCGGAGCGACCGCCTATCCGACGTCGGCCGCGGTGCTCGCCGGCGTGGCCCTGGCCGTGACCACCTACCTGACATTCCTGTCGGCGGTGAACCTCACCCCGATGACGCTCTCGCTCGTCCTGGCGGTGTTCCTCACCGTCGGAGCCTTCGCCAGCATGCTCAGCGCGACCGACCCGTTCTGGTGGAAGGAGAATCTCAGCGCACTCGGGATGACCGACGACATCTCCGCCATGGCGTTCAACCTGACCCTGATCGTCGCCGGCGTCATGGTCACGACCATCGCCCACTACGCGACCGCGTACCTCCCGCACTCGACTCCCGCGGAGGCGCGGGGCCGCAGCCGGGTCCGGATGGCGCTCGTGCTCATCGGCATACTCTTGGCGTGCGTGGGGGTCTTCCCCGTCGACGACTTCCTGGCGGCTCACAACATCGCCGCCACCGGGATGGTGATCGTGTACGTCGCGCTGGTCGTGAGCCTCCGCCGGTTGCTCCCGTCGATGCCCCGGGTGTTCGTCCTGCTCGGCTACACCTACGTCGGGGTGATCGTCGTTCTCGCGATCTTCTTCATCACCGGGTACTACAACCTGACGGCCGTCGAGCTGGTCGCGGCCATCCTCATCTTCAGCTGGATCATCGTGTTCCTGCGCAACACCGGGGCGGTCGAGGAAGGTCTCCAGCCCGGCAGCCGGTGACAAACCGTGCGCCCCGCCGATTCCCGGGCACCATGGGGGTACCGGCAGGCACCCTGCGGTCACATCCGAGAACCATCACGGAGGACAGCGATGAGCATCGAGACCCCGCGCCACACCACCACGGCGACCACCCACATCGCCGAGCCACCCGAGCGGGTCTGGGCCGAGCTCACCCACCCGGGTGCCCGGTGGATGCTGGGCGCGAACATCGAGACGGACTACCAGCCGGGCAGCCCGATCACCTTCGAGGGCCACTTCTTCGGTCGCGTCTTCGCCGACAAGGGCACCGTCATCGCCGTCGACCGCCCACGGCTGCTGCACTTCACGCACTTCGCGCCACTGAGCGGCCTGCCGGATGTTCCCGAGAACTACCACGAGATCCGGATCGAGCTCACGCCCGACGACGGCGGCACGCGCGTCACCGTGACCCATGGGAACATCGACACCGCGCAGCACGCGTCCGCCTCCGCGGGGCACTGGAAGGACGCGCTCGCGACGCTGGCCCACCGCGACGACGGGTCGGGCCCGACCCACTGGTGAGTCCGGCCCAGTCCTACTGCCCGGTCCGGCGGATCGCCTCCAGCGGGTACGGCGTCGACCGGCTCTCCCGCTGGAACGCGCGGTAGAAGTCCCCCACCACCGCGGCGACCGGCGCGTGCCGGAGCATCACCGCTGCGAGCGCCGCCGGAACTCGCTCCGGGGACACTCCCTCGGCACACGCGCGAACGAACGTCCTGCGCTCCTCCGGCCCGAACCCGTACAGCGCGACGGCCAGCCAGTTCACCAGGTGCGTGGCGGCGTAGTACCGGTCGTAGCCCTGGTGTTCGTGGAAGAAGTCGGACTCGCCCGGGGTGAGCTCGAAGCGGGAAGAGATCGCGAGGCCGTAGTCGGCGAAGTAGAGCCGCCTGCCGTCGGTCAGGATGTTCTGGAAGTGTGCGTCGAAGTGCAGGAGCCCACGGGCGTTCATGAACGAGAGGCCAGCCCTCAGCTCGTCGTCCACCATGGCGCAGGCCCGCTCAGCCGCCTCGTCACCGGCCCTGACCTGGACGTCCAGCCAGTCGTGCAGGTTCTGCGGGATGTACTCCAGGAACAGCACGAGGCTCGCCGTGGACTGCTGCACCGCCTCGATCCGGTGGCGGATCTCGGGTCCGCCGCCCCAGTAGGCGACGGCGTGCTCGACGTCGGCCAGCTCCTCGGGGAGCGGCTGACCGGCATCCGGTAACTCGCGCCAGTGGTACATCAGGGGGAACCCCTCGGACTCCCCGGCGAGCACCCAGTCCGTCGTCATGATCTGCGCGGCCAGCTCCCGCCAGGCGCCGAACCCCGGGCCACCGATGGTGCCGACTCCGAAGTGGCAGAAGACCGGCAGCCCGAACAGGTTCGCCGTGGAGCGGACGTTCTCGGGACGGCGCTCGAGGTCGGTGAGCCGCACCTGCTTGACGAACACCGGCGTCCCCTCGACGTCGAGCAGCACGGTCGCGCCGCCGATGCCGGAACCGATCGGCGTGCCGGCGTCGACGAGCTCGCGCAGCCCGCGGTCGCTGCACAGCGACAACGCCCTGGACACGGCTCCGTGGGCGGCCAGGCGAGCGCCGCGGGACAGGTCAGGGTTCGTCAACTGCGCCGCCCGGCACGAGCGCGGCGTATCCCGCGCTCATCGGCATGTAGTCGGCGTCGAAGTCGGCGAGGCTGGGCGGCGACGAGGCGGTCCAGGTACCACTCCCAGCCCGGCCCGGTCTCCGGCAGGGTCTTCGGGTCGAGCTCCCTCTGCCGCAGGGTCAGCGTGGTGCCGCCGTCC
The DNA here is from genome assembly GCF_030209445.1 of Promicromonospora sp. MEB111. Classification (GTDB taxonomy): domain Bacteria; phylum Actinomycetota; class Actinomycetes; order Actinomycetales; family Cellulomonadaceae; genus Promicromonospora. The sequence continues at coordinate 306,737 of NZ_JARVSD010000016.1, forward strand.
ACCTCGGCGAGCTCGGCGCTGAGCCGCCAGTTGCCGTACTCGTCCTCGGCGCTGACGGCGAGCAGCCGCGGCGGCTCGCACGCGTCGACGCGGAACTCCGCCGGCGCTCCCGGCTCGGCCTCGGCGTTCATGGTCACCAGCACGCGGCCCGACGACGGGTCTCCGGTCCATGTGCCGAACCACCGGGCGAGGCGCTCCGACTCGGTGACGCTCGCCCACACGTCGTCGATCGGGACGCCGAACCGGCGCACCAGCACCAGGGTCCGCCCGTCGTCCTCCAGGGTTCCGGTCAGGTTCATGCGGTCCGCTCCTTCGCGCTGGTACCCGTGGTCTTCGTACCCGATGCGGTCGTCCCCCGACGGCGGTCCCGTGCCGCCCGGCGCACCTCGGTGCCCAGTGCGTCGAGGTGACCCGCGGTGACCGGCGCCCGGCTCGCGGTGAGCGCACCGATCAGCGCGCCCACCTCTGACAGCGGCCCAGGATCGAGCGCATAGCGCCGCTCCCGGCCGTCGTCGGTCCCCCGCACCAGGCCGGCGTCACTCAGCACCCGCAGGTGCCTGCTGATCGCCGGGCGTGACACCGCGTGCTCGGCCGCGAGGTCCACCACGCGCGCCGGGCCGTCCGCGAGCCGCAGCAGCAGCTCGCGCCGGATCGGATCGGCGATGGCCCCGAAGACGTCCACACCCCCAATGGTAACCGATCAGTTACCAATTCTCGAGTGACCCGCTGCACCGCACCGGCGCCTCGGGGCAACGCCTACGCCGCCGAGGGGGTAACGGTGAGCGAACATTGTTCGCTCACCGTTACCCCCTCGGCGGAGTGGTCCTTGCCCACCAGAACGGCTCAGTCGCTCGGGCCCTCAGGAACGAGGTTGGCCACCCGCACGTCGAACACAGCCCCCCGCCCTCGGCGAAGGCCTCGACGCCCAGCGCATCAGAACCGACAGGTTCAGGTTGAGCTCCTCTTCGTCGTCGCCCAGCGCCGGTTCGTCGAGGGCATCACCGCGGGCTCGTTCCGCTGACCGTCGGGTCTCCCCGCGGGACGACGTCGGACCACGGCGCCGTCACCCACGGGGAGGCCCGACCGAACCGCGCTCGACCAGGTGGACGTCGAGCGAGACGGGCTCGCGGGGGGCCTTCGTGCTGTCGGTCCCGGGCTCGGTCTCCGTCCGCTCGATCTCCGCAGGTTCTATCTCCTCCAGGATGATGCGCGACGCCTCGGCCACCTTGGCCGCCATGTCCTGCGCGACCGTGGTCAGGCCGGGGGTCGTGTACCGGGCGAAGTCGAGGTCATCGAACCCGATGACCGACACGTCGCCGGGCACCGACCCGCCCGCCTCGACGATGCCCGCCATGATCCCGACCGCGAGGTGGTCGGCCGTGGCGAAGACCGCGGTCACCTCCGGGTGGTCGCGGCGCAGCCGGAGGCCGAGGCGGCGGCCGTCCTCGAACAAGGTCAGCACCTCCTCCGCCTCGATCGCGCGCGGGTCGAGCCCGGCCTCCAGGCACGCCTCGCGGAAGCCTGTCCACCGCTGGCCCACCACGCCCAGGCCCTGGTAGGGCGGCCCGGCGAACAGCACGTGCCGGTGCCCGGCGTCGGCCAGGCGCGCGCCGGCGAGGCGGCCGCCCGCGTGGTCGTCGCTGCGCACCCCGATCGCCCGCGGGTTCGCGGAGTAGCTGTCGATGGCGACGAGCGGTACGGCGTCGACCCGCAGGCGGTCGATCTGCTCGTCGGTGAACTCGACCAGCACCACGCCGTCGAGCGACCAGCCGCGCACGGTCTGCGCCACCTGGTCCTCGTGCTCGATGCCGCGCAGCAGCACGTGGTAGCCGCGATGCCGCAGGTGGGTCTCCATGCCGCCGACCACGGCGACGGTGTGCGGGCTGACCAGCAGGCTGTTGTTCTCCCCCACCGGGACGAGCGCCGCCACGATGTGCGAGCTGTTCGCCGCGAGGCTCCGCGCCGGGATGTTCGGCACGTAGCCGAGCCGGGCGGCGATGCCCAGCACGCGCTCGATCGTCGCGGGCGAGACACGGGCGCGCTTGCCGTTCATGACGTTCGAGACGGTCATGACGCTGACGCCGGCCTCGTCCGCGATGTCGCTCAGTCGTGTGGTCACGCGAACCTCCCCCGTCGGCTTCCGGCTCCAGCCGCATCCTAGGTGGCCCTTGACCGGACGGTCGGCATCCCCTTACCGTCGTCGCAAGTTTACCGCTAAACCTCACCGTCGGTAGACCCCAGTGCGCATCCCGGTCGAAGGAGATCTCATGCCGCGCAGAACTGACACACGCACTTTCCCCGCCTGGCGCAGACGCCTGGCCCTGCTGGCGGCGGTCGCCGTCGCCGGCTCCGCCCTCGTGGCCGCGACCGCGGTCCCGGCCGGCGCCGCGACCAGCCGCTACCAGGCCGAGCAGGCCGCCCTGACCGGCGGCGCGGTCGTGGCCACCGAGCACGCCGGCTACACGGGCTCCGGCTTCGTGGGCGGCTACACCGACGGCAACAAGGGCGCCGCGACCTCGACGTTCACCGTGACGGCGTCCGCGTCGGGCCCGCACACGCTGGGCCTGCGCTACGCCAACGGCACCGGTTCGGCCAAGACGCTCACCCTCCTGGTGGACGGCGCCGCCCAGCAGGTCACCCTCCCGGCGACGGCGGGCTGGACCACCTGGGCGACCCAGAGCGCCGTCGTCACCCTGAGCGCCGGCAGCCACGCGGTGGCCTACCGGTTCGGCAGCGCCGACTCGGGCAACGTGAACCTCGACGCCCTCGACGTCACGGACTCGGGCGGCTCCAGCGGAGCCGACTACGGCCCCGGGCCGACGTTCGAGGCGGAGGCAGCCACCCTGGCGGGCGGCGCCGTGACCGCCACGGACCACACCGGGTTCTCCGGCACCGGGTTCGTGGGCGGGTTCACCGACGGCAACGCCGGATCGGCGTCGGTCACGTTCAAGGTGCAGGTCACGGCCGCCGGCGCGAAGGACCTGACGCTCCGGTACGCGAACGGCACCGGCTCCGCCCGCACGCTCTCGCTGTACGACGGCGGGACAAGGCTGACGCAGCTCTCCCTACCCGCGACCGCGAGCTGGGACACCTGGGGCACCGTGACGCACACCGCGACGCTGACCGCGGGCAACCACGACCTGCGGCTGGCCTACGCCTCGGGCGACAACGGCAACGCGAACGTCGACAGGCTCGATGTCGCCACGAACGTGCCGCCGCAGCCCGCCGGACCGGGCGAGGCCGAGAACGCCTACCGCTCCGGGAACGCCGCCGTCGCGTCCGCCACCGGCGGCTTCACGGGTGCGGGGTACGTCGGCGGCCTCACGACGACGGGCGCGCGCGTGCTGCGCACGGTCCAGGCCGGATCGGCCGCCACGGCGACCGCGACGTTCCGGTTCGCGACGCCCGCAGGCGCGCGCACGCTCGACCTGCTGGTCAACGGCCGGGTCACCGGCCAGGTCACCTTCCCCGCGGGCAGCGGCTGGCGCACGGTCACGGCGAGCGTGCCGGTCCGGGCCGGCGTCAACACGGTGGGCCTGCGGGCGGCGGGCTCGGGCGCCGACGTGCTGGTCGACAGCCTCACGGTCTCGGGCGAGACCGACCTGGCCGTGCGCGGCGCGTCGACGTCTTACCAGCAGTACGAGGCCGAGGCCGGGACGACGACGGGCACCAAGCTGACGCCGTCGCGCACCTACGGCACGGTGCAGGCGGAGTCGAGCGGTCGCAGCGCCGTCCGGCTGGACGCCGTCGGCGAGAAGGTGGACGTGACCCTCACCGCCCCGGCGAGCGGGCTGGTGCTGCGCTGCTCGATCCCCGACAACGCCGCGGGTACCGGCCAGACGTCGCCCCTGGCGGTCTACGCGAACGGGACCAAGCTCAAGGACGTGACGCTGACCTCGGCGCACTCCTGGCAGTACGGCGAGTACCCGTTCCACAACGACCCGGCGCTGGGCGCCGCCCACCGGTTCTACGACGAGCTGCGGTTCGAGATCCCCGAGCAGCCGGCCGGCACGGTCCTGACGCTGCAGAAGGACTCGGGCGCCGTGGCGCACGTCGACATCGACCTGGTGGAGGCCGAGCGGGTCGCTCCGGCGCTCACGGCGCCGTCGGGCGCGGTGTCGATCACGGCGCACGGCGCGACGTCGGGCGGTGGTGACGACACGGCGGCGATCACGGCGGCGGTGGCCGCTGCGAAGGCCGCGGGCGTGCCGGTCTGGATCCCGGCCGGCACCTTCCACGTCAACGACGCCGTCCGGGTCTTGGGTGTGTCCGTGCTCGGTGCCGGCCCCTGGCACTCGGTGATCGTGGGCACGGGCCGCGCGGGCGGCTTCTACGCGACCGGCGGCGGGGTGACCATCGCCGACGTCGCGATCTTCGGCTCCGCCACCGTGCGCGAGGACGCCGACGGTCAGGCCGCCATCGAGGGCGACTTCACGAGCGAGACCCTGCTGCAGAACATCTGGGTGCAGCACACCAAGGTGGGGCTGTGGGTGCGGCCGGGCTCGCGCGACCTGCTCGCGGTCGGGCTGCGCGTCCGTGACACGTACGCCGACGGCGTGAACCTGCGCTCCGGCGTGACCAACGCACAGGTGACCCAGTCGACGTTCCGCAACACGGGTGACGACGCGCTGGCCATGTGGTCGGACGGCGCGGCCGTGAGCGGCAGCGTGTTCTCGTTCAACACCGTCCAGGCGCCGGCCCTGGCCAACGGCCTGGCCGTGTACGGCGGCGGGGGCGGCAACCGGGTCGAGGACAACCTCGTGGCCGACACGGTCAACGCGGCCGCGGGCATCGCGGTCAGCACCCGGTTCGGCGTGCCGTTCACGGGCACCACCACGGTGGCCCGCAACACGCTGACCCGCACCGGCAGCCGCGAGCCCAACTGGCCGGCCGAGCTCGGCGCGCTGTGGGTCTACGCCGACGTGCACGCCATCGACGCGCCCATCGTGATCCGCGACATGACCATCCAGGACAGCACCTACGCGGGCGTGCTCATGTCGTGGCAGAAGTCGATCCAGCAGGTGAGCCTCGACCGGGTCGCGATCACCGGCTCGGGCACCTATGGCATCGAGCTGCACGCCGCGGGCAGCGCGACGTTCGCGAACACGACCGTGTCCGGGTCCGGGACCGCAGGGCTGCTGAACGACATGGGGTTCGTGCTCAACCGGCTCGGGGGCAACTCCGGGTTCTGAGATCGGTGCGGCGGTCGGCGCGGCGGGTCCTGAACCTGCCGTGCCGGCCGCGCAGCGGTGCCGGCCCGGGCTCACCTCGTGTAGGCCCGGGTCTCTCCGGTCTCCGGGTCGCCCGTGCCGGCGTCAGCTCCGGCTGTCCCGGCGGCGACGGCCCTGCCACGATGCAAGCCGATCGGCCGGCACACCATCCAGTAGGCTTGCCGCGAGGCAACAACACTGTCGTTGAGCGGGCCGGACATGGTCGGCGGGCGCGGCACAGCGGTTCGACGCGGACGCAAGGAGGCCACCGTGGGTCGACGCGAGGACGTCGCCCGCCTCGCCGGCGTCTCGGCACGCACGGTGTCCAACGTCGTGAGCGGCACCGTCAACGTCGCCGCCGGTACCCGTGAGCGCGTGCTCGCCGCCATCGAGGAGCTCGACTACCGGCCGAGCGAGATCGGCCGGATGCTGCGCTCCGGCCGCACCGGCATGGCCGCGCTCGTGGTGCCCGACCTCGACAACCCCTACTTCGCGGAGCTCGCCCGCAAGCTCATCGAGGCCGCCCGTGCCCACGGGTACACGCTCATGATCGAGCAGACCGACGGCGACCGGGACCGCGAGCGCGAGCTGCTCGCCCGCGCCGACACCAAGGCCGTGTTCGACGGGCTGATCGTGAGCCCGCTCGGCCTCACCGACGACGACCTGACCCGGTCCTCGCGCACGCAGCGGCCCGTGGTGCTGCTGGGCGAGGAGCCGCACCCTGGCTTCGACCACGTGCACATCGACAACTTCGTGGCGTCGCGCGACGCCGTCGGGCATCTGCTGGCCACCGGGCGGCAGCGGGTGGTGGCCGTCGGAGCCCAGCGGGCGGAGGGGTCCTCCAGCTCCCTGCGCCTGGCCGGCTTCGAGGCCGCGATGGGCGCGGCACCGCACGCCTCCGCCGACGTCGCCTACGTCGACGCGTTCACCCGGCGCGGCGGGGCCGACGCCACCCGGGCCCTGCTGCGCGGGCGCACGCTGCCCGACGCCCTCTTCTGCTTCTCCGACCTGCTCGCCCTCGGCGCGCTGCGGGCGCTGCGCGAGGCAGGGATCTCCGTGCCCGAGCAGGTGGCCGTGGTCGGCTTCGACGACATCGAGGACGGCCGGTACGGCAACCCCAGCCTCACGACCGTCTCGCCCGACAAGGAGGCCATCGCGCAGGCCGCCATGGACGCGCTGGTGCGACGGGTCGGCGGCGACGAGCGCGACGCGGTGCGCGTCATCGCACCGCACCGCCTGGTCGAGCGGGAGAGCACCGGGGCGAGCGGCGGCTAGTCACGCCCCGGCCGGCGCGGGCTCCTCCTCGCCAGGCACCGCGATCTCCGGAAAACGGACGCTCGCGTCCAGCCGCAGTGCCGCGACCAGCTCGCGGTAGAGGTGGGCGATGGTCACCACGGCACCGGTGCTCGCGACGTCCCGGATCGCTTCTGCCAGCGCCGCCGAGGTGAGCAACCAGGACCTGCCGCGGCACGTCGCGGCCGACCTCGCGGTGCAGTCGTTCCGGCGCGGCGTGGCGCCCTGACCCGAGCCCGGCCGAAGCGAGGCCCGGGTCAGCGCCCCAATCAGCGCGGCGCGTCCGACAGCGGGACGGCGGCGGGCCGCTCGCACCTGCTCTCGACGGCGACCGTCGCGCCGCTGTCGGCGGCCGCGAGCAGCGCGGTCATGATCTCCAGCACGTGGTAGGCGAGCTCGCCGTCGGCACGCGCGGGCACGCCCGGCGGCGTCGTCGCGAGATCCGCGACGCCGTAGCCGCGCCCCGCGTCCCGGTAGCCGGCGCTCAGCGGCAGGGTCTGCCAGGAGCCGCCGAGCTCGTGCAGCTCGACGTCGCCGTCGAACTGGTTGGGGTCGGGGACCACGAGCGAGCCGGTCTGGCCGTGGACCTCGATGTTCGAGGCCCGCGTCGCCACGGAGTCGAAGCTCATCACCAGGGTCGACAGCGCGCCCGAGACGTGCCGGAGCACCCCGGTCACGTGCGTGTGGACGTCCACCGGCACGGTCTCGCCCGCGCGCGGGCCGGACCCGATGGTGCGCGTGGCGCGCGTGTGGCTCGCGGCGCCGACCACCGACTCGACCGGGCCGAGCAGCGTGACCAGCGCGGTCACGTAGTACGGGCCCATGTCCAGCAGCGGCCCGCCGCCGGGCTGGTAGTAGAAGTCGGGGTTGGGGTGCCAGCGCTCGTGGCCCGGCGTCGTCATGGTGGCGGTCGCGGCGACCGGAAGGCCGATCGCGCCGTCGTCGATGGCCTTGCGCGCCGTCTGCACGCCCGTGCCGAGCACGGTGTCCGGGGCGCAGCCCACCCGTACCCCGGCGGCCCGCGCGGCGTCGAGGACCGCGCGGGCCTCCGCCGGCGTGACCGCGAGCGGCTTCTCGCCGTACACGTGCTTGCCGCCGGCGATGGCCTGCAGGGCGATCTCGGCGTGGGCGGCGGGGATCGTGAGATTGAGGACGAGGTCCACCTCGGGGTCCGTCGTCAGCTCCGCGACGGTCAGGGCGCGGACGTCCCGTTCGGCGGCGACGGCCTTCGCGCGGTCGGCGTCGAGGTCGGCGACGGCGACCAGGCGGACGGCGTCCAGGCGCTCGAACGTGGACAGGTACTGGCCGGCGATCGCCCCGACCCCGACGATCCCGACCCTCAGCGGCTGGCCCACAGGATTCCCCTCTCGATGACGGTACGGACGTTCGGGTCGTCGACGACGGCGAGCTCGTGGCCCGGCGTCGACACGAAGATGCGGCCCGCACCCCACTGGCGGGTCCAGATCGCGGGGCACGTGACCGGGCGGTGCCACGGGTCAAAGTCGCGCGCGGCGAGCGTCGTGGTCGCCAGCACGTCGTTGTACTCGTCGGACAGCACCCAGTACTGCTCGGTCGTCAGCTCGAAGTCGGAGATCCCGGCGACGATCGGGTGGTCGGCGCGTTCGGGCACGATGTCGATCGTGTGCCGCAGGAAGTTGTCGGCGGCCTCCCCCGCCAGCTCCGCGCGCGGCGCCTTGGGCGGGTGGGTGGCGAACTGGCCGCCGATCAGCTGCAGGTAGTCGGAGCTGTTGCGGTAGGAGTCGGCGATACCGCCGTGCCACCCCGCCAGCCCTGTACCGGCCGCCACCGCCGCGATCAGGCTGCTCAGCTCCGCGCTCTCGATCGTGCTCATGGTCACGGTCTGCACGATGACGTCGATGCCGGTCAGGTAGTCGGCGTCGGCATACACCGCCGTCGAGTCCTCGACCCGGACCTCGTAGCCGTGCTCCGCCAGGAACGGGAGGAACGAGTCCGTGGTCTCGACGGGCTGGTGCCCGGTCCAGCCTCCGCGCACGACCAGTGCGCGCTTGGTTCTCGACGTCGTCGTCATAGGTGCTCCGCTCCAGAAAGTTGCGCAACTCGTGGCTCGATGAAGTGCCAGCGACCCTTTGATACACGAGGACTTTTGCCGGATCAACCCCCAAAAAGTTGCGCAACTTCTACCGCCGTCGTTACGGTCGCCGCATGCCGAACCCTCGCCGCACCACGCTCGCGGACGTCGCGCAGGCGGCCGGGACGACGGTGCCCACGGTCTCCAAGGTGCTCAGCGGCCGCTCAGACGTCTCAGCGGGGACCCGCGACCGGGTCATGCGCATCGTCGCGGAGCTCGGGTACCGCGGCCGCTCCGGGCGGGACGCCGCGCCGCGCGGCGAGAGCTCACTCGTCGACCTCGTGCTGAGCGGGATCGAGGGCACATGGGCCAACCGGGCGCTGAGCGGTGTGGAGCAGGCCGCCGAGGAGGCGGGTCTCGACGTCGTCGTCTCCGTGGCCCGGCCACCCGGCGACGCCTGGCTCACCCGCCTGCTCGCGCGGCGTCCGCGTGGCGCCGTGCTCGCCCTGGTCGACACCAGCGCCGAGCAGCTCGCGACGCTCGCCGCCGCCCGGGTGCCGATCGTGCTGCTGGACCCGGTGCGCCAGCCGCCGTCGTCCGTCGCGAGCGTCGGGGCGGCCAACTGGGCCGGCGGGCGGGCCGCCGCCGAGCACCTGCTGGCCCTGGGGCACCGGCGGTTCGGGATCCTGGCCGGGCAGCGCACCCACCTCTACAGCCAGGCCCGCATCGACGGGTTCCGCTCCGCCGTCACGCAGGCAGGGCTCGACCTGCCCGACGACCGCGTGGTGCACACCGACTGGCGGCGCGAGCGGGCCACGGAGCAGGCCGTGGGCCTGCTGCGCGGCGGGACGACGCCGACGGCGGTCTTCGCGTGCTCGGACACCATCGCGCTCGGGGCGTACGACGCCGCCGCCGCGCTCGGGCTGCGCATCCCTGAGGACGTCAGCGTTGTCGGCTTCGACGACCTGCCGGAGGCGCGCTGGCTCAGCCCCGCGCTGACCACGGTGCACCAGCCCATCGCCGAGATGGGCGGGGCCGCGCTGCGCATGCTGCTGCGGATCAGCGGCGACCCGCCGCGGGAGGCACCCCGCGAGGAGCTCGCCACGCGGCTCGTGGTCCGGGGGTCGACGACGGCGGTGGGCTGAGCGGCCCGGGCCTTCGGGGATCACGGCCGGCGCGGACCGCTCGACGGGCACAGGCCTCGGTCACAGGTCCGCAAGGTGTCCGGTCTTGGGGGTATGAGTCGATCCGTGACCTCCAGCGTCGCCCTCGGAACCCACACCATCGCCGTCCGGCACGAGAACGCCGTCATCGACCAGCGCTACCACGTCGCCGGTGCCGGCCCCGTGTGCGTCGTCCACCCGGGCGGACCCGGGATCGGCTGGGACTACCTGCGCATGCCCGAGCTGGAGCGGACCATGACCATGGTGTACATCGAGCCCGTCGGCACCGGGGCGTCGGGCCGGCTCGCCGACCCCCGCGGATACAACCTGGGCACGTACACGCACTTCCTGCACGCGGTGGTGGAGCACCTGGGGCTACCGCAGGTCATGGTGCTCGGACACTCCCACGGCGGGTTCGTGGCCCAGCGCTACGCGCTCGACCACCCCGACCGCGTGGCCGCGCTGGTCCTGTACGACACCTCCCCCGTGACCGGTGACGACTTCTGGCCGACGGCGGTCGCGAACATGGAACGGTTCGCGCAACGCCACCTCGTCGAGCACCCCGAGGTGGCCGGTTACGTCGCCGGACTGACGGGCCGCCCCGAGCCGTCCGACGACGAGGGCGCGACCGAGGTGCTGCGCAGGATCTCGCCGGCCTACTTCCACGACTACTGGGGCCACGAGTCCGCCTTCGCCGTCGGGCGCAACGCCCTGCGGATGTACGCCGCCCCGGCGTGGGGCGAGGGCCCCGCCTTCGACGTGCGGGCGGAGCTGCCCGCCATCACGGCACCCACGCTGGTGCTGGTCGGCGACGACGACTTTATCTGCGGTCCGCGCTGGGCCCGGATGATCCACGAGGCCGTGCCCCGCTCGCGGCTGGCCGTCCTCGACCGGACCGGGCACCTCGGCCACATCGAGAGCCCCGGCAAGCTCACCGCTGCGGTGACCGGGTTCCTCGCCACGGTGGCCCGGTAGCCTCCCCCGTCGTGTCAGTCGTACAGGTCACTCGGGTGACCTGTACGACTGACACGAACGAACGGAGCGACCACCAGTCGCGGCGACCATCACTGTCCGACGCGCGATGGCTGGGTCTAACAAAGGACGTCCGACGCTCCGACCTCGCCTGGTCGGGCACAGCCCCCGAGGTGGGGTAGTATTTCCGTCGGCCCCAAGGGGCCAAACCGGTAGCCTTGAGCATGCTCAAGATCACCGCGGGCTGTGGCGCAGCTTGGTAGCGCACTTGACTGGGGGTCAAGGGGTCGCAGGTTCAAATCCTGTCAGCCCGACCGCATCAGGCCCGGGATTCCAACGGAATCCCGGGCCTGAAGGGTTTCTGAGACGTGATCCATCCATCACTTTCCCATCACTTTGAGTGCTCCGGCGCAGGTGAGTCCTCCCCCGTGCCTCGGTTGCTACGGGTTGAATCGGGTCCCGTCGGGTTGAGCAGGGTGCTGTCTCGACACGGGATCCGTGCTTCTGGTGATCTGCGGTACCCAGTCACCGCCACGCGGGGCGGTGAGGTGCGATGAGGGCGCGGATTCCTGCGGGGACGTTCGGTGACGTCTACATCGCCCAGACCAGCCCGTCCTCGTGGCGCTCCAGGACCCGGTTCCGCGACCAGGACGGCATGCTGCGGCTCGTCGAGGCCAGCGGTCCGACCGCGAAGACTGCCGAGCAGGCGCTGAAGGTCAAGCTCGCCCACCGCACGCGGATGGCGGGTGTCGGCGAGCTCCACCCCCACAGCCCGTTCCCCGACCTGGTCCGCGTCTGGCTGGAAGACCTCGAGCTGGACCCGGACCTCGCCCAGGGCACGAAGGACCTGTACGAACGGGACATGCGCACTCTCGTGGTGCCGGTGTTCGAGCACTTCGTGCTGCGGGAGATCACGATCAGCAAAGTCGACCGATTCCTGCGCACCCTGGCGAATCAGTCCTACTCCCGGGCCAAGCACGCCAAGGTCGTCCTCAACCTCGCCCTGGGAATGGCGCACCGGTACGAGGCGATCGAGAAGAACCCGGTCACCGGCACGAAACGCCTCAAGCGGCCCGCCACCCAGGCCACCGCCCTGACCCTGGAGCAGATCCAAGCCATCCGGGTCGCGGCCCGGACCTGGCGCCGCGGAGACGCGAAGGTGCCTGGCCCTAAGCCGGATGGGCAGCTGGAGGTCATCATCGAGGTCATGCTCGGCTCCTCCCTGCGGATCGGGGAGGTCCTCGCGCTGCGCAAGCGCGATATCGACCTGACCACCACGCCCGCAACCCTGCGGGTGGCGGGCACGATCGTGTCCCCGAAAGGCAGGCCGACCTACCGGCAACCCCACCCCAAGACTCGTACGTCGGTGCGGCGGATCGCGATCCCGTCCTACACCGCCACCGCCCTCAGGGACCGCCTGGTCGACCTCGCCGGCCACGAGCCCGGGACGCTCGTGTTCCGGACCAGGAACGGGACACCGTTGACGACGAACAACATCCGCCGCCGCCTGCGCGACGTCCTGGCCACCGCGGGCACCACCGGGGTGACGCCGCACTCGTTCCGGCGCACCGTCGCGACCACGATCGAACGCGCCGCCGGCGCCGACCTCGCAGCCCAGCTCCTCGGCCACACCAGCTCGGAGATCACGGTCAAGCACTACATCGAACCCAACACGAGCATCGACACCCGCACCGCCACCATCCTCGAAACACTCACACCGACAACCACGACGTCGCAAGCTTCGGGCACACCATCCACCGCCAAGATCTCAGGCGACGCAACCAGGACATAGCCAGACCTGTCAGCAGCGCGGCGCCTCGAAGATCGAGTTCCGCCTCTCACCGCGGTGACACCATTGGAGCGCGGTGCGGATAGAGATGCCGGTCGACCATTTGTGGTTAGTTCCGGGCAGTAGGCACGACCGTGCCGAATGATTTTCCGGGTTGCTGCCTCCGAAAGGCCGTCTCCTCGTCAGGGAGACGGCCTTTCGTGTGGCCTCCAGCTCGGTGCGACACCGGACTCGCCGCGGCTCGCACGGGTGCTTCACATCTAGGGCGCGTGCCCCTAGCCGCCGACTGAGGCCAGCGAGAGCGGACATGGCCACGGACGGGAGCCCGCTGCCAACGCGCGCAGCGGGTGCCGTCTGCACGTTCAGGATTCGGCGAACTCGCCCGAGCCACGGGTGGGCTCTTGTTCCTCGACTCAGCGCCCAATGGAAAGCACACCCTGCTGGATCGTCACTCATGCTAGCGTCGCGCACGCGGAACCGCAGGTCAGACCATGCCACGGCCGGTGCCAGGCAGGAGCACGCCACCGATCGACGACACTCCTATCGACGCACCGGTGTCACCTATCTGCGCAGCAGTCCCGCTGAGGTCGAATGGCACCGGTTCTACGGCCGCAGACTGACCGCGACCGTCACTCTCTCTTCGGGTGACGGGTCAGGGATCTCTCCCGGGCGGTAGCGCGGTAGGCGGCTCGCCGGAAGGATCGCCGTCGCACTGATGCCCGCGAGGACGAGCAAGAGGCAGCGCTCGGTACCCTGCATCTCGCGGAGGAGATCGACCTCGCCGACCGCGTCATGGTGGTCAACCCCGGCGGGTACATCGGGAGTCCACGCGACGCGAGCGACGAGCTCGGGGACCACGTCCGGCTCATTCCATCCCGTCTGGCCGCCACGACAACGCCGCCGGTCCGTCCAGGCCGACGTCGATGCCGAGGACCGCACCGTCGACCTCTCCCGGGTCGGGAAGTCCCACGCTCGCCGTCGTGACCACGAGCATTCCCGCCGCAAGGGCGAGTGCGGTGGGCCGGCGTGCGGGGAGCGGCACGCTCTCGATCAGGCGGCCCTGCGCCGAGTAGCGGTCCACCCGCGCCCCGTCCCAGACGGCGACCCAGAGCGCGCCCTCGTCGTCGATCGCCATGCCGTCCGGGTTGCCGTCCGGGACCGTGACGACGTGCCGCCGTCCGCCGAGCCTCCCGTCCTGGGCGACGTCGAACGCTTCCACGCTGCGGTTCGGCAGGGTGTCGATGTAGTACAGCGTGCGACCGTCCGCGGAGAACGCGAGGCCGTTCGAGACCGTCACCCCGGCGAGCCGCTCAACCACTCGACCATCGGCCTCCAGGCTGTAGAGACCGCACCGCGGCGTCCGCGACAGGGACTGGGTACCGGCCCAGAACCGGCCGCCGGGGTCACAACCGCCGTCGTTCATGAACGCCCAGCCGGGCGCGGCCGTCGCGTCGACCGCCGTGACGGTGCCGTCCCGGGCCACCCGCCAGAAACCCTGGTCGGCCGCAACGACCCAGCCGGACGACGGCCCCTGGGTCTTCCCCGGGGGCGCCTCGGACCTGGCGGGTGCCACCGGGGCGGCGCAGCCGATCCGGGACCCGACCACTACCGAGGGACCCGGGACGAGCCCCGCCCGTCCGAGCTCCCCGCGGTGCAGTCGGCCTGTGGCCATGTCGACCCAGATCAGCTCGCCGGCGTGCGCGTCCCACCGTGGCGACTCTCCCTGGACGTAACGCTCGGCGCACAGGATCTCGACCTCCCGGCAGCTCACGTTCCCGCTCCTGACCGCTCCATGACCGCACCCCTCACTGCACGCCCGCCTGTTCGGTGGTAATGGAACCCAATATATGGCACCCTAACTCATAATATGCATGCCGCATGCCACGAGTGACAGACGTCGAAAAGAGGACCCATGGCCCCGCGCCTCCACGGCCTGATGCCCATCCTGGCCACGCCGTTCGACGAGTCCGGGAGCCTCGACCGGGCCGGGTTGCGCCGTCTGGTCGAGTTCGAGCTCGCGGCGGACGTCGACGGCCTTGCCGTCTTCGGCATGGCCAGCGAGGGGTTCGCACTGACCGCCGCGGAACGGCGGGTCGTCCTGGGCGACGTGGTCGAGCTGGTCGCCGGGCAGGTGCCGGTCGTCGCGGGCGTCAACGGCACCTCGACGGTCAACGCCGTCGAGCAGGCCCGCGAGGCGGAGGCGGGCGGTGCCGACGCGCTCATGGTCCTGCCCCCCTTCATGGTCCGCCCGCCCGCCTCGACCCTCGTGGACTTCTACGGGAACATCGGGGCGTCCACCGGCCTCCCCGTGATGATCCAGGACGCGCCGGGAGTCACCGGGGTGGCGATGTCGCCCGCCCTGATCGCCGAGCTCAGCCGCGTGGAGCACGTGCACGCCGTCAAGATCGAGTCGCCGCCCACCACGCCCAAGGTCGGCCAGGTCGTCGACGCCGTCGCGAACACCGAGTTCGCGGTGCTCGGCGGCCAGAACGCCCAGTTCTGCCTCGAGGAGCACGCCGCCGGCGCGGTGGGGACCATGCCGGCGTGCGAGTTCCCCGACCTGCTCGGCCCGGTGCTCCGCCGTTTCGGCGCCGGAGAGGTCGAGCGTGCTCGGGCGGAGTTCCGCCAGATCCTCCCGCTCGTGCTCCTCGGCCTCCAGCCCGGGATCGCCTGGGCTGTGCACAAGGAAGTCCTCGTCGCGCGCGGCATCATCGAGCGGGCCACCGTCCGCTACCCGGCCGCTCCGCTCGACGCGACGAGCCGGGCCGCGTTGCGAGTCGTGCTCGACGAGCTGCGGCTGACCGGACAGGCTGCCCCTGTCGACGCCGTCGAGGCGGCCGACGCCTTCAAGGCGGCCGACGCCGTCGAGGCGAGCGCATGAGCGGCCGGGGCGTGCTCCTGGTCGGTGGCAACTCCGAGATCGCCGTAGCGGTCGCCGAGCAGTTCGCGGACCAGGGGGACGCCGTCGTCGGCGTCGGTCTCGCGCCGTGGGAACCCGACGGGGGCGACGTCTACCGCGGGTTCCTGGTGGCGGACTGCGCCGACCCCGCGCAGGCCGAGCGGGCCGTCGCGGACGCCGCCGAGATCCTGGGCCGGCTCGACGTGGTCGTGCTCGCCGCCGCGCAGATGCCGGTCGCCTCGGCCGTCGACACGAGCGACCTGCAGTGGCGTGGCGCGCTCGGGGCCACGCTGGACTCGGCCTTCTTCGTCGCGCGCGCCGCGCTGCCCCGGCTCGGTGCCGGCTCGTCGATCGTCGCCATCACCTCCGTCAACGCCGCCCTCGCGGCCCCCGGCCTGCCCGCGTACGCGGCCGCGAAGGCCGGGGTCGAGGGCCTCGTCCGGCAGCTCGCGCTCGAGTACGGGCCGCGTGGCATCCGCGTCAACACCGTGGAGCCGGGCTCGATCGCGTCCCACGACACGGGCGAGAGCGAGGGGTACCCGTTGGGCCGCATCGGCCGCCCGCACGAGGTCGCCTCGGTCGTCACGTTCCTGGCCTCGGACGGCGCGTCCTTCGTGACTGGCGCCACGATCCCTGTCGACGGCGGGCTCTCGATGTCGTCCCCGGCGGCCTGGCTCAAGCCGGCGCTGCGCGAGCGCTGGCTCTGAACCGCGGCAGCCGGGAGATACGCGGCCGCCGGGAGAACCGCGGCCGCCCGGGGCATCATGCCCCGGGCGGCCGCACCTCTCAGCACACCAGCACGGGTCAGCCCACCGGCACGAACTTGACCACGTTCGTGCGCAGGAAGTTCTTCCCCGTCGCCGCCGGGTTGGTCAGGGTGACGAACCCGCCGGTCCCGGACGCGAACGTGTGGGTACCCAGGGAGACCCATCGAGAGCCACCGGCGGTCTGGTCGTACTCCGTCGTTGCGGTCCCGTCCGCCGACGTCACCGCGTACCGGGCCACCGGTGTCCCGTTCGTGTTGGTCGGCATCCAGGCGTAGACCTCGTACTCCCCCGCCTGGTCGAGCTGGGGCCGCCACTGCGCGGACGCGGTCCCGGCGCTGCTGGTCCGGGTCGGCGTGGCCAGCCACCCCGGGACGCTCGACGGCGTCCACGTCCCGGTCTCGGTGTACCCGGTGTCCGCGACCCCGATGATGCTCATCGACAGCGGGGTCACGGTCGTCGTGGCCGGTGCCGACTCGTTGCCGACCAGGTCGAGCGTCCGCACCTCGATCGTGTGCGCCACGTCGTTCGCCAGGTCCTTGACCTCGTAGCCGAGCGGCCGGTTCGTCTCGTCATTGATGTTCCCGACCGGCAGGCTGCCGTTCTGGAGCTCCCCGTCGACGTAGACGTTGTAGCCACCGAGGTCGAGCTCGGTGTTCTGGTCCCAGTAGAGCACCGCCCGGCCGTTCGCGGCCTCCGCGACCAGGCCCGACGCCGGCGCGGGCGCCAGGTTGTCGGCGGGGGCCACGGCCGGCTTCGCGGCGGACGGCGAGGACTCGTTACCGAGCCGGTCGACGGCGGTCACCGTGATGTCGTAGGTCTGGCCGGCGAGCAGCTCGTGGAGCCGGAACAGGTTCCGGCGCACCGGCTGCCAGGTCAGCCGCTGCCCGTCGAGGTAGACGTGGTAGCCCACGACGTCCGCCCCGGTCACCGGGGTCCAGGTCGCGGTGAACCACGCGTCGCCGTTCGCCGGCGTCGTCGTGACGTCGACGGCGAGGCCGCCCGGCGTCGTCGGCGCACCCGCCTCCTGCGGTGCGGGCACGAACTTGACGGCGTCGACGCGCATCTGCCCGGGTGTGCCGGTCTGCCCGTACTCCACCGAGCCGCCCGACCCGGCGTTGAAGGCGAAGTTGCCCAGCCGCAGCCAACCGGCCGCCGGTGTCGTGTCCGTGACCTCGACGCTCGCCGTGCCGCCGGCGTGCGTGACCGAGAAGGCCGACGTCTCCGGCATGTTCGCGTCACGAGGCGGGACCCAGGCATAGACGTCGTAGCGTCCCGCCGTGAGCGTGGGCGCCCAGCGCGCCTTGGCGGTCGACGGGCTCGCGTAGCGCGTGGTGGACCCCCGCCAGCCGGTGACCGCCGTGGACGTGGCCCAGGTACCCACCTCCGAGTAGCCCGGCGAGCCGTGATCCACGACGGTCGACGGGACGAACTTCACGGCGTCGGCCCGCAGGATGCCCGCCCCCGCGGCGTCACCCGTGACGGAGACCCGCTGCCCGGCGCCCGGCGTCATCGAGTAGGCCCCCAGGCTCACCCACTGCTGGCCCGCGGTCGTCTGGTCCACTGTCACCGCGGTGCTTCCGCCGTCGTGCTGCACGGTGTAGCGCGCCGCCGTGTGGCCCGTGTCGAGCAGGTTGGGGTTCCACGCGTAGACCTCGTAGCTGCCAGCGGCCGGGAGGGTCGGCGTCCAGCTCGCCGTCGCCCCGCTCGCGCTGCTCGCCCGCACCACCTTGTCCTGCGCCCCGAACGCGACCTGGCGCCCGTCGGTGACCTCGTAGCTCCACGTGCCGGTCTCGGCGTACCCCGCGTCGCCGTTGTCCACCATCGCCGATGCCGCCGACCGGTCGTTCCCGTTCTCCACCGGGGCGAAGTAGCGGAAATGGTCCCACGTGGTCTCGGCCGGCAGGTTGCCGGTCTCGACGCCGTCGGTGTAGCCGAGCGTCGTGAGCCACACGTTCTGGATGCCGTGCGGGCCGGCCTTGTCCAGCGTGTACTTCAGCACGCCATCCGTGTAGAAGCGCACCTCCGTGGGCGTCCACTCGAAGCCGTACGCGTGATACGCGGCCGAGCTGTCGGCCTGGGTCACCAGGTTGCCCTGGTTGCCGACGTGGCCCGGCATGAACCAGTGCGAGTGGTAAGCGAGCTTGTCGGGGGCGTGCGAGTCGACCTCGAAGCCGTCGATCTCGTTGATCCGGTTGTGCGGCCCCGTGTAGCCCGGCACGTCGGGGATGTAGGCGGAGAGCCCCGTGGTCCAGAACGCCGAGTGGAACCCCCGCTCGCCCCACAGCTTCGCGCGCACCTCGTAGTACCCGTACCCGAACCAGCGCTTCGAGACGACGCCGCCGCAGCTCGTGACGATGTCACCGTACGGCTCGTCGAGCTCGTCGAAGGCGATGTGCAGCAGCCCGTCGTCGACGGTGACGTTCTCCGGCTGGTTCGTGCAGATGGCCTTGTCGCCCTCCCGGTAGAACCACTCGCTCTCGTCGAGGCCGGTGCCCTCCGGGGTGACCCCGTCGAACTCGTCCGCCCAGGCAGGCTCGTAGCCCGGAGGCACCAGAGAGGGGGCGCGCTCGGCGGCCGCCTGGACCGGAGACGCCGCTAGGGCCGGCTGCCCGGGCCGGCCGGCGGCCGGGCCGGCCAGGCCGAGCGAGGTGAGGGTGAGCACGGCCACGACGGCCACGAGTGCCGGTCGGGGGCGGGGTACGAGCCAGTTCGTCGTCACGGGTCTGCCTCCTTGCAGGGGTCCGGATGTCGATGGTTCCGTCCAGCGGCCGGGAGAGCGGCCGCCGGGCGTTGTGCCGCGGCTGCTACGCGTTGGCGTCGAGCAGGTCCTGCACTTCCTGCTTCAGGTCGTTCAGCCCGGCCTGCACCTCGGTCTGGCCGGCGAGGATCCGCGCGATGCCGGCGCCGATCGCCGTGTCCACCTGAGCGGTGACCGCGACCTTGTCCCAGGCGGCACCGCGCGCGTGCTCGGAGATCTCGGTCCGGAACTCGGTCTGGAACCGGTCCTTGGCCAGCGCCGGGATCTGGTCCGCCACCGACTGCGCCGCGGGCGCCACGGCCGACCCCTCGTAGAGCGCGGTCCCCGCGGCGACGTTCGTCGCCGCGTACTTGATGAACTCGCGGCTGGTGAGCTCGCCCTCGCCGGCGGTCGCGAACAGGCCGCCGCCCCAGCCGCGGTTGTACGACTCGTTGCCGCCGGTCGTCGGGCGCGCGATCGCCGCGATGTTGTCGACGATGTCCTGGGTGCCGCCGTTCGTCGTGACGAAGGTCGCGGCGAGCGGGGCGTCGTCGTACAGCGCGGCCCGGCCGGTGGCGAACAAGATGCGCGCGTCGGTCCGGGCCACGTTCGGCTGGATCAGCCCGGCGTCCAGCAGCGACACGAACCAGGTGACCGCCGCGACGCTCTCGGCGTCGCCGATGGTGCACTCGAGGCCGTCGGTGACCACCTCGCTGCCGAACCCCCACATCCAGTGCACGATGTCCTTGAGGTCGGGGTTCTTGGTCACCGCCGCGTACGGGATCAGGCTCTTGTCCTGCGCCTTGATGCCCTCGAGCGCCGTGGCGAAGTCCTCGACGGACATCCCGGACGCGATGCCGGCGTCGCGGGCGATCTCGCCGTTGGCGACGATGCCGACGCCCGACGCCGTGAGCGGCAGCACGTAGAGCTTGCCGTCGAGGGTGTAGGAGTCGAGCACGCCCTGCGGGATGCCGAGCCCCTCCGCGAGGTCGGTGAGGTCGGCCAGCACCCCCATCGGGGAGAGCACCTGCCATGGACCCGCCTGCCCCACCCCCATGAGCTTGCCCGAGCTGCCCGTCAGGGCGAGCTGGGTGGCGGCCTGGTCGTAGGGGTAGACGACCGGCTCGATCGTGACGCCGGCCTCCCCCGCGAAGCCGTCGACGACGGACTGCCACGCCTCCTTCTGCGCGTCCTCCCCCAGGGAGTTCCCGTAGAAGTTGATCGTCTTGGCCGCCGTCGCGCCCTTCGCCGACGCCGCCGGGGCCGGCGTCGTCGGGGCGCAGCCGGCCAGGGCGAGCATGCCGAAGGCGGCCGCCGCGGTGCTGCCGCCGAGGAATACGCGACGCGAGATGGTCGCGGACGTGATTGCCATGAACTGCTCCTTCGTGGGGGATGCGGGGATGGAGTTGATGGGAGGTGGGCTAACCCTTGACGGCCCCGGAAGCGAGGCCGGACACGAAGTACCGCTGGAGGAGGATGAAGATGACCGCGAGCGGCAGCGACGTGATCAGGGACGCCGCCATGAGCGATGGCCAGTCGGCGGTGCCCTCGTGGATGAACGCCTGGGTGAGCCCGGCCGGAAGCGTCTGCTTGTCGGGCCCCGCCAGCGTGAGCGCGAAGAGCAGGTCGCTCCAGCCGCGCATGAACGCGAACATGGCCGCCGTGATGAGGCCGGGGACCACCAGAGGGAAGACGATCCGGAACATCGTCGCCGTCCGGGACAGCCCGTCGACCTTCGCCGCCTCGAGGATCTCGTCCGGGAGGGCGTCCATGATCCCCTTGAGCAGGAACACCGTGAGGGGAAGGGTGAACGTCGTGAACGCGACGATCAGCGCCGTGTAGGTGTAGAGCAGGCCGGTCGAGCTCAGCATCAGGTACAGGGAGATCAGCAGGAGCGCCCCGGGGATGAGCTGCCCCACGAGGAACATGAACATGATCGCGTTGCGCCCGCGGTAGCGGAACTTCGACAGCGAGTACGCCATCAGCCCACCGACCAGCACCGACACCACGGCGGTGCCCGTCGACACGACGATGCTGTTGAGCAGGCTGTCAAGCAGCGCGTCGTTGCGGAAGAACCCGACCAGGTTGTCGAGCGTGGGATCGACGGGGAAGAGCGGCCGGTCCGGGGCGAAGACGTCCTCGCGCTTCATCAGGGCGGTCGCCGTGAGCCAGTAGATCGGCAGGAGCCCGAACAGGACGAGCACGAACAGCAGGAGACGACCAGGGATCGACAGGCTAGGGTTGACGATCCCCTCGCCGATGTCGCGTGCGCCGCTCATGACCTCTCCAATCGACGGTTGAGCAGCAGGTAGCCGCCGGTGACGAACGCGAGGAGCACGAGCCAGAGGACGCCCATGGCGGACGCCTGCCCGAGCTCGTAGCTGCCGAAGGCGAGCTGGTAGAGGCTCACGGCGAGCGTCGTCGTCGAGTCGCCGGGGCCGCCGCCCGTCATGACGAAGACGGTGTCGAAGTTGCCGAAGTTGTAGATGAACTCCAGCACCGCCACGAGGGTCACCGGGCCGAGCAGGTGCGGCAGCGAGACGAAGCGGAAGCGCTGGAACCGGGTGGCGCCGTCGATGGTCGCCGCCTCGAGCTGCTCGCCCGGCAGCGTCTGGAGCACCGCGAGCGCCACGACCATGATCCAGGGGAAGGAGTTCCAGGTCTTGGCGATCACTACTGCAGCCATCGCGCCGACGGGGTCGCCCAGCAGGCTGAGCCCCGGGAGCCCGAGCAGCGACAGCACGTGGTCGACGACGCCGTAGCTGTCGTTGAAGATCCAGGCCCAGAGGAAGGACACGACGACGCCGGGGAGCAGCCACGGCAGCATGAGGAGGCCGCGCAGCACGTTCCGGCCCCGGATGCGCGAGTTGAGCAGCATCGCGAGGGTGACGCCGAGGATCACGGGGAAGATCGTGGCCAGCGCGGCGAAGGTGAGCGTCGTGCCGACGTGCTCCACGAACTCGCCCCACACCGTCGCATAGTTGCCGACGCCGACGAAGTTGCGCTCGGGCCGCAGCAGGGACTGGTCGTAGAGGCTCGTGCCCAGGCTGGACAGGAGCGGGTAGATGGCGATCACGAGGAAGACCAGCACGGCGGGCAGCGCGATCATGAACCCGAAGAGGCTGTCCCTGGCGCTGAGTGTCGTCCGCCTCGTGGTGCCGCCCGTCATCCCGGGCGCGGGAGTTCCCGCCGCCGGTGGGTGGCTCGGTCGTGACCCCCCGGGCTCCCGGAGGGTCTCCGTACGTCGTTGTAGCGGTGCGTGCCCTAGCATGCCGCCAGTGAACCATATTGCGGATGGGAAATCTACAAATTGCATGACGAACCCATAATTGGATTGCTGGGTCCCAGGTCCGTGGCTACGATGGCGGCAAGACAGCGCATGCAGCGGACCCAGCCATAAGAAGGAGCACGATGACGTCGGAGTCGGTGGGAGGCACCCAGACCGTCGAGCGGGCCATGTCGTTGCTCGCCTGCTTCACCGAGGAGAGCGGGGAGCTGCGCGTGTCGGAGCTCTGCGCGATGACGGGGCTGGGCCAGTCCACGGTGTCCCGGATGATGTCGTCGCTCGACCGCATGCGGTTCGTCGTCCAGGACGAGCGCACGGGCCTCTACCGGCTCGGCCCGGCGGCGGTGTCGCTCGGCACGATCGCGCTCAACGGGTCCCCGGTGTTCAAGGCGGCCCGGCAGATCACCCAGAACCTGGCCCACGCGGTGGGGCTGGGGGCGAACGTCGCCGAGCTCGACGGCTTCTCGCTCTACTACCTCTGCAACTTCGAGGGTGAGCGGGCGCCCAAGACCTTCTCGATGGCGGGCCGTTCCGGCCCGCTGCACGCGACCGGTCTGGGCAAGGCGCTGCTCTCCGGGATGCCGCCAGAGCGGGTGGACGAGTACTTCGCGACCCCCCGGCAGCGGTTCACCCCGCACACCATCGTGGACCGGGACGCCATGAGCGCAGCGCTCGACGAGGTCAGGAGCCGCGGCTACGCGACAGAGGTCGAGGAGCTCGCGTTCGGCCGGGCCTGCATCGCCGCTCCGATCCGCAGCCGGGCCGGCGAGATCGTCGCCGCGCTGTCGGTGAGCGGCCCGCTGTCGGTGCTCGACCTCGACGCCCCGCAGGAGCTGGCCCTGCGCGCCATCGAGGCCGCGGACGAGATCTCGGTGGCGCTGGGTTACAGCCCCTCCCACAACGCCGCGGCCTTCGTCACCCCCTGACCCCTTCGTCGATGGAGACACCCGTGCGGATCGCCCGCGTCCAGACGTTCCCGTTGTTCCTGAGCAAGGAGGAAGCGGACAACTCCTATGCGGGCGACTCCGCGATCGCGCACCGCGGCTACATGATCAAACCTCCGTGGCGCAGCCTCTACTCCCCCGGCTACGAGACGCTCCTGGTCAAGGTCGAGACCGACGACGGGCTCGTGGGCTGGGGTGAGGCACTCGCCCCGGTCGCGCCCGAAGTCGTGGCGGCGATCGTCGACCACCTGCTCACTCCGCTGATCATCGGCGAGGACCCGCGGGCCGTGCGTGTGCTCTGGCACCGCATGACCGAGTCCATGAGAGAACGCGGGCATCTCCAGGGCCACCAGGCCGACGCCATGGCCGCCGTCGACATCGCGCTCTGGGACCTCTGGGGCCGAGCCACCGGCCTGTCGGTCTCGGAGCTGGCCGGCGGGCGGTTCGCCGAGACACTGCCGGCTTACGTCTCAGGCATCCGCGGCACGGACGACGCCGAACGGGCCGAGGGAGCCGTCAAGCTCGCCGACGCCGGGGTGCGCCGCATCAAGCTGCACCTCGGCACCGACATCGCCACGGACCTCGCGACGTTCGACGCCGTCCGCGCCGCGCACCCCGACCTCCACCTGGCGCTCGACGCCCACTGGACGTACCGGCTCGGTGAGGCCCGCGCCCTCGGGCGGGAGCTCGACGAACGGCGTGCCTGGTTCTTCGAGGCGCCACTGGCCCCCGAGGACGTCGAGGGCCACCGCGACATCGCCGCCGCCATCAGCACACCTGTCGCGGTCGGGGAGGCGATGCGGAGCCGCTTCGAGTTCGCCGACTGGCTCCAGCGCCGCGCTGCCGGCGTGATCCAGCCCGACATCGGCCGTACCGGCATCACCGAGGGGCTCGCGATCGCGGCGCTCGGCAACGCCTTCCACGCACCCGTCGCGCCGCACCACTCGGCTGCGTTCGGCGTCGCCATGGCGGCCGGCGTGCACGTCGCCGCGGCGTCCCCGGCACTCCTCGCGTTCGAGTACCAGCCCGTGACACTGCCGGTGGCGAACCGCATCCTGACCACGCCCCTGGAGGTCACCCCGGACGGCTCGTTCGTGGTGCCGCGACAGCCGGGACTCGGCGTCGAGGTTGACGAGGACGTGGTCCGGGAGTTCGTGCGGCACCCCCGACTCTGACGTGTCACCAGATGAGTACCGTCCCTGAGCGTCCTCAGGCGGCGAAGAGCAGGAAGAGCCCCG
Organism: Promicromonospora sp. MEB111; assembly: GCF_030209445.1. GTDB lineage: Bacteria > Actinomycetota > Actinomycetes > Actinomycetales > Cellulomonadaceae > Promicromonospora. The sequence goes on from NZ_JARVSD010000016.1 coordinate 331,085, forward strand.
CCCAGGTACTTTTCATGCCCTTGGCGGCAACGCTCAGGATCCTGACCGATCGCGATTCACGGCCGGGTCGCCGAACTATGCTGAGCCCGAGCGAGGGGAACTATCCGCGTGACGGCAAGCGTTTCAGGACAGGACCGGCTCAACCATGAGTGGGCGGCTCACCGGCCCGCCGTCTTCGGCGCGGCATACCGTTTGCTGGGGAGCGTGGCCGACGGGCAAGTCGGGCCGGGGAATACGCCAGAGCAGATGTTATTCCGATCTCGCGAGTCTCAGCACCCAATGAAAAGCACACCCTGCTGGATCGCCGCTCATCCTAGCCTCGCCCATACAGATCCGCAGGTGAGAGCCTGGGACAGAAGGCGCTGGTCAGGAGCACGACCATTGGGCGGCATCGCGATCGACGGCAACATCACTCGGTCATGCTGTCTGGGTAGGCATCTCGTAAGCCAGGACTGATTCCAGCACCCTGCAAAGGGGCGCAGAGGGGCGGTTGCCATGAGGTACACGACACGCGTCGACGAGCGATATCTCGAATTGCGCGGCGCCACATGGCAGCCGCCCCTCGACCCCACCGCGATCAACACGCTGATCATCGACGACCACCGTGGTCACCCGCTGATCACGACGGGCATCAGCATGGGACCCGTCGAGATCGAGGTCGAAACATCAACCAGCCCTCCCAAACACGCGACCGACCCCCTCATGTGGGAAGAAGTCGTCGAGTTCGGCATCGAGGCCGGTGACGCCCATGTCCTCGTGGTCGGAGGGCAGGACACCACTGACCTATCGGCCCGGATCAACCCGGCCGGCCCCGGGTGGTACCGCGTCCGAGTGCACGCCTCGGGCCGTGACAACTCACCCGACCTTGTCGTTACCAGCCCCGTGGAGCAGTACCTCGTCCAGGCCTGGCCGCAGGCGCATGCCGCCCCAACAGTGATCGCCCTATCCCAGGCGAGCGCTCCGCCTTCCGTCACCACCACCGCGAGACAAGGGATCGAGATACTCGATGTCGAAGTCGCGCCCGAGATCGAAGCGGACCCCGAACGCGCCGCCCGCGTCAACGCACGCCTCGAGAAGGCCCGCGAAACGCTCCAGCGACTCGCTGAACGCAACTGAACCAGGATGGCCGGGACTGCTGCACACCTAGGTGTCACCTGCCCGCACAGCAGTCCCCCCTCAAGCAGCTCGTCGCGGCCCAACCACCCGACCCCATACTGCATCGTCGACGTACAGAACGACTGGTGCGGCCCATGCCACGACGACACAGTCCCCGCTTCGCCGGACCTGTCGTCGCCGATCAAGACATCGAAGGCTTCTGGCCACGATGGCGCAGCGGGCCGGGGTGCTCAGCCCGCCGTGAGCATGGCGACGAAGTCATCGATGAGCTGTTCGGGCGTCGTCGGCTCGTCGCCCTTGGCCAGGTGTCCAGCCAGGGCGAGGTCGATCGCGCCGTGCGCGACCGACCGGATCAGGTTCGCGAGGCGGCTCGGCGGCCCCGCGGGAAGCTTGGCGTCGCCCTGGCTCGCACCGACCAGTCTGAGCAGTGCAGCCCAGGCCGCGTCCGCACTCTGGCCCAGTTCTATCGAGTCGAAACTCCACGGACCGTAGACGAGCCGGAAGCGAGCAGGGAAACGCAGTGCCCGGCGTGCATACGCACGCATCGCGGTAGAAAGATCGCTCTCGCTTTCGAGCAGGGCGGCGTACTCGGCCAGCTCACGAGCCGCCACCGTAGCGAGCAGGGCCTCCTTGTCGAGGAAGTGCTTGTAGGGCGCGTTGTGCGAGACGCCCGAGCGCCGACCGACCTCCCGGAGAGTCACGCTTTCGGGGCCTCCTTCATCTAGCAGCTCGGTGGCGGCCAGGAGGAGCGACTCACGCGTCGTGGGACTCACTCGCCAAGCCTACCCGGGGGTTGACAGTGTCAACTGAACGTGGTGCGGTTGACACTGTCAACCACACCACGTTTGGAGACCTCATGGCATCCTCACCAGCCCGACCCCGCCGACGAGCGCGCGCCCTTGCCCTCATCACGGGAGCGCTCGGCACGCTGGGAGTCGCCGCTTGGCGCATCCTCGCTTCGCCCCGCAGCGCGCCGGCCTACGCCGGCCCGCGACCGGAGGAGGCTGGCGACGGATACGCGAGCGTGATGCACTCGGTGTACATCGACGCGCCTCCCGAGCACGTCTGGCAGTGGAGCAACAACCCGAGCCTGCGTCTTGAGGACCTCGTCAAGTTCGAGAACTTTCCCGCAGTTGTCGGCACCCAGCCCCTCGTCGGCCAGTGGCAACCCGGCCAGCGGGAGGGTGACCGACGTCGAGTTGAGTTCGCCGATGGCCACTTTCTCGCTGAGGAGGTGCTCATCGACTCCCCCGACAGGTTCCGGTACATGATCTGGGGCTTCACCAGCCCACAACGGCTCGTCGTGCGGCACGGCGTCGCCCAGTTCAGCTACACCCCTGAGAACGGCGGCACGCGCCTCACCTGGCAGTACACCTTCCTGCCCACGCTCGGGATCCTTCGCCCAGCGGTCAGGTCGTTCCTCGAGTCGACCATGTCTCCGATGATGAGGGCAACGCTCGCCGCGATGCGCGAGGGTGCGGAGGGACGATCCCGGTGACACCGCCCAGGCCCCACGCGGGCCTGGCCCCGATCTCCGAGAGAGCGGCCAGTCCCTGCGGGCTCGCCGAGGGCCAAGCGGCCACCTCCCGCCTCGGCTCGCAACGGCGCGCCACACTCCGTCGCGGCGTTGCCCCCGGGCGACGCCGCGCAGTTCTTGGCCGCACCCCCGACCAGCCCTTTCGCCCGCTCCGCCCGCAGGCCGGGTTCTGGGCACGGCGTCGCGGCGCCGAACCGAGGTTCGCTGCCGCAACGGTTCAGCGCCGCAGTTCCCCCGTCACTTCCTCCGTGAGCCCGATGGCGGTGTGAAGCCTGCGCAGGGCAGGGGGCGCCCACCAGTTACCCCGGCCTGCCAGTCGCATGAGGGCGGGGACGAGCACGCCACGGATGATCGTCGCGTCCACGAGCACGGCAAGGGCCATGCCGATGCCGAGCTGTTGAAGGAACGCGACCTCGCTGGTGGCATAGACCGCGAACGACGCGGCGAGCACCACGGCCGCGGCCGTCACCAGGGGTGCCGAACGCGCGATCCCGCGCGGCACGGAGCCAAGGATGTCGCCGGTACGGTCGAAGTCCTCCTTGATGCGGGCTAGCAGGAAGACCTCGTAGTCCATGGACAGACCGTAGGCGATGCAGAACATCAGCAGCAGGATGCTCGGCTCAACGGACCCTGTGGGTGTGAAGCCCAGCAGGTCGGCGAGCGCGCCGTCCTGGAAGCCCCAGACTACGACGCCGAACATGACGGTGAGGGACAGCAGGTTGAGGAATCCGGCCTTGATCGGTGCGATGACGCTGCCTGTCATGAGGAAGAGGACGACGAACGTGACGGCAACGAGGAGGCCGGCGACGAGCGGTAGTCGGTCGACGACTCCGTCGCGGTAGTCGGTGAGCTCGGCCGGGTAGCCACCGACCAGCACCTCGACCGGTGCGGGCAGTGCGCGCACGTCGTGGACGAGGCCGACGGGGTCGGTGGCGAGCCTCTCACCGGTCGGGACGACGGCCAGCCGTTGGCCTTCCTGGGTCTCGAAACGCTGCGGGCCGAAGGGGCCAGCGGCCTCGACGCGCTCGCCGTGCACGAAGCTTCCCGAGGCGGCGTCGACTCGTTCGATGCCGTCGATCAGGGACAGCGCGGCCGCGTAGGAGGCGAGGTCGTCGGCGGGGCCGGTCGTGACGACCTGGAGCGCGTCGGCGTCCTCGGTGCGGAAGTCGGCGCGGATGGTGTCGTACATGGTGCGCACGGTGTGGTCGCCCGCGAGCACGCGGTCGTCGGGCGAGCCGTAGACGATGCTGGCGGCGGGCGCGCCGAGCGCGAGCAGGATCGCCAGGCCGACCGCTCCGGCAGCGAGGGGCCGGCGCATCACGGCAGCAGGTACGCGATACCAGAACGTGCGTTCCAGGGGGCGGTCCGTGCGGGGCAGGAGCATGTGGTCGCCGGCGAGCTGGAGCAGTGCGGGTAGGACGAGCGTCGCGGCAGCAACGGCTGCGATCACGACGGCGATGCCGGCGTAGGCGAACGACGAGAGGAACGGAAAGGGGAACACGAGGAGCACGGCGAGGGAGGCCGCCACGGTGGCGCCGCTGAACACCACGGTGCGCCCGGCCGCGCGGACCGTGGCGCGCACGGCGTCGGCACGCTCGGCGTGGACATGCGCCTCCTCACGGAACCTGTGGACGACGAAGAGGCCGTAGTCGACGCCGAGGCCGATGCCCATGACCAGGGCGATGTTGGCCGCGAAGGTGGATACCTCGGTGAAGGTGGTCACGACCCGGATCAGGGCGAGGCTGCCGGCCACGGCGAACAAGCCAGTGGCGAGCGTCGCTGCGGCGGCGGCCCATCGGCGATAGACAGCCCAGAGCAGGAGCCCGACCAGTGGCAGCACGATCAGTTCCGCGCGCAGGAAGTCGGTGCGCGCCTGTTCGGCGACCGTGCGGAACACCTCGTCGCCACCCCCGAGTCGCAGAGTCCACCTCTGGTCGGCGTGTTCGGCGAGGAGCGCCTCGAGCGAGGGCAGCACCTCGACGCGGACGCGGTCGGCGTCGCCAGGCACCCAGGCCAGCACGAGGGCATGGCGGCCGTCCTCGCTGCGTAGCGTGTCGGGCGCGGAAGGTGACCAGTACGACCAGGCGTCCTCGACGCCGTCAGCAGCACGGAGAGCCTCGGTGAGCGCACGACCGGCAGTCGCGATCGTGGGGTGGTCCACGCCGGCGTCCGCGGTGACCAGGATGGCGACGTTGGGGCTGGACGTCCCGAACCGTTGCCCGAGCTGCTCGCGAGCCCGGAGGGACTCGGAGCCCGGCGCTTCGTAGCGGTTGAGCGACAGCGATTGGACGGTCCCGGCCGCTACCAGCGCACATGCGGCGAGCACGAGCGCTGCCAGGACGATGACGAGCCGTGGAAAACGGGTGACGGTGCGGCCGATCACAGGGTTCCCTTCAGGGTGCCATGATGCGAGCATTCGCTCGCATGAAGGGAGAATACGAGCACTTGCTCGTGTTGTCGAGCATGCGAGGATGCGAGAGTGACGCGACCGGTTCAGGACCAGGGAACTCCGAGACGGCAGGCGCGGGGAGAGCGGCGCATGGCGCAGATACTCCAAGCGGCGGCCCGCGTCCTCGGCGAGCAGGGGTACGAGCGCACCACGACCAACGCGATCGCCGCCGAAGCAGGCATCTCCCCCGGTTCGCTCTACCAGTTCTTCAACAACAAGGACGAGATCGTCACCGCCCTGGCCGAGCGCTACGCCCACGCGCTGGCGGCGTTTCAGGCCGACGCCCTGGACGAAGGCAGCAGCGCACACGACGGCGCACCCCGGGGCACCGCCGAGGTCGTCGTCGGCGTCATCGAGCCACTCGTCGAGTTCAATCTCGACCACCCCGGCTTCAAGGCCCTCTTCGGCCGCGCCGACCTACCCGCCTCGTTGACCACAGCGGTACGGCCGGTACAAGAACTGCTCGAGCACCGGGTGACCGGCCTGCTGAGCCAGGTCGTCCCGGGCCTGGAAGGCGAGGCACTCGGCCGGGCGGCCACGATGTGCATCCAGATCACGCGCGCCGGGATGCCACTGATCGTGGCGCCTGGAGCCGACCGCCCGGCGATGACCGCAGAGCTGCACGCCGCACTGACCGCCTACATCGACTCGCTGCGGGCGCGCGTGCCGTAGCACGCCATGGGCATCGGGCAGGCAACCTTCGACATCGAAGGCCTCGGTCGCAGAACGTCTCCAGATACCCCCGAAGCACCGGCACCACGAGGGGTGGGATCGACGCGTCCCGCTTCGACGCCTTCGCCTTTCACCCGCCAATCTCGATGTACCGCCCGGCGACCTTGTTGTTCGCTACCGCGCCGGCCAAGCATGGAACCCCGAGGCACTCCCGCGGGCGGGCGGCGTTCGCGGGGACCAAAGTGGTAACGCATGGACGCACCGGGGCGGAAGGCATCGTGCGGCGTCGTCCGCTGGTCGACACCGCGTTCGCGCTGGGCGTGCGGCTCAAGGGCGGCCACACCCATGACTTGTCGGCGCGGTTCCGGAGCACTCGCGCTCGACGGACGGCGAGACCAAGCAACAACACTCCGCCCGCCAGACGAGGATGCGGCCTGCGCAAGACACTTCGACGACCAGCTGTTTCGACTCGACTGCTCGAATCGCGCCCACTGCGCTTGACGCATAGGCATGCGACCACGCCTGACCGTCTCTAAAATAATCACCGCGATGCGCCTTAAGATCAAAGACCCCGAAGGCCACTCATGCGAATTCATCAAATCCCAGATACGTAATTGACGCCGACATCTCGGCATTTCGTTGCATTCAGTGACCGATTCCCGTAGATATGTCTTATGGGTGGGGTGCGGATGCGGCCATGGAGGTGGCTGGTCGGTGGCGGTGTCGTGGCCGCCAGTGCTGGGGTGTTCGCGTTGGCGGAGGGCAGCACGCCGTGGCTGGTCCTGGGTTTCGTCGCCGCGTGCGCTTCACCGGCCCTGCCGTTCGTGGCCCGGTGGTGGGCCGATCGCGAGCGGACACGCGTGGATCGCCGAGCCGTCGTCGAGTCGTCCGTCCCGCCCTGGGACACGGACGGACCCTCGTCGCTGTTGGCCCCGGATCGCCAGGTCGTCCCGTTCCGGGGCCGGGCCGTCGAGCTGGACGTCCTGGTGGGCTGGTGTGAATGCCGCCCTTCAAGGAGGCGTGTTCACCTTTCGTCCGCGATACGACTCATCGCGCCATGGAAGGCCGTGGTCCGGTGCATGTCCGCCGCCGTGTCCGTGGGGTAGCCAGGCACACCCACGGACACGGCGGCGGCGCGGGCCCGGCCCGGGTGAAGCTCCGAGCGGCCCTTCACGGCGGCGTCCTCATTGCTCCTGGTCGGTCGGCCTGACGAGGATCTCGCTGACCGAGACGTGGTGCGGCTGCGTGGCCGCGAAGATCACCGCGCCGGCGATGTCCTCCGGCTGCAACGTACGCATCGAGCTCGCCATCTGATCGGCCATCGCCCGAGTCCGCGGATCCGGGATGTGGCTGGTGAGCTCGCTGGCGGTGAACCCCGGTTCGATCACCACGACCCGGACCCCCTGGGTCGTGACCTCCTTGCGCAGCGCCTCCACGAAAGCGTTGACGCCGAACTTCGTCGCGGCATAGGCGCTTGAACCAGCCGACGCGATCCGTCCTGATGTCGAGGAGGTCTGGATCACCGTGCCCTTGCTCGCAAGGAGGTGCGGCAGCGCTGCGTGAATCATGTGCATCGAGCCCATGAGGTTCGTCGCGATCATGCGTGCCCAGTCCTCGGTGTCGGCACCGAGCACCGGGCCGACGAGCATGACGCCGGCATTGTTGACCAGCAGGTCCAGGCTCCCGAACTCGCTCACAGCCACGTCCACGGCAGCCTGCACGGAGCTTCGGTCCGTGACGTCCAGGCTGACGGCCCGGATCCTGCCCGGCGCGACGGCCTCGAGCTCTGCCAGCCGATCAGCCCGGCGGGCGCCGGCAACGACCAGCGCCCCCTGCCGCGACAGGGACAACGCGACCTCCTTACCGATGCCTGACGACGCGCCCGTGACCAGTGCGACCTTTCCGTCCAACGACGTGCCCACAGCTCTTCCTCTCGACTGCCGTCGCACTCATGCGCCGGAGACCAAGCGGACCGTCCAGTCCGCTTAGTGCACCGTAACACTAAACGGACCGACTGGTCCGCTTGTGCTAGTCTTGCGCATGTGAACTCGACCACCACAGGCCGCGCGGCGCAGTCGGGTTCCTCCGGCCACCGCGCCGAGCGTTCCGATGCCGTACGCAACCGTGGCAAGCTGCTCGAGGCGGCGGCAGAGGTCTTCGCCGAGCGCGGCACTGAGGCGTCGATTGCCGAGATCGCCGAACGTGCTGGAGTGGGCAAGGGCACCGTGTTCCGCCACTTCGCCACCAAGGAGGACCTCCTTGCGTCCATCGTGATCGATCTCGTCGACGGCCTGGCAGGGACCGCACGAAGACTCGCGCAGGACGATGACGCCAGTTCCTCCCTGTACGACTTCATGGCCACCGGCGTCGAGCTGCTTGTCCGTGACCGGGCGTTCTGCGAGGTCGTCGGGGAGCCGTCGCTGGCGGACGACCGGCTTCGCAGCGCCATCGCGCGGCTCGTCGACCAGGTGCAGGTCCTCGTCTCGCGCGCCGTCGAGCAAGGGGTGATCCGCCCGGACCTGACCGGGACCGACGTCGTGCTGCTCCTGGCGGGGGTCCAGCAGACAGCGCAGCCCCTACTGACTGCCCACCCGGACCTGTGGCGCCGGTACCTCAGGCTCGTCGTCGACGGGATGCGGTTCAACGGTGACCCGCTGCCCGCACTTCCGGCCCCTCCAGGTGGGCTCACCGACGATCTCGAGCGATGGCGCGCATAGCGCTCGTCCATCCCCCGTGATCGACGAGCGGCGGGGCTCCCGACCGGCGAGATTCCGACACAGCGCTGCGCACGTGCCCGAACCTCGCCGACTGGCCGGGGGAAGAGGCCAGCGCGTCAGAGGTTGGTGACAAGCGGGTCCAGTCGCTCTCTGCTTCCGGCATAGCAGTCCACGCTGCTCCGGTGAAACCCGGTGAGACTCGTACTTACCTGCGACTCGACCACCTCTGACACATCGTCGACCGAACGCCTCAGGCAGATGTGACAACCACCAGAAGACCGGTGCTCGCCTCGGCCAGGATCGGTGCGACCGGCCGGCCAGGCGCAATGAGGTGGCCACCCAGGGACGAGGAATCGATGCCGCGTTCGACTTCGCTGGTGCGCCTTCGATCCGCGAGCAGGCATTCGCAGTGCTCGCACCGGGTGGGCGACGCGTGCTCGTCGGCTTGGCCGGCTCGCCCGTCACCATTCCAGAGGACTCAGGAACCAGCTTCCGACGTCAGACCGTCGTCGGGGCCTATGGTTCCGAACCCAAGCACCTCGCCAGGCTTGTCCGCCTTGCCGAACGTGGCCGGCTCGACCTGAGCAGGTCGGTCAGCGTGACCCTGCCGCTGGCTCAGGCACACGACGCCGTCCGACAGCTCAAGGAGCGAGTCGGCAGTCCGGTGCGGATCGTCTTGCTCCCCTAGGTGCAGGCTGGGCTGCCTGCACACTTCCATCGAGCCTTCCCCTCTACGACTATGAGAGGCGTAGGGGCCACCAGACCAACCACCCCCGTTTGTCCCGCCATGACGCAGCCGAAAGTGGGCAGGGCGGGCCCTCCGGCCACAGCTCCCCGTGCATACAGGCGCACCTCCCGACGGATCGATCCCCGGCAGCCAAAATCAGTAACGTTACGGTGGTTGGTACCTGCACCCTCGGCCTAGCTTCATTTCATGACGCACGCGAGCACCTCCGCGGTGAGACTCTGCCGTGGCCCGGGCCTGCACCGACTCCCCGGGCGGCGCCAGGTGTGGGTGGACGACGCCGGGGCTCCCGTGCAGGACGCCGCGGAACTCGCGCGGCTCCGTGCACTGTCCGTCCCGCCCGGATGGACGGACGTGTGGGCCTCGAACGACCCGGTCGCCCGGATCCAGGCGACCGGCGTCGACGCGCGAGGCCGCACGCAGTACAGGTACTCGGCGAGAGCGACCGAGAATGCAGCACGAGCAAAGTTCCACGACCTGCTTGGCTTCGCCGGCGCACTCCCGCAGCTCCGCGCCCGGGTGGGGCGGGACATCACCTCCGCGAGTTCCGACGACGAGTGCCGGCAGGTGCTGCGTGTCGCCGCGACGGCGGTGCGGCTGCTCGACCGTGGCCTGTTCCGCGTCGGGAACGGGCGCTACGCGCGAGACAACGAGACCTACGGGCTCACCACGCTGACCCGCGAGCAGGTCGCCATCGACGGTACCGCCGTGGTGTTCACGTTCGTCGGCAAGGAGCACCGGCCCTGGCGTGTCGAGATCGAGGACGCCGCCGTGACAGAGGTCGTGCGGGAGCTGCTCGAGCAGCGTCCCGCGCCGGACGGCCGCGTGTTCGCGGCGCGGACCGCGCGCGCGCTTCACCCCATCAGTAGCACCGTGGTCAACGCGTACATCCACGGCGTGGTGGCCGAGCACGCCACCGCGAAGACGTTCCGCACCTGGGGTGGCACCGCCGCCGTGATGGCGATGCTCGGTGGGGCGACGGCGCACGACGCCCCCCAGTCACGCCGCCCCGATCTCGGCGCAATCGACGTCGCGGCGCACCTGCTGGGAAATACGCGCGCGGTGGCCCGTCGGTCATACGTCCATCCCGCCGCCTTCCACGCCGGCACGAGTGGCGAGGTGCGCGCAGCGGTCGACGTGGCGTCGGCCCGCGTCGCGACCCGCGACGTCCGCGCGCTGCTGCACGTCGACGACGTCGTGCGCACCATGACCCGGCAGCTCGCGGACCGTGCTGCGCCGTCCACGAACCTGTCGTGAGCTGTCGAGCCTGCCGCTCCGTCAAAGAACCGCACCCCGGAATGTTCGATACTCATCGAACGTTCATTCCGGGGTGAGGGACTCAGCCCTCAGAAGGAGACAAGAGAGATGCCCACCACAACCAACATCCACGTCCCGGACAACCGCGCGGCGATCCGTGCGGAGGTCGAGCCCAAGGGGCGCATCGCGATCCTGACCGCGGACCGGGTCGAAGACATCGAGTTCTTCTACCCGTACTACCGCTTCACCGAGGAGGGGTACGACGTCGACGTGCTCACGCCCGCTGGTGACGAGGTGAACGGGTACAAGGGCCTGGCCCTGAAGACTGGCGTCACACGGATCGACGACGCCACCGCCTCCGACTACGACGCACTGTTCATCCCGGGTGGCCTCGCTCCGTCCGAGGTGCGAGAGATCCCGGAGGCGCTGAAGTTCGTCAACGACTTCGCTGATACAGGCCGTCTGATCGGAGCCGTCTGCCACGGCCCGCAGATCCTGATCTCGGCGGGCCTGGCGACCGGTCGACGTATGACGTCGTGGCGTGACGTGGCCCCTGAGGTTCGCGAGGCGGGCGCGGAGTATGTCGACGAGCCCGTGGTCGAAGACGGCCAGTACATCACCTCGCGCAAGCCCGGCGACATGCCCCGCGAGCTGGCCCGGTTCCTGGAGCGTCTCGCGGACGCGAAGGACACGGGAGCACACCATGAGTGAGCTATTGCAGACTCCATTCGGTGCCAGCGCGACTGCCGATGACGTACTCACCGACGTCGACCTGGCTGGCAAGCGCTTCGTCGTCACCGGTGGCGCATCAGGAATCGGCGCGCAGACCACGCTCGCTCTGGCACGCCGGGGAGGGGAGGTCACGATCGGCGTGCGGGATCCTGGGGCGGCGCGGACGTGGCTGGCATCGGTGGGACCCGTAGCTGGTCAGATCAACGTCGCTTACCTGGACCTTGCCGATCTGAACAGTGTCGAGCAGTTCACGGCCGGGTGGAGCGGCGCACTGGACGGGTTGATCGGCAACGCCGGCATCATGGCACTTCCGCGGCGACAGGTCAGTGCCGCAGGCTGGGAGATGCAGCTGGCCACGAACTATCTCGGTCACTTCAAGACCGCTCAGGGCCTGCACGTCCCGCTGGCACGGGCGGGCGGTCGCGTGGTGCTGGTGAGTTCCGCGGCGCACCTGCGCGCCGGCGTCGACTTCACCGACCCCCAGTACGAACGGCGTGACTACGACCGATGGAACGCCTACTCCCAGTCCAAGTCCGCGGACGTGCTCCTGACGGTAGGCATATCACGCCGATGGGACGGCGACGGCATCACCGCCAACGCTCTGATGCCAGGTTGGATCACCACCCGGCTGCAGCGGCACCTTGACGATGACACGCTTCGGGCGATGGGAGCGATGGACGACGAGGGCAACCGCATTGACCAGTCCTACTTCAAGTCCACAGCCCAAGGCGCTGCTACGTCGGTGCTCTTGGCTGCATCGCCGCTCACAGCCGATGTCACCGGAAAGTACTTCGAGGACAACCAGGAGGCACCTGTCGTCGAGACGGGCGAGGGGCACGCTACTGGTGTTGCTCGCCATGCGATCGACCCGGCGAATGCGGACCGACTCTGGGAGCTCGGCGCCAGCGCACTTGCTCGATGACATGGAGAACGGCGCGGGGCGCCGGGTGGCGCACCACGCCGTTCCGTTCTTCACGCTGACCGCCGACTGGCACCATCGTCGACAGTCCTGATCGCGCAAGGTGCGGCTCCGCTCACGCCCCCTGCGCGCTAGGGACCGACGCACGATGGGCGTTCCTGCGACTACTGGAAGGCGTCGCGCAGGGATGCGGTGGCCAGCCAGATGGCGTGCTTGGCCGACTCGGTGTCGTGCAACGAGTTCACCATCGCGAAGTCGTGCACGATCCCGCCGAAACGCGCGTTCGCGGCCTTGACGCCGGCTTCCCGCAGTCGCGCAGCGAACGCCTCGCCCTCGTCGCGCAGGACGTCGGCGCCCGCGGTGATGATCAGCGTGTCGGGAAGTCCGGCCAGTTCCTCAAGGCTCGCCCGCAGCGGTGATGCGGTGCTCTCGGCGCGCTGCGACTCGTCGGTCGTGTACTGGTCCCAGAACCACTTCATACCCTCGCGGCTGAGGAAGTAGCCGACCTCGAACTCCTCGTAGGACTCGGTGTCGAACGCCGCGTTCGTCACCGGGTAGAACAGCACCTGCTTCAGGAACCGGACATCGCCGCGCGACTTCGCAAGAAGGCCCAGCGCGATCGCCATGTTGCCGCCCACGGAGTCACCGGACACCGCGATCCTGGTGGTGTCCAGGCCCTTGTCGCCGCCAGCGCTCGTCACCCACTGGGCAGCCGCGTACGACTGCTCGATCGCGATGGGGTACGCCGCCTCCGGCGACCGGTCGTACTCCGGGAACACGACCGCAGCGTGGGACCCGATCGCGAGGTCACGCACGAGGCGGTCGTGCGTGTGAGCGTTGCCGAACACCCAGCCGGCGCCGTGGACGTACAGGATCACCGGCAGGTCGCCGTCGGCGCCGACGGGCTTTACGATGCGAAGTCGCACGCTGCCGGTCGGCCCGCCGGTGATCTCGACCCACTCTTCGTCGACGTCCGGCTTCTCGATCGGGGTGTCCTGCACCGAGTCGACGACCTTGCGGCCCTCCTCCGGCGGGAGCTCGTACAGGAACGGCGGGGCCGACGTAGCGTCGACGAAGGCCTGAGCGGCCGGCTCGAGAGCGACGCCCTTGGGGTTTCCAGGCATGGTCCGTCTCCAAACTCGTGACTTCCCTGGCTCCTTGCCAGTCCTCACACTGTGATCGAGACGCTGGGCGCAGGGCATCCGTGGCGTGACGTAGATCGGGGGGCGAAGTGTCTAGTGTCGACACTTTGCCTGCGGGGCGCTTAGTCTGGCGGCGTGTCAGAACGGCCCACACTCGCCCACGACATGGTCGGGCGAACGAACGAACTGAGTCGGCTGAGCAGTTTGGTCGATAGGTCAGATGAAGCCGGGACGTCCCTGCTCATCCAGGGGGACGCCGGGATCGGCAAGTCCGCGCTTCTGCGAGCCGCGGTTGCAGAAGCAGGGCGATCTGGTTATCGGGTGCTGCGTTGCACCGGGCTGCAGGACGCGTCCCCGGTTGGGTTTGGCGCGCTCCACGAGCTGTTGCACCCGCTGCTCACCGATCACCTGCCCGCACTGCCGGCCCGCCAGCGAGAGGCGATCGCCACCGTGTTCTCGCTGGCCGACGGCCCGGCGCCAGACCGGCTCCTTGTGGGAGTAGCCACGCTGGGGCTGCTCGAGGAGGCCGCCGTGCGGCAGCCCCTGTTCCTCGCCGTGGAAGATCTGCACTGGATCGATGACGCCACCGCGCACACCCTCGCCTTCGTCAGCCTGCGGCTGGAGGGAGCCCCGGTGTTGATGGTCGCGACGAGCCGCCCGTCGTGGGGAGCTGCGCCCGAACTCGTGATGCCGGTCGAGACGATGTGGGTGGCGCCACTGGATGAAGGTCCAGCGGCAGAACTCCTGGCTCGGAACGCAGCCGGCCTCCCTGCCGCTGCGCGCAGACGCATACTGCGAGAAGCAGCCGGTAATCCCCTCGCGCTGAGCGAGCTGTCCGCTGCTCTGCTCGCGCAAACAAATCAGGCAGAGCTGGGTTCGGCGCTGCCGACCACCAGCGCGCTGGAGCGCGCGTTTCTTGCCCAGGCCGCCGGACTCAACCCGAGCAGTCGCCGTCTGCTGCTGCTCGCCGCGGCGGCGGACGACGCACCCATGGTGGACATCCTTGAGGCGGCGAAGGCCGTCGGCCTGGGGCTCGACGACCTCGCCCCGTTGGAAGACCGTGGGCTGCTCCGCGTTGTTGACGGCCGGCCGCAGTTCCGGCATCCGCTGCTGCGGGCTTCGGTCCTGGGGTCCGCATCGACGGCGAGCCTGCAGGGCATGCACGCCGCACTCGCCCATTCGATCCGTGACCCGGCCCGGGCGGTCTGGCACCAGGCAGCTGCCACCTTCGAACGAGACGACACAGTGGCCGAGGCGATGGAGGACGCCGCTCGCCGTGCTCGTTCGAAGGGTGCGCTGAGCGAGTCTGCTGCCGGCTATCAGCGGGCTGCGGCCCTCTCGGGGCAGGTGGCAGATCGTGCAAGACGCCTGTCTTGCGCCGCTGATGCGGCCCGGGCGGCAGGTATGGGTGAGGAAGCGCTGGAGATCCTGAACGAGGCGGACCAGATCGCCACGGAGCCGCAGACGCTCGCCGAACTCGCCACCACACGCATCGCACTCAGCCTGACCACGGGACTGGGCGGTCATCCTCGTGCCGATTGGACGGCGATCACTTCTCGACTACCGGGCGCGGAGAACGCTGCCCGGCGAGTCCAGATCCTGTGGGGCGCAGCTCTGAACGCTCGAGGACGCAACCTCCCCCCGGAGGACTGGCGCCGGCTGGAAGCGCAGATCCGGGCAGTCGACACCGACAGCCCGCTCAAGCCGGTCGCGCTCGCCCTCCTGGCGCCCCTCGGTCAGGTCGAAGAGGACATCCGGGCTCAGCTGCCCCGGTTGGTCTCCGAACTGCGGCACTTCCCGCTCGGTATGGTCTCGCTCGCGATCGCCGCCGAGTCGTTGCAGGACCTCGAGACCGCCCTGACGTGCTGGGGCCTGAGCCGTGAACTGTTCCACGAACGAGGAGCACCGGCAGACGAGGCGCAGGCCCTGCGCGGCCGAGCGTCGCTCCTCCTGCTCCGCGGCCGGATCCGCGAGGGTCTGGCCGACGCCGAGTTCGCTGGCCGCATGGCACGCGACACGACCCAGCCGCTCATCGAGACCATGTGCGTGGCAACCGTGGCGCGTGCCTATGCCATCCTGGGCGAGCCCGCCGCCATGAACGACGCGCTGGCACGCCTGCGCGAGATCGCAACCGCCAACCCACTCGCCATGGCCAACGCGGAATCCCGGTGGGCGACCGGAATCGTAGCGCTCGCCCACAACCACTACCGCGACGCACTCATCGAGTTCACCCACATGAGCGTGCACCCCACCCGAGCCCTGTGGGCCATCGCCGACCGCACAGAGGCCGCGGTTCGAGCAGACCGGGTCGACACCATACGGGAGAACGTGACCGCCGCCGACCAGGCCTCGCGCGCCTACCGCTCTGCCTTCCTCACCTCGCTCGTCGGGCGGAGCAAAGCACTGATCGCCGAGGCCGACGGCGACGCGGTGGCCGTCGAGGAGCATTTCCGCGGCGCAGTCCGCGCCGGCGAGCTCAGCGAGTCGCCGTTCGAGCTGGCGCGCACCCACCTGCTCTTCGGGGAGTGGCTCCGGCGAGAGCGACGCCCGGTCGACGCACGCCCTCACCTGAAGAACGCACTGACCGTGTTCGACGCGGTCGGGGCCAAGATGCTCGCCGACCGCGCGGCGTCAGAGGCGCGAGCCGCCGGCGAAGTGCTCCCCCGACCCGACCAGGGTTCGTGGCCGGCGGTTACCGTCCTGACACCGCAAGAGCTACAGGTCGCACTGTTGGCAGCGCGCGGGATGACCAATAAAGAGATCGCCGACCGCATCTACCTCTCGCACCGCACCGTCAGCACTCACCTCTACAAGGCCTTTCCCAAGCTCGGAATCGCCAGCCGTGCGCAGCTCCGTGACGCATTGACCAACGCCGGCCATACGATCTAGGACATCGCACACCAGAACAGGAGAAGCCCAAGTCATGGCAGGCAGCGCCAACGATGGGGTCATCGACAGCAGACCGATCGCCGATCAGGTGCACACGATCATCCGCGAGCGCATCCTGTCCGGGCAGCTGGCGGGCGGGGCGCCGGTGAAGGACTCGGTTCTCGCCACGGAGCTCGGTGTAAGTCGTGCGCCGGTTCGTCAAGCACTCGATCGGCTGGCGCTGAGCGGACTGGTCATCAAGCTGCCGAACAAGCCCTGTCGAGTCGTGAGCATCGACCGTGAGTCGCTGTCCGAGCTGCAGCTCCTGCGGTTCGCCGACGAGTCCGCGGCCATCTACTTTCTCGTGGCGAACCACAGTGATCTCTCGCCGCTGCAGGACAGACTCGAGGCCATCGATCATGCGTCGGAGTCGGGACGGTGGACGCAGATCGCGCAGGCCGACCTTGCGTTTCACCGGGAGGTGGTCGCGCTCACTGGCCTTCCGCGCCTCATCAGTCGGATCGATGACATCTTCGACCAGGTGCGCACGTGGCTCAACAGCACCGACCCTCCCGAGCTCATCGTCTCCACCCAGTTGCAACGGCACGTCGAGCTCACCGAGCTCCTCCTCGAAGCTCAACGCACCCGAGACCCCCGGCCAGCGATCACTGCCTGGGAAGCGCATATCCTCGGTGATCGCCGCGAACAGCTTGCCAGCCTTCGGGCCACGGCAAGATGACCTCCGTGCTCAACGAAGTTCACTGGCCTGGACCAGGCGAACAGCTCCGCCGCCGCTCCTGCAACGTGCGGAACTGCTTGCGGGTAGTTGCTGAGCAACACCTGGTGGGCTGAAACGGTGGTTCAGCGCTACGCCGCGCAGCGAACCAGTACGGCGCCTGGCGGGCCTGGCCGTCTGGTCAGCCTGCCAGGATCACCGCCAGGGTCCGGTCCGACCGCCGCGTGATGGTCGCCACTGTCGTGGCCAAAGCCAGCACGAGGCAAACCCCGACGAGGAGCCCCGCGACGCCCCAGGCCAACTCGGGCGCCACACGCACACCTGCGCCCGCGAGCAGCAGGCTCGTGCCGCCGCTGACGACGGTCGCGATCACCGTGGCGAGCAGCGCGGCGGAGACGACCAGGATCAGTGTCTCGAACAGCGCGACGCGGGTGGAAAAGGCCCGTCCCGCTCCCGCGACGGTGAGCAGCGCACGGTCCCGTTCACGCACGCGGCTCGCCATCAGGAGCCCGGCAGCGGCGCCCGTGACCGCCAGCACGGTGGGGCCGCCGAGCAGGATCGCGAGCGGTCGAGGGTCCCCGGACCCGCCGCCGGTCGCGGCTGCGACCGTCTGCTGCCCGGCCAGGAAGGTCCAAGGCAGTCCGATCGCGACGAGGAAGGCGGTGATCGCGGCGCTGCTGCGGTAGGGGTCGTCGACGACTGCCGCACGAGCGAGCGCCCACGAGAGCGAGAGCCGGTCCGGTACCAGCCGGGTCCACGACCGGACGAAGCCCGGCGCGAACAGAGCAGAGGTCACGCTCGTGGCGGCGACCAGCACCGGACCGATCAGCACGGCCTGCGCGGCACCGGTTGCGAGGGACCGCGGAATAGCGAGCATCATAGAAACGGCAACCGCGGTCAGAGATACCCCGACCGCGACGCGGCTCCAGGTGCGGACATCGTGTCGGCGCGAGCGTCGCAGCAGCGCGAGCGGCGCGGTCTGCGACGCCCGCCGGACCAGCGGGACCGCTGCGACGACGGCGACAAGTACCGCGCACGCCGCAGCGAGCGCAGCCGATACCCAGGACAAGGTGGGCCGAGTGGTGTCGAGGCCGCTCGAACCGTGCAGCAGAAACCGCACGACAGCAGGACACACTGCTACGGCTGCGGCCGTCCCGACCGCGGTGGCCAGCACCGCCACGATGGCAACCTCGACGAGGAGCAGACGGGCCGTCTGGGCAGGCACCATCCCCACGAGCGCCCAGAGCGCAAGCCTCTGCCGGCGCAGCTCGATCACGGTGCGTACCGCCGACGCCAGAACTGCCAGCACGCTGACGAGTGTCAGGACGATGACGGTGCCGGTGATTGCCAGCAGCGCGAGCCTTTCGGTGGCCTGCAAGCGCCATGCCGTCTCAATCAGGGTCGCGGGGATGCCCGCTGCCAGTCCTGCCGCGACAAGGACGCCGAAAGTGCCGGTCCATACGCGGCGGTCCTCGACAAGGTCCGACCAAAGGAGTGCGACGGTCATGCCGCCGCCGCGACGGCGTCGAGGAGTTGCTCCGGAGTCGGTTCGGCCAGCTCTTGGTGGACCGTGCCGTCGCGGAGCACGATGCCTCGGTCCGATCGGGCGGCCGACTCCAGGTCGTGGGTCACCATCAGCACGGCACTGCCCGCATCGCTGACCGAACGCAACAGGTCCAGGACTCGGCGCCCCGAGGCGGCGTCCAACGCCCCGGTTGGTTCGTCGGCGAAGACGATAGCTGGCTTGACCAGCAACGTCCGGGCGATCGCCACGCGCTGCTGCTGCCCGCCGGACATTGAGCCCGGCCGGGAGTCGGCGAGTGCCTCGAGCTCGACTGACCGCAGCGCCGCGGTGATCTCCTGCCTGGCCGGGTGACGGCCCGCGAGCCGCGCCGGCAGTGCCACGTTCTGCGCGGCAGTCAGCGATGGGATGAGGTTGTACGACTGGAAGATGAAGCCGACGCGTCTGCGTCGCAGAACGGCCAGCCGGCGCGGAGACAGAGCGCCAATGTCGACGCCGTCGATCGTGACCAGGCCGGAAGAGGGCCGTTCGAGTCCTGCGAGACAGTAGAGCAGCGTTGACTTGCCTGATCCGCTGGGCCCGACGATGCTCACCATCTCGCCCGCACGGACACTGACCGACACGCTGTGGAGAATCTCGACTTCCCCACCCTGGGACGCCGCGGGGAAGGTCTTTCGGACGTCGCTCGCTGTCAGCACGGCGTGCATGTCGGAATCCAGTCGTTCTTTGGCCATGGTCCAGGAGGATTCCGGATCTGCGACGGGCAGGCATCCGTCCGATGACGTATCTGACACGGTCAGTGTGGGTATCGAGCACCCTCGTTGACGAGGGAGCACCGCGTTGCAGGACGTCACGTCTGCCCAGCGCCGGCTGATGGCGGGCAGTAACGACCTTCGGTTGCGCGATTTCCCCCGGACTCGTTCTGCTGTGGCGCCCACCGGAGTCTCCTGCTGTGCAACCTCAGGAGGAAGTTTGGACATCGTGATCGACCGCGATCTCTTCCTCACCGTCTGACGCCGGCGATCTCCAGACATCAGATGCCGCCGGACCCCAGAGGAGCACCTCAGGCACCGCCGATCATCTCGCTGACTCGTCCCGACCCCGCGTACCGTCTCGGGTATGACTCCGGAGGAACACCTGCGGCAGGTCGACCCGATTCTCGGACAGGTCATGGACGAGATCGCCCGCGGTGGCGCCGGCGCGCCGCCCGGGCTGCCGCCTGATCCGGAGTCCTTGCGCGATCCGGACATCCCCAAGGACGGCTATGGCGTACTTGTCCGCGCGATCGTGAGCCAGAACATCTCGGGCTACGCGTCGCGGTCGATCTTCCGCAAGCTGAAGGAGCGGCACGGTGATCGCCTGCCGACGCCGCAGGAGCTGCTCACAGAGGATCCCGAGGAACTGCGCACGGGAGCTGGCCTGTCCCACGGGAAGATGACGTCGCTGCGCTCGCTCGCCGAGTGCATGCTCTCCGGTGCTCTCGACCTCGACCGGCTGCAGGAGCTGCCCGACGACGAGGTCATCGCGAAGCTCGACGTGGTCAAGGGCATCGGCATCTGGACCGCCGACATGTTCCTGGTCTTCCATCTCCGCCGCCCGGACGTGCTGCCCGTGGGTGACCTGGAACTACGCCGGGTCGTCGCCAAGGTCTACGGCCTGCCGAAAGCGCCTACCCCCGCCGAGCTCACACGCATCGCCGAGGCGTGGCGGCCATACCGGACGCTCGCGTGCTTATACCTCTGGCAGCTGGCGGAACAAGCCCCTCGCTTGTGAGGCGCGCTCCCGAACCTCGGCTCTCCCCCAGCGGTCTGGCACCCGTACCCCGGCTCACGCGCCGGGCGCGACCTCCGCACCTTCCAGTTAGGTCACGAACTCACGTCTGGTTCCTGGATGGGTCAGAGCGTCTCGGGCAGGCCGCCGTCGACCGCGTAGTTGCTGCCCGTGACGTTGGCGGTCCGGGGACTGGCCAGCAGCACCGCTAAGTCCGCCACCTCGCGTGGGGTCGTGAACCTTCCGGTCGGGATCCCGGCAACAGCGTCGGCCGCGACTGCGGCGGGGTCCTTGCCGGTCGCCTGCGCGACGGTCTCGGCCACGCCGTCGTGCCCCAGCCACAGACCGGTTTCCACCGGCCCTGGGCTGATGGTGTTCGCGCGCACACCGCGGGGTCCGAACTCCTTGGAGATCGACTTGGAGAAGTTCGACAGTGCCGCCTTGGCCGCGCTGTAGTCGATCACCGAAGGGTCTGGCAGGACCGCGTTGACCGAGCTGATCGTCACGATGCTCGATGCCGGACGCTTCATGAGCTCAGGCAGGGCCGCACGGGTAGCACGGACTGCGGACATCAGGTTGAGGCTCAGCGCCCAGTTCCAGTCGGCGTCGCTGACCTCCAGGAAACCACTGGTTCGAGGCCGCACCCCGCCGACGTTGTTGACCAGGATGTCGAGCTGACCGAACCGTTCTACGGCCGCCTCCACCATCGCCGTCGGACCGTCCTCTGCCGTGACATCGACCAGGAAGGGCGTCACGCCCGTCGCAGCCAGCGCTTCCAGCTCGGGGGTCAGGGTCCGGGCGACCGCAACGATCTTCGCGCCCTCCCGCGCGAGACCGTCCACGATGGCCAGCCCGATTCCCCGGCTGGCACCCGTGACGATGGCAACCTTGTCGTTCAACCCGAGGTCCATGGCGTCATTCCTCTCGTTCGTGCACGCACTTGCCCCGAAAGAACCGGGACCTGACGACCTGGGAGTTCACGGACGCGTCCGGTGTGGGGTTTGGTAACAGGAACTTCTCTGATTCCGTCAACCGGACCAGGCGCCGGCTCGTGCTCGTGTCCGGGAAACCCCATTGCCCAGTGCCGGGCCCCTACCCCGTGTCCGGGCCATCGTTTGTGCCTGCGCCTCCTGCTCGTGCTGAGCATAGGCCGACCCGCAGCCCGGGGCTTGTAGTCCTTCAGGCTCGATTCATCAGGAGCCGGGCCGCATCGCTGGGGAGCGATCCAAGAACCACGAGCATTCTCTGGACAGCGGACCGGCGTGGGGCCGCCGCCCGCAAGGTCTGGCGGCAGGACGGCGAGAATCACCCGCACACCATCGACGAGTACTGGATGGCTGATGCTGGGACGACGCACTGGTCAGGCGCCTTGGGATCAGTTTGCTTCAGACTGGTGGTGAGGAGAAGGGACGTCGCGTGCACACACTGGCTGAGGTGGGACCGGCTGTGCTGGCGGGGATGGGGGTTCCTGGGGGCGCCAACGGGCTCGGGCTGCCGGGAGCACGGAAGGTGTGCCTGCTGGTGGTGGACGGGCTGGGGTGGGAACTGCTGCGGGCACATACTCGGGACGCGCCGTTCCTGGCGTCCTTGATGCAGGCGCCGATCGCCTCGGGGTTTCCCTCGACGACTGCGACGAGTCTCGCGTCGCTCGGGACCGGGCGGCTGTCGGGAGAGCACGGCGTGGTCGGGTACACGTTCGCTGTCGACGGCGAACTGCTCAACGCGTTGGGATGGCACAGGCAGGGAGAAGGGCTGGACCTTCGGGACCGACTCGTGCCTGAGAAGGTGCAGCCGGAGCGGACCGTGTTCGAGCGGGCCGTCGAGGCCGGGGTGCCGGTGCAGCTGGTAACGCCACGGGAGATCGAGGCGAGCGGCCTGACCCGCGCCGTACTGCGAGGTGGCCAGGTGCGAGGGGTGCACGCACTGGGTGACCTGATCAGCCAGGTGCTGCACGCGCTGCGGGAGCACGACCGGATCCTTTGCTACGCCTACCACGCGGATCTCGACGGCCTCGGTCACGGCTACGGCCCGGGCAGCGACGCGTGGTGTTACCAGCTGAGCGTGATCGACCACGTCGCGGCGACGATCGCGAACGGGCTTCCGCCCGACGCGATGCTGGTCATCACCGCCGATCACGGGATGGTCACCGCGGGCGAGCAGGATCGGATCGACTTCGACACCGAGCCCGACCTCCGGGACGGCGTGAGGATGCTCGGCGGCGAGGGCCGCGTGCGCTACCTGTACGTCGAGGCCGGAGCGGTGGACGAGGTCGTCGACAACTGGCGTGGAGTGCTCGGCGACCGGGCCCAGGTGCTGCGGCGGCAGCAGGCGATCGACCAGGGCTGGTTCGGGCCGCGCGTCGCCGACCGGGTGTTGCCCCGCATCGGCGACGTCGTGGTGGCGGCGCAGGGATCGTCGGTCGTGGTCCGGTCGAAGGCCGAGGCGCGGCTGAGCCGGTTCGTCGGTCATCACGGTTCGCTGAGTGACGCGGAACGGCTCGTCCCTCTGCTGGTCGCGGCGAACGGGAGCTGACACGATGCAGGACATCGCGGCGCTCGCGCGCGAGCGATTGGGGTACGACGCGTTGCGGCCCGGGCAGGCTGAAGCGGTCGGGGCGGTGCTCGACGGGCAGGACACGCTGGCGGTGCTGGCCACAGGGACGGGCAAGACCGCGATCTACCAGCTTGCCGGGCTGGCCTTGGGCGGCCTGACCGTTGTGGTCAGTCCCCTGGTCGCCCTACAGCGGGATCAGGTGCGGGTGCTGTCCACGGGTGGCCTTGAGGCCACGGAGCTGAACTCTGGCGACCGCGCCGGACAGCACCAGGCGCGCGAGATGCTGGTGGAACGCCGTCCAGGATTTGTCCTGATGTCACCGGAGCAGCTCACCCATGCGGACGTACTCGAACTGCTCGCCGACTCCCGGCCGCACCTCGTGGCGGTCGACGAGGCTCACCTGGTCAGCGAATGGGGACAAGACTTCCGGCCCGACTACCTGCGGCTGCCAGCCGCGATCCAGGCGATGGGCCGGCCGCCGCTCCTCGCGCTGACCGCTACAGCTGCGCCGCCGGTCCGCGACGAAATCGTCCACCGCCTGCAGATGCGATCACCCGCCGTCGTGGTCGGTGGGTTCGACCGGCCCAACCTCAATCTCGCGGTGCACACCTTCGCCGACGAGGAGACCAAGAACCGGCGCCTGCTGAGCCACGTCCGGTCATCGCGCGGACCGGGTGTCGTCTACGTGGCGACCCACCGTCACGCGGAGGAACTGGCCGCAGAGCTCCGGCTCGCCGAGGTATCTGCACAGGCCTACCACGCGGGCCTTTCAGCAAAGGAGCGCCGCGAGGTCCAGGACGGCTTCCTCGCCGACCGGCACCGCGTCGTCGTGGCGACCGTTGCCTTCGGCATGGGGATCGACAAGCCCGGCATCCGCTGGGTCAGTCACGCCGAAGCGCCGGGCTCCGTCGACGCCTACTACCAGGAGATCGGCCGCGCAGGACGCGACGGCGAACCGGCCCACATCGAGCTGTTCTACCGTCACGCCAATCTCGGGATCAACCGGTTCTTCGCCTCGGGCGGGGTCCGCGACGAGGACCTCCACGCGGTCGCCAGCGCGATCGACGAGCACCACCCCGCGGACGTCGCCGAGCTCGCCGCGGTCAGCCTGCTCAGCCCGGCCACCGTCGAACGCGCGCTGGGCCGGCTGACCGACGCACGGGCAGTCACCGCCACGCACCGCTTCCAGCTCACCGCGCGTACCGATGTCGACAAGGCGGTCGCGGCGGCGTCGGCGGTCGAGCACGACCGGCGAGAAGTCGCCCGCTCCCGGGTGGAGATGGTCGCGGCGTATGCCGAGCACGGCGGCTGCCGGCGCGAGTTCCTGCTCAGCTACTTCGGTGAACGGTACGAGGGTCCGTGCGGCAACTGCGACAACGACCTGTCCGGCCGGACGGCCGTGCCGGTCGCCGATCAGCCGTTCCCAGTCGGCAGCCGCGTCAAGCACCGTACCTTCGGCCCCGGCGTGGTCGAGCGGTACGACGGGACGACCGTGACGGTCCTGTTCGACCGGGTCGGCTACAAGGAGCTGCGGACCGCGCTCATGACGCACAACCATCTGCTCGAACCCGAAGGATGATCGCCGAGAAGGTGCCGTGCCATGTCACGCACAGAGTCCGACACGCCTGATCGCACGAGGCCCGTCTACCGGCGTTCGTCGCCTGCAGGACCAGTCAGCGCGCCGCGGCAGGACTGACACAGAACTGTGGGCATACGTCAGTTGACTGATCTTCGAGCCGCTGCATTGCCCCCGTGCGGCGTGGGTGCGACTCTTCCCGTGAATCCGTTCCAGTCGAAAGCAGGTCACCACCATGGCAACTGTGTCTGAACTTCTCGAGGCGAACCTCTTCCAGGTGTTCGGCAATCGCGATGCGGCCAGCCGGCGAGCTGCGATCGAGCGCACTTACGCCACGGAGGTCAGCTTCACCGACCCGGAGGAAGTCGTCCATGGCTGGGATGCGCTGGAGGCCAAGGCGGCGGAAATCCTGCAGCAGGCTCCGGAAGCGTTCGTTTTCGCGGCCGACGGCCGCAAGTACGTAGGCGACGGGATCGGGGCGTTGCCATGGGCCTTCGGGCCAGAGGGCGCCCCGGTCATCCACGGGGTCGACGTGATCACGGTGCGGGACGGCGTCATCCAGACCGTTGCGACGTTCTTCGGCGAGGGCGAGCAGCCGTAACGGCACTCCGCCACCGATGCAGCAGCGGCCGTGAACGAACCGCGTCGTGCGCGGCGCGCCCCACGAGAAGGGAAGTCTGTGATCGACACCGTCCAGCGGCTTCAGGACCGCATCGCCATCCGCGAGCTCGTCGACACGTATGCTCGTGGGGCCGACCGCCGTGACGCCCGCTTGGAAGCGTCCGTGTTCGTGGACGACGGCCGTGTCATCCTCTTTAACGGCGACCCAGCCCACAACGACCCGCTGGACGAGATTGAAGGGCGCGATCGTCTGGCGGAGACGTTCGCCAGCCTCATCAGGCAGTATGAGGCGACGACGTACCTCAACGGCCAATCAACCGTCAGCTTCGTCGGCGACGACGAAGCTGACGGCGAGACGTACTGCATCGCGTTCCACATCCTCAATGATCAGGGCGAAACGTTCCTGGTGACCATGTCGATCCGCTATCTCGACCGCTTCGTGCGAACGAGCGACGGGTGGAGAATCGCGACACGGCGACTCATCTTCGACTGGACCGACACGAGGCCTTCGAAGCCATCGATCACCTGACATCGTGAAGCACTCGCCGCGAGGGCTCAAACATGACACCACCCGCCATGTCCGGCTCATCGCAAACCTGGCGCACGACGGGCCCTCCCTCATCTCTGGATCGGGGTGCGTCAGAGATCTAACCTCCAGGTGCTCCCATCCGGAAGGACCGCACCGCTACCGCCGCGGGCACGGTGAACATCCCTCCAGCAGTGGGACGGCACACGGAGCACCTTCGGCGGTGCCACTGTTACCGGCAGCAAGGACGACCGGATCCCCAACCCGCGCGAGTACCAGACCGCCGCACCGCTCTACGACTGGCGCGGAGCCTGGCGCCGGGAGTGGGAGGACCCAGGGCAGGTCCCGGTACTTCGAAATTCCGTGGCCTGGTGTGCTCGTCACGGTGTTGTCTGGCGTCACCGACCATTGACGAGCCGCGTCGTCCTGATCATGGGGTGATCGAAATGATCGTCGTCTCCGCAGCGTCCGGCGCCTTCGGACGGCTGGTCCTGTC
This sequence comes from Promicromonospora sp. MEB111, assembly GCF_030209445.1. Taxonomy (GTDB): domain Bacteria; phylum Actinomycetota; class Actinomycetes; order Actinomycetales; family Cellulomonadaceae; genus Promicromonospora. The sequence goes on from NZ_JARVSD010000016.1 coordinate 357,039, forward strand.
CGAACTGCTCACCCGTGTCCCCGCCGGGCAGCTGGTGGCCGCCGTCCGCGACCCGGGCACGGTCGCGGACCTCGCCGCACGTGGCATCGAGGTACGTCGTGGTGACTACGACCAACCCGAAAGCCTGCGCACCGCCTTCCGCGGCGCGGACCGGCTCCTGCTGATCTCCTCCCCCGCGCTGGACACCGACCGGCGGACGGCGCAGCACCTGGCCGCGATCGACGCAGCCACCGGCGCGGGGGTCCGCACGATCGCGTACACCAGCTTCCTCGGGGCGGACCGCGGTGGCGACGGCATGAACGCCGCCCACCACAGCACCGAGCAAACGGTCGTGGAGAGCGGGCTCGACTACACGATCCTGCGTCACCCGTTCTACTCCGACGCCTTCATCAACGCCGGGCTGCGCACGGCCGTGGCATCCGGAACGCTCGTGAGTGCGTCGGGAGGGCGGGGACTGAACACCGCCTCCCGGGCGGATCTGGCCGCCGCCGCGGCCATAGCTCTGACCGACGACACCCACGTCGGCCGCGCCTACGACCTGGCCGGGCCGTTGTGGACCTACCCACAGCTCGCCGACGCACTCACGGCCGCCACAGGCAGACCGGTGGCGCATCACGACGCGGATGACACCTCAGGCCCGATGGGTTTCCTGATGGCGTTGGCGCGAGGCGGCGCTCTGGAACGGCAGACCGATGATCTGCGCCATGTGCTCGGCCGCCCGCCGACGAGCCTGGAGCAGGCCGTCGCGTACGCGCTCGACCCAGCGTGACCACGCGGACCGGCTCGTCGACACCGTCGTCCCGGTGGCCGCGGTCCTGGTCCTGTGCGACCCGGTGATCCCCATCCCGGTCAGCCTGACCGCCGCAATCCTCGCGGTCGTGGTCGTCGTCCTGGTCAGGCACCCACCACTGAGCACGCACACCCCGTCACCACCGCGCTGAGGCGCGAGCCCGGACACCGACGGCAACGGGCTCGCGACGGCGACCGGTCGGGCGCGCTGACGGAGCGAACAGGGCGGTCGTGTCCCGCCGGGTCTCCGGGACAGCTGTCACGTCGAACCAGGGCGCGCCAGTCTCGTTCGGGACTGGCGGCCTGGGTCGGCTGCCATTTGTGGGTGAGGTCGCCGCACGCACGCAGGTTCTACGTCGCCGGGTGTTCAGCGTGCGCGCTGGATCGGCTTGAGGACGACGGCGGAGACGAGCGCGAGGATGATCGCGATGATGAAGACGGGCTGGTAGCCGAGGCTGGAGACGAGGACGCCCGCGATGACGGGTGCGAGCACCTGGGGCAGCGTGTTCGCGATATTGAGGATGCCGAGGTCCTTGGCGTGCTCCTCCGCGCTGGGCAGCACCTCCGCGAGCAGAGCCTGGTCCACCGCGATGTAGATGCCGTAGGCGAAGCCGCCGATGGCCAGGAACGCGTAGAACGAGCTGACCTGCGCCGACATGACGAGCGGGAGCGCGGCAAGGGCGAAGATGACCGAGGCGGTCATGACGATGGCCTTGCGCCGGCCGAGGCGGTCGGACAACGGGCCGGACAGCAGGGTCGCCGCGCCGGACGCGATGGCCATGATCACGCCACCGGTGGCGATCACGGTGCCGGCACGTTCCACGCTCAGGCCGATGTAGTCGGTGAGCAGATAGAGCTGGTACAGCAGGATCATCATGAACGACAGCAGCAGGAGGAAGCGACCCGCCAGGGCCAGCAGGAAGTCACGGTCCCTCGGCGGGACGAACGAGCGCAGCAGGGCCCGCACGGACAGCGGGGCGCGCGGCTCGTCGCGGTTGTCGCGCTCGGGAGACAGCACGACGAACACGATCATGACCACGACGACCAGCCAGGGCAGCCAGCGCAGGCCCTCGCGCGGGGCGGTCACGAGTGCGCCCGCGACGACGCCTCCGAGACTCTGAGCGACGAGCTGACCAGCACCGATCAGGGCCGAGGCCTTGCCGAGGTTGTGCTGTGCCACCCGGTCGGGCAGTACCGCGAAGAGCGGCGCCAGGACGACCGCCAGGCCGATCTGCACGACCATCCACAGGATGACGAGGACCGGGAAGCTGCTGGTCAGCGACATGAGCGTCGAGGCGATCGCGAGCAGGAAAGCCCCCGTGGCGATCCAGGGGTTGCGTCTGCCGAACCGAGACCGGCTGCGGTCGGAGAGCGTGCCGAACACGATCGTGGCGATCATGCTCGTCAGCGATCCGGCCGCGGCGAGCGTCGCGTAGAGCGCGACCTTGCGCACGGGGTCCAGGTCGGTCATCAGGGCCTGGACGAGGGTGCCGGCCGCTGCGAACGGAAGCATCCAGCCGGCGTGGGCCAGGAAAAGCAGGGGGCCGAGGCGCCCGAGCTTGCGGGGCAGTGTCGGTCCGGCGGAAGGCGTCGTCGCGGACAGCACGGTGTCGGGTTGGGTGGTCACAGGGTGCTCCTTTGCATTGACCGGGGCTTGCCGTCGCAGCGTAGAACACAAACCCGTACACCTGCTACATTTTCGAGAACATTCGCGAGAGGAAGGCGCAAAGATGCCCGCAGTGCCCGTCGCAGCCGAGGCCACGAGCCGCACAGCCACCAGCCCGTCCCTGAGGTACGACGCCGGCGTCGCCCAGCTCGTCGTGGACGGGCGGCTCTATCTGGTCCGTGGAGGAGAGGTGCACAACTCCGCCGCCTCGACACCTGAGGCGGCCAGGTCGTCCTTCGCGGCGGCAGCAGCGGTCGGCGTGAACACGGTTCTCGCGCCCGTGCCGTGGGACGCCTTCGAACCGGTCGAGGGGCAATTCGATCCGGCGGTCGTGGACATGCTCGTGGCCGCGGCCCGCGAGGCCGGGTTGCGGCTGATCCTGCTGTGGTTCGGGGCATACAAGAACGGCGCATCGTCGTATGCGCCCGCGTGGGTCAAGACCGACCCCGATCGATTCCCGCGATGCCTCGACGAGGAGGGGGCGCGGACTGGCACCCTCTCACCGTTCAGCGCGGCCACGCGGGAGGCGGACGCCCACGCCTTCGCCGCGATGGTCCAGCGCGTCGAGGAGATCGACGCGCAGGACAGGACGGTGCTGATGGTCCAGGTGGAGAACGAGCCCGGGCTGCTGGGCCACTCGCGTGACCACGACCCGCACGCCGAGGAGCTGTTCGCCGCCGCGCCTCCGGCGGACGTACTGGAGGCGGCCGGGATCACCGCGCCACAGCCCGGCTGGACCTCGGCGTTCGGCGACGGGCTCGACGCGGACGAGCACTTCATGGCATGGGGCTTCGCCACCTACATCGACGCGGTCGCGCGGGCCGGCCGCGCCCACACCACCCTGCCGTTCTTCACGAACACCTGGCTCGACAGCGAGATCGACCTGCCCGGTTCCGCGCTCGCCGGTGGGCAGCGCCCCGGCACCTACCCCAGCGGCGGACCGGTCGCGGGCATGCTGCCGCTCTGGCGGGCGCTGGCTCCGCACCTGGACCTGATCGTGCCGGACATCTACTTCGGGGACTTCTCGGAGATCTGCGCGACCTACGGTGCCGCGTCCGACGGGCTGTTCATCCCCGAGATGCGCCGGGACGCCCAGGGTGTGGGCGACGCGTTCGTCGCGGTCGGGCAGCACGGGGCGATCGGCGTCTCGCCGTTCGGCATCGACTCGATCACGGAACCGGAGGCCACCCACCTGCGCGACGGGTTCGAGCTGCTCGCCGCCGTCGACCCCGACCTCCACCCAGGGCACGAGCGCCGTGGGTTCCACATCCCGCCGTCAACCGACTCCGACGCGCACGTCGACCTCCGCTTCGGTGGCGTCCGGCTGCGGGCGACACGACTCGTCCCCTTCGGCGAGGTCGCAGCTCCCGCCCAGGGCGCGTTCGGCGTCGTGATCCGCCTGAGCGCGACACGGTTCCTGGCCGCCGGTCGCGGATTCACTCTCACGTTCCACGACCCGGCCGGCGTGCGTCAGATCGGGCTGCTGTCGGTGCTCGAGCACCCGCGCTCACCTTCACACGACGACGGCGAGCGGCCGGTGCTGCGCCGTCTCAACGGGGACGAGACGGCGGGCGGGACCGCGTGGTTCCACCCGGCGCTCGCGCAGCAACAGTCCGAGGTCTTCCCGATCCCGATGTCCCTACAGCACAGTGGAGTGTCGACCTGCGAGGTGTACTGGCTCGACTGACCGGCCCGCAGCGCAACCGGGCGACAGCGGCGACCGGGCCACGACACGACCGGGTCGCCGCACGCTCAGTGCGGCGGCTCGGACCGGCGCGCCTGATCGGCCAGCGCCGCAACCCCGCCGTCCAGCTCGGCGACCAGGTCGAAGTCCGGCCGCAACAACCACTGCAGCTGCAGGCCGTCCCACAGGGCGACGATCCGCCGCGCCAGCACCCGGGCGGTGCCCGGGGCCAAGTCGAGACTCTCGTCCACCGCGATCCAGTCGGTCATGCCATCCACAACGCGCTGGTACCGCGCGACGAACCACTCGTGGGCCGGGTGCTCGGCCGCGGACGCCTCGGAGCTCAGCACCGCGAGCAGCCGCAGCAGGTGGGGGTGCCCCTGTCCGTTCTCCGCGAGCCGCACGATCGTCGTCCGTACCCCGTCGCGCGCCGGGTCGAGGTCGATCTCCCGGATCCCCTCGGCGTCCGCATGGTCCAGGACCGCTTCCAGCAGCAGCTCCTTGGACGGGAAGTGGTGCATCACGCTGGTGACGCTCACACCGATGTCCTTGGCGATCTGACGAAGTGACCCGCCTGAGTAGCCGCGCTCGGCGAACACCGCCGCGGCGGCCTCGACGATCTCGCGCCGCCGCTGAGGAGTCTTCGCGTACACACCCCGGGGCCCGGCGGGTCGGGACGGGCGTACTTCGCTGACCATCCCCACAACCTATCGGCACGACGAGCACGGCGACGGGAGCGGTGGCAGGAGACGGAACAGGACGTCATCGAATCGCCAAGCTGGTGAGCAGCACCGCCATGCCCCCCAACCACCGGGACGATGCTCGAGTACGAGCTCGGCCTTCCCGTGCACCGGTCCTGTCCCGCGACTACGAGAACCGCCGGCCCGACTTCACACCTCGCGACTGGGACCAGACACCCCGAAGCGCTGGTCTGAGCCGACTCCCACCCCGCCGGAGCCTCGCCTCCCGGAGCTTCGATACCGCGCGTTCAACAACCCTCGACTGCGCGCTCCCGGATCAATGTGCCGGAACTGCAGGGTTTACAACATGTCAGAAGGGACAGCAGTATCCGGCCTGCACAGGCGAGTGCTGCCGGACCACGGCCGCCTCCTCGGGGATCAGGACACCACCTGGCCCGCAGTACCCGTACCGGACCGGCCCGTGCCAGGCGCCCTGCTCGGCCTCGCGGCGGGCTGCGCGCTTGATCCTGTCGGACTTGTGGCCCGACTCGTACGCCGCCACAGCGACCAACTGCCGCGCCATCAACCGCCCTTCGACCGTGTTCAGGTCCAGGCCCCCACCACGGACCGCCTCGATCCGGACCGGATGCCGCTCGACCACGGTCCTCGCCCCGGCACGGATCTGCTCCACCAGCAGCTCGTACCCGGGACGCTTGCCACCGTCGCAGGCCGAGATGTCGTTATCGACCAGTATTACGGGGTCATGAAGGCTGAGCTGCGCCGCCAGGTCCAGGCAGTCCTCTTGCCGCCGCAGCACACCCGTGCCTGCAGACCCGAACGGTCCTGCGAGATCCGCACATACGCCGCCGCCAACACCAACTGAGCCACTTCCTCCCCGGGATGCGGCTCAGGCCAGGACCACACCCAGCGCGCAACCGCCAGGGCCGCATTCCTCCACCGCGAGCTCGCGCAGGTGCTGGGCGTCTCGCGCGGCCGGAGGACGGGCCGCCCGCAACCGCGGGAACCCGCAAGAGCAGGCCCGCACGGCACACATGACGGGTGTGGGACCGCCCCGGCCCACACGTTCAGCACGGAGGACCACGATGAACACCAACGAGAACGGCGACCCCGGCGTACAGGGCAAGGACGTACCAGGCCAGGACGAGGCGTTCGAGCTGCCTGCCGCCGCGTGGCGCGCCCGGCGTCGGACCGGATGGCTCGGTGCGGCTGCCGCGGTGGCCCTCGTCGCCGTCGGGGGCGGCGGGTACCTGGCGGGCGCCGTGGGGGCCGGTGGCCCCGACGGCGTGAGCGAGAGCACGGCCGAGGCGCCGATCATGCTGAACGCCCCGGTCGGTGCGGCGGACTCGCGCGGCGCCGAGCCAGCGCCCGGACCGATGGCAGCAACGGACACGGGTATGGCGGCCGAGAGTGCCGACCAGAAGTCGTCGTACCCGTACGGCTTCTGGGGCCGCACCGTGTTCCACGCGGGTGACGGCCTGTCGACGTCGGGCTCGGAGGCCGAGGCGTTCGGCCTCGACCCCGCCGGAGTCCTGTCGGCCGAGACGGCGCGCCGTGTGGGCGACACGCTCGGTGCCTCCGGGGAGCCGCGCCAGGAGGGTGGTTCCTGGGTGGTCGGCCCGGCCGACGGCAACGGCCCGACGGTCCACGTCTACGCGGACGGCTCGGGGAGTTTCGACTTCTACGACCCGGCGCGCGACCCGTGGTCCTGCCCGGTCTCCCCGGGCACGGCCGAGCCGGGTACGACCGGCGAGGCAGGCACCGACAGCCCGGAGATCCTCCCGGCCCCGGACTGCCCGACCGTGACGCCCGACGCGGCCCCGGCCATGGGCGACGCCGTCGCCGCGCTGCGGGACGTGATGGACCGCCTCGGCGTCGACCCTGCGGGCTTCGAGCTGGAGGCGGGCGAGTCGAATGAAGGCGACCCGTGGCGCTACGTCACGGCGTGGCAGGTGGTCGAGGGGCAGCGCACGGGGCTGTCATGGAGCGCGTCGGTGTCGGCGTCCGGCATCACGAACCTGTACGGCTTCCTCGCCGAGACGATCTCGCTCGGCCAGTACCCGGTGGTGAGCGAGACCGAGGCCGTGGAGCGCCTGGGTGACCCGCGGTTCGGCGCCTCGGGCGGCATGATCGCGCAGGCGGCGGACGCCCGCACCGCACAGGAGGGTGACACGGCCAGCAGCGACATGATGCCCGCCCCGAACCCGACGGTGCCCCCCACCCCGACCCCGGGCGCCCAGATCGCCTGGCCGGTGACTGACGTGACGATCACGTCGGGCCGTCTCGGTGTGGCGCAGCAGTCCATGCCGGACGGCGCGGTGCTGCTGCTCCCGGCCTACGAGCTCCGGGACGCCGACGGCAACGTCTGGCCGGTCCTTGCGGTCGCCGATGACGTACTCGACTTCAGACGTTGAACTGCGCATTGTTGCCCTGACCTGCTAGTTCGCCCTTCGGCCGAGCGCTGCGGGGGAATCAGGGCGGCGTACCGCTCCCCGCCGAGAGGATGCAATCGAACCACGGCGGGATGTCACGGTGCCGTATGGAACGTGCCCATGGTCTGCAACGTGGCTACCGCCGACATGATCAGCTCGTCTTCGCTGCTGTCGAGCGACTACGAGGACCGCCGGCCCGACGTCACACCCGCGACTGGGACCGACCCCCGAAGCGCTGGCCTGAGCCAACAGTCACCCCGCCGGAGCCTCGCCTCCCGCACCTTCGATACCCCGCACGTACTGCGCAGGTTTCTTGTCGCGCACTGGGGACTCAAGGTTCTGGCGGCGAAGTTCTACAAGGTGAACCGTGAGAGCCTCACGCGCGCCTGTCTGCACGGCTGGACGCACCGAATGCTTCGCACACGTCGTCGGGGGCGAGTCGATCCTCGCGGCGGCGTCAGCCCAAGGACTGACTACCCGGATCTCGGCCGGGGACGGAACGATCCGAGAGCCGGAGAAAGTGCTCGGCGACCTCGCGTCTTCACGCCCCATTTGGCGTAGATATGGCGGATGTACGTGACGACTGTGTGTGGCGACAACAACAGATCGTCGGCTATCTGCTGGGTCGTGAGCCCGGCGTAGATACGCTGCGCGACCTGGTGTTCACGAGATGACAACCCCGAAGCGTCCCTGCTCGTGGATCTCAGCCGCCTGTGGACTCCTCGACTGCGCAGGGAGTGCAGGATCCTGCTTGCGTCGCGGGTCGCGCCGTGGTCGTCGAAAAGTCGCATGGCTTCTGTGAGCGCGTTCGTGGCGGCCTCTCGGTCGAGGGAGAACATCCCGGCGGCCTCCAGCACCTGAGCTGTCACGAGTGGGCGGCGCACGGTGCCGAGCAAGTCAGCTGCGGCCCTGAGGTCGGCAGACGAACGGTCCCGGATGCCACGCGTCGCGGTAGCCACGGCGCGAACCAGAGAGCTCTCGGGGTTGAGATCGGCTCGTTCCTGGGCCACGGCTGCCACGAGATCCAGCGAGGGACGCTCATCCACCCGATGACAGATGAGGGCCAGCATGATGTCGTCCGCGAAGTCTGCCGGGGTCGTCATCGACGGGCTTGCCTCGCGTAGCGACGCCAGCGCCAGGCCAGCGTGTTGGTAGGCGTCGTGTGGCCGCCCCCGGTCCATGGCTTCCAGAGCCAGGCTCCATCGGCCGGTCTTGGTGAGCCCCGCCCCGTCAGCGAGCTGCTGGATGAGTGGACGGATGGTGTCCCGGAGCTCGACGTCGCCGGTCCGCAGGGAGATTCGGTGGAGCACGACGCCGGCGGTCGCGTTGGTGAAGTCGCCGAGCCCGAGTCTCGCTGCGAGGTCCACAACTGTCTCTGCTTGTGTGCGAGCCTCTTCGAGCCGGCCAAGATCGTGGAGGATGCGTGTGCGAAGCATCATCCAGTACGCCTCGGCGATCACGTTCTTCGCCGTCCGCGTCTCGGCCAGGCCGTCCTCGGTCAGGCGAAGAGCCTCCTCGCAGTGACCGGTGCTGTTCCGCATGAACGGGAGCCACAGACCCTCCGGCAGCCATAGACCTGCGAGAGTACCTGTTCGCGCTATCCGTGCGAGAGCGTGCCGCTGCAGCTTCTCGGCCCGGTCGAAGTGGTTCTCGTAGAAGACCAGGACTGACTCGGTCGCGTCGATCGTGGCCAGCGCGAGCCCGTCCCGGTCGTCGTCGGCGACCGCTCGCCCCTGTTCCAGACTGGTGCGGGTCCCGCCGCAGTCGGCCTTGTTGGCGAAGTTGAGGGCACGGACAGCGAGCAGCTGGACCTTTGTCTCATCGGAGAGGCCCGGGATCTCCAAGGCGGCCGAGGTCTCAACGATCGCCTGTTCGAAGCTCGACTCGGTGAGCTGGCGTGCCAGAGCCAGGCCGACGCGAGCACGTGCGTCCGCGCTCAGGAGCGGCCGCAGCGTGCGGATGATCTCCATGGCGTCCTCGACGAGACCGCCGGCAAGGACGAGTGGCAGCAGGTTTGCGACCTGCTCGGCGTGGCTCCGGTTCCCGCTGGTCAGCCGCGCACCGAGAATGACGAGGTCGGCCGCGCCGCGCATGTCGATGCTGGAGAGCTGTCTCGCCGCGGCGAAGAGCAGGTCGATGGAATCGTCGTCGCCGGCCTCGACCACTGACACGATCGTTGTCGCGAGGGTGGCGACACCCTCTCCCGCACGGAGGCGACTGTGCAGCACCTCCCGTGCCATCGCGCGGCGCAGTGTGGGGGAAAGGCTGTCCCTGGCTGCCGACTGCACGGTGTCGTGGCGGAACGCGAACGAGCTGCCGCGGTCGACGATGAAGCCGAGGTCAAGAAGTTCTTGAACAGCAGGTGCCGCCTCGGTCGCGGTCCGGCCGAGGATCTCCAGTACGCCGCTGAGCGGGAAGTCTCGCCCGTAGAGAGACCCCACCTGGGCTACCCGCAGAGCGTCGTGGCTCAGGTGGCGCAGGCGGTCGCGGATCGAGGTTCCGAAGCGAGCAGGGATCGTCTCGTCGTCAACATCGACCATGCCGCGCCCTGACCGCAGCAGCCCTTCCTCCTGCAGCCCCTGCAGGAGCTCGAGGACAAGCAGCGGGAATCCTGCCGCTCGCTTCATCGCGTTCTCCACCCCAGGCCCCGGTACCCGGCCGAGGGCATCGCGCGCCATCGCGTCCACGGCCGCCGGGTCGAGGGGTTGCAGCTCGACGATCGAGCCCACGTCGGCGATCTGGGACATGAAGCGTTGATGGGCGGTGCTGTAGACCCCGGTACGGGTAGCCAGCAGCCAGCAGATCGGAACGCCCTGGAGGTCACGGATGAGGGCCGTGAGAGCTCCGAGCGAGCCCGCGTCGAGCCACTGCAGATCGTCGACGACGACGAGCACTCCCGACGGGCTGGCGGCCACTTCCAGTTTCTCGGCGATCATTCGTGTCAGCCAGTACTGGGGGGCGACGCCCTGCATGACGGATGCCAGGTCGCTCGTCGCCACGAGTGGCGGATCGGTGCGGGACACGGCCTCGATGAGGGCGCCGAGCGGCGTCATGGCGGAGTCGATGTCCGGTGCGACGACCACAGTCGGCCAGCCGCGGCCGTCCGCGAGCTCGAGGGCATGCTGGAGCAAGCGGGTCTTGCCGATGCCTGGGTCCCCGGAGAGCACGGTGACAGCGCGCTTGCCCGAAACGGCTGCCTCGAACCCGTGCTCGATCCCGTCGGCCTCGTGCCGTCGGCCGCGGATGGGCACACGGTACCGGCCGGCCCAGTTCCCAGATAACGCGTCGTGGCCGATTCGGCGCGCCCGTCCGCCGTCAGCCAGCACCCTGTCAAAGATACGGCACGGCACGCGTGCGAGTGCCCCACCGGTGACATCGCTCGCACCATCCGCGCCGGGCATGCGAGGTGAGCTCTCAGGACGGGGGATGTGGGAGCCGTCGTCGCGAAACTACTTTCCTCATGCGGGTCTCACACCCGATGACGTGGCCTCGGTCACGCATCCGCGCCGGAGATCCGGCACAACTGGAAGGAAGAGTCCGATGAGTGTTGTTGTCCGCGAAGACCTCGTGCTGTCCCACGCCGTGGTCACCGCTGATGTGACCGCCCCGTTCGACCACGTCGACATCGAGCAGTGGCTGAAGACCCTGCCGACCCACGAGTACCAGCGTTGTGCGCCCGGCGACCACAAGGCCGCCGGCTACACGGTGGACGACGACGGCACCCCGATGTCGATCAACGTCGAGATGATCGGCACCGGGCTGGTCATCCAGCAGTACCGCTACGAGGTGGCGGGACCGCACTACTGCAAGATGGTGTCGCTGTCCGACGTGTACTCGGCGGCTGGCTGGACCACGACGCAGGTCATCTGGGAGCTCAGGATCGAGCAGCTCGAGGGCGACCAGCTCCGGTACGTGAACACCGTCACGTCGCACCCGACCGAGGACTTCCTGAAGTTCATCATCGAGAACGGTCAGACGTTCGAGGACGCTGCCGCTGCTCGTCAGCACGCTTCCGGTGAGCACTGCCTGCTCGAGACCCCGCACTATGCGCAGAGCATCGCGAACTTCGCGAAGGCGCGCGCTGCCGAAGCCCCGAGCGAGGCCTGAGCCACGCCGCGAGAACCCCTGACGAGCACCAGGTAGCCAGGTGACCGGAGGGGAGCCACAAGCCCCTCCGGTCACCGACGCCTGTGGAAGGAAGCGCATAGATGTCCTCAGCCATACGGTTCGATCGCCCCGGAGGCCCGGACGTTCTGCGCATGGTGCAGGTGGAACAACCAGAACCCGGGCCGGCCGAGGTACGGATCGAGGTCGCGGCAGCGGGCGTGAACAACGCCGACCTCCTCGAACGCCGAGGCCAGTTCCAGGTACCCCCTGGTGCTCCTCCCGGACTCGGCCTCGAGTGCGCGGGGACCATCACGGCCGTCGGGCGCGACGTGACCACCTGGCAGCCGGGTGATCAGGTCTGCGCACTGGTCGCGGGAGGCGCCTACGCGGAAGAGGTGATCGCACCCGCCGCGCAGGTGATGCCGGTCCCCCGAGGCCTCACCCTGATCGAAGCAGCAGCACTGCCCGAGGCCGCCTGCACCGTCTACTCCAACCTCGCCATGACCGTCGGCCTCACCGCCGGTCAGACGGTCCTGATCCACGGAGCCGGCGGCGGTGTCGGATCGTTCGCGATCCAATGGGCGACGGCGATCGGCGCTCGCGTCATCACCACAGCAGGGAGCACAGAAAAGACCCGGGCTGCGATCGCGCTCGGGGCCGTCGAGGCGGTCAACTACCGCACCGACGACTTCGTCACCGCGGCGCTCGACGCGACGGGAGGCGAAGGAGTCGACGCCATCCTCGACATCGTCGGCGCGACCTACCTGCGGCGCAACGTGGAGTGCCTCGCGCCGGACGGGCACCTGGTCGTCATCTCCGGGTCCGGACCGGTCGCCTTCGATCTCTGGGAGCTCATGGCGCGACGCGCCAGCATCTCAGCGACGCTCCTGCGAGGCCGCCCCGCGCACCAGAAGGCCGCCATCGTCGCCGGTGTGACCCGCGATGTCATCCCGCTCGTCGAAGCCGGTGCCATCCGCGCCGTCGTCGACACCGTCTTCCCGATGGAACAGGCCAACCGCGCCCACGAGCTGCTCGAGTCCGGACGGACGGTCGGCAAGGTCATCCTCGAGCCCAGCGGCCACCGGCCGCGATGAGGAGCCCGTGCCGGGAAGGGTGCCGTGTCCGCCGTCGGCTTGTCCTAGCCACCGGCCGAGCCAGCGGGAGCGGCGAGTCTCCGGATGGAAGTGTGTTCGCCACTGCACGAGGTGGGCACCCGGCGCGGATCCAGGGTACTGGCGAGCTGCGGCCTTCGCCCTCCCCCACGCTGAAACGCGAGACCATGGCCGGCGCGCCCGCGTCCGACGGCGCCGGGAACGACCTGACGACCGGCGAGGGGCGGCGGACCGGCCCGAGCCGGACTCACCACCGGCGATGAACGCGCGCGCCCTCCGGTCAGGCGGTCAATCGCCCGCTCTGGTCAGCTCGATGGACAGGTCCCAGAGGCGACGGGCGTTGTGGGCGTCGAGCGCGTACTCGGCGACGCCACGACGGACCCCTGGCGTGAATGGTTCCGCCTCTTGGCAGTCCTCGAAGTACCTACCGGTGACCCCTTCGACGACCGGCGAGGCAGCCAGCAGGACAGAGGTTGCGGCGCCTTGCTCGACGGTCTTCTCGGACACACCGGTCGAGCCCTTCGGATCAAAGCTCTGCGGGGGCGTGTCGATGTGGCGGCCGAGGTTGGTGCCCCAGATCCGGCCAGGGTTCAACGCGTTCACGGTGATCCCGTCCTCGGCCCACCGCTTGGCGGCCTCGATGGCGAAGAGGATGTTCGCGGTCTTGGACTGCGCATAGGCGAGCCACGGATCGTACGGGCCGGTGGTGAAGTCGTAGTCGTCGAAGCGGACCGGGCCGTTGACGTGCCCGACCGAGCTGAGGACGACCACACGGGCGCCGCCGCCGGCGGCCAGCGCCCCGTGCAGTCCGACGGCGAGTGCGAAGTGGCCGAGGTGGTTGGTGGCGAACTGAAGCTCGTGGCCGTCGACCGTGCGCTGCTCGGGGGTGGCCATCACGCCGGCGTTGTTCACAAGGATGTGCAGAGGTCCGCTCCAACCGGCGACGAACTCGCGTACCGAGTCGAGGTCGGCGAGATCGAGTCGTGCAGCGTGCACCGGAGTTCCGGTGCCGGTCTGGATCTCCTGCGCGGCACGGGTGGCCGCATCGAGGTTGCGCGCGGCGATGGTGACCTCGGCGCCTGCCGAGGAGAGGGCCCGGGCGGTCTCGTACCCGAGGCCCCCGGCCGCACCGGTGACGAGGGCACGCTTGCCGGTCAGGTCGACGCCGGCGATGACCTCGGCGGCGGTGGATGTGGCGCCGTATGGCGTCGTGATGCGCTCTGACATGGTGTTCTGTTCTTCCTGCGGCGGAGAGTGTGCCGAACCGTGTGGCACTCGCGATATGCTGAAGCGGAGCCGCGTCCGCTTATGCATCTGTCGTAAGCGGAGCCGCGTCCGGATGCAAGGGAGGAACCGATGGCTCGCACACTTCGCGCCGATGCCCAGGCCAACTACGAGCGCATTCTGGAGGTCGCCGCCCGCAGCTTTGCGCGCGACGGGGCGGACACGTCGCTCAAGGCGATCGCCGCCGAGGCCGGCGTCGGCATCGGCACCCTGTACCGCCGTTTTCCCACTCGTGACGATCTGATCGAGGCCACGTACCGGCAGGAGACCGACCGCTTGCAGACCTCCGCGGGCGCTCTTCTCGCACAGCTTCAGCCGGTGCCGGCGCTGCGGGCGTGGATGGAGCAGTTCGTGGATTACATGCTCACCAAGCGGGGCATGGCCGACGCGCTGCCGGCGATCCTCGCGTCGCAGGAGGGGCTGCGTGCGCACAGCCGCGACGCCCTCGGCCGCGCCGTCGCCGAGCTCCTGAACGCGGGGGTCAGCGCCGGCGTGATTCGGGCTGATGCAGACGCCAGCGACACGCTCATGGGTTTGGGAGGGATCACATTGATCAGCGGGCATGAGCACCAGCGCGAGCTCGCCTCCCGGCTCATCACCCTTCTGATCGATGGGCTCGTCGCGACCCGTCTCTAGCGGGCGCCGCAGTCGGCCTCTTCTTGCGCAGGACGAGGGCGGCGCCGACAAGGATCAGGGCGCTGCTGAGAGCCTGCAGCAGGGTGATGCTCTCGCCAAGGACGAGGAAGCCGGCCAGCACCGCGATGATCGGGGATGCGTAGGTGGTCAACGACGCGATGGTCGGACCGGAACGTCTGATGAGCGCGAAGAACGTGGTGAACCCGGCCGCACTGCACGCCGATCCGAGCACCAGCAGGGCGACCCACGTCGTCGGCGTGGGCACGGTAACGGGCTCCGCGACGAGGGCGAGAGCCACCAGGATCGGTGCAGCGATGAGGATCATCGCCGCGGTAGTCGTGAGCGAGTCGGCATCGGCGAAGAGGCGGGAGATCAGGACGGCGCCGACGGCGTAGCTGAGGGCGGCGCCGACGATCAGCAGCGCAGACGGGCCTGTGAGTTCAATGCCGAGGAGGACGCCCACGCCCGTGATTCCGATCACCAGTCCCAACCAGCCCGTGAGAGCCAGGCCGTGGTCGCGCACGAGGATCAGAGTGATCACGGCGACGAAGATCGGCTCGAGGGCGATCAGGACCCCGGCCGTCCCGGATGGCACGTCTTCCTGGCCGAATGTGATCAGGCTGACCGGCAGCACGACCTCGACGATCGCGACGAGAAGCAATGCCCTCCACCGTGTGATGAGGAGGCGCCAGCGTCCGCCTCGAAGCAGCACGGGCCCCAGGACGAGGCCGGCGATGATCGTGCGGCCCGCCGCGATCCAGAGCGGGCCGATCTCCCGCAGCGCGATGTCGTTGAACAGGTAGGGAATCCCCCACAGCACCGACACCACGACGAAGAGCAGCCAGCCGGGGGGCTTCGATCGCCGGTCGGAGCGGGCAAGGCTGCGAGTGTTCAGGACCATGCTGCGACGATAACGACGCCACCCCCCGTCGTGAACACACTATGACAAGTGCAAGAGCACTCAGACTTAACAATGTGCATGTACTGGCGGCATCGACGCTACTAATGTTGCGTGGGAACTGCGACAACAGATAGGAGTTGGTTGTGCCGGGAGAACGAGGGCGGAAGGTCGTGGCGACCAACCGGCGCGCACGGCACGACTACCTGATCGAGTCCACCTATGAGGCAGGGCTGGTGCTGACCGGCACGGAGGTGAAGTCGCTGCGGCAGGGCCGGATCTCGCTGTCGAACGCGCACGGATTCATCAGCGCAGCAGAGGCCTGGCTGGATGCGGTGCACATTCCCGAGTACACCGAGGGCGCATGGAGCAACCACTCCCCACGCCGACCGCGGAAGCTGCTCCTGCACAAGAAGCAGATCCTGAAGATCGATGCTCAGATCAGCCGGCGCGGGTACGCCCTGATCCCGCTCTCGGTCTACTTCAGTGACGGGCGGGCGAAGGTGGAGCTCGCCGTCGCGAAGGGCCGGCGAGAGTTCGACAGCGGCAGGCCGATCGGGAGCGCGAAGACGCCCGTGAAGCGCAACGGGCTCTGACGGCTCACCGCCGCGCCGCACGCTGATCCACGCCGTGATTCCGAGCGTTGACACAGGAAGCCTGCCAGTGACCGTAGCCGCTGGCAGGCTTCCTCGTTCTGCGGTCAGGCGGCCGCAGCGTCCGGCCTCTCCGGCAAGGTCCACTCGGGTCGCACGTACTGGCACTGATATCCGCCGGGGTAACGCTGCAGATAGTCCTGCTGCTCGTCCTCGGCCGGCCAGAACCGGGTGGCCGCCGTGACCTCTGTGGTCACCTTGCCCGGCCACCTGCCCGACGCATCGACCTCACTGATCGTGTCCTCGGCGATCCGACGCTGCTCCTCGCTGGTGTAGAAGATGCCCGAGCGCACGTTCACGCCGACATCCCCGCCCTGGCGGTTGCGCGTCGACGGGTCGTGCACCCGGAAGAAGAACTCCAGCAGCTCCCGGAAGCTCGTCACCACCGGATCGAACACGACCTCTACCGACTCCGCGTGCGTTCCGATGTCGTACCCGATCGGGTTCTCGATGTCACCACCGATGTATCCGACGGTGGTCGAGAGGACACCCGGCTGCCGACGCAGCAGCTCCTGCAGCCCCCAGTAGCAGCCACCAGCAAGAATCGCTGTCTCTGTCTTCACTTCTCTCTCCATTCCTTCCTCCGTCTCGGCACCACTCCAGCGCGCTCAACGATCGAGCCGGCAAGCCAGGCAGTGCACCAGGTCGGCCGTAGACACGACGATAGGACGCGCGGCGCGCCGGGCAAAGACAGGATGGAAAGTGTTGGGCGCGAGATACTTTACATTGTGCCTCTCTGACCCTAGGGTGCGGGCATGATTGAACTGGATGACATCGACTGGCAGATCCTCACCGCGCTGCAGCAGGACGCGCGCATCGGGTACCGCGAGCTCGGCCGCCAGGTCGGTCTGACGCCCCCGGCGGTCGCGAACCGGGTCCGCAGGCTGGAGGGAAGCGGCGTGATCCTCGGTTACAGCGCCCGCGTCGACCCGGCCTCGGTCGGGTATGGGGTGGAGGGGTTCGTCCACATCGCCAGTGCGGGACGGAAGCAGTCCTACACGATCGCCGCGCAGGCAACCGCTGAACCGCGCGTGCTCGAGGACCATCGCGTCGCCGGCCAGAGCGACCACATCCTCCGCGTCGTCGCGGAAAGTCTCAGCGACCTCGAGCCCTTCATCGACAGGCTCAACGACAACGGACGCCCGATGACCTCGCTGGTGTTCTCCTCACCCAAACGGTGGAGCCCTGTCCCCCGCCCCAGCCACTGATCGGCGTGGGTGTCGACGGCGTCGACCCCGCCACATTCTTCGAGACCGACAGGTCGTGAAGTGGTTACTTGACATCTCCACCTCACGACCGGCGCCTTCGTCTCCGCCGACCGCCCCGCGCGGCGTCAGAAATGAGGACAGTCTCCCCGGACGTCGCACCTCGCTCGCCGTTGGTGCCCGGCATGGGAGGGGAAACCTGCCGCCAGGGGCGCGGTGACCCGGTCAGCTCAGGTGGTGCACAAGCTCTGCCGCGGCGTGACGGAAGGATGCCTGGACCGACGGGACACCTTGGATCGGGTTCAGGAGCATCCAGTCATGGATCAAACCGATGTACTCGATGCTGACGACCTCGACTCCTGCCTCGCCGAGCTTGCGGCCGTATGCGATGCCTTCGTCTCGCAACGGGTCGTTCTCCGCGGTCAGGATCACGGTTGCAGGCAGGCCTGTCAGCTCGGCGACGCTCGCCTTCAGCGGTGCCGCATAGATGTCGTTCCGCGTTTCGTCGGTGGGTGTGTACGTGTCCCAGCCGAACTTCATGAAGTCCCGAGCGAGGAACCGCCCCTCTGCATAGTCCTGGTACGACTGGCTCTCGACGTCGGAGTCCAGCGCCGGGAACAGCAGCAGCTGCACGCTGACCGCCGGTGCTTCCGCTCCTGGGTGGTCCTTCGCGTACAGGGTCAGGGCAGCAGTGAGGTCGCCGCCGACGCTGTTACCGGCGACGGCGATCTTCGACGCGTCCAGTCCCGGCAGCGCCGTTCCGTCCGATCCACTGCAGTGCGGCGAAGCTCTGCCGCAGCTGGGTGGGGTAGATCGCCTCGGGGATCGGGGTGTACTCGACGAACACCACCGCGAAGCCGGTCGCGATGACGAGGTCTCGGGTCAGGCCTTGATGATTGTCGAAGTCACGGCGTCAGGGATCGGGTTGTGTGGTGCCATGATGGGTATCCTTTTCGGTACGGCGGTCAGCGCCGGCGGCGCAAGTGCTTGTCGGCGAGCGCGGGTATGACTGCGTCGAAGTTGTCGGCAGGGTTGATGTCGCTGCCGGGTTCGGCGATCTCGTCGATGCGATCCAGGATGGGAGCGTCCAGGACGACGTCGGCGCTGGTGAGCAGATCGTTCAGCTGCTCGGGCGTGCGCGGGCCGATCAGGACGGCACGACCACCTGTCACGCTTCGCTCACCAGGCCCGACCGGGAGGACCCATCCATCACGGTCGACCACAGCGAGCGGCCGTTACTCGCCGACGCCGGTCCTGTGCAGCGACGATACCGACGGGTCCCCGACAGGAGACCCCGGAGCGCGGACCGGCCGAAACCTGTGGATAACACGGGGACAAATCTGTGGATACTGGCCGTCAGAGTGCGTTCCGCGCCTTGGTTATTAACGACTCCGGATGATGCGGCGCTGTGGAAATTCCTACCAGCCCCAGCCGCCGGACTGCTCGGGTTCCCGGTCGGCGGCGTCGCGTCGCGCTCGTTCGTCAGCGTTGGAGCGGATCTGGGCGGCGCGGGCTCGTGCGTCGGCCAGGACCACCAGGACGCGGTCCAGGGGCCGCGGCCCAGGACGGCCGAGCTGTCGGGTTCCCAGTTCGTCGTTGGTCGTGATGGCTTCCAGGGCTCGAGCGGCGGCAGCGTATGCGTCACCGCGCTCCCCTTCCGACACTCGCTGTCCGAGTGGGGCTACTAGGTCGGTCACCTGGTAGCGGTCGCAGTACGCCACCACCTGCCGCATCGCCGCCTGCCAGTCCCCGCGTGCGGGGCCGTCCGGGGGCGGCGGGCGACGGTCTCCATCCACGGCTGCGGGTTGGTCACCGCATCGTCGATCAGGGCGTCCAGACGGGTGGCGATCAGGTCGGCGTGCCGGGTGAGCCAGGCATGTACGAGCGGATCGATCGGCGATCGGTCCCCCCGGACCGGTGCTGAGTCGGTCTGAGCCGTGCGATCGGCGCTGGTGTCGGCGTCGGACTGGGCTTGGTCGGTGGTGAGGTCGGCCAGGTATTCGGTCATGATCTTGCGCACCGAGGTGACGTCCAGGTGCTCACGCTTCTCGGCGGCTCGTGTGTGGCCGATGGTCTGGGCGACGTGCTCGATCTGAGGCCACCACTGGGTCAGCTCGACCCGCGGGTAGAGGTGGTCGACCAGGGCGCGCAGCATCGGGATCTGTCGGTCGAAGTGGTCCAAGTTCCGGATGATTTTCTTTACTGGCTCAAGGCGCGCCTCCGGCGCGCTGGGCCGTCCGACCGGCGGGGCCCCGCGATGGGGCCCCGCGCTGCGGGCGCTTCGCGCCCTCCGCGCACCCCACCGCACCCCGACGGCCTACCGGCCCAATCCGCTAGCCTCCCGCTATGGCAGAAACCGCAGGCTGTGGGAGCGAGCCAGTGACCGGCGCCGGATGGTCCCGATGACGTTCCGCTACCCCACCGAGAGCCCGGAGGAAAGCGCGGCCTATTGGAGGCGCCTGCGGCCCCAAGGCACGTTTGTAATCGCGGTCGCTTTCGTCCTGGTCTTCGCGGTCGGAGGCCTGCCGTGGTCGTGGGTTGTGGTCTTGACCGCAGTCTCAGCGGTCTCGGGGATCCCGGCGTTCAGTGCCTGGATCACTGACCGGCGCTGGGCACGCCGTCTAGCTGCTATCGGGGGCAACGCGCGGCCCCGATTGATCACACTGGGCTTCGCCTTCGGAGCCACGATCGTGCTGCAAGGAGTCCTCGGCATGACACTCGGCACCTGGCCTGCGACAGCCCTCGCACCGGTGGCCTTCGCTATCGAGTTCCTCATCGCACGGGAACGTCTCCGCAAGCGGGCAGCGGATAACGGCAAGCGGTAGGGCACGAGCCTCCGGCGGGCACCCGGGAATCAAGAGGATCGAGGGAGCCGCGGGGTCCCTGTTCCTCCGGGGGTCAAGGGGTCGCAGGTTCAAATCCTGTCAGCCCGACAGATCAGGCCCGGGATTCCAACGAATCCCGGGCCTGAAGGGTCTCTGAGACTTGAACCACTCTCCACTTTGAGCGCTCTGGTGCAGGTGGGCTCTCCCCCCGCACCCAGGTTGGTTCGGCTTCCGTCGCCTCCTGTCGGGTTGGTCAGTTCGCAAGCTTCGGACAGGTCCACTCCCCTGCCCTGGAGGCCTCAGCGACTCACCGTGCCCACAGCCATCCGGGCGGTGAGGTCTGATGGGTAGGTCGCGGATTTCGATCGGGACGTTCGGCAGCATCAACACCACCCAGAACAGCCCGCGGTCCTGGACCGCGAGAGCGAGGTTCCGGGACCCGGACGGGGTCCTTCGGCCGGTCGAAGCCAGCGGCACCACAGCTGTGGTTGCGGAACAAGAGTTGAAGGTCAGGCTCGCTCACCGCATCCGGATCGTCGCCAGTGTCAGTGACCTGCACCCGCACAGCCCGTTCCCCGAACTGGTGAGGGTCTGGCTCGAAGACCTCGACCTGGACCCCGACCAGGGCACCAAAGACCTCTACGAACGCGACATACGCACGCTCGTCCTTCCGGTGTTCGAGCACTTCGTGCTGCGCGAGATCACGATCAGCAAGGTCGACCCGCTTCTACGCACCCTCGCGGCATAGTCCTACTCCCGCGCGAAGCACGCCAAGGTCGGCCTGAACCTCGCCCTGGGGATGGCGCACCGCTACGAGGCGATCGAGAAGAACCCCGTGACCGGCCCCTGACGACCAACAACATCCGACGACGCCTGCGCGACGTCCTCGCCGCCGCGGGCATCACCGGGGTAACCCCGCACTCCTTCCGGCGGAACGTGGCGACCACGATCGAACGTGCTGCCGGCGCTGACGTCGCTGCACAGCTCCTCGGCCACACCTCGACCGAGATCACGGTCAAGCACTACATCGAACCCAACACGAGCATCGATGCTCGCACCGCCACCATCCTCGAAACGAGCTAGGACAAGGAGCGCCTTACTACATCAGGTTCGCGACGAGACTCGCGGCAATCCACCAGACAAGCGACCAGGCTTGCCGCGTGCAGGTCCAAGATCCTGCCCCGGAACCGTCCCGTTCCGCGCAGCTGGACCTGCGGTGAGCCTTCGCCCTGGCACCACCCCAGCAGCGTCTCCAGTTCGACGGCCCGCCGGTGGAACGGGACGACCCGACGCCGACGCCTCACCGTCAAGGTCCGACGCGAGATTGACGGAACCGGGATCGCGCCCCTGATCGTCCGGAGAACCGAACCCACACAGACGTTGACAGAGTGCCATGCCTGACGCTTCAATCAAGGCACTTAATCGACTATCGATTGGAATCGACGATGATTCGAAGAGCAGGCACGATCGCGATCGCGGGCCTGACCACCACGATCCTGCTCGTCGCCGCAGCCCTGCCCGTGACGTCCGTGGCGGCGCCCGAGGTGGGCAGACGACTGCATGTCCGGATGAGTGGCGACGACGCCAACCCCGGCACGTCGCACCGGCCGCTCCGAACCATCCAGGAGTGCGCCGACGTGGCGGCTCCAGGTGACACCTGCGTGATCGGCAGCGGTGTCTACCGCGAGACGGTGACACCGCGCCGCAACGGCACGCAGGAGAACCCGATCACCTTCCAGGCAGCCCCCGGCGCCACCGTCGTCGTCGACGGGACGGACGTCGTCGAGGGATGGACGCCCGTCACGACCACTGAGCTCGACGAGCTCGCGGCGGCGGATCCCACGCTCACCGGCTCCGAGTTCGCCGGCTCTGTCAGCGACGGCGTCGTCTATCGCGCGGAGGTCGCCCTCTCCACCGATCTTCCCGGCCACCAGGTCTTCCTCGGCGGCACGATGGCACCCGAAGCAGCCTGGCCACATGCCGGCGACGACCCGGCACACGCCGCTCGCGCCCGCGCGGACTGGGGCACTCAGACCGTGCTCGGAGACGACGGTCTCTCCCAGCCCGAGGGCTACTGGGTCGGCGCGCGGCTGACGTCGCACAACTGGTTCGTCAGCGAGACCGGACGGGTGACGGCGTCGTCACCAGGATCCGTCACGGTCGACGGGCTGCCCTCCTGCGTAGGCCTCAGCCCGAACCGCGTGAACCTGTACGCACTGTCGGACAAGCTCGCGCTCCTTGGCCGCGACCGCGAGTGGTACTACGACGAGGAGTCGGGGACGTTGTACGTTCGCGTGCCGGGCGGCGACCCCACCGACGTGCTCATCGAGGCGAAACAGCGCGAGCTCGGGTTCGACCTGTCCGGCCGCTCGTACGTGAACATCGTCGGACTCGGCCTCAAGGGCACCACCATCCGTACGTCCGACACGACGCACCATGTGACCCTCGACGGGCTCACCGCTCGGTACGTCTCCGAGTACGCCGACCTCGAGATCGATCCGAACAAGGTGACGCCTCCAGACCCGTGCGATGTCCTGACGGCCGGCGAGACGACGAGCGGCATCGAGCTGCACGGACACGACAACACACTGCGCAACAGCACTGTCGCGTACAGCGCGGGCAACGGCGTGGTCGTGACGGGCGAGCGCAACAGAGTCCTGGACAACCTCATCACCGACACCGACTACATGGGCAGCTACGCGGCCGGGATCAACCTTCTCGGCAGCGCGCAGACGATCACGCACAACACCATCATCGGGACCGGTCGCAGCAGCATCAATATCGACAACAAGGTCGCCGGCACCAACGCGTCCGGGCACCACATCGCGTACAACGACATGGGCGACTACGGCCGGCGGGTAAACGACGTCGGCGCGGTCTACGTGTGCTGCAAGGTCGATCTCGGCGACACCCTCGTGGACCACAACACCATGCACGACGCAGCGCCCACAGCGGCGGACGGGCCGGCGCCGGGTGTGTACCTCGACCTCGAGTCGTACAACGGCGTGGTCGCGAACAACGTGACGTGGAACCGCACCACCTACGGCGTCGTGCTGATCAACCCGAACGGCGGGCACGCATCGGGCACGAAGGTCATCAACAACACCAGCGGCACCGATCGCAAGGCGATGAGCCTCTTCGGGGGTACGTACGCCGACATCGAGGTCACGAACAACCTCGGCGACGTCGACAGCGCTGCCGGCGCCACGCTCACCGGCAACCTCCCGAACACCGGGGCCGCGTTCACCAGCCCGGCCGGACGCGACTTCACCGTGGGCCCGACGTCGACGGCCCGCAACGCCGCCGTCGCGCGCCCGCCGTACACGGACGGCTCGACGGACGCCGTGCCCACCGTCGGCGCCTACCAGTACGGCGCCCCCAGGTGGCGCGCGGGAGCGACGCTGCGCGGTGCGACCGTCGAGGCGGAGTCGTTCGCGGCGAGCTCGGGCGTCAGCACGCGCGCCGGCGCGAGCGGGATGGTCTTCGGGAGCTTCGACGGTGGCGACTGGGTCTCGTACGAGGACGTCGACTTCGGTGACGGCCGCGACATGATTCGGCTCGGCATCGCCACAGATGATCCGTACGGCGGGCAGCCGATCGAGGTCCGCATCAACTCCGCCACTGGTCCGGTGATCGGCACGCTACGAGTCAGCTCGACCGGCGGGTTCGACAACTTCTCCGCCCAGTACGCACCGATCGTGCCGACGGCCGGACTGCACGACGTGTTCCTTCGTGCCACCGGCACGGGGCCCGGGGTCGGCGACGTCGACACGGTCGCCTTCGTCACCTCCGACTAGCACGGCCGACCGATATGGACGTGGGGCCGGACGCGTCGCGTCCGGCCCCACGTCCATATCGGCGTATCGGCGCGTGATCAGCCGTGCGGCCGGGCACGCAGGCTCGTGACGCCACCATCGACGTCGAGCACGGCTCCGGTCGTGGACGCGTTGCGCGGCGATGCGAGGTGCACGACGGCGTAGGCGATCTCCTCGGGTGTGACCAGCCGGCCGATGGGCTGGCGGGCACGGAGCGCGGCACGCTCCTGTGCGGGTTCTGCCGCGTGCGTGAGGAGCCGATCGATCCAGGGCGTGTCCGCGGTGCCCGGGCAGACGGCGTTCACCCGGATCCCGTCGGGCAGATGGTCGGTCGCCATCGCGAGCGTGAGGGAGAGCACCGCTCCCTTGCTCGCGGAGTACAGGGCACGCCCAGGAATGCCGTTGCGGGCCGCGATGGACGAGATGTTCACGATCGCGGCGTGCGCCGACTCCCGGAGGAACGGCAGGACGGCAGAAGTGACCCGCGCGATGCCGGTGACGTTGACGCTGAGCACGCGTGCCCACTCGACGTCGTCGTTGTCGGCGATCGTGCCGACGGCGCCGATACCGGCGTTGTTGACGAGAATGTCGATCCCGCCCATCTCGGTCGCCGCGGTGACGATCGCGGCCTGCACCGCCGCCCGGTCAGCGAGGTCGGCGGCGTACCCGCGGACACCGGCGGGCAGGCCGGTCGGGGCCAGGTCGAGGACGGCGACCCGCGCACCGCGGGCGAGAAGCTCACCGACAGTCGCCAGACCGATGCCGGACGCACCGCCGGTCACGACGGCCACGAGCCCCGCGAGCTCGGACCCGTCGGTAGAGGAACTGTGCGGCAGGAACGATGCGCCGCTCATGCGGGCACAGCCGTCTGTCGCGCGTGGCCGAGGCCGGTGATCTCCAGGTCGACGACGTCACCGGCCTTCAGATAGGGCTGGTCCGGCCTGCCGAGGGCGACGCCGGCAGGCGTCCCCGTGTTGATGACATCTCCCGGGTACAGAACCATGTACTGACTCAGATGCACGAGGATGTCGGCGACCGGGAAGATCATGTCGGCGGTCGTCCCGTCCTGACGCGGCTCGCCGTTCACCCACAGCCGCAGGCGCAGGTCTTGTGGGTCCGCCACCTCGTCGGCGGTCACCAGGTAGGGCCCGAGGGGGTTGAACGTCTCGCAGCTCTTGCCCTTGTCCCACTGCCCGCCCCGTTCGAGCTGGAACTCCCTCTCGGACACGTCGTGCGAGATCGAGTAGCCCGCGACCGCGGCCAACGCTTCCTCGCGCGTCTCCCCGTAACGGATGGTCGACCCCACGACGATCGCGAGCTCGACCTCCCAGTCGGTCTTGACCGACGCCCGTGGGATCTTTACCGCATCGAAGGGGCCCACCACGGTCATGGGGTCCTTCATGAACACGACCGGCTCCACAGGGATCGCGGCGCCGCTCTCGGCCGCGTGGTCGCGATAGTTGAGCCCGATGCAGACGACCTTGTTCGGTCGCGCGACGGGCGCGCCGACCCGCAGGCCTGTTGCTCCGTCGAGAACGGGCAGCACGCCGCGCTCGAGGGCGTCGCGGGTGCGGCCGATCCCGTCCCCTGCGAGGAACGCGCCGTCGAGATCTTGCGTCAGCGGCCGCAGATCCCTGATCACATCGTTGTCGTACACGACCGGGACCTCGCGCCCCACTGCTCCCAGACGACCGAATCTCATGTCTTCCCTTTCTCAGGATCGGCGGGGGGCGGCGCTCGGGCCACCACCCGATGACAACAGCACGTCGGACCGCAGCGCCTCGGCATCACCGGCCGCTCGAAGCAGCTCGACGTTGCGCGCGACCTGCGCGGCGGAGTCCGCGCCGAGCACCACCGACGCCACCGGCGGCGCGGGCAGGCGCCCGAACGCGACCGCAGCCTCGGGGAGCGTGAACCCCTGGGATGCGGCGATCTGCGCGAGCTCGCGCGCGCGTCCGAGAACCTCCGCGGGCGGCGCGGCGTACTCGAAGTGCGATCGCGCGTCCGGGACATCCGTCGCGAGCAGTCCGCTGTTGAACACGCCGGCGCTCAAGATCGCGACGCCACGCTCCGCACACTCGGGCACGAGCTCGTCGAGCGCGCTGTGGTCGAGAAGCGTGAGCCGGCCCGCGACCATCACGGCGTCGACGTCGCACTCGCGAACGAACCGCAGGAGAGTGGGGACGTCACTGGTACCCACACCGATCGCACCGACGTCCCCGGCCGCGCGCAGGCGTTCCAACGCCGGGACGGCGTGCCCGATCGCCTCGTCGGCATGCTCATCAGGGTCGTGGACCAGTGCGATGTCGACGTGCCCCAGGTCGAGGCGCCGGAGCGACGCGACGATCGAGCGGACGACTCCCTCTCCACCGAAGTCCCACACGCGTCGTGCGGCCGGACCGGAGCCGGAGACAAGGCGCCCAACCTTCGTGCTGACCGTGTAGGCGTCACGCGGTCGCCCTCGAAGCGCGCGTCCGAGCCTGTGCTCGGACAGCCCGAGACCGTAGTGGGGCGCGGTGTCGAAGTAGCGGATGCCGTGATCCCACGCGGTCGCGACGATCGCATCCGCCTCAACAGGCTCCAGCGGCACGTAGAGGTCGCCGAGCTGGGCAGTGCCGAGACCCATCTCGGTGACGGGCACACGACCGGGCCCTACCGGAACGGTCTTCATCAGCTCACCCCCGATGTCTTGTCAGTCCGTATGCGTCCAGTGCGGTCCCCTCGAAGAGGGCGAACCGCTCCGCGGCAGTCCAATCCCGCACCGCCGCGGCGATCCGCGGCCAGGGCCGCGACGTCTGCTCACCGATGAGCGAGACGGGCCAGTCGGTGCCGGCCATCAGCCGTGCGGCCCCGAGCTCGGCACGAGCGATCTGCACCAGCACGTCGATGTCGTCGGCCTGCACGGCCGCACCCGAGACCTTCGCGAACGCGCCGGGGTGCCCGGCCAGGACGGCCAGGCGACAGCGCCATCGCGCCCGGTCACCCGCCGGCTCCGGGCCACCGAGGTGGTCGACGACGACCGTGAGTCCGGGTACCGCCCCGCACAACCGCGCGACGAGCTCGAGCCCGGCTTCGGCCACGAGCACCTCCAGCACCAGACCGGCTTCGTACAGCGCGGCCAGCGACGCGCGCAACGCGTCCGAGACGGGGGCGGAGGCCCTGGCATCCCCGACGACGAGCCGGATACCCCGGAGCAGCGCCGTCGAGCCCGTCGCGCCGCAGCATCGTGGCGGCGTCGTCGAGTGTGAACGCCTGCCTGATGGGGCGCGTCCGGGCCTCGTTCAGCCACTCGCGGTCGAGCAGCTCCGCGCCCCACACGTGGAGGTGTGCGTCGATCACGTCAGGCGAGCGGGGGTCGTCCGCCGTCACGCCATGCCTCGTACTCGGCCCGGCTGTTCGACGTGAGCGGGTAGTAGTCCGACAGACGGGCGCCCTGCTCCAGACGCATCCTGCTGAACTCCTCCCAGTTCTCGTGGTCCTCCGCCGACTGCACCAGCTCGAGCGCCTTGCCGGACGGCACGATCACCGCACCGTCGTCATCGGCCACGACCACGTCGCCCGGCAGGCACAGCACACCACCGGCGGCGACCGGCACGTCGTACGCCCACGGGAACAGGTCCGTCTGCGACGCGTAGTGCGGCGTGGTCCCCGTGCACCAGATCGGCACGCCGAGGTCACGCACGCGCGCCGCGTCGCGGATGCGTCCGTCGACCACGATGCCCGCCCCACCTCGCCGCTTGAAGTAGCGCACGAGCATGTCACCGAAACATCCGGTGAACGAGCTGCCGTAGGCCTGGACGACGAGCACGTCGCCCTCCTGCACCGTCTCGAGGACTGCCCAGAGCGCGGTGTCCCGCTCGATGTACTCCTGGTTCGTGCCACTTGCGATGTCCTCGCGCTGTGGCATGAACTGCAACGTGAGCGCGGAGCCGACCACGCGGCTCCCCCGTTCGAGCGGCGTCGGCCCCTGCACCGCCGTGCGGCCGATGCCCATACCGTTGAGCTTCGCGCAGGCAGTGGCAGCGCTCACCGCGTCCATCCGACGCAGGAGGTCAGGGGTGGCGCGCTCGAACGAGTCGCCCCGGACGGGCAGCGGCCAGACGGACGACGGGGATTCGAGAGTGGTGTTCATGCGTTCTCCTTGATCGAACCGGCAAAGCTCTGGTGGTGGGCGCCGTACGCACGCCGTGTGATCGCGAGGTCGAGGCTGATGCGGGTGCGAGGCGGCATGACGACGACGAGACGGGCGCTTCCGACGGCCACCCGCTCGCTGCGCGACGGTGCGTGCGGGATGGCGTAGTCGCGAGGGTCACCGGGATAGCCCGGCACGGCGACGGCGTAGGTGGCGGCGTCGATGCGGTCTTCGCCGAACGCGCCGGACGTCAGGATGACCGTCTGTTCGTCGGGGCCGAGGTTCACGAGCTCGACCGCGACCTGGGCAGACGTGGCCGCACGGACGAGCGCGGCCACGTCGGCGGGAAGACCCGGCCTGCCACGGCGACCGTCAGCGACCAGGATGCGGGCGTGACTCAGCCCACCGTAGTAGAGGGCTGGCGGCGCGCCGGTGACAAGCTGGGTGAGGATCTCGGTGACGACCGGGTTGAGCCGCTGCCAGAAATGGATGTCACCGTCCTCTGGCTCATCCGGCGCCTCGTCGATGAGTCCGAGCCGCCGGAGCACCTGCCCCAGGGCGAGCTCCAGCGCCGCCTCCGGATAACCGGGGTTGCGGCCGGCGAGGAACTCGATCCACGGCGCCTCATGACCCTGTTCCTCCTTGTCATGGAACCAGCGCACGGCGTTCCAGTCACTGCCCGAGGCAGCCCGGATGCGTTCGAGTCGCGCAGAATCCTCCGCCGAGTGCGAGATCCAGTCGAGCCACAGCACCGGTTCGAGCGGCATCGGGTGGTAGTCGAACCATCCGTCCGGGCCGTACCGGTACGGAACCAGTAGCTCGGTGGTCTCCTCGTCGGCCTCCAGGCGGTCCGCCCAGCCCGGCCCGAGGCTCCCCCGTGACGCGATGCGGTCCTGCACGGCACCACGCGCGAGCACCGCGTCAAGGAGCCCCCGGACGAAGTCGAGCCGGTCGAGCTCTCCGGTGAGAGCAACTGAGTTCAGAGCCGCGACGATCGCCGCCGACGCGATGGAATGCAACCCGTGCGGCCACGTCCATCCGTAGTGGCCCCCGTACCAGGCGCCGCCGTGGAGGCCCCCGACCGTGCCGTCGGGGGCGACGTTGTCGGGCAGCACGCCGTCGTTGGCCGCGGCCCGTTCCCGCCACGCGTCGATGTACTCGAGCGCCCAGTCGGCGTAGCGCGCCTCCTGTGCGTAGAGCCAGGCGTTCGTGGCCAGGGTCGTCGCCGCGAGGTTGACCGCGGTGTCGCCGCGCCCCATTCGCTCCTGCATCGCCCGTCCCATGCGAGCGGCGGCGCCGGGCGCGCGCAGGTCGTCCCACTCGCGCAGGTCCGGCAGATCCCGTAGCGGCAGGCCATAGATCTCCATGCCGGCCTGGTCGGCGCGGTACTCCTCCCAGTCCTCGCCCACGCCCCAGCGCGGTCCGCCCGAGCCGGTATGTGGTGCCACGATCGTGCGTGTGGACGCGTCATAGTTCCCCGTCGACGAGCCGGGCAGGTAGAAGTCGGCGAACCGCCGCGCGCGGGCGCGGAACGCCGCGTCGTCAGGATCCGCGGCGCAGATACCGAGGAACAGCGGTAGTGACTCGCCCTGGTGAAACCAGTCGTAACCCACCTCGTACTCGTCGCGCACGAACCCGAGCTCGGTAAGCTGCCGGGTCACGCCCTCCCAGTGGTGCTTGGCCGCGCCGAGCAGATCGTCCGCCCCGCCCAGCCGGTAGAGGGCAGGCCAGTTGAAGAACGGCTCGTAGAAGTCGTCGACACCGTCCCTGCCGTACATGCGGCCCGCGTACCGCAGTCGGCCGTCCGGTTCGCAGAAGCGCTCGGCGAAGCGACGCCAGGCCTGGTCGAGAACTGCGAGCAGCTCGCGCTCGAGCAGGGCCCACCGCGGCACCTCGCGGAGCGGCACGGCCGCTGTGATGCGCATCATCCCTTCACCGCCCCGGACGTCAGGCCGCCGATGATCCGCTTCTGCAGCAGCACGTAGAACACGATGACCGGCACGACGGCGAGCAGCATGTTCGAGTACACGAGCGCGTAGTCGGTGGAGTACTTGCTGACCGCGGCGAAGACGCCCGTCGTCACCGTGTAGAGCCCCGAACCTGGTCCGAGGATGATCCGCGGGTTGACGAAGTCGGACCACACGCCGACAGCGTTGAGCACCACGGCGGTGGCGACGGCGGGACGCATGAGCGGGAAGATCACGCGCCAGAACGTGCCCAGCCGGGATGCCCCGTCGATGCGGGCCGCTTCGTCGAGCTCGCGCGGGATGCTCTGCACGTATGCGGAGAACAGGAACAGCGTCGTCGGAATGGTGAGCGCTGTCTGGAACAGGACCAGTCCGGGCACCGTGCCCATCAGACCCACGGTCTTCAGCACGTAGATCACCGGGATGACGATGGTCTGGCTGGGGATGAAGAGCCCTGCGAGCATCACGAGCAGCACGAAGCGGTGCCCCCGACCGGCACCGCGTGCGATCGCGTATGCCGCCGGGCCCGTCGCGAGGATCGACAGGACGTTGACCACGATCACGAGCAGAGCGGTGGTCCCGTACGCCGCCAGCACGTTGAAGTCGGTCGACGTCGCGGCCGCGGCCACGTTGTCGACGGTGAACCCGTCGGCGGGCAGCCCGAACGGCGACTCGAGGATGTCCCTCTCCGTCTTGAACGCGTTCGCGACCAGGAGGTAGAGGGGCGCGGCCATGAGCACGACAAGAAGGAGGAGGCCGGTGACCCGGCCTATCCGGCCGACGCTCCCGCCCTGGCGGGTGATCATCATGCCGCCACCGCCTCTTCGCTGCGCCGCCGTAGCTGAGTGAGCACGACGGTGACGACGATGATGACAAGCATCAGGACCACCGACTGTGCCGCACCGTAGCCGAGCTGCGACCTGCTGAAGGAGGTCGTCAGAATGTTGAAGACGGCGGTCTGCGTCGTGCCGGCAGGCCCGCCCGCGGTGAGGGCCAGCACGATCTCGTAGACGCGCAGAAGTCCGATCGCGGCCAGCACCACGTTGAGTGTCACCGTCGGCGCGAGCACCGGGAGCTTGACGCGCCAGAACGACACCCAGGGCCCTGCGCCGTCGATCTTCGCTGCCTCGAGCAACGACGCGTCGAGCGTCTGCAGACCGGCAAGGTAGAGGATGACGTTCACGCCGAAGCTCGCCCAGATGATGACCAGGGGTGTCGTGACCATCGCCCAGACAGGATCCGCGAGAAACGGCATGCGCTCCGCGCCCGAGGCGGTGAGCACCGAGTTCACCGCGCCGTTGGTGCCAAGGATCGACGCCCAGAGGAAGCCGAGGATGATCGGTCCGACGACGTACGGAGCGAACACGAGGACCCGCATGACGGTGTTCACCCACGTGTTGCGGTTGAGCATCAGCGCGATCCCGAGGCCGAGCGCGTTGCACACCAACGTCCCGACCACCGCGATCACGGTGGTGTAGGCAGCGGCGCGCACCACCTCGGGGTCCTGGACCAGAAGCTCGTAGTTGCGCATCCCCACCAAGGACGGCGGGATCGTGAAACCGTCCCAGTCGGTGAAGCTGAGGTAGACGGCGATCCCGATCGGGATGAGCACGAAGAGTGCGACGAGCACGAGGGCCGGACCGATCATGACGGTGTCCGTCAGGAACGCACCGGTCGCGCGCCTGCGCCGCCGGACGACGGCCGGAACCGCCGGGGGCATCACCCCGCCGGTTCCGGTCACACTGCTATCGAGCAGCATTCGTACCCCACCACGAGTCGAGGGCGGCGGTCGCGTCCGCAGGCGTCGTCCCGACGTACAGCGACTGGATCTGCTTGTTCAGCTCGTCGCCGAACCCGGGTGGGACGCCGGGTCCGGAGGTTCCGATCACCACGCCGGGAGCGGCGTCAAGGATCGCGCCGACCTCCTTGTTGAGCGGAGTTCCGTCGTAGGAGTAGCCCTGCCGGTAGTTGCCCTCGGACGCGAGCGATGCCGTCACCGCGGCCTCGTCGGTGACGAGGTACTCGACCAGGTCGAGCGCGAGATCCTGGTTGTCGGAGTCCTGCAGGATCGAGTACGGCTGGGCCGGCCCGCCCATCTGGGCTGCGGGCTCACCGGTCAAGGACGGCATCGGGAAGACGCCGACCTCGAAGTCGCTCACGGCCTCGTCGATCGACGGCACCACCCAGTTGCCCATGACGTACGTCGCTGCCGCGCCTGAGGTGAATCCGTCGATGGAGTCCTGGTACTTCAGACCGAGCGCGTCCGGGTCCACCAGACCGTCCGAGATCCAGGTCGAGTACTCACCGAGGTAGTCGGCGTACGCACTGTCGGTGAACGTCGTCCTGCCGTCAGTGACCCCTCCGTAGAAGTCCCCGGAACCGAGGAGGTCCGGGTTCGCCATCATGGCGAACTGCGCCCCGGTCACCCACTCGCCGGCCGTCTGCAGCGGGAGGTAGTCGGCCGCCTTGAGCGCGCGGAGCGCTTCGGTGAACTCTTCGACGCTCGCAGGTGGCTCGTCGATACCAGCCGCGGCGAAGGCATCCTTGTTGTAGAAGACAAGTGACTGGATCTGGGCGCCTGTGGCGACCTGCCAGATCTTGCCGTCCAGCTCGTTCTCCTCGGCCAGAGGCGTGTCGAGCACCCACTCGTCCTCGGGGTAGGACAGCATCTGCGGCGCGACCACCGGGTCGAGATTGCTCGCGACGATGTCCGGGACGTCACCCGAGGCCAGCTCCTGCTGCAGGGTCGCCTGGACGTTCTCGGCGCTTGGCACCTCGATGGTGACCGTGACGCCGGGGTGCTTGTCCACCCACGGCTGGACGAGCTCCTCGTAGTACTCCTTGGTGAGCACCGGCGTGATGTTCGCCAGGATGCGGAGCTCGGTCTCGCCGCCCCCCTCACCGCTCGTCGAGCAGCCGACCAGCAGAGCGGCACCCACAGCCGATGTGGCGAGGAGTGCGGCACCTCTTCGAGTGCTGTGTTGCATGAATCCTCCTTGATTACGCAATCGCCTATCGATAGGCGAT
>NZ_JARVSD010000004.1 GCF_030209445.1 Promicromonospora sp. MEB111
GGTGTCTGATCCTGCGGTGTCTGATCCTGCGGTGTCTGATCCTGCGGTGTCTGATTCACGGCGTCCGATATCGCGGCGCTGACGCGTCGGGTCCTGCGGCGTTCGAGCTGGCGCGGGTGAGCCGCGGGTGATCCCGGGGCGACGTTCGATCCGGCCCGGGCCCGGTCGGTTGCCCCGGTCCCGACGACGTCGCGGCAGGCCCTGACCAGGTCCGTCAGGCCCTGTCCGGGTCCGGGGCCGTCGGACCGCCGGTCCCGGGCCTGGTCCAGGGCTCCGTCGCGGGCCTGGTCCAGCGCCTGGTCCAGCGCGAGTTCGCCGCAGATTCGCCGAACTGGGAATGGTGCGGGGGTGCCAGTCGTTGACTCTTGGCACGCGAAATCAGAAACCCCGCGGGGTAGTCCCGCCCGACGTGACTTCGCACTGACTTTGCCCATATCACCGCGTTCGTCGCGGGGTACAGGGAGGCCGACGGTACAATATATATGTTCGCCGGCGGAAGAAGAAGGTCCAGTGACGGCCCCGCCGGCGGTACACCGCCCCCTCGAATGCCGAAAGGTCGGTTTGTGGCGCCCACTCCGCTGAAAGCCCCCCAGGACACCGCTCCTGTCCCTGCACGCGACAACCTGCCCCGTGAGTTCGAGCATCCTGCCTTGCAGGAGCTCCTCGCTCGCGGTGCCGCCGACGGCTCGGTCGACGCCGAGAACTTCCGGCGTGCATGCGAGACGGCGCAGGTCGGTGACGCCAAGCGGCTGAAGGCGGTGCTGCGCGCACTGGCCAACGCCGGTGTGCAGGTGGGGCTCCCCACTGTTACCAAGGTGGCCGCGGCGTCGGCCACCCGTTCCACAGCGGTCGCCGCCAAGGCGCCCGCCGACGAGGCGGAGGCCTCCGCGAAGCCGGCCCGGCGCACCCGGGCGACGGCGGCGAAGACCACGACCGCCAAGAGGTCGACCCCGGCGCGCTCCACCGCGAAGCCGAAGGACGACGACGAGATGCCCGACGACGTCGATCTCGACTTCGACGACGTCGACGATGACGATGACGAGGCAACGACGAGCACGCGCAAGAAGCCGGCGGCGAAGGCCGGCGCGAAGAAGCCTGCTGCTCGGGGCAAGTCGAAGTACGACAACATCGAGCCCGACGGCGTCGCCGTCGAGGACCCCGAGGACGAGACCGACTCCGGTCCCGAGACCGTCACCAAGACGACTCGCGGCCGAGCCGGCAAGACGGCCAAGGAAGGCGACGAGAGCTCCGGCTTCGTCGTCTCCGACCGGGACGACGACGACCAGCCCGCACAGCAGGTCGTCACCGCCGGTGCCACGGCCGACCCGGTCAAGGACTACCTGAAGCAGATCGGCAAGGTCGCGCTGCTGAACGCGGAGCAGGAGGTCGAGCTCGCGAAGCGCATCGAGGCCGGCCTGTTCGCCGAGGAGCGCCTTGCCACCACGGAGTTCGACCGGAACGACAAGGACCAGCGCCGCTTCGAGCGCGACCTCAAGTGGATCGCGCACGACGGCAAGCGGGCCAAGAACCACCTGCTGGAGGCCAACCTCCGCCTCGTGGTCTCGCTGGCCAAGCGGTACACGGGCCGCGGCATGCTGTTCCTGGACCTGATCCAGGAGGGCAACCTCGGTCTGATCCGTGCGGTCGAGAAGTTCGACTACACCAAGGGTTACAAGTTCTCGACCTACGCGACCTGGTGGATCCGGCAGGCGATCACGCGTGCCATGGCCGACCAGGCCCGCACCATCCGCATCCCGGTGCACATGGTCGAGGTCATCAACAAGCTGGCCCGTGTCCAGCGCCAGATGCTCCAGGACCTGGGCCGCGAGCCCACGCCGGAGGAGCTGGCCAAGGAGCTGGACATGACCCCCGAGAAGGTGGTCGAGGTCCAGAAGTACGGCCGCGAGCCCATCTCGCTGAGCACCCCGCTCGGCGAGGACGGCGACAGCGAGTTCGGTGACCTCATCGAGGACTCCGAGGCCGTCGTCCCGGCGGACGCCGTGTCGTTCACGCTGCTCCAGGAGCAGCTGCACCAGGTTCTCGACACCCTCTCGGAGCGTGAGGCCGGCGTGGTCTCGATGCGGTTCGGCCTGCAGGACGGCCAGCCCAAGACGCTCGACGAGATCGGCAAGGTCTACGGCGTGACGCGTGAGCGCATCCGTCAGATCGAGTCCAAGACGATGTCGAAGCTGCGCCACCCCTCGCGGTCGCAGGTGCTGCGCGACTACCTCGACTGAGCGACTTCCTCCATCGAGCCCGGCGCGATCCGGGACCGACGCCGGGCGGGTGAACTTCTTCGGAAGGTCACCCGCCCGGCGTCTTCGTATGGAAGCGTGCCCGATGTGTCCCCATCGATCAGCGCCGCTCCCGGAGCACGACGTGTCCGGACGCTCGCGGCAGTCCTCGTCACGTGCCTCGCAGTCACGCTCCTCACGGTCGGCCTGTCCGCCGTCCCCGCCGCCGCCGCGGGGTACACGCTGACGGCGTCCGGCTCCGCCACGACCACGGCGGCCACAGCCAAGACCCTCTCGGTGGTCTACCGCTACAACGGCGCCGCCCGGAAGAACGCGTCGGTGGCCGTCCAGCAGTACCGCGACGGCGCCTGGGTGCGGATCAAGACCGTGACCACAGGTTCCACCGGCAAGGCGACGACGTCGGTCAAGCCGTCCGTCACCACGAAGTACCGCTTCAAGACGGTGAAGGCCACCAGCGCCACCCTCACGATCACGGTCGTGCCGGGGTCGTGGGCGATCGCCGGCTCGGGCAACGGGCACGGCGTGGGCATGGCCCAGTACGGCGCCTATCAGATGGCGCGCACCGGCAGCACGGCGACCCAGATCCTGGGGCACTACTACCCGGGTGCGACCGTGGGCACCGCCAACAACCCGCGCACGTCGATCGACGTCCAGGTGCTGGGCAAGGCGGCCGACCCGACCACCACCACGATCAGCCTGTCCGCCGGCTCGTGGCGGCTGCTCGACGGCGCACGGGCGCAGCTCGCCACCGGCACGTCGGCCCGCAAGCTCTCGATCGCCCGGACCACGGCGGGCGTGACCGCCAAGATCACCGAGAACGGCACGGTGCGCCAGACGATCAGCGCCCGCCGCACGCTCTGGCTGGAATGGACGGGCACCGACTACTGGACGGGCACCGCCGGCACCGTGACCGTCTCCGGGGCGCAGGGCAGCTACCGGCACGGCCGGCTGCGGATCACCAGCCCCAACCCGCGCCCCAACGTGGTCAACCAGGTGGTCCTCAACGACGAGTACCTCTACGGGCTCGACGAGATGCCGTCGCTGTGGGGCACCAGCGGCTACGGCGGCGCCGCCGCGCTCCAGGCGCAGGCGATCGTCGCGCGCAACTATGCCGTCCTGGCCAAGACCGCCGGCCTGAAGACCTCGTGCGACTGCCACCTCTACGACGACACCAGCAGCCAGAACTACACCGGCTGGAAGAAGGAGGGCGGCGAGGCGGGCTCGACGTGGCGCGCCGCCGTCGACGCGACCCGGCAGGACGGCGCCTCGACCGTCTCGATCGTCCGCAACCCCGCCGGCGAGATCGCCGAGACGCCGTACTTCGCCTCGACCGGCCACGGCGGCAGCTACTCCGGAACCACGAACAACCAGGACGCGTTCGGGACCGCCGCGCAGTCCCACCTCGCGCACGTCGCCGACCCCTACTCGGCCCAGGCGCCGGGTAACCCGAACACCTCCTGGACCGGGACGCTCACGCAGACGAAGGCGAAGACGGTCTTCGACCTGGCCTGGGTCAAGTCCGTCAAGGTCACGGCCCGCTACTCCAGCGGCCAGATCAAGACGATGCAGGCGGTCTCGGTGCAGGGCACCACCCGCAACCTGACCAAGACGGCGGAGGGCTGGCGCACCACTCTCGGGTTCCGGGCCTCCTGGGCGGACACGGTGACCGCGCGGAAGTGAGCCAGGCGGCAGCTCTGCCCGGACATGACGACGCCGGCGGTGGGTCACCCTTCGGGGTGGCTCACCGCCGGCGTCGGTCTGTCGGCGTCTGTGGGTCCGGTGGTCGTCCGGCCTGGGTGTCAGGCCTGGCCGTGCTCCGCGTGGAGCCGGTCGGTCTCGTCCTGGACATGGGTGGCGACGTCCGCGTAGGCGGACGCGTGTGCGCGCGCGTGGTGGCCGCAGAAGAGCAGCTCGCCAACGGGCAGAACGACGCGCACGTAGGCCTGCGCGCCGCAGCGGTCGCAGCGGTCGAGGGCGGTGAGCGGTTCGGTCGTCAAGGTCGTCACATCTCCATCCAACCATTCGCTCGCGCGGTTCATGCCAGCCCATGTGGCCGGTTCGCTGCGAGCATAGCGGCGTCGCTCACACTTCTGGTGCCCTTCCGCCCCCAATTGCGCTGAAAGGGTAATTTCCGTCATGGGGTGAATCTTGGCGTCACACGGCTGTTCGCACGGCGTTCGAGTCACGTCACGGGGCGCCTGACGTGGGATGTCGGTGACCTCGTCTACGCTGTCGCCGTGACCGCAACGTCCGAGTCGTACACCGCTCGCCACCTGTCCGTCCTCGAGGGCCTCGAGGCGGTTCGTAAGCGTCCCGGTATGTACATCGGGACCACCGACTCCCGTGGCCTGATGCACTGCCTCTGGGAAGTCATCGACAACTCCGTCGACGAGGCCCTGGGCGGCCACGCCACGAAGATCGGCGTCGTGCTGCACGCCGACACCTCGGTGACCGTCTCGGACGACGGGCGCGGCATCCCCGTCGACATCGAGCCCAAGACGGGTCTGAGCGGCGTCGAGGTGGTCTACACCAAGCTGCACGCGGGCGGTAAGTTCGGCGGCGGCTCCTACCAGGCGTCCGGTGGTCTGCACGGTGTCGGCGCCTCCGTGGTGAACGCGCTGTCCTCGCGCCTCGACGTCGAGGTGGACCGCGGCGGCAAGACGCACCGCATGACCTTCCACCGGGGCGAGCCGGGCACGTTCTCCGACCCGGCCTCGGGCCCCAGCCCGGACGCGGTGTTCCACCCCTTCGTGGACCACTCCGAGCTCGGCGTGGTCGGCAAGGTGCCGCGCGGCCGCACCGGCACGCGCGTGCGCTACTGGGCCGACCGGCAGATCTTCCCCAAGTCCGCGGTCTTCAGCTACGACGAGCTGGTCACGCGCGTCCGGCAGACCACGTTCCTGGTGCCGGGCCTCGAGATCGTGGTGCGGGACGAGCGCGGCCTGCCCGGCACGCCGGGCGAGAACGGCCCGCACGAGGAGTCCTTCAAGCACACCGGCGGCGCCGCCGACTTCGTCGAGTTCCTGGCCCCCGACACGCCCGTCACGGCGACGTGGGTGCTGCAGGGGTCGGGCAACTTCACCGAGACGGTGCCGGTGCTGGACGAGCGCGGCCACATGTCGCCGCGCGAGGTGCAGCGCGAGTGCGAGGTCGACATCGCGCTGCGCTGGGGCACGGGCTACGACACCGAGGTGCGGTCCTTCGTCAACATCATCTCGACCCCCAAGGGCGGCACGCACCTGACGGGCTTCGAGCAGGGCCTGCTCAAGGTGATCCGCAAGGGCGTGGAGACCAACGCGCGCAAGCTCAAGGTGTCCACGAAGGACGGCGCGGAGCGCATCGAGAAGGACGACGTGCTCGCGGGCCTCACGGCCGTGGTCACGGTGCGCCTGTCCGAGCCGCAGTTCGAGGGGCAGACCAAGGAGGTGCTGGGCACCGGGCCGGTGCGCCAGATCGTCTCCCGTGTGGTCGAGAAGGAGATCCAGGCCCGCCTGACCTCCACCACGCGCGACGGCAAGACGCAGGCCTCGCTGCTCCTGGACAAGATCGTCGCCGAGATGCGCGCACGCATCACGGCCCGCAAGCAGAAGGAGATCTCGCGCCGCAAGAACGCGCTGGAGACCTCCTCGCTGCCGGCCAAGCTGGCGGACTGCCGCTCGAACGACGTGGACCGCTCCGAGCTGTTCATCGTCGAGGGCGACAGCGCGCTCGGCACCGCCAAGCTCGCCCGGTCCAGCGACTTCCAGGCGCTGCTGCCGATCCGCGGCAAGATCCTGAACGTCCAGAAGGCGTCGATCAGCGACATGCTGCGCAACGCCGAGTGCGCGGCGATCATCCAGGTGCTCGGCGCGGGCTCCGGCCGGTCCTTCGACATCGAGGCCGCGCGCTACGGCAAGATCATCATGATGACCGACGCCGACGTGGACGGCGCGCACATCCGCACCCTCCTGCTGACCCTCTTCTACCGCTACATGAAGCCGATGGTGGAGGCCGGCCGCGTGTTCGCGGCGGTGCCCCCGCTGCACCGGGTCGAGGTGATCGGCAACGGCCGGCGCAAGAACGAGTACATCTACACGTACTCCGAGGCCGAGCTGGGCATCACGCTGAAGAAGCTCGACCGGGCGGGCCGGCGCTACAAGCCGGACATCCAGCGGTACAAGGGCCTGGGCGAGATGGACGCCGACCAGCTCGCGGAGACCACGATGGACCCGCGCCACCGCACGCTGCGTCGCGTGACCGCGGAGCACGCCGAGGCGGCCGAGCGGGCGTTCGAGCTGCTCATGGGCACCGACGTGGCGCCGCGCAAGGAGTTCCTCATCGCCGGCGCGGCCGAGCTGGACCGGTCCCGGATCGACGCCTGAGACGGCGGCGCCGTCGTGTCCACGCCGACCTAGACTGGCCGGCGTGAACACGACTTCCCGCCATCCCCTCCGGACCGTCGCCTCCGCGGCGGCCGCCCTTCTCGTCGCCGGCCTGCTCGCGGCCTGTGGCGGTACGACGGCGGAGCCGGAGCCGATGGTCTCGGCCACGCTGGGCCAGCAGTCGGCCGCCGAGGCGTCGCCGTCCGCCGAGGCCTCGCTGTCGACCGACGCGTCGGGCGAGGTCGAGAGCCTCAGCTATTCCGGTCGGACGGGTGCGACCGCCCTGGAGCTGCTGCTCGAGGCGGACCCGTCGGCCGAGGTCACGGGAGAGGGCGCGAACGCGTTCGTCACCGCGATCGGCGGCCGGGTCGCCGACGACTCGAAGAGCGAGTTCTGGTCGCTCTCCGTGGACGGCGAGCTCGCGCAGGTCGGTGCCGGATCGCTGGAGACCGAGGACGGCCAGGAGATCACGTGGACACTCGAGACGTACTGACGCCGTCGTCGGACGGGCGCGATGGGGCGCGTCGTGACCTGACGGTCCGGGAGCTGGCCCACCGCTGGTGGCGGCCCGCGACCGTGGTGCTGGTGCTGGCCACCGCTGTGGTGTGGCGGCTGGTCGCGCCGGGGCTCAGCGCGCCACCGAACCTGGAGATCGCCACCGCGGCGACCTTTCTCGCCGTGCTCCTGCTGCGCAACCGGTGGGCTGCCGTGGTCCCGTTCGCCGTGGTCGCGGTGAGCGACGCGGTGCTCGGCAACACGCAGATCATGTGGTTCACCTGGTCGGCGTGGGCCGTCGTGGGCGCCGGCGCGATCTTCGCGCGGCACCTGCGCGGGCCCGGCCGGTACGCGGCCGCGCTCGGCGTGGGCGTGGGCGGCTCGCTGTGGTTCTTCGCCTGGACCAACTTCGGTGTCTGGCTGCTGGACGGGCTGTACCCGTCGACCCTGGACGGGCTGCTGGCGAGCTACGTCGCGGGGCTGCCGTTCCTGCGCACCATGCTGCTCGGCAACCTGGTGCTGGTGCCGTTCGCCGCGCTGCTCGCCGGCCTGGTGGAGCGCGCCGAGGCGGCCGCGTCGCCGGCCCCGGCGGTCGCCAAGGGCTAGCCCGGCCGCCGCGCGGGCCGGGAGCGCACTCCGGCACGCTGCACAGGATCTGCTGCTGACCGAGCTCGGCGACCTCCTGGTCCGGAAGCGGACTCTTCTGTCCGGATGCTGTTCGGGTCGCGTTATTGCGGTTAGAGTCAGTAGCGGCCCGCTCGCGGGCGCGGGCGCTCAAGGCCGAGCGTCCGAGGACCTCACCGAGGAGATCCGATGCCGCTCGTCCACCGTTCGCACGCCTCCCACGCCTCGTCCGCCGTCCCGAAGGCTGTTCCCCAGGCAGGTCGACGCCGCACCCGGCTCCGCTGGACCGCCGTCGCCGCCGCCCTGACCGTGCTGGCGCTGCCCGCGGTCGCCGTCCCGGCCGCCGCGACCTCCGACCGGTCCGAGCCGGCCGGCCCGTCCAGCACGGCGGCCGCCTCGCCCAACCGGTCCAGCTCGGCGTCCGACGTGCCCGACGTGCCCGACGTGCCCGTCGTACCGAACCAGGCCGTCCCGCTCGACGACTTCTACACCCCGCCGACGCCCCTGCCCGACGGTGCGAACGGCGAGGTGGTCCGGTGGCGCGAGGAGCCTCGGCAGCTCAGCGCCCGCAACTACCTGGTGATGTACCACTCGACGAACGCGACCGGCCAGGACATCCCGGTGACCGGCCGGGTGCTGGTGCCGACCACGCCCTGGCGGGGCGAAGGCCCGCGGCCGATCGTGTCCGTGGCGAGCGGGACGCGCGGCGTCGGCGACACGTGCGCGCCGTCGCGCTGGCTCGACTACGAGCGGCCCTTCATCGAGCCGATGCTGCTGGCGGGCTGGGCGGTCGTGGTGACCGACTACGAGGGGCTCGGCACGCCGGGCGGGCACACCTACGTCGTCGGGCAGTCGGAGGGGCGCACCGTCATCGACATCGTGCGCGCGGCCACGAACCTGCCGGCCACCGGGCTGCAGGCCGGTGGCCGGGTCGCGTTCTCCGGCTACTCGCAGGGCGGCGGGGGAGCGATGTGGGCGGGTGAGCTGCAGCCCGAGTACGCGCCGGAGCTCGACCTCGTCGGCGTCGCGGCGGGCGGCGTGCCCGCCGACCTGAGCGAGGTCGCCGAGGGACTCGACGGGCAGGTCGGGTTCGGTTTCCTCCTGTTCGCGGCCTACGGGCTCGACGCCGCCTACCCCGAGCTCGATCTCGGGTCCTACCTCAACGAGCGCGGCCGGGAGACGTACGAGCGCGAGAAGGTCGCCTGCGTCGAGGCCACGATCGCCCACGCGTTCCAGAACATCGGGATGTTCACCTCGACCAACCCGCTCCAGTCGCCGCAGTGGCGGGCGCGCCTCGACGAGAACCGGCTCGGGGACAACCCGCCGGACGTCCCGATCCGCCTGTTCCACGGGACGCTCGACGAGATCGTCGCACCGGGCCAGGCGCGGGCGCTGCGGGACGAGTACTGCGCCGCCGGCGCGGAGGTCCAGTGGGAGTGGCACCTCGGCGAGCACGTCTCGACGATGGTGACCGGGGCGCCGGGTGTCATCGCGTTCCTCGACCGGCGGTTCGAGGACCGGCCGTTCCTGGCGCACTGCTGATGCGCTGCCGCTGACTGAAACTCCATGCAAAAGCGCAGGTAGGACCCACTTTTTGCGCGACCGACGACGGGCCCGGGGTGATCCCCGGGCCCGTCGTCGCCATGCCGCGTGCCGTTCCCCGGCTGTTCACTCGCGCGTCGCCGTCCGGTTAGTCCCATTGATGACGATTGCCGGGTACGTGAGTCCGTCCGAGCACGACCAACGCACGAACGAGGGGTTCTGTCATGGCCAACATCAATGTGACCTTCCAGCAGATGGAGGACGCTTCCCAGCGCATGAAGCAGGAGGCGGACGACATGCAGGCGAAGCTGGACCAGCTGCGCACCATGGTCGACAACCTGGTGCAGGACGGTTACGTGACGGACAAGTCCTCCAAGCGGTTCGACGAGTCCTACAAGGAGCTCGACAAGGGTGGCAAGCAGGTCATGGAGGGTCTGACCGGTATCGGCGAGTACCTCAAGCAGGCCGCCGAGGCGCTCCGCAAGA
Organism: Promicromonospora sp. MEB111; assembly: GCF_030209445.1. Lineage (GTDB taxonomy): Bacteria > Actinomycetota > Actinomycetes > Actinomycetales > Cellulomonadaceae > Promicromonospora. Next base: position 9,764 of record NZ_JARVSD010000004.1, read on the forward strand.
CCGACGAAGAGCTCGCGAACGCCCTGAACAAGTAGCCCCGTGGCCGACCTCGTAGTCACGTCGGTCGCCGTCGACGAGGCCGCCGAGCAGCTGGCGGCGATCGTCGACGAGTTCAAGAACATGGGAAAGCTGTGGGAGGACGGCACCGTCTGGGGCCACGACACGGTCAAGAAGGCGATGGACGACTTCGTCGACGACTGGTGGGTCAAGCGGGAGAAGCTGACCACCAACCTCTCGGACCTGCAGAAGAAGATGGAGCAGGCCGCGGAGCAGTGGAACAACCTGGAGATCGAGCTCGCGGCCTCGTTCGACGAGCAGTAGCTCCCCAGGGAACGGGCCGACGCCCAGCAGCCCGACGCCCAGCAGTCCTGTGCCCAGAAGTTCGGTGCCCCGCAGTTCGATGAGCAGTTCACGCGCAGTAGGAGGACGAGGATGGGCGACACCCGGGCCGGGGAATGGCATCTGCTCGACTACGACTCCGACCCCGTCCCGGCCGACGTGGCCGGGTTGGACCCGGTGATCAAGCACTACGAGGACATCGCGCTGGCGATGTCGACACAGGCCAAGCTGCTCAAGAAGATCGGCGACGGCGACGAGACCCTGCTCAAGGGCAAGGCGGCCGACGCCATGCGCAAGCGCTCCCGGGAGAGCGCCGACGCGCTGAACAAGGCGTCCGGCCGGTACGACGACATCCGGGACGCGCTGCGCACCTTCCGGCCGGAGCTGGAGTACGCACGCTCGGAGACGGGCCTGGCACTGACGGCCGCCCAGGACGCGGCCGCCGCCCAGAAGGGTGCCGAGGGCCTGCCCGACCCGGTGAACGCCGACCGGCCGGACGACGCGCCGCCGCTCACCGACAAGGAGAAGCAGGAGTCCGAGAGCCGCACGGGCAAGATCAACGAGGCCAAGGGTGACCTGGAGGCGGCAAAGGCCAAGGCGCGTGCGGCCATGGTCAGGTTCGACGCCGCTGCCACCGCAGCCGCGAACAAGATCCGGGAGAACTGGGGCGACGACGGTCTGCACCACAGCGGCTGGGAAGCGTTCCTGCACAAGCTGAACAAGTTCCTCAAGAAGCTGGTCGAGATCCTGATGTACATCGGGATGGCGCTGGCGGTGCTCAGCATCCTCATCCCGGGCCTGGGCATGCTCACGCTGCTGAGCGTGATCGCGACAGTGGTCTCCGTCGCCGCGAGCTTCATCCTGGCGGTGCAGGGCGAGGGCAGCTGGCTGAGCGTCATCATCGGCATCCTCAGCCTGGGCCTGATCGGCGTCGCGGCGAAGATGGCCGGCTCGCTCAAGACCATCCAGGCCGCGCAGCTCGGCTCCAAGGTGAAGTTCACGCCGGGAGCGATCAAGGAGCTCAACAGCCTCGCCAGCCGCCTGGCCATCTACTCGAAGAACCCGATGCGTCCGTTCGACCGGTTCATGACCGGCAAGCTCGGGGCCCAGATCAAGCCGTTCACGAACTGGGGCAACTTCATCCAGACCACTCGCGTCTCACCCGGCTGGTGGCAGATCGGGAAGCCGAACGCGTGGGTCAAGGGCGACTTCAGCAAGTTCGGTGCGTGGTTCAAGAACGACTCGAGCCGCTTCATGACCGCGATCAAGGGCGGCCCGTGGCGCTGGGACCGGCTGATCGGCATCAGCGACATCAAGGACGTGCAGAAGATCAACGCGGCCCTCGGCCAGCTCGGGATCACCGGATTCGCGATCAAGCCGTGGATGTACATCGGCCCCATCTCGTACACGTTCGGCTGGTCGATGCGGCCGTTCAGCCTGATCAACCCGTCGAACTTCAACCCGACCGACCCGCGCTGGAGCCTCGACGGCTGGCGGGACGCCGACTACAGCGGCCTCTACTCGGAGCAGACGGGCCTGTGACGACACCGGAGACGAGCACGACCGGCACACCCCGTGCCCTGGCGTCGTCCTGGGAGTGGCGGCTGGACCTGCCCGAGGGCTGGCTCGAGGTCCCGGGCGGCATCACCGGGGCGTCCCACGACCTCGCCGCCTGGGAGCGCGGGGCCACGGCAGTCGTGCGTGAGTCGCTCGAGCCCGTACCCGACGAGTCCGGCACGACGGTCGAGCTGGACGACGACGCACGCGCCCAGCTCGACCAGCTTGCCGCCATCTCGGTGGCGAACCTCCGGGAGTTCGCCGACGGCATGGCCCCCGGCGACCATCGCGTCGTCGCGGCCCTCGGGGTGATGGGGCGCGGGCCGGTGCCGGTGCTCGTCGCCGTCGGGACCAGTGACCCGGCGGCGCCCGACGACGACCTCATGGCCGCGCTGGGCGCAACGGGCGGCTACCCCGCGGCGCCGCCCACGGTCGAGTACCCCGACATGCCCGACGGCGACGGCGTGCGGGTGATCCGCCTCGACATCGGCGAGGAGTCCGGCGGTGCCTGGATGAGCGTGGGACTGGGGCGGCGCACCGAGCACCCGGACGCGGTGGTGGACACGGTACTGGTCTGGCGCACCCAGGACCTCGTGCTCGGCGCGGTGATGGTGGAGCTGCTCGACCAGCTGATGCCTACCGTGCGGATCGACCGGACCGCGGCATGACCGGGCCTGCGACAGGACCGGTGGCAGGACCGGTGACAGGCCCGGCGGCAGGATCAGCGACAGGGTCGCCGGCGACGCCTACCGATACCTGGGCCTTCCTCCTGCCCCCGGGCTGGGCGCGGTTCCCGCTCGGCGCGGGGCGCGGCAAGGAGCGCGACGCCGCCGTCGACGAGGTGGTCGCACGTGCGCTGCCCCGGGACCGGGCCCTCGCGGGCGGTCCGCAGGACGCCGACCTCGCCGCGCGCCGGGAGCTGCTCCGGGCCTCGCTCCGCGCGGCGCTCACCGGTGCGGGCGGCGCCGACGACGAAGCGGGCACGAGCACCAGCTCCGTCACGAGCACCAGCACCGTCACGAGCACCAGCACCGTCACGAGCACCAGCACGAGCACCAGCACCGGAGCCGTCTACCTCCCGACCGTTCCGATCGCCGGCATCGCCGTCCCGGCGTCGATCACCGAGTCCGAGCTCTTCGGCGAGGTGGGGCGCAGCCCCGCCGAGGTCGCGGAGCGCGTGCTGGGCCGGACCCGCGACACGAGCGAGGCGGTTGACCTGGACGGACGTCCGGGTGCGCGGGTGGTGCGGACCGGGCACGATGTGCACCGAGAGGGCGGTCGGCCGGCGCGCTCCACGCGTGAGGTGACGTATGTCGTCTCCCGGGACGAGGCGGCCGGCGACTGGCTGGTGCTGTCCTTCAGCACCGGCTGGAGCAGCCGGGACACCGAGCGGCTGGCCGAGACACTGGTCGAGTTCTTCGACGCCGTCATGGCCACTTTCCGCTGGACCGGTCCCGGTTCGAACCCCGTGAACCTGCCCGAACGGAGGGTCCCCGGATCCGCGTAAGGGATAACCCGAAGATTCACCCCAGGGGTGTCCGGTTCATGTACGATCGCCCTGTTTTCCACGAGGCAACCTGAGAGGACCGATCATGGCCAACATCAATGTGACCTTCCAGCAGATGGAGGACGCTTCCCAGCGCATGAAGCAGGAGGCGGACGACATGCAGCACAAGCTGGACCAGCTGCGTTCGATGGTGGACAACCTCGTCCAGGACGGTTACGTGACGGACAAGTCCTCCAAGCGGTTCGACGAGTCCTACAAGGAGCTCGACAAGGGTGGCAAGCAGGTCATGGAGGGTCTGACCGGTATCGGCGAGTACCTCAAGCAGGCCGCCGAGGCGCTGCGCAAGACCGACGAGGAACTCGCCAACGCGCTGAACAAGTAGTCGTCGGATGGCCGACCTCGTCGTTACCTCGATCGCCGTCGACGAAGCTGCCGAGCAGCTGAAGTCGGTGCTCCACGAGCTCGAGAACATGAAAGAGCTCTGGGACGACGGCGACCTCTGGGGTCACAGGACGGTGAAGAACGCCATGGGCGACTTCGTCGACAGCTGGTGGGTCAAGCGGGAGAAGCTCCAGGAAAACCTCAAGGACCTCCAGGACAAGATGGAGAAGGCCGCCGAGACCTGGAACGACACCGAGATCGAGCTGGAGAAGTCACTGACGCCCGAGGGCTGACCCGACACACCTGAAGCTCGACAGACCCGAAGACCTGGTCGACGCCGGACGGCGCGACACAGGCCCGAACTATGAGGAGGCCGGATGAGCGCCGCCCGCGTGGGTGAGTGGCATCTGCTGGACTACGACGACGACCCTGTTCCGGCCGAGGCGTCCGGTCTGGATGCGGTGATCAAGCACTACAAAGAGATCGCCGAGATGATGACCACGCAGGCGGCGCTCCTCAAGAAGATCGGCGACGGCGACGAGACCCTGCTCAAGGGTGAGGCGGCCGACGCCATGCGAGGACGCGCCGGGGAGAGCCACGAGCACCTTGCCGCCGCCGCGGGTCGTTACGACGACGTCCGCGCGGCCCTGGAGGCCTATCGTCCCGAGCTGGAGACCGCGCGCTCGGAGACGGGCAAGGCCCTGGCGAAGGCCGAGGACGCGGCCGCGGCCCAGAAGGGCGCCGAGGGCATGCCCGACCCGGTGAACGCGGACCGGCCGGACGACGCGCCGCCGCTCACCGAGCAGCAGAAGCAGGAGTCCCAGAACCGAGCGAACAAGATCGAGGGCGCCAAGGGCGAGCTGGCGGCGGCCAAGGCCATCGCCGTCGCCGCGATGTCGGCCCTCGACTCGGCCGCCGAGCGGGCGGCCGCCAAGATCAAGGAGAACTGGGGCGACGACGGGCTCAAGCACAGCGGCTGGGAAGCCTTCGTGCACGGGTTCAACAAGTTCCTCAAGGGGCTGGTCGAGATCCTCGGCTACATCGGCATGGCGCTCGCCGTGCTCGCCATCCTCCTGCCCGGGGTGGGTGCGCTGGCGCTGGCCGGTCTGATCGTCGGCGTCGTGAGCCTGGTCGCCTCGATCGTGCTCGCCGCCCAGGGCGAGGCGAGCTGGATGGGTGTCATCCTCGGCGTCATCGGCGTCGCGGCGGCCGGTGTCGGCATGGTCGTGGCCAAGTCGATCACGGCGTCGGTGAAGGCGGCACAGGGTGCGGTGCTCGCCGGCAAGGGCGCCTCGGGCCCCTTCATCGGCACCCTGGGCGGCCTCATCATCAAGCCCATGGCGATCCAGAAGATCTCGATCATGATCTCGACGAAGCTGCCCGGCTGGGCCTCGATCGTCGCCCCGATCAAGTCCTGGTCGCTCAGCGGCGCGCTCGGCCTCGGCGGGCTCAGGGAGCTCAGCCTGCTCGGGCTCTGGGGCGCGAAGTTCACGATCAAGCCGTGGATCTACGTGGCCGGTCCGGGTGCCATGCTGTCAGGCCTGATCAGCGGTCTCTGGGGTGCCGTGCCGCCCACGAGCTTCCCCGGCGAGGACAAGCGCGGGGACTGGACCGCGCCGACGGACTACGAGTACAACCACCTCACCACCTGAGCCAGGAGCCGATTCAGTGTTTGCGACTTCGCTGTGTGCGACGAGACGTAGGGGGCCGGCATGAGCGGCGTCGGCGTCCAGGACTGGACCTGGACCATCGAGGCCCCGGCCGGCTGGCTGGTCGTGCCCTCCACGGTGACCGAGCCCGCCGAGACGGTCGGCGCGTGGCAGGGGGAGGCCGTCGAGCTCCTGCTCACGTCGTTCCTGCCGCAGGACTCGGACGGCGGGGCGCAGCCCGATGCCGGCCACGTGGAGCTCGTCCGTGACTCCCTGACGCAGACGGTCGCGAGCCTGGTGGCGTTCGCCGACGAGGCGGCGACCGAGGGAGCCCGGGCGATCGCGGGCCTCGGCCTGCTGGACCGCGGCCCCGTCCCCGTGCTCGTCACCGTCGGCATGATGGACCCGGCCGAGTCGGACGACGCGCTCATGACGGTGCTCGGCGCGACCGGCGGCAACCCGGTGAACCCGCCGAGCATCGAGTACCCCGAGCTGCCCGACGGCGACGGCATCCAGGTCACCCGCGTGGACATCGACGAGGCGGGCGGCGCCTGGGTGACGGTCGCCGTCGGCCGGCGCACCGAGCACCCGGAGGCGGTGGTGGACACGGCCCTGATCTGGCGCAGCCAGGACCTCGTGCTCGTCCCCACGATCCTGGAGACGCTCGTCGGCCTGCTGTCGGCCGTGAAGATCATCCGGAGCGAACCGTGAGCGAGAGCCCCGTGAACGAGAACCCTGCGAGCCAGACCCCCGCGAGCGAGACCCGGGCGGGCGAGACCCCCGGGAACGGGCAGGCGGGCGGCAAGCCGACCGATGCCTGGGTGATGCTCCTGCCACCCGGCTGGGCCCGGTTCCCGACGGGCGAGGGCCGCCAGCGCGAGCTGGACGAGGCGGTCGAGCAGGTCGTCGCCCGGGCCCTGCCGGACTCGCTGCCCCGCGACAAGGCCGAGCCGTTCCGGCGCATGCTGCGCGACGAGCTGCACAAGACCCTGGGCCAGGCGCGCGACGCCGGCACCGGCGCGGTCTACCTGCCGACGGAGCCCATGGAGGGCGTGATCGTCCCGGGTTCGATCGCGGAGATCGAGGTGGTCAGCGACGTCGGCACCGACCCGACCCGGATCGTCACCAGCATCCTGAGCGACGGGTACGAGCAGAGCGAGCTGGTCGAGATCGACGGCCGCCCCGGCGTCCGCGTGGTGCACACCGAGCACGGCGTCAAGAGCGAGGACCTGGAGCTGTCGACCCGGCAGGTGCTGTACGCGGTCTCCCGGGACGAGGCCGACGGCGAGTGGCTGGTCCTGTCGTTCACCACGATCTGGAACAGCGAGAACACCGAGCGCCTGGCCGAGGCCATGGTGCTCTTCTTCGACGCGGTGATGACGACCTTCCGCTGGGCCGGCCCCGGCACGAACCCCCTCAGGCTGCCGGAGCGAAGCGTTCCCGGCTCGGCCTGAGCGAGCCTCCTGCGCGAGACCCTTCTTGAACCACCCGGGCCTGAACCACCCGGCGCACCACCCCTGACTGACGCGGCTCACCTGGAGCGCGACACATCTGAAGACGGAGCAACTGTGCAGCACGCACCCCGTATCGCCGCCGCTATCGCAGCGGCGGCCCTGTTCACGACAGCCGTCACGGTTCCTCTCGCGGCCGCCGCCCAGGCGGCCACCACGGGTCCCGTTCTCGTGGGCGCCGCCCACACCGCGGTCCACGCCGGCCCTGTCACGCACCACCTCGCCACGCACCACCTCGCCACGGCCACGAAGGACGGCGAGAAGGTCAAGTACTACGTGGTGCCGGCCAAGCCGGAGGGTGAGCAGGAGTTCCTGTTCGACATCGCCCAGCGCCTCCTCGGCGACGGCAACCGGTACAAGGAGATCTTCGAGCTCAACAAGGGCCGCACGCAGCCCGACGGCAACGCCCTGACCGACGAGACCGTCCTGCTGCCGGGCTGGGTGCTGCAGCTGCCCGACGACGCCGAGGGCGAGGGCATCGAGGTCGGCGTGCTGCCGACCGGGCCCGCGGAGGGCGCCGGAGAGGCGAGCGGCTCGCCCGAGGCGCCGGCCGCGCCGTCGGTCCCCTACTACGTGATCGCGACGACGCCGGAGGGCGAGCCCGAGTACCTCCACATGATCGCCGAGCGGTTCCTGGGCGACGGCGAGCGGTACACGGAGATCTTCGAGCTGAACAAGGGCCGCACGCAGCCCGACGGCGGCAAGCTCACCGACGCGGCGGTCGTGACGGTGGGCTGGGTGCTCCAGCTTCCCGAGGACGCGGAGGGCGAGGGGCTGCAGCACGGCCCGCTCCCGGGCGCGAGCCCGTCTGCGGAGGCGAACGCCCCGACCGAGGCGACCGCGCCGGCCGGCTCGGGCGAGCAGTCCACCGGCGGGTCCGGGCTGGAGCCCGTCCTGATCGGCGTCGGCCTCGCCGTGGTCGCGGCGGCCCTCGTGCTCGTAGTGGTCTACGCGGTGCGCCGTTCGCGCGCCGGCCGTGAGGCGCCGTTCGACGACAGCCTGCTGCGCACCGACACCTCGGCGTCGTGGATGGTGGACCGCGCGCTGCGGGTGCTGCTCGCGTCGTGCGAGCGCGACGGCGTCGAGGTGCCGGGCATCACCGGCGTCTTCATCGAGGGCGGCGCGATGCGCCTGCGGCTGGCCGGCCCGGTCTCCCCGGCGCCCGAGCCGTGGGTGGCGAACGAGGACGGCCAGAGCTGGTCGGCCCCGCTGGCGCGGCTGCAGGCGGCGCCTGCCAGCGAGGCCTCGACCGCGCGGTTCTCGCGCCTGGTCACGATCGGCGTGGCCGAGACCGGCCGGGTGCTGGTCGACTTCGCCCGCGCCCGCGGCGTCATCAGCCTGGACGGGCCCACCCGCGCGCGGCACGAGGTGCTGCGCCGCTGGCTGGGCGAGCTGACGGGCAACCCCTGGTCGAACGACCCGCGCGTCGTCATGGTCGGCAACGGCCTGCCGCAGCCGGAGCAGGTGGAGCACCTGGCGGCGATCGAGCAGGTGATCCCGGAGCTCGACGCCACCGGCGGTGGCGTGCTCGTGCTGTCGCAGGCGCCGTCGGTGGCGCAGCAGGACCTGCTGGCCGCCCGGTTCGCCGACCCGCGCTTCGCCTGGGTGGTCATCGTGCTCGGCGAGTCGACGTCGGCGAAGTGGCGGATCACCGCCGGCGACGACGGCTGGCTGCGCAGCGGCTTCCTGCCCGACGTCCGCTACACGGAGCAGACGGCGGTGCGTCGGGCCGGTGAGTGAACGACTGACAAGGGTCGCGCGCCTCTGCCTGGCGACGACCCTGGTGACCGCACTGCTCGTCGCGCTCGTCGGCACCGTTCTCCCGGGGGTCACCCCGGCGCAGGCGCAGGAGGACCCGGTACTGCTCTCGCAGGGCAAGCCGGCCGTCGCGTCGTCGCTCGAGAAGCCCGAGTTCCCCGCGCGCCAGGCCGTGGACGGCAACCCGAACACCCGGTGGTCGAGCGCGTTCAGCGACCCGCAGTGGCTCCGGATCGACCTGGGACGGTCCACGACCATCCACCGGGTCGAGATCGACTGGGAGGTCTCCTACTCCACGGACTACCGGATCGAGCTGTCGAACGACGGCGAGACCTGGGAGGCGGCCTCGATCCAAGCGGGCGACGGCGGCAACGACGTGCTCAACTTCCTTGGTGAGGGCCGCTACGTGCGGATGTACTCCGGGGCGCGCGTCGGCACGGCCGGCAACTCCATCTGGGAGATGCGGGTCTACGGCGAGCCGGAGCCCACGCCGACCCCGACGCCGACCCCGAAGAAGCCGACCCCGAAGCCCAGCGTGACGCAGCAGGCGGAGGTCTCGCCGACCCCCACGCCCACGCCGGTGCCGAGCCGCAGCGGCCCGCCGGGCTCGGTGCTGTACTACGTGGTCAGGGCGACGCCCGACGACAACGTGGAGAAGCTCAACGACATCGCCGAGCGGTTCCTGGGCGACCGGGAGCGCTGGCCGGAGATCGCCGCGCTCACCGAGGGGCACCGGCAGCCCGACGGCGAGTACCTCACCGACCCGAGGACCCTGACGCCCGGCTGGGTGCTCAGGATGCCGAAGGACGCGGTGGGCGAGGGCCTGGAGTTCGGCCCGCTGCCGGGGTACGAGGGGGCGTCCCCCTCGCCGTCGGCCACGCCCTCGCTCGAGCCGACCCCGACCCCGACGCCGACCAGCGACGTGGCCGGGGCCGAGGAGGCCGCCGTCTCCGTACCCGTCGTCCCGATCCTGCTGGTCGTCGGCGGTCTGGTGCTCGTCGCGCTCCTGGGGCTGGTGCCGTTCTGGCTGGTGCGCAGGCGCAAGCGGCACGAGCCGTTCGACGACAGCCTGCTGCGTACCGACACCTCGGCGGCGTGGACGGTCGACCGGGCGCTACGGGTGCTGATGGCGGCCTGCGAGCGCGACGGCCTGGACGTGCCGGGCACGACCGGGGTGTTCATCGAGGGCAGCTCCCTGCGGCTGCGGCTGACGAACCCGGCCTCCCCGGCCCCGGCCCCGTGGCAGGTGAGCGAGGACGGGCAGAGCTGGTCCGCGCCGCTGGCGAGGCTGCAGTCCGGGGCGGCGTCGGAGAGCCCGACCACCCGGTTCTCGCGGCTGGTCAACCTGGGTATGGGGGAGACGGGCCGGGTGCTCGTGGACTTCTCCGTGGCCCGCGGCGTGATCAGCCTGGACGGCCCCACCCGGGTGCGGCACGAGGTGCTGCGCCGGTGGCTGGGCGAGCTGACGGGCAACCCGTGGTCGAACGACCCGCGCGTGGTCATGGTGGGCAACGGCCTGCCCCGGCCCGAGCAGGTGGAGCACCTGGCGGGGATCGAGCAGGTGCTGCCCGAGCTGGAGGTGGGCGACGGCGGCGTGCTGGTCCTGTCGCAGGCGCCTTCCGCGGCGCAGCAGGACCTGCTCGCGGCCCGGTTCGCGAGCCCGGAGTTCACCTGGGTGGTGATCGTCCTCGGCCAGTCCCCGTCCGCGAAGTGGCGCTTCACCGCGGGCGACGACGGCTGGCTGCGCAGCGGGTTCCTGCCCGACGTGCGCTTCGACGAGCAGACCGCCGTGCGGCGGGGAGGCGAATGACATGCACGCTCTGATCACCGTGCGCCACGGTGCGCGCGAGACGCTCCTGTCCCTGGACCTGGACGAGCGCACCAAGGCGGCCGACCTGGCCGAGCGGCTGGCCGCCGAGGTGGGCGCGCCCCGGGGCAGCACCATGTACGTGGACGGCCGGGCCGTCCAGGGCTACGGGGTGCAGGACCGCTCCGTGCACGGCGACGCGGTCGCGGCCGGCCCGGGCGCCGAGCTGCTCGTCGCCGACTCGGGGATCCGGGACGGCGCCGTCGTCTCGTTCGCCGAGCCGGTGATCGACAGCGCCGGCTCGGGCGGCCCCGTCGACCTGTGCGTCACGGGCGGCACGGGCACCGGAGCCGTCGTCCGCCTCGGTGTCGGTGAGTCCGTCCTGCAGGTGGGTCCCGACGGCCGGGTCCGGGTGGACGAGCCGCGCGAGGGCGGGCTCGCCGCCGTCGCCGTCGTCGTGGGACTGGACGGCGCCGTGCGGGTGCGGCGCGTGCCGGACCCGCGCTCGGTCGGCCGACCGGTCCACCTGGACCGGTCCGAGGACCCGCTGGGCGAGGAGGACGCGCCGTGGCCCGCGGGCACGCAGCTGCGGATCGGCCCGAGCGTGCTGACGGTCCAGCCGGCCACGCGGCCCGACGCCGACCTGCGACCCGCCAGCGAGCCGGGGCACCTGGACTACAACCGGCCGCCGCGGCTGCTGCCGCCCATGCCGCCGACGCACTTCCGGTTGCCCTCCGAGCCCGCGGCGCCCGCCCGCAACCCGCTGCCGTGGCTCGGAATGGCCATGCCCGCGGTGCTGGGCATCGTCATGGCGATCGTGTTCCGGCAGCCGTACTACCTGATGTTCGCCCTGGCCTCGCCCCTGATGGGCTGGGGCAACTGGTGGATGCAGAAGCGCAACGGCGTGACCACCCACAAGGAGCGGCTCAAGCAGCACGCCGAGGAGCGGGCGGCGCTGGAGGAGGAGGTGCTGGAGGCGGTGCGGCGCGAGCAGCACCGACGCCGGGTCTCCAGCCCGGGTGCCGCCGAGCTGCGGCTCATCGCCACCACGCCGACGCGCCGCCTGTGGGAGCGCCGCAGCACGGACGGCGACCACCTCACGGTGCGGCTCGGGCTCGCGGACGCGACCAGCCGGGTCGAGGTGGAGGACAGCGCCGAGCCGGAGCACCGCCGCAAGACCCGCGCGACCGTCCGGTCCGTGCCGGTCACGGTGTCGCTCAAGGAGGCCGGCGTGGTCGGCCTGGCCGGCCCCGGGGACTGGCCGCGCCGCCGCGCGCGGTGGATGGTGGGCCAGCTCGGCGTGCTGCAGAGCCCGCGTGACGTGCAGGTCTACGTGCTGACCAGCTCCGAGCACGTGCAGGACTGGGCCTGGGCGGCGTGGCTGCCGCACGCTCGCCCGGCGTTCGGCCAGGAGGCCGTCGCCCTCATCGGTACGACGACGGACACGCTCGCCGCCCGCGTCGCCGAGGTGAACTCCCTGATCACGCAGCGCCGCGCCGCCATGGAGGGGGCCGGCGGCAAGGTCATGTCCGGCCCGCAGGTCGTGGTGGTGCTCGACGGCGCCCGCCGCCTGCGCGCCCTGCCCGGCGTCGTGTCCATCCTGCGCGACGGCCCCGGCGTCGGCGTGAGCGTCGTCTGCCTGGACGGCGACGAGCAGATGCTGCCGGAGGAGTGCACGGTCGTGGCGCTCGCCCGTGTGGACGGCGGCATGACGCTGCGCCGGCAGGACGCCGACGACCTGCGCACCATCCTGGTCGACGAGGTGAACGACGACTGGTACGAGCCGGTGGCCCGCGCCGTCGCCGCGGTGCACGACGTGACCGCCAGCGAGGGCGAGGGCCTGATCCCCGACTCGGCGCGCCTGGTGGAGGTGCTCGACATCGAGGAGGTCGACGCCGAGCAGATGGTGGCCCGGTGGCGGATGATCTCCAGCGGCGGCAAGGGCAGCACCGCCGCCGTCGTCGGCGTGTCCCTGGACGGGCCGTTCGTGCTCGACATGGTCCGCGACGGGCCGCACGCCCTGGTGGGCGGCACCACCGGTTCCGGCAAGTCCGAGTTCCTGCAGACCGTCGTCGCCTCGCTGGCCGTGGTGAACACGCCGGAGACCATGAACTTCGTGCTGGTCGACTACAAGGGCGGTGCCGCGTTCAGCCAGTGCGAGCAGCTGCCGCACACGGTCGGCATGGTCACGGACCTCGACACGCACCTCGTGGAGCGCGCGCTCGACTCCCTCCGCGCCGAGCTCACCTTCCGGGAGCACGTGCTGGCCGCCGCGGGCGCGAAGGACCTGGAGGACTACCTCGACGCGCAGAGCCGCGGGTACGTCGGCCCCACGCTGCCGCGCCTGATGATCGTCATCGACGAGTTCGCCTCGATGGTGCGCGAGCTGCCCGACTTCGTCACCGGGCTCGTCAACATCGCCCAGCGGGGCCGGTCGCTCGGCATCCACCTCATCCTCGCCACGCAGCGCCCGTCCGGCGTCATCTCCCCGGAGATCCGCGCCAACACGAACCTGCGCATCGCCCTGCGGATGACGGACAAGAGCGAGTCCAAGGACGTCATCGACGCGAACGAGGCGGCGGAGATCGCCAAGTCGCAGCCCGGCCGCGCGTACGCCCGGCTCGGGCACTCGTCGCTGGTCCCGTTCCAGTCCGCGCGCGTGGGCGGACGGCGCCTGTCGCTGTCCGACGTCGGGCAGGTCGAGGCGCCGTTCGTCGCGCGGATCTCCGTGACCGATCTCGGGGCCCCGGCGCCCGCCCGCCCCCGGGTCAAGCGGAGCGAGGACGTCGAGACCGACCTCGCGGCGCTGGTCGAGACGCTGCGCGAGACGGCGCGCGTGGGCGGCTGGGACGAGCCGCGGCGGCCGTGGCTGCCCGCGCTGCCGGACCTGCTGCCGTTCGACGACCTGGTGCAGACCAGCGCGCAGTCGCAGTTCGCCTGGGCGCTGGAGGACTCGCCGTCCGACCAGCGGCAGGGTCCCGCCCTGATCGACCTGGACGAGTTCGGGCACCGGTACGTGGTGGGCGCACCAGGCAGCGGCCGGTCGACGGTGCTGCGCACCAGCGCGTTCGCCGCGGCCAGCCAGATGGCGGTGGCCGACCTGCACCTGTACGCGATCGACTGCGGCAACGGCGCGCTGACGGTGCTCAACGAGCTGCCGCACACGGGCGCCGTCGTGCAGCGCGGGCAGGCGGAGCGGGCCAAGCGCCTGCTCACCCGCCTGCAGGCCGAGCTCGGCCGGCGCCAGCAGGTGCTCGCCGCCGGCAACTTCGCCAGCGTGACCGAGCAGCGCGAGCTCGCCGAGCCGGGCACCCGCCTGCCGCGCGTGCTCGTGCTGATCGACCGCTGGGAGAGCTTCATGAGCACCTACGGCGAGGTCGACAGCGGCAAGCTGGTCGAGACCGTCCAGGAGCTCCTGCGCGACGGTGCGAGCGCGGGCATCCACCTGCTGGTGTCCGGCGACCGCAGCCTGCTCTCCAGCCGGATGAGCGTGCTGACCGACGACGCGCTCGTGCTGCGGCTCACCGACCGGTTCGACTACGGGATGGTGGGCATCGACCACAAGAAGCTGCCCGAGGAGATCCAGCCGGGCCGCGCGTTCCGGTCGGGCAGCGGGCTCGAGGTGCAGGTGGCGATCCTCGGCGACGACCCGTCGGGTCGCGCCCAGACCAGCGCCGCGCGGCTCATGGCCGCCACGATCCGCGAGCGGGAGGACGTCGTGCCCGGCACCGGTCCCTTCCGCGTGGACGACCTGCCCTCCACGATCACGGTCGACGCCGCCTACCAGTACGTGGGCCCGGAGGCGGCCCAGCCGATGTGGGCGCTGCTCGGCGTCGGCGGCGACGACCTGACCGCGTTCGGCATGGATCTCGCCGGGGACGCGCCCGCGTTCCTGGTGGGCGGCCCGTCCAAGTCGGGGCGGTCCACCATGCTGGCGGTCATGACGGAGTCGCTGCTGCGCGGCGGCACCCAGGTGGTCGTCCTGGCGCCGCGCCCGAGCATCCTGCGCGACCTCGAGGGCAGGGCGGGCGTGCGCGCCGTCCTGACCGGCACGGAGATCACCGAGGAGGAGCTGGCGCCGCACCTCGACCCCGACGGCGAGCCCGTGGTGCTCGTCGTGGACGACGGCGAGCTGGTGGCCGACGTCCCCGCCAAGACCTGGCTGCGCGCGTACCTGCGCACGGCCGCCGACAACCGGCGCGGCCTGATCCTCGGCGGCGACGCCTCCGAGGTGGCCAGCGGGTTCTCCGGCTGGCAGGTCGACGTCAAGAAGAGCCGGCGCGGTGCGCTGCTCAGCCCACAGGACCGGTTCGACGGCGACCTCGTCGGGGCGAGCCTGCCGCGCTCGGCGGTCTCGACGCAGGTGACACCGGGCAAGGCGCTGGTGCACCTGGGGTCGGGCGAGCTGATGACGGTGCTGGTGCCGACGCTGTAGCTGGTGTCGCTGCTGGAGGAGGCTGTCGCGAGCCGGGGCCGGACTGCCGGTCCCGGCTCGCTGGTCTTGCTGGCCGGGACTGGTTCGCCGGGAATGGTTCGCCGGGTGTTCGCGGGCCGTTCATCCCGGTGGTGGAGGGTGCCGCCCGTGCGTCGCTCTCCGACTGTCGCGGCAGCCTCCGCGCTGCTCGCGTTCCTCCTCCTGCCCGCGCTCGCCCCCTCGGCGGGCGCGCACGGCTTCACGTCCACCGTCTACGCCGACGCCTCGACCCCTGAGCCCGGCGTCGTGCGCACCGAGCTCGGCCTGGAGTACGACCTGCTCGTCGTCTCCGCCGCCGAGTACCAGGACGACCGCGCCTTCTTCGACGAGGGGATGGCCGTCTGGGAGACCGGCGAGGAGCCGACGGCGCTCGCCGCCCACGCCGACACCGTGCTCGGCTACGTCACCGACCGCTTCGAGGTGACGGCCGACGGCGTGGCGTGCGCCCCGGCGCAGGTCGGCGACGTCGAGATCACCGACCGCGAGGGTGTGCCGTACGCCGTGCTGGTGCTCGACCACGACTGCGGGGCTCCGACCGACTCGGGCGAGCCCGTCGACTACGAGGTGCGCAGCACCCTCTTCGCCGACGACGAGGGCTACGTCACCGGCACCACGACGATCCTCGACTACGAGCTCGACGGCGCCGCCGGCAGCGCCGCGCTCACGCAGCACACGCCGTCCTTCTCGACGGTCGAACACTGGTACGAGCGCATGGGGCACTTCTTCGTGCTGGGCGCGGAGCACCTGCTGCTCGGCCCGGACCACCTGCTGTTCCTGCTCGCGCTCATCGTGGGCTCGCGCCGCCTGCGGGACGTGGTGCTCGCCGCGACGTCGTTCACGCTGGCGCACTCGGTGACGTTCCTGCTGGCCGCGCTGGGCGTGGTCAGCGCGCCGGCGGCCGTCGTCGAGCCGGTCATCGCGCTGTCGATCGCGGTGGTGGCGGCCTGGCACGTGTGGGGGATGTGGCGGGGACGCGCGGCGGCGCCACACGAGGGCGTGCTGGAGCCGGCTCGGGTCGGGCGGCTCCACCTCGACAGGGCCGGACTGGATCGAGCCGACTGGTTCCGGCTCGCCGTGGTCTTCGGCTTCGGCCTGGTCCACGGCCTCGGGTTCGCCGGTGCGCTCGGCATCGACGAGCCGTTCTCGTGGACGCTGCTGTGGTCGCTCCTGGTGTTCAACGTGGGCATCGAGGTGGTGCAGCTCGGCGTCATCGCCGTCGTCTTCCCGCTGCTGACCCTGCTGCGCCGCCGCGCACCGCGCACCGCGCTGTGGACGGGCGTCGTGGTCGCGGCCGGGGTGACGCTCGTCGGGCTGTTCTGGTTCGGCCAGCGGCTGCTCGGGCTGGGTTGATCTCCTGGGCTGACCTGCTGGGCTGACCTGCTGGGCTGACCGGATGGGCTGACCGGCTGGCTGACCAGGGGCTTCGCGTCCAGGGCCGAAAGATCACCCGCCGCCGCGCCGCATGTTCATCTGCCGCTCACCCCGGCGTCGGCACCGATTCGTCTCCCGGGGCAAGTGTCTGCTCGGCGCCGCTCGGCGCTCCCTTCACTGGAGGACTCATGCAAGCGAATGACCATCGCCCGGCCGCGTCCGTGCGCGGCTGGGGTCGTTCAGCCGTCGCGGCGGTGGGGCTCGTCTCCGTCGTCGCCGGCGGCCTGACCTACGCCGCGACGTCGGCGGGCGCGGCTGACCTGCCCTCGACGTTCCTGGGCGGCACGACCACCTGGGCGTACTCGGACACCAACACCGACCCGGCCGCAGGCAGCAGCGACCGGCTCACCTGGACCTACGCCGGGTTCGACGACGCGGGCTGGAAGCGCGCCACCGGACCGTTCGGTGCGAAGAACGGCTCGGCGACGCCGGACCTCGGCTCGGGCTTCCCCGTGACCACGGTGCTCGACCACTACGTGGACCCGGCCGCGGCGACCAAGGTCGCGATCCCCACGTACCACCTGCGCACCACGTTCGACGTCACGGCGGACCAGCTCGCGGACATCGCGTCGCTGCGTGGCGACGTGACGTTCGACGACGCGGTGCAGATCTTCGTCAACGGCACCAAGGTGGCCGGCTTCGTCGACGAGCGTGTCGAGGCCGTCCCCGACGCGCAGAAGAACCTCACCTACGCCGGCTCCAGCGCCGGCGACCCGGTGAACCAGCAGTTCAGCGTGCCCGCCGACGTGCTGCAGGCCGGCGTGAACACGCTGGCGATCGGCCTCTACAACGACCGGGCGGCCAGCTCCGACGTGTACCTCGACCTCAAGTCGCTGGTTCCCGTCGAGGTGCCGGAGGAGGAGCCGACCACCACGGTGACCGACCTCGTGCTCGGCATCGGCGCGACCCAGGCCGAGCGCAACCTGGCGTGGTACTCGGACCAGGACACCGAGCAGGTGGCCCAGATCGCGCCCGCGGGCGAGGTCGTGGACGGCGTCTTCCCGGCCGACGCGATCAGCGTGGCGGCCACGGGCGGGCCGTCGTCGAGCGGCGAGTTCTACCGCCACGCGACGTTCACGGGGCTGCAGGAGAACACCGCGTACTCCTACCGGGTCGGTACTGAGGGCCGGGCCGGCACCGAGGGTGCCTGGTCGGCGGTCTCCACGTTCCGTACGCAGGACTTCGACGGCGACTTCGACTTCCTGTTCTTCGGCGACCCGCAGCTCGGCTCCTCGGGCAACGTGCCGCGCGACACCGAGGGCTGGGTCGACACGCTCGACGTCGCCACGGCCGCCTACCCGGACGCCGAGATGCTCTTCTCGGCCGGTGACCAGGTGGAGTCGGCGAGCAGCGAGGCGCAGTACGACGCCTTCCTGTCGACCGACCACCTGCGCCAGATCCCGTTCGTGGCGAACAACGGCAACCACGACGTCGGCAACAAGGCGTACCGCCAGCACTTCAACACGCCGAACCTCGACGAGACGGCCGGCCCTGGTTCCGGCACGAGCTCGGGCGGCGACTACTGGTTCGTCTACAACGACGTGCTGTTCCTCAACCTCAACTCCAACAGCCGGGACTACGCCTCGCACGAGCGGTTCGTGCGCGACGTCGTCGCGGAGCACGGCGACGAGGCGAAGTGGAAGGTCGTGTCGTTCCACCACTCGATCTACTCGGTGGGCCCGCACGCCACCGACAGCGACGTGATCGACCGCCGCAACACGTGGCCCACGCTCTTCTCCGAGCTCGGCATCGACCTGGTGCTCCAGGGCCACGACCACAGCTACGCCCGCTCGTACCTGATCCGCAACGGCGAGAAGGCCGACCCCGCCGAGGAGGCGGGCGCCGACGTCCTCACCCCGGGTCCCGGCGGCGTGCTGTACGTGACGGCCAACTCGGCGTCCGGCTCGAAGTACTACTCGGCGAACGCGGCCGGCTCGTGGTGGCTCTCCGCCTTCAACCAGGAGAACGTGCGCAACTACACGGCCGTGGAGGTGTCCGACGACGCCATCTCGGTGCGCACCATCCGCTCCGAGGCCAAGGACGCCGACCGCCCCGTGAACTCGGTGGTGGACCAGGTGACCATCGCCAAGCCGGTCGACCCCGACACGCAGAAGCTGCAGGTCGTGGTGCCGCAGGGCGCCCCGGGCGAGTTCGTCTGGAGCATCGACGGCGCCAACACACTGGTCGACCTCGGCACCGCCGAGGCCGCCGGTGACCACTACGCCGCCGACGGTTCGATCAACCCGATCCGGGTGACCGACACGCGCCGCGGCGGCCCGCAGTGGTCGCTGTCGGCCCAGGTGGGCGACTTCACCTCCGGTGACCAGTCGTTCTCCGGCAAGTACCTCGGCTGGACGCCGGACGTGATCGAGGCGGGCGGCGGATCCGTCGCCGGCGCGCAGGTCGCGACCGGGTTCACCGGCGGACCGGGCCTGTCCCAGTCGGCGACCCTCGGCCGCGCCGCGGCCGGGCACACCACGGGTTCGGCGCTCTTCGGCGCCGACCTCGACCTGAAGATCCCCGTCGACGTCACCGACGGGACCTACCGGGCCACGCTCACGCTCACCGCGCTGAGCTGACCTGAGCGGGGCTGACCTGAGCGGGGCTGACCTGAGCGGGGCTGACCTGAGCGGGGCTGACCCGAGCGGGGCTGACCCGAGCGGGGCTGACCCGAGCGGGGCTGACCCGCGCCGGGCGGGCGGCGCTCTCACGAGGAGCGTCGCCCGCCCGGTGACCCGGTCAACCCTCTTCCCGAAACCTGTCTGTCCGGCACCATCGAAGGAACCTCCATGCCCGTGCCTGCCGCCCGCGCGACCACGCGCCGTGTCGCCGCTCGCTCCTCAGCCGCGCTCAGGGCTCTGCCCGTGGGGCTCGTGGCCCTGGTCGTCACCCTCGGGACGGCGCTCGCCGGGCCCTCGGCCGTTGCTGTGCCGGTCGCTGCTGTGCCGATCGCTGCTGCGCCGTCCGCCGTACCCACCGACGACGTCACCTGGGGCGTGCGCACCGCGACCAACGACCAGGGGACCGAGCGGGAGAACTTCCGCTACACGGTGGACCCGGGCGCCAAGGTGTCGGACGAGCTCGTCGTCACCAACCACGGCGAGACCCCGCTGAGGCTCGACATCTACGCGGCCGACGGCTACACGACGACGGCGGGGCAGCTCGACGTGCTGACGCGGGATGACGCCGCTGACACCGGGTCCGACGACACAGGGCCCGACGACACCGGGTCCAACGACACCGGCTCCGTGAACGTCGGGTCCTGGCTCGACCCCGCCGTCGACCAGGTGCGCCTCGCGCCCGGCGAGAGCGCCGACGTCCCCTTCACGCTCCAGGTGCCCGACGACGCGACGCCCGGCGACTACGCGGGAGCGATCCTGACCTCGCGCACCGTCACCGCCCAGGACGCGGGGCTCGACTACGAGACCCGGTCCGGCATCCGCGTGTACCTGCGGGTCGCCGGCGACCTCGCGCCGAGCCTGACGGTCACCGACGCGCACGTCGAGTACCACCAGACCCTCAACCCCTTCGGGCCGGGGGACGCGACGGTCACCTACACCGTCCGCAACGACGGCAACGTCCGCCTGGCCGCGAACCAGCAGGTCGGCGTCGCCGGCCCGTTCGGCTGGCTCGGCGCGCAGGGCGCCGCCGACGACGTGCCCGAGCTCCTCCCGGGTGAGTCCTGGCCGGTGTCCGTGCCGGTCGACGGCGTGGCTCCGCTGTTCTGGCTCGGTGCCGACATCGTGCTCGTCGCCCAGCTGCCCGACGTCGCGGGCGCGACCCCCGGCGTCGCCCCCGTCGAGGCCCACGCGTCCGGGTGGGCCGTGCCGTGGCTGCCGCTCGTCGTCGTCGTGCTGCTGGTCGGAGCCGTCGTCGTGATGGTGCGCCGCCGCCGGACCCGCGGGCAGCGCGAGGACGCCCGTGTCCAGGCGGCCGTCGCGAAGGCGCTCGCGGAGCGCGCGGCGGCGGAGGGTGTTCCTGTGGAAGGCGCGGTGAAGGAGGCGGTCCGGGCCGAGGGGGCAACGGGCTCTGACAAGGCAGCCGCCGAGGAGTCCGAGGTGGTCGCGCCGTGAGGCGGCCGGCAGTGGGACTCACCGTGAGCCTGGCGGCGGTCGCCGTCGCGCTCACCCTCGCCGCGTGTGGCGCCGTCACGCCCGGCCCGACGTCGGACGGTGTCGCCAGCCCGGCGTCCCTGACCGGGTTCGCCGCGCGGTTCGTCGGGTCGAGCCACGAGCCGGCGCCGGAGGCGACGGTCCGCCCCACGCCGGGCACGTGGGACGACGTCGCCGTCCCCGCCGGGTACACGATCGTCGTCGTCGCCCGCGGCGACGACGCCGCGACCGCGACCCTGACGGACGCCGTCGAGCACTATGCCGCGGAGCACGGGGCGGACCTGACGGTCCTGCCGGCCCGGAGCGACGACGAGGTCGAGCGCCGCATCGACGAGGCCGTGGCGGCCGCGCCGGACCTCGTGGTCGGCGTCGGCGACGGGGTGGTGGACGTGTTCTCCCTGATCACCGCCCAGTACCTGGAGACCGACTTCCTGGTGGTCGGTGCGCAGCTTCCGGAGCCGACCCACAACGTGACCGCCGTCGTCTGGCCGGGGGCGGAGTTCCGCGGAACGGGGCTGGGGAACGACGACGCCCACCCTGCCGCCGTCACGGCGGGCCGTGCGCGCGAGGCGGTCGCCGCCGGGGCGGCGAGCGTGCTGCACGACCTGACGGGCATCGTCATCGAGCTCGGCTAGCTCCTTCGGGGTGTCGGTGGGCCCGGATACAGTCGGGAGATGGCACGAGACCGGATCTTCGCGATGAGCTTTGCCAGCATCTACCCGCTCTACGTGCAGAAGGTGGAGCGGAAGGGCCACACCACGGCCGAGCTGGACCAGGTGCTCTCCTGGCTCACGGGCTACGACGACGCCGGCCTCCGGCAGGCGATCGACAGCGGGGTCGACCTGGAGACCTTCTTCGCGCAGGCCCCCGCGATGAACCCGAACGTGTCCCTGATCAAGGGCGTCATCTGCGGGTACCGCGTCGAGGACATCGAGGACCCGCTGATGCAGCAGATCCGGTACATGGACAAGCTGGTCGACGAGCTGGCACGCGGCAAGAAGATGACCTCGATCCTGCGGGGGAGCGCGACGGCCGGCATCTGAGCCCGCACTCCACGGGCGCCGCTGCCGGGACGATGTCCGGGACGGCGCCGGGCCCGGGGCGGCTGTGTCGACGTGCACCTCGGTGAGGTCGTGCCCCTCTCCGGGAGCCTCCGTGCGTAGCGGGGCACGCTGCCGTAACGGCCGTGGCCGAGCCAGGTCCTCCTGATCAAGGTCAGCCTGCCTTCCGCGTGGCGCGAAGCCTTCTCGCGCGCGAAGAGTTATCCACAGATTTCATGTGTGCCTCGCGATGCGTATGAATGTTCGAGACAATGGTGTCAGGCGAGCACAGGGGGTGGCACGGGTGGATTCGATGGGGGTGGCGTCCGGTGGTGTGTCCCCGGGTTCGCTGGAGGGGGTGCTGGCCCGGATCGAGGCCGTGGTCGGGGAGCTGGCGGAGTTGGTCGCGCCGGGGGTGGCGGATGGTTGGGGTGCGCTGTCGGTGGCGCGTCTGGTGGACGCGCATGCCCGGATCCGGCGGGTGACGGGTCGTTTGGAGGGCGTGCGGTTGACGGTGTTGCCGCGGATCGAGGACGACGGGTCGTGGCGTAGTGGTGGGATGTCGCGCACGTTCTCTGCGTGGTTGCGGCTGCGGGAGGGTGTGTCGGCGTCCACGGCGCGGAAGGACGTGGTGATGGCGCGTCGGTTGGCGCGGGCGTTGCCGGCCACGCGTGAGGGTCTGGTCGCGGGCGTCCTGGGTGTGGATCATGCGCGGGTGATGAGCGAGGTCGCGCCCACGAGCCGGAGCCGTGAGGACGCGTTGGCGTGGTTGGTCGATGCCCGCACCGGGGAGACCACGACGCCGGAGGCGTTCGTGGACACGGTCGCGGTGGATCTGCCTGACCCGGCTGATGATCCGGACGGGTCGGAGACCAGGGCCCGGATCACGAAAGTGCTGGAGGGAGCCGTGGCCGAGGGGACGTTGGTGACGGGTGAGGGCCTGGTCCTGCGGGAGGCCGGGGTACTCAACGCAGATCAGTTTCGGGTGGTGGCGCGCCGGTTCGCGACGGTCACGGATCCGGATACCGATGACGTGGACGACGACAGGGCTGCCCGGGGTGAGTTCCTGGATGTGTCCAGGACCCTGGGCGGGTTCCATGTGGCGGGGTTCTTGACCGATGAGCACGGTCTGCTGTTGACCACGGCGTTGAACGCGGTGGTCGGTGCACCGGCCGCGGAGGACTCCAGGACTCCTGGTCAGCGCCGTGCGCAGGGCCTGGCCGATGTGGCGCGTTTGGTGCTGGACACGAATCAGGTCTCGCCGGGCGCGTCGATCCGGCCGCACCTGAGTGTGACGGTGTCCTGGTCGGAGCTGGTCACTCAGGTCACCCGCACGCGTGAGGGGTCGTGCCTGACCTGCGGACAGAGGGTCCCGGACCGGTCGGCGACCGGGGATGCGTCGAACCCAGGTGCATCGAACCCAGGCGTGCCGAACCCAGGTGTGCCGAACTCAGGGGCGCCGAACTCGGACGTGGGTGCTGGCACGGGGTTGTTGGGTTCCGGTGGTGCGGTGTTCACGGAGTCGGGTGGACGGATCCCGCGAGGGTTGTTGCGCAGGTTGGCGTGTGACAGTGCGGTGACGCGGGTGGTGTTCGGTGCGGATGGTGCGGTGTTGGATGTGGGGCGGGCGCAGCGCACGGTGTCGGGGCAGATGCGGCGTGGGGTGATCGCGCGGGATGGGCATTGTGTGTTCCCGGGGTGTGATCAGCCGCCGTCGCGGTGCGAGGTCCATCACGCGGTGACGCACTGGGCGGATGGTGGCGCCACGTCGGTGGCCAATAGTGCGTTGTTGTGCTGGTTCCATCACCAGCTCGTCGATACCCGGGGCATCACGATGTCCTGGGCCGGCAAACCCCTCCACGCCAACACCGCGGGCGGTGTGCTGGTGGAGACGGGGTTGGTCTTCACCGATCCGCGTGGTCACCGCATCCGTGTGCCCGAACCCTTCGACCCAGCACCCATCGACCCCGCACCTGCACCCGGCGAGGCTGCCGACCCCGACGACCCGTCCGCCATGCCACCCGCAACGGCGGCATGACCATGCCCTGGCTCTGCCTCTTCTCGCCTGTTCGACGGCTGTGCGAGGTGGTGACGAGCCAGGGCCACGGTGACGCCGGTCAGACCGCGTTCGGGACGAGCGCGTTGAAGACGACCTCGCGTTCGGCGCCTGTTGCGATGCGCCAGACCGCATCAGCGAGGTCGTCGGGGTCGAGAACCGGGATGGGAGCCGAGCCGGGAGCCGGGTCCGACGTCAGGTCCGACGCGAGGTCGGGCGCCGGATCGAGCGTTGCTTGCGGCGCATCCGTCCCGCCGACGTCCATCTGGCCCGCGGTCAGCATCCTGTGGATGTCGCCGCGTTCGATGAGCCCGCCGACAACGAGCGAGCCCACGTGGACGCCGTCGGGCGCGGCAGCCTCGGCGAGGGTCAGGGCGTAGGTGCGCAGCGCGGCCGAGGCCGGCGCGAACGGACCGAGGAACGGCAGCGGGACGACGGCGCTGAGCCCCGACACGTAGACGATCGCTCCGCTGCCGCGCTCCCGCATACCCGGCAGCACCAGCCCGGCGAGCTCGACGGCGGGGTCCACGACCTGGGCGGCTGCGCCGCGGACGTCGTCGGCGCTCGTGTCGAGGATGCCGATCGGGGCGGCCGCCGGGTTGTCGGCGCCCGGCCCGTGATAGACGACCTCGACGGGCCCGAGCTCCGCCTCGACCTCGTTGATCGCGCGTCGCAGGTCACCAGGCCGACGCACGTCCGCGGCGACGGCGACCGCGCGAGCGCCGGCCGAGCGGAGGTCGTCCAGGTAACCGGGGTGACGGTCGGCACTGCGGGAGACCAGACCGACCTGGTACCCCTCCTTGCCGAACCGCCGGGCCACCGACATGCCGAGGCCGGGTCCGGCGCCCAGGACCAGCAGCGTGGGGGAAGTGCTCACTCGTGTCTCCTCGTCGTCTCGCGGTCGTGACCGTTGGGTACGGTGACGTCATCGATCCTCACGGCACCGCGGACGTCTCGGAAGAAGGCACTTTCATGTCAGATGGGAACACCGATGTGCCCCACCCCGACGCCCACATGGTTGCCGCCGCCGTCGGCGGCCGCCTGCCGGGACGGGTCCCGACCGAGGAGTACGAGGCGTGCCCCGTCACGCACGTGGTGCGGATGCTGGGCGACAAGTGGACGCTGCTCGTGCTGATGCTGCTCGCCGAACGCGCACACCGGTTCAACGAGCTCCACCGGCGCGTCGACGGGATCAGCCAGCGGATGCTGACCCGTACCCTCCGGGCGCTCGAGGACGACGGGCTGGTCGCCCGGACCGTCTTCCCCACGGTTCCGCCCGGGGTCGAGTACGAGCTCACCGAACGGGGCCGCGAGCTGCTGGTCCCGCTGTCGGCCCTCGCGGACTGGGTCGTGCGGGACCGGGCAGCCTAGCGGGACCGGGCAGCCTAGGCGGCCCGCCCGTTCGCGCCCATTCGCGCCAGCCTCTCCGCCCGTGCCGCCGCGCGCGCCGTCCGCCCCCTGCGGGCCGTTCGCCCGTCCGCGGGCTGTCCGCCCGACCGCGCGCCGTCGGCCTCACTGCGCGGCGCGCCCGCCCCACCGCGCGCCGTCCGCCTCACCGCGGGCGCGACCGCACTCGCCTCCCGGACCTCATGGTCACGTCTTGAGCGGCGGAATTCCGCCGATTAGCGGCGCGTCGGATGCGCGGCGGCAGCGCCGTCGCCCGGACACCCCGCCGGCCGTCCCGCACAGGACTGAACCGCCCGTCCAGCCGCACGACCTGTTGAGTGCTGGGCATGTGCGGGATCAGGTAGCCCGATCCCGCACATGCCCAGCACTCCGCGGTGGACGAGGGCGGGTGCGGGTCAGCCCTGCCGCTCCGCCAGCGCCGTCTGGTACTCGTCGCGGATCTTGTCGCCGCCGCCCTTCGCCCACGCCGCGGCGGCGTCGGCCCAGGCGGTGACGGGCTTGCGCCCGGCGAGGATGTCGGACTCCACGGAGACGAGCTTCTCGCCGAGCTGGCCGCCCTTGCGGCTGGCCGTGTCGCTGAACAGACCCTGCACCGGGTTGGCCACGGCGGTCGGCACGACGGCGGCCTGGGCGTCGTGCTCGGCCTGCGCGACGTCGGGGTCGCCGGCCTGGAAGTTGACCCAGGGGCCCTCGACGACGTACTTGAGCCCGAGCTGGATCTCGGTGCGGCCCTTCTCGGTGAGCACCGGGTCCGTCCCGTCGAGCTCGTGGTGCACGCCCTCGACGCCGTAGGTCCGGAAGAGGTGCTCCTCCGAGCCGAACGGGGCGGCGAGGTAGTTGAGCACGTCGAGCAGCGCCTCCACGCGGCCGGCGGACTTCTTGCTGATCGACGTGATGTTCTGGACGGGCGCCCCGAGGTGGATGCCCGCCGTGCCGCCGCCCTCGGCGAGCGGGGGCGGTGCGACGGAGAGCCGGAAGTTCTCGTCGATCGGGTAGTTCGAGAAGTCGGGCCACGCGCTGAACGTGTCGTCGAGCATGCGGATGGTGCCGTTGACGAGCCACGTCTTGCGCTGCGGCTGGGTGGCGGGGACGCCGTCCGGGTGCACGAACCCGTCCGCGACCAGGCGCCGCCCGAGCTCCAGGGCCTCCTGCTGACGCTCGTGCAGGTTGGCGCTGGTGAGCTTGCCGCCGTCCTCGGACCAGCCGTTCGGGATCTCGTACATCTGGCGCAGGTGCCCGAGCGGCACACGCCCGAGCGCCCAGGTGTTGCCGCCCGAGAGCTCCTTGCACAGGTCGTAGAACTCCTCGGCCGACGTCACCTGCGGGTCGATGCCCTCGGCCTCGAACCAGTCCTGGCGCGCGTAGAACACACCGCTCTGCGCCGGGCCGCGGGGGACCGGCACGGCGAAGATCTTGCCGTTGTAGACGCAGGACTGCCAGCTCTCCGTGGGGATGTTCGCGAGGAACGGGTACTTCTTGACCGCGTCTCCCGAGAGGAACTCGGTCAGGTCGGTCGCCCGCTCCTCCAGCAGGCTCGGCAGGCCGGGGACGTCGCCGGGGAACATCTCGAAGATGTCCGGCAGCCGGTCGCCGGCCACCGTCGTCTGGAACCGGTCGGAGAAGTCGCCGGCCGGCGTGAGTGCGATCGTCAGGGCGAACCCGAGCCGTTCGTGCAGCTCCTGCCAGTAGGCGTTGTTGTCGACCGACGGCGGCACCGGGGTGTTGGTCATCCCGAAGATGCCGACGTCCTCGCCGTCGCCGGGCTGGCCGCTGGTGACCTTCTGGGGGCTGGCGGGGTACTTCAGCATGGTGTCGGGCACGCCGTCGGCGCCCTTGATGTCCATCGGCACGCCGTCGTACGGGACGTACGTGGGCAGGGCGACGGTGGCGTTGCCGGTCAGGGCACCGCCACCGCGGCCCTCGTTGCTGCAGCCGGCGAGGCCGAGCACGGCGAACGCGCCGAGGCCCATGCCTCCCATCAGCAGGCTGCGGCGGCTGATGTTCGTCTCCGTGAGCAAACGGTTCATGACTACTCCTCATCGAGCGGGGGGAGAAAGCGGAGAAAGCAGGGTTGAGCAGGGGAAAGCGGGGACAACGGGGACAGCCGCAAGGGAAGAACGGGAAGGAGACCGGGCAGGCGCCCGACGACGCCGGCCGCGCGGGTCAGCCCTTGACCGCGCCCGTGAGCATCCCCTTGGCGAAGTGGCGCTGCAGGAAGGGGTAGACCAGCAGCACCGGCACGATGGAGACCACGAGGATCGCCATCTGCAGCGACGTCTGGGGCGGCAGGGACGCGGCGTCGATGCCCAGGTCCTGGGAGCCGAGCTGGGCGCCGTCGACCACGTAGGTGCGCAGCACGAGCTGCAGGGGCCACTTGCTCGCGTCCGACATGTAGAGCAGCGCGTTGAAGAACGCGTTCCAGTAGCCGACGCCGTAGAACAGGCCGACGACGGCGAGCACCGGCTTGGACAGCGGCAGCCCGATGCGCCAGAAGAGCTGCCACTCGGTGGCGCCGTCGATGCGCGCGGCGTCGATCACCTCGTTCGGGAGCTGCACGAAGAACGCGCGCACGACCACCACGTTGAAGGCCGAGACCGACGTCGGGATGATCAGCGCCCACAGCGTGTCCAGCAGGCCGAGCCGCTGGACCACGAGATAGCTCGGGATGATCCCGGGGTTGAAGAGCAGGCTGATCAGCACCACGAGCAGCATCGCCCGGACGCCGAACGCACCCTTGCGGCTCAGGGCCCAGCCGAGCGTCGTCGTCAGCGCGAGGCTCAGCGTGGTGCCGATGCCCGTGACGAGGATGCTGATCCACAGCGCCTGCGTGACGACGCCGCCGGCGAAGATCATCCGGTAGGCGCTCAGGTCGATCCCGGTGGGCAGGAGCACGAAGCCGCCCGCCTCGGTGACCTGCTCCGGCGTGGCCAGGCTCGTGGAGATGATGCCGACGAACGGCAGGATCACCAGCGCGCAGGCGATCGTCAGGACGATGCCCTTGACGGTGCGTTCCATGGGGCCGGGCATCGCCACGCCGTCGATCACGGGGCGCATGCGGCCGCGCGGTCGGTCGTCGTTCATGGTGGGGCCCGCCGTGGTCGGGGCAGGTCCTGCGGTGGTGGTGGTGCTCATGCTCGGTACACCCCTTCCTCGCCGAAGGCGTGGGCGGTCTTGTTGGCGACGAGGACCAGGACCAGCCCGATCGCTCCCTTCACGAGGCCGACGGCGGCCGCGACGCCCCAGAACCCGCCCAAGACGCCCTGGTTGTAGACATAGGTGTCCAGCACGTCCGACACGCCGAGCCCGACCGCCTGCTGCTGAAGGATCAGCTGCTCGAACCCGACGCTCAGGGAGTCGCCGAGCTTGAGGATGAGCAGCATGATGATGATCGGCCGCATCCCGGGCAGGGTGATGTGCCAGGTCTGGCGCCAGCGCGACGCGCCGTCGACGGCCGAGGCCTCGTACAGCGACTTGTCGATCCCGGCCAGCACGGCGAGGAACAGGATGGTGGCCCACCCGGTGTCCTTCCAGATCACCTGCGACGTGATGAGCGCGTAGAAGGCGTCGGAGTTGCCGATGATGTCGATGGGCTGCCAGCCGTGCGACCGGAGGAAGTTGTTGATCAGCCCGGCCCCGCCGAGGATCTGTTGGAACACCGCGACGACGATCACCCACGACAGGAAGTGGGGCAGGTACAGGATCGACTGCACCCACTGGCGCACGCGGTTGGACACCAGGCTGTGCAGCAGCAGGGCCAGGACGATCGGCGCGGGGAAGACGAAGACCGTCTGCAGCAGCGTGATGACCAGGGTGTTGCGCAGCGCGGCCAGGAACTCGGGGTCGCCGGAGAACAGGATCTGGAAGTTCTCGAACCCGACCCAGAGGCTGCGCTCGATGCCGAGGTACGGCTGGTAGTCCTGGAAGGCGATGACGTTGCCGCCGAGGGCCAGGTACTGGAAGACGACGATGACCGCCATCCCGGGCAGCGCCAGCAGCAGCACGGCCCGGTCGCGCGCCAGCCGCCGCCACCAGGGCATGGGCCGGCGGATCGGCGGTGATCCGTCGCCGCCTTCCGGCGCGCGAGGACGGGAACCGGCGCGTCCCGCGCGGGTCTCGTCGACCGCGGTCATCCCGCGATCCCCGGCACGTCACGGACGTGCGGCGCGTTCTCAGGCATGGTGTCGCTCCTCGGTGAACGGACTGATGGTGAACTTGATGGCCCGGGGCCTCTCCCCGGGCTCGGACGACCCGCCATGCGGGTCCGGGCGCTGCCGGCTCATTCGTCGTTGGGTGGTACATCGTTGTTCCAAGGGCGATCTGCCACGACCTGCTCCATCGCCAGCTCCATTGCCACGGGGCTGCACCATTGCAGAGTGATCGATCACCGCTTGCGGGTTAGGCTAGGAGGTGATCGATCACTTCGCAAGGGCCTCTCACGCGACGGTGATCTGCGGGGGCGTGCCAGAATGCTCGCGTGCCACACGGACGCGGGCGCTGACCAGCGGTGATGAGCGGCGCTGACCAGCGTTGACAACCAACGGTGATGACCAGCGGTGACCAGCCGTGATGACCAGCAGTGACGACCAGCGAGGACGGGGCATGGCGAACGAGAGCTCGACCGACACGTCGACGGACACTGCGACCGACCGGCGGCGCGCCACGATCTGGGAGGTCGCGAAGGCCGCCGGGGTCTCCCACCAGACCGTCTCCCGCTACCTGCGCAACGACGCCAAGATGCGGCCCGAGACCGTGGCGCGCGTGCGCCAGGCCGTCGAGGAGCTCGACTACCGCCCCAACCTGACCGCCCGGTCCATGCGCACCCGGCGCAGCGGCCGGGTGGCCGTGCTGCTCCCGGCGGTGGCCACGTACGGCCCGCCGCAGATCCTGAGCGGGGTGATGGAGGTGGCCCACGAGCACGGCTACACCGTCGAGGCGTTCAGCGTCGAGGGCACGCCGGCCGACCGCTTCGAGCGGGTGCGGGAGCTCGCCGACTCGGGTCAGGTCGAGGGCGTCCTCGCCCTCGCGCCGCTGCCGCCGGGTTCCGGCGGGAGGTTTCCCGAGCGGGCCGCGATCGTCGTGTCCGCCGACTACGACGACAAGTTCCGCGGCGTCGGCGAGCTGGCCGACGGCTCGCCCGTCGAGGACCTGGTCGTACGCCTCGCGGAGCTGGGTCACCGCCGGTTCCTGCACGTGACCGGCGCGCTCGACTACGCCTCCGCCCGCGGCCGCCGCGACGTCTTCGTCGCCACGGTCGAACGGCTCGGGCTGGGCCCGGCCCAGGTCATCGAGAGCGACTGGTCGGCCGAGGGTGCCCACGCCGCCGTCCTGTCCCTGCCCGAGAAGGACCACCCGACCGCCGTCATCGCCGCGAGCGACGTCGGCGCGGCCGGCGTGGTGCTGGGCGCCCGGGAGCGCGGGTGGACCATTCCGGGCGACCTCAGCGTGACCGGCTGGGACAACAACCAGCTCGGGGCGTACCTGGAGCCCACGCTGACCACCGTCAACGTCGACCACCGCAAGCTCGGCCGGGCGGCCATGGCGCGGCTGGTCGCCACGCTCCAGCCGGAGACGGCCGCAGCGCGCGAGGCCGAGGCGGCGTCGGACGGGCCGCTGAACACGATCATCTGGCGCGGCTCGACGGGCCCGGCGCCCTCCTGACCGCCCGCCGGGGTCATCGTTGAGTGCTGGGTTTTCGCCCTTTTTCGTGTGCCAGAAGGGCGAAAACCCAGCACTCAACTCTCGACAACGGATGGCGTATGGGGACGACGCCGTGTCCGCGACGGTCGTGCGGGCTGAGGAGCGGTGATCCAGCGGGCGCGAGGCCGCGCACCGCGATGGCCGGATCTGTGGGGTACCGGTCCGTCCGGACGGTGCGCCGACGGCCCGGCACCGGGGACGGTGGGCGGGTGCGACGACGTACGCACCGTGCCCAGCCATCGACCGAGGAGCCCCACATGCCTGAGACCATCGCCGGGATCGCCGTCCCGGACACCGAGCTCGTCCGGGACGCGACCGCGCTGGTGCGGCAGGCCGCCGACGACCTCGTGTTCCACCACTCCCGCCGGGTCTTCGTCTGGGGGATGCTCAAGGCGGCCGCCCGTGGTCTGCCGGTCGATCCCGAGCTCGCCTATGTCGGGGCGATGTTCCACGATCTCGGTCTGACGGCGGCGTACGGCACCCAGGACCGTCGCTTCGAGATCGACGGTGCCGAGGCGGCGTCGGCGTTCCTGCGCGGCCACGGCCGCTCGCCGGAGGAGGTCCGCGCCGTCTGGCTTGCCGTCGCCCTGCACACGACGCCGGAGGTGCCGCACCTGCTCGCGCCCGAGGTCGCCGTCGTGACCCTGGGGGTGGAGACCGACGTGCTCGGCCTCGACCTCGGTGAGATCGCACCCTGGCAGCGCGCCGAGACAGTCGCCGCGCACCCGCGGCCGGACTTCAAGAACCGCATCCTGCGGGCCTTCTACGAGGGCATGGCCGGCCGGCCCGGCACGACGTTCGGCACCATGAACGACGACGTGCTCGCGCACTTCGACCCGTCGTTCCGGCGGCAGGACTTCGTGCGGATCATCCAGGACAACGACTGGCCCGAGTGACCGCCCCTCCAGGTCGTGCTTGAGTGTGACCGCTGGGCCGCCGGGCCCGCAGAGCGTGACGGAGGTGAGCCAGGTGGTGACCGAGCGGGACGTCGTGTTCGTCGTGTTCGACGGCATGAAGATGCTCGACGTCTCCGGTCCGGCCGAGGTTCTCGCCGAGGCCAACACCTTCGGTGCGGCGTACCGCCTCAGCTATGCCTCGGTGTCGGGCGAGCCCGTGCGCACGTCGATCGGGACCCGGTTGCCCGTCGACGCGGCGGTGTCCGGTCTCGGGGAGGTGGACACGGTCGTCGTCGCAGGCGGGGACGAGCTCGTCCGCCGGCCGGTGCCGGGCGGGCTGACCGCCGCCGTCCGCGAGGTCGGGCCCCGAGCGCGCAGGCTCGTATCGATCTGCACCGGATCGTTCGTCCTGGCCGCGGCCGGTCTCCTCGACGGGCACCGTGCCACCACCCACTGGAGGCACGGTCAGGTCCTCGCCCGGACCTACCCGGACGTCGTCGTCGAGCTCGACGCGCTGTTCGTCGAGGACCGCGGTGTGTTCACGTCCGCGGGGGTCTCGGCCGGCATGGACCTCGCACTCGCGCTCGTCGAGCAGGACCACGGCCCCGAGCTCGCGCGGGACGTCGCGCGCAACCTGGTGATGTTCATGCGGCGGCCCGGCGGCCAGTCGCAGTTCTCCGCTCCGCTCGAGCTGCGTCCGCCCCGTTCCTCCGCGCTGCGGGAGGTGGTCGACCTGGTCGCGGCGCAGCCCGCGCTCGATCACACCGCGACGTCGCTCGCCGCCGTCGCCGGCGTCTCACCGAGGCACCTCACCCGCCTGTTCGCGGCCGAGCTCGGCACCTCACCGGCGCGGTTCGTCGAGGACGCCCGCCTGGACCGCGCCCGGTCGCTGCTCGACGCGGGCCACTCGGTCACCGCGGCCGCGGGTGCGGCCGGGTTCGGGAGCCCCGAGACGATGCGCCGCCGCTTCGTCGCCCGCCTCGGCACCTCGCCGAGCCAGTACCGCGCGCGTTTTGCCGCGACCTGGGGTCGCGGGCTGGACAGGACCGCCCGCCTGCGCTGAGGTTGCCCGCATGAGGTGGCGCAACGGCGGGCACGGCTACGGCATCGTCACGAAGGTCCTGCACTGGTCGACGGTCGCGCTCCTGGCCGCCCAGCTCGCGGTGGGCTACGCGATGGACGACGACGGCGACGTGCCCGACGTCGACTGCGACCCGGTGGGGGAGGACCGCAGCGGCGGCGACACGACCGACGCCGAGGAGGACCGGTTCGACCGGCTCGAGGAGGCCTGCGAGCAGGCCCAGGACCTGCGTGAGCAGGACGCCGACGACGCCGTCGGCTCCGCGTGGGCGGACCTGTGGACGGGCGACTGGGCGGGGAGCGGGACAGGTAGCGGTGCGAGTGGCCTCCTCGACGGCCAGGGCGGGCTCGCGCTGCCGGCGTGGCACGTCCTGCTCGGGCTGGCGATCGTCGCGATCGGCGTGCTGCGCGTGGTGTGGCGCAGCACCACGCCGCTCCCGCCCTGGGACCCGCGGCTGACCAGGACCGACCGGAAGGTGCTGCACCACGCCGAGCGCATCCTGCTCGCGATGCTCTTCGTGGTCCCCGCGACCGGGATCGCGCTGGTGCTGGGCAGCTCCGACCTCCTGCCGCTGCACATCGCCGCGCACCTGTGCTTCTACGCCGCACTGGCGGTGCACGTCGGCGTGGTGGTCCGACGGCGGGTGGTGGGCCGGATGCTCTGGGGGCGGTCGGCGGCCGCGCGGTGAGTTTCCCGCCCGACGTGCGGCCTTCCGTCGCGGCACCGACGATCGGGGGATGAGCACAGGCTCGGCGACACCGCCGTCAGGAACCGGACCGGACCCGACCCCACCCGCCGCAGTGGCGGGCGACCGGCGCTTCTTCGGGCATCCCCTCGGTCTGATGACGCTGTTCACGACCGAGCTGTGGGAGCGGTTCAGCTACTACGGCATGCGCGCGATCCTGGTCTTCTACCTGACCGACACGATCGCGAACGGCGGCCTGGGCCTCGAGGAGACGCTGGGCGAGGCCGTGGTCTCGATCTACGGCACCGGCGTCTACCTGCTGTCCGTGGTCGGCGGCTGGCTCGCCGACCGGGTCATCGGCGCCCGGCGCTCCACGCTCTACGGCGGCATCATCATCGCCGCCGGCCACGTGTGCCTCACGGTCCCCACCGCCGGGTTCTCCTACCTGGGCATCGTGCTCGTCGCGCTCGGCACCGGCCTGCTCAAGCCCAACGTGTCCTCGATGGTGGGCGCGCTGTACGAGCGGCAGGACCCCCGGCGCGAGTCGGCGTTCTCGATCTTCTACATGGGCATCAACATCGGCTCGTTCTTCTCGCCGATCATCGTCGGCGCCGTGCGGGCCGTCTGGGGTTACCACGCCGCCTTCTCCGTGGCCGCGATCGGCATGGGCATCGCGCTCGTGTTCTTCGTGCTCGGCCGCAAGAACCTGCAGGGCGCGGGCGACGTCGTGCCCAACCCCGTGCGGCCCGGGGAGCGGCCGGCGGTGGTGCGCATGTTCGCGATCATCCTCGGCGCCGTGATCCTGGTGTACCTCGTGGCCCGGCTCGTCTCGGGCGAGTGGGGCGTGCACGCCCTCATCGACACCCTCAGCTACATCGCGTTCCTCGCGCCGATCGCGTTCTTCATCACCATGTACCGGTCGCCGCGCGTGACCGACGCCGAGCGGCCCCGCCTGGTCGCCTACATCCCCCTGTTCGTCGCGGCCATGCTCTTCTTCATGATCTTCGAGCAGGCGGCGACGACGCTCGCGACGTTCGCCGCCGACCGGACCTCGCGCGAGATCCTCGGGTTCACAGTCAGCCCGGAGTTCTTCCAGTCGATCAACCCTGCCGCGATCATCATCCTGGCCCCCGCGTTCGCCTGGCTGTGGGTCCGCACCAAGGACCGGCCGCCGACGCCGTACAAGTTTGCGATCGGCCTGGCGCTCGCGGCCCTGTCGTTCCTGGTGCTGGCCGGCGCCTCGGCCCTGGCGGGTGACGACCTCACGCCCGGCTGGGTGCTCGTCGTCGTGTACGTGATCCAGACCCTCGGCGAGCTGTGCCTCTCGCCCGTGGGCCTGGCCGCCACGACCCTGCTCGCGCCGCGCGCCTACCAGGGGCAGGCCATGGCGCTGTGGTTCCTCGCGCCCGCCGCCGGGCAGGCCATCACGGCGCAGCTCGTCCAGGCCACCGAGGGCGCGTCCGACACCGCGTACTTCGGCGGCATCGGCCTCGTCGCCCTGGGCTTCGCGGCCGTCCTCGCGCTGCTCGGGCCGTGGGTCACCCGGCACGTGCGCCGGGCCGACCAGCTCGAAGGGGTGCACACGAGCGGGGAATAGGGTGGCGCCATGCCGACCATCGAGACCCTCGTCGCGTTCGTCGCGGCGTCCGTGATCCTCATCGTGATCCCCGGGCCGAGCGTCCTGTTCGTCGTCGGACGCTCGCTCTCCCTGGGCCGCCCCGGCGGCCTGCTCAGTGTGCTCGGGAACGAGCTCGGCGCCCTGCCGCTGGTCGCGGCCGTCGCGCTCGGCGTCGGCACCGTCGTGGCCGAGTCGATCGTGGCGTTCACGGTGCTCAAGCTGCTGGGCGCCGGCTACCTGGTCTACCTGGGCGTGCAGGCGATCCGGCACCGGCGTGACGGCGTGGGGCCGGACGGCGAGGTGGACGGCGCACCGGGGCGCCGGGCGCCGTCGCGCTGGGTGATCCTGCGCCAGGGCTTCGTCGTGGGCGTGACCAACCCCAAGACGATCGTGTTCTTCGTGGCCGCGCTGCCCCAGTTCGTGGACGTGCGCGCCGGGCACGTGCCGCTGCAGATGATGGTGCTCGGCCTGGTGTTCACGCTCGTCGCCCTGGTCTTCGACAGCCTGTGGGCGCTCCTGGCGGGTGCCGCGCGCACGTGGTTCGCGTCGTCGCCGAGCCGCCTCTCCGCGATCAGGGCCACCGGCGGCGGCATGATGATCGGCCTCGGCGGGACGCTCGCGCTCACCGGCAGCAGGGCTTGAGCGGGCAGGGCTTGAGCGGGAGCGCCGAGACCCGCCTCGCCGTCGTACGCGGCCCGTCCGGGGCGGGCAAGTCGACCGTGGCCGCGGAGCTGCGCCGCCGGATGGGCCGGGGGACGGCGCTCGTGCAGCAGGACTACCTGCGCCGCATCCTGCTGTGGGAGAAGGACGTGCCCGGCGGGGTCAACATCGGGCTGATCGACACCGTGGTGCGCCACTCGCTCGACGCCGGCTGCTCCGTGGTGCTGGAGGGCATCCTGGCCGGCGACCACTACGGGCCCATGCTCACCGCCCTGGTCGCCGACCACGCCGGAACGACGGCGTGCGCGTACCTGGACGTGCCGTTCGACGAGACGCTCCGCCGGCACACGACCCGGCCGCAGGCGGCCGAATTCACGCCGGAGCAGATGGCGGACTGGTTCACCCCCGACGACCGGCTGCGCGTCGAGGAGGAGTTCGTCGTGGGGCAGGAGTCGACCGTCGAGGAGACCGTGGAGAAGCTGTTGGTGGCGCTTGGTGGCCCCTGACGGGCCGGCCGGTCCGGCCGACGTCCGGCCGTCTTCGCGATAAGAAATCTCCGGGGGCGAGAGGGGTGACAAAGGTGGATGAATTGATCTAGCTCATTACCGACTTTCCGCGCATTCTTGCGGGTGAAGGCCACATCCCACCTGATACGTTGCGATTGGTAGTTCCCGTGTCTGGGACGGGAACTACCGAGCAAACCCCTCCGCAGCGGGCCCCTGCGGAGGGGCAGGCAGGCCTTCCGCTCGGGGGCGTACGTCGTCGAGCCGCCGAAGGAGGTGACCGTGCGCAGCAGCGAGCTGGCAGGTCTCGCCGGCGTGACGATCCGTGCCCTGAGGCACTATCACCAGATCGGGCTGCTCGAGGAGCCGAGACGTACGGCCGACGACGACCACGAGTACGACGTGCGCCACCTGGCCCGGCTGCTACGGATCGCGCGACTGACCGAGCTGGGCGTGCCGCCGGCAGAGCTGCCGGACGTGCTCGACGACCCCGCCGCCGCCGCTGAGCTCCTGGACCGGCTCGACCGCGAGGCGGCCGCCGAGATCCGGCGGCACACCAGCCGGCGGGCCGTGATCGCCGTGCTCCGGGAGCACGGGGCCACGCCGGACCTCGGACCGGATGCGGCGCCGGTCGACGACCAGCACGTCCGGGTGCTGCACACGGTCCGGGAGCCCGGCCCGGACGACTGACGTCCTGCCGGCACTCAGCGCCCGCACTCAGCGCCCCCGCGCCGCCCGGCGACGACGGCGGGCCTGCGCCGCACGCGCCTCCGCGTCGTCGAGCTCCTCCTCGACGGCGGTCAGGCCGGTGCGCGCCTCGTCCGCCGCCGCCCGGGCCTCGTCGAGGACACGGCGCGCCGCGTCGCGCTCGGCGGTCAGCCGTGCGAGCTCCTCGTCCAGGCGTGCCGTCTCGCCCTCCGCGTGCTCGACGGCGGCGTCCGCGGCGCGCAGGCGGTCGCTGGCGTCGTCGCGTCGGGCCTCCAGCCGGTCCACCTGCGCGGAGGTCTCCTCGACGGCCCGTTCGGCGGCCTCCGCCGTGTCCCGCCCGCTGTCCGGCTCTGCGGCGACCTTGTCCGGCTCGGTCTCTGCCGTCTCCGGCTCTGCCTCTGTCGCGTCCGGCTCCGCCGCTTCCGGGCGCAGTGCCACGAGGTCTGCCTCCTCGCCGAGCTCGTCCACGATCCCGAACCCGGCGTGCTGCAGGCCGCGCGAGAGGCGTCCGGCGCGCACGGCCGCGCCGGCGTCCGCGTCCATGACGGCGGCGGTCAGGGTCTCGGTGAGACGGTCGAGGACGGCGGCCGAGACGGGCCGCCCGTCCACCTCGCCGGCGTCCCGCACCGCGCCGACCAGGGCCTCCGTCCGCTCGCGGCGCAGGTGGTCCAGCGCCTTGATCCGGGCGCGGTCGCGGTCCTGCGTGGCGGCGCGGAGCTCGTCGCCCACGGTGGTGAGCGCCGCGACGTCGTCAGGCCGCTCCCGCACCACGTGGTTGATCACCCAGGCCGCGACCGACGGCTTGGGCAGCCGCTTGAGGCGCTCCGCGCCGAGCCGGTCGCCGCCGTCGGCCACCTTGCGGGCCGCAGCGTCGCGGGCGGCCACGAAACCGTCGAGCGGCTGCGTGTAGAGGGCGTCGACGGCTGCGTCGATGGCGGCCGGGCTGGCCGGGCTGGCCGGGCCTGTCGGGTCAGCGGACTCAGCCGGGTCCGGAGGTGCGGGCGACGCTGTCACGGTCTCACCGTGGCACGGAGGAGCGCGTCGCGCCCGCCGTCCCTACGCGGGGGCGGCGCCGCCCCCGGCGCGGCGGTCCCGGTCGGCCTTGCCGGTCCAGTGCCCCACCCAGATCGCGCCGAGCAGCGCCAGCACGCCGATGAGGACGGGCGCGGCGGCGAGCGGCGCGATCGCGGCCACCGCCGAGACGAGCAGCGGCCCGCCGGTGTTGCCGATGTCGCCGCACAGCCGCCAGCCGCCGAGGAACTGCGACCGGCCCTCCTCGGGCGCGACGTCGGCGCCCAGGGTCATGACGATCCCCGAGCCCAGCCCGTTGCCGAGCGCGATGAGCGCCATCACCAGGCCGACGGTGAGCGCCGAGTCGGCGAGGGGAAGGAGCAGGCAGCCGACGCCGACGGCGAGCACGACCGGCACCGCCACCACCCGGCGGCCCTTGGTGTCGAGCAGCCAGCCGCCCGGCAGGGTGAGCGCGATGTCGATCGTCGCGGCGACCGCGAACAGCAGGGAGACCACCGCGGCGGAGATGTGCACGTGGTCGGCCCACAGCGGCAGCAGGCCGGTGCGCACCGACCGCGACGCGCCGATGATGATGACGGCCACGCCGAGCGTGAGCAGCGTGCGGCGGTGCTCCCGGAGCACCGAGTGCACCGGCAGCGGGACGGCGCCGCGGCGTACGCGGCCGAAGTCCGGCATCCGCGTGACGATCAGCGCGGACGCGACCGACGCGCACGCCGCGAGCAGGAACACCGAGCGCACGTCGAACAGGTGGATCAGCAGCGCGCCCAGCAACGGGCCGACCAGGATGCCGAGCCGCATCGACCCGCCGAGCAGCGCCATGCCGCGCGCCCGGTGGCTCACCGGTACCGCGTCGATGAGGAACCCCTGCCGGGCCAGGAGGAACGCCGTCCAGCTCATGCCGCTGACGAAGACGCAGACGCACAGCAGCCAGACCGAGGGCACGAAGAACGCGACCAGCATCGCCACCGCGTCGACCAGCCCGGCGATCACCAGGGTGCGGCGCTCGCCGAGCCGCGCCACGAGCGCGCCCGACGGCAGCGAGTTGGCGAGCTGACCGATCCCCAGCAGCGCGACGACGAGCGCCGCCAGCGCGGTACCCGCCCCGAGGTCGCCGGCGTGGATCGCCAGCACGGGCATGACCGCGCCGTGGCCGATCGAGCTGACGACGGACGGCAGGTAGGCGACGACGGCGATGTCGCGAAAGCGGAAGTCCCGATCGTCCCCTGAACCGCCGCTACCACCGTCGTTCGTCACACCGCCATCGTGCCAGATAGTTACCTTCGGCAACGACCTGGTCCGCAGTGTGGGCTTGTCTACTCGAGCACGGCCCCCTTCGACGCCGACTGGACCAGCTTCGAGTACTTGGCGAGCACGCCGCGCTGGTAGGAGTGGGGCAGGGGAGCCCAGCCCGCCGAGCGGGCCTCCAGCTCGACCGGGTCCACCAGGAGGTCGAGGGTCTTGCTCGCCACGTCGAGGCGGATGCGGTCGCCGTCGCGCACGAAGGCGATGGGTCCTGCGTCCACGGCCTCGGGCGCGATGTGCCCCACGCACAGGCCGGTGGTGCCGCCGGAGAAGCGACCGTCGGTGATGAGCAGCACGTCCTTGCCGAGGCCCGCGCCCTTGATGGCGCCGGTGATGGCGAGCATCTCGCGCATGCCCGGCCCGCCCTTGGGGCCCTCGTAGCGGATGACGACGACGTCGCCGGCCTGGATCGTCCCGTCCTCCAGCGCGTCGAGCGCGCCCCGCTCGCGCTCGAACACGCGCGCGGTGCCCTCGAACACGTCCGAGTCGAAGCCCGCCGACTTCACGACGGCGCCCTGCGGGGCCAGCGACCCGTTCAGGATCGTGATGCCGCCGGTGCGGTGGATCGGGTTGTCCATCGCGCGCAGGATCTTGCCGTCCGGGTCGGGCGGCGCGATGTCGGCGAGGTTCTCGGCCATGGTGCGGCCCGTGACGGTCAGGGCGTCCCCGTGCAGCAGCCCGGCGTCGAGCAGCGCCTTCATCACCACGGGCACGCCGCCGATGCGGTCGACGTCGTTCATCACGTACCGGCCGAACGGCTTGAGGTCGCCCAGGTGCGGCACGCGGTCGGCCACGCGGGAGAAGTCGTCGAGGGTGAGCTCCACCTCGGCCTCGTGCGCGATGGCGAGCAGGTGCAGCACCGCGTTCGTGGACCCGCCGAACGCCATGACCACGGCGATGGCGTTCTCGAACGCCTCCTTGGTCAGGATGTCGCGCGCCGTGATGCCCTTGCGCAGCAGGTTCACCACGGCCTCGCCCGACCGGTGCGCCCACGTGTCGCGGCGGCGGTCGGCCGCGGGCGGCGCCGCGGA
This sequence comes from Promicromonospora sp. MEB111, assembly GCF_030209445.1. Lineage (GTDB taxonomy): Bacteria > Actinomycetota > Actinomycetes > Actinomycetales > Cellulomonadaceae > Promicromonospora. The sequence continues at coordinate 50,006 of NZ_JARVSD010000004.1, forward strand.
GCCGGGCAGCGACATGCCGAGCGCCTCGGCCGCCGACGCCATCGTGTTGGCGGTGTACATGCCGCCGCAGGCGCCCTCGCCGGGGCAGATCGCCCGCTCGATGCGGTCGACGTCCTCCTGGCTCATCAGCCCGCGCGCGCACGCGCCGACCGCCTCGAAGGCGTCGATGATGGTGACCTGCTTCTCGGTGCCGTCCGTCAGCTTGACCCAGCCCGGCATGATCGAGCCCGCGTAGAGGAACACGCTGGACAGGTCCAGGCGGGCGGCGGCCATCAGCATGCCCGGCAGCGACTTGTCGCACCCGGCCAGCAGCACCGAGCCGTCCAGGCGCTCGGCCTGCATGACGGTCTCGACGGAGTCGGCGATCACCTCGCGCGACACGAGCGAGAAGTGCATGCCCTCGTGCCCCATCGAGATGCCGTCCGAGACGGAGATGGTGCCGAACTCCAGCGGGTAGCCGCCCGCGGCGTGCACACCCTCCTTGCTCGCCTTCGCGAGCCGGTCCAGCGAGAGGTTGCAGGGCGTGATCTCGTTCCACGAGCTCGCGACGCCGATCTGCGGTTTGGCGAAGTCGTCGTCACCCAGCCCGACGGCGCGGAGCATGCCGCGCGACGCGGTGGCCTCGAGGCCGTCGGTCACCTGGCGGGAGCGGGGCTTGACGTCGACCGGGGGGTTCTCGTCAGTGGTCATCCTGCATTGTGCCTCGTGCGAGCCGGCCGAGCAGCCGCTGGGAGGACCCGCTCCGGGCGCAGGCGTGCTATACATCTGATGTTTTCGCCGGTGCCGTCGAGGAGGACCCCCATGCTGACCACCGAGGTGCGCGCCACCGGCGTCCGGCTCACCACGCTCGGATGCGGTGCCGCCCCGGCCGGCAACCTGTACCGGGCGACCACGGACGAGGCGGTCCACGCGACCTTCGAGGCCGCGTGGGACGCCGGGATCCGCTACTTCGACACGGCGCCGCACTACGGCCTCGGCCTGTCGGAGCGCCGGCTCGGCGCCTACCTGCGCACCCGGCCGCGCGGCGAGGTGGTGGTCTCCACGAAGGTCGGACGACTGCTCGTCCCGTCGCCCGAGACCGCCGACCGCACCGACTCCGAGATGTTCGACGTGCCGGCCACCGCGCGCCGGGTCTGGGACTTCTCCCGCGACGGTGTGCTGGCCTCGATCGAGGCCAGCCTGGAGCGCACGGGCCTGGACCGGTTCGACGTCGTCTACCTGCACGACCCCGACGAGCACTGGGCGCAGGCGGCCTACGAGGCGCTGCCCGCGCTCGTCGAGCTGCGCGACCAGGGTGTGGTCGGCGCGATCGGCGCCGGGATGAACCAGTCCGCGATGCTGACCCGGTTCGTGCGCGAGACCGACGTCGACGTCGTCATGTGCGCCGGGCGGTTCACGCTCCTGGAGCAGCCCGCGCTGGCCGACCTGCTCCCCGCCGCTGCCGAGCGCGGCGTGGCGGTCGTCGCGGCCGCCGTCTACAACTCGGGGCTCCTGGCGCACGACCGGCCGCCGTCGGACGCGACCTACGACTACGCGCCCGTCCCCGCCGGACCGCTCGACCGCGCCCGCCGCATCGCGGCGGTGTGCGAGGAGCACGGCGTCACGCTGCCCCAGGCGGCGCTCGCCTACGTGCGCACGCACCCGGCGGTGGCGAGCACCGTCGTGGGGCTCGGGGAGCCCGGGCACGCGGTGCAGGCCGCGCAGCGGGCGGCCGTGCGGGTTCCGGGGGAGCTGTGGCAGGCGCTCGCCGACGCCGGCCTGCTCGCCCCGGACGCGGTCCCGGAAACAGTGCCGGACGCAGTGCCGGACGCAGAGCTCTGACCGGACGGTAAACGTCCGATCTATCTGTGCCCCACCCCCGTCGAACGGGGCAAATTCGCATGAATCTTGCCGAAAGTCTTGAGATGCATCCGATGTCTGCGGTTGAATGCCAGCGGTTGGATGCGAGGCACGTACGCAAGGGAGCTCACGTGACGGACGGCCCGGCACTTCTTCGTGCCACGGGGATCAGCAAGTCCTTCCCCGGGGTGCGCGCGCTCGACGACGTCCACCTCGACCTGCGGCACGGCGAGGTGCTGGCGCTCGTCGGCGAGAACGGGGCGGGCAAGTCCACGCTCCTCAAGCTGCTGTCCGGGATCCACCGGCCCGACGCGGGGACCATGGAGCTCGACGGTGCGCCCATGAGCCCTGCAGGCCCGCGGCAGGCCAACGAGCTCGGCATCAGCGTGATCCACCAGGAGTTCCACCTCATGCCCGACCTCACGGTCGCGCAGAACATCTTCATCGGTCGCGAGCCCCGGCGCGCCGGGCTGCTCATCCGCGACGACGAGCTGGAGCGTCGCGCGGGCAGGCTCTTCGAGCGGCTCGGCATCCCCCTGGACCCGCGGCAGCCCGTGGCGCACCTGAGTGTCGCCGGCCAGCAGATGGTCGAGATCGCCAAGGCGCTCTCGTTCGACGCCCGCGTGCTGATCATGGACGAGCCGACGGCGGCGCTGACCGAGACCGAGGTCGCCACGCTGTTCCGCATCGTGCGCGACTTCGTCTCCCCGCGCACCGGCGTCATCTACGTGTCGCACCGGATGGACGAGATCAAGGAGATCTCCGACCGCATCACCGTGCTGCGCGACGGCCGGTACGTCGACACGCTGCCCACGGCGGGGACCGCGACGCGGGACGTCATCGCCGCCATGGTGGGGCGACAGCTCGCGACCGGGGTGCGGCCGGAGCCCGCACCCGGGGTGGCGGACCGTGAGGTGGCGCTCGCGGTGCGGGGCCTCAGCACCCGCGCTCTGCTCAAGGACGTGTCCTTCGAGCTGTACCGCGGCGAGATCCTCGGCCTCGCGGGGCTCATGGGCGCCGGCCGCACGGAGGTGGCCCGGGCGATCATCGGGGCGGACCGGTCCTCGGGCGCGGTCGAGGTGAACGGCAAGCCGGTCACGGTGCGCAGTCCCGCCGACGCCGTCCGGCACGGCATCGGCTACCTCTCCGAGGACCGCAAGCGCTACGGCCTGCTGCTGGACCAGGACGTGGTCCGCAACGTCATGCTGTCCTCGCTGCCCGGCATGACGCGGGGCGGGTTCGTGCGGGACGCCGACGGGCGCCGGGTCGCCGCCGAGATGGTGGACCGGCTCTCGATCCGGACCCCGTCGGTGACCCAGCGGGCCAAGAACCTCTCGGGCGGCAACCAGCAGAAGGTGGTCCTGGCCAAGTGGCTGGTGCGGGACTGCGACGTGCTGATCGTCGACGAGCCGACGCGCGGGATCGACGTCGGCGCCAAGGACGAGATCTACACCCTGCTCACGGGCCTGGCCGCGCAGGGCAAGTCGATCGTCGTCATCTCGTCGGAGCTGCCGGAGGTGCTGCGGCTGGCCGACCGGATCGTCGTCATGTGCGAGGGCCGGGTCACCGGCACGCTCGCCAACGCCGACGCGACCCAGCACCACATCATGGAGCTCGCGACGCGGTTCGGTGCCGACCGCTCGCTCGTCACGACCGGAGGCGACGCATGAATGTCACCAGGCTCGGCAACCGCCAGCAGCTCCAGCAGCTCCTCGCCTTCGGCGGGCTGGTGGTCATCTTCGTGTTCTTCTCGGTGGCCAGCCCGTACTTCCTCGACTGGGCCAACGTGAAGGGCATCCTGCTCGCCACCGCCGTCACCGGGATCATGGCGCTGGGCGCCACGCTCGTCATCGCGACGGGCGGGATCGACCTGTCCGTGGGTACCGGCATGACGCTGTGCTCGGTGATGACCGGCGTGTTCCTGGCGAACCTCGGGCTGCCGCTCGTGGTCGGGGTGCTGGGCGGGCTGGCGATCGGGGCGCTGATCGGCCTGCTCAACGGGCTGAACGTCGCGTACCTCCGGCTGCCGCCGTTCATCGCCACGCTCGCGATGATGATGGTGGCGCAGGGGCTCTCGCTGGTCATCTCGGGGACCAAGCCCATCTACTTCAGCGACGTGCCCGGGTTCGGCCAGCTCGCGGGCGGCGAGCTCGTGCCCGGGCTGCCCAACGCCGTCCTCATCTTCTTCGTCGCCGCCGTGCTGGCGGGCGTGACGCTCAGCAAGACGCTCACGGGGCGCTACGCCCTGTCGATCGGCTCCAACGAGGAGGCGACGGCGATCTCCGGCGTCGACGTGCGTCGGTGGAAGGTGGTCATCTACGTCGTGGCCGGCCTGTTCACGGGGCTCGCCGGCGTCGTCATGGCCTCGCGCCTCAACTCCGCGCAGCCCGGCCTCGGGCTGGGGTACGAGCTGGAGGCCATCGCCGCCGTCGTCATCGGCGGCACCTCGCTGCGTGGCGGCAAGGCGACGATCCTCGGCACCGTCATCGGCGCGCTGATCATGGCGACGCTCACCAACGGCCTGCGGATCATGTCGATCCCGCAGGAGTGGCAGAAGGTCGCCGTCGGCATCGTGATCGTGCTGGCGGTGTACGCCGACATGTTGCGGCGGGGCAAGGAAGCCTGACGCCGCCGTCCGACCACGGACGTTCGAACCGACCACGGACGTTCGAACCGACCACCGAAGGAGCTGGACCCGGATGAACAGCAGCAGCACCACGCGCAGGCGCCTGATGGCCCTCGCCGCGTCCGTCGCCGTCCTCGCCCTCGGGGCGTGCGCCTCGGGCGGCTCGGGAGGCGGGGCGCCCGGGACGGGGGACAAGCCCTACGTGGCCCTGGTCTCGAAGGGTTTCCAGCACCAGTTCTGGCAGGCGGTCAAGCAGGGCGCCGACGACGCCGCGGCCGAGCTCGGCGTCGAGGTCACGTTCGAGGGGCCGGAGACCGAGACCGAGGTGGAGAAGCAGCTCACCATGCTGCAGACGGCCCTGGACAAGAGCCCGGACGCGATCGGCTACGCGGCCCTGGACTCCGAGGCGTCCATCCCGATGATGACGGACGCGCAGTCGCGGGGCATCCCCGTCATCGCCTTCGACTCGGGCGTGGACTCCGACGTGCCGGTGACCACGGTGTCCACGGACAACCTCGCCGCGTCGGCCGAGGCGGCCAAGCACATGGCCGAGCTGGTCGGCAGCGGCAAGATCGCGATCGTGGGGCACGACCAGACGTCGCAGACCGGGCAGCAGCGCGTCGAGGGGTTCACCGCGTACATCCACGAGAACGCGCCGGACATCGAGATCGTCGACACCCAGTACGCCGCGGGCGACCAGCTCAAGTCGGCCGACGCCGCGAAGGCGATCATGCAGGCCCACCCCGACCTCAAGGGCATCTACGGCACCAACGAGGGGTCGGCGATCGGCGTCGTCAAGGCGGTCCAGGAGTCCGGGCGGTCGGGCGAGCTCACCGTGATCGGCTTCGACTCCGGCAAGGCGCAGACCGACGCGATCCGCGACGGCCTGATGGCCGGGGCGATCACCCAGGACCCGATCAAGATGGGCTACGAGACGGTGAAGGCCGCCGTCGCCGCGATCGACGGCGAGGAGGTCGAGCCCGTCATCGACTCCGGCTTCTACTGGTACGACCAGACGAACATCGACGACGAGGAGATCGCCGCGGTGCTGTACGAGTAGCGCGTGGCAGACCCTCCCGCACGTGTCAGGAGTCCTCGTCCAGGTTCTCCGGCTTCGGCAGCCAGTCCTCGACGCCCAGGAGGTGGGCCGCCATCCGGATCCGGGCGGCCTCGGGATCACGCGCGGCGAGCGCACGCCAGACGGCCTCGTGCTCGCCGTGCGTGCGCGCCTCGATGCCCTCGGCGTGCAGCACGCGCCACAGGCGCGCCCGCACGGTGCGGCCGGCGAACGACTCGATCAGCGCCTCCAGCACCGGGTTGCCGGTGTGCGCCGCGATCACGCGGTGGAACGCGATGTCGACCTCGATGAACCGGTCGTGGTCCACCTCTGCGCCGTCCAGCACCCCGGCGACCTGGTCCAGGACGGCCCGGGCCTCGGCGAGCGCCTCGTCGGTCATCCGGGTGGCCGCCAGCCCGGCGGCCTCCGTCTCCAGGACGCGGCGGACGCTGTGGAAGGCGGGCAGCGCGCCGTCGTCCTGCAGGTCGAGGACCAGGGCCATGGGGGAGAGCAGGCGCGCGGCGTCGAGGCTGGTGACGTACGTGCCGTCACCCTGCCGGGTGTGCAGCACGCCGAGGATCGACAGCGCGCGCACGCCCTCGCGCAGGGAGCCGCGGGAGACCTGGAGCTCGTCGGCCAGGTCCTTCTCCACCGGCAGGCGGTCGCCGGGTCGCAGCCTGCCGTCGAGGATCATCCTGCGGATGCCGTCGACGACCTCGTCAGTGCGGGACATGCCCCGAAGTATCCCGCACAGAAGTATCCGGCACAGGTGTGTCGCGTACCGGAGCGCCGCCCACCGAGGTCTCGCCCACCCAGTACGTCCCGTCCGGGAACCGGAACCGGTCGATCGACTCCTCGTACATCTGCGTGGAGTAGCCGGGCAGCGCCGGCAGCACGTACGCGGTGCCCGCGCCCCGGTCGGCGACGACGCACGGGTCGGTGAAGTGCTCGTGCAGGTGGTCCACGTACTCGGTCACGCGGCCGGTGAGGTCGCCGCCGATCGCCACGTAGTCCAGCACGGAGACGTGCTGCACCATCTCGCACAGGCCGACGCCGCCCGCGTGCGGGCACACCGGCACGCCGAACCTGGCCGCGAGCAGCAGCACGGCGACGATCTCGTTGATGCTGGCCAGCCGCCCGGTGTCGAGCTGGCAGTAGTCGATCGCCTCGGCCTGGAAGAGCTGCTTGAACATCACGCGGTTGTGGCAGTGCTCGCCCGTCGCGACGCCGACCGGCGCGACGGCGCGGCGCACCGCGGCGTGGCCCAGGATGTCGTCGGGCGAGGTGGGCTCCTCGATCCACAGGGGGTCGAACCGCGCCAGCTCGCGCATCCACTCGATCGCCTGCGGCACGTCCCACACCTGGTTGGCGTCGATCATCAGGTTCCGGTCGGGGCCCAGCACCTCGCGCGCGATGGTCAGCCGGCGGACGTCCTCGTCGAGGTTCGCCCCGACCTTCAGCTTCACGTGCTGGTACCCGGCGTCCACGGCCTCCTGGCACAGCCGCCGCAGCTTGTCGTCGCTGTAGCCGAGCCAGCCGGCCGACGTCGTGTAGACGGGGTAGCCGGTGCGCTCCAGGTGGTCCAGGCGCTCCTGCCGTCCTGCTTCCCGGGACCTCAGGATCGCCAGCGCCTCGTCGCGGGTCAGGGCGTCGGAGAGGTAGCGCAGGTCGGCGACGTCGACGAGCTGCTCGGGGGTCATGTCCACGAGCAGCCGCCACAGCGGCTTGCCCGCGCGGCGCGCCGCCAGGTCCCAGGCGGCGTTGAGCACGGCCGCCAGCGACAAGTGCACCACGCCCTTCTCGGGTCCGAGCCAGCGCAGCTGGCTGTCGGCGGTCAGGTCGCGGTAGACCGCGCCCATGTCCGCGACGAGCTCGTCGACGTCGCGGCCCACGAGCACCGCGGCCTGCTGCCGCGCGGCCTCCGCCACGATGTCGTTGCCCCGGCCGATCGTGAACGTCAGGCCGTACCCGCCGAGCGTGCCTCCGGATCCGGACGGGCCGGCGGAATCCGAGGCGGCGGGGTCGGGCGCGTCGGTCTCCAGCACGACGTAGGCCGCCGAGTAGTCGGCGTCCTTGTTCATCGCGTCCGAGCCGTCGGCGGTGGCCGACGTCGGGAACCGCACGTCCTCGACGCGCACTCCGGTGATCGTGGCCATGCCGCTCCCTCGCAAACATCCGATGAAATGCCTGCAATCTACGGACGGGGGCGCTGCGGGTCAAGGTGTTGCGTGGGACGGCTACGGGATCGCGGGGCGATTGGTTCGATCAATGCGATGGGCCGATGACGGGCACCGGGCCTGCCGTCGGCTCACCCCTCACCTCAGACCAGGACCTCGCCGTCCCTGGCGACGACCCGGCCGGCCGCGACCACGAGGGCGCGGCGCGGGGCGCGGACCACGGCGTCGGGCACGTTCTGGGCGTCGACCAGCACGACGTCGGCCGGTGCGCCGGCGACCAGGTCGTGCGCCGCGCGGCCGACGAAGCGGGCGGCGTCGGCCGAGGCGATGCGGGCCGCGGTGACCAGGTCCTCGTCGCGCCGGAAGCCGGACAGGCGGGCGAGCTGCGTGGTCAGCGTGAGCAGGTCCCCGGTGCCGTAGGGGGACCACAGGTCACGGATGCCGTCCGTGCCCAGGCCCACGGCGACGCCGGCGGCGCGCAGCGCGTGCAGCGGCAGGGGAGCGGCGCCGATCGGCGCGACCGTGGTCATCGTGATGCCCGCCTCGCCCATCGCCGCGACCAGGTCGGCCTGGCGGGTGCCCGCGAGCTGCCCGACGGCGAAGCCGTGCGCCACGTTGACCTTGCCCTGCAGGCCGGACCGGACGGTGCGGTCGATCATCAGCTCGATCTGGAACGCGCCCAGCTCGCCGCCGTCGTGCAGGTGCACGTCGATGCCGACGCCGCGCCGCTCCGCGATCGCGAACAGGCCGTCGAGCTGGCCCACCGGGTCGCGGTCGATGGACGCCGGGTCCAGGCCGCCGACGTGCTCGGCCCCGGCGGCCGCCGCCTGGTCGAGCAGGTCCAGCACGCCCGGGCGACGCAGCACGCCGTCCTGCGGGAACGCCACGATCTCGGCGTGCACCGCACCGCCCAGGGCGGCGACGGCCTCGCGCACCACCTCGATGCCGCGCAGCCCCACACCCAGGTCGACGTCCACGTGCGAGCGGACGGCGGTGGTGCCGGTGCGGACCGACTCGCGCAGCACGGCGAGCGTCACGTCGACGCCCGGGATGCCGAGCTCGTCGCGGTGCGCGCGCTCGTGCGCGATCCGGCCCTGCGTGCCCGGCTCCCCGCCGTAGCTCACCCACGGCTTGCCCCACCACGACTTGTCGACGTGCGCGTGCGCGTTGACCAGGCCGGGCAACGCGAGCAGGCCGCCGCCGTCGACGACGCCGGGCGCGCCCTCGACGGTCCCGCCGGGCGCGCCGCCGCCGGTGTCGCGGGCGGCGCCGCCCGCTGCCGGGTCGTGGGGGAGGACGGCGGTGATCACGCCGTCGGCGATGTGCAGGTCGCTGCGCTCGCCGCCCCAGGGGCGCACGTCGCGCAGGACGGTGACGGGGGTGGTGCTCATGAGGGTTCCTTCCTCGGTGGGGCAGGCGGCGTAAAATGGTATCCCATTTCAGTTCCTGGCAGGATGGCGCCCATGAGCATGCCGCCGGACGGCGACTTCGAGCCCGAGTCGGTGCGGGTCGCGCGTGCCGTCCGCGAGCAGATCGTGGACGGCACCCGCGCGCCCGGCAGCCGGCTCGTCGAACGCGACCTCGCCGCGGAGCTGGGCGTGAGCCGCATCCCGGTGCGGGACGCCCTGCGGGCGCTCGTCGCGGAGGGGCTGGTCACGCCGCGCCCGCGGACCTGGGCCGTCGTGCGGGAGTTCACCGACGCCGACGTCGCGCACCTGCAGGAGGTGCGCGAGGCGACCGACCCCACGCAGTTCCGGCTCGCCGCGCGGCGGCGCACCCCGGAGCAGCTCGCGGCCCTGACCGAGGCATGGGAGCGCGAGGACGCCGCCGCCCGGCGCGGCGACGCCCCGGCGGCACGGCGGGCGGCGGCGGACTTCCACGAGGCGGTCGTCGCGGCGTCGGGCAACCCCGTGCTCGCCGAGCTGCACGCCGTCACCGCCAGCCGGGTGCGGTGGCTCCTGGCCCAGCACTCCGACCTGACGGGCATCGCGGACGAGCACCGGGCGCTGCTCGACGCCGTCCGCGACCAGGACGCCGAGGCCGCCGCGCGGCTGGCCCGCGAGCACCTGCGCACGAGCCGCTCGGCGGCGGCCGAGCGCCGGGCGGCGCCGTCGCCGGGGTAGGGCTCCGGGCAGTAGGGCTCCAGGCAGTAAGGCTCCAAGCAGTAAGGCTGCAGGGACCCGGTTCACACCCTCGGCGCGAGGTTCCTTCCCCGGTGTGCCCTCTCCGGCGTCCGGGCGGTCACCACCGGACCTGCGGCAGACCGAGCTGCTCGCGCACCCGGCGCGGGCCCGGCGGGTGACGCACCACCTCCCGGATCAGGTCGTCACGGACCGGCACGTCGGCCCAGTCAGGCTCCAGCGAGTCGCCGTTGGCGGCCCTCGGCTCACCCACGGTGCAGTCGCCGAGGTCGGTCCAGCGCCCCGCACCCATCGGGGTGCCCCGGGGTGCGCACCGCACCTCCGCGGGCAGCCCCTCCAGCGGCGAGGGCAGCCCGGTCCGGAGGCGCCGCAGAGCGGCGGTCTCGGCGAAGTCGTGGAGCCGGCGGGCCTCCCGCGGCTCGTCCGGCCCGGCTCCGGCGGGCAGGAACTCGAGGTGGATCTCCTCGTGGTCCCCGACCGCGCAGAGCGAGACCCACGGTTCCTGGGCTCCGGCCGGGAGCAGCCGGGCCGCGGCATCCAGGACGTCCTCGGACAGCATCCGGAGGAAGACGGGGTGCAGGGCGCCCGAGCTGTCGCGCACCCCGCGGTAGATCGACCGGGCGACACGTTCCGTGGGCACGGCGGGGCCGGAGTAGGTGAACCCCAGGACGTTCACGTGGACGCTGTCGATCCAGCGCGCGTACTGGACCGGTGAGTGGGCGCCCAGCCATCGTCCGACGGCGTTGCCCGGCCCGAGGGCCAGGGCGACCGACATCATCGCCACACCCACGGCACCGGCGATCGTCGCCACGACCAGGAACGTCGTCACACCGGTGAGCAGGCCGGCCACGAACGACGGCAGACCCCAGTCCTCGCGGGTGAGCGTCCAGACCGGGTCCCCGGCCCGGTCCCAGAACCAGTTCACGAACGCGGCGACGAGGCCCGCGGAGCCGGCGGTGACCGCCGCGACGACGATCGTGCCCAACCGGTTCAGCAGCCCCGTCCCGCGCAAGTCCTCGGCCGCCGTGACGAACCCCGCGGCATGCTGTCCGAGCTGGCCCACGGTGGCGAGCGTCATCGAGGCCGCGACCAGGGCCGCTGTCAGCGGCTGGAAGGCCGCCGAGTCGGCGTTCCACGTCACGACCCACGCGGCCGCACCGGTCGCCAGGCCACGCAGCAGCCAGCACACCCGCACCACCAGCCGGCCGAACGCGGCCACGCTCCGCCGTCGACGGCCGGACAGGGCGGGCAGCGGCGTGACCTCCGGCGGGACGAGCAGCCTGATGACGGCGAGCGAGACGGCGATCGTCGCGCACAGGACGACCCGCAGGTCCCGCGACTCGTCGTGCACCACGAGCACGGTCGACGAGACGGCCGACGCCAGCCACGCCAGGAGGCCGACGACCTGCAGGAACACGGAGACGCGACGCTGCCTTGATCTCATGCGACCCCCTTCGCCCGGCATGCTCCGATGCAGCGTAGAGGGGTTGCCGGGTCGCGACCAGGGCTCCGCGCGATGAGTCGGGGCCCCGGTCGTCGTCGGTACGTGTGGGCGCCGTCCGGCGCCGGACCCGATGCCCAGGAGCAGACGATGACCGAGACGCCCGAGACCACCCTGCCGAGAACCACCGCCCGTCCGCCCGTCGTCGACCGGGACGCCTGGCAGGCCGCCCGCGACGAGCTCCTGGCCCTGGAGAAGGCGCACACCCGCGCGGGCGACGCGCTCGCGGCCGCCCGTCGCCGGCTGCCGATGACGGAGCTCGACGGCACCGTCCCGGTCACCGGCGCCGACGGCCCGGTGCGGTTCGCCGACCTGTTCCAGGGGCGCGACGAGCTCGTGGTCTACCAGCACATGTGGCACGACGGCGACCCGATCAGCGGCCAGTGCCCCGGCTGCACCATGAACGCCTGGCACGTCCAGCAGGCCGCCCCCTACCTCCGGGCGCGCGGCGTGTCCTTCGCGATGCTGACCGAGGGTCCCTGGGCCGAGGTCGCGCCGTTCGTGGAGTTCATGGGCTACACCGAGCCCTGGTACTCGGTGCGCGACCTGCCCGCGCCGCTGGGCGTCGACATGGGTCACATCGCCTGCTTCCTGCGCGACGGCGACCGCGTCTACCTCACCTACCGGACCACGGGCCGGGGCAACGAGCCGGCCGCCGGGATCTTCGGCCTGCTGGACATAACGCCCTACGGACGCGGCGAGGCCTGGGAGGACGTGCCCGAGGGCTGGCCCGCTGGCCACACCTCGTGCTGGTACTGGGCCGCCGACGCGGACGGCGAGGCCACCTGGGGACCGACCAGCCGGCCCACGCCGCAGTGGACCCGGCCGGGGGCCTGATGTTGACGGGCGCGATCGCCGGCACGGGGCCGTGCCACACGCACGTCACGGGCGACGGGTGGTTCGTGCAGGAGCCGGACGACCGACCCGGCCTCAGGCCGGGAGCGTCCAGGCGCCCGACGCCGCGGCCCGGCGGGCGAAGGCGTCGAACGGCGTCGCGGGCCGGCCGAGCACCCGCTCGACCGTGTCCGTGGTCGCCGTGTTGCGCCCGTCGAGCACCTCCTGGAAGAGCCAGGCGAGGCCCTCGGCTTCCTCGGGGTGCACGCCGGCGGCGGTGAGCTCGGCGACGAAGTCGGCGGGCGTGAGCGGCACGTGCTGGACCGTCCGTCCGGTCGCCGCGCTCAGCACGCGCGCGACCTCGGTGAACGTCAGGGCCTCGGGGCCCGTCAGCTCCAGGACCTCGCCGGCGTGGGTATCGCTGGTGAGCGCGAGGGTGGCGACGTCGGCGACGTCCTCCAGGCTGACGAACGGCTCGCGCACCTGGTCGGCAGGGACGGCGATGCGGCCGTCGAGCACGCCGCCGAGCAGGAAGTGCTCGCTGAAGTTCTCCTGGAACCAGGAGCAGCGCACCACGGTCGTGGCGGCCGAGGCGGCGAGGGCGAGGTCCTCGCAGGCCCGCGCGCCGTCCTCCCCGCGGCCCGAGAGCAGGACGATGCGCTCGACGCCGTGCCGGACGGCGCGCGCGGTGAACGCGTCGATCACCGCGTCGGCGCCGGGCAGTGCCAGGTCGGGGGAGTAGCAGACGTAGACGGCGGAGGTCCCGTCCAGTGCGGCGTCCCAGCCGGCGTCGTCGTGCCAGTCGAAGGGGGCCGCACCGGAGCGCGAGGCGATGCGGGGCTGGCGGCCCTGGGCGCGGAGCCGGTCGGCGACGCGGCGGCCGGTGCGGCCGGTGCCGCCGGTGACGAGGATCGGCGCGGTGATCGTGGTGGTGGTCCGTGCGGTGCTCTCCGAAGTGGTCATGGGTCCATCGAAGCGGCGCCGGCCTGGACTCTGAATAGCTCAGAATCCATGCCTCATGTTCCAGCGTCTAAGGTGGGGGGATGGACCCCCTGTCGCAGCTCCTCGCGCACCCGCACGCCGAGGGCGCCTTCACGCTGCTGATGTCGATGCGCGCGCCCTGGGCGGTCCGGGTCGAGGACGAGGCCGCGCTCACGGTCGTGATCGTCACCTCGGGCGGCGGCCTGCTGGAGGCCGGCGACGCGGTGCACGAGCTGCGCACGGGGGACGTCGCGCTGGTCCGCGGCCCGCTGCCCTACCGCGTGGCCGACGCCGCGGGCAGCGCGACGGTCGCGATCATCGAGCCCGGCCAGCGCTGCGTCACGCCGGACGGCGCCCCGCTCGACCTGGCCCTCGCGCACGGGCTGCGGCACTGGGGCAACGACCCCGACGGCCCCGACCGGATGATCGTCGCCTCCTACGCCGACGTCGGCAGCGTCGGGCGGTTCGTCACCGAGGTGCTGCCCGACGCCGCCGTGGTCGATGCGGGGGCGCTCGACCCGGCGCTCGTCGGCCACCTGGCGCGGGAGATCGCGCGCGACGACCTCGGCCAGAGCGTGGTGCTGGACCGCCTGGTCGACGTGGTGACCATCGAGTCGATCCGCGCCTGGACCGGCGCGCACCCGCCTGCCGGGCCCAGCTGGGTGGGTGGGATCGGCGACCCCGCGGTGAACGCGGCCCTCCGGGCGATGCACGCCGAACCCGAGCGCGCCTGGACCGTCGCCGGCCTCGCGCAGGCGTCCGCCGTCTCCCGCGCGACGCTCGCCGCGCGGTTCACCGAGCTCGTCGGCACGCCCCCGCTGCGGTACCTGACGAGCTGGCGGCTCGCCCTCGCGCGCGACCTGCTCGTGGACCGCTCGCTCACGCTCGACGCCGTGGCCCAGCGCGTCGGGTACTCGAGCGGGTTCGCGCTGAGCACGGCGTTCACGCGCGCGTTCGACGTCAGCCCGGCCGCGTACCGGCGCCGTCTCGCGGAGGGTCCGCGGTCGGTCGGGGCGACGAGGGTGATGCGGGGCTGAGCCCGGATCGTCGTGGCCGCGCCCGGTGCCCGCGATACGGTCCCCCGCGAGTTCTTCGGGCTCTGACCAGGTCCTGATACCGTGCCGACCCGTGAACCGACAAGCAGAGCAGCATGTCGAACGGCACGTCGAGCCGCAGGTCGAGCGGCACGGGCTCGTGGTCGACGTGGTGCCCGAGAAGCGCGAGGAGTACCTGCGCCTGCACGCCGCCGTCTGGCCACAGGTCGAGGCGACGCTCCAGGCCTGCAACGTGCACAACTACACGATCTTCGTGCTGGAGAACACGCTGTTCGCCTACTACGAGTACACCGGCGACGATCATGAGGCCGACATGGCGCGGATCGCGGAGGACCCCGTGACGCAGGAGTGGTGGACGCACACCGACCCGTGCCAGACGGCGTTCGGCACCGACGCCGCGCCGGGCGAGGGCTGGCGCGACATGCAGGAGGTCTGGCACCTGTCCTGACGGGGCGGGTGCGGGGGCGACGTCGTCCCCGGGAGCGGGTGACGGAGACGTAGCAGTGCTACGTCTCCGTTACCCCTCCGGCTGGGTGACGTCTCCCGTCGGGCCTGCAATCGATTGCGGGCGGCGGCCCGGGACCAGCAGCCCGATCGCCAGCAGGATCGCGACGGCGAGCACCACGACCTGGCCTATCGCCTCGTCGGTCGGGAGGTGTCCGAGGTGGGTCACGTGGTACGCGAAGTGCAGGACGCCGAAGACCGTCCACGCGATGCCGAGCACGCGGCAGCCCGCCTGGGAGGGCCGGAAGAGCCCGTAGAGGCTCGCCGCGCCGAGCGCGAGGTACATGGCGCCGTGGTCGCGGACCAGGTGCTCGTTGTAGGGGCCGTCCTTGGAGACCCACTCGCCGAGCACGGACGGGAAGTGGTCGTAGTAGGCCTGCGGCAGGAAGTACGACCACGCGCCGACGAAGCCGACGATGATCACGGTCGCGACCAGGGACCCGTACTGGACGCGGCCCACCGGCCGCGTCCCGGCCGGTGCGGGCGCTGTGGTTGCCGGGTCAGTCATGGTCGTGTCCTTCGAGCTTCTCGGGGGTCGGGATCCAGTGGGTGAGCTTGGCGGGGTTGAGCATGATCCACACGTCGGTGACCAGGTCGTTCTCCACGTGCAGGGTCATCACGCCGGCCACCTGGTCGCCGGTGCGCAGCACCACGCCCAGGCCGTCGGCGGTAGGTTCCAGGTGGTGGGTCAGCTCGGGCATCTTGGCGTCGACGCCGAGCACGAGCCGCGCCACCCGGCCCGGACCCTCGATGACGTTGAGCGCGGCGGTGACCAGGCCGTTCGCGTCCGTGCGGAGCTGGACGTCCGGCGCGAGCACCCGCATGAGCTGCTGGATGTCGCCGGCCTGGGCGGCGTGCAGGAACGCCCGGACCGTCCGGTCGTGCTCCTCGCGGGGCACGGCGGCGGTCCGGTTCTCGCGGACCTGCCGCCGTCCGGACGCCGCGAGCTGCCGGACGGCGGCGGGCGACCGCCCGACGATCCCCGCGATCTCGTCGAACGGGACGGCGAACACGTCGTGCAGCACGAACGCGACCCGCTGCGCGGGGGTCATCGCCTCCAGGACGACGAGCAGCGCCGTGCTGACGGCGTCGTCCAGGGTGACCCTCTCCAGCGGGTCGGTCGTGCCGTCGAGCGGGGCCGTGCCGTCGAACAGGCCGGCGGGCACCGGCTCGGGCAGCCACTGCCCGACGTACTGCTCCCGCCGCCGGCGCGCCGACGCCAGGAGGTCGAGGGCGATGCGGCCGGCCACGCGGGTCAGCCACCCGGCGGGGTTGACGATCTCGGCGCGCTCGGCCTCGTCGATCCGGTACCAGCGCACGTAGGTCTCCTGCACCACGTCCTCGGCGTCGGCGAGGGTCCCGGTCATCCGGTACGCCAGCGACAGCAGGCGGCGGCGCTCGGCGAACACGTCGTCCAGCGTGTGGTCCGGCTGATCCGTGTGGTCCGGCTGGTCGTTCATGGACGTTCCCGGCCTTCGGTGGGGTGGTCTCTCGTTCATCATCACCCTGACGACGCAGCCCCGCGGAGTGTGAGGCCGGGTGGGTGACCCTGCGGCGGACCTCACACTTTCCGCGCCCGTCTCGTCAGGACCCCGGAGGGCTGGGGCGCGGCCCCGACCCTCCAGGGACACAATGAGGCAAGGACCGGAGGAAGAGCGATGAGGATCGCAGTCGCAGGAGGAACAGGAACGGTCGGCAGGCACGTCGTCGCCGCGGCGCGCGAGCGCGGGCACGACGCGGTGGTGCTGTCGCGGTCGGACGGCGTGGACGTCACCACGGGCCGAGGGCTGACGGCGGCGCTGCACGGGGTGGACGTCGTCATCGACGTCACCAACACCACCACGTTCTTCGCGTCCACGGCGCGAAAGTTCTTCGAGACCGCGACGCACCACCTGCTCGCGGCAGAGCGGGCGAACGGCGTCGGCCACCACGTGGCCCTGTCGATCGTCGGGATCGACAACATCGACGCCTCCTACTACGCGGGCAAGATCGCGCAGGAGCGTGCCGTCATGGCGGGCGACGTGCCGTACACGATCGCGCGCGCGGCGCAGTTCCACGAGTTCGTCGGGCAGCTCCTGCACAGCCAGAAGGGCCCGGTCGTGATCATGCCGACGGCGCCGATGCGCCCGGTCGCCGCCCGTGAGGTCGGCGAGCACCTCGTGACCGTGGCCGAGGGCGGGGCCGTGGGGCGGGCCACCGACCTGGTCGGGCCGCGGGACGAGCAGCTCGCCGACGTCGCGCGCCGCCAGCTCGCGCACGAGGGCATCCGCCGCAGGGTGTGGGAGGTCCGGCTGCCCGGCACCTACACCCGGGGCCTGGCCTCCGGCTCGCTGCGCGGCGGCAGCGAGCGCGTCGAGGGCAAGATCACCTTCGACGACTGGCTGGCGAGCGAGGACCACCGGCCGGTCGGCTGACGGTCACGGGCCCCACGGGGCCGCGCCCTGGCGGACCCCCGCTCACCAGAGGTTGTGCGGGATCCACCGGAGCACCACGAGCATGATGACGCCGCTGATCAGCAGCGGCGTCCATTCCTCGTGCCCGTTGGCCACCTGGATCACGCCGATCACCAGGCTGGGCAGCGCCGCGAGGGCGACCAGCGCGATCACGGCTCGCATCCAGGTGGGGAGCTTGACCGGCTGGTCCGACTGGTCCGGGCGGGCCGGTTGGGCGGGTCCGGGCTCCGGTACGAGCCCGAGCCCCGCCAGTTCCTCCTCGGTGAGGATCGGGCCGAGCGGGGTGACTGCGGCCGCGCGTGGGCCGTCGGCGTGCTGCGCGATCGCGAACGCGACCCGCTCGCCTCGCTCCAGCGCCTGGTCGCCGTGCGTCCGGATCTCGACCTGGTGCACGCGCAGCGGCGGCCCGCCGCCGTCCGGGACGATCACGCCCCACCCGGTCCCGGCGTCGTACGCCGACACGGTCCCCTCGGCCATCACGTGCCCCCTGTGCGGTGTGGTCGTGCGGTGCGGTCGTCTGGCCAGGACCGTAGCGGGGGAGCCGGGCGGCGACAAGGAGGCCGGGCCGGTCGGCCCCGTCAGCGGCCCGGTCGGGGGCGCGGCGGGGCCGCCTCCAGCAGGGCGCGGCCGGCCACGGTGAGCTCGTGCGTGACCGTGCGTCCGGCCCGGCTGCTGTCGATCAGCCCGGCGTCGCGCAGGATCGTCAGGTGCTCGCTGGCCGTCGGCTTCGTGACGCTGACCAGGTCGGCCACCACGGAGGTCTGCAGCGGCGTGACGAGCGCGGCCAGGATCCGCGACCGGGTGACGCCCAGCGGCCGGTCCAGGGACCTCGGGATCACGGGCGCCGACCAGAGGTAGCGTCCCGTCGCCGGGTAGCAGATCGCCGGGGACCAGTGGTCCGACGTGGTGCACTGCACCCGGTCGGTGATGAACAGCGACGGCACCAGGATGAGCCCGTCCGGGCAGTCGACGCCGACGTCGACCGCCGACTCGATCGTGATCGTGTCGCCCTCGGCGCTCGCGGAGGAGTGCAGGCGTGGCACGACCGCGCGTAGCCCCTCGCGGTTGACCTGCACGGCCCGGTCCAGCATCTCGGCGCGGAGCGCCTGCCGCATGGACGGCCACTCCGGTTCCACGGCCGCCTTCCACAGGCGGCGCACCGCGGCGGCGGCCTGGGTGCGGGTCCGCTCGGGGTCGTCGAGCAGGCGGCGGCGGACGTCGTCGTCGTGCCTGGCCGTGGCGTCGACCAGCTCGGCGTGCACCTGGTCGAGCGGCGCGGCGAGCAGGGCGGCCAGGCCGTCGTCGAAGGTCGGCTCGCTGGACATGGGTGACGGGTCCAGGAAGTCGGGGCGGTAGGCGCCGTCGGCCATGAAGACCGTCAGCGCCGACAGGTCCAGGCCCGTCAGACGCTGCCGCCGCCGGCGCAGCCACGGCTGGAACACGGGGTGCCGCCGCGGCTCGGTCAGCAGCCGGGCGAGGCTGACCACCTCGTGGACCGGCGACATCGCCCACCGGACGCTCGCGGCGCCGGCGCCCAGTCGGTAGCGGATCACCGCCTCATTGTCGGGGCATCACCGCAGGCGGGACCGAACTGTTCGGCCACGGCCGAATCGAGCGCGGGCGGCGTGGCCCGCTGGCGAGACTCGGGGCATGACACAGGACACGACGCAGCAGACCGACGACCGGCTGATCCACCTCGGCGCCAGCGGTTCGACCATCGAGGTCCTCGCGAGCGTCGGGGAGACCGACGGGGCCTTGAGCCTCTACCGCTGGCGCCTGGCGCCCACCAGCAGGGGACCGGCCCCGCACTTCCACACCACGTTCGGCGAGACGTTCGTGGTCGAGGACGGCGAGGTCGACTACTTCGACGGGACCGCGTGGCGCACCCTCCGCGCGGGCGGCATGGCACACTCCCCGCGCGGCACCGTGCACGGGCTCCGCAAGGAGCGCGACGAGCCGGCCACCCTGCTCATGGTGCTCTCGCCGGGCGTGCGGCGGGAGGACTACTTCGCGCAGCTCGCCACCGTCCGGGAGGCGGACATGGACCGGCTGCACGAGGCGCACGACAACCACTTCGTCGACGAGGACCGGTGACGGCGGCCGGCGGCGGACCCCGACGGCGATACCGGGCGGCGTCTGACCCTGCTCGCCTTCGAGGGCCCGACTTTCTTCGCTTTGGACGGCTCCAAAGCGAAGAAAGTCGGGCCTCGAAGATGAGCTGGCCATGCCCGCCGTCGGCCACGGCCGGTCAGCGGCTCGATGGCCCCCTCGACCGTCCCCTCGACGGCCGCCCGGTCGGCGTCCCCGCGCGGCTAGGCTCACCGGGGCTACGAGAAAGGCAACCCGGATGAGTTTCAGTGAGACCGCGCGCGCTGCGTTCCGGCGCGGGGACGACGCCGCCGTCGCGCGGCTGGCGCACGACGAGGTCGAGCGGGCCCGCGTGGCCGACGACCTGCCCGCGCTCGTCGAGGCGCTCTACATGCAGTCGCGGCTGGCGATCCGGGGCGGCGACCTGGCCGAGGCGGCGCGCATCGCCTCGGACGCGCTGGCGGCCGCCGTCCGGACCGGCGATCGGAGCCTGGAGGAACGACCGCGGCACGTCCTGGCCGGCGTGACGCGGATGGCGGGCGACCTGCCCCGCGCCCGCGTGCTCTACCAGGAGAGCATCGACCTCAACGAGGCGCTGGGCAACGACGACACCGTCACCTCCGAGCTGCACAACCTGGCGTTCACGGAGCTGAGCCTCGGCGAGACGGCGGCGGCCCGCGAGCGGTTCGCGACGAGCCGGTCCCGGATCGTCGGCGCCGGGTACCGCGACTTCGTCCCGTACGCGTACGTCGGGGCCGCCGCGACGGCGGTGGCCGACGACGACCTGGTCCGGGCGGCCCGCCTGCTCGGCCTCGCGCGGCGCGCCTTCGACGACCTGGGCCAGGTCCCCGACCCGGACGACGCCGAGGAGCTCGCCGCCGTCGAGACGGCGGTGCGGAGCGCGCTCGGCGCGGTCCGGGCCGAGGAGGAACGCGTGGCCGGGGCCGGGCTGGACCCGTGGGAGACGCTGGTCCGCGCCGTGGAACGAGGCGTCGAGCCCGGCGTCGCCCGAACCGGGAAGTAGAGCCGGCCCGGGAAGTAGAGCCGGCCCGGGAGGACCAGCCGCCGAACCGGCAGCGCGCTCAGGGTTCGCCGGCCCCGGTCAGACCTGCACCTCACCACCGTCGACGAACAGCTCGGTGCCCGTCACGAAGCTGCTCTGGTCGGAGGCCAGGAACAGCACCGCGTTCGCGATCTCCTCGGGCCTGCCGAGCCGGCCCAGCGGGACGTTGCCGGCGAGCATGGTGAGCAGGCCGGGGGCCTGGGCGGGGTCGGGCGCGAGGCCGCTCAGCCCAGGCGTCTCGGTGGGTCCGGGGGCGATCGCGTTCACGCGGATCCCGCGGCCGGTCAGCTCCGCGGCCCAGGTCCGGGTGAAGGACCGCAGCGCGGCCTTGGTCGCCGAGTAGACGCCGAACGACGGGGCCCCCTTGCTGGCGGCGGTGGAGCCGGTGATCACGACGGACGCGCCGTCGTTGAGCACGGGCAGGGCCTTCTGCACGGTGAACACCGTGCCGCGGACGTTGACGCCGAAGGTCTCGTCGAAGCCTGCCGGCGTCAGCTCCTGGAGGGTGGCGAACCGGCCGCCCCCGGCGTTGACGAACAGCACGTCGAGCCCCCGGCCGTGCGCGGTGACCGTCGCGAAGACCCGGTCGAGGTCGTCGAGGTCGGAGACGTCGCCGCGGATACCGGTGGCGTTGTCACCGAGCTCCGCCACCGCGGCGTCGAGCTCCGCCTGCCGGCGGCCGGTGAGGAAGACGTGCGCCCCCTCGGCCGCGAACCTGCGCGCGGTGGCCAGGCCGATGCCCGACGTGCCGCCGGTGACCAGTGCGGTCTTGTTCTGGAGCTGTCCCATGTCGATCTTCTTCTTTCGTGGTGGTCAGGGTAGGGCTGGTAGGTGGGTCAGGCCTCGGCGAGCGACGGCAGGAACGTCGCCAGCTCGCGCCAGGTGGCCTGCGGGAGGTCGTCGGAGCCCAGGACGTGGACGGCGACGTGGTCGGCCCCGGCGTCGAGGTGCGCACGCACCCGCGCCTGGATCGAGTCGACGTCACCCCGGGCGACGACGGCGTCGATCAGCCGGTCGCTCCCGCCCGGCACGAGGTCGTCGTCGTCGAAGCCGAGGCGGCGGAGGTTGTTCCGGTAGGCGGGGAGACCGACGAACATGCCGACGCCGGCGCGGGCGGTCGCCCGCGCGCGGTCCGGGTCGCTGTCCAGGACGACCGCCTGGTGCGGGGCGATGAGCGGGCTCGGGCCGAGCGCCGCCCGCAAGCGTGCGGTGTACCGCGGTGTGACCAGGAAGGGGTGGGTGCCGGCGGTTCGCGCCGCCCCGAGGGTCGCCATGCGCGGCCCCAGGGCGCCGAGCAGCCGACGGTCCGCCGGCAGCGGCGTCGGTGCGGCGTCCAGGTCGTCGAGGTACCGGGTCATGGAGACGACGGGCCTGCCGAACTGGTGCCCGTGGCCGCGCGCCGAGCCGGGGTCGCTGATCCCGAGACCCACGACGGTCCGGGGCCCGTGCAGCCGGTCGAGCCGGGCCACCTCGTGCGCGACCTTCTCGGCCGGGGTGCCCCAGATGCCCAGGACGCCCAGTGCGACCGTGGTCTCCGGCGCCGCGCGCAGGAGGTTCTCGGTGTCCTCGAGCACGCCCTTCCCGTCGAGCCCGGGGATCCACAGCGCGCGCAGCCCGAGCTCGTTCAGCTCGGCGGCCGCGTCCTGCACCACCGGCCGGTCCGCACCCCGGAGCTGCATGCTCCACACGCCCAGGGGCCCCAGGATTCTGGCCAGCTCGCGTCCTGCCATCACGCTCATCTCCTAGTTTCTAACCGTTCGGTTAAGAACTGGAACGTAGCACGCTGCGATCGCGAGCGCCAAGTTTCTGAACGATCGGTTGTAAATTGGGTACACTGCAGGCGGAGACACTCGGGAAGGAGTGGTCATGGCGGGCGGAAGGCCGCGGACGTTCGATGCCGAGGCAGCGCTGGACCGTGCGGTCGAGGTGTTCTGGCGACAGGGCTACGAGGGCACGGCCGTCTCGGAGCTGACCGAGCGGATGGGCGTCAACAAGCCGAGCCTGTACGCGGTGTTCGGCACCAAGGAGGAGCTGTTCCAGCAGGTCGTGCGGCGCTACGCCGAGGTGGAGCTCGCCTACTTCCGCGACGCCCTCACCCGCCCGACGGCGATGGAGGTGGTGCGCGACTACCTCGACCGCAACGCGGTCGCGCTCACGCGCCCCGACCGCCCCCGGGGGTGCCTGTCGATCCAGGGCGGGTTGTCCGCCAACCCCGCCCACGACACGGTGACGCAGTTCCTCGCGAGCAGCCGCCGGGCCGGTGAGGACGCGCTGGCCGAGCGTCTCACCCGGGCGCGCGAGGAGGGCGACCTGCCCGCCGACGCCGACCCTGCGGCCCTCGCCCGCTACGTCATGGTCGTGTCCGAGGGGCAGGCCGTCCACGCGTCCGCGGGCGCCACGCGCGACGAGCTGATGCAGTCCGCGGCGATCGCCCTCAAGGCGTTCGAGCAGGCTCTCGCGCCCGCGGGCTGACCGGGCCGCGACGGGGTGGACGCGACGGGGTGGACGCGGCAGGCGCGTCCACCCCGGGCCCCGGCCCCGGCCGGTGCCGACGCCGCTGCCTCAGTCGGTGATGACGACGACGCCCGAGGGCGCGTCCAACAGCTCGACGGTCAGCTTCGCGGCGTGGTCGATCTGCACCCGCGGCTCGGTGGGGACCGGCCCCTCGTTGTAGGTGCCGGGGCCGTAGAACTGCCCGTAGCTCAGCACGACGCCGCCCTCCGCGAGGGTGGTGCGCTCCAGCTCGGCCACGGCCAGCGCGTCCGGTCCGTCGGGCAGCTGCCAGGCGACCGTCTGCGCGAGGTACCTCGGCGACCCGCTCGCGCGAGCGGCCTCGATCAGGTTCTGGTTCCCCTCCGTGCGGATGCGGGCGTTCAGTTCCGCATGGGCGCCGATGCTCCCGACGTCGTCCGGCAGGTCGGTGAGCTCGTTCAGGATCACGTCGGGCGCGAAGTCACGGACCACCTGGACCAGCCTCTCGCGGTCGAACACGTCGCAGACGATCGCCTCGGCGCCGAGCTGCCTGAGCAGGTCGGCCTTGCCGGCAGTTCGTGTCATCCCGCCGACGACGTAGCCGGCCTCGACCAGCCGAGGGACCAGTAGCTGACCGATGACGCCGGACGCTCCGGCGACGAACACTCGTCGGCCGTTGGTGCTGGGCATGTGCCTACCTTCTTTCCTTGTGGGGGTTTCTTCTTGTGGGTAGCTGGTCATGCGCGGCTGAGCTCGCGCGGGCCGGCCGGGTCGCCGGCGTCCTGCCCCAGCCCGCGGCGCTTCAGGTGCTGCTGTGCGCCGAGGCTGAGCAGCGAGAGGGCGACGACGACCGCGCTGTACCAGCCGACGGTGGGCACCACCCCGAGGGCGTCCGTGAGCTGGCCGGCGACGACGACGGGCAGCCCCAGGCCGAGGTACGACACGACATAGACGCCCGCGACCACTCCTGCCCGCTGGTGCGCGGCCACGAGCGGGATGATCAGGCCCAGGGCCGCGGTGAACGCCGCGCCGAACCCGACGCCGGCGACCGCCTGCCCCACGAACATGGCACCGAGGCTGCCCGCCCAGGCTCCGGCGATGATCCCGACGGCGCCCAGGGACGCCGAGTAGATCCCGATGGTGACCGCCGTCCGGGGGCGCACCCGCGCGAACGACAGGCCGACGACCACGGAGACCGCCGGTGCGATGAACCCGGCGAGCCCGTCGAGCAGGCCGCTGTCGAGGTGGAACACGCTGTGCACCATGCTCGGGGCGAGGCCGCCCGAGAGGCCCGCGAGCATCCACACCGCCGCCACCACGGGAGCCGCGGCGAGGAACTCGGGGCGCGCCGCGGGCGGCACGGCGACCTGGGGGATCATCGACCGGAGGGCGCCGGGGCCTCTCCGGATGGTCTCCGGGGACGCGGCGACGGCGAGTCCGCCGACCACGGTCAGCACGCTCAGCACGACGAAGACGATCGTGTTGGCCGAGGGTGTGAGCTGGATCGCGAGACCGGCGAGGAGCGAGCCGACGGCCAGGCCGCCGGTGAGCCCGACGCTGCCGAGGATCGGGCCGAGGCCCTTCCGGCCGTCGGGCGCGTGCTCGACCAGTGCGGCGGTGAAGGCGGCGGTCGCCGCGCCGCTGGCGATCCCCTGGATGATCCGGCCCGCGATGACCCAGCCGACGTCGGGCGCGAGGAGAAAGACCAGGTTCGACGCGAGCTGGACGACCAGGGCGCCGATCAGCACCGGCCGTCGCCCGAGATGGTCCGACAGCGAGCCCAGGACGAGCGCCGCGGCGAGGAAGCCGACCGCGTAGACCGCGAACGCCACCGTGAGCAAGGACGGCGGGAAGTCCCACCGGGCCCGGTAGACGACGAGCAGGGGCGTGAGCGCACCTGCCGCGAGATACATGCTGGTGAACGCGAGAGCCGCACCCGCCAGTGCCAGGCCTGCAGGAAGCGTGCGCCGCTCGGGGCTGCTGCCCGCGGCGCCATGGAGCTGGTTGTTGCGCATGCCGTCGACTTTACGAAGCAAGCGGTCCGGGCATACCGTCCACTTTCATGGAAGTTTCGCAGACCAATTCGGGGGCGGAGTTCCTCTCGGCCGCTGGGATCGACCTGCACCTGGAACCGAAGGGCCCCGGCGTCCGGGCAGGACTCACCGACGCCCTCCGGCAGGCGGTGCGTACCGGACGCCTGGTTCCCGGCACCCGGCTCCCCGCGTCCCGCACGCTGGCCGCCGACCTCGGGATGGCGCGCAGCACCGTGACCGAGTGCTACGCCGAGCTGGTGGCCGAGGGCTGGCTCACCGCCCAGCAGGGCTCCGGCACCCGGGTGGCCGCCCGGCCCGGTCCTGGGTCCGGCGGGCCGACGCCGCCCCACCCGCACCGCGTGCACCGGCGACCTGCCCAAGGACTGGTCCCGGGCGCCGAGGACTTCGCGGAGTTCCCCCGGACCGCATGGGTGGCCGCCGCGCGACGGGCCCTGGCCGCGGCGCCGTACGACGCGTTCGGGTACGGCGACCCGCTCGGCCGCATCGAGCTGCGCTCCGCGCTGGCGGAGTACCTCGCCCGCGTACGGGGCGTGTACGCCGAGCCGGAGAGAATCATCATCAGCGCGGGCTTCCACCAGGGGCTGGGCCTGCTCGCCCGCGCCCTGAAGGCGCAGGGCGTCCGGGCCGTCGCCGTCGAGTCCTACGGTCTCGACCTCTACCGCGAGCTGCTGGCCGACGCCGGGCTCGACATCCCTGGGCTGCGCGTCGACGCCGACGGTGCGCGGACGGGCGACCTGGCCACCCTGCCCGGGGTCGGTGCCGTCCTGCTGACACCGGCGCACCAGTTCCCGACCGGCGTCGCGCTGGCTCCCGGACGCCGGGCGGCAGTGCTCGACTGGGCGCACCGCACCGGCGGGCTGATCGTGGAGGACGACTACGACGGGGAGTTCAGGTACGACAGGCAGCCCATCGGGGCGCTCCAGGGACTGGACCCCGAACGGGTCGCGTACTTCGGCACGGCGAGCAAGTCGCTGGCCCCCGCGCTGCGCCTCGCCTGGATGGTCCTGCCCAAGGACTGGGTCCCGAGGGTGGCCGCGGTCAAGGGGCCGGTCGAGGTGACGAGCGTCCTCGACCAGCTGACCTTCGCGGAGCTCATCGCCTCGGGCGGGTTCGACCGCCACGTGCGGGCGATGCGGCAGCGCTATCGCCGTCGGCGCGACCAGCTGATCACGGCCCTGGCGGAGCACGCGCCGGGCGTCCGGGTGACGGGTATGGCGGCGGGCCTGCAGGCGGTGGTGGAGCTACCACCCGGGACCGAGCGGGCGGCGCTCCGGTCGGCGGCGCAGCACGGTCTCCTGGTGAGCGGGCTCACCGAGTTCCGGCACGAGGGCCTGACCACCGGCTCGCACGTGTCGGATCGGGCAGCGCTCGTCGTCAACTACTCCGCGGTGTCGGACAGCGCCTGGCCGCGTGCGCTGGACGCGCTCTGCCGCATCATGCCGCCAGGGCCGGACCGGCGGCCCGGGTGAGCCCCTCAGGGACGACGTGACCAGTGCAGGGCGGTGTCGCACGGCGACGCGGCCGGATCAGTCGAACAGGCGCCGGAACACGTTCGTGTCGGCGAGGTCCACCAGCTCGTCGCCGCGCCCGGACATGATCGTACGGATCGCGTACAGCGTGAAGCCCTTGACCTGCTGGGCGCTGATCGCGGGCGGGATCGACAGCTCCTGGCGGGCCGTCACGACGTCCACCAGCGCCGGGCCGTCGTGCTCGAAGCCGGCGCGCAGGGCGTCCTCCAGGTCGTCGGGCTGCTCGACCCGCCGGCCGTGGATCCCCATCGCGTTCGCGACGTCCGCGAAGTTCGGGTTGTCGAGCTGGGTGCCGAAGTTCACGAAGCCGGCGGCCTTCATCTCCACCTCGACGAAGTTCAGCGAGGAGTTGTTGAACACCACGATCTTCACGGGCAGCTTGTTCTGCCGCAGGGTGAGCAGCTCGCCCAGCAGCATCGCGAGCCCGCCGTCGCCCGCCAGCGCGACCACCTGACGCTCCGGGAACGCCGACTGGGCGCCGATGGCGTGGGGCAGGGCGTTCGCCATGGTCCCGTGGTTGAACGACCCGATCAGCCGGCGCCTGCCGTTCATCTCCAGGTAGCGGGCCGCCCAGACCACGGGGGAGCCGACATCGGGGATGAACACCGCGTCGTCGCTCGCCAGCTCGCTCACCAGCCGCGCGACATACTGCGGGTGGATCGGCTCGCGGTTGCGGTCGTTGTCGGCCAGCTCGTCGAGGCTCTTGCGCGCCCGCGCGTAGTGCTTGAGGGAGGAGTCGAGGTGCCGGCGGTTGCCGCGCTCGTCCAACCGCGGCAACAGCGCCTCGATGGTGTCGCCGACGTCGCCCACCAGGCCCAGGTCGATCGGCGTGCGCCGGCCGAGCTGCTCGCCCCGCAGGTCGACCTGCACGATCTGCGCCTTGGACGGGTAGAACTGCTGGTAGGGAAAGTCGGTGCCGAGCATGAGCAGGGCGTCGCAGCTCTCCATGGCCCGGTAGCCGGAGGCGAAGCCGAGCAGCCCCGTCATGCCGACGTCGTACGGGTTGTCGTACTCCAGGAACTCCTTGCCGCGCAGCGCGTGCACGACGGGCGCCTTGAGCTTCTCGGCGATCCGGACCACCTGCTCGTGGGCGCCCTCCGTGCCGGCGCCGCCCAGGATGGTCACCTTCTTCGCCTCGTTCAGGATCTGCGCCGCGATCCCCAGCTCGTGCTCGCCCGGGCGCACCACGGGCTGGGTCGCCCGGATCGGCGCCGACTTCTTGCGGCCCGCGCTCTCGGCGAGGAACACCTCGCCCGGCACGACGACGACGGCGACGCCGCGCCGCTCCACGGCGGTGCGCATCGCGATCTCGAGCACCCGCGGGAGCTGCTCCGGCATGCTCACCAGCTCGGTGTAGTCGCTGCACTCGCGGAACAGCTCCTGCGGGTGCGTCTCCTGGAAGTAGGTGCTGCCGATCTCGGCCCCGGGGATGTGCGCCGCGATCGCGAGCACGGGGACCCGGCTCCGGTTGGCGTCGTAGAGCCCGTTGATCAGGTGCAGGTTGCCGGGCCCGCAGCTCCCCGCGCACACCGCGAGCTCGCCGGTCAGCGCGGCCTCGGCGGCCGCCGCGAACGCCGCCGCCTCCTCGTGGCGCACGTGCTGCCAGGTGACCGTGTCGTTGCGCCGGATGGCGTCCGTGAACCCGTTCAGCGAGTCGCCCGGCAGGCCGTAGACCCGCTCGACCCCCGCGTCCTCGATGATCTCGACGATGGTCTCGGCAACGTTGGTCATGGCGTGAACGTATGCCCGGTCGAATCGCGTCGCAACGCCGGATGCCGGGTCACCCGCACTTGCCTGGAACGCGCGACCGTCGCGCTCTAGTCTCGGCGTATGACCTCCTCGCGGGTGTCCGACGACGTGCTGGCCTGGCTGCTCGACAGCGACCCGGCGCTGCGCTGGCAGGTCGAGCGGGACCTGCTGCGCGCGCCCGACGCCGTCTGGCGGGCCACTCGCGCCCGCGTGGCCACGGAGGGCCTGGGTGCCGGCCTCCTCGCCCGGCAGGACGACGCTGGTACCTGGGCCGGCGGGGCGTTCTTCCCCGCGGGCTTCGACTTCTCCGGGCCGGAGGCCCAGCCCGGAGCCGGGCAGCCGTGGACGGCCACCACGTGGTCGCTCAACTCCCGGGAGTGGGGCCTGGACGCCGCGGTGCTGCGCGAGCGGGACACCGCCGGGCTGATCGCGGCCAACGCCCGGTGGGAGTACGACGACCTGCCGTACTGGGGCGGCGAGGTGGACGCGTGCATCAACGGGTTCACGCTGGCCAACGGCGTCTGGCTCGGGGCGGACGTCCAGGGGATCGCCGACTGGTTCGTGGCGCACCAGATGGACGAGGGCGGCTGGAACTGCGAGTGGGTCGAGGGGTCGACCCGCGCCTCGGTGCGCTCCACGCTCAACTCCCTCAAGGGCCTGCTCGCCTACGAGGAGGCGACCGGCGGCACGGACGCCGTCCGCCAGGCGCAGGCCCGCGGTGAGGAGTACCTCCTGGAGCGGCACCTGATCCGGCGGCTGACCACCGGCGAGCCCGTCGCCGACTGGGTCTTCCGGCTCGCGTACCCGTTCCGGTCGTTCTACGACGTGCTCAGCGCCACCGACTACTTCCGTGCGGCCTCCGTGCTCCGCGGCACGCCGCCCGACGCACGGGTCGCGGAGGCGGTCGAGCTGGTCCGCGCGCAGCGGCAGCCGGACGGCACCTGGCTGCAGGCGCGGCGCCACCCGGGCCGCGTGTGGTTCGAGGTCGACGTCGACGCGGGGCAGCCGTCGAAGTGGCTGACGTTCCACGCCGCGCGGGTGCTGGCCTGGTGGGACGACGCCGCCCACGGGAGCTGCTGAGGCGCGTCCGGCCGGAACGGGGTCAGGACGAGGCGCTCGCCGCCAGGTGCGCCGCGGTCTCCAGGAGGCCGTCCAGCGCCGCCGACCGGGCGCCCGCCGGCCAGGCGAGCAGCGTCGTCACCTCGGGTGCGTCGACGACGGGCACCGCCACGTGCTCCGGCCACTGCCAGGCCCGGCTGGAGCCCGGGATGACCAGCAGCGTGCGGCCGAGGGCGACGAGCTGCGCGAGCTGGGACTGGGTGCGGACCTCGGGCCCGGGACCGGGCGGGTAGGTGCCGTCGTGCTGCGGCCAGCGCGCGATCGGCAGGCCGGGCACGTCGCTCACCTCGGCCACGGTCAGGCTGGTGCGCTGCGCGAGCGGGTGCGCGGCGGGGACGATCGCGACCTGGCCCTCGGTCACGATCTCGACGGTGTCCAGGCCCGTCAGCACGTCGAACGGGGAGTGCACGAGCGCGACGTCCGCGCTGCCGTTGCGCAGGAGCTGGCCCTGCCCACCGATCTCGCAGAGCAGCACGTCGACCTCCACGGCACCGGGTCGCGCCGCGTACGCGTCGAGCAACCGCTTGAGCAGCTCGTGGGAGGCGCCGGCCTTCGTGGTCAGGACCAGCCCTGGCGTCGGCGCCGCCGCACGCCGGGTCCGGCGTACGACGGCGTCCACCGCGTCGAGGGCGAGCCGCGCCTCGGCCAGCATGGCCGCCCCGGCGGCCGTGAGCGAGACGCCCCGGCGGTCCCGGTCCAGGAGTACGACACCGAGGCGCCGCTCGAGCTGCTGGACGGCGCGCGACAGCGGCGGCTGGGCCATGTTCAGGCGCTCCGCGGCCCGGCCGAAGTGCAGCTCCTCCGCCACGGCGACGAAGTACCTCAGCTCGCGGGTCTCCAGTCCGTCCACAGGCCCAGGGTAGCGGTGATACCGGTGGGGTATCAGTCCCGATCGAACCGGTCTTGGACGCCGCCGTGGTGGCGGCCGCACGATCGACGTCGGGGCCGGACGGCCGCACACCTGCCGTCGTCCGCGACCTCCACCGACGAGAGGCCACGATCGTGAGCACCACCGCTCCCACCCTGCCCGGCGGCACCTGGACCCTGGGGGACATGACCGTCACCCGCTTCGGCTACGGCGCCATGCAGCTCGCCGGTCCCGGGGTGCTGGGTCCGCCCGCCGACCGGGACGGCGCCCTCGCCGTCCTGCGCGAGGCCGTCGACCTGGGTATCACCCACATCGACACCGCCGGCGCCTACGGGCCGCGGATCACCAACGAGCTCATCCGCGAGGCCCTGCACCCCTACCCCGACACGCTGCACGTGGTCACGAAGGCAGGCGCCTACCGCGACGAGCAGGGTGGCTGGCCGGTCGAGCGCCGGCCCGACCAGCTCCGGCGGCAGATCCACAGCGACCTGGAGACCCTCGGGCTGAACACGCTGGACCTGGTCCATCTGCGCCTCGGCGACGCGTCGGGCCGGAAGGAGGGTTCGCTCGCGGAGGCCTTCGAGACGATGGCCGCGCTGCAGCAGGAAGGGCTGGTCCGGCACCTGGGCCTGACCAACGTGACCGCCCGTCAGGTCGCGGAGGCCCGGACCATCGCGCCGATCGTGAGCGTGCAGAACATGTACAACCTGGCCCACCGCGAGGACGACGGGCTGGTGGATCGGCTCGCCGCCGACGGCATCGCCTACGTGCCCTGGTTCCCGCTCGGCGGGTTCAGCCCGTTGCAGTCCGATGCGCTGACCGCCGTCGCCGCCCGGCTGGGCACCACGACGATCGCGGTGGCGCTGGCGTGGCTGCTCCAGCGCTCCGCCAACGTGCTGCTGATCCCGGGCACGTCGTCGGTCGCGCACCTGCGGGAGAACGTGGCCGGCGCGGGCCTGGTGCTCGGCGCGGACGAGCTCGCCGAGCTGGACCGGATCGGGGGATAGCGTGCTCGCCGGCGCGCACGATTCGATCATTACCGATCAGAATATTGACCTCGTCGTGCGCCCCGGCCTACGTTCTGGCTGAGCAGAGCACGGGGTGATCGCGCGAAGCGATCACAAACGATCATCGCTGATCGTCGCCCCGTGCGCCCGGTCCAGTCAACGACGACGGAGAGTGCCCCATGCCACGTCCCCACCGCCGCACGGCCAGATCCACCGCGGTCGCCGCGGTCCTCGTCCTCGCCGCGGGCGGCCTCCTGGCCCCCTCGGCGAGCGCGAGCGCACCGCGCGACGCGACCACGACGCCGTCGTCGGCCACCGCAGCCCAGCCAGAGCTGCCGGTGCTCCGGCTGGACGACCCCTCGATCGACTGGCGGGAGCTCCTGGTCGACGGCGACGACGTGGAGCGCCGCGCCGACGGCGGCGCGTACAACACGTTCGGCGGGTTCGGCTCGGTGTCCTGCAACAACACCTCCAACCTGCTGCTCGACTACAAGGAGGAGCAGCCGGAGGCCTACTGGCGGATCATGCGGATGCTCTTCGACCCGGTCACGGGCGCGGGGCTCAAGCACATCAAGGTGGAGCTCGGCGCGGACAGCAACAGCTCGTCGGGGGCGGAGCCGGCCACGAAGCGCAGCGCCGACGAGCCCGCGAACGTGCTGCGTGGCGCCGGCTTCCACTTCATCGCGGACGCGCTGACGATCAACCCGGACATCGAGACCGAGGCGCTGCGCTGGGGCGAGCCGTCCTGGACCGGGAACGACCCGGTGAAGCGGTACCAGTGGTACAAGGAGACGATCGACGCCGCGTACGACACGTACGGGGTGGAGCTCGACTGGATGAGCCCGTCGCAGAACGAGGTGCGCGGCGCGACCTACCAGGCGTCCGAGCTGGCGTGGACCGTACGGTTCGCGCAGTGGCTGGAGCGGGACGCCGCGGCGCCGGACGCCCGCTACGACTACTCGCACATCAAGATCGTGGCGCTGGACTCCTACCGCGAGGGCGACGCCGTCGCGGCGCGCATCCTGGCCGACCCGGCGGCGCTGGAACAGGTGGACGCGCTCGCCTTCCACTACGACATCGTCGGCGGGCCCAACGTCACGCGGCTGAACAAGGAGTTCGGCAAGGAGGTCCTGTACTCCGAGGGCGTGGCCCCGATGATCGACCCGCAGTACCGGGTCGCGGCCGACCCGGCCCGCGGCGGCGTGGGCGGCACGGTCTCGGCCGCCGACATCGCGGACCGGTTCATCAACGCCTACCGCTGGAGCGGCGCCGGGAACGACCCCGCGCACATGACCACGTTCCTGTTCCAGCCGGCGGTCAGCGCCATGTACGAGGGCACGCAGTACTCGCCCAAGCACCTGGTGCGGGCCTCCGACCCGTGGTCCGGCTACTGGGAGGGCGATGTCGGCCTGGTCGCCGTGCGGCACTTCCACCAGTTCGTCGGGGACGGCTGGGAGTACGTCGAGGGCGCCACGGGCGGCGACGGCACCAAGGGCGACGGCGGCACCAACGTCGACACGTCGACCCGCACCGTTCTGACCGCCCGCACGCCCGCGGACGCCGACGGCGAGGCGCAGTGGTCGCAGGTGCACGCGAACAACACCCGCACCGACCGGTACTTCGAGGTGAAGGTCGCGGACCTGGGCCCGGCCGACCGGCCGCTGTACGCGTGGGAGACGCGCGGGCCGGACGCCGGCCAGGAACACGACGAGAACTACTTCCAGAACACCGGCGTCTATGAGCCGGTCCGCACGGAGACGGTCGGCGGTGTCGAGCACGACGTCTACCGCGTCAAGGTCCCGGCGTACTCGATCGTCACGCTGTCCACGCTCGCGCACGGTGTGGCCGGCACCACGGAGCCGTACGCGCCGGGCGACTTCGCGCCCGACGCCGAGGACACGATCCTCCCGCTGCCCTACCGGGACGACTTCGAGTACGCCGGGTACCCGGTCAAGCGGGTCGGCGGGCAGAAGATGACCTACCTGGAGCGGCGGGGCGGCACGCCACGCTACACGGCGGACCAGGACGGCGCGTTCGAGGTGGTCGACGCCGGCGACCGCCGCAAGGGGCACGTGCTCCAGCAGCAGATCAACGCCGACAACCGCGGGTTCACCTGGAACGTCTGGGGCAACGGGCGCCAGGACGTGCTCCAGACGGCGGCCCCGTCGACCGTGCTGGGCGACCACCGCTGGGCCGACTACACCGCGGCGGTGGACTTCCGGCTCGACGCCGTGGACCGCGACGCGGCGCTGGAGAACTTCGCCGGGCTCGGCGTGCGCCAGGTCTACGCCCGCGGCGGCGACCAGGCCACCTACGCGGTCCGCGTGCACGAGGACGGCCGCTGGCAGCTGCGCAAGCTCGACCAGGTCGTGGCCTCGGGCACGGTGGCCGGGTTCGACGGCGGCCGGTGGCACCGGCTCGCGGTCGAGGCGCGGGGGAACATCGTGACGGCGACCCTCGACGGCGACCGGTTCGCCCGGTGGACCGACGCCGGGGCGAACCCGGTGCTGACCGGCCGGATCGCCCTGACCAGCGGGTTCTACAACACGCAGTACGACAACCTCGCGGTCACCGCGGTGCCGGGCCACGCCTGGGCGTCGGAGAAGATCGACGACTCGGACGCGCGGCTGACCTACCCCGACGGCTTCACGTTCACCCAGGCGGGCTACGCGCACTTCAACCGGACGCAGCACGTCCTGAGGGCGGGCCAGTCGGTGGACGTGGCGTTCACCGGCACCGGCCTGAACCTGTTCGGTGCCACGGCGGCCGCGACGCTGGAGGTGGCCGTGGACGGCGGCGCGCCCACGACCGTGCAGGTCGGGCCCGCGGGCACCCGCGAGACGTCGTACTGGCTGCGCGACCTGCGGCAGCGGTCGCACACGGTCGCGGTCCGCGTGGTCGGCGGCACCTTCACGCTCGACGGCGTGGACGTGCTGTCCGTCAGGGGACGATCCTGAGCGGGTAGGCGATCCCGGTCCCGGCGTCCACCAGCGCGGCCCGGCTCAGCGTGCCGGTGAGCGGCACGATCTCGTAGACCGCCTCCAGCACCAGCGGCGTCTGGTCGAGCCGGGCGCGGGTGGCCACGGTGACGTGCGGCGTCCAGACGCCGGGCACGTAGTGCTTGTGCAGCTCGTCGTCGGTCGCGCCGAGCGCCTCGACGACCCGCTCCTGGCGGGCCGCGAGCGCGCTCGTCACCGCCGGGACCAGGCTCATCCGGCCCCGGCGGAACGCGGCGACGGCGTCGAACCGCACGGTCGTGGGGCCGGCGTCGGGCAGCGCCTCCATGGCGGCGCGCACCTTGTCCAGGTCCCAGGAGCGCAGCACCGCCAGGGAGAGGTGCGGCACGTGCCGGCGGTGGGTGTGGCCGGCGAGCGTGGGCACGCCCTGGTCCTCGAGTCGCTGCCACAGCCGTCGCAGGACCCGCTCGGTGGGCCTGTCGAAGAGCAGGCAGACGGCCAGCGCCACGAGGACAGCCTAGGACGGTGGCCGCCCGCCGCGGCGGCTACCGCACCTGCTTGACCCGCGTGACGCTGATCGCGCCCAGGACGCCGAGGAGGGCGCCGCTGAGGAACAGGCCCGGATAGCCGAACGCGGCGATCAGGCCGGGTGCCGCGACCGGGATCAGCGACTGGGGGAGCGACTGCGCGAGGTTGGCCACGCCCAGGTCCTTGCCCGCGGTGTCCGAGCTGGGCAGCACGTCGGCGATCAGGGCCAGCTCGACGGCGAAGAACGCGCCCAGGCCCGCGCCGAGCACGAGCTCGCCGAGCAGCACGACCTCGATCGACGGCGCCAGCGCGATCACCGTGAGCCCGACGATGGCGATCGCCGCGGAGACGATCACGAACGGCTTGCGGCGCCGGAGGCGGTCCGAGAGCCAGCCGAGCAGGGGTGCGACGAGCACGATGCCGACCGCGTTGGCGAGGATCGCCTGGAAGACCAGGGTGGGTGCCTCGGCGTCGGACACCCCGAACTGGGCGATGAGGAAGTAGGTGAGGTAGCTGGTCGCGGTGAACTGCGTGGTGGTCAGGAAGAACCGCGTGAGCCACGCCCAGCCGAAGTCCGGGTTCTTGCGCGGGTCGAAGACGAACGAGCCGAGGAGGGCCCGCAGACCGAAGGGCTCCCGGGTGCGCTCCGTGCGCACCCGGTCCTTGACGGGCGCCACCATGACGACCATCAGCACCACGCCGATCAGGCTGGGCACCAGGTACTGCACCAGCCCGGACGGGAAGAGCTGCACGAGGAACGTCGCGGCGACGCCGCCGACATTCTGCGCCAGGCTGATGAACGACGCAGTCCGCCCGCGCCGCTCGGGACCGACCTGGTCCGGGAGCATGGCCACGAGCGCCGCGAGCGCGAAGTTCAGGCCGACCTGCGCGATGCTCCATCCCACGAGCACCAGCGGTACGTTCGGTGCGAAGGCGATGACGACGATCCCGGCGTAGCCGACGGCGGCACCCGAGAAGATCCACGGCTTGCGCATGCCGAGGCGGCTGGTCGTCCGGTCCGAGAACCGTCCCGCCAGGGGGTTGGCGATGAGCGAGAAGATCGCGCCGACGCCGAGGATCAGGCCGAGGTCGGCGGCGGCGTTGTCCAGGTCGAGCTCGCGCAGCCGCAGCGCGATGGTGACGACGAGCGGCGGGACCAGGGCGATCGAGAACCCGAGGATGGCCAGCGGGACGGCGACCTGGGGATAGCGCGAGCGCAGTGTCCCGGCGCCGGGCGCCGGGGTCGGGGGAGCGGCGACGGCCGTCGGGCCGCCGTCGGTGGGCACGGGATGGGGGTTCTCGTCCACGTCGACTTCTCTCTGCGAGCATTCCGGGCTGCGGTGCCCGGGCAGGAGTCAACGTAACACCAAAAAGTTCCGCGTGGAACTTTTTGGTGGCCCGCCTCTCGTCGGCCGTCTCGCGCTCCCGTCCGTCCCTACCCCTCGGCCGGCCGCAGGAGGTTCTCCAGGAGCGTCATCCCCTGGAGCATGTCCACGTCCGGGTCGAGCAGCCACTGCGTCGAGAGCCCGTCCATGGCGGCGATCACCAGGGAGGCCGCCACCTGCGGCGAGATGTCGGACCGCACGGTGCCGGCGGCCTGCGCGACGCGCAGGATCGCCAGCGCCTCGTCGCGCAGCGACCGGTAGCGGTCGACGAAGAACGTGCGGGAGTGCTCGTTGTCGGACTCCAGCGCCCGGGCCACCATGCTGTGCCGCAGGGCCATGAGTCCCGGCGTCCGCCGGGCGTAGGCCTCCAGGTGCGCGGTGAAGTCGGTCGGGGCGGCGCCGCTCTCGCGGGCGTCGGCCAGGGCCTGGCGGTCCTTCTCGTGGAGCACCTCGAGGAAGAGCTCCTCGCGGGTCTCGAAATACCGGCGCAGGGCGGCGTGGCTCACGCCGATCGCCTCACCGATCGCGCGCAGGCTGGTGCCCTCGGACCCCAGCTCGGCGAACACCCCGATGGTGCGGTCGAGGATCTGCTGCCGGCGCAGGATCCCCTTGGGGTACCTGCCGCGCGGTCGTGACCGGCTCTCCGGTTCCGTGCTCACGGGCGCCTCGGCGCGCTCGCTCTGCGACACGTCCCACCTCCATGTTGCTCGCCGGACCTCAACCTATCAGCGCGAAAAGTTCCACGCGGAGCTTTTCTGTTACGGTGCCCTCATGAACGACAACGCCGTCCAGGTCGAGCACCGGGTCAACAACACGGTCCGCGACCTCCTCGTACCCGCCCTCTTCCCGCGCAGGGCGCCCGTCCGTGTCACGGCCTGGGAGGTGCCCGACGAGCCCGTGCCCTTCGCGGAGGCCGTGCGGCACGAGTTCACGCCGTTCGAGGTGGGCCAGGCCTGGAGCAGGCCCTGGGGGACCACGTGGTTCCACGTCACGGGCTCCGTCCCGGACGGCTGGGGGCGGGCGGGCACCACCGTCCAGCTCTTCGTCGACCTCGGCTTCTCGCGCCTGATGCCCGCCTTCCAGGCGGAGGGCCTGCTGTACCGGCCGGACGGCTCGATCATCAAGGGCGTCGAGCCGTTCAACCACGTCGTCGACGTCGACGGCGACACGGTCGACGTCTTCGTGGAGGCGGCGTCCAACCCGAACATGCTGGAGCACTTCTTCGCCTCGGCACCGCCCACCCCGGCGGCGGGGATGGCGGCGGCGCTCCCGGGGACCTTCCTGCCCGCCGGCACGTCCCACATCGCGCGCCTGGGCCACAAGGCGACGGCCGGCTCCGAGCCCGTCTACACGCTGCGCGACGTGACGCTCGTCGAGCGCGACCTCGACGTGGACGCGCTGCTGAGCGACATCTCCGCGCTGGTCGGCCTGGCGCGCGAGCTCGACCCGGGGCTCCCGCGCCGGGCCGGGATCGTGCGCGCGCTGGAGCGGGCGTGCGACGCGATCGACCCGGACGACGTCGCGGCGACCGTGGCGGCCGCCCGGGGCGAGCTCGCGGCCGTGCTCGCCGCCCCGGCCCATGCGACCGCCCACTCGATCGTCGCCGTCGGCCACGCGCACCTCGACTCCGCCTGGCTGTGGCCCACGCGCGAGACCGTGCGCAAGTGCGCCCGCACGTTCTCCAACGTGCTCGACCTGATGGACGCCGACCCCGACTTCGTCTTCGCCTGCTCCAGCGCGCAGCAGCTCGCGTGGGTCAAGGAGTACTACCCCCAGCTCTTCGAGCGCATCCGGGCCCGGGTCGCCGAGGGGCGGTTCGTCCCCGTGGGCGGCATGTGGGTGGAGAGCGACACGAACATGCCGGGCGGCGAGGCGCTGGTGCGCCAGTTCCTGCACGGGCAGGGGTTCTTCCTCCGCGAGTTCGGGACGCTCTCGCGGGAGGCCTGGCTGCCCGACTCCTTCGGGTTCACCGCGGCCTTCCCGCAGATCGCGCGCTCGGCGGGCACGGACAGCTTCCTCACCCAGAAGATGTCCTGGAACGACACCAACCGGATGCCGCACCACACCTTCCTCTGGGAGGGCCTGGACGGCACCCGGCTCTTCACGCACTTCCCGCCGAACGACACCTACGGCTCGGACCTCGGCGCCGCCGACCTCGCCAAGGCGCAGCGGCAGCACACCGAGAAGGCGACGTCGAACACGTCGGTCACCCTGTTCGGCTGGTCCGACGGCGGCGGCGGGCCCACCCGCGAGATGATCGCCGCCGCGCGGCGCACCCGTGACCTCGAGGGCTCCCCGCGGGTGACGCTCGGCGCGCCGGCCGACTTCTTCGCGGCGGCCAAGGAGAACCTGCCCCGGCCCGCCGTCTGGACCGGCGAGATGTACCTGGAGACCCATCGAGGCACCTACACCTCCCAGGCCCGGACCAAGCTCGGCAACCGGCGCAGCGAGCACCTGCTGCGGGAGGCCGAGCTGTGGAGCGCGACGGCTGCCGTCCGCGGACTGCTCGACTACCCCTACGAGCGGCTCGACACGATCTGGCACACGGTGCTGCTGCAGCAGTTCCACGACATCCTCCCCGGCTCGGCGATCGCGTGGGTCCACGAGGAGGCCGAGGAGGCCTACCGGCGGGTCGGCGAGGAGCTGGAGGGCATCATCGCGTCCGCCCAGCGGGCGCTCGCCGGCGACGGGGGAGCCACCGTCGTCTTCAACGCGGCACCGTTCGACCACGGGGACGTGCCGGCGCTGGGCGCCGCCGTCCTCGCCCCGCAGGACGTCGCCGCGGGGCAGGGTGCGGGGCCGGGCGCCGGCCCGGGTTCGACGCCGAACGTGGCCCCGGCCGCCGTGCCCGGCGGCTACCGCCTGGACAACGGCCGCCTCTCGGCGCGCTTCGACGCCGCGGGGCTGCTGGTCTCCCTGGTCGATCTGTCGTCGGGCCGCGACCTCGTCCCCGACGGCGAGCAGGCAGCGCTGCTGCAGGTCTTCCGGGACCGCCCCAACATGTTCGAGGCGTGGGACATCGACCGCTCCTACGCCAACGCCGTCACCGAGCTGCGCACCCCGGACACGGTCGAGGTCACGGGCGACGCCCTGACCGTGACGCACACCCACGGCGGCTCCACGATCGTCCAGCGGTTCCGGCTGGCCGCCGGCGCCGCGGAGCTGCAGGTCGAGACGGAGGTCGACTGGCACGAGCAGGAGAAGCTGCTCAAGCTCGCCTTCCCCGTGGACGTGCGCGCCGACGACTTCGCCTCCGAGATCCAGTTCGGGCACGTCATGCGCCCCACCTTCGCGAACACGTCCTGGGACGCCGCGCGGTTCGAGACCGTCGCCCACCGGTGGGTGCACGTCGGCGAGCCGGGGTTCGGGGTGGCCGTGGCCAACGCGTCCACGTACGGGCACGACGTGACTCGCTCCACGCGCGACGACGGCGGCACGACGACCCTGGTCCGGCAGTCCCTGCTGCGGGCGCCGAAGTTCCCGGACCCCGAGGCCGACCAAGGGGCCCACGTCTTCCGGACCACGATCGGCCCGGCGGCGACGGTGCTCGACGCCGCGGCCGCCGGCTACCGGCTCAACCTCCCGGCGCGGCACGTTCCGGGGGACCCGGACGCCGTCGTCGACCCGATCGTGACCGTCTCGGCGCCCTCGGTCCTGGTCGAGTCGGTGAAGCTCGCCGAGGACCGGTCGGGCGACCTCGTCGTCCGGCTGTACGAGGCGCAGGGCGCACGGACCGCGGTCACCCTCGGGCTCGGCACGCCCTTCTCGGCGGCGTGGCGCACCGATCTCCTCGAGCGCGACCTGGGCGAGCAGTCCTGGGCGGGCGGGGAGCCGATCGGCCTGGAGCTGCGCCCGTTCCAGATCGCGACCGTCCGCGTGCGGACGACGTCCTGAACCGTCAGGCCACGGGGCCGGCGGGGCGGGGGCCGGCCGGCGACGGCGGCGGGTCCCAGCTCTAGGACGTCCCCGCCTCCTTCATCCGGTAGAAGCGGAAGAACCCGAAGTCCTCGATCGGCAGCACCTCGAACTCGCTGAACCCGGCGGCCGCGCCGTACTCCCGCAGCAGGGACGGCCGCATCACCGTCCCGGTGGCCGCGCTCGGCCGGCTGGAGCGGCCGTCGGGCAGGCAGACGAAGAGGCTGAAGCCGTACATCATGCGCTCGAGCTCGTCGCCGTGCGGCGCGAACGACTCGGCCACGGCCTCGTCCATCACGATCAACGGCGCCCCCGGTGCGAGAGACGCCCGGACGGCCGCGAGCACGTCGACCGGGCGGGGCAGGTCGTGGACGCACTCGAAGGCGAAGGCCGCGTCGTACCGGCCGGCCGGCAGCTCGGCGGCGTCGCCATGGGAGAAACGGACCCGCTCGGCGACGCCGGCGGCGCGTGCGTTCTCGGTGGCCATCGCCACCGACGGCGCGTCGATGTCGATGCCGTGGACCGTCGCGCCGGGGTACGCCCGGCCGAGGGCGATGCTGGACCAGCCGCCGCCGGAGCCGACGTCGAGCACCTGGGCGCCGGGTCGCGCGAGCCGCTCGTGGAGGTCGGCGACGCCGGCCAGCGCGTCGGCCAGCCGGTGCTCGAACCACGGCCGGTTCGCGTCCGCCTGCCCCTCGCGGGCATGGTCGCCGAGGTCGTCCCAGCTCACGCCGTCGCCTGTACGGTAGGCGGCCAGCAGCCGGGGGAGCGCGGGGCCGACGGCTCCGAACATCCGTCCCACGGGGGCCAGGAAGTTGAGGCTGTCCCGGTTGGTCAGCACCTCCGCGGTGCCCGGCGGGATGCTGAAGACGCGTTCGTCCGGTGTGCCGTCCGAGTCGAGGTGCAGCAGACCGGTGACGGTCTGCTGCTCCAGCCACTCCCGCGCGTAGCGGGCGTCCGTGCCGGTGCGCTCGGCGAGCTGGGGCGGTGTCGCGGGACCGTCGTCGGCCAGCGACCGGTACCAGCCCAGGCGGTCGCCCAGGAACGTCGACATCAGGTCGACGGTGCCGAGGACGGCGCCGAAGAGGCGTTCGGCCACGGCATCGGCGGAGGGGGTGTCGTTCGGTGTCGCGTCCGTCGCCGCGTCGGTCGAGGCCGCGTCCGGGGTGGGATCCATCTCTCCACGGTCCGCCTGTCGCGCGCGGCCCACCACTGCGGGAGCGGGGGATCTTTCGGGGCGCGCGGCACGGCGGCTCAACGGTTGTCGGCTCTCGGGCCGGCGGCGACGGCATGTCGGACCGGGTCGAGCTCTACTGTGTGCAGGTGCAGCATGTCTGGGTTAGTCCCCGTCCGGGCGGTCTTCTGGCGTTCGCCTGGTTCGTTGAGAACGTGACGTCGCCGATCTTCATCACGCGCAGCCTGGCAATCGGCACGGCGCCCGAGTCGGGAATCGATCGGTGGGTCGTCGTCGTCGACCCCTCCGCGCCGCCGGATGCGCTCGCGGCTGCTCAAAGCCGGCTCCGTGAGGTCGGGCGCAGGGCGCGGTCGCGCTACGTGCCGGCCCGCGTGTTGACCGGGTTGTTCTACGCCTGGCCCGTGCTCTTCATTGCCCTCGTGGCCACAGCCGGCCAGGCTGCGGGCGGCGACACCGGGGCGGCCTTCGACGACGCGACACCGGTGACTCTCACGTACCTCGCGGTTCTCGGGATCGCAGCTTTTGTCGCCGGCTGGCTCGCCCGCGGTTCCGTCCGCGAGATCCGAGAGCTGCGCGTCGACCGGACGGCGCGCAGCGCGGTGCTGGGCCGGAACCGCGACGTGCTGCGCCTGATCTCGCGGTTCGACCAGCTGGGCGTCGTCGAACGGCGGATGTTCCTGGACCACCTGTGGAGCGTCGCAACGGCCGACCAGGCGCGCTCCCGCTACCTCGCCGGCGACACGCCCTTCGACGAGACCGAGTTCGCGGCACTGCGACGTGACGTCGAGGCGGCCGAGGCGGCGCTCGGACGCTGGGCGACCACCGCACAGGTTCACGTCTGAGCGGCCCGTGCCCCACCAGCTGCTACCGGTCCCCGGTCCCCCGGTAGTGCGCGTGCGCCCGCGCCCGTAGCTCCGGCGTCGCCGCCGCGCGGAGCGCGTCGAAGTACTCGCGCAGCGGCTGGCCGGTCTCGATCCAGCGCAGCTCCGCCTTCGACACGTAGTCGCCGCAGCCGGTGCAGAACGAGCGGTCACCGTAGAGGAACGGGTTGGCGAGGTAGCTGCGGACGATCTCCTCGGGCATGCCCGTGCCCGCTCCGCAGACCAGGTGGCGGTAGGCCTGGGGGACGCCGTCGAGCGAGCCCTCGTACCGGGCATCAGGCGTCAGGGTCACGTGCTCCTTCTGCTGGCCGTCCCGGCGGCGCCGCTGGTGCCACCACGAGTGCAGGCGGAGCGTGGCCGGCGAGACGGCCCGGTGACAGAACGGGCAGGTGAGGCGTGCGGCGTCGGACATGCGGGCCATGATGCCAGCGCTTCCGGGTGGCTCCGGACCCTTGACGTCCCAGGTTTCGCCCTCGTAATATCCGAACCGCAAGACTGCAAGAACTTGACAGACAACGAGCACAAAGCAGTGCACGTACTGCAACTCTGCACTCTCGCCCCCGGCACGCAGCCCTCTTCGGCTGCCTCGGTGGCGCCGACCCGACCCACCCAGGACGTCGACGCACCAGCCGGTCGCGCCGTCGTCGGGCGCCGTTGCCCGTGGGTGGCCGAGCCCGCCACCGGCGGGAGAACGAGGACGTTCATGAGAATCCCCTGGAAGCACACGGTCGTGACGGGCGCCGCGCTGGCGCTCGTCGCGCCGCTCGGCCTGGCCGCCGTCGCGCACGCCGCGGACGCCACCAATCTCGCCCTCGGCAAGCCGATCACGGCGTCGTCCGTGACGCAGAACTACGTCGCGGGCAACGCGAACGACGGGAACACCGCCTCCTACTGGGAGGGCGCGGGCGGGCAGTACCCGGCGCACCTCACGGTCGACCTCGGGCAGGACTCCGACGTCGAGCGCGTGGTCGTCAAGCTCCCGCCGCCTGCCGCGTGGTCCCCGCGCACCCAGACGTTCAGCGTGCTCGGCCGGTCCGACGGCGAGTCGTCGTACCGGACGCTCAAGGCCTCCGCGTCGTACGGCTTCGACCCCGCGACCGGCAACACGGTCGAGATCCCGCTCGACGCCGAGGCCGACGAGGTGCGCCTCGCGTTCAGCGCCAACACCGGCGCGGGCAACGGCCAGGTCTCCGAGCTGCAGGTCTGGGGCACGCCCACGGGCGACCCGACCGACCCGCCGGACCCGACCGATCCCACCGACCCGACCGGCACCAACTACGCCCTGAACCGGCCCGCGGCGGCGTCGTCGACCGAGTGGACGTACGTCGCGGCGAACGCCGTGGACGGGCAGACCGGCACGTACTGGGAGGGTGCCGGCGGGCAGTACCCGTCGACGCTCGACGCCTCGCTGGCCGCGCCCACGCAGGTCAGCAGCGTGCGCGTGCGGGTCAACCCGGACGCCGCCTGGGGCGCGCGCACGCAGACGTTCTCCGTCTGGGGGCGCTCGGGAACCGGCGCGTGGCAGGAGATCAAGGCGTCCGCCGGGTACGCGTTCGCACCCGCGAGCGGC
The DNA here is from genome assembly GCF_030209445.1 of Promicromonospora sp. MEB111. GTDB lineage: Bacteria > Actinomycetota > Actinomycetes > Actinomycetales > Cellulomonadaceae > Promicromonospora. Next base: position 93,554 of record NZ_JARVSD010000004.1, read on the forward strand.
AACCTCGTGGACATCCCGGTCACCAGCACCGTCACCGACGTGCGCCTGCGCTTCACCGGCAACACGGGGGCGGGCAACGGCCAGGTCGCCGAGCTCGAGGTCTACGGCGCCCCGGCGCCCAACCCGAACCTCACGGTCACGGCGGTGACGGCGTCCCCGGCGTCGCCCACGGCGACCACCCCGGTGACGCTCACCGCGACCGTGAAGAACACGGGCGACCGGGCGTCGGCGGCCACGTCGCTGGACGGGAAGATCGGCGGCAGCACGGCCGGTTCGGCGGACGTCGCCGCGCTGCAGCCCGGCGCGACCGCCCAGGTGACGGTCGCGGCCGGCACCCGGCCCGCGGGCGAGTACACGGTCGGCGCCGTCGTCGACCCAGGCAACACGGTGGCCGAGCAGGACGAGACCGACAACGCGTTCACGGCCACGGCGAAGCTCGTCGTGGGCGAGGCGCCCGGGCCCGACCTGGAGGTCGTCTCGGTCTCCTCCAACCCGGCCAACCCCGCCGTCGGTGCGGCCGTGTCCTTCTCGGTCCAGGTGCGCAACCGCGGCAACCAGGCGGTCGCGGCCGGTTCCGTCACGCGCGTGGTGGCGGGTTCGACCACCCTGAACGGCACGACGCCGGCCGTCCCGGCGGGCGGCACCGTCACCGTCACGCCCTCGGCGACGTGGACGGCGACCAACGGCGGTGTCACGGTGACGGCCACGGCCGACGCGACCGACGTCGTCGACGAGACGAACGAGGAGAACAACACCGGCACGCTCGCGGTGACCGTGGGCCGCGGCGCCGCCGTGCCGTACACCACCTACGAGGCCGAGGCCGGCCAGTACACGGGCGCGCTGCTGCAGACCGACCCGCTGCGCACGTTCGGGCACACCAACTTCGCGACCGAGTCGTCGGGCCGCGAGTCGGTGCGGCTGAACAGTACCGGCCAGTACGTGCAGTTCACGTCGACCAACCAGACCAACTCGATCGTCGTCCGCAACTCGATCCCCGACGCCGCCGGCGGCGGGGGACAGGAGAAGACGATCAGCCTCTACGCGGACGGCCAGTTCGTGCAGAAGCTGACGCTGTCGTCCAAGCACTCGTGGCTGTACGGCACGACCGACCAGCCCGAGGGCCTCGTCAACACGCCGGGCGGCGACGCGCGCCGCCTCTTCGACGAGTCGCACGCCCTGCTGAGCCGGTCCTTCCCGGCGGGCACGGTGTTCAAGCTCCAGCGCGACGCCGGGGACGACGCCGCGTTCTACATCATCGACCTGGTCGAGCTCGAGCAGGTGGCGCCGCCCACCTCGAAGCCCGCGCAGTGCACGTCGATCACCGAGTACGGCGCGATCCCGAACGACGGGCTCGAGGACACGGCAGCCATCCAGGCCGCCGTCACCGCGAACCAGGAGGGCGAGATCGACTGCGTGTGGATCCCGGCGGGCCAGTGGCGCCAGGAGAAGAAGATCCTCACCGACGACCCGCTCAACCGCGGCACGCACAACCAGGTGGGCATCAGCGACGTCACGATCCGCGGCGCGGGCATGTGGCACTCGCAGCTCTACAGCCTCATCAAGCCGCACCTCGCCCCGGGCGTCATCAACCACCCGCACGAGGGCAACTTCGGGTTCGACATCGACGACAACGTCCAGATCTCCGACATCGCGATCTTCGGCTCCGGCGACATCCGCGGCAACAACGGCCAGGAGGAGGGCGGCGTCGGCCTCAACGGGCGCTTCGGCCAGAACACGAAGGTCACCAACGTGTGGATCGAGCACGCGAACGTCGGCGTGTGGGTGGGTCGCGACTACACCAACATCCCCGAGCTGTGGGGGCCGGGCGACGGCGTCGAGTTCTCCGGCATGCGCATCCGCAACACCTACGCGGACGGCATCAACTTCAGCAACGGCACGCGCAACTCGCTCGTGTTCAACTCGTCGTTCCGCAACACCGGCGACGACGCGCTGGCCGTCTGGGCCAACCCGTACGTCAAGGACCGCAACGTCGACATCGGCCACGACAACGCGTTCCGCAACAACACCGTCCAGCTCCCGTGGCGCGCCAACGGCATCGCCATCTACGGCGGCTACGACAACTCCATCGAGAACAACCTGGTCTACGACACGATGAACTACCCCGGCATCATGCTGGCGACCGACCACGACCCCCTGCCGTTCTCGGGGACCACGCTCATCGCCAACAACGGCCTGTACCGCACGGGCGGGGCGTTCTGGAACGAGGACCAGGAGTTCGGGGCGATCACGATCTTCCCGCAGACCCACGACATCGTGGGCGTCACCATCCGCGACACGGACATCGTCGACTCCACCTACGACGGCATCCAGTTCAAGAACGGCGGCGGCAACATGCCCGACGTCCGCATCACGAACGTGCGGATCGACCGGTCGAACAACGGCTCCGGCATCCTCGCGATGGCCGGCGCCCGCGGCAACGCGATCCTGTCGAACGTGACCGTCACCAACTCCCGTGACGGGGACGTCGAGAAGGAGCCGGGTTCGCCGTTCGTGTTCACCGGCCAGTAGCTCGCCCCAGCAGCTCACCGCGCTCAGCAAGGACGACGACGGCGGGTCGTCGGCACGTCGTGCCGGCGCCCCGCCGCCGAGTGTCAGAGGTGACGCGTACTCGACCTGCGGACGTGAGGCGGGCGGGGGACCGGTCGGAATCTCACCCCGGGAGTCCTGTCCTGAACGGGCTTTTTCCGATACTTGTCCGGGCTTGACCCGTACGATTCTCAGCCAGGGAGCGCCGGTCGTTCCGACGGAACGGGTGCCGGCTACAGACGCGCGACGCGGCGACGGGGGTACACGGGTGGACGAGCGGGAGTCGGAACGGACCCAGGACCTGCGGTTCACCGCGCCGGAGCCGCCGGTCGGGGACACGCGGCCGATGGCGCCGCCGTCGTCCGCCGCAGGGCCCACCCCGCCGTCCGCCGCCCCTGGGCCCACCCCGCCGTCCGCCGTCCCTGGGCCCACCCCGCCGTCCGTGGTGCCGCGCCCGTACGAGCCGTATCCGCAGGGGTCCTACCAGCAGGCGCCGTACCAGCACACGCAGTACCAGCAGGCGCCGTACCAGCACACGCAGTACCAGCAGCCGCCGTACGCGCCCGGCACCGGGCCGGCGGCACCGACCAACCCGCAGGCGACGGCAAGCCTCGTGCTGGGGATCTCGTCGCTGTTCCTCGGCCTGCTGTTCGTGCCCTCGATCCTCGGCGTGGTGCTCGGGGCCGTGGGGGTCGCGCGCGCGGGCCGCACCGACCCGCCGATCGGGCGGGGTGCGGCGATCACCGGGATCATGCTCTCGCTGGCCGGCGCCGTCCTCGGTGTGTTCGCCGCGGCGGCCGTGACGGACTTCGTGACCGACACGGCGCGGACGATCGTCGAGGAGGGCGTCACCACGCCATCGGAGGAGGACGACGGCGTCCCGACCCCCGCCCGGGAGGAGTTCGTCCGGCTCGACGCGGCGCAGTGGGAGTCCATCGCCAAGAACCCCGACGAGGCCCAGGGGCGTGCCGTCGTGGTGTTCGCCGAGGTCATGCAGTTCGACGGCAGCACGGGCCCGGACCGCTTCCTGGCGGGCGCGGGTGTGGACCAGCCGGGCTCCGCGTACGAGCTGGAGACCCAGTCCGTCTTCGTCGCCGAGGAGGCCCTGCTCGACGGCGTGGAGGCCGGCGACGTGCTGAAGATCCACGCCGTGGTGGACGGGTCCTTCACGTACGAGAACCAGATCGGTGGCGCCTCGACGGTCCCGGCGCTGACCGTCGCGAAGATCGAGGACGTCGGCCTGGCCGACCTGAGCAAGGACGTCGAGTTCGGGGCGATCGAGCTCATGGCGCCCGCCCTGAACAGGGTGCCGGTCACCGTGACGAACAGCGGCCCGCGGGCGTTCGACTACTTCATCGACGTGGTGGTCGAGAGCAGGGACGGCAGGACGACGTACGACACCGGCACGGCCTTCGTCCGGGCCGTGAAGCCGGGAGCGACGGCCGAGACGTCCGTCGACTTCTTCGTGGACATCCCGGCGGGCGCCGTCGTCCGCGCCGAGCTGGTGGAACGGTACGACGGGTGACGGCCCTCCGGCGCTGACTCGCCTCATCTTGTCATTCGTCATACATCTCATTAGTCTGTGGCGACCGGGCATGTTAGCGCTCACAAAGATGGGGCGGCCCGGCGCAGCGGCACGGATACGAGGGAGTAGTCCAGCATGCAAGCCACCCATACCCCCGAGCGCCCGGGACCATCGGCGCGGACGCCGGGCTCACGGCGGGGCAGCAGACGACGGGGCCTCACGGCGTCGGTCCTGGCCGGGGCCCTGCTCGCCGCGGGCGCTCTGGCGGGCAGCGTCTCGGCCGCCGCCGAGGTCGCCCCGGCCGACACCGCCGCCGCGACCATCGTCGTCGACGGCGCGAGCGGCGGCCGCACCTACGACGGCGTCGGCGCGATCTCCGGCGGCGGGGCGACGTCCCGGCTGCTGCTGGACTACCCGCGCGAGGAGCGAGCGGAGATTCTCGACTACCTCTTCACGCCGGGCTACGGGGCGTCGCTGGAGATGCTGAAGGTCGAGATCGGCGGCGACACCAACACGACCGACGGCTCGGAGTCGAGCCACGAGCACGTGCGCGGCGAGGTGAGCTGTGACGCGGGCTACGAGTGGTGGCTCATGCGGGAGGCGGTCAAGCGCAACCCGGACATCACGCTCGGTGCCCTCGCCTGGGGCGCACCCGGTTGGCTGGGTGACGGCGAGTACTACTCGCAGGACACGATCGACTACTTCGTCGACTGGCTCGACTGCGCGGCCGGGCACGGGCTCACCATCGACAACGTGGGCATCCGCAACGAGCGCGAGTACGAGGCGCAGTGGGTCAAGGACTACCGCACGGCCCTCGACGCGGCCGGCTACACGGACGTGCGGATCATCGCCTCCGACGAGGCCGCGCGCCGCGGGGAGTGGCCCATCGCCGTCGACATGGCGAACGACCCGGAGCTCTTCGACGCCGTGGACCTGCTCGGCAACCACTACTCGCGCGGGCCCAGCTCCGCCACGGCCCAGGCGCTGGGCAAGCCGCTGTGGATCTCCGAGGGCGGGCCGTGGTCGGCCGAGTGGGGCGCGGGCGGCTCGTCCGCCTCGGTGCCCTCGCTCATCAACCACGCCTACCTCGAGGGCCGCATCACCGGCGTGAACTTCTGGAACCTGCTCACGGCCTACTACGACGGCCTGAGCATCTCCGACGCGGGCCTGATGCGGGCGAACACCCCCTGGTCGGGGGCGTACCAGGTGCAGTCCGCGATCTGGGCGGTCGCGCAGACCACGCAGTTCGCCGAGCCGGGCTGGCAGCACCTGGACGCGTCGTCGGGCTACCTCGACGCGGCCGACACCACGCAGGGCAGCTTCGTCACGCGCAAGGCGCCGCGCGGCGGTGACTGGAGCACCGTGATCGAGACGATCGGCGCGGCCGCGCCCCGCACGGTCACGCTCTCGGCGGAGGGCGGGCTCAAGGAACGCGACCTGCACGTCTGGCAGTCGACGGCGGACGACCGGCTGGTCCGGCAGCCGGACCTCCGGCGCGCCGCCGACGGCACGTACTCGGTGACCGTTCCTGCGAACGCGGTGGTCACGGTGACCACGGTCAGCGACAAGGGCGCGGGCAAGGGCGCGGCCAAGGGTCTCGGCGACGCCGAGGGCGGGCACGAGTCCGCGTTCCCGTTCCCGTACGAGAACAGCCTCGCCGACGGCGGTCCCAGCGGGCAGACGCCGTACTTCTCCCAGATGGAGGGCGCCTACGAGGAGCGTCCGTGCGCGGGCGACCGTAGCGGCACGTGCCTGACGCAGGTGTCGCCGCAGCCCGCGATCTCCTGGGCGGCGTGGAAGAAGCCGACCGGGATCCTGGGCGACCTGAACTGGTCCGACTACTCGGTGGGTGTCACGGCGTACGCGCCCGCGGGCGGCACGGCCGAGGTGCTGGGCCGCGTGTCGAACGACGCGATGCAGCCGGTGCCGAACGGTTACGGCCTGAGCCTGGGCGCCGACGGCACGTGGTCGCTCGGCCGGGGCGAGCCCGGCGGGCGGGCCTGGCTGGAGCTCGGCACGGGGACGCTGGACGGCGGGTCCGGCGGCGAGGGTGCCGGCGCCGGCTGGCACGACCTGGAGCTGTCCTTCGACCAGGACGTGATCACCGCGACGGTCGACGGCGCGCAGGTTGCCGAGGTCACCGACTCCACCTGGACGTCCGGCATGGTCGGGCTCTCGGGCGACTACGCGCCGGTGCAGTTCGCCGACCTCGCCGTCGGCCCGCTCCGGCCGGTCGCGACGATCGACGACGCCGATGCGGCGATCGCCTACGAGGGCGACGGCTGGACCCACTGCTCGGCGGGTGCGCGGCACGGGGACCGGTGCCCCGCCGTGACCGCCAGGCAGCTCCGCGACGCCGTCGGCGGCACGGTCAGCGCGAGCCGCGACCGCGGCGACGCCCTGACCGTGACCTTCGACGGGACGCAGGCCACGCTGACCGGTGTGGCCGGGCCGCGAGGCGGGACGGCGAGGATCTCGATCGACGGGAACGAGCCCGTGACGGTGTCCTACGCCGATCGCGGCGCGGTGGAGTGGCGCACCCCGGTGCTGGTCGACGGCCCGCACGCCCTGCGGTTCGAGGTGGCTTCCGGGCGCTCCGGCGGCTGGGTCTCGGTCGACCGGGTCGACGTCGCGCCCGGGGGCGGCGGGACGAGCTCGGTGGACGACCAGAGCGAGGGCACCGGCCAGGGCCGCCTCGACTACCACGGGGACGGCTGGCTGAGCTGCCCCGGCTGCATCAACCGCACGGGCCTGTACCACTCGTCGGTGACGTCGACGACGGTGGCCGGCGAATCCGTGGACTTCCGGTTCTCGGGCTCGTCCGTGGACCTGTACGGGCTGCGCGCCTCCAACCAGGGGCTCGCCACCGTGCTGGTCGACGGCGTGGAGGTCGGTGCCGCCGACTTCTACGGCCGCACCCGCGTGGGCAACCAGCTCATCTGGTCGAGCCCCGACCTGGGCGCCGGCGAGCACACGCTGACCCTCGTGGCGACGGGTCAGGGCAGCGAGTCGGCCTCCGGGACCGGCGTCAACGTGGACCGGCTGGTGGTGCGCCGGTAGTCCGAGGCCGTTCCGCCGGCGTCGTCACGCCGGCGTCGGCGCCCGCGACGCGCCGCCGGCCGCCCTGCTCAGGGGCGCCGGCGGCGCGTCCGTGCGCCGCTGCAGGTCCACGCGGTGCGCCCCGCACGCCGTGCACCGCACGTAGAGCACGTATCCGGCCGAGGTCCGGTGCCGCGAGTCCGTGGTCCACGCGTGCTCGTGGCCGACGTCGCGGGCGGTGCCGGCGGCGCTTCCGGTGCCGGCGGAGGTGGTGGCAGTGGTGCGGAGCGTGGAACCGGTCCCGGTCGTCGTCATGCACCTCACGATGCTGTAATGGCCTTGTGCATCTCAACCCTTACGGCGAGTACGCGGTGCTGCTCGCGGCGTCTCTTGCCAACGACTGGCCCGACGACCGGGCGGGCATCGAGGCACGCACGCGTGAGTTCGGCATGACGATGACGTTCCTGGAGGTGCCGGAGGACCACGCGCGCTCCCGCGAGGCGATCGACGACTGGCTGCGTGTCGTGGACACCCCCGACCCGGCCGAGCGGGCCGCACTGCTGAACGCCCAGATGGCCGCCGTCGCCGCCTACCCCCGGCTGACGAACCACGACGGGGAGGACTGGCACCTGCACTACCGGGACGACAACCAGGTGCTGTCCGCGGTGCTGCGCGCCGTGATCGGTGTGGGCACCTCGCTGCACCTCGTCACGCGCGGGATGCACCGGCTGGGGCGGTGCGCGTCGGAGCCGTGCACCAACGTGGTGGTCGACGTCACCCGGAACGGGCGGCAGCGGTACTGCTCCGTGCGCTGCGCCAACCGGGCGGCGGTGCGCCGGCACCGGGAGCGGGCGGTCCCGTAGCTCCGGCGGTCCCGGTCGCACGCCGCCGCCGGATCGCGGGCGGGCGCTCGCCGGGTGACTAGGACAGCGGTTGTCCTCCACCACGCCTAACGTGGCCGGCATGGACCAGATCGAGCTGTTGCAGCCAGAAGGACTCGTGAAGAGCCCCGCCTTCAGCCACGTCGCCGTCGTCCCGCCCGGGGCCACGACGATCCACGTGGGCGGGCAGAACGCCGTCGACGCGACCGGTCAGCTGGTCGGCGGCGACGACGTCGGGGCGCAGACCCGGCGAGTCATGGAGAACCTGACCACGGCGCTCGCCGCCGCCGGAGCCGGCATCGAGCACCTGGTGAGCGTGACCGTCGTGCTCGTCGAGGGCGTCGACATCAACGCCGCCTACGGCGCGGCGTCCGCCTCGCTCGCCGGACTGCCCGTGCCGCCGTTGGTCATGGGCATGTTCGTCCGCGGGCTCGGCGTGCCGGGCGCGCTGGTCGAGGTGTCGGCGCTCGCGGCCGTGGTGCGCTGATCGCCGTCGCCGTCGCCGTCATCGTCGCCGTCGGCCCGGTCGCGCGTGCGGGCGATGCCGACGGCCACGCCGGCCGCCAGGGCCACCAGCCAGAGCAGCGCGAGCCAGTGGAGGACGATCAGATGCGTGCCCGGCTCGGCGAACGCCGCCCGGAAGACGTCCCAGGCGATCATCAGCGGCCCGTCCGGGTTGGCGGTCAGCCAGGTGGCCCCGGGGTAGACCGAGCTCGCCGCCGTGTAGAGGGCGGGGGCGGCCGACTGTGCGACCCAGAACACGAGGAGCGCCGGGACCCACGACAGCCACGACCAGCGGCTGCGCGTGACGCTGACGCCGAGCACCACGCCGAGAAGCACGAACACGAGCACGGTGACCGTGTGCCCGAGGCTCAGCCCGCTGGTGCGCAGGCCGCTCGTGGCGAGGCGCAGGACGTCCTGCGCGAAGAACACCGGGGCCGCGAGCCAGAACCCGCGCAGCCACACCGGGCCGAGCACGGCGAACAGGCCCGCGAGCAGGCCCAGCAGCGACGCGGCCAGGGCGACGAGGAAGGTCGCCTGGGCCACCACGGTCCCCGCGGAGCCTGCCCGCCACGTGGTCGCGAGCAGCGCGTCGAGGTGCTGGGCCTGGCCGATCAGCCAGATGGCACCCGCCACGACGACGATCCCCAGGGCGCCGGCGCCCGCCGCCCAGCGGGGCCTCGGGCTGAGCCACGACGTGCAGAGCGCGGCGGCCGCGCCGGCGAAGGCCACCGTCGCGACGGCCGAGGCCTCGGGCATGCTCGGCGTGGAGACGGCGGCGAGCAGCGCCGCCTGCGGGCCCGCACCCACCACCAGCCACGTCACCGGCGCGATGAGCAGGAAGAACCAGGGCGAGATCCGAGCACGCCGGGTGGTCGTCGACATGCGGCGGATTGTTTCACACAGTTCGGGCGGAAGATCCTATTTGTCCCATCCGGTGACCTGCGCGACCGGCCCGGCGGCGGATGCCGGCCGGGCGAGGCAGGATCAGAAGAGCGGAACCGACCTGGAGGACGTCATGGCTGACACACCCACCACGCCCCGGACCTACCCGCACGGCGTGCCCAGCTGGGTCGACCTGGAGACACCGGACGTCGACGCGGCGCTCGGCTTCTACGGCGACCTGTTCGGCTGGAGGTTCACCGAGATGCTGCCGCCCGGCACGCCGGAGCGCTACGCGGTCGCGTCGCTGGACGGCACGGACGCGACCACGGTCGCGGCGATCGCCACCCCCTCCGCGGGCCTCGACGGCGAGGTCGCGTGGCACACCTACGTCGCCGTGGACGACGTCGACGCCACGGCCGCGCGCGTCCCGGAGCTGGGCGGCGTCGTGAGCTCCGGGCCCGAGGACGTGGGACCGCCGGGCGAGCCCGCCGGGCGGATGGCGCGGATCGTCGACCCGCAGGGGGCGCCCAGCCGGCTGGTCCAGGCGGGCACCCGCCCCGGCGCGCAGGCCGTCAACGCCCCGAACACGTGGAACTTCAGCAACCTGTTCACCCCGGACGTCGACGCCGCGCTGCGGTTCTACGGCCCGCTGCTCGGCTGGGAGCGCAGCGACGACCTCGGCGCCGGCATGGCGCGCGTCCCCGGTTACGGCGACCACCTGGCCCGCACGGTCGATCCCCGCATCCTGGAGCGGCAGGAGTTCGTCCCTCCGGGTTTCTCCGACGTCGCGGCCGGGATCCTGCGCGGCGAGGGGCCCGCGCACTGGTCGGTGGCCTTCGCCGTCGCCGACCGGGACGCCTCCGTCGCGGTCGCGGAGGGCTCCGGCGCGACGGTCCTGGGCACGGAGGACGGCGAGTGGAGCAAGGAGGCGGTGATCCGCGACCCGTTCGGCGCCGAGCTCGTGCTCGCGCAGTTCGATCCGCCGGACTCGTACCTCGAGGCCGAGCGACAGGCCCCGAAGACCTGAGCCCCGGACTACGCGACGAACGCGTACCGGCCGGACCCGACCCGCACCACGACCGCGCCGTCCTCGACCGAGACGCCCGTGACGCCCTCCGCGCGCCGGAGCGGGCGACCCTGCTCGGTGACGGCCTCGGGGTCGTCGACCGGGAGCCGCACCGTCGCCGTCGACCCCACCGGGACCGTCACGTTCAGCCGGAGCCTGCCGCCGGCGCGCCGCCAGTCGCTCGCGACCGTGCCGAACGGCGTCCGGACGCTCGCACTCGCCCGGTCCAGGTGCTCCGTGACCGCCGGGGCGATCGTCACATCGCGGAACCCGGTCTCGGGCGAGGCCTGGATGCCGGCCACGTGCTGGTAGAACCAGTCGTCCACGGTGCCGAGGAAGTAGTGGCCGTAGGAGCGCGCCTCCCGTGACCAGTGCTCCCACATCGAGGTCGCGCCGCTCTCGATCATGTAGCCCCAGCTCGGGTAGACGGTCTGCACGGCGAGCTCGTAGGCGACGTCCGCGTGCCCGTGCCGGGTCAGCACCGGCAGCAGCCACTTGGTGCCGAGCACGCCCGTGTTGAGCGTGGTGCCCTTGGCCCGGACGTCGGCCACGATGCTGTCGACCACCCGCCGTGTCGTCGCGGCGTCCGGCGCGAGCCCGAACTCCACCGCGAGCACGTTGTGGGTCTGCCGGTACCCGCGGTCCCCGTCGCCGCGGTAGTACCCGGCGTCGGCGTCGAGGAAGGTCTCGTTGAACGCGGCCCTGATCGTGGCGGCGTTCCGGGCGAAGTGCTCGACGTCGGCGGCCTTGCCGAGGAAGCCGGCGCTGCGGCGCATGAAGAGCGTCATGGAGTACAGGAACGCCGTGGCGGAGACCCGGAGGTCCTCGGGCGCGTTGCCGCCCGCGGGGCTCGCCTCGGGGCTGACCCAGTCGCCCAGGCGGGCGTCCGGGACGATCCCGCCCTGGGACCGGTCGAACTCGAGGTCGACGTACCGCTTCATGCCGTCGTAGCACTCGGTCAGCACGCGGGTGTCCCCGCCGTACTGGTAGAGCCACCAGGGGATCATCACGTAGGCCGCGTGCCACGGCGGGCACACGCCCCACTCGCCCCAGTCGCCGGAGCTGGGCGCGATGACGAGCGGCCGGCCCTGCTCGTCGCGCGTCTCGTGCACGTCGCGCAGCCACTTGGCGAACAGCTCGTGCACGTCGAGGTTGAGCAGGAACATCTCCGCGCCGATCGCGGCGTCGCCGGTCCAGCCGTTCTTCTCGAACATCGGGGTGTCGGTCGGGATGCCGTGGATGTTGTTGGTCAACGTGTCCACGACCGCCCGGTGGGTCCGGTTCATGATCTCGCTGGAGCTGTGGAACGACCCGGTCTCCGCGGCGGCCGTGTGCACCACCCGCGCGGTGAACGCGTCGAGCGGCGGCGGGCCGTCCTGCGGCCACCCGGTGACCTCGATGTACTGGAAGCCCTTGTAGGAGAAGCGCGGCTCCCACGTCTCCGGCTCCGGCGTCCCGGCCAGCGTGAACCGGTCGGTCTGGAACCCGGCCTGGAACCCGCCGTTGTTGCTCAGGTTCACGCGCCCCGCGGCGGTCAGCTTCTCGCCGTGGGCGGCCCGGACCGTCGCCCCGGCCGGTCCGGTCACGGTGTACCGCACCCAGCCCGCGAGCACCCGCGGGAACGTGACGACGTACACGCCCGGTGCCGGCTCGGTCACCTCGACGGCGGGAAGCGACTCGATCACCTCGATCGGCTGCTGGCGCTGGCCCGTCAGCACCCCGCGCGGGCCGGGCGCCACGGTGGCGGTGGCCCAGCCGGCGTCGTCGAACCCGGCCGTGTCCCAGCCGGGAAGCGTGCGGCGCGCGTCGTAGGCCTCGCCGCCGTAGAGGTCGTCGAACACCGTCGGCCCGGCGTGGACGCGCCAGGTCGCGTCCGTGACCACGTGCTCGACGGCGCCCCCGGCGTACTCCAGGCGCAGCACCGCGCGCACCACGGGTTCGTCGTGCCACGGCGGCGCCTCCCAGCGCCACACGTTGCCGCCCGTCATGCCGTAGAAGCCACGGCCCAGCTCGATGCCCAGCGCGTTGCGGCCCCGGCGCAGCCTCCGGGTCAGGTCGGTCGCGGTGTACTGGACCGTGTCGTCGTAGTCGGTGAACCCCGGCGCGAGCACCTGGTCGTCGGCGGGCCCGCCGTTCAGCGACACGTTCGCGTACCCGCCCGCGGCCAGGTAGAGGGTGGCGCTCCGCAGGCCCGCCCGCACGTCGAGCTCCGTGCGCAGCAGCGGGGCCGGCAGCGGGTCCGGCGTCGGCAGCCGCACGCCGCGGCCCCAGGGCCCCGAGCCGTAGGTCGCGATCTGCTCGGCGTGCGCCCAGGTGGAGTCGTCCAGGTCCGGCCGGGCGAAGTCCGCCCCGAACGCGGTGGCGGCCTTCCAGCCGCTCCCACTCGTGAGGGTCGCCGTGGTCCCGTCCGAGTAGGTCAGGCGGACGACGGCGAGCACCGCGCCCGCGCTGACCGCGTCGTTGGTGCCGCGCACGGCGAGCACCGTGGCGGCGCCGGGCGTCCCGGGCGACCCGGCAGGCAGGTCGACGTCGTGGAAGCGTGCCGCCTGCCAGCCGTTCTCGGCGGGCTCCGTGCCGCCCGCCTCGACGCCGTCGACCCAGAGCGTGAACGAGTCGTCGGCCGTGATCAGCACCTCCGCCCGGGTGGCGTGCGCGCCGTCGGGCGCCGGGCGCGCGATCCGGAACGCCCGGTCCTGGCCCGGCAGCTCACCCTCGGCCGCCCACATCCACGCGGCGCCGTCGAACCTCAGGTCGGTGACCTCGTCCGGGACGCGCTCGTTGCCGATCCACGCGGCACCCGCCCAGTCGCGCTCGGCGTACAGCCCGGTGCGGAATGCCGACGTCGTCGAGCCCGCCCCGTGCGTCGTCGCGACGTCGACCCGCCAGGCGTACTCCGTCGCGGCGCGCAGCGCCGGCCCCGCGTACCCGACGTTCGCCGACTCACGGGACGGCACCACGCCGCTGTCCCACACGGTGCGGGAACCCGGCCCGCGGGTGCTGACCCGCAGCCGGTAGGACTCCTGCTCGACGCCGCGCCGGTCGGTCTCGATCGTCCACGAGAACCGGGGGCGGTCCACGTCGATCCCGAGCGGGCTCGTCTTCTTCTCGACGAGCGGGTCGGTCAGCCGGATGCCGCCGGTCCCGTCGGGCCGGGGCCCCGCCGCGTCGCCGTCGCCCGCCAGAGCGGCGGCGGTGCTTGCGGCCACGGTGGGGAGCGCGGCGGCGGTGGACGCCACGCCGGCGGTCTTGAGGAACGTTCTGCGGTCGAGGGCCATGACGCCTCCATGTGCGGTGTCGAGAGAACGAGCTCCGTTGCAACGTTTCAAACACGCGGTCGCCAGTGTATGGGCGACGAGCCGCCGCGGACCAGGGGGGGCGGCGGATCAGACGCCCGCGGGGAACGCCTTGCCCGGGTTGAGGAGCCCGCGCGGGTCCAGCGCGTCCTTGACCGCCCGGTGCATCGCGAGCACCACGGGGCTGAGCTCCGCCGCCGCACCCGGGAGCTTGAGCAGCCCCACGCCGTGCTCGCCGGTCACGGTGCCGCCCAGCGCCCGGCACTCGTCGACGATGCGGTCGAACGCCACCTTGGCGCGGGCCTTGGCCGCGTCGTCGCCCTCGGGCGCGATGATCAGCGGGTGCAGATTGCCGTCGCCGGCGTGCGCGATGTTGGCGATCACCACGTCGGCCTCGCGGGCGATGGCCTCGATGCGGCCGAGCATCGCGGGCACGGCGCCGCGCGGCACGCAGACGTCCTCGGTGAGCACGGGCCCGAGCCGTTCCAGCGCGGGGTAGGCGAGGCGGCGGGCCAGGAACAGCCGGTCGACGTCGTCCGGCGCGAAGGCGCGCTCCACGTGGGTGCCGCCCGCCTGCTCGAAGTACGCGGCGACCCGGTCGGCCAGCGCCTCGCCCGCGGCCCCGGGCTCGTCGACCTTCGCCAGGAGCAGCGCGGCCGCGCCCTCGGGGAGCGTCCAGTCCTGCCAGTCGGCGACGGCGCGCAGGCACGTGCTGTCGATGAGCTCCAGGGCGGCGGGCACGATGCCCGCGGCCGAGACGGCGGCCACGGCGTCGCCGGCGTCGGCCAGCGAGGGGAACCAGCCCACGATCGCCCGGTCCTCGCGGCCGCCGAGCGGCCGGAGCTTCAGGGTGACGTCGACGATGATGCCCAGCGTGCCCTCGGAGCCGACCAGCAGCCCCGTCAGGTCGTAGCCCGTCACGCCCTTCGCGGTGGTGCGACCGAGCCGGGCGACCGAGCCGTCGGCGAGCACCACCGTCATGCCCAGCACGTAGTCGCGCGTGACGCCGTACTTGACGCAGCACAGGCCGCCCGCGTTCGTGGCGACGTTGCCCCCGATCGTGGAGATCGCCTGGCTCGCCGGGTCCGGCGGGTACCAGAGCCCGTGCTCGGCGACGTGCCGGCGCAGGTCGTCGTTGAGCACGCCGGCCTCGACCACGGCGAACCGCTCGGCCGTGTTCACCTCGGCGATCCGTGTCATCCGTTCCAGCGACAGCACCACGGCACCGGCCATCGCGTTCGCCCCGCCGGACAGGCCCGTCCCCGCACCGCGCGGCACCACGGGCGCGCCGAGCTCGCCCGCGATCCGCACCGTGGCGACCACGTCGTCCAGGCTCGTGGCGAGCACGACGGCGGCGGGCGTGGCGTACTCGGCCCACTCGGCGTCGTCGTGGGCGTAGCGCTCGACCGCTTCCGGGGCGGTGAGCACGGCGCCGTCGGGCAGGGCGGTCTGCAGGGCCGCGGCCAGCGCGGAGGACTCGTCGGTGGTCATCGGTCCCGGATCGTAGTCCCGCCACCTGGGGACCGCCCGCGCCCTGCTCAGGTATCGGTCCACCGGGGTCGCGTTCGCGAGCCCGGTGCCCGCTCAGGCCGTGGCCACCGCCCGGTCCAGGAGCTGTCCCCGGAGCTGCTTGCGCGAGACGATGCCGAGCTTCTGGAAGACCTTGCGCAGGTGCCACTCGACGGTGTGCGGGCTGATGAAGAGCTGCGTGCCGATCTGCGGGTTGGTCAGCCCCTCCCCGGCGAGCCGGGCGATGTGCGACTCCTGCGGGGTGAGCACCGTGTGCGGCTGGGGCAGGCGCCGGCGGACCGTCTCCCCGGCGGCCTGCAGACCGCGCCGGGCGCGCTCGGCGAACGCCTCCGCCCCCATCTCGCTGAGCATCTCGTACGCGACCCCGAGCTGCTCGCGGGCGTCCACGCGACGGTTGCCCAGACGCAGCCACTCGCCGTACAGCAGGTGGGCGCGGGCCAGCATCACCCGGACCTCGGTGCGGCCGAGCCGCTCGACCGACTCCCGGTACGCCTCCTCCGCGTCGGCGCCCTCGCTCACCTGGGCGCGGGCGCTCGCGGCGACCCCGAGCGCCCAGTCGGTGCCGCTCTCCCGCGCCAGCACGTCGAGC
Source organism: Promicromonospora sp. MEB111 (assembly GCF_030209445.1). Classification (GTDB taxonomy): domain Bacteria; phylum Actinomycetota; class Actinomycetes; order Actinomycetales; family Cellulomonadaceae; genus Promicromonospora. The sequence goes on from NZ_JARVSD010000004.1 coordinate 109,410, forward strand.
TGCCGCGCGGCCTCGGCGGCCCGGGCCGGGCGTCCGCTGCGGGCCGCCGCCTCCACGAGCTCGGTCAGCGACCGGTTGAAGGGGCCGCCCAGCGGCGCCGGGTGCTCGCAGCCGCGCTCGGCCGCTGCGTACGCCTCCTCGTAGCGGCCGAGCCCGTTGTAGAGCACGGCGCTCGCCCACCCGGTGGCGGTGGCCACCTTTCCCTCGCCGCGCAGGGCGGGGTTGCCTGCGACGGCGTCGATGGCCCGCCGGGTGGCGGCCTCCCGGCCCCGCCAGGGTTCGAGGACCAGCGCCGCGTACTGGGCGGGGAACCGGCTGCCGGTCACCTCGCCGACCGTCACGGCCTCGGCGAGCAGCGTGTCCGCGACGGCGAGCTCGCCGGCCAGCGCCCGGTTCGAGAGGAGCAGGTGCAGCGCGGTCGGCAGCACCGACAGCGTCCCGGTCTCGCGGGCCGCGTCGACCAGCCGCCGGGACAGGGTGGTCCAGGCGTCGAACTCCCAGGCGTTGTGGGCCACGCGGCACGCGAGGGGGAGCCAGTCCAGGCTCTCCTCGACGGAGCCCGCCTCGGCGCAGAAGGCGTCGAGGGCCAGCCGCACCATCGGCACGCCCGCCGCGGCGCCCTCGGTGGCCATCACCGCCGCGCCGTCGAGCAGCAGGTCCCCGCGGCCGGGCGGCGACCCTGCCGGCACCGCGAGCACCGACCGTGCGACCTCCGCGAGCCGGCCGCCGCCGGGCAGGTCCCCGGCCGTGACGGCGGCCTCGAACGCGTCCCGGTAGGCCGTACGGGCGAGTGCGGGGTCCAGCGGCTCCAGGTCCTCGGCCACCGCGACCAGGAGCGGCAGCGCGACGCCGGGGCTCGTGGACGCGAGGGCGACCTGGCCGCGCAGCAGGCCTGACCGGGCCCGTCCGAGCGCGTCGAGGGGGCCGAGCTCGGCGGCGCCCAGCAGCTCCAGCGCGGCGTCGAACCCGCCGGCCTGGAGCTTGGCCCGGGCCGCGGCCAGCGCCCGTGTGCCGCGGCGGCCGGGGTCGGGCGTGAGCTCGGTCGCCCGCTCCAGCAGCGCGGCCGACGCCGCGGCCCCGGCGCGGGCGCGCACCCGTTCGGCGTAGCGCTCCAGCTCGGCGGCCACGGACTCGTCGTGGCCGGCCAGCGCGTTGGCCAGGTGCCACGCCCGGCGCTCCGGGTCGGCCACGGGGTCGGTCGAGTCGGCCAGCGCGCGGTGTGCGTCCTGCCGGTCCTGCGGCGAGGCGCCCTGGTAGGTGGCCGAGCGCACCAGGGGATGGTTGAACAGGACGCGTGTGCCCAGCGTGATCAGCCCGGCGCCGACGGCGGGGGCCGCGCTCGCCAGGTCGAGGCCCAACAGGTCCGCCGCCCGGTTCAGCAGGGTGACGTCGCCCATGGGCTCCGCCGCGGCGGTCAGCAGCAGCCGCCGGGCCGGGTCCGGGAGCGCCCGCACGCGCCGCAGCAGGCTCTGCTCGACGTCGCCGGCCGCCGGCCGCACGTCGGGCCGCCCGAACCCGCCGGCCAGCTCGGCGGGCGTGAGCCCCAGCGGGAGGACGAGCAGGGCCCGCGGGTTGCCCTGCGTCTCGGCGACCATGCGGTCCCGGACCCGGTCGTCCAGCCGCCCCGGCGTGACCGACTCCAGCAGGGCGCGGGCCTCGCCGTCGCTCAGCCGCCCCACCTCGCGCTCCGGCAGCTCCGTCAGCTCGGCCCGCAGGTGGGGGTCGCGCACCGCGAGCACCAGCCCGACCGCCGCGACGGGCAGCCGCCGCGCGACGAAGGCGAGGGTGCGGGCCGAGACCTCGTCCAGCCACTGCGCGTCGTCGACCAGACAGACGAGCGGTCCCTTCTCCGCGGCGGCGGCCAGCAGGTTGAGCACCGCGAGGCCGACCAGGAAGCGGTCCGGCGTGTCGCCGGAGGTCAGGCCGAACGCCGTGGACAGTGCGTCGCGCTGCGGGCCGGGCAGGCGCAGCAGGTGGTCCAGGAACGGGGCGCACAGCCGGTGCAGGCCCCCGAAGGCCAGCTCCGACTCGGCCTCGACCCCCGTGGTGCGGGCGATCCGGCAGCCCGCCGCGCTGCCGTGGGCGTACTCCAGCAGCACCGTCTTGCCGATCCCGGCCGCGCCGCGCAGCACCAGGACCGCGCTGCGCCCGGCCTGGACCGTCGCGACGAGCTGGTCCAGGGCCTCGCACTCCGCCTGCCGGCCGTACAGCGGCAGCCGCCGGTCCCCGCTCGCGAGCAGCACCGTGGGGGCGGAGGGGATCGGTGAGGTGCTCATGTCACCGATCCAACTCGACGGTCGAATGCTTGACGAGGCAGAACGGCAGGCAGAAGTAGGGGGCGGTCTCTGCCCGGGGGCACGGCTCCCCGGGGTGCACCACGGACCCGACCACGGAGTCACCGTGGCGCGGTCCGCCCGACGCCGCGCCGAGGGTGAACGGCATGACGACACACGAGATCCCCACCGGTCCGGCCGAGCACGACGCCGCGCTCTCGGTCTTCCTCGCCCAGCGGACCCAGCTGGTCCGCATCGCCCGCCGGGTGACCGGCAACCCCGCGGAGGCCGACGACGTGGTCCAGGAGGCGTGGGTGCGCTGGCAGCGCACCGACCGCACGAAGGTCAGGAACCCCGCCGCCTTCCTCACCTCCACCACGACCAACCTGGCCCTCAACGTCATCCAGTCCGCCCGGTACCGCCGGGAGTCCCTGCTGTCCACGGTGCCGGTGCCCGACGCCGCGCGCTCGGCCTCCGACCAGGACCCGGGCCTGCAGGCCGAGCAGACAGGGGCGGCCGAGGAGGCGTTCGCGCTGCTGCTGACGAGGCTGACGCCGGGGGAGCTGGCCGCCTACGTGCTGCGGCGCGGCTTCGACTACCCGTACGCCGACCTGGCGCGGCTGCTCCGGACCAGCGCCGCGAACTCCCGGCAGCTCGTCAGCCGCGCGCAGGCGCGCCTCGTCGGTGACCGCGCGCGCCCGGTTTCGCCCACGGCGTGCCGCCGCCTCGTCGCGGCGTTCCTGGACGCGGCCCGCAACGGTGACCTGGGCGACCTCGAGCGGCTGCTGGTGGCCGACGACGGCAGGTCCGCCACGCCGCCCGCGGCCGCGGCCTGAGCTGGGGGGCGTCATGAGGATCGTCGTCGTGGGCCGGACGCGCCTGATCTGCTCGAAGGTGGTCACCCGGCTCCGCGCGAGCGGGTGCGACGCGGCTCTGGCCACCCCGGGCACCGGCTGCGACGCGCTCGCCGACGAGGGGCTGACCGAGGCGGCGTCCGGCGCCGACGTGCTGGTGGACATGTCGAGCGCGCCCTGGTCGGACGCCACGGACCTCGCCGCCCACTTCGTGACGTCGACGGGCAACCTGCTCGCCGCCGCCCGGCGCGCGGGCGTGGGCCACTACGTCGCGCTCTCGGTCGTCGGCGGCGACCGCCTCCCCGGTAGCGACTACCTGCGGGCCCGGGCCGCCCAGGAGCGGCTCGTCGCCGCGTCCGGGCTCCGCTACTCGATCGTCCGCGCCACGCACCTGCTCGACTACGCGAGGGTCGTCCGGGAGCCCGCGGCCGCCGACACGCCCGTGCGGGTGCTGCTGGGCCACCTCCAGCCGATCGGCTCCGGGGAGATCGCCGGTGCGGTCGCGCGCCGGGCGGCCGGCGGCCCGGTCGACGGCGTCGTCGAGGCGGGCTGGCCGGAGCAGGCGGGGAGGAGCGCGGCGATCAGTGCCTGACGTCGAGCGACGCCAGCTTCTCCTTCATCCGCCCGAGCATCGCGGGGATCCACGTACCGCGCTCCTCCGCACGCTCGATGCCCTGGGTCAGGTGGTCGCGGGCCGCGTCGTTCGCGCCGTACCCGGCATAGGCGGTGCCCAGCACCCAGTGCATCAACGAGATCCACCAGCTGCTGCCCCGCTCGACGCTCTCGGCCAGGGCAGGCTCGGCCACCTCGACGGCCTCCTCGAAGCGCTGCGCGAAGCAGAGCGCGCCCGCCAGGCTCGCCTGGGCGAACATGCGCGCGTGCTGCACGGCGGCGGAGGCCGATCCCAGCTCGTCGATGCTCCGCAGCACGTCCCGGTAGGCCTCGATCGCCTCGTCCCGCCGGTCGAGGTCGACGAGCGTCGCAGCGAGGCCGTTGCTCGCCCAGTAGAAGGTCCCGTGGTAGCCGTCGGCCTCGGCCAGCTCGCGGCCCCGGGCGTACGCCTGGAGCGCCTGGTCGTGGTCCAGGTAGATCCGCCAGGCCTCGGCCGCATTGCAGAGGGCGTCCGCCTGCTCCCGGACGGCGCCGGCGCTCGCGGCGAGCTCGTGGACCGCCATTGCCTGCTCCGCCGCCTCCCGCGCCCGCGTACCTCCCTGGGCGGTGTCGGCAGTGGTGAACGCCCAGGCGTAGCGGTTCATGTGCCAGAGCTCGCGACGGCGGTCGGGGAGCCGTGCCGCCGCGGCTCGGGTCAGCCCGAACACCTCCAGCCACTCACGGCACCATTGCTGGTTGTCGCCCGCGTACCAGCGCAGCGCCTCGCCGAGCTCGGCCACCTGCTCGTCCCGCTCCGCGGCGGCCGCCAGCCGCAGGGCGGCGAGCCACGTCTCCTGCTCCGCCTCCAGCCACACCCGAGCCTCCGTGGGCGTCGACAGCGCGACCAGGCCCGTGCGGGGTGGCGGCGGCGCGTCGTCGTCGGCCTCGAAGACCCGCCCGGCCACGGTCGCGGTCTCCAGCAGCCAGTCGGTCATCCGCCGCTCGGCCGCCGCCCGGTCCCCGGCGGTCTCCTCCTCGCGCAGGCGCTGACCCGCGTACAGCCGGATCAGGTCGTGGAACCGGTAGCGGTCGACACCCTCGTGCTGCAGCAGGCCCAGCTCGACCAGGTGGTCGAGCTCGTCCTCGGCGTCGTACGGGTCTGCCTCGGTCAGCACCGCGGCGACCGGCACCCCGAGGACCACGGCGGGTACGAGCGCCAGCCGCCGGAAGCACCTCTTGTCCCGCTCCGACAGCGCCAGGTAGGACAGGGCGAAGGCCGCCTCCACCCCGACGTCCCCGACCGCCAGGTTCGCGAGCCGGCGGTCCTCGTCCGACAGGCGCTCGGCGAGGTGTCGCATCGTCCAGCCGGGTCGGGAGGCCAGCCGGGTGCCGGCGATCCGCAGCGCCAGCGGCAGGTGCCCGCACAGCTGTGCCACCCGCACCGCCTCCACCGAGTCGCCAGGGGCGGCCTCCGTACGGACGTCCCCGGAGACGGCGCGCAACAGCTCCGCGGACTCCTCCCGCGACAAGGGCGCGAGGGCGATCCTCGCGACGTCGTCCAGTCCGCCCAGGGCGCGACGGCTGGTCACGATCGTCATGCCCGCGCCCTCGCCGGGCAGCAGCGGCCGCACCTGGGCCTCGTCCGCGGCGTTGTCCAGCACGACGAGGAAGCGCCGTTCGGAGAGGGCGGCGCGGAGCTGTCCCGCTCGTTCCTGCTCGTCGTCGGCGATCGCCCGCGGGTCCAGGCCGACGGCGAGCAGCAGCCTGCGCAGCGCCTCCGTGGCCGCCATGGGCTCGGGGTCGACACCGCGCAGGTCCACGTAGACCTGCCCGTCGGGAAACTCCTCGGCCAGCAGCTCGGCTGCCCGCACCGCGCACGACGTCTTGCCCAGCCCCGCCGCTCCGTGCACCACCGCGACCGGCACGGGACCGTCCGCGGAAGCCGTCCGCGCCAGGTCGCACAGCGCCCCCAGCTCGGGCGCTCTGCCCACGAAGTCGGTGAGGCCGCGCGGCAGCCCGTACGAGCTCGGGCGTCGCGACGGCTGATCCGCCGTGCGCGGCCGGCCCGCCCGGGCGGCGTCGGCGAGCTCGGCCTGCTGCTCGGCGTCGAGCCCCAGCGCCTCGGCGAGGGCCTGGACCGTGCGCCGTTGCGGACCGCGGCTGACACCGCGCTCCATGTCGCCGATCGCTCGCACGCTCACGCCCGAGGTGTGGGAGAGCTCCTCGATCGTGAGCTGTGCGGCCTGGCGCAGGCTGCGCAGGTGCGGCCCGAACGGACCGGTCATCCGGCCTCCTTTGCGTCGAGGTCCGCCAGCATGGACTTCGCCCGCGCGAGCGTGCTGGGCTTCGGCTTCCATGCCCCGTGGTCCTCCACCAGCTCGATCATCCGCACCAGGTGCTGGCGGGCCTCGCGGTCCGCACCCAGCTCGGCATGTGCCCGGCCGAGGGTCCAGTGCAGGAACGGCGTCCAGCCGCTGGCCAGCTGGACGAGCTCGGCCAGGGCGGGTTCCCCGACCTCGACGACCTCCCTGAAGCGACCTGCCGCGAGGAGCGCCTCGGTCAGCCGGAAGGCGGCGCCCGCCCGCCCGTGCTGCGCCGCGGCCGAGAGGTCTGGAACGCCGTCGGTGGACCTCAGCAGGGCGCGGTAGATGTCGACGGCCTCGTCGTGCCTGCCGAGGATGTCCAGGGCAGTTCCGATCCCGGACGTGGCCCAGGAGTAGATCTGGTGGTAGCCCGAGGCCTGGGCGAGCTCGAGCCCGCGCGAGTACGCATCCAACATCTGCTCGGCGTCGCCGACGTGCAGCCAGCCCTCACCCGCGTTGCAGAGCGCGTCGGCCTGCTCCTGGAGCGCTCCGGCGTGTTCGGCGAGCCGGTACGCCTCCATGGCGTACTCGACACGCTCCCGCAGGACGGACTCGCCGGACTGCCGCTGGATGGCGACGGTGAGGAGCGCCGAGGCGTGGCGGTTCATGTGCCAGAGCTCGCGACGGCGGTCGGGCAGCCGTGCGGCCGCCGCCAGCGTCAGGCCGAACACTTCCAGCCAGTCGCTCGACCACTGGTGCGCGTCGGCGGCGAACCAGCGCATCGACTCGCCGAGCCCGGCCACCAGCTCGTCGCGCTCCGAGGCGGCCGCGAGTCGCAGGGCGGCGAGCCAGGTGTCCTTCTCGGCCTGCAGCCAGGCCTTCGCTTCGTCCGGCGTGGTGAGCGGGACCAGGCGGTCGGGGTGGGGTGGCACGTCGCCGTCCGCCTCGAACACCCGGCCGGCCGTCGTCGCGGTCTCCAGCAGCCAGCTGACCATCCGCCGCTCGGCGGTGGCGCGGGCGTCGGCGGTCTCCTCCTCGTGCAGCCGCCGGTTCGCGTACAGGCGGATCAGGTCGTGGAAGCGGTAGCGACCGGCCCCCTCGGGCTGCAGGAGCCCCAGGTCGACCAGCTCGTCGAGCTGGTCCTCGGCGTCGTCGAGGTCGGCCTGGATGAGCACCGCCACGATCGGTGCGCCGAAGTCCACCGCGGGGACGAGGGCCAGCCGCCGGAAGCACTCCCTGGCCTGATCGGGCAGCGCGAGGTAGGACAGCGAGAAGGATGCCTCCACCCCGATGTCGCCTACGGCGAGGTTCGCGAGCCGGCGGTCCTCGTCCGACAGCCGTTCGGCGAGGTAGTGCATGGTCCACCCGGGCCGGGACGCCAGGCGGGTTCCCGCGATCCGCAGCGCCAGCGGCAGGTGCCCGCACAACCGCGCCACGCGCGCGACGTCCTCGTCCTCGGGTTCCACCTCCTCGGTGCCGGCCGCCACTTCGCGGCCGCCCCCGGACACGGTCCGCAGCAGCTCCGCCGACTCCCGTGACGAGAGCGGCGCGATCGGGATCCTCGTGACCCCGTCCAGACCGGCCAGCGTGCGGCGGCTGGTCACGATCGCCATGCCCGGACCGTCGCCAGGCAGCAGGAGCCGTACCTGGGCCTCGTCGGCGGCGTTGTCGAGCACGACGAGGCAGCGCCGCTCCGCCAGGATGTCGCGGAGCTGATCTGCTCGTTCCTGCTCGTCCTCGGCGACCGCCCGTGGTTCCAGGCCGACGGCGAGCAGGAGCCGGCGCAGCGCCTCCGCCGTCGGCATGGGCTCGGGGTCTACCCCGCGCAGGTCGACGTAGACCTGCCCGTCCGGGAACGCCTCGCGCAGCAGCTCAGCCGCCCGCACCACGCACGCCGTCTTGCCCACGCCACCCGGTCCGTGCACCACCACGACAGGTGTCCGGTCGTCCCCGAAGGCGGCGCGCCCGTGCTCGCCCAGCAGCTCCAGCTCCGCCGTCCGGCCCACGAAGTGGGCCGGGCCGCGCGGCAGCCCGTACCCGCGCGGAGGCTCCGGCACCTGGTCGGCTGCCCGCGGCCGGCCCGCCCGGGCGGCGTCGGCGAGCTCGGCCTGCTGCTCGGTGTCGAGCCCCAGCGCCTCGGCGAGGGCCTGGACCGTGCGCCGTTGCGGACCGCGGCTGACGCCGCGCTCCATGTCGCCGATGGCGCGCACGCTCACGCCCGAGGTGTGGGAGAGCTCCTCGATCGTCAGGCCCGCGGACTGCCGCAGGCTCCGCAGGTACGGTCCGAAGGGGGCGGTCATCCGATCTCCTCAGGGGCTCCGGCCTCATCGTCGAGAGCTGCGATCAGGGCATTCACCTCGTCGACGAACGCGGGCCGCGGCTGCCACCTTCCCCGGGCCTCTCCCCGCCCGATCGCCAGAGTGAGGTGCTCGCGGGCCTTGTCGTTCGCGCCGAGCCCGAGATACGCCCGGCCGACCGCCCGGTGCGTCAGCGGTGCCCAGTTGTTGCCCTCCTCGAGGAGGGCCGCCGCGGACGTCCTCGCGATCTCGACGACGTCGCCGTAGCGCCCCGCGTCGGCGAGGAGCGTGGACAAGCGGGCCAAGGCGAACCATCGGGTGTTCTCGGCCGCGGCCGTCGGTGCCGGGAGCTCCTCGATCGTCCTGAGCATGGAGCGGAAGGCCTTGAGGGCGTCGTCGTACCTGCCGGCCTGGGCGAGCCCCACCACGAGGCCGCCACTCGCCCAGAAGTAGGTGCTCTGGTCGCCGGCGGTCTCGGCCAGCTCTCGCCCGCGGGTGTAGGCCCAGAGCGACCGGTCGTCGTCGTGCGCGAGTCGCCAGGCCTCGGCCGCGTTGCAGACCGCCTCCGCCTGTTCCCTGACCGCCCCGAGGCCCTCGGCGAGCTGGTAGGCCTCCATCGCCTGCTCCGCGGCCTCCCGCAACGCCTTGTCGTCACGTCGCTGCGCGGCGACGGTGAGGCGTGCCCAGACATAACGGATCGTGTGCCAGAGCTCCCCGCGGCGGTCGGGCAGCCGCGCGGCGGCGGAGCGGGTGAGCCCGAACACCTCCAGCCAGTCGGTCGCCCACACCTGGGTCTCGTTGGCGATCCAGTTCATCGCCTCACCGAACCGGGCCACCTGCGCGTCCCGCCCTGCGACAGCCGCGAGCCGCAGCGCAGCCAGCCAGGACTCCTTCTCGACCAGCAGCCAGACCCGGGCTTCCTCCGGCGAGGTGAACCGGACGTGACCCTCGTCGCCCGCCGGTGGGGATTCGCCGTCGAACCACCGGCCGGCCGCCGTCGCGGTCTCCAGCAGCCAGTCCGTCATACGGCGCTCGGCCGTCGCCCGGGCCGCGTCGGACTCCTCCTCGTGCAGGCGCTGGTTCGCGTACAGCCGGATCAGGTCGTGAAAGCGGTAACGGTCCGTGCCCTCGTGCTGGAGGAGGCCCAGCTCGACCAGCTCGTCGAGCTGGTCCTCGGCGTCGTAGCGGTCGGTCTCGGTCAGCACCGCGGCGATCGGTGCCCCGAAGTCGACGGCGGGGACGAGCGCCAGCCGCCGGAAGCACTCCTTGGCCTGCTCGGGCAGCGCCACGTAGGACAGCGCGAACGCCGCCTCCACCCCGACGTCGCCCACCGCGAGGTTCGCCAGCCGGCGGTCCTCGTCCGACAGGCGCTCGGCCAGGTGCCGCATGGTCCACTCCGGCTGGGAAGCCAGGCGGGTGCCGGCGATCCGCAGGGCAAGCGGCAGGCGTCCGCACAGCTCGGACACCCGCGCCGTCTCCGCTGCCGTCTCCGTCACCGCGTTCCCGTCGGCGGTCCGGTTGGCGAGGGCCTCCAACAGCTCCGCGGACTCCTGCGGTGAGAACGGCGCCAGCGGGACCCGGGTCACTCCCTCCAGCCCGGCCAGCGTGCGGCGGCTGGTCACGATCACCATGCCCGCGCCGTGCGCAGGCAGCAGGGGCCGCACCTGGGCCTCGTCCGCGGCGTTGTCCAGCAGCACCAGGGACCGCCGGTCCGCCAGGATGGCCCTGAGCTGACCTGCGCGTTCGTGCTGGTCCTCGGCGATCGCGCGGGCATCCAGCCCCGACGCCAGCAGCAGTCGGCGCAGCGCCTCCGTGGTCGCCATCGGCTCGGGGTCGACGCCGCGCAGGTCCACGTAGAGCCCGCCGTCGGGGAACCTCTCGTGCAACAGCTCGGCCGCCCGCACCGCGCACGCCGTCTTGCCCAGTCCCGCCGCGCCGTGCACCACGACGACCGGGGTGGGGCCGTCCGCGGAGGCGGTCCGTGCCCGTTCGTCCAGCAGCTCCAGCTCCGCCGTCCGGCCCACGAAGTCGCCGAGGCTGCGCGGCAGCGCGTTCGAACCTGGCTGCTCGGGTGCGGGGTCGGCTGCCCGCGGCCGTCCGGCCCTGGCGGTGTCGGCGAGTTCTGCTCGCTGCTCGTCGTCGAGCCCCAGCGCGTCGGCCAGTGCCTCGACGGTGCGGCGCTGCGGGCCGCGGCTGACGCCGCGCTCCATGTCGCCGATGGCACGCACGCTCACGCCCGAGGCGTGCGAGAGCTCCTCGATCGTCAGTCCGGTGGACTGCCGCAGGCCGCGCAGGAGCGGGCCGAACGAACTGGCCATTCAGCCTCCCTCGGGGTGTCCGGTCTGAGGTCATGATGGCCCGATCGGCATCGTTGACAACCTGCCGTCCACGTGGCGATCGACACCCGTGGTGAAACATCGGCGTGCCCCGCGCAAGTCACCCGTGGGCGGCGTCAGTCGTCGCGCCGCGGCCGCGACGAGCGCAGCTTCTTGGTGGCCGACCGCTGCTTCTTGGCCGTCAGCCGCCGCTCCTGCGACCCGCGGGTCGCGCGGGTGGCGCGGCGGCTCCGCGGGCCGGGCGCCAGTCCGTCGTCGACGACGGCGGCCAGGCGCGTGGCGGCGGCGTCGCGGTTGCGGCGCTGCTCCCGGTGCTCCGAGGCGACGACGGTGAGGACGCCGTCGACCAGGCGGCCCGCGAGTCGCTCCAGGAGGCGCTGGCGCTGCGTGTCGCTCAGCACGGCGGACCGACCCACGTCCCAGGACAGCTCGACGCGCGAGTCGGTGGTGTTCACGCCCTGACCGCCCGGGCCGGAGGAGCGGGAGAACCGCTCGGTGAGCTCGGCGCGGGGGATGGTCAGCGCGGGACTGACGGCCAGGCCGGGGCGGACAGGGGAGGGCATGTGCCCATGGTCTCGCACGCGGGGGCGTGGCCCGCGCTCCTCCCGGGTCGACGACGGCGTGACCAGGGCCTCCGCGCTGCCATACTCAGCGGCGTCATTGTCGGACCCGATGATCTGCGAGGGCATCACCCCATGCGTTTCAGCTCACCGCCTGGCTGGCCCACGCCCCCGGAGGACTGGTCGCCGGCAGCCGGCTGGCGGCCCCAGCCCGACTGGCCGGCAGCCCCCGAGGACTGGTCGTTCTGGACCGACGACGAGGGACGCCCCGTCGAGGGGCCGTGGGTCCCGGAGCACCACGGCGCCTCGGAGTTCGACACGCCGAGCAGCCTTGCCCTCTGGGCGTTCACGGCCGTGCAGGTCGTCCTGGTCCTCGTCGACATCGTGCTCCTGAGGTCTGGCACGTCGTCGACCGGAGGGATCCTGGCCGTGGGTGGTGTCCTCAACCTGGCCTGTTTCGTCGCCGACGTGACCCTCCTGCGCCAGGCGGGTCACCGCGTGCCCGTCTACCTCTACGTCTGCGGAGTGCTGCTCGTGCCGCTCTACCTCATCTTCCGGATCCGGCTGACGAGGACGAGCTGGTGGCCCCTGGTGGGGTGGATCGGGGTGATCGTCGCTTCCGTCCTGGCGACGCCGCTCGTGGGATACGCGGGCGGCGTCGAGCTGGAGCCCACCGATGTCGAGTCCTCGATCGAGGGTTCGTACTCGACCGGGGACGGCACCTCGCTCTACGAGAGCAGCATGCCGGTCCAGGTGAGCTGCCCGGACCCGCTCGTCGTCCGGGTCGGCGAGACCTTCGACTGCGAGACCGGGGTGGTCGGCGAGGCGCCCGAGACCGTCACCGTCACCCTGGAGTCGTGGCTGGGGGAGATGTCGTGGCGGAGGCCGACGAGGTGACGAGTACCCAACGACCAGCGGGGCGTCCTCGTCCGCGCTAGATACCGACCGACCCGTCGATCGCCTCGCGGAGCAGGTCCGCGTGGCCCAGGTGCCGGGCGTACTCCTGGATCAGGTGGAGCAGGATCCACCGCAGCGTGGCCTCCTGGCCGTCCCAGAACTTCTCCTGCGCGATCGTGTCGAGGTCTGCCGTCTCGGCGACGATCTGCTCCGTGGTGCGCTGGGCCTCGTCGAGCCAGGCCAGCAGCTGCTCGGGCGAGTCGTCCGCGGCGGTGCTGAAGGTCCAGTCGTTCCGTCCCTCCTGCTCCTTGTACTGGGCGTACCAGGTGGGCGTCTCGACCGTCCCCGCGAACGTCACGTTGACCCAGGCCGCCTCGATGACGGCGAGGTGCTTGAGCAGACCGCCGAGCGACAGGGTGCTCGGCGCATGCCGGTAGGCCAGCAGCGTGCTGCTCAGCCCCGAGACCTTCCAGCGCAGCGTGTCGCGCTGGAACGCGAGGATCCCGAGGAGGGTCTGCTTCTCGTCGGCGGTGAACGGGATGTCGAAGCGGTCCGCGGGGTCGGTGATCGTCGTCATCCTGGAACCGTAGCGACGTCAGGAAGCAGACTGGACCCCATGGCGACGACGAGCGCGGGACTCCTGCCCTTCCGGCGGCTGCCCGACGGAGGTGTCGAGGTGCTGCTCGGCCACATGGGCGGACCGTTCTGGGCCCGCAAGGATGCGGGATCGTGGTCGCTGCTCAAGGGCGAGCTCGAACCCGGTGAGGAGCCCCACGCGGCGGCCCTGCGCGAGGCGGGGGAGGAGCTCGGGCTGGAGCTGCCGCCGTCGTCGGGCCCGGACCTCGCGCTCGGGGAGGTGCGGCAGCGCGCCGGCAAGGTGGTCCACGCCTGGGCGCGCGAGTGGCCCGATCCCGGACCCGACCTGTCCGTGATCAGCAGCAACACGGTCGAGATCGAGTGGCCGCCGCGGTCCGGCAAGCGCCTTGAGATCCCCGAGATCGACCGCGTCGCCTGGTTCGCGCCCGACGACGCGCGGCGCGTCGTCGTCAGCGCGCAGGCGGCGTTCGTCGACCGGTTGGTGGGGGCGCTCGCGGGCGAGACGGGCACGGGGTGAGGCGGGCCCCGGCACCGCGCCGGGACCCGCCTCTCCTCAGCTCAACCGGGGATCAGGGTTCGATCGTGGGGACGAAGTTGTCCAGGAGGAACTGGCCCTCCTCGCCCGGGGGCAGCTCGCCCATGAACCGGCTGACGACGCCGGTGCTCTCCGACTCGACGAAGACCTGGAAGTCGATCGTCTCGACGCCCGGGGCGCCCCAGTGCTCGGTCTGCGCGGCCATGAGCACGGCCTTTCCGGACATCAGTGCCCTGGTGCGTGCTGACGACGGTCCGGGCGCGCCTCAGCGGCTCCGCGCCGTGAGGAACTGGTCCGGCCGCAGCGCGCGCGACACGATCCGGGTGTCGCCGATCCAGCCGTAGAACCCCTGGCCGTACGTCTCCGCCGACTGCGTGCCGCCGATCGCGAACGGCTTGCCGAGCGTCGAGATGCCGCGCGACTCCTCGGCGGCGTTGCGCACGATCTTCGAGCCGTCCACGTACATCACCGTGTGCCGGCCGTCGTTGACGAGCGCGACGTGCATCCAGCGGCCCACCGGCACGGCGTGGCTCCAGGACGTCGGGTCGGCGTCGACCGGCACGGGGTAGACGACGAACTGCAGGAAGCGCTCGCCGGACAGGTTCAGGCTGCACGTCGGCTCGTCGTCGGACCAGCCGCTGTGCTTGCCGGCGTCGCCCGCGCGGCCCTCCCAGCTGAGGATGCCCATCCAGGAGTGGTCGCCCTCGAAGGGCTCCGGCAGCTTGAGGAACGTCTCGATCGTGTAGCCGGACTCGAACGTCGCGCTGTTGACCGGCGCGTTCGGGCCGGTGCGCAGCACGGCGCCCCGGTCGGGCCCCTTGCCGCCGTCGAACCGCAGGCTCGCCCGGGCCGGCTGGGCGTCGTGGTGCTCGGCCGACCAGGTCAGCGCCTCCGGGGCGCTGGAGTGCAGGAGCTCGGAGGTCAGGTCGTTGCCGTTGCCCGTGAGGTCGCGGGCGACGGTGCCGGGCGCGACCGGGGCGCCGTCCGACCCCGCGGCGGCGAGGCCGGCGGCGTCGAACCGCCAGTACGCGACCGTGCCGCGCGGCATCACTGCCGACGGCGGCAGCGGCGCGGGCAGCACCGGCGGCGCGAACGCGGCGAAGCGCTCGTCGAAGTCGATCTCGACGGTGAACCGGTCCACGTCGCCGCTGAGCTCGACGTGCTCCGCCTCCAGGGGCGTGGGGTCGTTCTTGGCGAGCAGCCAGGGCGAGAACGTCTCGACGTCGATCACGCCGCGCACCAGGTCGAAGCTGTAGTACCGCACCATGCCGGCGCCGCCGTAGTAGCGGTCCTGGTAGTTGGTGATGTGCAGGTGCACGGGGTTGCCCGCGTCGTTCGTGAGCGTGGTGCGGCCGGACGGCCAGTAGTGCCCGCCGAGCGCGAGGAAGATCTGGTCGTTGCCCTTGATGAGACGGTCCCACAGGCGCCGGCCGTTGTCGGAGAGGTGGGCCAGGCCGTCGTCCTCGGCCCAGACGAGGTCGTGGGTGGTGAGGATCGCGGGCAGCTCGCGGTGCTCGTCCAGCACGCCCTGGGTCCAGGCGAGCCCGGCGTCGGACAGGCGCCAGTCCAGCGCCAGGACCAGCCACTCCCGCCCGCCGCCGCGGACCACGTGGTAGCTGTTGTAGCCGTCGGGGGAGGAGCCGCCGTAGGTCTCCATCCGGGAGAAGCGCTGCGGCCCGAACGTACGCAGGTACGGGGAGTCGCCGCGCTGGTCGTCACCGCTGACGTCGTGGTTGCCGGCCAGCACGCTGTACGGCAGCCGGCCGGCGGCGTCGAACGCGCGGCTCGCCGCGCGCATCTCGGTGGCCGTGCCGTGCTCCGTCACGTCGCCGAGCTGGGTCATGAACACGATGTTGTCCTGCGCGCGTTCGCGCACCAGGTGCCGCAGCGTCGCGCGGACGGGCTCGGCGTCGGAGCCGCCGTCGTCCAGCAGGTACTGCGTGTCGGGCAGGACGGCGATCGTGAACCGCGCGGCGGCCGCGTCGGGGCGGCCGCCGTTCGAGGAGGCCGACGACGGCGCGGCCGCCGCCGACGTCGTGCCGGCGGCCGCGGCGGCCGCCGAGAGGACCGGGACGGCCGCGGCCGCCTGGAGCAGGGAGCGGCGAGAGAGCTTGTTTTCCACGGGCCGATCGTGGCCGCGCTTGTTGGCCCCGGGGTGACGCGGGGCCGAACGGCGGCTGACCATTGGGCTGAACGGTCCCCGGCCGTAGGCGGGCCGCGTGGGTTCCGCGCGCGGCGACCACCCGCCGAACGTAGCCTCTGAGCACGTTCGGCCCACCCGACGACGGGAGCGCGCGTGGCGACGGACAACGGCTCGGGAGCCCACCGATGACTGCCGTGGGCGACGCGATCGCGCAGTTCTTCTCGACGGACGACCTGGACGGCTGGGACGCCCTCCTGGCCGTCCTGACCCTGCTGGCCACCTGGCTGGCGACCCGGTACGCGCGCCGCGCGGCGCTCGCGGCGACGGCGCGGATCAAGGGGCTGCACCCGCAGGTCCGGGACGCGGTGGTGCGTGCCCTGCACTATCTCGTGCTGCTGGCGGGCATCGGGGTGGCGCTCGGGTTCCTCGGCGCGCAGACCCAGCCGATCCTCACCGTGGCGGTCGTGGTCGGCATCGTGGTGGTCCTGACCGCGCGGGGCCTGGCCGACAACTTCGGCGCCGGGATCGTGCTGCAGACCAGGATGCCGGTCGTGGTGGGCGACGAGATGGCGTTCGGCTCGTGGGTGGGCACCGTCAAGGAGCTCAACAACCGCACCGTGGTCCTGGAGACGTACGACGGCGTGCAGGTGCACGTCCCCAACTCCCTGGTGATCGCCGAGCCGCTCGTGAACGGGTCCGCGCCGGGAGCCCGCCGCAGCGAGGTCGAGGTGCGGCTCGCGGACCTGCGCGACGACGAGACCGACGGTGTGCTGCTGGCTGTGTCGGCCGTGCCCGGCGTGCTGCTCGCTCCGCCGCCGGACCTGCTGTACGTCGCCGCCGACCCGGCCCGGACGACGCTCCGGCTGCGGTTCTGGCACGGTCCGACGGAGGGCGCCGCCGTGTCGTCGGCGACCGTCGCCGCCCTGGGCGCCGCGCTCCGCCCGCGCGCTGCCGCCTGGGCGGTGGACGCTCCTCCGCCCGCGGACGTCGAGCGACGGGTCCCGCCGCCGGCCGTGTGACGTGCGGTCGCGGCCTCCGTGCGCGTGCCCGGGCCACGTCGCGGTTCGGCAGGCGCGGCAGGCACCCCGGTGCGACGATCGAGAGGCGGGGGCCTCGATGGTGCCAGGAGGATGAGGATCAACGATGACCACGTTCACCGTGTGGAAGTTCGACGACCCCGACGGCGCGCAGGCCGCGGCGGGGAACCTCAAGCAGGCCGCGTCGGAAGGGCTGATCACGGTGGTCGACCACGCCGTGGTGTCCTGGCCCGTCGGGCAGGCGACCCCCACCACCAAGCAGGCCCACGAGAACGAGTGGCGCGGCACCGGATGGGGCGCGTTCTGGGGGCTGCTCCTGGGCACGCTGTTCTTCATGCCGCTCATCGGCGCGGCCGCGGGTGCGGCGATCGGCGCCCTGGCGAAACATACCGAGGCGGTGGGCATCGACCGCACCCAGCTCGAGACGATCCGGGAGCAGGTCACGGTCGGTACGTCGGCGCTGTTCGCCGTGACCCAGGACGGCGACATCGACCGGGTGGGCGAACGGTTCCACGGCATGCGGGGCAAGCTGATCGCGACCAACCTCACCGAGGCGGAGCGGTCGACGCTGCTGGAGACGTTCGGGAGCTGACCTGTTCTCGGCGCCTTTATGCGTGCGCTGATGAATTGTCCAGCCGGACGTCAAAGAATGCGTGGACGCAATGATGGTTGCGTGCGACGCAAAAGCAGGAACTCCCCTCGCGGAATTTCAGCGAGGGGAGTTCGTCTGCTGGGGGAGTGAATCCAGCTACGCGACCGGCGGCCCGCGTCGGGGCCCGCCGGATCAGCGGCTCAGCACCAGGTCAGAGACCCAGCAGGCACAGGATCTGCTCGAGGGTCAGGCCCAGGTTGTCGAGCAGGGTCGAGATGATGTCAACGAGGCTCATGAGAGCTTCCTTTCAATGGGTACGGGAAATCACCGGTCGATATCGGTGAGCGGAACAGTGTTCGCGTTCCATACGTTAAGTAGGCGACACGGACAGTGCAACGTGAATGGGATATTAGTGTTTAAAGCGCGAGATTGTTAGCGTTGTGCTAACGAGCGGGTCCAGGTCGTGCCGGCCATGGAACGCCGTCCGGCGGCGCCGGGTGTGCCCGTACGCTGACCGCCGTGCCGTTCTCCCTCTGGCTCGCCCTCGTCGGGGCGGGCGTCCTGATCTCCCTCACGCCCGGCGCGGGCGCGATCAACACCATGTCGAACGCCATGGCGTCCGGCTGGGCGCGCTCGATCTGGGGGATCCTCGGCCAGCAGGCGGCGCTGCTCGTCCACCTCGTGATCGTGGCGGCGGGCGTGGGCGTGCTCGTCGCGAGCACGCCGTGGCTCTTCGACACCATCCGCTACGCCGGCGCGGCGTACCTGGTCTACCTCGGCGTGCGGCAGTTTCTGGCCCGGACCGGTCCCGGGGCGGACGCCGTCGGCGGCGCCCGGCTGCCCGAGCCCGCCGGGTCGATGTTCCGGCGCGGACTCCTGGTCAACCTGATGAACCCGAAGGCGGTCGTGTTCTTCCTCGCGTTCGTCCCGCAGTTCGTGCAGCCGGACCGCCCGCTGCTCGGTCAGTACGCGGTGCTCGCCGCGACCGTCGTCGTCATCGACGTCGTGGTCATGTGGTTCTTCTTCGCCACGACCGCCCGCGGGCTCGGCCGGCTGACCGCGGGCGAGGCGGGGTCACGGGTCGTCAACCGCGTGTTCGGCAGCCTGTTCGTGGGCGTTGGCGTGCTGCTCGCCGTGATGCACTGACCCTGCGGTGTGCTCTGGCCGCGACGCGGCGGCCTGGCCCGATGGTTGATTCCACGGGGTCGGTGGTCGTAGGAGGTCAGGCTGTGGCGGCGGCGTGCTTGGTGCGGCGATGCCTGTCCTGCGCCTGGACGCCCTGCGACCCGGTGGTGCCGAGCTCCCGATATGCGGTGATCGACGAGACGGACGGGCAGATCTGGGCCGCTGGTTGCCGACTCCAGGACCTGCCCTCAAGGCGAGCAGCCGATTCTGCTGTTGGCAGATCCGGCCCGTTCGGCGAGCGGTGCGAACGGGTGTGCCATATGTTGATGGCATGACGCGAACGGGTGAGGTGCTGATGGCGGCGGGCGAGCAGCCTGCTCGATCGGTGCTGCCCGACGGTGCTCCGCAGCGCGGTGGTGCGCCGCAGCACGGTGGTGGCGTGTCGTCCGGTGCGCCCGCGCCCGCGGGAGTGGTCGACGTGGCGGGTGTGCGGGCGGTGCGGGAGTTGCTGGCGGGCATGATCCTGCCCGGTGCCACTGACACCGGGCCGGGTGTTCTTGTCTCCGGTGCGGTGCAGGCCGAGTGGGTGGACCTGCTTGGTGAGTTGGAGGCCGTGAAGGACACGGTCACCGCGACCCAAGCCCGGCTGGCGGTCGCGTTGGACGAGGCGACCCGGACCGAGGAGGCCCGGCAGAGCATCCGGTCCGAGCGTCGCGGACGCGGTGTCCCGAACCAGGTCGGTGCTGCGTTGCGGGTGAGCCCGCATGCGGGGGCGGGGTTTGTGAGCACGTCCCGGGTCTGGGTCACGCAGATGCCCCACACCTTCAACGCCCTGCAGGCCGGGGTGCTGTCCCCGTGGCGCGCCACGCTCCTGGTCCGCGAGACCTCCCACCTGTCCCTGGAACACCGTGCCCTGATCGACGAGGAGATCTGCGGCCCGGCACACCTGGCCGAGCTGGCGAGGATGGGCACCCGCCGCCTGGTCGCCCGCATCAAGGAACTCGCGGCGCGGCTGGACGTGCACGCCTGCGTGAACCGCAACGCGCGTGCCGTGACCGAACGGCGGCTCTCCATCCGTCCGGCACCCGACCTGATGGTCTACCTCACCGCCCTGGTCCCCATGGCGCAGGGCGTCCAGGCCTACGCCCAGCTCAAGACCCACGCCGAGACGGCCAAGGCGGGCGGGGACGAACGTGGGGTCGGGCAGATCATGGCCGACACCCTGATCGAACGCACCACTGGCCGCGACCCCGGACACGCGGGTGATGTGCCGGTCACGATCAACCTGTTGGTCTCCGACGAGACCCTCCTGGCCAACGGTGACCAGCCCGGCGTGGTCCTCGAAGGCACCCCCGCAGGGGTCGGCACGGTCCCGGCCCCGATCGCCCGGAACCTGGCGGCACACGCCATCGAGACCGACACTGCGTGGCTGCGTTCGATCTACGTCAACCCCCACGGACGGTTGGTAGCGACCACGTCGACGTCCCGGTTCCACCCCCAGGGACTAGCGAGCCTCTTGAGGGCCCGGGAGCAGGGAATCTGCGCGAGCCCCTGGTGCGACGCCCCGGTCCGGCACCTGGACCACGTCACCCCGCACGCCGAGGGCGGCCCGACCAGTCTCGACAACGGGCAGGGCCTGTGTGCCCGGTGCAACCACGCCAAGCAGGCATCGGGCTGGCGACAGAAGACCACCCAGCTCGACGGCCGGCATGCGGTAGAGACCATCACCCCGACGGGGCACACGTACGTCTCGGTCGCGCCTGCACCACCGACACCCGCCAGGACCAGCGGCACGGCACCGGCCCGGAACGTGCCACGAGTGCATGACGCGGCCTCGGTTCTCGGCAAGGCATCGGTTCTCGACGAGGCACCGGTTCTCGGCGACGCACGGGTTGGCGACACGGACCCCGGTCGTAGCTCCGCCGCGCCCGGTGACGTGTCGGTGACGGACAAGACCGACGGCGCCCAGGGCTCACTGTCTCACCGTGACCGCACCACGACCCCGGCCTGGACCCCCGCAGTCGGCATGACCGGCCCCGCACCCGGCCACACCCCACGCAGCCGCTACCAGATCGGCTGCCACACCACCGCCACCCACGGCACGATCGCCTACCGACCCAGCCCACCACCTCGGCAACCGCGCCCAGCTCACGGGCCACCTGGTCGAGCCGTCGCCCGATCGCGTCGACCTGACCTCTCCTGGACTCACCCCACCTGACGCACTGCTGACCCCGCGCCCGCCCGGGCGCCGTCGGGCCGGCTGATCTCGGCCCACACCTCGTCGAGGGACAGGCCCAGCACGCCGGCGATCGCCGCGATGGTCGAGAACGCGGGCGTGGCCACGCGGCCCGACTCGATCTTGCGCAGGGTCTCGGGCGAGACGCGGGCGTCGAGCGCGGTCTCCAGCATCGAGCGGTTCCCGCGGGCGCGACGCAGAAGGGAGCCGAGGCGCTGTCCGCGCTCGACCTCGGCGGGGGTGAGCGGCAACCTGACCATGATGCCAATACTAATACCGGGATAACATGGCCGGGATAGTTATTGGTAAGCGTGCGAAGGGCACCCCATGATCGAGATCCTCAACCCTGCCGAGCTGGTCCGCGCCAAGGAGTCGGGCGCGTTGGTCGCCGGCATCCTGCGGTCGCTGCGGGACCGCGCCACGGCCGGCACCAACCTCTTGGACATCGACCGGTGGACCCGGGAGATGATCGCCGCGGCCGGGGCACAGTCCTGCTACGTCGACTACGCGCCGTCCTTCGGCCGCGGGCCGTTCGGCCACTACATCTGCACGGCCGTGAACGACGCCGTCCTGCACGGGATGCCCTACGACTACCGGCTCGCCGACGGCGACCTGCTGACGCTCGACCTCGCCGTGTCCCTCGACGGGATCGCCGCGGACTCCGCGATCAGCTTCGTGGTGGGCGGTGCCCCGGCCGCCGACGCCGAGAGTGTCGCCCTGATCGAGGTGACCGAGCGCGCGCTGGCCGCGGGGATCGCCGCCGCCGGGCCCGGGGCGCGCATCGGCGACCTGTCCCACGCCATCGGCACCGTCCTCGGCGCGGCCGGCTACCCGATCAACACGGAGTTCGGCGGGCACGGCATCGGGTCGACCATGCACCAGGACCCGCATGTCGCGAACACCGGGCGGCCCGGCCGCGGCTACCGGCTGCGCCCGGGGCTGCTGCTGGCGCTGGAGCCGTGGGTCATGGCGGACACCGACGAGCTCGTGACCGACGGCGACGGCTGGACCCTGCGCAGCGCGACCGGCTGCCGCACCGCGCACAGCGAGCACACCATCGCCATCACGGACGACGGGGCGGAGATCCTCACCCTGCCGCGGTAGCGGCCCCGGCCGCCGCCGCCCGCCGTGGCTCCCAGTCCACGAAGGAAGTACGAGCGGAAGCCCCCGAGGCTACGCGCGGGGGCCTTCCTCGTCGCTCACCGGCGCGGCGCCGTCGTCGGGAAGAGGGGTCGGGGCGACGGGGCCTGCTCGTGCGGGGAGGGGAACGTGACCGGCAGCCGGGCCGGGAACCGCATCCACGGGCTGGTGGCCCACTCGACCTCGTCCGGGTCGCCCACGAGCGTGACCTGGAGGCGCTGCAGCAGCTCGGCGACCGCGATCCGCGAGACCACGCGCCCGAGCCGCGGCGCGGGGCAGCGGTGCACCCCCGCGCCGAAGGACAGGTAGGCGCGGTTGCCGACGGTGTCCCACGGGTCGTCGGACTGCACCAGCGGGTCGTGGTTGGCCGCGTGCACGGCGACCACCACGGTGTCGCCCCGCTGGATCAGCTTGTCGTCGATCACCACGTCGCGCACCGCGAACCGCGGCATCAGGTTGGGGTTGGTCGTGGACCGCCACAGCACCTCGTCGAGCGCGTCGTCGATGTGCAGGCGGCCGCCCGAGATCCGGTGCGAGAACCGCGGGTCGCTCAACACCAGCACGAGCGTCTGGGCGATCCACGCCATGAGCGCCTCGGTCGCCGCGGCGGTGATGGCCGTCAGCGTCTGGGCCCGTTCGAGGTCGTTCTCGAAGTTGTCGTGCACCGACAGCACGCCGGCGATGTCGCGCGTGCCGCGCTCGCGGCTGTAGACGATGTGCCCGGTGACGATCTCGCGCAGCTCGTCGGTCAGCGCGCGGGCGTCCGCGCCCGCCTCGAAGATCGCCCGGGTGATCTCCTGCAGGCGCTGGGCCTGCGTGGGCTCCAGCCCGTCGAGCTCGGACAGCACCAGGAAGGGGACCACCGCGGCGTACTCGGCCACGAGGTCGGCGCGGCCGCGGTCCTGGAACCGGTCGATGAGCATGCCGCACAGCCGGCGGGTGATCGCGCCGGCCCGGGTCTCGTCGATCTGCTCCAGGGCGTCGTCGACCGGGGGCCGCAGGCGGGCGTGCTTGGGGCCGTCGGCGTCGGCCAGCGTGGGTTTCGGGGTCTTCGCCAGCACGAGGTGCAGCGTCGAGGCCGGGCCGAGCAGGTCCTTGCCGTGCCCGTTCCAGATCGAGGGGTCCTTGATGAACGTGCGGTCGTCCCGCAGCACGCCCACGGCCGCGGAGTGCCCCAGCACCAGCCAGGCCGGCACCCCGGGCTCGAGGTCGACCGGCGCGACCGAGCCCCACCGTTCCCGCAGCCGCTCGTACACCGCGTTCGCGTCGGCCGCCGCCGTCGTCTCCACGAGCAGCGTCCGGTCGGTCACGTCGTCCAGGCGCACCGTTGAACCCGACGGCGGTGATGCGGTCACGTTTCCCCTCTCGTCGGCGGCCGGCCCCGGGTCGTTCGTGACACCGGGCACAAGCCCTCGCTCGGGATGCTAACGGCGAGCGGTCGGAGATTGCCAGTGGCAATGCCGCAGGTCACGATCCGGCAAGGGGCGCGACGGCGCTTGTCGGCGCCCGGCCGCATCGGCAGGATGTGCGCTATGCCCCAGGCCACACCTCTGCTCCGTATCCTCAACGTGCTGCTCGCCCCCGGCCTGCGCACCCGCAAGGACCCCGACGCCGTCTTCGAGAGCCTGCTCCAGGACGCCCAGCGCGGGCGGGTCGCGCTCGGCGCCGACGAGCTCGCGGCCCTCGACAGCCTGCGCCTGCTGCTGGCGGACCACGCCGCCAACCCCGACCTGAGCGCCATGGGCTGGTCCAGCACGCAGGACCAGATCCGGGCCCGGCTGACCAACCGCGCGATCGTGCGCGACATCCAGGCGAGCCGGCCCGAGGTGCGGGACGAGCCGGTGACGGCGCCGGTGTTCGTCGTCGGCCTGCCGCGCACCGGGACCACGCTCACGTACAACCTGATCGCCCGGCACCCCGGCCACCGCGGCCCCAAGCTGTGGGAGATGGACAACCTGGGCCTGCCGCGCCCCGAGGCGGAGCGCGAGAAGCTGGTCGCGCAGGCCCGCAAGCGGTACGCGACCGTGGCCAAGCTCAGCCCCACGTGGGGTCACCTGCACCCGCTGATCGCCGACAGCGAGGAGGAGGACTTCATGCTGCGCGCCCACACCGAGATGTTCGCCACCTGGGGTCCGGCGCCGCGCTACCTGGACTGGGTCGGCGGGGCCGACCTCACCGAGGACTACCGCTTCCTGCGCGACGCGCTGCAGATCATGGCCGCCGGCGAGCCGCCGGAGCGCTGGGTGCTCAAGCACCCCATGGACCTGTGGCGGATGCCGGAGATCCTGCGGGCCTTCTCCGGGGCGCGCTTCGTCTGGACCCACCGGGCGCCGGGCGCCGCCGTCGCCTCCGGCTGCTCCATGGCCGAGGCGACGGAGACGATGTACATCAAGCCCGGCCGCATCGACCTGGAGCGGATCGGCCAGGACTGGCTGAAGATCTCCGCAGGCGGGGTGGAGCGCGCGGTCGGGCTGCGCGAGCAGCTGCCCGACGACGCGGTGATCGACGTGGTCTACGACGACCTGATGAAGGACCCCGAGACGGTGGTGCACGGGCTCTTCGAGACCCTGGGCCTGGACTGGGGCGCGACGGACGACGCCAACCTCGCCGCGGCCCTCGACCGGAGCGGTCACCGCCCGCACGCGTACACGCTGGAGCGGTACGGCCTGGACGAGGGCAAGGTGGCCGACGCGTTCTCGGCCTACAAGATCCCGGCCTCCGTGCTCGGCTGACCGGAGGTCAGGAAGGCGGCCACGCCCATGTCGGAGCTCACGGCCCGGGCGGCGTCGTCCGCTGCCCGGCCGGCGGCCTCGACGGCCTGACGCTGGGCCTCCGGCGCGACGACCGTGCGCCACGGCCGGGTGCCGGCGGGCAGCTCGACGAGCTCGACGAGCGCGTCGGCGACCGCCCGCGGGTCCTCGTCCGCCTCGGCCTGGCGTCCGGTCAGCTCCGCGACGAAGCGGCCCATGCCGTCGCCGTAGACCATCATCCGGTCCGCGTCCGTGGGCGGGGCGGCGTTCGTCCCGATGCTGGTCGGGTAGGGGGCGGGCTCGACCGTGACGGACTCGACGCCGAAGGGCGCCAGCTCGTGGCGCCACGCCTCCGTGAGGCTGCCGAGCGCGGCCTTGCTCGCGGCGTACAGGCCGCTGTACGGCAGGGTCACCCGGCTCGAGACCGAGCCGATCTGGACCAGCACGCCGTGACCCTGCTCCCGGAGGTGCGGAAGGGCGGCCCGGTTCACCCGGAGCGCGCCGAGCACGTTGACGTCGAGCTGCCGCTGCGCCTCGTCGGCCGAGAACGCCTCGACGGGTCCGGGGAAGATCGCGCCGGCGTTGTTGACGACCACGTCGAGCCGTCCCGCCGTCCGCAGGACGTCGGCGACGGCGCGGTCGGCGGACGCCTGGTCCGTCACGTCGAGCTCGACGACCCGGAGGTCCAGTCCCTCTGTGGCCGCGAACGCCGTCAGCTCGGCGGCGGCCCGCTCGTTCCGGCCGCTCACGCCGCGCAGTGCGGCGAACACCTGGTGACCGCGCCGGGCCAGGGACTCCACGGTCAGGCGGCCGAACCCGGAGCTCGCTCCGGTCACCAGCACCACGCGCGGCTCGGTGGTCACACTCATCAGCATCTCCATCGCGGGTATCTCCATCGCTCAAGTGGGGTGGCACCCCGGTTGTTCGACCAACATATGGAGGGGCACCCCGTTTGTCAACGAGCGGCCCGGCTACGATGTGGAGGGACACCCCGGTCGATCACTGGTTGGAGCTCGTGTGGCAGACACCGCGGCCGCCTCGGCGGCGCCGGCACGACCGCTCCGGGCGGACGCCCGGCGCAACTACGACCGCATCCTGGCGGCCGCGGAGGCCGAGGTCGCGCGGTCCGGGGCGAGCGCGTCGCTCGAGGAGATCGCCCGGCAGGCAGGCGTCGGCTCGGCCACCCTGCACCGCCACTTCCCGACCCGGCAGGCGCTGCTCGAGGAGGTCTTCCACGACCGCGTCGAGGCCCTGTGCGCCCAGGCCCGCGAGCTCGCGACGAGCGACGATCCCGGTGAGGCGCTCGTGACGTGGCTGCGGGCGGTAGCCGTCTACGGCGCGACCACCCGCGGGCTGGCGGCATCGCTGAGGATGGGGCCGGCCCACCCGCCGTCGGGCACGGGCTGCGGGGCGATGCTGCTCGACGCCGGCGGCGAGCTGCTACGACGTGCCCAGGACGCCGGTGCGGTGCGGCGCGAGACGTCCATGATCGACCTGCTGACCCTCGTCAACGCGGTCTCGCTGGTCACCGAGGGGGACGCCGACGCGGCCGACGAGGCCGTGCGGCTCGTCTCCCTCGCGATCGACGGCGTGCGGCCGCTGCCCGTGCCCGGTGGGCCGGCCTGACCGGTGCCGGCGATTCCGGCGGCGCCACCGGCGCCGCCGGGATGGTCAGCGGGCGGCCGGTCCCGGCGGGAACTCGGGGCGCTCGAACGCGTCGCGGATCCGCAGCCGGATGGTCGAGTCCAGGGCCTGGAGCTTCTTCGAGGCGCCCCGCTCGGTCACGTCCGAGATGTCCGTGACCACGTAGCCGATGTCGCCGCGCGTGGCGAGCATCTGGCCCTCGATGTTGGCGCCGTGGTCGGCGAAGATCTGGTTCACGGTGGCCAGCACGCCCGGCACGTTGCGGTGCAGCAGCTTGATGCGCCCCACGCCCGTGTGCTCCAGCTGGAGGTTGGGGAGGTTGACGCTGAGCATCGTCGACCCGGTCGTCACGTAGTCGCTCAGCTTCTTGGCCACGAACTGGCCGATCGCCTCCTGCGCCTCCTCGGTGGAGCCGCCCACGTGCGGCGTGAGGATCACGTTCGGCAGGCCGCGCAGCACCGACTCGAAGGTGTCGCCGCGCTTCTTGGGCTCCTCCGGGAAGACGTCGACCGCGGCGCCCGACAGGTGCCCCGACGTGATGTGCTCGGCCAGCGAGTCGACGTCGACCACGAAGCCGCGGCACAGGTTGAGGAAGATCGCGCCCGGCTTCATGCGGGCGAACTGCTTCTCGCCGAAGAGGCCGGCGTTGCCGGAGCGGCCGTCCACGTGCAGCGTGACGATGTCGGCCGTCTCCAGCAGCTCGTCCAGGGTCTCCAGGCGGCGCGCGTTGCCCAGCGCCAGCTTCTCCGCGGTGTCGTAGAAGACGACGGACATGCCCAGGTTCTCGGCGAGCACGGAGAGCTGCGAACCGATGTTGCCGTAGCCGATGATGCCGAGGGTGCGGCCGCGCACCTCGTGCGAGCCGTCCGCCGACTTGTCCCACACGCCCGCGTGCAGGGCACGGTCACGCTCCGTCATGCGGCGGGTCAGGGAGATGATCTCCGCGATCGCCAGCTCCACCACGGAGCGGGTGTTGGAGAACGGCGCGTTGAACACCGCGACGCCGCGGTGCGCGGCCGCCGTCAGGTTGATCTGGTTGGTGCCGATGCTGAAGGCGCCGACGCCGACCAGGCTGTCGCTCTCGGCCAGCACGCGCGCCGTCACCTCGGTCTTGGACCGGATGCCCAGGAGCTGGACGCCGTCGAGCGCCGCGATGAGCTCGTCCTCGTCGAGCGCTCCCTTGCGGTAGTCGACCTCGTACCCGGCCGACTCGAGGATCGGGACGGAGGTGGGGTGGACGTTCTCGAGGAGAAGGGCTCGCTGCACGCACCCATGGTGCGCCAGGGGGAGCGGTAGCGACAAACGGATCGGGCCCACGTCCCGCCTGCTGGGACGGCAGGTGGGACGCGGGGCCGACGACGGGCCGCCCGTGGCGGGCGCGGGTCAGAACCCTTCGGGCAGGTCGCGCGCGTGCACCACGACGAGGCGCTGCGTGGGGCGGGTCATCGCCACGTACAGGTCGCTGGTCCCGCCCTCGCCCTCGGCGATCGCGGCCGGCTCCACCAGGACCACGGCGTCGAACTCCAGGCCCTTGGTCTCGCGCGGCGCCAGGACGGTCACCTGCGCGTCCTCGGGCCGCTGGGCGGACAGGCGGGCGGCCTCCTCGGCGCCGACGGCCGAGGCGAGCGCCCCGGCCACGACGTCGGCCAGGCGCGCGACGGCGCCCGCGGGCGCGACGACGGCCACCCGGCCGGCGTCGGGCCCCACCAGCTCCTTGACGAGGCCGAGCGCCTGGGCGACCACGACGCCGTGGTCCGGCAGGCCGTCCGGGCCCGCCGGCGTGGGGACGACGTCGAGGGAGCCCTCGACGTCGCGCGCGGCCCGCAGCTCCGAGACGGGCAGCCGCGCGGCCCGCGCGACCCGTTGGGCGGTGTCGGCCACGGTGGACGGCGTGCGGTAGGAGACCGTGAGCTCGGACAGCCGCCAGCCGTCACGCAGCAGCGGGGTGAGCATGCGGTCCCAGCTGCGCGCGCCCGCCGCCGACGAGGTCTGGGCGACGTCGCCGACGATGGTCATCGACCGCGTCGGCACACGGCGCACCAGCGCCCGCCAGGCCATGGGAGAGAGCTCCTGCGCCTCGTCGACCACCACGTGGCCGTAGGTCCAGGAGCGGTCGCCGGCGGCGCGCTCCGCCGTCGTCAGGGACGGACCGCTCGCGGCGAACCGGGAGGCGAGCGTCTCGGCGTCGACCAGGCCGCCGCCCGCGCCGGTCGCGGACAGCACGCTGCGCGCGTACTCGACCTCGCGCGCCTGCTCGGCCTCGAGGAGGCGGGCCTCGGCCCGCGCCACGGAGTCGTCCTCGCCCAGCAGCTCGTACGCCTCGTCGAGGATCGGCACGTCCGACTCCGTCCACGGTGCGCCCGGCTCCCGGACCAGCAGGCGCCGCTCGCGCTCGGACAGCTCCGGCGCGGCCTCGGCCAGCCGGTGCGGCTTGGCGTACAGGTCCGCGACCAGCTTCTCCGGCGTGATCGGCAGCCAGGCGAGGTTCAGCGCCACGCGGACGTCGCGGTCGGAGCGCAGGTCCTCGGTCACCGCAGCGCGGTCCTCCGAGGACAGCGGGGCGCCGTCGAAGTCGCGGTACTGGTCGGCCAGCCGGCCGAGCATGTCGCGCACGAACGACGCGCGGGCCAGGTTGTGCGGCTTGTGCGTGCGGCGGGCGCGCGCGATCGCGTCGGCGACGTCGCGCGGGCGGATCACGAAGTCGTGCCCCTCGACCCGCACCTCGACGTCGTGCCGCGGCACGCGCTCGCGCGCCCGCACGGCCCGGCGGATCACCTTGCGCCACAGCAGCAGGCCCTTGAGCCGCGCCACCTGCCCCTCGTCCACGGCGGTCGCCCGGATCCCCGGGATGAGGTCGCCGATCGTGGTGGACACCACGCCGGTCTCGCCGAGCGAGGGGAGCACCTGGTCGATGTACCGCAGGAACGCGCTCGACGGGCCGACCACCAGCACGCCGGAGCGCTCCAGCAGGCGCCGGTGCGCGTACAGGAGGTACGCCGCGCGGTGCAGCGCCACCGCGGTCTTGCCGGTGCCGGGACCGCCCTGGACCACCAGCGCCCCGGTGAGGTCGGAGCGGATGATCCGGTCCTGCTCGGCCTGGATGGTCGCGACGATGTCCGTCATCCGGCCGGTGCGGCCCTGGGCCATCGCCGCCAGCAGCGCGCCCTCGCCGGACAGTGCGTCCGCGTCGATGTCGCCCTCGAGGTCCAGGACCTCGTCCTCCAGGCCCGTCACCGAACGGCCCTTGGTCACCAGGTGCCGCCGGCGCCGGACGTCGCCCGGGTGCAGCGCCGTGGCCCGGTAGAAGGCCTCGGCCGCCGGGGCGCGCCAGTCGGTCAGCATGGACCTGTGCTCGGCGTCGGTCAGCCCGATGCGCCCCACGTACCGGGTCACCGTCCCGTCCCCGGACCCTTCGGCGAGGTCGAGCCGGCCGAAGACCAGCCGGTCCTCGACGGCGTCGAGCTGCGCCGCGCGGTCCTCGTACAGCGTGGCGAACGCGTCCCGCTCGGAACGGTTCTGGTGCGTGCCCGAGGCACCCGCCAGGCGCACGTCCCGCAGGCGGTTCGCGGTGGTGCCGCGCAGGGTGTCCAAGCGGACGTACATCGTGTCGACGACTGCTTGCTCGTGGGCGAGCTCGCCCGCGATTCCCGTCACGCCCTACCTCCGTGTGCCACCAGCGAGAAAACTCCGGTCGTTATCAACCGGCCGACCATTATTGCCCACCCGTCGGCCTGTCCGCTGACACGGCGTCATCTCGCTGGATAGGATCGCCGCCATGGCACTGGGCGGGGCGGGATCTGCGAGGCCCGGAGGCGGGTCCGGACCCGAGGCGCGCCCGGCCCGGCTCGACGGCCCCATCTCGGTGCTCCTGGTCGAGGACGACGACGCCGACGCGTTCCTCGTGAGCGAGCTGCTGGCCGACGCGGACGTCGAGGCGGACCTCCGCGCCGACCTCCACCGTGCCCGCTCCGTGGACGAGGCGCTCGGCATCCTGTCCATGGTCTCGGTGGACTGCCTGCTGCTCGACCTGGGCCTGCCCGACGCCGAAGGGCTGGGCGCCCTGCGCCGCGTCATGGAGGGCATCGAGGTGCTGCCCGTGCAGCCCGCCGTCGTGGTGCTGACCGGCAACACGTCGAACGAGCTGGGTTCCGCCGCCGTCGCCAACGGCGCCGACGACTACCTGGTCAAGGGTGACGTGGACGGCGACGGGCTCGCCCGCTGCCTGCGCTACGCGACGCTGCGCCGCCGCTCCGCCGCCCAGCAGATCGCGCTCTTCCGCAGCGAGGTGCGCGCGGCCGAGACCACGCGGCTGGAGCGCGCGCTGCTGCCCAAGGAGCTCGTCACCGACGAGCGGGTCTCGGTCATGGTCGGCTACCTGCCGGGCGGCAACGGCCTGCTCGGCGGCGACTTCTTCGACACCGTCGAGCGACCGGACGGCACCCTGGTCACGGTCATCGGCGACGTCGCCGGGCACGGCCCCGACGAGGCCGCCCTCGGCGCCGCCATGCGCACGGCGTGGCGCACCCTCGTGCTGGCCGGTACGCCCGCGGACGACGTGCTGCCCCTGCTGGAGCGCGTGCTCCTGGCCGAGCGCGGCCGCCCCGAGGTGTTCGTCACCATCTGCCAGGCCGTGATCTCGGCGGACCGTTCGCACATGGACGTCTACCTCGCCGGGCACCTCCCGCCGCTGCTCGTGGTGCCGCAGACCCCGGCCGGCGAGGCCGCCGCCACCCACCGGTGCGAGGAGCTGCCCTCGTCGGACCGCGGCCGCGCGCTCGGCATCCCCGTCGAGGGCACCTGGACCGCGCACCGCGTGCGCCTGCCGGAGGTGTGGACCGCGGTGCTCTACACCGACGGGCTCGTGGAGGCGGCGGTCGGCGCCGACCCCGGGGGCACGCCCGTGCTGCCACCCAGCGCCCACGGCCGGATGCCGCGCCTCGGCGCGCACGGCCTGCGCAGCGTCGTCGAGCACGAGATGGACCAGGGCACGGACGAGGTGGTGACCCGGGTGCTGCGCCGGGTGCGCGCGCTGCACGGCGGCCCCCTGGTCGACGACGCCGCGCTCCTCTTCGTCGGCTGGGCCGGCGCCGGAGCCACGGAGCCCGGTGAACGCACCTCGACCCTGGCCGACTCGGTGGAGTGGTCGCGGGCATGACTCTGGTGCCGGACGAGCACCGGTTCACCGGTGTGTCGATGCGTCGCCGCCTCGCGCGGCTGCTCGGCGCGGTCGCGGCCATGCTCGTGCTGGCGCTCGCCGTCGCGGTGCTCGCCCTGGTCCAGTCCCGCGGCCTGGACGCCCGGGCCGACGGCCCGTACTACCGCGCCCTGGTGGACGGCGAGCGGGCGTCCCTGGCGCTCGCCGACGCCGACTCGTCGCTGCGTGCCTACCGCGCCACGTGCGACGAGGCCGCCCTGGAGCCCTGGACGCGCGCCGTCGGGTCGAGCGGCCGCATCATGCTCCTGGCCGACGTCGAGCGGCGCGCCCTGCAGTCGGACGCCGAGGTGGCGCTGGCCTACGAGGAGGCGGTGCGGCGAACCGACGCCTGGTTCGACGAGTACGCCGAACCCGTGGTGGCGGCCGTCGAGGCGGCGCCGGCGGGCCAGGTGGCCTGCCGCATGGAGCTGCTCAGCACGGCCCCGCCGACCGCCGAGGGTGACGCCCTGTACGCGGCCGCCAACACCGCCGTCGTCCACTACCTGGCCGAGCTGGGGGCGCAGCGCGACGCGATCGTGGCCACCCGGACGGTCTGGGAGCGGCTGCTGCTGGGGGCGGTGGCGACGCTCGTGCTCGTGGTCGTGCTGATGGGCACGATGATGTGGCTCGCCCTGGAGTCCTGGGTGATCCGGCCGCTGACCGAGCTGACGGCCGCCGTCCGGGTGGTGAGCAGCGGCGTGCTCGGGCGCGAGATCCGGCCCGCCGGCACGGGCGAGGTGGCCCTGCTCGCCATGCACGTGGAGACGATGCGCCGCGAGCTGGTGCACCAGGTGGAGGAGATCCGCCTGTCGCACCAGGAGGTGGAGAACGCGCACACCCTGCTGAGCGAGCAGGCGCGCGAGCTGGAGCGCTCCAACCGCGACCTGGAGCAGTTCGCCTACGTGGCCTCGCACGACCTCCAGGAGCCGCTGCGCAAGGTCGCGAGCTTCACGCAGCTCCTGCAGAAGCGGTACGGCGAGTCGCTCGACGAGCGCGCCGACCAGTACATCGAGTTCGCCGTGGACGGCGCGAAGCGCATGCAGCGGCTCATCCAGGACCTGCTGAGCTTCTCGCGCGTGGGCCGCACGGGCGTGCCGCGCGAGGACGTGGAGCTGGAGGGCGTGCTCACCGCGGCGCTGTCCGAGCTGTCGGAGCGGATCGCGGAGTCGGGGGCCGAGATCGTCCACGACCCGATGCCCGTGGTGCACGGCGAGCGCGCCCTGCTGCAGCAGATCTTCGTGAACCTGATCGGCAACTCGCTCAAGTTCCGCGACCCTGAGCGGACGCCGAACGTGCGGATCGAGGTGCGCAGCATGCGGGCGCACTGGGAGATCTCGGTGGTGGACAACGGCATCGGCATCGACGCCCAGTACGCGGAGCGGGTGTTCGTCATCTTCCAGCGCCTGCACTCGCGCGAGCAGTACGCGGGCACCGGCATCGGCCTCTCGCTGGTGAAACGGATCGTGGAGTACCACAAGGGCCGCATCTGGATCGAGCCGGCGGACGGCGGCGGCACCATCGTGCGGTTCACCCTGGCCCGGCGGCAGGGGCAACCCGCGACGGGGCGCCTTTCGACCGAACGGGCCCAGTCGACTACGCTTCAATGAAGCGGCCTGACCAGGGCCGACGGCGGGGCGCGACGAAGGGGCCCGCCGATGAGGACTCCATGGGACAGGTACGGGCCGGGTGGTCAACGTGAGCGGTCAGAAGGTGATGGAGATCCTCCTCGTGGAGGACGATCCGGGCGACGTCCTGATGACGCGCGAGGCGTTCGAGGATCACCGCGTCGCCAACAACGTCTCCGTGGTCGGCGACGGCGTGAGCGCGCTGGAGTTCCTGCGCAAGCAGGGGCAGTACGCCAAGGTGCCGACCCCTGACCTGGTGCTGCTCGACCTCAACCTGCCGAAGATGGACGGCCTCGAGGTGCTCGCCGTCGCCAAGGGCGACCCGATGCTGCGGCACATCCCCGTGGTGGTGCTGACCACGTCGGACGCCCAGGAGGACGTGGTGGGCTCCTACTCGCTGCACGCCAACGCGTACGTGACCAAGCCGGTGGACTTCGACCGGTTCATCGACGTGGTGCGCCAGATCGACGACTTCTTCGTGTCCGTGGTGCGGCTGCCCGGCAGGTGAGCCGGGAACTGCTCGCGACGCTGTGGGCGTAACGGGAAGACACCCGGCCGTCCCGACGTTGGACCAGAGCAGACACCCTTTCGGATCGGGTGATCGGCAGTACTCCGACGAGCGAGGGAGCGCACGTGCTAGACCCCCAGGGCATCTACGACGTCGACGAGGCAGCGGTGGAGCGCACGCTGGGTCGCAGCGTGCCCGGCAGCTCCGACGGGCCCGTACTGCTCCATGCCGTCCGCGGGTTCGTGGACGCCGGCAGCGCGGGCGACCTCGCCGTCGAGCACCTGATCGACGAGTTCCGCGTGGAGCGTCTGGTGACGTTCGACGTCGACCAGCTGCTCGACTACCGCTCCAAGCGGGCGACGATGACCTTCGACTCCGACCGGTGGGCCGACTACCAGGCCCCCTACCTCGCGGTCGACCACCTGACCGACGCCGAGGGCACGGGCTTCCTGCTGCTGCACGGCGCCGAGCCGGACCTGCAGTGGGAACGCGTGGTGGCCGGGCTGATCCAGCTCGTCGAGCGCTTCGGCGTGAGCCTCGTGGTCGGCATCCAGGGCATCCCGATGGGACTGCCCCACACCCGCCCGCTGTCGCTGACGGCGCACGCCACCCGGCCCGGCCTGGTCGACGACTACACGTCGTGGTTCGGCAGCGTGAAGGTGCCGGGCTCGCTGTCCGCGCTCCTCGAGTACCGGCTCGGCGAGGCGGGGCACGACGCGCTCGGCTTCACCGTCCACGTGCCGCACTACCTGGCGCAGTCGCAGTACCCGCCGGCCACGGTGGTCGCGCTGCACCACACGGAGCGGGCGACCGGGCTCGACCTGGCGGTCCCCGCCCTCGAGGAGGCCGCGACCGACGCCAAGATCGAGGTGGAGAAGCAGGTCGCGGAGTCGACCGAGATCGCCGCCGTCGTCAAGGCGCTGGAGGAGCAGTACGACGCCTTCGCGCGGTCGATCGGCCGGCCGAGCCTGCTCGCGGAGACCACGCCGATCCCGAGCGCGGAGGAGCTGGGCGCGGAGTTCGAGCGGTTCCTCGCACAGCAGAACGGCGACTGAGCCGCAGGCTCAGTCGCAAGAAGGCAGAGTCTGAGCCGGCCTCGCAGCGCAGGGTGTGGGCCGAGGAACGAGGCACGCACCCGGTGACTCCGCGGCCCGGTGTGTCATAGCTGCGGCAGAAATGTGCGTGTTCCGTGGCACATTTGAGTGGTCCATGCCACACTGGCGCACGTTGCAGTGACGTACCAAGGCCACGTCCGCCGTGTCGTGAGCAAGTCGGGAAAGCATTGCGGCACGGGGGCGGGCAACGGGCTCGCCGTCGGATCCCGGACGGAAGGTCGAAGGACAGCATGGCGCAGGGTTCTGTGAAGTGGTTCAACGCGGAGAAGGGGTACGGGTTCATCGCCCAGGACGGCGGCGGCGCCGACGTCTTCGTGCACTACTCCGCGATCCAGTCCAACGGGTACCGGTCTCTCGAGGAGGCCCAGCGGGTCGAGTTCGAGATCACGCAGGGTCCCAAGGGTCCGCAGGCGGAAGCAGTCGTGCCGCTCTGACGTAACTCGTGAGAAGGCCGCCCTCCCTCCGGGGAGGGCGGCCTTTTCGCGTGGCGTGGCGGGTCAGGTCGCCGGGTCGGGGGCCGGGGTCGCCAGCGGGGCCGCCGTGCCCGCGAACGCCGCCGCGTCCGCGCCGGCCAGGAGGGTGGCGGGCACCGCCAGGGTGCGCAGGGCGCGCCCCAGACGCGGGTCCCGCAGATCCGGGCGCTCGACGACGTCGCGGGTCCCCAGGGGGCTCTGTGCGGCCTCCTGGGCACCCTCGTGCGGACCTTCCGCCCGGGCGTCGTCCCGGACGCCGTCGCGGGTGCCCTCCGGGGCGTCGGACCCGTCGTCGTGCGCCGGCTCCTCGGGCAGCTCGCGGACGGCCGCGAGGACCAGGTTGCCGTACCGGCGCCCCTTGAGGATCGCTGGTTCGGCGACGGCGGCGAGCCGGCCCTGCGCCGCGGCGTCGGGCCCGAACGCCTCCGCGAGGCTCGCGACCTCACGGCGCGCGGTGGTCAGCGGCGGCCGGTCGGCGCAGTTCACCAGGAGGACGCCGCCGGGACGCAGCACGCGGTGGGCCTCGGCGGCGAACCCCGTGCCCACCAGGTGGGCCGGCGTGCGGTCGCCCGCGAACACGTCCCGGACCACCACGTCGTAGGAGGCGTCGCGGGCGGTGGACAGGGCGCGCCCCGCGTCGTCGGCGCGCAGGCGCAGCAGGGGCGAGCGCGGCAGCGCGAACCACTCGCGCACGAGCTCCAGGAGGCGGGGGTCGAGGTCGACGCCGAGCTGGCGGGAGCCGGGCCGCTCGTGCTCCACGTGCCGTGCGAAGGCGCTGCCGGCGGCCCCGAGGTGCAGCACCCGCAGCGGCCCGGGCGGCAGGAGGGCCACGAACGCGGCCATCTGCTGCATGTACTCGAAGTCGAGAAAACCGGGGTCGGCGAGATCGAGGCTGGAGCTCGGCACTCCGTTGACGTGCAGCGTCACCCGCTGCGGGAAGTCGGGGTCGGGCACCACCTCGGCGGTGCCGGTGCTGATCGGCACGGGGCCGACGGGCAGCTCGGCGGGGAGTGTCAGTGGTGCGGAGGAGGATGGGCGGCGTCGGGCGGAGCGGCGGGCCATGAGGACAGTGTCTCCCGGACCCGCGGTGCGCTTGACAGGATAGAACGTATGTTCGATAGTGTCGCACAAGGGGTTCGATCGGAGGTTCGAGATGGGCACCATGCAGTCTCAGAGCGGGCGGGACGTGGTCTCGGCACGCATGCTCGTGCCACGCGCCGTCCCGCCGGGCGTCAGCGCCCTGCTGCGCAAGGCGGACGCGGAGCTCGCCGAGGCCGCGCGTGCGGCCGACCCGGGCGACCGGTTCGTGCACGCGCACCTCGCGGCCATCCGGTCGGCCGCGGCCGTCGTGGCCCTGCGGGGTCGCCCGTCGGCGCGCTCCGGCGCGCGGACGGTGTGGGACATGCTCGCGCACGCCGAGCCGGACCTCGCGGCCTGGTCGGGCTACTTCGCCTCCGGCGCGCCCCTGCGGGCCGCGGTGGACGCAGGCCGTCCGGAGCGGGTCGAGCCCGCACGGGCGGACGAGCTGCTCGCGTGCGCCGAGGACTTCCGGGACGAGGTGGCGATGCTCGTGGACCCGCAGACGGGGTTCGCGACGCAGCGCCTGTCCCTGGTGCCCGAGGCGTCCTGACCGGCGCCGGCGGGTGCCGGCAGACAAGCACTGGGCAAGAGCGGGAACGGAGCACGTTCGTGAGCAAGGGGCCGCGGTCAGCGGCGGCGAGGCGGGACTGGGGGTCGGACGAGTCCGGCTGCTCCGTGCTGCACCTGGACATGGACGCGTTCTTCGCGTCCTGCGAGCTGGCGCGGCGGCCGGAGCTGCGCGGCCTGCCGGTCATCGTGGGCGGGCAGGAGCGCGGCGTCGTGCTGGCCGCCACGTACGAGGCGCGCGCGTTCGGCGTCCGGTCCGCGATGCCGATGACGCGGGCGCGTCTGCTGTGCCCGCAGGCCGTCGTGGTCCGGCCCGACCACGACCTGTACCGCGACGTGTCCCGCTCGGTCATGGGCATGCTGCAGGAGGTCACGCCGCTCGTGGAGCAGATCAGCGTGGACGAGGCCTTCCTGGACGTCAGCGGCGCCCGGCGGCGCCTGGGCCCGCCCACCGTGATCGGCGCCGAGCTGCGCCGCCGCATCGAGGAGGAGCACGGCGTCACGGCCTCGGTCGGCATCGCCCGGAACAAGTTCGTGGCCAAGCTGGCCTCCACGCACGCCAAGCCCGACGGCCTGATGCTCGTCCCGGTGGACGCCACCGTCGACTTCCTGCACACGCTGCCCGTCGGCGCCCTGTGGGGCGTGGGGGAGAAGACCGAGAAGTCGCTCGCCGCGTGGGGGATCACGACGGTCGCGGAGCTGGCCCGCACGGACCTGCCGAGCCTGCAGACGGCCGTCGGCCGGGTCAGCGGCGCGCACCTGCACGACCTCTCCTGGGGTCGCGACCCGCGCCCTGTCGTCCCCGAGCAGCGCGAGCACAGCATCGGCGCGGAGACCACCTTCGGCACCGACCAGGACGACACCGAGGCGGTGAACCGCCGGGTGCTGGAGCTGTCCGACCGGGTGGCGGCGCGGCTGCGGCACCAGGGTGTGCTGGCCCGCACCGTGTCGGTGAAGGTGCGCTCCAGCGACTTCGCGACGTTCACCCGGTCGCGAACGCTGGACGGGCCCACGGACGTCGCCCGGGACATCTACCTCGTGGCGCGGGAGCTCGTCGCGGCGGTCGATCTGGGCGGCCTCCCGGTGCGGCTGGTCGGCGTGCGGGGTGAAAACCTGCGGGAACGCGACGGTTCCGCCCAGCAGCCGACCCTCGAGGAAGCGGTCGATCCACGCTCCGGAGCGCAGCGCGAGGCGGAGCTCGCGCTCGACGCGGTGCGTGAGAAGTTCGGGAAAACGGCGATCGACCTGGGTGTACATCG
The DNA here is from genome assembly GCF_030209445.1 of Promicromonospora sp. MEB111. Taxonomy (GTDB): domain Bacteria; phylum Actinomycetota; class Actinomycetes; order Actinomycetales; family Cellulomonadaceae; genus Promicromonospora. The sequence continues at coordinate 147,141 of NZ_JARVSD010000004.1, forward strand.
CAAGAACGGCACGCATCTTTACTGATCTGCCCCTATAGTCATGGGTATGCCCGGGATGTCGACTACCACCGACGGCCGGGTCGTCCTATCCTGGAAGGGACACTGTTCCTTTGCGAGATCCGGGGGTCTCGATGCCTCTGTCCGAGTACGAGCAGCGGGTGCTGGAGCAGATGGAGCGTGCTCTGACGTCAGACGACCCGCGGCTGGCGAACACGCTCCAGTCCACAGGTCGCGGTAACGCGCTCCGTTATGTGCTGTCCGGGGCCGGCGTAGTCGTCGGCCTGCTTCTTCTTGTCGTCGGTGCAGCGACGTCGCGTACGTGGCTCGGGGCCATCGGCTTCGTGCTGATGTTCGCGGGTGTGGTCTTCGCGTTCCTCGGACCGCGCAAGAAGCAGCAGGAGGGTCCGGTCGGCGTCGTCGGCGAAGACGGCACCGTCCAGCCCTCGCACGGGGGAGCACGCAAGGCCCGCAAGCGGCAGGGTGGTGGCGGTCGTTCCGGCTTCCTCGCCCGCCTCGAAGAGCGCTGGGAGAACCGGCGCAACCAGGGCGGCCGCTAGCCGGCCAACCGTTCCCGGTGGTCCTGACCGGACGACCGGCACATGACAGGAGCCGGGCCCCGAGGGGCCCGGCTCCTGTCTGTGTGATGCGGGTCAGGGCTTGCGGGTCAGCGCCTCCGTGAGCTCCGCCGTCACCGTGGCCGTGAGCTCCTCGAGCTCGGCGGCCGTGGGCGGCGTCGAGTCGCGGGCGTAGCGCTCGTCCTCGGCGGCGTCGGCCAGGGCGGTGAGCCGTTCGGCGACGTCGTCGGGCAGGGGCGCGCCCGTCCTGGCGCGTACCTGGTCCGCGATGACCTCCGGCGCCCGGCGCAGCGTGACCGACGGGCCGAGCCGCACCTCCCGCTCGGCGAGCAGCGCCAGGACGCGGGCCCAGGCCCGCTCGGGGTCGAGCTCCTCGACCTCCGTCCGGCGGCGCAGCAGCAGCCACGCGGCGCCGCCGAGCACCCCGAGGGCGACGACGATCGCGACCACCCAGGCCCAGCCCGGCAGGGTCTGGTCGGACATCTGGCTGCCCGACGACGCGTCGTCGGCGGCACCCTGCTCCGACTGCTCGGGGCGCTGGGACGGCTGCTGCGGGGGCACCTCGTTGGCGCGTGACGGCGTGGGTGAGGCGCTGGGCGCGCTGCCCGTGCCCGGGTTCGCGTACGAGGGCAGCGGGCCGGTCTGGACCTGCGGCGTCGGCTCGAAGCGGACCCAGCCGACCGACGGGAAGTAGATCTCGGGCCAGGCGTGCGAGTCCTGGCCCGTGACCCGGTAGCTGCCCTCGCCGTCGGGCCGGCCGGGCAGCCAGCCGACGCCGATCCGGGCCGGGATGTCGAGGCTGCGGGCCATGACCATCATCGAGAGGGCGTACTGCGTGCAGTACCCCTCCTTGTTCTGCAGGAAGTCCCAGACGGTGTCCGACGAGCCCCGGTAGTCGGCGTCCGGGTTGTACACGAACCCGGCGCCCGAGCGCAGGTGATTCTGGAGCGCGACCACCGCGTCGAACCGGGTGGGTGCGTCGCCGGCGATCTCCTGGGCGTAGGCGGCGATGTCGTCCCGGTGCTCGGTGTCCGGCACCTCCGTGTAGCCGGCCGACCGGGGGTCGCCCGAGGTGGGCGTGGCCCGCAGCAGCTCGGGGGTGAGCCCGCGGTCGACGATCTCGACGGTGTACGGCGCACCCTGCTCGGTGCCGTCGCCGCTGCGCACCTCGTCCCGCAGCGGGTCGTAGGCCCACTGGCCCCGGACGTCGACGGTGCGCGGCTCCAGCGGCAGCGGCAGCTCCGCGCCGTCGAGCTGCCCGATCCGCAGGTCCATCCGGCGGCGTTCGCCGTCGGCGCCCTCGCCGGGCGGCGCGAGGACCGTCGACGGGTCGAACTCGGACAGGCCGCCGGTGGGCACGTTGCGGTTGGTCTGGACGCCGTCGAACGCCGTGAGCGTCATGACGCGCAGGGGGCCGGACGTCTCGCCCTCGGCCATCGTGTACGTCAGCACGGTGTTGGAGGACCGAGCGCTCAGCGGCTGGCGCATGTCCAGCTCGGAGGACAGCTCCACCGTGTCGGACGGCGTGGAGATGAGCTGGTTCCACGTCCCGGCCAGCGCCGGCAGCGCCGCCATGCCGGTCGCGACGCCGAGCGAGGTGGCGGCGACCGCCACCGACGTCAGGGCCGTGATCCCGGAGCGGAACCGCTGCGCCCGGCGCACCGCCGCGGAGTCGGCGTCGCTGCGCCGGCCCGGGGTCAGCCCCACCGGGTCGACGGTGAGCAGCAGGAGCATCGCGGTGACGCTGATGACGAAGACCTGCCACTGCACGTCCCCGATGAGTGTCAGCGACGGCGTCCACAGGAGCAGGAGCGGTACCCCGGCGAAGCCCGGCATGCGGGCGCCGGCGAGGGAGTCCACCACGAGCAGCACCAGCAGCGTGCCGCCCACGGCGACCATGCTGATGGCCGGGCCGGGGTCGACGGGCGCCACCTGCGTGCTCATCAGCTCGGTGGCCTGGCGGAACCGTTCGAGGGCCTGCTCGACGGAGTCCGGCCCCACGAACGGCTCGAACCGCTGGCCCGGTCCGCCGTAGCGGGCCAGGACGAACCAGACGGCGACCACGAGGCCCGCCGTCGTCGCGAAGAACGAGGCGCTTCCGGCCGCGCGGTCGGCGGCCCGGTCCGCGCTCGGGCCCTGGCCCGCCGCCCGGCGGGCGGCGGCGCGGTCGACGGCGTTGCGCAGCAGCAGGTACCGCACGACGCACGTGGTGGCCGAGACGAGCACGATGCCGGTGGTGCCGGCCGTGAGCCAGGGTCCGGGGTCGATGACGAGCGTGAGCGCGTGCATGGACGCGATCACGGCGATCGCGACGAGCACGCCGGACGCGACGGTGCGGACCAGCGGGCCGCGGTGGGCGGGGATCACGGCGCACGCTCCGCGAGCAGGGCCCAGGCGCGCTCCGGGTCGGTGCGGGCCTCGCAGGTGCTGACGTGCCAGCCGGAGGCGCGCAGCTCGGCGGCCGTCTGGTCCAGCTCGTGCTGGAACCCGGCGCCACGCGGCGCCACCAGCAGCCCCCAGCAGGTGCCCTCGGCGCCGAGCGCGGCGAGGTCGTGCCGCGCGTCGGGCCCCTGCGGGCCGAGCACGGCCACGACGATCTCGCCCGGGACACGGGCGAGCCGGAGCGCTCGCGCGGTGGTGCTCGTCGCGTGCTGCCCCTCCGACGCGCCGCGGTGCCCGCGGATGTCGACGCAGGCGTCCAGCAGCGCGGACCGGCTGGCACGGGTGGTGGCGAACCGGACGCCGTCCACGCTGGGCGCCACGCTGGTGGTCACCAGGCGGGCCGGGTGGCCGGCGTCGAGGAACGAGGTGGCGATCGACGCGGCGAGCTCGACGGCCCACTCGCCGTCGTCCACCGCCGCCGGACGGCGCAGGCTGCCGGACTCCTGCCAGTGGGGCAGCAGCGAGCGGTCGAGCAGGACGGTCACGGGGCGCACGCCGGCGCTCTCGTCGGCGCGGACCATGAGCTGGCCGCGGCGTGCGGCGCTCGCCCAGTGGACGCGGCGCGGGTCGTCGCCCGCGACGTACTCGCGCAGCACCGAGTCGTCGGTGGACTGCAGGCGCGCGCCCGTGGCGGAGTGGTCGACGTCGCCCACCGACCGGGTGCGGACGGCGAGCTCGACGGTGCGGGGCCACACCGGGACGTGCGTGGCCCTGCCGAGGGGCTGGGTGGCGCGGACCAGACCGAACACGTCGGTCCGGGTGGTCAGCAGCGGGCCCAGCGACCAGCGCCCGCGGCGCATCGGCGTGAGCGAGTAGTGGACGGTGATCCGGTCGGCCCGCGCGGAGACCCGGGCGCGGATGCCCTGGTGCCCGGCGAGCTCGTGCGCCGCCTGCTCGGACAGGCGCAGGCGGGACAGCCGCTCGTACGCCGCGCCCGAGGCCTGGTGCGCGGCGACGAGGAGGCTCACGTCCGCCGTCCGGTCGCGCACCACGGGGTTGGGCGCGACGGACCGCGTCACGTGCAGGGCGCCCCGGCCGGACTCCAGCCGCTGGGTGCCGATCACCAGCCAGGCCACGGCCACGGCGATGAGCGCCGCGGCGCCGAGGCCCACCAGGTCGGGCAGGGTGAGCACCAGCCCGAGCGGGATCAGCACCCCGCCCACGCAGGCCGCCCCGATGCCGCGGGGGGTGAGCCGGACCCGGCTGATCCGTGCGAGCGTGTCACGCCACTTCATGACCGTGCCGCCCCGGCCGCTCAGAACTGGCGCCGGTCGGCGGGCTCGAGCGCCGGCACCGGGATGCGCTGCACGATCTCGTCGACGACCGTCTCGGGGGTCACGCCGCCGAGACGCGCCTCGGTGGTGAGGATGAGGCGGTGGGCCAGCACGGGCCGGGCGAGCCGCTGGATGTCGTCGGGCAGCACGTGGTCGCGGCCCGCCATGGCGGCGATCGCCTTGGCGGCGCGCAGGAGCTGGAGCGAGGCCCGCGGGGAGGCGCCCAGCCGCAGGCCGGGGTGCTCACGCGTGGCGCCGACGAGCCCCACCACGTACCGCTTGACCGAGGGGGAGGCGTACAGCGACCGGACGAGCTGCGCGAACCGCAGCAGCGTGTGCCCGTCGGTCACGGCCTCCAGGTGCGCCAGCGGCGTGCTGGCCTCCTGCCGGTCGAGCATGAGCATCTCGGCGTCGATGTCCGGGTACCCCACGGTGATGCGGGCCATGAACCGGTCCCGCTGCGCCTCGGGCAGCGGGTACGTGCCCTCCATCTCCACCGGGTTCTGGGTGGCGACCACGAGGAACGGCCGGGGGAGCTGGTGGGTGGTGCCGTCGACGGTGGTCTGGCCCTCCTCCATGCACTCCAGCAGCGCGGACTGGGTCTTGGGCGAGGCGCGGTTGATCTCGTCGCCGATGACGATGTTGCTGAACACCGGCCCCGGCCGGAACTCGAACTCGTGGCTCCCGGTGCGGAAGATGTTGACGCCGGTGAGGTCGCTCGGCAGCAGGTCGGGCGTGAACTGGATGCGGCCCACGTGGCAGTCGATGCTGCGCGCGACGGCCTTGGCGAGGGTGGTCTTGCCGACGCCGGGCACGTCCTCGACGAGCAGGTGGCCCTCGGCCAGGAGGACGGCGAGGGTGATGTCGGCGAGGCCGGGCCGGCCCGTCACGACGGACTCCACGGCACCCCGGACGCGGGCCATGGTCTCCACGAGCTCGTCGAGCGCACCTGGCCCGGGGACTGCCTGCGGAGCGGGCGCTCCGCCGAACCGAGGATCCGTGAGGCCGGACGTGGCGCGTTCGGTGTGCACTGGGGACCTCCATCGGGCCGGGAGTCAGGCCGGTTTCTCGCGCGTGTACGCGCTGTTCGGAAGCGGGGCGGCTGTCGCTCGCCCCGGCTGGACCAGCCTAGTAGAGATGTAAAGCACTCTGTTGAGTGCATCACGCGGTCTTCACACATCCCAGGGCTTGTTTCGCCCTGGTGAAACGACGTCTCGCCAGGTGACGGACCCGTGCGAGACCGCGGACCAGAGCCGCCTACCGGGACATTCCACGCCACGCCGGACATGAATTTGCTCCACCTGCTCTTTACCTCTTTGACCTGCGCATTGATGGCTGGTGGGCAGTTCTCCCCACGGTTTTTCCGAGTGCGGTGGTGGAAAGTGGAGTAGCGTGGAGTATGCGGGAGCGGAAGGAGGTGTCGGCCCATGACTGCGATGGCAGAAGGTTTCGCAGGTCTGGGTCTGCTCCTCGGCACGTACACCCCGAAGCTCGACGAGAAGGGGCGCCTGATCCTTCCCGCCAAGTTCCGGGGGCGACTGTCCGACGGTCTGGTGATGACCAAAGGGCAGGAGCGGTGCCTCTTTCTTCTGCCGATGGACGAGTTCCAGCAGATCTACACCCAGATCCGGCAGGCGCCGGTGACGAGCAAGGCAGCACGGGACTACACGCGAAACTTCCTGGCGGGAGCGAGCGACGAGGTCCCGGACAAGCAGGGCCGCGTCTCCATCCCGACGCACCTGCGGGCGTACGCCGGTCTCGACCGCGATGTGGTCGTGATCGGGGTGGGAACCCGCGTGGAGGTGTGGGATGCGCAGGCGTGGGCCACATATCAGGAACAGACCGAACCCGACTACATCGACCAGGCCGAGGAGATCTTCCCCGGGCTGAGCTTCTAGGCAGGGCGAGGGGACGGCCGTACGGCCAGGCCTCCTCCCGCAGGATCCGGCGCACTTCCCCGCCGCCGGAACCGTGCGGAGGGAGACCTGACCGGGCGGCCCCCAGCAGGCAGGACCAGCACGGCAGGACCAGCACCACGCAGGAGGGAGACACCGATGAACGCGACCGACGACCGCCCCGGCACCGGCAGTGACGCCGCCGACCGCCACCTCCCGGTGCTGCTCCAGCGCTGCGTCGACCTGCTCGCCCCCGCGCTCGCCGAGCCCGGCTCGGTCCTGGTGGACTGCACGCTGGGCATGGGTGGCCACACCGAGGCCGTGCTGGAACAGCTCCCGGCGGCCCGCGTGATCGGCATCGACCGCGACCCCCAGGCCCTCGCCCTCGCGGGCGAGCGGCTGGCCCGGTTCGGCGACCGGTTCACGCCGGTGCACGCGGTGTACGACGAGATCACCGAGGTGGTCGACGCGCACGCCGGCGGCGCCGTGCAGGGCGTGCTCATGGACCTCGGGGTGTCCTCGCTCCAGCTCGACGAGACCGACCGCGGCTTCGCCTACGCGCAGGACGCCCCGCTCGACATGCGCATGGACTCCACCCAGGAGCTGACGGCGGCCGTCGTGCTCAACACGTACGACGAGCGCGACCTCGCGCGGATCCTGCGGGAGTACGGCGAGGAGCGCTTCGCGGGCAAGATCGCGCGGGCGATCGTCCGGCGTCGGGCCGAGCGGGAGTGGGACCGCAGCGGCGAGCTCGTCGACCTGCTGCGCGCCGTCATCCCCGCCGCGACCCGCAAGACGGGCGGTCACCCGGGCAAGCGCACCTTCCAGGCGCTGCGCATCGAGGTGAACGGCGAGCTCGAGGTGCTCGAGCGGGCCGTACCCGCCGCGATCGAGGCGCTCGCGGTGGACGGCCGCATCGTCGTGGAGTCGTACCAGTCGCTCGAGGACCGGATCGTCAAGCGGGCCATCGCGCAGGGCACCACGTCGTCGGCCCCGCCCGGCCTGCCCGTCGAGCCCGAGACCCACCGGCCCTATCTCGAGGCGCTCACCCGGGGCGCGGAGGAGGCCGACGCCGAGGAGCTGGAGCGCAACCCGCGCTCGGCGTCGGTCCGGCTGCGCGCCGCGCGGCGTCTGCGCCCCACGCCCGAGCACCTGCTGAACCGCACCACCAAGCACCACACAACGAAGGAGGACCGCCGATGAGTGCTACCAACGCCGCGACGGCCCGCGCAGTCCGTCCGGCCGAGCTGCCTCGCACCCGCAGGGCACCGCTGACCGCGATCTCGGGGGGCGCCGCGCAGCGCGGCCGCCGCCTGGACGTGGTCCGTGCGCCGTTGCACGCGAAGAGTCGTGTGCCCTTCTTCGTGCTGTGCGCCACCCTGATGGTCGGCTCGCTCGTGGCGGTGCTGGTGCTCAACACCACGCTCGCGCGCGGCTCCTACGAGATGTCGCAGCTCCAGGGCGACGTGGCGCAGACCGCCCAGGACGTCCAGGTGCTGCAGGAGGACCTGAGCGCGGCCGAGACGGACCTGCCCGCCAAGGCCCGCAGCCTCGGCATGGTGCCGGCGGAGAACCCGACCATGGTCAGTGTCCTTACCGGCAAGGTGGTGAAGGGTACGGACCAGTGACGGGTCCGACGTCGGGCTCGGGCCGGCAGCGCACCCCGTCGGGGCGCGCTGCCGGCCCGCGTTCCGCCCAGCCGCGCCAGGCGAAGGGCAAGGCCCAGCCGCCGAAGGCCCGCTCCACCCAGGCCACGTCCCGGCCCGCGAAGGCTCAGCCCACCAAGACTCAGCCCACCAAGACTCAGCCCACCAAGACTCAGCCGACCAGGGCCCGGCCCACGAAGGCCCAGCCGCGTGCGACCAGCACCCGGCTGGGCCTTCAGGCACCCGGTGCCCCACGCCCGGCGTCCGCCCAGCAGCCGCGCCCCGCGCGGTCGCGGGTGGCCCGGCCGCTGCCGCCCCGGCCGGGCCGGCCGGAGGTACGGCAGCGCTGGCTCGTGGGCATCGCGGCGGTGGTGGTGCTCGTCTTCCTGGTGCGGCTGGTCCACGTGCAGCTCATCGAGGGCCCGAGCCTGGCCGCCAAGGCCGAGGCCGCGCGCACGGCCACCGCGGTGACGCCCGCGCACCGGGGCGACATCACGGACGCGAACGGGGTGGTGCTGGCCACCTCGGTGGACCGGTACACGGTGGTGGGCGACCCGGTCGCGATCGAGGACTTCCGCGGCTCGGGGCGGGTCGACGCCGAGGGCAACAAGGTGCAGGACGGCGCCCTGGGCATCGCCCAGCTCCTCGCGCCGATCCTCGACGAGCCCAAGAACGAGCTGGCGGCCAAGCTCGTGGGCGAGTCCCGCTACAAGGTGCTCGCGAAGAACGTGGTGCCGCAGGTGCAGCGCGCCGTCGCGGACCTGCAGATCCGGGCGTACATCCGGACCGACCTCACCTCGCGGCGCACCTACCCGGCCGGCACGGTCGCGGGCTCGCTGGTCGGCTTCGTGGACGACGAGCAGACCGGGCAGGGCGGCATCGAGGCGGCGTACGACGACCTGCTGGCGGGTACCGCGGGCTCGGACACGTACGAGCGCAGCCTCGACGGCCTGCGCATCCCGGCCGCCGGCCAGGAGTCGGTCCCGGCGGTCCCGGGCGACAGCATCCAGCTCTCGCTGGTGCACGACATCCAGTGGAAGGCCCAGGACTCGATCGACGAGGCCAAGCGGACCACCGGCGCCGAGTACGGCATCGCCATCGTGCAGGACGTGCGCACGGGCGAGATCGTGGCGCTCGCGGACTCGGGTGCGGTGAACCCGAACGACCGGTCGACGTCGGCCGTCGCGGGCGGTTCGCGCGCCGTGAAGGACGTGTTCGACCCGGGCTCGACGGGCAAGGTGATCACCATGGCCGCGGCGCTGGAGGGCGGCTACTGGAACCCGAACAGCAGGTTCACCGTGCCGTACACCTACACGACGCCGAACGGCCAGACCTTCCGTGACTCGCACGAGCACCCCGTGCAGCGGCTGACGCTGACGGGCGTGCTGGCGCAGTCGTCGAACACGGGCACCGTGCAGGCCGGCGAGAAGATCCCGCTGCAGACCCGGCAGGACTACCTGTACAAGTTCGGGTTCGGGGAGCCGACGGGCCTGGGCCTGCCCGGCGAGTCCGTGGGCCTCATGCCGCCCGCCGACGTCGCGGACTGGGACGGTCGCACGCAGTACGCGGTGCTGTTCGGGCAGGGCCTGTCCGTCAACGCGATGCAGGCCACCAGCGTCTTCTCGACGGTGGCGAACGGCGGCGTGCGGATGACGCCGACGCTCTTCGAGGGCTCCACGAGCCCCGACGGCGTCACGACGCCGGCCGGGCGCGAGCCGGGTGAGCGGGTCATCTCGCAGGAGACCGCGGACACCCTGGTCGAGATGATGGAGGCCGTGACCGAGGACGGCGGTACGGGTACCAATGCGGCCGTGCCGGGCTACCGGGTGGCGGGCAAGACCGGTACCGCGCAGATGCCCGCGGGCGGCGGCTGGACGTACATGGCGTCGTTCATCGGCGTCGCGCCTGCCGACGACCCCCGGTACACCGTGGCGGTGTTCCTCAAGAGCCCGCACAGCTCGATCTTCGGCGGTGACGTCGCGGCGCCCGTGTTCAGCGACGTCATGGGCTTCACGCTGCAGAAGATGGACGTGCCGCCGAGCGAGGACCAGAAGCGGCGGCTCAAGACCGAGTGGTGAGGCGACCGTGCGGGTCGCGGGTCAGGAGCCCGCGATCCGCACGGCGGCGCCGAGGGTGGCCGTCAGGATCGACTCGATGGCGAAGCCCGTGGCCGACGCCAGGTCGACGGCCTCCGGGTCGAGCAGCCACTGGAGCTGGAGGCCGTCCATGACGGCGATCACCGCGGCCGCGGCGCGCTCGGGCTCGCCCTCGGGCAGGGTCACGTCCCGCTCGGCGGCCAGCTCGCGCACGGCCTGGGAGATCTCGCCGCGCAGCACGGAGAAGCGCTCGGCGACCCAGGTGGACGCCGGGTGCCCGTCGGTCACGGACTCGCCCGTGAGCACCGCGTAGGCCTGCACGATGCCGCGCCGGTCGGCGTTCAGCCTCGCGGTGGTGACCAGGTGCCGGAACAGCTCCATGCCGCCCGGGATGTGCTTGCCCTCCAGGTGCTGCACGTCCACGCGGTCGCGGTACTCGAGCACCTCCCACAGCAGCTTGTCCTTGCTGCCGAAGTGGTGCAGCACCCCGGCGTGCGTGATGCCCACCTGGGCGGCGACGTCGACGAGCGAGCCCTGGTGGTAGCCCTTGGACCCGAACACGCGCGTGGCGGCGGCGAGGATCTCCTCCCGCCGCTCGTCGCGGGTGGGTCGCTTGGCCTTCGGGGCAGCCTGCCCGGTCGCGTCTGGCATGCCCTCACGATACCGAACTTTGCGGGCTTACTTACCAGTAAGTAAGTGTGGTTGAATGCGGTCAGCCGTCCACCGCCGAACGGAGAAGCACGTGTCATCGCAGGCTGTTACCACGCAGGCCGTCACCCCGGAGCCCGAGCTGCTCCGGCTCCTGGACCAGCTCTCGGTCGAGGAGAAGGTGTCGCTCGTCGTGGGCGCGTCCATGTGGACCACCACGGGGGTGCCACGGATCGGCCTGGAGCCGGTGGTGCTGTCCGACGGCCCCGTCGGCGTGCGCGGCCCGAACGGCGGGACGTCCGCGATGTTCCCCGCGCCGTCCGCGCTGGCCGCGACGTGGGACCTGGAGCTGGCCCGCCGCGCCGGCGTGCTGTTCGCCGCCGAGGCCCGCCGCCACGGCGTCGACGTGGTGCTGGCCCCGCAGGTGAACCTCCAGCGCACGCCCGTGGGCGGCCGGCACTTCGAGTGCTACTCCGAGGACCCGCACCTGACCGCCGAGATCGCGGTGGCGCTCGTGGGCGCCGCGCAGGAGCGGGGCGTCGGGATGTGCGTCAAGCACTACGTCGCCAACGACTCCGAGACCGAGCGCACGCGCTACCTCGCGCGCCTCGACGAGCGGACGCTGCGCGAGGCCTACCTGGCACCCTTCGAGCGCCTCGTGCGCGACGTCAACCCGTGGTCCGTCATGGGCGCCTACAACGGCGCCGACACCGAGGGCCTCGCGGCGCCCCTGCTGGAGCACCGGCCGCTCGTGGTCGACCTGCTCAAGGAGGAGTGGGGCTACGACGGCCTGTTCGTGAGCGACTGGGTCGCCACGCAGTCCGTGGTGCCCGCCGTGCGGGGCGGCCTGGACCTGCAGATGCCCGGGCCTGACGGCGCGTGGGGCGACGGGCTGCTCGATGCCGTCCGCTCCGGCGAGGTCGCGGCGTCGGAGCTGGACGACAAGGTGCTGCGCCTGCTGCGGCTCGCGCGTCGCACCGGCCGGCTCGTGCTGCCTGGGTCCGCCGACGGGAACGGCGGTGGCGTGGGTGCGCACCTCGTGCTCCAGGCCGTGCCGGACCAGGCCGCGACCACGGCGTCGAGCGAGCTCCTGCGCGAGCTGGCCGCACGCTCCGTGGTGGTGCTCAAGGACGACGCCGGCCTCGTGCCGCTGGTGCAGGAGGGTGCCCGCCCGCTGCGCGTCGCGCTGCTCGGACCCGCCGCCGTCGAGCCGTTCTTCCAGGGCGGTGGCTCCTCGTTCGTGCAGCCCGACCACCTCACCTACCCCGCCGACGAGCTGCGCGCCGCGTTGCCGCAGGGCTCCGAGCTGACCGTGCTGGCCGGCGCCCGCGCCCTGCACAACCCGCCGGAGCTCGACGTCGACCGGTGCACCGACCCGGTCACGGGGCAGCCCGGCCTGCGCGTCGAGCTCCTGGCCGCCGACGGCAGCACGCTCGAGGAGCGCACCGCCCGGGAGTGGACCGGCTGGCTGGAGGACGTGCGGCCCGACGCCGACGCCGTCCGCCTGCGGGCGACCGTCCGCCTCGACGAGCCGGGCGCCCACGAGCTGGGCGTCGGCACGGTCGGCGTGCACCGGGTGCTCGTCGACGACGCGGAGGTCGCGACCGGCGCCACCCGCGTGGACGAGGACGTGGTGCTCTCCTCGGGGCACAACCACCCGATCGCGGCGCTCGCGCAGGCGAGCGGCACCGCCGACCTGGACGCGACCGTCCAGGTGGTGCACGCCGTGGGCTACGGGCACTTCGTGCGCGCCGCCCTGGTGCACCGGCTGCCCGGCTCCTCGGCCGCCGCCGAGCTGGCCGCCGCGGTCGACGCCGCTGCCGCCGCCGACGTCGCCGTGGTGCTGGTCGGCACCACCGCCGAGGTCGAGTCCGAGGGCTACGACCGGCCGGACCTCGACCTGCCGGGCAACCAGGACGAGCTCGTGCGGCGCGTCGCGGCGGCCAACCCGCGCACTGTCGTCGTCGTCAACGCGGGCGCGCCCGTGCTGCTGCCCTGGCTGAACGACGTGCCGACCGCGCTGTGGGGCTGGCTGCCCGGCCAGGAGGCGGGCACGGCGCTCGCCGACGTGCTGACCGGCGCCACCGAGCCGTCCGGCCGCCTGCCGTGGACGCTCCCGGCACGCTTCGAGGACGTCCCGGTGCCGCACGCGCGGCCGGTGGGCGGCGTCGTCGACTACACCGAGGGGACCGACGTCGGCTACCGCGCCTGGGAGCGGCGGCTGGCCGCCGGGCCGGACGGCGCGCCGGCGCCGGCCGTTCCGTTCGGGCACGGACTGGGCTGGACCACCTGGGAGTACGAGGACGCCGTCCTCGCCTGGGGCCAGTCCCACGACGCGCCCGCGACGCTGACCGCGTACGTGACCGTCCGGAACACCGGGTCCCGTGCGGGCCGCGAGGTGGTCCAGGTCTACGTCGAGGCGCCCGCGGGCGGCCCGAGCCGCCCCGTGCGGTGGCTCGGCGGCTTCGCGGTGGCGGACGTGCCCGCCATGGGCAGCGCGACCGTCCGCGTACCAGTTCCCACCCGGGCGCTGCAGGTCTGGGACCCGCAGGCCAAGGGCTGGACCACGCCGCCGGGCACCTACCGGCTGCGTACGGGCAGGTCCGTCGCGGACCTGCGCCTGACCAACGAGCTGACCGTCCGGCCCGGGGAGGAACCCGGCGCCGGAAACCAGTGATCAGACCCCATCTGTCCCGACCGGGACGAGTGCAAGGAGGCACACCGTGAGGATTCACAAGCACGTCGCCGTCGTGGCGGCCGCGGCGGCCGTCGCGCTGCTGGCAGCCTGCAGCGGCGGTGGCGGTGGCGGCACCGCCACCCAGGCGGGCGGCGGGGAGACCCTGACCGTCGGCATGCCGAACGGCGTCCAGACCGAGAACCACAGCCCGTTCGCCACGGGCTCGTCCGCGCTCTCGCTGGGCTACGCGTTCACGATCTACGAGCCGCTGATGATGCGCAACCAGGCCCGGCCCTCCGAGGCCCCGGAGCCCTGGCTCGCCGAGAGCATCGAGTGGAACGAGGACTTCACCGAGGCCGTCATCACGCCCCGCGAGGGCGTCACCTGGTCGGACGGGGAGGAGTTCACCGCCGACGACGTCGCGTTCTCCATCCAGCTCCGCAAGGACTTCGAGGCGCTCAACACCGGCGCCCTGCCCTACGACACGGTCGAGACCGACGGGACCACCGTGACCGTCAGCTTCACCGCCGGGCAGTTCGTCAACCAGTCCAAGCTGTACGACCTGGTCATGGTGCCCGAGCACATCTGGGCCGACGTCGAGGACCCGACCACCGACACCAACCCCGACCCCGTGGGCACCGGCCCGTACACGCTGGAGTCCTGGACGCCGCAGGCCGCGACCGTCGTGGCCCGCGACGACTACTGGGGCGGCAAGCCCGCCGTCCCCGAGATCCGGTACTCGTCGTACAACGACAACAACGCCCTGACCACGGCCCTGACCACCGGTGAGGCGCAGTGGGGCTGGACGTTCATCGCCGACTACGAGAACGTCTACATCGCCCAGGACCCGGAGCACTACCACCAGTACGCCGCCGGCGGCCTCGGCATCGACGTGCTCTACCTGAACAACGAGACCAAGCCGTTCGACGACAAGGCGTTCCGCCAGGCCCTGAACATGGTCATCGACCGCCAGGAGCTCGTCGACGTCGCCACCTCCGGCGTCAACCCCGCCCTGACCAGCGTCACGGGCCTGCCCCTGCCCGCCGGCGAGGAGTTCCTCTCCGCCGACTACGCCGACCAGGAGTACGCGGTCGACGTCGAGGGTGCCCGCGCCCTGCTGGAGGACGCCGGCTACACCTGGGAGGGCGAGAAGCTCGTCGACCCCGACGGCGACGAGGTGACGTTCGAGCTCGTCAACCCGGCCGGCTGGAACGACTACCTGACCGCCCTGGACCTCATCAAGAACTCCGCCGCCGAGCTCGGCGCCACCGCCACCGTCAACCCCGTCAACCAGGACGGCTGGTTCGCCGACATCATCCCCGGCGGCGACTTCCAGGCCACCCTGCACTGGACCGACGGCGGCGCCACCCCCTGGGACATGTACTCCGACATCCTGGACGGCGCCCACTACAAGAAGCTGGGCGAGCCGGCCACGTGGAACTTCGGCCGCTTCCAGAACGACGACGCCACGCAGGCGCTCGCCGACTACGCCGCCGCGCCGGACGACGCCGCGCGCACCGAGGCGCTGGACACGATCCAGAAGGTGTTCGTCGAGGAGGTGCCGGGCATCGCCATCTGGACCCGCCCGGCCACCGCGCAGTACTCGACGCAGAACTACGTGGGCTGGCCGTCCGAGGAGGACCCGTACAACCAGCCCCAGCCCACCGGTGTGCAGGCCGCCCAGATCCTGATGCACCTCAAGCCCGCGGAAGGCTGATGAGCGAGACCACACCGGTGCTGGCCGCGCACGGCCTCACCAAGCATTTCCGAGCGGGCGGGCGCCGCGTCAGCGGTGGCTCGCCCGCCCGGGCGATCCACGCCGTGGACGGCGTGGACCTCGAGCTCCACCGCGGCCAGGTCCTGGCCGTGGTGGGGGAGTCGGGTTCCGGCAAGTCCACGGTCGCCCGGCTGCTGGCCGGACTGATCCCGATCACGGGCGGGCAGGTGCTGCTCGACGGCGCCGACGTGCGCCTGCGGGGCCGGCGGGCGTTCCGCGCGTACGTGCGACGCGTGCAGATGATCTTCCAGGACCCGTTCGGGTCCCTGAACCCGGTGCACCCCGTGCGCTACACCCTGACGAGGGCGCTGCGCCTGCACCGGCGCCAGTCCAGCGGCGGCACGCTGCGGGGCCCCGAGCTCGAGGCCGCCCTGACCGAGCTGCTGGAGCGCGTGCACCTCACGCCCGCCACGCGGTACGTGGACAAGTACCCCCACGAGCTGTCCGGCGGGCAGCGGCAGCGCATCGCCATCGCGCGGGCCCTGGCCGCCGACCCGGAGGTGCTGCTCGCCGACGAGCCCGTCTCCATGCTCGACGTCTCGATCCGGCTGGGCATCCTCAACCTGCTGGCCGACCTGCGCGACCGGCTCGGGATCGCGGTCCTGTACATCACCCACGACATCGCCTCGGCCCGGTACTTCGCTGACCGCACCACCGTGCTGTACGCGGGGCAGGTCATGGAGACCGGCGACTCCGAGTCCGTGACCCAGGAGCCGCTGCACCCCTACACACGGCTGCTCATCGCCTCCGCGCCCGACCCGGACGACCTGGCGGGCGTCGGAGCGGCGGCCGTGCGGGAGCAGGGGACCGGCGGCGAGCCGCCGAGCCTCGTGGACCCGCCGCCCGGCTGCCGGTTCGCACCGCGCTGCCCGTACGCGACCGATCTGTGCCGCACCGAGACCCCCGAGCTGATCGAGGTCGCCCCCGGGCGGTCCGCCGCGTGCTGGGGGTACAGCGAGCGGGAGGGGCGGCCCGACGTCGGGCCCGCCGTCCGCCACGCGGGTGCGAACGGGTCGGGTACGAACGGGGAGGCGGCCGCGTGAGGTTCCTGCTGCGCAGGGTCGTGTTCTACGCGCTGACCGCGTGGGCCGCGATCACCATCAACTTCTTCATCCCGCGCCTGCTGCCGGGCGACCCCGTGACGGCGCTGCTGGGCCGCATGCAGGGCCGCATCGACAGCAACGCCGAGCACTCGCTGCGCGTGCTGTTCGGCCTGGACCAGGACACCAGTCTCTGGCAGCAGTACGTCGACTACTGGGGTCTGCTCCTGCGGGGCGACCTCGGGCTGTCGTTCACGCACTTCCCGACGCCCGTGGCCGACATCGTGGCCCAGTCGCTGCCGTGGACGGTCGGGCTGGTCGGCGTCGCCACGATCATCGCGTTCGTGATCGGCTCGCTCATCGGCACGTTCCTCGGCTGGCGCCGCGGCACCTGGGCCGACGGGCTGCTGCCCGTGGCGACGTTCTTCCAGGCCGTGCCGTACTTCTGGCTGGGCCTGATCACCATCGCCGTGCTGTCGGTCAACCTCGGCTGGTTCCCGTCCAGCGGCAGCTACGACCGCGGCCTCGTGCCCGCGTTCAGCGGCGAGTTCATCGGCTCTGTCATCTACTACGGGTTCCTGCCCGCGCTGACCGTGGTGCTGTCCTCCGTGGCGGGCTGGGTGCTCGGCATGCGCAACATGATGGTGACCGTCTCCTCCGAGGACTACGTCACCGTCGCGCACGCCAAGGGCCTGCCCGAGCGGCAGGTCATGCTCGGCTACGCCGCCCGCAACGCCGTGCTGCCCCAGGTCTCCAGCTTCGCGCTGTCCCTCGGCTTCGTCGTCGGCGGCACGCTGATCATGGAGATGGTCTTCTCCTACCAGGGCATCGGCTACACGCTCTACCAGGCGGTCTCCACCCACGACTACCCGCTGATGCAGGGCTGCTTCCTGGTCATCACCCTGTCCGTCCTCGTGGCGAACATGGTGGCCGACCTCGCCTACGCCTTGCTCGACCCCCGCACCCGGACGGAGGACCGATGAAGAACCAGCTGCTGTTCCTGCGCAACGGCAAGGTCATCACCGGCCTGGTCATCCTCGGCTTCTTCACGCTGCTCGCCCTGGTGGGCCCGTGGCTCTCGCCGTACGACCCCAACCAGGTGAGCGACGCGCTGCTCAGCCCGCCGTCCGCCACCCACTGGCTGGGCACCGACCACACGGGGCGCGACATCCTGTCCCAGATCATCGTGGGCGCTCGCGGCGTCCTGGTGGTCGGCCTGGTCGCCGGCGTGAGCGCCACCGTCGTGGGTGTGCTCGTGGGCGTGACCGCCGGGTTCGTCGGCGGCATCGGCGACGAGTCGCTGTCCGCGCTGTCGAACATGTTCCTGGTCATCCCGCAGCTGCCGCTGATCATCCTGATCGCCGCGCAGCTCCCGTCCGCCGGCGGGCTCACCGTCGCGCTGGTCATCGGGGCCACCGGCTGGGCCTGGGGCGCTCGCGTGCTGCGCGCCCAGACGCTGTCGCTGCGCAAGCGCGACTTCGTCGAGGCGGCCCGGGCCAACGGGGAGCGCACCTGGCGCCTCGTGCTCGCCGAGGTCATGCCCAACCTGACGGCCGTGATCGCGTCCGGGTTCGTGGGCACCGTGACGTTCGCGGTGCTGTCGCAGGTCACGCTGTCGTTCATCGGCATCACGCCGGTCAGCGACTGGAACTGGGGCACCATCCTGTTCTGGGCGCAGAACAACCTCGCGCTGCAGCGTGGTGCGTGGTGGTGGTTCGTGCCGGCCGGGGCGTGCATCGCGCTGCTCGGCATGGCGCTGACCCTGGTCAACTTCGGTATCGACGAGATCGTCAACCCCCGCCTGCGGTCCACCGGCCTGCACGCGCGCTCGCTGCGTCGCCGGGGCATCCGGCCGCGCGTGGGGTTCACCCCGGTGGTGCGGGAGGTGCGGTCATGAGCACGGCTACGAGCGCTGGTGCCGATACGGGCACGGCGACGACGACGGCGGAGCCGGTCCTCGAGGTCCGGAACCTCAGCGTCGACTACGGGTTCGGCGACGACCCCACGCACGTGCTGCGCGACGTCTCCCTGACGCTGCGCCGCGGCGAGGTGCTGGGGCTGGCGGGGGAGTCGGGCTGCGGCAAGTCGACCCTCGCCTACGCGGCGACGCGGCTGCTCGCCCCGCCCGGCCTCATCACCGGTGGTGAGGTGTGGCTCACGAACCGTGACGGCAAGCGGGCGGACCTGCTCGCCCTGTCCGACGCCGAGCTGCGGGCCGCCCGCTGGCGCGACATCGCGATCGTGTTCCAGGGCGCGATGAGCTCGCTCAACCCGGTGTTCCGGGTGGAGAAGCAGCTCGTCGACGGCATCCTGGCGCACCGGCCGCGGATGGGGCGCGGGGAGGCCCGGGAGCGGGCGGCGGAGCTGCTGCGGCTGGTGGGCATCTCGGCCGACCGCCTGCGGGCCTACCCGCACCAGCTCTCCGGCGGCATGCGGCAGCGCGTCATGATCGCGATGGCGCTGGCCCTGGAGCCGCAGGTGCTCATCATGGACGAGCCCACCACGGCGCTCGACGTGGTGATGCAGCGCCAGATCCTGGAGCAGGTTATGGAGCTGCGCGAGCGGCTTGGGTTCTCCGTGGTGCTCATCACGCACGACGTGTCCCTGCTGGTCGAGGTGGCCGACCGCATCGCCGTCATGTATGCGGGCGAGATCGTGGAGACGGCCGCCGCGCGCGACGTGTACACGCACCCGCGGCACCCGTACTCCGCGGGCCTGCTCGGCTCGTTCCCTCCGCTGCACGGGCCGCGACGCGACCTCTCGGGCATCCCCGGCGCCCCGCCGGACCTGTCCCAGCGCGAGCCGGGCTGCCCGTTCGCGCCGCGCTGCCCGCACGTCATGGACGTGTGCCGCACGGAGCTGCCGGTGCTGGGCCGGACGGCCCAGGCCGAGGACGGGCGTCTGGTGGCGTGCCACCTGCACACCTCGTTGTCCGCGGGGGAGAAGCTGCCGGATCTGGTGGCGCGGTAGTTGGTGGCGCGTGCGAGCAGTGGTCGGGCGGTGAGATCTGTTCGACCGCTGCTCCGTGCTGCCGGTCAGGCGTGGGAGTAACGCTGGCGGACTGCCTCCCCGGTGGTACCGATGGCTTCACCGAGTTTGCGCCAGGACACCTTTTGCTCGCGGGCAGCCTCCACCGCCTTGGCCAGGTCACGTTCGGCCGCGTCCCGCTTGAACGCTGCGAGCTTGACCGCCATCAACGGCGGAACGGGCGCGTCAAAGTCTTCCGGCTTGGGCTCGTAGGACTCAAGCTGATCGGCAAGGGCATCAGCGTTGGCGATCAGCGCTTCCAGGTTTCGTCGCATCTGATTCATTTCCTCCGTCGCAGGTACTTCTCCCGGGCAGGGCGCATCGCATGAGCGACTGCGAGGAGCCCGAACCACTCCAGGACCCCGACCTCGATCAACACGCCCTGCTGGTCTGGTCCGACGAACATCACCATGCCGTCCTCCTGAACCACGTGATGCAGCTCGAACCGCAACGCGTGCAGGATGTCCTCCTCAGCGACGCCATGCCGGTGCGCCGGCTCAAGGATGACCGGCTCCTCGATGTCGTCGGCCTCAAACGCCGCATCCCACCCCTGTGCCTTCCCCACTGACCTCTCCATCCACAAGATTACTTGTTGGCAAGGTTACTTGGCAAGGCTGGCGATCGCTCGGCGACGATCGCCCTCGGTCGGTAGCGCGACGGTGCCGTAGGTGTTGCCGAGGTCGACGAAGGGTAGTCGGTCAAAGGTGTCGGTACGGCTGGAAGCCGCCGTCCCGGTCGGGCGGCGGGTCGCGTCGCACCCGGTCACCGGGGCGAACCTCGTCACGTGATCGAAAAGATCACCCGCTGTTTGGTCAAATAGTGGTGATTCTCGCCCATAACCTCCTCTCTGTGGATATTCCGGACCTGGGTGGTGTGCGCCGGTCGGCGGCGACAGTGTGGGGACGTGCGGCACGGGGTCTCCGGACGCGCGCGGGTAGTGCGGTGGCGGCGGTGACGGCGCTGGTGGTCCTGGCGACAGGTGCCTCCGCCCTCGTCGCGACCGGGGCCGCGGACGGCATGCTGGCCGCGATGGGGGACGAGCCCGTCCAGGAGTGCCCGGTCGAGGAACCGACGCTGACTGTGGCGCTGGCGACGGCCGCCCGCTGCGGTCACGAGGTCGAGGCGCTCGACGAGAAGACGCCCTGGCAGTCGTCGTTCGGGCAGCCGTCGGGACAGGTGCGGCTGGAGATCGGGAGCAGTGCGGACGCGTCCGACGCCGATGGCGACGGCGTGTTCGAGCCGATCGAGACCGCAGTGGCCGAGGACGAGTCCGGCCGCCTGAGTCCTGCCGCTCCCGCGGTGGCCATGAGCTTCTCCGCGGGTGGCGACGAGGCCACCTCGGAGCCGGACGTCCTCGCGCGGATGACCTCGGCGGACGGCCAGGTGGTGGACGTCGAGGCACCGTTCGAGCTGACCGACCCGGCCGTCGAAGGTGACCGGATCGTGTACCCGGACGTCATGTCAACCGGCGGCGAGCCGTCCGGCGTCGACCTGGTCGTCGCGGTGAACACCGACGGGTCTGGGTTCAGCCAGGTGCTGCGCTTCGCGAACGAGGCGGCGGCACGTAACCCGCACGTCGCTGAGCTCGATGCCGATCTCGGCTTCGGTGTGAGCGCCAAGGACGCCTCGGGAGCCGGCCTCGAGATCGCACGCGAGCACGGTGCCTTCACTGTCACCGATCCGCACGCGGCTGAGCCCGATGCCGACGGTGATGACCCCGAGGTGTTCCGGTCGTCCCGTCCGCTGGTCTGGACCTCCGAGGCGCCTGCGGAGGAGCCCGCCGCGGCAACCGCAGGACGTGCGGCGATCTCGGAGACAGCCACTCCCTCCGCCTCGACCACGGCCGACCAGACGGATCCGGTCACGGGTCCGTTGACCCCCGGCGCGGTGGTCGAGGTGCCCACCGACGACGGCGGGGACACCACAGAGGGAACTGTCGGTGCCGCGATCGTGGCTGCGGCAGAGGACGAGACGACGGCCTTCCCGATGTTCGCGGCCCTGGCCGTCTCCGGAACGCTGTCCGAGGTCACGGCTGTGCGCAGCGCCTGGCCGGACAGCGCCTCCTCGTACCAGTTCGACGGTGACGCAGGTGTCGGTCGTTGCCTGGCGCCCGACCCGTACGCCGGCTATCAGTGCGGCCTGACCAGTACTCACCGGATCCTCTACGAGTTCGGCGGCCTGGGCGGAGTGGGGAGCCTGGCGTCCGCGGACGTGACGAAGGCGGTCTTCAACATCAACGCCACCTTCTCCTACAACTGCGACAAGACAGGTGTCTGGGTGTACCAGACCGGCTCGAACGCGGTCAGTAGCGCGACGACGTGGAACAACCGTGGGTCCTGGTCGACGCGCCTTGCCGGTGAGCTGGTGACGCACCGCACGGGTTGCTCCGGGATGGTGCGATCGGTCGGGTTCGACGTCACGGCCGGCGCGAAGAAGGTCGCGTCGTCGAACTGGTCCTCGCTCACTCTCGGTGTCCGGTCGGCGAACGAGTCCACGATGGTCGGCTGGAAGCGGTACATCGGCCGCAACGACGGCAACGGCAGCACCAGCCCACGCGCGACGCTGTCCGTCACCTACAACCGAGCCCCCGGGATCCCGTCGAGCCTGACAACATGGCACAGCAAGGAGGACTACTCCTGCAAGACGGGCGCGGACCGTCCGGTGCTGCGCACGACCATGCCGAGGTTGTCCGCGTTCATCCGTGACCCGGACGGCAACGCCACCAAGGCACGGTTCCAGATCTTCCGGGTCGACAACGGTATCCAGGTGTGGGGCGCCTACATGTCGTCATACCTGGCCTCGGCGCGCACCCACAAGATCCAGGTGCCGGACAACGAGCTGTTCTCCAACGTCGTCTACAAGTGGCGTGTCCTGGCCAAGGACTCGACCGGGCGAGAGGGCGGGTGGTCGAAATGGTGCGAGTTCACCGTGGACATCACCAAGCCCGAGAAGCCGAACATCTACGCCGTGACGAGCGGTGAAGGTGTCGAGGCGGTGTACACCAACGAGAACATCGAGGCCGGAGGCATCGGGCTGACCGGCAAGTTCCGGTTCGGCTGGGCGGGCTCCAAGGACGTGGTCCGGTTCAAGTACGGCTTCACGGACACTGCGACGCCCAAGTCGGTCGCGACCTCGTCGGCGGGGACAGCGGTGGTGTCCTTCACGCCGACCAAGCCGGGGCCTGCGACGGTGTACGTCCGATCCGTCGACCGTGCCGGCAACATCTCTGACATGTCGGCGTTCTTCATCGACATTGCTGCTCCCCAGGAGTCACACATCTGGCGGATGGACGAAGGCACCGGCACCAGCGTGGCGGACGGGTCTTGGGTCACGGTCAAGGAACCTCTGGCGCTCAAGGACGACGGTCTCGGCACCGCGCCGGCGTGGGTGGCCGGCCCGCACGAACTGTTCGGATCGCGAACCGGAGACAAGGCGCTGTCCCTTGACGGCGTGGACGACCGGGCCGCGACCGTTGGCGCGGGCATCGACACGAGCAAGAGCTTTGTCGTGTCGGCTCATGTGCGGCTTCCGCAGGACGCGGACCTCACGGGCCATGACATCGTGATCTCCCAGAACGGCACTATCCAGTCGCCTTTCGCCTTGATGTGGTGGGGATCGTGCAGGACCGATGGCGGCTGCTGGTCGTTCAACCTGTACCAGACAGACGCTCTCAACTCGGGGATCGTGCGCGCCACCCAGTCCTCCGCGGTCACCTATACCCCGGGTGAGTGGGTGCACCTGACGGGCTCGTGGAACAAGGACACGGGCAAGGCGTCCCTGTGGGTGTGTCCGATCGGAACACCGGAGAACCCCGCACCCGCGAACCCGATCCGGAGCGATTCCACGGCGACCGTGACGTCGATGTGGCGCGCGACAGGCGCGACCGTCATCGGACGTGGCATGTGGAACGACGAAGCTGCTCACTTCTTCGACGGTGAGATCGACAACGTGCGTGTGTTCGAAGGAACGGTCATCGCTGAGAACAAGGTTCGGCGGCTCTGCCAGGGCGCCGACAGCACCGACTTCGTGTCGGGGCTTCCGGCCCTCGACCCGACGGTGGGCGACAAGTCGATCGAGGAGTCGGGCCAGTGACCGCCCGAGCAGCAAGTGGCGGCAAGCGGCGACTGACGAACCAGATGGGAACACGAGTGACCGGGTTGGGTGGACGTGTGGGTGGCGGTGTGGCCGCAGTGACCCTCAGGACCGCGCGGACGATGAGATCCGCTTGGCGAGCCGGTGCGCGGCGTACGGGCGCGGTCGCCGTCGCGAGCGGCCTTGCACTTGCCCTCGTTGGCCAGCCGGCGCTCGCCGTCGGCCCGATCGTGGGTGTCGAGTGCCAGGCTCTGACGTCAGCCTCGACCGCAACGGCGCCCGATCAGGACACCGCGCTCGATCTGGCGCAGTCCTGTGGGCAGGACGTCGAGATCGCCTCTGCTCGATCGCCGTGGTCGACGTTCACCGCGACCGAGAACGGCACCGTGACCCAGGAGGTCACCGCCACTGCGACGCGTACCGCGGTCAGCGGCACCTGGGGTCCGGTCTCGAACCGGATCACCGACCCGACGCCGGGCGACGGGACGTTGTCGGTCTCGGCACCGGTCTATCCGATCACGCTCTCGGACGGAACCGCCGGTGTACCGCTGGCGACGATCAACCGCGACGGTCACACGCTGACCTACGACAGCCCGTTCGACCTGACGGAGCCCGTGGTCGAGGGTGAGTCGGTCACCTATCCCGCCGTCGCGGGCGAGGGCGCCGATCTGGTCGTCACCATCAACCCCGACGGCACCGGCATCTCGACGGCGCTGCGGCTGGCAGACCGCTCCGCCGCCAAGCGTGCTGACCGAAAGCTCGGCCTGGACGAGCTCACCTTCCCTGTCACCACCTCGCCCGGCCTGACGGTCACGCAGAGCGCCGCGGGCGGGTTCGACGTCGTCGACGCCTTCGGGCAGCCGATCTTCCGCGCGCCGCAGCCGAAGATGTGGGACTCCGCGGCCTCCGGGGACGCCCCGGCAGACACCGGCACGTCCGGGCTGTTCAGCATGAGCGGCACGCCTGCGACCCAGGACACGGCCGGGCCCACCCGAGCATCCCGATGGGACCAGGTCAGTGACGAGGACGCCGCCGACCCCGAAGCTCGGGCCACGGCCCCGCTCCTCGGCGATCAGCAGCTTCCGATGCCGGTGGACCTGGTCCCCGCCAGGGCTCGGCACACCACGGACACCGAGACCGGTGCGACGCCGGGTGCCGTACCGGGAGGCGACCCGCTGAGCTCCGCCCCGGGAGAGGACCTGACCGGCGGCGAGCTGTCCGTGGGCGGCGAGTCGCTCGACGCGGCAGGCGGATTCGGCGCCGCGGGCGCGACCGAACCCTCTACGGTCGGTGTGCGGATCCGCCCGGACCGCGACTTCCTGCTCTCGGATCCGGACACGGTCTTTCCTGCGCTGATCGACCCGACCGTGACGTCCGCGGGCAACGAGTGGCTCATGGTCCACGAGGGCACGCCCGACGTGACCAGCGGGTACATGTTCGAGGGCAACCAGGGGCTTGGCCTGTGCGACGTCGGCGAAGTCGCCGAATGCAACGAGACCATCAAGTTCCGCCTGGGCTGGCAGTTCACCGGCCTCGACCACCTCGGTCTCCTCGAACCGGGTGCCATCACGTCGGCCACGTTCAGTGTCTTCGGTGAGCACAGCTGGGACTGCACCGCACGGACCGTGCGGCTCTTCAGCACGAGGCCGATCGACGCGGCGTCCACCTGGGACACTTGGGGCATTGCTCCCTTCGGTACGGAGCTGTCCCGTGTGACGGTCGCGCACAAGGAGGCGTGCGACAACGCCGGGTGGGTTGACCTCGACGCGACGGCCGGCGTGAAGAACCTGGCCTCGACCGACACCGGCACGCTCAGCCTGGGCCTCGCGGCCCTCAACGAGACCGACATGACGCAGGGGTGGAAGCGGTACCGGCACGACGCCAAGCTCACCGTCGAGTACGAGCCTCCGGCCACCTCGGCGGACGCCGAGGGCGCCGACCTGGCGGCACGCACGGAGAACCTGGATCCGGCCAAGGAGGCCGCTGACGACGCGGCCCCGGACGCCGCCACGCCGACACCCGTGCCGGTGTCGACTCCGCCGGAGCCGACTGCCGACCCGGCTCTCGTCCCCGTGCAGGACACGCCGGAAGCCGCCGAGGCCACGCTCCCCGTGCCTGAGACGCTGACAGTGGTCCCAGAGAATGCGCTGGGCGGGCTCGACCTGAAAATCGGCGCCCCGGCACCGACCGCCGGTACGCCCGAGGCTTCCTCTGAGGTGCATGTCGAGGTTGCTGACCAGGCCGCGGCCATCGGCGCCGGCATCTCCGGCGTGCTTCTCGACGTCACTGACACCTCGGCAGAGGCCCCGCCGGCCAGCGGCGTGCGGCAGGTGGACGTCCAGGTGGACTACGACGAGTTCACCGACCTTGCGGGCGCCGACTGGTCCGGCCGTCTCGGCATCGTCCGCATCCCGGAGTGTCACGCCACGACCCCGGACCTGGAGGAGTGCTCGCCCACGCCGGTCGAGTCGACGAACGATGTCGAGGCCGGCACCGTCACCGCGACGCTCGACCTGGCCGCGGCCGGGACCTCGGCCGCCGCCGGAGTCACCGCGGAGAAGTCTGCCGACTCGACGAAGAGCGCCGCCGTCGAGACACAGGCGAGCGCGCTCGCGGCGGGTGGCGGCGACACGTTCGCCGTCACGGCCGGCACCAGCTCCGGTGCCGGCGACTGGGGTGCCACCCCGCTGTCGTCGGCGTCCTCGTGGTCGGTCAGCGGCGCTACGGGCTCGCTGGGCTGGTCGTACCCGATCCAGGTCCCGTCGCCGGCCGCCGGCCCCT
This sequence comes from Promicromonospora sp. MEB111, assembly GCF_030209445.1. Lineage (GTDB taxonomy): Bacteria > Actinomycetota > Actinomycetes > Actinomycetales > Cellulomonadaceae > Promicromonospora. Next base: position 173,111 of record NZ_JARVSD010000004.1, read on the forward strand.
CGCCGGAGCTCGCGCTCGGGTACTCGAGCGCCGCCCTGGACGGGCGGGTGTCCAGCACGAACAACCAGTCCTCGTGGGTCGGGGACGGGTGGGACATGACCAGCGGGTTCGTGGAGCGCCGGTATGTGCCGTGCTCCGAGGACCGCGACGAGGTCGGCGGGCAGTCGCCGAACAACTCCTCCCGCAAGACGGGTGACCTGTGCTGGGACAGCGACAACGCGTTCCTGGTGTTCAACGGGACGTCGTCTGCCCTCGTGAAGGACGACGATGCCGCGACGACCGGCGCCATCGAGTGGCGTCCGGAGTCCGACGACGGCACGCTCGTGCAGCAGTACGGGCGTCCGACCGGGGACGCGGCCAAGACCGATGCGGGCTGGGCCGGGGAGTACTGGAAGGTCACCACGACCGACGGCACGACCTACTTCTTCGGCAAGGACGAGCGGTACTCCGGGGACACGCTGGCGCAGAACTCGCGCTGGACCGTCCCGGTGTACTCCAACCACCCGAACGAGCCCGGCTACAAGGCCGCCTTTGCGGACTCCGGGCGCGTGATGGGCTGGCGGTTCAACCTCGACTACGTCCGCGACACCTCGGACAACACGATGACCTACCGGTACGCGAGCGAGACCAACCGGTACGGCTCGAACAACAACACGGGTGCCACGCGGTCCTACACACGTGGCGGGACGCTCGACTGGATCAGCTACGGCACGCGCGCCGGGTCCGAACCGGTCGACGCGGGCGGTGCGGGGTCCCCGAACCTGGTCGACTTCGCTGTTGCCGAGCGTTGCCTGGTGGCCGCGACGGACTGCGAGATCGCCGACCGCGGGACGACCGCAGGCGCGGTGCGCTGGCACGACACGCCCGTGGACCTGGAGTGCTCGTCGAGCACCAGCTGTCCGGACGTGCGGAGCCCGGCGTTCTTCTCGACCAAGCGCCTCACGACCGTGGTGACGAAGGTCAACGTCGGTGGCACGCTGACGGCCAAGGACACGGTCGCGCTGACCCAGAAGTGGCGTGACCCGGGCGACGGCACGGGCCGCATCCTCTGGCTGGACGCGATCAAGCGCACCGCCAACGGTCCCAGCAGCGCGACGTCCGACGACGTCGTCTTCTCCCCGATCAGGTTCGACGGCGAGCGGCCGCTGCCGGGGCGGGTGGCTGACACGGTCGCTGACGGGCTGCCGGTCATGAACCGTGTCCGGGTCACGGAGATCACCACCGAGACAGGTGCGAATATCTCGATCGAGTACACCTCGACCGAGTGCACTGCGGCCACGCACCCCGCCGTCGCGCAGGGCTACATTCCGATTGCGAACCAGTCGGCGAACGCGTCGCGGTGCTTCCCCGTGGTGTGGCACCCGTGGGGCATGCCCAAACCCCGGAGTGAGTACTTCCACTCCTACATGGTGTCCAAGGTGACCCAGTCCCCGGGCGAGAGCGGGCTCGACCTTCCCGTCGTCACGTCGTACGCCTACAGCGAGGGCATCAAGTGGGCACGGATTGACGACCCCCTGACGCCCAAGAAGGACCGGACGTTCTCGGTCAACCGCGGGTACAAGACCGTGACCACCACGACCGGGACGGGCTCGGTCGCGGCGAAGAGCCGGACCCAGTACCTGCAGGGCACGGGTGCGTCGATCGACCTTCCCGTCGACTCGATCACGACGCGCAACGTCATCGACCACGAGCGCTTCTCCGGGATGCCGGTCGTCAGCACGGTGCTCAACGGGTCGATGGAGGTCTCCAAGACCATTACGATCCCCGAGGCTACCCAAACGGCGAGCACAGGGAGCGCCGGGACGGACGACCTCCTGGTCGCCACCCGGACCACCCGCGTGGACACGTACAACGCCTCGTATCTGGCCGACGGGTCCCTTGAGTACGTGACGCGAACTGACACGGACTATGACGCAAACGGTCAGGTCACCGAGGTCGACGACTACGGGGCCTTCTCCGAGTCGGCCGAGGACAACACCACGTCTGACGACTTGTGCACCACGACGGACTACGTCATCAACGGCGACAAGCACATCGTGGCGCCTATGTCGACGGAGACCGTGAGCGTGCGCTGCGGGGCCGACGCCACCAGGCCTGCCGACCTGGTCGGTGAGTCGTGGATCAGCTATGACGGGCTCGATCACATGGCGCCGCCCTCGAAGGGTCTGCCGACCAAGGTGCAGACGAACGACAAGGACGGCGTGCTCAACGACGCCACACCGGGGGTCGTCACCACGTACGACACCCGTGGCCGGACGACGAGCTCGACGGACCTGCTGGGGCGGGTGTCCAAGACCGGGTACACCGAGGCCAACGGGGTGCTCACCCAGGTGACCACGACGAGCCCGGACCCGGACGGTACGGGCGACGGTGATGGTGACGGCGTCACCCTGACCGAGCACGTCTCCACCACCACGCTGCACCCGCTGCTCGGCGTCCCGACCACGGTGAGCGACCCGAACCTTCGCCCCACGACGGCGACCTACGACGCCGCCGGTCGTCTGCTCTCCGTGACGTACCCGGACCGCGAGGGCAAGTCGGCGAACGTCACCTACGCGTACTCGACTTCGCGCAACGGCGTGAACACGGTGACCACCAAGACGCTCGCTGCAGACGGCACCAGCTATCACACGTCGGTTGCCCTGTACGACGGTCTGCTCCGTCCGGTCCAGACGCAGACGGAGTCCCTGGACGGGGACGACGAGGCCACCCACGGCCGGATCGTCACGGACACGGAGTACGACGCCAACGGGCGGGTCTCGTTCGTCACCTCCGGCTGGTTCGCGACCGGCAACCCGAGTACGACCCTCGTGGGCGCGGCCGTGCAGCCGGACGCCACCACGGTCTACACGTACGACGGCCTGGGGCGGGTCCGGACCGAGGCCCTGTTCACGGGGACGATCATGAACCCGGCCTACGAGCAGTGGCGCACCACCACGTACTACGACGGTGCCACGACCACGGTCATCCCTCCGGATGGCGCGACCCCGACCCAGACCGTGGTCGACGCCCGGGGTCGGACCGTCGCGCTGAGCCAGTTCCTGCGCGACCCGGTCGAGCATGCGGCGGTTCGCACGCTGGCCGGCGTGCTGGACCTGGACGAGCAGACCACCCGGTACCGCTACGACAAGGCCGGGCGGCTGTCCTCGGTGCTGGACACCGAGGACAACACCTGGACGTACAAGTACGACAAGCTCGGCCGGCAGATCGAGGCAGTCGATCCGGACGCCGGCAAGACGGTCACCGAGTACGACGCCGCGGGCCAGACCACGTCGGTGAGCAACGGCGCGGGCCAGAAGCTCTACTACTTCTACGACAAGCTCGGACGTCGCACGGCCGTCCGGCAGGACTCGACCACTGGCGCGGTCCGGGCCAAGTGGACCTACGACGTCCTGACGTCCTACGCGGGTCCCAACCCGCCCATTGCGAAGGGGCAGGTCACCAGCTCGACCCGCGTGGCGACATCGGCTGACGGCGGCGGAGAGTTTGTCACCGCACTAACCGGTTTCGACGCGGCGTACCGGCGGACCGGCACGGCGACCGTCATCCCGAACACCACCAAGATGGCCGGTCTGACGGGCACGTATGAGCAGAAGGTCACGTACACCGCAGACGGACAGCTCGCGTCGACCACGTACCCGGCTGCGGGCGGTCTGCGCAAGGAGACCGTGACCACCCACTACGACGACGAAACGAGCGTCGCCGAGTGGATGGGCGGCGGGTTCGGGTGGGGCACGTATGTTGCGTCCAGCCGCACCGACGTCTTCGGCCGGCTGGCGTACCTCGACCTCGGCAACACCTATGGCACGGTGGTGTCATACGGGTACGAGACGGGTACCAGCAGACTGCAGCGCGTGAAGCTGGATCGGGAACGGATCGGTGGTACCGAGCTCGATCTCACCTACGCGTACGACGACGCCGGGGACGTGCTGTCGGTCAAGGACCGGCCCACCGCTACGGGCCGCGCAGCAGACCGGCAGTGCTACCAGTACGACTCTCTGCGCCGTATGACCGAGGCGTGGACCCCGGCGACCGGCAACTGCGGGCTGACGAGGTCGATCCCCGCACTGGGCGGAGCCGCGCCGTACTGGACCTCGTTCGAGTACGACGCGCTCGGCAACCGCACCAGCGAGATCTACCGCACTCGCGGCCTTGCCGGCGACATCGACGGTGGGCAGACCACCACGATGGACTACTCCTACGCGGGTAGCCGTGACCTCAACGGAAACGGCAACTCTACTGACGTGGGCGAGTTCGCCGGGCCGCACGCGGTCACGTCGATCACCACCGACGGGCCCAGCGGGTCCACGGCGTCGACGTTCACGTACGACAACGCGGGCCGGACGCTGACCCAGATCCAGGACCGCGACTACCTGACCACCAAGCTGTCGCTGGGCTGGGACCACGAGACCGAGCTGGCCTCGACCAGCCTCGCCACTACTGTCTACGCGGAACCCGACCCAGGGTCCGGGGACGACGACACCGACGGCGACCAGTCCTCAGGAATGGGCCCGGACCGCGGCACGGGCACGACAACGACGACCGCCGGCCGCAACCTGTACACCGCTGACGGGGACCGCATCGTGCGGACCGCGCCGGACGGCTCGATCACGGTCTATCTCGGTGGTCAGGAGATCACCAAGGTTGCCAACGGCACGGTCACCGGAGCGCGCTACTACAGCTTCGGCGGGCAGACGGTCGCGATGCGGACCGCGAACGGCCTCAGTGGTGTGACGTCGCTGATCAATGACCCGCACGGCACGCCGTTGGCGTCGGTGCACAACACCAACTGGACCACTACGAGCGTGGACAAGCACTACACGCTGCCGTTCGGTGAGCAGCGCGGTGGGGTCTCGGCACCGGGCGACCACGAGTTCCTGGGCAAGGTTCGAGATGAGGGCACTGGTCTGACGTTGGTGGGGGCGCGATGGTATGACGAGACCACTGGTCGGTTCCTGACCGTGGATCCGGTGATTGACCTGACCCATCCACAGCAGTGGAACGCTTACGCCTACGCCAACAACAACCCCGCCACATACTCGGACCCATCAGGAATGCGGCCCGAAGAATGTGTTGGTGGGTGGTACGCGTGCACGGTCAACGCCAATGGGAATTGGTCGGTCAATTCTAGTAAGTCTGACGCGGGCTCCTGGGATCCTGTCAGCCCGGGCAAGATCTGGGCAGGTCTCAAGAGCAATTTCCTCAGCATCGTCAACGGTGTTAAGGAGCGGGCCAAGGTCGTCTACAACATTGGTTCCGCATGCAGTTGGGGGACGGCATGTTTCTACAGTGGTGTGATTCTGCATGACAGTGTGGGTGCGTATGAAGCCGGAAAGGATGCCTTCACAGAAAAGAGCGAGTTCGAAAAAAAGGTCACGGCTGGCGACACAAATGGGCTGATCGCAGACGGAATTTCGACGGCCGCTGTAGCTGTCACGACGAAGAGGCTGCTTCCGAAAACTGCCCCGCTCCATGGCGCAGATAAGGCGCCTGCATGCAACAGTTTCGCGCCAGGAACTCTCGTCTTGCTTGCGGACTCAACGCTGAAGCCGATTGAAGACGTCGAACTTGGCGACAAGGTGCTTGCTGCAGACGAGGAAACCGGCGAGCCGACCGAAGGACGTGTAGTTACCGCGCTGATCCGCGGTGAGGGTGACAAGACGCTCGCCACGCTCACCGTGACCGACGCCGACGGCGACACCCAGCAGATCGTCGCTACGGACGCCCACCCGTTCTGGGCGCCCGAGCTTGGCGAGTGGGTCGACGCGATCGACCTGACCGCCGGGGACTGGTTGCAAACCTCGGTTGGCACCTGGGTACAGGTCACCGCCATCGCCGTTTCCCAGCGCAAGGCCGTCGTCCACAACCTGACTGTCGCGGTCGACCACACGTACTATGTTGCCGCGGATGAGAGATCGTCCGCACTCCTTGTACATAACGATAATTGCCCAATAACGGGCTATTCCCACGGTGATCTGGGAGAAATGGCGGAATTGGATCGGCTCATTAATGATGGATACACCGATATTGCGAGTGAAGTGACGTTTCTTGCCCCAGACGGGACCAAGTTCCGTGCCGATTTTGTTGCACGCGATCCGGATGGCGTGCTTAAAGCGATCGAAGTCAAGACGAACAACGGAGGTCTTACGGACAACCAATACGTCGGATATCCACAGTTGTCGACGGTTGGTTCTGAGGTGCGCACTGACAAACTCGCGGGAATCGGATTTCCCCGTGGATCGACGATCAAACTTGACGTGGAGGTTTCGCTTTGGAAATGTCCAAGTTGTTAGTGGAGGCTTGGGACGAGCGTGTCAGTTCAGCGCTTCGTGAACGTGGTTGGTCGGCGCTTCGCCTCATGGATGTCACGGTCTATGAGCGTCGTGTTGGTGAGTGTCACAATCGTTTCGTTGCCGACGTGATTCAGCAGGCAAGTCGTATCATCCCGTTGCCGAAGGTCGGGGTCCACTATTCGGAGATAAAGAAAGTGGCCGAAGGGGTTGGGTGGGTGGGCCGCAATGCCACCGCGACTGTCGGCATTGATTTGATCCACTTGATCAGGAAGATTGACGGTGGTTCAGGTGCTACTCGCTGGATGTTAAGCGATGTGGGTCAGATCGACGCGACAGTGGATCGACTTGTCGGAGACCTTGAGATGTTCGGCGAGCCGTTCTATTACGAGTTTTCGACCATTGATCGACTCTTGAGTGGGTACGGCGACTTTACGCTTTCTGCGCCACAAAGGCTTGAGGTGGCTATTGCCTTTTCCTTGCGTGGCAAACTCCAAGCAGCAAGGCGCATTGTGGACGGCTTGAAAGCCGATGATTCGGTTGTTGATATGGGCCTGCTTAATGCGATTGCCGCTTTCGACAGATCCTGGCGGCAATATGAGTAGGGTGCCCGGATCGGAGTCCGCGGCATGTACACCTAGCCACGGACCGTGGTGATCGGGCGACACAGGCGCAGCTGGCACGACACCAGGTCCATCTCACGCATGTTCGAGCGGACCGTCTCGTCATCGCCCTCGTACCCCCACCGGACCAGCTCAGCCTGCACGTGCCGGTACCCCGTAGGCACGGCCAAGGAAGTGCCACGGGCATCTCGCTGACCGGACCACCTCACAACCACCACCCAAGGCCCACACCCAGGACGAGACCCCGTCCCCAGAGACGGTAGGTTCTTCTCCGTGACATCCCCGATCGACCGGATCCGACCGGCCGCCACGACAGCGCGCCAGGTCTCGGACCTCGCCGTCGCCTTCGGCCTCACCATCGCCCCAGGTCACGCCGCTGACGCCACGGTCACCTGCGTCGCCTCGGACAACCGGGTCGCGCAGCCGGGGGACCTCTTCGTGGCCCTGCCCGGCGCCCGCGCGCACGGTGCGCAGTTCGCCGCGGACGCCGTCGGGCGCGGGGCCACCGCGATCCTCACGGACGCACGCGGGGCCGAGCTGATCGGGCCCGGCAGCACCACACCGGTCATCGTCGCCGACGACCCCCGCGCCATCCTCGGCCAGGTCGCCGCCTGGGTGCTGGGCAACCCCGCCGAGGACCTGATGACCTTCGGCGTCACCGGTACCAACGGCAAGACCACCACGACCTACCAGCTCGACCACCTGCTGCGGGCGCTGGGCTGGATCGGCGGCCTGATCGGCACCGTCGAGACGCGCTCCGGGGACCGGGTCATCGCCAGCACGCTGACCACGCCCGAGGCCGCCGACCTCCAGGCGCTGCTCGCCGCGATGCGCGAGGACCACGTACGCACCCTGGCCATGGAGGTCTCCTCCCACGCCCTGGCGCAGCACCGCGTGGACGGCATCGTGTTCGGGGTCGCGGGGTTCACCAACCTGACGCAGGACCACCTGGACTTCCACGGCGACTTCGAGTCCTACTTCGCCACCAAGGCCGACCTGTTCACACCCGCCCGCGCCCGCCGCGGCGTCGTCACCGTCGACGACGCCTGGGGCGACCGCATGGCGAACGAGGCCCAGATCCCGGTCGCGACGCTCACCACCCTGCCGGGCAAGGCCGCCGACTGGGTCGTGACCGACGTCGCGCCGCACGGCACCGGGTCCGCCTTCACGCTGACGCACCACGACGGCCGCACGCTGCGCACCTCCACCTCGCTGCCGGGCGGCTACAACGTGGCCAACGCGGCCCTCGCCGTCGCGATGGTGCTGGAGGGCGGCTCGGACATCCGCGACGTCACCGAGGCGCTGGCGGCCGCCGACGGCCTGAGCGCCACGGTGCCCGGCCGCATGGAGGTGCTGGCCACGGCCCCGCGCGTGGTCGTGGACTTCGCGCACAACACCGAGGCCCTGGAGCTCGCCCTCGCGGCCCTGCGCCCGACGACGGCGGGCCGGCTCGCCGTCGTCTTCGGCGCCACGGGCGACCGCGACCCCGGCAAGCGCCCCTTCATGGGCGCGGCGGCGGTGCGCGGCGCCGACGTCGTCTACGTCACGGACGACGACCCGCACGACGAGGACCCCGCCAAGGTGCGGACCGAGGTCCTGGCCGGGACCGGCGTCGCCGCGCCGGGCGGCACCGTGGAGACCGTGGACGACGACGGCTCGCGTACGGTGGAGGTCCACGAGGTCGCCCCGCGCGCGGATGCCATCCGCACCGCGATCCTGGCGGCCGGTCCGGACGACACCGTGCTGGTGGCGGGTCGCGGGCACGAGACGATCCAGGAGATCGCCGGCGTGGACCACGTGCTCGACGACCGGGTCGAGGCGCGCGCCGCACTGGCGGCCCGCGGCGCGTGACCCGGCAGGCGGAGCAGTACCCAGCACGCGCTACCCCAGCAGGACCCACGCAGGAGAGGACGACACAGGCATGATCGAGCTGACTGCGGCACAGGTCGCCGCAGCCACCGGCGGGCGGCTGCACGCCGACCCGGACGTCACGGTCACGGGGGCGGTGATCATCGACTCGCGCGAGGCCGGGCCGGGTGCCCTGTTCGTGGCCCTGCCAGGGGAGCGGGTGGACGGGCACGACTTCGCGGCCCGAGCGGTCGCGGCGGGTGCCGCGCTGGTGCTGGCGGGCCGCGAGCTCGACGGCCTGCCGACCGTCGTCGTGGACGACCCGCAGGAGGCCCTGGGCGAGCTCGCCCGGTACGTGCTGGCGACGGTCCGCGAAACGGCCGCCGACGGCGAGGCGCCCCGGGTGATCGGCGTGACCGGCTCGGTCGGCAAGACCACCACCAAGGACCTGCTCGGCCAGCTCCTGGCCCCTGAAGCGGGCGAGGACGCGATCATCGTCCCCGCCGGCTCGTTCAACAACGAGATCGGCCTGCCGCTCACGGTGCTCCGCGTCACCGGGCAGACCCGGTACCTGGTGGCCGAGATGGGCGCCGACCGCATCGGCAACATCGCCTACCTCACGCGCATCGCGCCGCCCGACGTCGGCGTCGTGCTCGCCGTGGGCGTGGCCCACGTGGGCCACTTCGGCAGCGTCGAGGCCATCGCGAAGACCAAGGCCGAGATGGTCTCCGGCGTGGTCGACGGCGGCACCGTGGTGCTCAACGCCGACGACCTGCGGGTCGCCGCCATGGCCGGCCAGGCCGCCCCCGGCACGACCCTGCAGACCTTCGGCACCATCCCGTCCGCCGACGTCCGCGCCGAGGACATCACGGTCGACGCCACGGGCCGCGCGAGCTTCACGCTCCGCGTCGCGGCGGGAGCCGCGTCGTCCGGGGAAGGCGAGCAGCGCGCTGACGTCGCCCTCCAGCTCGTCGGCCCCCACCACGTGAGCAACGCGCTCGCGGCCGCCACGGTCGCCCTGCGCCTCGGGGTGTCCCTGCCTGACGTCGCGCAGCGGCTCTCCGCCGCGACCGCCCGCAGCCCGCACCGCATGGCCGTCACCGAGCGGCCGGACGGCGTCACCGTGATCGACGACGCGTACAACGCGAACCCGGACTCGATGAAGGCCGCCCTGCGCACCCTCGCGGTGATGGCCGGGCGTACCCGCCGCTCCGTCGCGGTGCTCGGCGAGATGCGAGAGCTCGGTGAAGGCGCGCGCGCCGCGCACGACGAGATCGGCCGCCTCGTGGTACGGCTGAACATCAAGCAGCTCGTCGTGGTGGGCGACGGCGCCTATCACATCCATGAGGGCGCCATGCAGGAGGGGTCCTGGGGGTCGGAGTCGATCTTCGTGCCCGACCTGGACGCCGCCCGCGCAATGCTGGACGAGTCGCTGGAGCCCGGCGACGTCGTGCTCGTGAAGTCTTCGCTCGGCTCCGGACTCTGGGAGCTCGGCGACCACCTGTCGATGGCTCTGACCGCTAAGGACAACAACAAGTGATCGCGATCCTGGTCAGCGCCGCGGTGGCGCTGCTCGTGGCCCTGCTGGGCACACCGGTCTTCATCCGGTTCCTGGTCCACAAGAACTACGGCCAGTTCGTCCGCGAGGACGGCCCCACGGGGCACTTCACCAAGCGCGGTACCCCCACCATGGGCGGCGTCGTCATGATCGCGGCCACCCTGGTCGGCGTCGCGGCCTCCATGCTGGTGTCGGGGCGACTGCCGAGCGTCTCCGCGCTGCTCGCGCTCTACCTCATGGCGGGCCTCGGCCTGGTCGGGTTCCTCGACGACTTCACCAAGATCCGCAAGCAGCGGTCGCTCGGCCTGACGGCGCGCGCCAAGCTGATCGGACAGGGCATCGTCGGCATCTCGTTCGCGGTGCTCGCGCTGCAGTTCCCCAACGAGAACTCGCGCACCCCGGCCTCCACCAAGATCTCGTTCCTGCGCGACACCGAGTTCGACCTGGCGTTCGCCGGCGCGACCGTGGGCCTGATCCTGTTCGTCATCTGGGCCAACCTGCTGGTCTCGGCCTGGTCCAACGCGGTGAACCTGACCGACGGCCTGGACGGCCTGGCCACCGGCGTCTCGATCATCACCTTCGGCGCGTACGTGCTGGTCGGCATCTGGCAGCTCAACCAGTCGTGCCAGTTCCTGGCCACGGCCGGACCACGGTGTTACGAGGTGCGCGACCCGCAGGACCTCGCCATCGTCGCGGCCGCCGTCACGGGCGCCTGCGTCGGCTTCCTGTGGTGGAACGCCAACCCCGCCAAGATCTTCATGGGTGACACCGGCTCGCTCGCCCTGGGCGGCGCGCTGGCCGGCCTGTCGATCCTGAGCCGCACCGAGCTGCTGGCCGTGCTGCTGGGCGGCATGTTCGTGCTCATCGTCTCGTCCGTGGTGATCCAGGTGGGCTTCTTCAAGATGACCGGCCGGCGCGTGTTCAAGATGGCGCCGCTGCAGCACCACTTCGAGCTGTCCGGGTGGGGCGAGGTGACCATCGTCATCCGGTTCTGGCTCATCGCGGGCCTGCTCGCCGGCCTGGGCATGGGCATCTTCTACGCCGAGTGGGTGGCCTCGTGACCGAGGCCGACACCTACGGCACGGTCGAGCCGCGCGTCCCCCTGGCGGAGGCTCGCGTGGTCCTGGCAGGCCTTGGCGTCACCGGCCGGTCGCTCCAGCGGGTGCTCGAACCGCGGGTCGCGTCCCTGGTCACCGTGGACGACAAGGCGCACGACGCCGACCACGGACGGCTCGACGCCGATGGCGCGGCCGCCCTCGTCGCGCAGGCGGACCTGCTCGTCGCCTCGCCGGGCTTCCCGCCGCACCACCCGCTGGTCGCCGCGGCCCTCGCCGCGGGCGTGCCCGTGTGGAGCGAGGTCGAGCTCGCCTGGCGCCTGCGCGCGAACCGCCTGGGCACCGACGAGCCGGCCGCGTGGCTCGGGATCACCGGCTCCAACGGCAAGACGACCACCGTGGAGATGCTGGCGGCGATCTTGCGGGCCGCGGGACTGCGCACCGCCGCCGTCGGGAACGTGGGCCGCTCGCTGGTGGAGGCAGTCCTGGACCCCGCGCTCGACGTGATCGCCGTGGAGCTGTCCAGCTTCCAGCTCCACTTCACGCACACCATGTCGCTGCAGGCCGGCGCGGTGCTGAACGTGTCCGCCGACCACCTCGACTGGCACGGCTCGCTCGAGGCCTACACCCGCGACAAGGGCCGCATCTTCGAGCGCGTCCAGGTCGCCTGCGTCTACAACGTCGCGGACCCGACCACCGAGGACCTCGTGCGCGAGGCCGACGTGGTCGAGGGCGCCCGCGCCGTCGGCTTCGCGGTGGGCACGCCCGGCCCGGGCGACCTCGGGCTGGTCGACGACGTCCTCGTGGACCGTGCCTTCCATGCCGAGCACGACGACCCGGACCGCCGCAAGAGCGCCGCGGAGCTCGGCACCCTCGCCGACCTGAAGCAGCTCGGCGACCACAACGGCGTCGTGCCCACGCACATCGTGGCGGACGCCCTGGCCGCCGCCGCGCTGGCCCGGGCGCACGGCGTGCCCGCGTCCGCCGTCCGCGACGGCCTGCGGTCCTTCGGACCCAGCGAGCACCGGATCCAGCGCGTCGCGGAGGCGGGCGGCGTCACGTACGTGAACGACTCGAAGGCGACGAACGCGCACTCCGCGGCCGCGTCCCTGGCGGGCTTCGCGCACGGCACCGTCGTGTGGATCGCCGGCGGGCTGGCCAAGGGCGCCACGTTCGACGACCTCGTCTCCTCGCGCGCGGACCGGATGCGCGCCGCCGTCGTGATCGGGGCCGACCCGGGACCGCTCGCCGACACGCTGGCCCGACACGCGCCCAAGGTCCCGGTTGTGGTGATCGATCCCGGTGACACTGAGACCGTGATGCGCCGGGCGGTGACGGCCGCACGCGACCTCGCCCAGGCGGGGGACACCGTGCTGCTGGCCCCGGCGGGCGCGTCGCAGGACCAGTTCGTCTCGTACGCCCAGCGCGGCGAGGAGTTCGTCCGCGTGGTGCGTGACCTCACCACCACGCGCTGAGCGCGGGGAGGGGGCAGGGGATGGCCACGACGACCACGAGCCGCAAGGCACCCGACCGCAAGGCGCCCGACCGCCCGTGGCTCGGCCAGTGGAACTCGACGGTGACCAGCTACTACCTCCTGGTGGGCACCACCGGTCTGCTGACCGTGATCGGCCTGATCATGGTGCTCTCCAGCTCGACGGTGACCTCCATCGCGGAGGGCCAGTCGCCGTACGCGGCGTTCCTGGTCCAGGCGCAGTACGCGCTGATGGGCCTGCCCGTGCTGCTGGTCGCCGCCCACCTGCCGATCCGCTGGTACAAGCGGCTCGCGCTGCCCGCCCTGGTGCTGGCGCTCGCGCTGCTCGTCGCGGTGATCTTCCTGGGCTCGATCCGCAACGGCCAGCAGAACTGGCTCGAGCTCGGCCCGTTCTCGTTCCAGCCCTCGGAGCTGGCCAAGCTCGCGCTCGCGGTCTGGCTCGGCACGGTCCTGGGCCGCAAGCAGGCGCTGCTGGGGAGCTGGTCGCACTCGATCCTGCCCGCGGTGCCCGGCGCCGTCGCGGTCATGGGCCTGGTGCTCGCCGGGGGCGACCTCGGCACGGCGCTGGTGATGGGCCTGCTCGTGGCGGGCGCCTTCCTGGTCGCGGGCGTGCCCTTGTCACTGATGGGGCTGGGCAGCGCGCTGGCGGCGTTCGTGGTCGGGTACGTGTTCATCCTGCAGCAGGGGTCGGGCGACCGGCTCCAGCGCATCATCGCGACCTACGGCGCCGAGTGCGACGAGACCTCGGAGTGCTACCAGTCCCTGCACGGCCTGTTCGGGCTGGGCACCGGCGGCCTGTGGGGCGTGGGGCTGGGCGGCAGCCGCGAGAAGTGGAACTACCTGCCCGAGGCGCACAACGACTTCATCTTCGCCGTGATCGGCGAGGAGCTCGGCCTGTTCGGCACGGTGCTGGTGCTCGCGCTGTTCGCCGTGCTGGGCCTGGCGATGAGCCGCGTGATCCAGCGGCACAAGGACCCGTTCGTCAAGGTGACCACGGCCGCCGTCGGCTGCTGGATCGTGGGCCAGGCGTTCGTGAACATCGGCGTGGTCATCGGGGTGCTGCCGGTGATCGGCGTGCCGCTGCCGCTGGTGTCCGCCGGCGGCTCGGCGCTGATCACCACGATGGCCGCGCTCGGGATGGTGATCTCGTTCGCCCGGACGGAGCCGGGGGCTGCCAAGGCACTCGCTGCACGCGGTAGCGTCGTCCGCAAGTCACTGGCCGTGCTGGGCGGCGCGGTCAGGAGACGGTAGAAATGTGCACGGCGGCCTGATCTGTGACCAGATCCTGCACGACAGGCCGCGTCGCGATCGATTCGCCCGGGCCCGGGCGACGACGAGAAGGTGATGATGAGCTCAGCAGTTGTGTCGGTGGTGCTTGCCGGAGGCGGCACCGCGGGACACGTGAACCCCCTGCTCGCGGTGGCCGACGAGGTGCGGCGCCGGGAGCCCGGCGCGCGCGTGCTCGCGCTCGGCACCACCACCGGCCTGGAGGCCGACCTCGTGCCGTCGCGCGGCTACGAGCTGCGCCCGATCCCGCGCGTGCCGCTGCCGCGCCGCCCGAGCCCCGAGCTGCTGCGGCTGCCCGGCCGGCTGACGGCCGCGGTGCGAGCCGCGGAGGACGCGATCGACGAGATCGGCGCGCAGGCCGTGATCGGGTTCGGCGGCTACGTCGCCACCCCGGCCTACCTCGCGGCCAAGCGCAAGGGCGTGCCCATCGTGATCCACGAGCAGAACGCCCGCCCGGGCCTCGCCAACCGGCTCGGCGCGCGGTGGGCCTCGCGCGTGGGCGTCACCTTCGCCGGCACGCCGCTGCGCGGCGGCATCCTCACGGGCCTGCCGCTGCGGCAGGCCATCGCGGGCCTGGTCCAGGCGCGCGAGGCCGACGCCGCCGGCGTGCGCGCCCGGGCCGCCGCCGAGCTCGGCCTCGACCCCGCGCTGCCGACCCTCGTGGTCACCGGCGGCTCGCTGGGCGCCCTGAGCCTGAACCGCGCCGTCTCGGGCGCCGCCACCCAGATCCTCGCGGCGGGTGCGCAGGTGCTGCACCTGACGGGCAAGGGCAAGAGTGACGAGGTGCTCGAGACGGTCGCCGGCGTCGACACGGCGCGCTACCAGGTGCGCGAGTACCTCGAGCAGATGGAGCACGCCTACGCGGTGGCCGACCTCGTGGTCTGCCGCTCCGGCGCGGGCTCCGTCGCCGAGCTGGCCGCGCTCGGCATCCCGGCCGTCTACGTGCCGCTGCCGATCGGTAACGGCGAGCAGCGGCTGAACGCCGCCCCGCTGGTCGAGGCCGGTGGCGGCCTCCTGGTGGACGACGCCGACGTCACGCCCGCCTGGGTGGCCCAGAACGTTCCCACGCTGCTCGCGGACCGCGAGCGGCTCGGTGTCATGGCGAAGGCCGCGGGGTCGGCCGGCACCAGCGACGGCGCGGCTCGTGTCGTCGATCTCGTCGAGCAAGCCGTACGGTCAGCAGGTACCGACACCACGGAGGTCAGGTCATGAGCACCACGGTCACGGATCAGATGGCGGATCAGGTCGCGAAGCTCGGCCGCGTCCACATGATCGGCATCGGCGGGGCGGGCATGTCCGTCGTCGCGCGGCTGCTCGCCGGGCGCGGGGTCGCCGTGCAGGGCTCCGACGCCGCCGAGTCGGAAGCCCTCGCGGCGCTGCGGGAAGAGGGCATCAAGGTGTGGGTGGGCCACGACGCCGCCCACCTCACCGGCGCCGACACCGTGGTGATCTCCAGCGCCGTGCACGAGGACAACCCGGAGCTCTCCGCTGCCCGGTCCCGACGCCTCAACGTGCTCCACCGCTCGCAGGCCCTGGCCGCGCTGATGGAGGGGTCGCGCGGCGTCGCCGTCGCCGGCGCGCACGGCAAGACGACGACGTCCGCCATGGTCGCGACGATCCTGCGCGAGGCGGGGCTGGACCCGTCGTACGCGATCGGCAGCACGGTGCGCACCGCCAGCGGCTCGACGCCGGGCGGCCACCTGGGCTCGTCCGACGTGCTCGTGGCGGAGGCCGACGAGTCGGACGGCTCGTTCCTCAACTACACGCCCACCATCGCCGTGGTGACCAACGTCGAGGCCGACCACCTGGACCACTACGGCACCCCGGAGGCGTTCAACGGCGCGTTCATCCGGTTCGCGCGCCGCCTGGTGCCCGAGGGCTGGCTCATCGCCTGCGCCGACGACGAGGGCTCGCTGTCGGTGGGCGCCACGATCTGCGCCACCGGCGGCCACGTCATCACCTACGGCACCAACGACACCGCCCGCGTGCGGGTCACCGACATCTCCACGACGCCGGAGGGCACCACCGCGGTGCTGCGCGGCGACGTGCTGGGCACCAACGAGCAGGTGGCCGACGGCGCCGGCGTGTCCGGCAGCGTGCCCGGCATCCCGATGCGCCTGTCGGTCCCCGGCAAGCACAACGTGCTCAACGCGACCGCCGCCGTCATCGCGTCGGTGCTGCTCGGCGTGCCCGCCGAGCAGGCGGTCGCCGGCGTCGAGGCGTTCATCGGCACGGGCCGCCGCTTCGAGGAGAAGGGCCAGGCCGACGGCGTGCTCGTCGTCGACGACTACGCCCACCACCCCACGGAGATCAAGGCCGTGCTGACGGCGGCCCGCGAGATCGCCGACGGCGGCCGGGTGCTCGTGCTGTTCCAGCCGCACCTGTACTCGCGCACCAAGACGTTCGCCGACCGGTTCGCGCAGGAGCTGTCCGCCGCCGACGAGGTGGTGGTCACGGACATCTACGGGGCGCGCGAGGAGCTTGACCCGACGGTCACGCCGAACACGATCGTGGACCTCATGACCGACCACGGCGCCGCCTACGCGGTGCCGGACCGGCTCGACGCCGCGCACGTGATCGCCGACCTCGCCCGGCCGGGCGACGTGGTGCTCACGGTGGGCGCCGGCGACGTCACCCAGCTCGGACCCGCCGTGCTGGCGCGCCTCGCGGGCCGCGTGGCGACCGGTACGCCGGGGCTGGGCGAGGACTGATGCGCCCGCCCGCGCGCCCTCGCGCCGCGGGCACGGCACGGCCGCGCCCGGCGGACCAGGGCGCGGCCACACAGGACCGGGGAGGGCCGGAGGCGGACCACCGGGGCCGGGACCTGCAGGACGAGGCCCGGCGGGACCGGTCGGTCGGCGGCCGGCCCGGCGGCGACCGGCAGGAGACGGGCCGATCGCGGCCGGCCCGGCAGGAGCGTCCCGCGACCGGCGCGACGCCGTCCGCGGGCGGCCGGGTGGGTGTGGTCTCGGACCAGCTCGCCGACCGGCTCGCGGAGCGCACCGCGATGGCGCGCTACCGCGTGTGGCGCCGGATCGGCTGGACCGCGTTCGCGGTCGCGGTCGCGGCGGGACTCGGGTGGGCGGCGCTCGTCTCGCCGCTGTTCGCGCTCGACGCGGAGCAGGTGCGGGTCACCGGGGAGGGCACCACGGTCGACGTCGGCGAGGTGCGCGAGGCCGTGACCGACGAGGCGGGCGTGCCCCTGCCGCGCCTGGACACGGTGGGCCTGCGCGAGGAGATCCTCGCGATGAACGCCGTGAAGAACGTGCGGATCACGCGGGCCTGGCCCGACGGGCTCACGGTGGAGCTCACCTCGCGCGAGCCGGTCGCCGCGGTGCCACAGCCGGGCGACGTGTACGCGCTGATGGACGCCGAGGGTGTCCGCGTCGGGACCGCCGAGGAGGTGCCCGACGGCCTGCCCTCGATCGTGACCTCGCTGTCCGACGCCGGGGCCGGCCGCCGCGCCCTGGACGCTGCTCTCGCGGTGCTCGGCGCGCTGCCGCCGAAGCTGGCGGCCGACATCACGACGGTGAGCGCGGCGACGCAGGACGACGTGCGGACCACGCTGTCCGACGGGCGCGTGATCCGGTGGGGGAGCGGCGCGGACGTACCGCTCAAGACGAAGGTCGCGCAGACGCTGCTGCGGGCGGAGCCGACGGCGACCACCGTCGACGTGTCGTCGCCCGGCCTGCCGGTCACGCACTGACCAGGCCACCTACCGAGCAGGTCACGCACCGACCAGGAATAACATCGGTGTGATTTCTCGCGTGCATCGTTGCGCGACACGCGCAACGATGTCTTCGACACACCCCGGCGGCACACCTACCGTCGAACTCAGCAGCAACCTGACATAACTCTAACCCTCTACCTCAACCTGAGACTTTGGGAGGGATGAGAGTCGGGACTCGGGACCCGAATCGAAAGGCGACGACGTGGCAACTCCGCAGAACTACCTGGCAGTAATCAAGGTGGTCGGTATCGGCGGCGGTGGTGTGAACGCCGTCAACCGCATGATCGAGGTCGGCCTCAAGGGCGTCGAGTTCATCGCGATCAACACCGACGCACAGGCGCTCCTGATGTCGGACGCCGACGTCAAGCTCGACGTCGGGCGCGAGCTCACGCGCGGCCTCGGCGCCGGCGCGGACCCCGAGGTCGGCAAGAAGGCCGCCGAGGACCACGCCGAGGAGATCGAGGACGTCCTGCGCGGCGCCGACATGGTCTTCGTCACCGCGGGCGAGGGCGGCGGCACCGGCACGGGCGGCGCCCCGGTCGTGGCGCGCATCGCGCGCTCGCTCGGCGCGCTGACCGTCGGCGTGGTGACGCGCCCGTTCACGTTCGAGGGCCGGCGCCGCGCGGTCCAGGCCGAGAGCGGCATCGAGAACCTCCGCGACGAGGTCGACACGCTGATCGTCATCCCGAACGACCGGCTCCTGTCGATGTCCGACCGGAACGTGTCCGCCATCGCGGCGTTCCACTCGGCGGACCAGGTGCTGCACTCCGGCGTGCAGGGCATCACCGACCTCATCACCACGCCCGGCCTGATCAACCTCGACTTCGCCGACGTGAAGTCGGTCATGCAGGGTGCGGGCTCGGCGCTCATGGGCATCGGCTCCGCGCGCGGCGAGGACCGTGCGGTGCAGGCCGCCGAGCTGGCGATCTCGTCGCCGCTGCTCGAGGCCTCGATCGACGGCGCGCACGGCGTGCTGCTCTCGATCCAGGGCGGCAGCGACCTCGGCCTGTTCGAGGTGCACGAGGCCGCGCGCCTGGTGCAGGAGGCCGCGCACCCGGAGGCGAACATCATCTTCGGTACGGTCATCGACGACGCGCTGGGCGACGAGGTGCGGGTCACCGTCATCGCGGCCGGCTTCGACGGCGGCCTGCCCAAGGAGCGCAAGGACAACCGCGCGCTCGGCCAGGTCGCCGGTGCGGTCGGGACGGGCTCGCGCAGCCCCGCCACCGCGCCGGTCCCGCTGCCCGACGTGTCGGACGCCGCCCGCCGCGCGCCCGAGCACACCGGGGTGAACGGCATGCCGCCGTCGGTCCCGCCGACGCACCAGCCGGCGCCCGTGTCCACGCTGCCCCGCGTGATCGACGACGAGGGTTCGGACGACGTGCCGCGCACGCTGGACGAGCCGGCCGTCGTGGTGCAGGGCTCGTTCAACCGCCAGGAGGTGGGGCGCGAGCAGGGCGAGCGTGTCGAGGTCCCGCCGCTGTACGACGAGAACCCGCGTCGTTCCACGGAGGACCTGGACGTCCCCGACTTCCTGAAGTGACCGGCCGGGTAACCTCGCACCCGTGAGCGAAACCCGGACTCTTGCAGGCGTGCACCCCGTCGACCTGGGCGACGGGGTGCACGCCTTCTTCACGTCCAGCGCGGGCGGCGTCTCGCCCGCCCCGTGGGCGGCCGCGGACGGCGGCGGAGGTCTCAACCTGGGCCTGAACGTGTCCGACGACGACGCGCGGGTCGCGGTCAACCGGTCCCGTGCCGCCGAGCGTCTCGGCGCGCCGGTCGCGTTCGCCACCCAGGTGCACGGCGACGTCGTGCTGGAGCTCGGCGCGACCGAGCGCGCGCTGTGGGCCGCGCCCCGGCCGCCGGCCACCGCGGGGGAGGGCGACGCCCTCGTCACCTCCGAGCGCGGGCTGGGCCTCGGGGTGCTGGTCGCCGACTGCGTGCCGGTGCTGCTCGCCGACCCGGTGGCCCGCGTGGTCGCCGTCGCGCACGCCGGGCGCAAGGGTGTGCTGGCCGGCGTGGTGCACCGGGCGCTGGACTCGCTGGTCGCCCGGGGCGCGGATCCCGAGAGCGTGCGCGCCGCCGTCGGGCCCGCGGTGTGCGGGCGGTGCTACGAGGTGCCCGCCGCGATGCGCGACGAGGTGGCCGCGGTCGTGCCCGAGACCTTCGCGACCACGAGCGACGGCACGCCGGGCCTCGACCTGCCCGCAGGGGTGGTCGCGCAGCTCGTCTCCCGGGGGGTGGCGGTCACGCAGGTCGAGCGCTGCACGCTGGAGGACCCGGAGCTGTTCTCGCACCGCCGGGCGAGCGTGACCGGCGTCACGACCGGACGGCAGGCGGGCGTCGTGGCGCTGTTCTGAGCCCGCCGTGGCGGATTCCCGCCACATCCGCGACACGCCGACAACAGTGCCCTGACCTGCGAAATCACACGGATGTCGTTTTTAGCGAGCAATCGCTGAACAACTTTGGCAAAGTTGTTCGTGGCACGGCGTGTCGCACTTCCGGGTCGGATTGCGCCGGGCTACTTTTGTCAAGACGACCTCGGTCGGAGGTCAAGGTCGGACCTGTTGTACGGGCCCGCTGGGACACAGACAGAAGGACGCACAGCAGGCGACGAACGGAGAGTGAGCGATGGCCGGAGCGCTTCGCAAGACCATGCTGTATCTGGGCCTCGCCGACGATCAGGGCGAGCAGGAGTACCTCGACGAGTACGACGAGGGCCTGGAGGAGAACGTGGAGGACCACCGACACGCGCAGGTCACGCCGCTGCACCGCGATGGCGTGCCCCACCAGGCGCTCTCCACGGGGGAGCTGCGCCGCATCACGACCGTGCACCCGCGCTCGTACAACGACGCACGGAGCATCGGCGAGGCTTTCCGCGCCGGCACTCCCGTCATCATGAACCTCTCCGACATGGACGACGCCGACGCCAAGCGCCTGGTCGACTTCTCGGCCGGCCTCATCTTCGGCCTGCACGGCTCGATCGAGCGGGTGACCAACAAGGTCTTCCTGCTCTCTCCCGAGCACGTGGAGATCGCGGCCGAGGAGCAGGTCGCCACCGAGAAGCCGAACGGACGCGGCGGCTTCTACAACCAGAGCTGACCACCACGAGACCTGAGCGGGGGGCGGTCGCCACACGGCGAACGCTCCCCGCTCACGTCTGTCCCCACATCGCATCCGCACGGGCTCATGGGATCCGGAGTGCGAACACGTTAAGTTATGCGTGTGATCCTGATCCTGCAGTTCATCGGCTTCCTGCTGTGGCTCTTCATCCTGTTCCTGATCGGACGGCTCATCTTCGACTGGGTGCAGTTCTTTGCCCGGGACTGGCGGCCGCGTGGTGTTCTGCTCGTGGTTGCCGAGGCTGTCTACACGGTCACGGACCCGCCGCTGCGGTTCCTGCGCCGGCTGATCCCGCCGCTGCGGCTGGGCCAGATCCAGCTCGACCTGGCCTTCATCGTCCTGTTCTTCGGCGTCTCGATCCTCTCCCAGCTTGTCGGTTCCTGGGCCAGGATGGGCTGACGCCACCGGAAAAGTGGTGGAGATGTGCCGGTTCTCGTCGGAGTGGCGCACGATTCATCGAGGTGAGGCACGAGAATATTGACCGATGCATGGATCCGGGCTGGGGTGACACGGCACACTCTGTGAGGAAATCGTGCCCGGGGGTGCTCCCGGTGTCCCGGGCCGATGTCGTCCGCTACCGTGGGCTTCGGCGAAGGGCGCGCGGCTTGCTAGCGCCGACGTCCGAGTTCAGCGTTCCTACGTTCTAACTTTCGAGGTGACACGATGGCACTGCTTACAGCAGAGGACATCCTCAACAAGAAGTTCTCCGCGACGAAGTTCCGCGAGGGCTACGACGTCGAGGAGGTCGACGACTTCCTCGACGAGGTCGTGCGGACGCTGACCAACGTCCAGGAGGAGAACGAGGGCCTGCGGCAGAAGGTCGCGGCCGCCGAGCGGCGCATCGCGGAGCTGTCGCGCAGCGATGCCGCCGCCCCCGCCCGCGCGCAGGCCGCGCCGGTCGCGGCGCCCGTCATGCCGACCGGCCCCGCCGGCCCCAAGGGCAACGGCCCGGAGCCCGAGTCGGCGACCGGCATGCTCCAGCTGGCCCAGAAGCTGCACGACGACTACGTGCGCTCCGGCCAGGAGGAGGGTGACCGCCTCATCACGGAGGCCAAGACCGAAGGTGCGCGCATCGTGCGCGACGCCGAGGAGACGTCGCACCGCACGCTCTCCCAGCTCGAGCAGGAGCGTTCGCTGCTGGAGCGCAAGATCGACGAGCTGCGCCTGTTCGAGCGCGACTACCGCACCCGCCTGAAGAGCTTCCTGCAGAACCTGCTGGGCGACCTGGACGCGCGGGGCTCGGCCCTGCCGCCGCGGAACAACCAGCAGTCCGGCCGGCCGGCCGAGATGGCCCAGGGCATCTGAGGGCCGTCTGACAGCACCCGCTCGACACGCACGGCGGCCCGGACGTCCCCACCTCACGTCCGGCCGCCGTGCGAGTTGTGCGGCACACGCTCATCATGGGGGCGCGCCACAACGGCGCGCCCCGTTGTGCGTCTGGCCGCTTGTGCTTACGCTTCGTGCACTTGACCACCGGGGGCGACCGCGAAGGGGAACCCATGACCAAGATCTCGACTGCGACGCGAGCGGCGATCAAGCAGGAGTTCCCGAACCTGACACGAGACGTGAAGAAGTTTCCCGTCCGTGACGGTGAAGAACCCTGGACCGTCCGTGAGGCGGAGGAGCTGGCCGCGCTGCTCCTCGAGGACAAGGAGCGGCTGGAGCGCGAGCTGCACGTCGCCGACCGTGAGCTGTCGGACCTGCTGCGCAACTCGGGCGACGGCGCCGGCGACGACCAGGCCGACTACGGCTCGAGCGCCCTGGAGCGCGAGCAGGAGCTGACGCTCGTCAACAACATGCGTGACCTCCTGGACCAGACGAACCACGCCCTCGACCGGATCCGGAAGGGCACCTACGCCACGTGCGAGCTCACGGACCTGCCGATCGGCAAGGCTCGGCTGCAGGCGTTCCCGAGGGCCACGCTGTCGGTCGAGGCGAAGGCGCGCGAGGAGCGCCGCGGGGCCTGAGCGGCTGGCGTGACGAGGGCGTCACGCCGGACCGTGCACCGGATCCTGCACTCGATATCAACGTTGTGATGTCTGAGTTACGTGCATACCTCATGCATTGCCATGGAGTTCGATCCTGGAATGTCGTTTTTCGTACTCCGGGCGCTCCGTGCGGCACGTCACGTTCCGATTGACAGGGTGAATTTCACCCCGGATGCTCGTCCAGGTGAATCACACACGTGTGGTTCACCGCTATTTCGACGGACGCTATTCGAGGGGGAAAACACAATGATCCGAGGATTCCGTGCAACGTGTCGTGCGGGTGCGGCCGTGGCCATGTCGGCCGGTCTGGTCGTCGCCGCGGCGTCGGGCGCCAGCGCACTGACCCAGGGCGACTCGCCCGAGGCGCACGTGATCAGCTCGGCCGAGACCAGCGAGGTGCTCGGCGGGATCGACGGTGCCGTCGGCGTCGTCGGCGCCGACGGTGCGCTGGACGTGCTCGGCGCGACCCAGAACGCGGAGCTCCCCGAGGGGATCGACGGCGTGATGGTCCCCGAGGAGGTCGCCACGGCTGGTGAGATCGTCGAGATCGGTGGCGACGGCAGCTTCAACGCGCTGAACAACGTGTGCGTCGCTCCCTGGTACTGGGAGGGCCCGGGCAACGTGGGCAGCACCGCCAACCTGACTGACTACCAGGCCTGCGACGAGGGCGACGCCGTCATCGGTGGCGAGGACTCGGTCAACGTCCTGAACAACGTGTGCGTCGCGCCGTGGCACTGGGACGGCCCGCTGAACCTGTTCCAGACCGGCAACGTGACCGGCTACGCCGCTTGCTGACGTTCTGACGTCAATTGACTGTCGCCGCGCGGTGACGCGGTGATGTCGCACCAGGCGAGGCCCTTTCCCGGAAATCCGGGAAAGGGCCTCGCTGCCTTTGTGCGGGGTGCTCCAGCATTTCGGAGCCTTTGTCCGTAGGCTCCGTTTTCAAGGTCCGCGCCGGGTCATGTTTCCGCGTCCTTCCGCTGATCTCCGACGCGGCGCCGGACGCTGGGTCGGGCAGGGCTCACGGCATGGGAGACTTTGCCTGATGTCTACTCCCGCTGAACCCTCCGCCGTGGCCGGCGACAAGACCAGTCCCGCAGCCACGCCCTCGCCCTCGGGCAGCCGTGTGCTCGTTGCCTGGACCGGCGTGCTCGCGGCCCTCGTCCTGGCCGCCGACCAGCTCACAAAGTGGTGGGCCGAGTCCGCACTGACGCCGAACGCCGAGCCGATCCCGCTCGTGGGCGACCTGCTCGGCCTGCGCCTCATCTACAACCCCGGCGCCGCGCTGTCGATCGCCTCGGGCTACACCTGGATCCTGACCATCGTCGTGACGGTCGTCGTGGTCTTCATCGTCCGGGCGATCGGCCGCCTCGGGTCGCGGGGCTGGGCCGTCGCGCTCGGCCTGCTGCTCGGTGGCGCCGTCGGCAACCTCATCGACCGCCTGGCGCGCGAGCCCGGGTTCGCGCGCGGGCACGTCGTGGACTTCATCGACTACGCCGGCTTCTTCGTGGGCAACGTGGCGGACATCGCCGTCGTCGCCGCGGCCGTGCTGATCGCCCTGCTCTCCCTGCGGGGGATCGGCCTGGACGGCAAGCGGCACACGGGTGACGAGCCCGCCGACGCCGCGGCGGAGGAAGCCGCCGATGCCTCGGTGGACAAGGTGGCGGACGAGACGTCCGGGAAGCCCTCCGGGAAGACGGTCGGCGAGCAGGGCGACCCCGCCTGATGGCGCTGCGGACCCTGCCCGTCCCCGACGGGCTCGCCGGCGACCGCGTCGACGCGGCGCTGGCCCGCATGCTCGGCTTCTCGCGGACGCGTGCCGCGGAGCTCGCCGAGGCGGGCGCCGTCTCGCTCGACGGGCGCCAGGTCGGCAAGTCGGACCGCGTGGTCGCGGGCGGCTGGCTCGAGGTGGACATGCCGGAGGAGCGGCCCGCCGTCGAGGTCGTGGCGGAGCCCGTGCCCGGCATGGGCATCGTGTACGACGACGACGACCTGGTCGTGATCGACAAGCCCGTCGGCGTGGCGGCGCACCCGTCGCCAGGCTGGACCGGACCGACCGTGGTCGGCGCGCTGATCGCCGCGGGCTACCGCGTCTCGACGTCGGGCGCCGCCGAGCGGCAGGGGATCGTGCACCGGCTCGACGTCGGGACGTCGGGCCTCATGGTCGTGGCCAAGTCGGAGGTCGCGTACACGGGCCTCAAGCGCGCCTTCAAGGAACGCACGGTCGACAAGGTCTACCACGCGCTCGCCCAGGGCCACCCCGACCCGACGGCGGGCACGATCGACGCGCCGATCGGCCGGCACCCCAGCTCGGACTGGAAGTTCGCGGTCACGGCGGACGGCAAGCCGTCGGTGACGCACTACGAGACGCTGGAGATGCTGTCCGCTGCCTCCCTGCTGGAGGTGCACCTGGAGACCGGACGCACCCACCAGATCCGGGTGCACTTCGCGGCGCTGCGCCACCCGCTCGTGGGCGACCTGACCTACGGCGCGGACCCGGTGCTGGCCTCCAGGGTGGGGCTCACGCGGCAGTGGCTGCACGCGCACCGGCTGGGTTTCGAGCACCCCGTGACCGGGCGCTGGGTCGAGGTGGAGTCGCCGTACCCGGCAGATCTGGAGGCCGCGCTCGAGGTCGTGCGGGGCGCGTACAAGTGATGTGAGATGTGGCTCGGCGTTGCTGGGCCGGAGTGTCGGAGAGCCGTCCTAAGATCATGGACATGCCCTCCGCCACCGCCTCGAAGAGCGACGACTTCGTCCACCTCCACGTCCACACCGAGTTCTCGATGCTGGACGGCGCGGCGAGAATCGGCGACCTCATGGGGGAGGTCGCGCGGCAGGGCCAGAGCGCCATCGCGACGACGGACCACGGGTACCTGTTCGGCGCGCACGAGTTCTGGGCGCAGGCGCAGAAGGCGGGCATCAAGCCGATCATCGGCGTCGAGGCGTACATCACGCCGGGCACCAGCCGGTTCGACCAGACGCGTGTGCGCTACGGCGAGGCGGGCCAGGAGTCGGACGACGTCTCCGCGCGCGGTGCGTACACGCACATGACGCTGCTGAGCAAGAACAACACCGGCATGCACAACCTGTTCCGGGCGTCCTCCCTGGCCTCGCTGGAGGGCCAGATGGGCAAGTGGCCCCGCATGGACCGGGAGCTGCTGGAACGCTACTCCGACGGGCTCATCGCGACGACCGGCTGCCCGTCGGGCGAGATCCAGACACGCCTGCGGCTGGGCCAGTGGGACGAGGCGGTCCGGCAGGCCGGCGAGCTGCAGGACATCTTCGGCAAGGAGAACTACTACGTCGAGCTGATGGACCACGGGCTCGACATCGAGACCCGGGTGACCAAGGAGCTCCTCGAGCTGTCCAAGGTGATCGGCGCCAAGCTGGTGGCCACGAACGACCTGCACTACGTGCGTGAGGAGGACTCGACCAGCCAGGAGGCGCTGCTGGCGATCAACTCCGGCTCCACGCTGGACGACCCGAACCGCTTCAAGTTCGACGGCTCGGGCTACTACGTGAAGTCCGCCGCCGAGATGCGCAAGGTCTTCAAGGAGCTTCCCGAGGCGTGCGACAACACGCTGCTCATCGCCGAGCAGTGCGAGGTCTCGTTCGACACCTCGGCCAACTACATGCCGCGCTTCCCCGTGCCGGACGGCGAGGACGAGATCTCCTGGTTCATCAAGGAGGTCGAGGCGGGTCTGCTGCGCCGGTACCCGAACGGCTACTCGGACGCGGTCCGCAAGCAGGCCGACTACGAGGTCGAGGTCATCATCCAGATGGGCTTCCCGGGGTACTTCCTCGTGGTCGCCGACTTCATCAACTGGTCCAAGGACCAGGGCATCCGGGTGGGGCCGGGGCGTGGTTCGGCCGCCGGGTCGATGGTGTCCTACCTGATGGGCATCACCGAGCTGGACCCGCTGGAGCACGGCCTGATCTTCGAGCGCTTCCTCAACCCGGAGCGCGTCTCCATGCCCGACGTCGACGTGGACTTCGACGAGCGTCGGCGCGGTGAGGCCATCCGGTACGTCACGGAGAAGTACGGCGACGACCGCGTGGCCCAGATCGTCACCTACGGCACCATCAAGGCCAAGCAGGCCCTCAAGGACTCCGCGCGGCTGCTCGGCATGCCGTACGCCATGGGGGAGAAGCTCACCAAGGCCATGCCGCCGGCCGTCATGGGCAAGGACATCTCCCTCAGCGGCATCTTCGACCCGAAGGACAAGCGGTACTCGGAGGCGGCGGAGTTCCGCCAGGTGCACGAGGCCGACCCCGAGGCCCAGCGCGTGGTCGAGCTCGCGCGCGGTATCGAGGGCCTGAAGCGCCAGTGGGGCGTGCACGCGGCCGGCGTCATCATGTCGAGCGACCCGCTGATCGACATCATCCCGATCATGAAGCGCCCGCAGGACGGCGCGATCATCACGCAGTTCGACTACCCGACGTCCGAGGGCCTCGGCCTGATCAAGATGGACTTCCTGGGTCTGCGGAACCTCACGATCCTCGACGACGCGCTCGAGAACATCGTGATGAACGGCAAGGACCCGGTCGACATCGAGAACGTGGCGCTCGACGACAAGCCCACCTACGAGCTGCTCGCCAGCGGCAACACGCTCGGCGTGTTCCAGCTCGACGGCGGCGCCATGCGATCCCTGCTGCGGCAGATGCGGCCCGACAACTTCGAGGACGTCTCCGCCGTCATCGCCCTGTACCGGCCCGGGCCGATGGGCATGAACTCGCACATCAACTACGCGCTGCGCAAGAACAAGCAGCAGCCGATCGAGGCGATCCACGCCGAGGTCGTCGAGCCGTTCGCGGAGATCCTCGACGAGACCTACGGCCTGATCGTCTACCAGGAGCAGGTGCAGCGTGCCGCCCAGATCATGGCCGGCTACTCGCTCGGACAGGCCGACCTGCTCCGCCGCGCCATGGGCAAGAAGAAGCCCGAGGTGCTGGCCAAGGAGTACGTCAACTTCGAGAAGGGCGCCAAGGAGAAGGGGTACAGCGCCGGAGCGATCAAGGCGGTCTGGGACACGCTGGTCCCGTTCGCCGGCTACGCCTTCAACAAGGCGCACTCCGCCGGCTACGGCCTCGTCGCGTACTGGACCGCGTACCTCAAGGCGAACTACCCCGCCGAGTACATGGCCGGCCTGCTGCAGTCCGTAGGCGACAACAAGGACAAGATGGCGCTCTACCTCAACGAGTGCCGTCGCATGGGCATCACGGTGCTCCCGCCGGACGTCAACGACTCCGCCGCCAAGTTCACCGCCGTGGGCGGCGACATCCGGTTCGGGCTCACCGGTGTGCGGAACGTGGGCCGCAACGTCGTGGACGCGATCGTCGAGGCCCGCGAGGAGAAGGGCACCTACACGTCCTTCCAGGACTTCCTGGACAAGGTCCCGGCGCCCGTCTGCAACAAGCGCACGATCGAGTCGCTCATCAAGGCCGGCGCCTTCGACTCGCTCGGCCACACCCGGCGCTCGCTGCTCGTGATCCACGAGCAGGCCGTGGACTCCGTGATCGGCGTGAAGCGCAAGGAGGCCGAGGGTCAGTTCGACCTCTTCGCCGACTTCGGCGGCGGTGCCGACGACGAGGGCATGGGTTTCTCCGTCGACGTGCCCGACCTGCCGGACTGGGAGAAGAAGCAGAAGCTGCAGTTCGAGCGCGAGATGCTCGGCCTGTACGTGAGCGACCACCCGCTGTCCGGTCTGGAGCACGTGCTGCAGCGGTCCGCCGACACCTCGATCGCGTCGCTGCTGGCCGACGAGCACCGGCCGGACAACTCGGTGGTGACCGTGGCCGGCCTGCTCACCTCGGTGCAGCGCAAGATGAGCAAGAACGGCAACCCCTGGGCGGCCGTGACGGTCGAGGACCTGGAGGGCGCCGTCGAGGTCATGTTCTTCGGCGAGACCTATCTGGCGTACTCGACGATGCTCGCCGAGGACCAGGTCGTGGTGCTGCGCGGCAAGGTGCGCCGCCGCGACGAGTCGATGTCGCTGCAGGCCATGGAGGTGGCCCTGCCCGACATCACGGCGGGGTCGGACTCGCCGCTGGCCGTGACCGTGCCGCACACCCGCGCCGTCGAGCCGGTCATCGTGCGGCTGCGCGAGGTGCTGGCCACCCATCCCGGCTCCGCCGAGGTGCACGTCGCCGTGGCCGAGCCGGGCAAGCGGACCGTGATCCGTGCCGCCGATACCCTCCGCGTGGAGAAGTCGCCGGCGCTGTTCGGCGACCTCAAGGCGCTGCTCGGCCAGGGCTGCCTGTCGTGACCGAGGCTGCTGGCACGGCGCCGGTGGGCAGCGACCGCTACGACGAGCGCGACCACGAGCGGTTCACACTGGTGCCCGCGGCCTACCTCTACTTCCGGCGCGAGGGGCAGGTGCTGCTCCAGCTGCGGCAGGGCACCGGCTACCGTGACGGCTTCTGGGCCTGCGCGGCCGCGGGGCACGTCGAGGAGGGCGAGTCGGTGGTCGATACCGCCGTGCGCGAGGCCCGCGAGGAGCTCGGCGTGGAGGTCGCGCCCGCGGACGTCCGGCCGCTCACCGTGCTGCACCGTGGTGAGCCGGGCGGGCCCGCGATCGAGCAGCGCGTCGACTTCATGTTCGAGGTGACCCGCTGGACCGGCACGCCGTCGATCCAGGAGCCCGACAAGGCCGCCGACCTGGCGTGGTTCCCGTTCGTCGGGCTGCCGGACCCGGTCGTGCCGCACGAGCTGGCCGTGCTGCGCGCGGTCCATGACGCGGGCCGCCACGGCACCGAGATGCCCAGGCTGCTGACGTTTGGCTTCTGACCTTCGCCCCACGTGTCAGACGCTCAGGTCACCGGGGTGACCTGAGCGTCTGACATATCACGGGCGGGCTACGTCAGCAGGTGCCCACCTTCTGCCACGGGCCCCACGGGATGCCCGGCTCCTGGTTGCGGGTCCACCACGTGGCCCGCCAGAGCTTGCCCTCGTGCTCCACCGTCTCGCCGCCCGTGTAGATCCACGAGTCGGTCCAGGCCTGGTACGTCTCGTCGCCGCAGACGACGTCGGCCCCGACCTCCGCCCACGGGCCCCACGGCGTGGCGCCCGGCTTCTGGCCCTTGGTCCACCACTGGGCGACCCACACGGAGCCGTCGTAGAGGACCTCGTCGCCGGCGGTGTAGATCGCCTTGCGGTCCCAGGCGGGGATGTCCGGCACGCCCGTCACGTCGACGTCGACCGAGGTCACGGCCGGCTCGTCGTACGGGTTGGTCGTGACGTGCTCGGCGGAGTTGGTGTACGTGCCCGTGACGGCGTCAGGGGCCACCGTGACCTCGTACGACAGGGCGACCGGGTCGAGATCCGGCGCCACGTAGTCGAGGCAGATCGACCCGCCCTCGGTCAGGGCGGACGACGGGTCGCCCGCGTTCACGACGGCGGTGCCGAGCGTGCCCGCGAGGTTCTCGATCCCGATCGTCGCCGTCTCCGGCAGTGCGCCCAGGTCGGGGTACTCGAAGGTGATCTCGGGGCGGTCCTCCGACACGGACTTGTAGATCCAGGCCTGGAACGTGCCGACCGAGTTGGTGAGGTCGGCGGGGTCGCCGCCGAACTCGAACGGGTCGTCCCACTGAGCCACCGCGGCCTGACCGTCAGGAGTGGTCGCCAGCCGGACACCGCGGTTGTTCGCCACCGACAGCTGCAGGTCCGACCAGAGCGGTGCGATCACACCGCTCGGTGCGGCCGTGTTCGGAAGCTCCTGCGGCTCCCAGGGGCTGCCGCCGTACCCGCCCGCGATGGTGATCAGTCCGTCGTCGGAGACGATGAGGCTCGGCGACTGCTGGTCGTAGTGCGAGAACGGGCCGATGTTGGCGAACGTGTTGACCGCGACGGTGTCGCCGTCGAGCGAGCTGAACGGGATACCAGCGCCGTTGTTGACCGCGCCCAGGTCCAGGAACCCCGCCCACGCCGCACACTGCGGGTCGTCCGCCGGCGTGGACGCCACGTACGAGCCCACCG
This sequence comes from Promicromonospora sp. MEB111, assembly GCF_030209445.1. Taxonomy (GTDB): domain Bacteria; phylum Actinomycetota; class Actinomycetes; order Actinomycetales; family Cellulomonadaceae; genus Promicromonospora. The sequence continues at coordinate 204,080 of NZ_JARVSD010000004.1, forward strand.
CGCCCACCTGCGTGGGCAGGTCCACCTCCCACGTGATCGTCTGCCCGTCGACGACGCCGTCACCGGTCACCGACGCCTCGTCGATGCTCAGCCCGTCCGGCACCGTGTCGGTGACCGTGTAGGTGAGGTCCTCGGGCGTGACGTTCGGCTGGACGGTGATGTCGTAGCCGATGGTGTCGCCGATGCCGGCGGCGTCGACCGACGCCGTCTTGGTCACGTCGTCGGCCACGCGGGAGATCCGGACCGGGATCTCGCCGATGTCGCCCGGGCTGTCCGTCGAGCTGCCGAGCACCGCAGTGCCGTAGAACAGGTCGCCCTCGGCGGCCGTGGGCAGGTTCCAGTGCAGCCGCACGTCGTACGGCTCGCCCACCGGCACCTCGCCGTCGGGCCCGGCCACCCCGGCGTTGCCGAGGTCCTCGGACGGGACGACGGCCGTGGCCAGCGTGTGGGCGTCGGGCTGGTCCTCGGTGCCGCTCCAGTTCTGGACCAGCACCCACCACGTCCCGGCCTCGGGGTCGGGGATGTCGCACGCCTCGGCGGCGGACGACGTCGTGGAGGCGCAGACCTGGGTCGCCGGGCTCGGCGTGTCACCGGTGCCGACGAACATGTCGAGGTCCGGCGCCTCGGCGGCGGTGATCTCGGCCACGAGCCGCGCGGCGCCGTCGGGCACCTCCAGCGTCGTGACCTCGACCTGGCTCAGGTCGTCGAACGCGTCGGCGTTGGTCGGGTCCTGGCTGAGGGAACCCTCGTGCAGGTCCGCCTCGACGAGACCCTGCACCGAGCCGGTGAAGTCGCTGATGGCGATCGACTTCAGGCCGGTCACGGCCTGCGAACCGGTGTCCCGGCGCGTGGTGACGTCGATCTCGCTGGGCAGGATCGCGCCGGACGGGACGACGGCGACCGGGAGGGTCACCGCGGGGACGTCGTCGTTGCTCGGGGTGAGCGTGATGCGGCCGAACAGCGTCTCGCCGTCGGGGGCGCCGTCGACGTCCGCGGTGACCGAGATGCCGAGCGAGTCACCAGGGGACACGGTGTCCGCCGACAGGTCCACCGACAGGGTCAGGGCGTCGTCGGACTCGACCGACGCCGTCCAGGTGACGTCTGCCGGGGCCGAGGGCGGCGCGACCGCCGTCCGCTCCCAGGAGCAGGTGGCGAGGCACTGGGTGTCGGCGAAGGACGGCAGGTTGAGCGTGCTCGGGTCGCCGCCCTCCTCCGGGTTCGCGGCCAGGTAGTTCGCGCCGGTCTCGTCGAACAGCAGGCCCGCCTCGACGGCGGCCCCGATGTCCATGTGGCCGCTGCCCTGCTCGTACGGAGTGGCGGGCGAGCCGTCGAAGTCCTTGACGGTGGTGCGCGCCGTGGTCATGAGCGCCGACTGCTGCTGGGCCGGGGTCCAGTCCGGACGCGCCTGCGTGAGCAGGGCGCCCGCGCCGGCCACGTGCGGGCTCGACATCGAGGTGCCCGAGATGATGCCGTACTCGACGTGGTCGTACGCGCCGTCGGCCACGCCGTACGCGGCGAGGATGTCGACGCCGGGGGCGGTGATGGACGGGACGATCGTGTCGACGGCCCGGTTGGGGCCGCGCGACGAGAAGCTGGACATGGTGTCGCCCAGCGCGTCGTCCGTGATGAACGTGGTGCCCGCGATCGTCCCGGTGTGGTCCGAGCCCTCCGCCAGCCAGGCCCGCAGGGTCTCGCCGTCGGCGTAGCTGATGGCGACACCCGGGACGGCGAACGCGTCACCGAGCAGCGAGGCGCCGTTGACCTCGTCGTTCGTCAGCACGAAGCCGGTGGCGCCCTGCGCCGCCACGTTGGCGGACTTCTCCACGCGGCCGTTGCCGCCACGGGCGCAGACCACGATCTTGTCGGCGTAGTCCGCCTCGTGGCCCGTGGTCGTGGTGCACTGCGGGTCGCCCACAGAGGCCGCGTCGATGATCCCGGTCGCGGGGAGCGGACCCGTCAGGGACTTGCCGGTGAGGTCCGGCAGGTCACCCGCGCTGCCGGTCAGGTTCTCCAGGGCGTTGAGCATGTGCCGGTTGTGCGTCGAGGCGCCCACCGACGTGAGCCAGGGCGCGTCGGCGGGGGAGCCCGTCGTGGCGAACCCGGGGCCGTCGTTGCCGTTGGAGGTGGCCACGAAGATGCCCGCGGCGCGCGCGTTGAGGAAGCCGAGCGCGTCGAAGTCGTTCCACAGGTCCGACGGCGACGAGGAGCCGATCGAGTAGTTGATGACGTCGACGCCGTCGGCGATGGCCTGGTCGATCGAGGCCGTCAGGCCCGCGGTCGTGCAGCAGCCGCGGTAGCTGATGACGTTGGCGTGCGGGGCCACGCCCGAGACGTCGAACGTCGGCGGGTTCGTGCCCTCCGGCGCCGTCGGTGTCACGTCGTCGACCACGTTGCCGCCCGAGGTGGAGGCCGTGTGCGAACCGTGGCCGTCCTCGTCCAGCGCGCTGCGGTCGGCGGCGCTCAGGAACCCGTAGGCGCCGATGAGCTTGCCGTTGCAGGGGAAGTCGGGGTCGTACTGGTCGGTGTTCGCCGGGTCGCAGACGCCCAGGTAGTTGCCCGCCCCGAGCGGGTTGGTGTGCGTGTAGCCGTCGTCGCCGGTCTCCGCGAACGAGGGGCTGGAGGGGTGGATGCCGGTGTCGATGGTGCCGATCACGACCCCCTCGCCCTTGTAGTCCTCCGGCAGGTCGAGCTCCTCGACGGCGTTCCACAGCGCGTCGGCGTTGCTCCAGGCCGGACCGGCGTCCGTGTGCAGCTCGTGCTCCTTGTCGAGCGCGATGTGCGCGACGGCCGGGTCCTGCGCGATCTCGGCCGCCTCCTGCGGCGTCAGGACGGCGGACAGGCCGTTGGCGGCGAACTGGTAGGTGAAGGGCACCTCGACGTCGTGCCCGACCTTCCGCTCCATGCGGGTGACGAAGTCGTCCTGCTCCGCCTCGAGGAACTCCGTGTACTCGCGCACGCGGGTGGTCGACGGGTCGAGCGTCCGGCCCGCGCGGGGCGCCGTGGAGGCCAGGCCCTCGACGCCACCCGTGTAGGTGGGCACGGCGGCATCGGTCAGGCGGATCAGGTAGGTGCGCTCCGCCTTGCCGCGGCCGAGCGCGAACTTCTGGATCCCGGCGTCCCGCTCGACCCCGGCCTGCGGGGTGGTCTCCGCCGGCACCAGGTCCTCGGCGAGGCGGTCGCGGGGATCGACCTTGTCGGCGGCCGGCGGCGCCGCGGGTAGCACGGCGGCGGCCGCGGGCGTGAACGCCGCCGCTAGTGCCGTGACCGCGGCCACGGCGAGCAGGGGCGTTCTGGACCTGTATGACATGACGGCTCCCTCGGTACGGCAGCGATGGAACGAGCAACGTGCAGGTGTGCGACATTCCTCGCTTACCGCCCGGTGCCATGTCAATGCTTCTGTACAGGATTCACCCAGTCACAGATCAGGAGGGTGTGCGGTCGAGACGTCGAGACGAACACGACGAAAGGCGCAGCACCATGACTGAGAACCACGCGGAGCACCTGCACCAGGCCGGCGAGCACGCCGGCCCGGTGGCGAGCTGGATGACGGCGGCCACCATGCTGCAGGACGCGTCACCGATCACGATCCCCGAGGGCGCCTCGGCGATGACCGTGCACGTCCAGTGGGAGCCGGGCGACCCGGGCACTCCGCCGCACCGGCACTCCGGGCCCGCCTTCGGGTACGTCATCCAGGGCGCGGTCCGGTTCGAGCTGGAGGGCGAGCCCGAGCGGGTCGTCGAGGCCGGCGGGACGTTCTGGGAGCCGGGCGGCGACGTCATCCACTACCAGGACGGCAACGCCCTGGACGACGCCCGGACCGAGTTCGTGGTGACCATGATGTGCGCCCCGGGCAAGCCGATGCTGGAGCTGGTGGCCGAGTCCGAGCTGGCGCAGCGCACGCACCTGCGCGCGCCGCGCCCGGAGGCCTGAGCCGACGAGCTAGTGGAACCGTCCGCGCACGGCCTCGCCGTGCGCGGGCAGGTCCTCGTCGTTGGCCACGGCCACGATGCGGTCGGCGAGCTCCTCGAGCGCGTCGCGCGTGTACTCGACCTGCTGCACCGACTTGAGGAAGCTGTGCACGCCCAGGCCGCTCGCGAAGTGCGCGGTGCCGCCCGTCGGCAGCACGTGGTTGGACCCGGCCATGTAGTCGCCCAGCGACACCGGCGACCAGGGCCCCACGAAGATCGCGCCGGCGCTGTGCACCCGCGCGGCCACGGCGGCGGCGTCGGCCGTCTGGATCTCCAGGTGCTCCGCGCCGTACGCGTTCACCACGGCGAGCCCCGCGTCGACGTCGTCCACCAGCACGATCGCGGACTGGGGGCCGTCCAGGGCGCGCGCCACGCGCGTGGCGTGCTTCGTGGCCGACGCGAGGTCCAGGACCCGCGCCTCGACCGCGGAGGCGAGCTCCACGGAGTCGGTGACCAGCACGGACGCGGCCATCGGGTCGTGCTCGGCCTGGCTGATGAGGTCGAGGGCCACGTGCCCGGCGTCGGCGGTGCCGTCGGCGAGGACGGCGATCTCCGTGGGCCCGGCCTCGGCATCGATCCCGACGATGCCGCGCACCAGCCGCTTGGCCGCCGCGACGTACACGTTGCCGGGGCCGGTGATGACGTCCACGGGCTCGCACAGGGTCTCGCCGTCCTGCTCCGTGCTGCCCGCGGCGCCGTACGCGAACATCGCGACCGCCTGCGCGCCGCCCACGGCGTAGACCTCGTCGACGCCGAGCAGGGCGCAGGCCGCGAGGATGGTCGGGTGGGGCAGGCCGCCGTTGTCCTTCTGCGGCGGGGAGGCCACGGCCAGGCCCGGCACGCCCGCCTCCTGCGCGGCGACGACGTTCATCACCACCGACGACGGGTACACGGCCAGGCCGCCCGGCGCGTACAGGCCGACCCGCCGCACGGGGATCCAGCGCTGCCGCACGACGGCGCCCGGCGCGAGCTCGGTGACGTGGTTGGCAGGGAGCTGCTCCGCGTGCACCCGGCGCACGCGGCGGATGGCCTCCTCCAGGCCGGACCGGACCAGCGGCGTGAGGCTGTCGAGCGCGTCGCTCAGCGCGGACGCGGGGACCCGCAGGTGCTCGGGCGCGATCCCGTCGAGCCGCAGCGCGATCTCGCGCAGGGCGGCCGCGCCGCCCTCGCGGACCTGGCGCAGCAGCGGCTCGACCACCTGGACGGCCTCGTCGACCCCGACCTCGGCACGGGGCAGGACATCGAGGAGGGCGCGGCGGCCCAGGGACCGGCCGCGGAGGTCGATACGTTGGATCACCCGGCCAGTCTATGGCGGCGGGCGGGAGACAATGCTGTCGTGTCCAACTCTGAGTCCGCAGTACCCGAGGTCCCGATCCGCGACGACGTCATCCGGCTGGGCCAGTTCCTCAAGCTCGCCGACCTCGCCAAGGACGGCGCCCAGGCCCGCGACCTGATCGCCGACGGTGAGGTGCGGGTCAACGGCGAGGTCGAGACGCGCCGCGGCCGCCAGCTCGTGCGCGGCGACGTGGTGAGCGTGCTCATGCCTGCCGGCGAGGAGGCCGCGCAGGTCGGCTGAGCGTCAGGACGCCATGTACGTCGACGCCATCACCTTGTCGACCGTCACGCGCAGCACGACCCGCTCCGGGTTCGGTCCCAGCTCGCGGTAGCGGCGCGCGTACCGGGCGACGGCGTCGGCGATCTCGGCCTCGTCCTCGCTGACGGCGATGGTGCCCTCCAGCGTGATCCACCGGCCGCCGGAGACCTGGCACAGGGCGGCGCGGGGCTCCCCGCCGTCGGGCCCCGGGGCGGAGTGACGCGCCTTGAAGGACGCGCGGTTGGTGGTGATGCGCGCGACCCCGGCGTCGGCGTCCCACGTGAAGGCCACCGGGACCACGTGCGGCGTCCCGTCGGGGCGCAGGGTGGTGAGGGTCGCGAGGTGGCGCTCGGTGACGAAGACGAGCTGCTCGGGGTTGAGTCGGATCACGCCGTGAGTCTAGGTCGGGGCGGGTGAGTGCCCGGCGTCGCCGTGTGGTCGGGGTGTGGGTTCCCCGTATTCCCGGGGGTCCGGCATTTGGCTAGCGTTCCTGACAAATGCCACGGCGACACACCACGGTCCTGAGGAGTGCCATGAGACGGCGTACATCGTTCCTGGCGGCGGGAGTCACCGCCCTGCTGGTCACCGGACTCGCCATACCGGTCGTCGTCGCGCAGGCCGGGCCGGTGGCCCAGGCCGCGGCCGCCGACTGCGCGGCGTCCGCCTGGGCGGAGGGCAGCTCCTACGCTCTCGGCGCGCACGTGACGCACCGCGGCCGGGCCTACACGGCGCTCGTGGCGCACACGGCGCACGTGGGCGCGGGCTGGACCCCGGACACCACGCCCAGCCTCTGGTCGGACGACGGCGCGTGCGCCACGCAGCCCGACCCCGACCCGACCGACCCGACGCCCGACCCCACGGACCCGACCCCGGACCCCGAGCCGACGCCGACGGACTGCAGCCAGCGCCCGCGCCCGTCGGGCAAGGTGCTGCAGGGCTACTGGGAGAACTGGGACGGCGCGAGCAACGGCGTGCACCCCGGCCTCGGCTGGATCCCGATCACCGACTCGCGCATCACGCAGCACGGCTACAACGTGGCCACGCTCGCGTTCCCGGTGATCCGCTCCGACGGAACGGTGCTGTGGGAGGACGGCATGGACTCCGGCGTCCAGGTGCCCAGCCCCGAGGAGATGTGCGCCGCCAAGGAGGCCGGCCTGACCATCCTGATGTCGATCGGCGGCGCCACCGCCGGGATCGACCTGTCCTCCCAGGCCGTGGCGGACCGGTTCGTCGCCACGATCGTGCCGATCCTGCGGGAGTACAACTTCGACGGCATCGACATCGACATCGAGACGGGCCTGACGGGCAGCGGCTCCATCACCCAGCTCTCGACGTCGCAGGCCAACCTGATCCGGATCATCGACGGCGTGCTCGCCGGGATGCCGGCCGGCTTCGGCCTGACGATGGCGCCCGAGACCGCGTACGTGACCGGCGGCAGCGTCACCTACGGCTCGATCTGGGGCTCGTACCTGCCGATCATCAAGAAGTACGCCGACAACGGGCGCCTCTGGTGGCTCAACATGCAGTACTACAACGGCTCGATGTACGACTGCTCCGGCAACTCGTACGCGGCCGGGACGGTGGCTGGCTTCCAGGCGCAGACGGACTGCCTCGACGACGGCCTCGTCATCCAGGGCACCACCATCCGCGTGCCGTACGAGAAGCAGGTGCCCGGCCTGCCCGCCCAGCAGGGCGCGGGCGGCGGCTACATGGCGCCGTCCCTGGTCTCGCAGGCGTACGGCTCGTACAACGGGGCGCTGAAGGGCCTCATGACCTGGTCCATCAACTGGGACGGGTCGCGCGGCTGGACCTTCGCCGACAACGTCAAGGCCCTGCAGGGCCGGTAGGGACGACGGCGCCGGGCGGGCGGACCTCGGGTCCGCCCGCCCGGCACCGTTCGTTTACCGGTCGCGTGCCGGTCGTGTGCCGTCCGGGCGCCGCGCGGGTGTCAGGCGCCGATTGCGTCCAGCACGGCGATCTCGTCGTCGGGCAGGGTGAGCCCGGCCGCCGCGACGTTCTCGCGCAGGTGGGCCACCGACGACGTCCCGGGGATCAGCAGGATGTTCGGCGAGCGTCGCAGCAGCCAGGCCTGCGCGACGGCAGCCGGGGTGCTGCCCAGCCGGGCCGCCACGGCGTTCAGCTCCGCCGACTGCAGCGGCGAGAAGCCGCCGAGCGGGAAGTACGGCACGTAGGCGATGCCCTGCGCGGCCAGCGAGTCGATCAGCATGTCGTCGGAGCGGTTGGCGATGTTGTACATGTTCTGCACGCCCACGACCGGTGCGATCGTCTGCGCCTCGGCGACCTGTTCCGCCGTGACGGTGCTGACGCCCAGGTGGCTGATCAGGCCCTCGTCGCGCATCCTCGCCAGCTCGGTGAACTGGGGCGCGAGCGAGCCCGGCTCCGGGGACTCCAGCCCGCCGACGCGCAGGTTCACCACGTCGAGGCGGTCCAGGCCGAGGTGCTCGAGGTTCTGCTCGACCTGCCGCCGGAGCTGGTCCGGCTCGCGGCTGAGCACCCAGTGCCCCTCGGCGTCGCGCACCGCGCCCACCTTGGTGACCACGTGCACGTCGGCGGGGTAGGGGTGCAGGGCCTCGCGGATGATCTCGTTGGTCACGTACGGGCCGTAGAAGTCGGCGGTGTCGATGTGGTTGACGCCGAGCGCGACGGCCTCGCGCAGGACGGCGACGGCCGCCGCGCGGTCGGCGGGCGGGCCGAAGACCCCGGGGCCGGCGAGCTGCATGGCGCCGTAGCCGACGCGGTTGAGGGTCAGGTGGTCGGCGAGCGTGAAGGTGCCGCCGGGGATCGTCTGTGTGGTCATGGCTCCACGGTGCGGCGGCCCGGCGCGGACAGGCAGTGCCCGGGCGATCCTGGGAGTACGGGGACCAGGCACGCGCGCGGCGCCCGGCCTACCGTGGTGGGCATGACCAGGGAGACCCAGCTGAGCGAGTACCTGCGGGCGCGCCGCGAGCTGGTGCGGCCCGCCGACGTCGGGCTGCCGGACGGCGGCGTGCGGCGCGTGGCGGGCCTGCGCCGCGAGGAGGTCGCGCTGCTCGCGGGCATCAGCGCCGACTACTACCTGCGGCTGGAGCAGGGCCGCGACCGCAACCCGTCGGCGCAGGTGCTGGAGTCGCTGGCCCGCGTGCTGCTCCTGGACGAGCCGGCCACGCGGCACCTGCTCGACCTGGCGGCGCCCGCGCCGCGGAGGCGGCGCCGTCGGCCGCGCCGCGAGGTGGTGCCCGCCGGGACGCTGCGGCTCCTGGACCGGGTGGGCATCCCGGGGTACGTCGAGGGGCGTTACTTCGACGTGCTCGCGGTGAACGAGCTGGCGCAGGCGCTCTCTCCGACCCTGCGGGTGGGGCACAACCGGCTCCGGGACCTGTTCCTCGACCCCGCCGAGCAGGCGATGCACCCGGACTGGCCCGACGTGGCGCCGAAGATCGTCGCCCGGTTCCGCGAGGCGATCGGCACGGACACCGACGACGAGCGGGTCGAACGGCTCGTGGGGGAGCTCTCGCTCGCCTCGGAGCGGTTCCGCACCCTGTGGGCGCGCCACGACGTGAACCTCGGGACGCCGCACGAGACCCGCATGCTGCACCCGCAGGTCGGCGAGCTGGAGCTCGACATGGAGAAGCTCGCCATCATGGGCACCGACCGGCAGATGGTCGTGCTGCTGCACGCCGCCCCGGACTCGCCGAGCGGGGAGCGGCTGGCGCTGCTCGCGTCGCTGGCCGCGTCGTCCGGGGAGGCGGTCGTACCTGACGACGCCGCGGCAGCGCGCGCCGAGACGACGTAGGGAATCGCCGGAGAACAGTGTGCCAAGCGCGCGGGCTGTGGATAACCGGCTCGCGGTGTCGGTGGCTGCTCCTAGGATCGATGACGTGACCAAGGACCCCTTCGCAGACCTCCCCTTCGCCATGGAGGAGCCGCCCGACGACGCCCTCCTGACCGACGTCGGTGACCCGGCGCTGCCGCCGTCGGCACGCAACACCCCGGAGGCGCAGGCGGCGAAGCTGCAGATGCTGCGCGGCCTGCTGCCCGAGGGTGGCGTCGCGGCCGCGGCACCGGTCCGCAGGTGGCCGCCTGCGGAGCCGGAGGCGGACGCGCCGGAGGCCGGCGCGGGGGCACCGGTCGAGGACGAGGCAGAACCTGTGGAGGCCGCACCGCCCGCCCGCCCGGTACCGGCCGCGTCACCCGGCGCCTCGCTGCGCGAGGAGGCCGAGGCCGCGCTGCGGGAGCTCGTCGGCCGCGACGACGCACGGCTGCGGGACGACCAGTGGACGGCGATCGAGGCGCTCGCGGCGTTCCACCGCCGGGCGCTCGTGGTGCAGCGCACCGGGTGGGGCAAGTCGGCCGTGTACTTCGTGGCGACCCGCCTGCTGCGGGCCCGGGGCGCCGGCCCCACCGTGATCGTCTCGCCGCTGCTGGCGCTCATGCGCGACCAGATCGCCGCCGCCTCGCGCGCCGGCATCCGGGCCGTGACGATCAACTCGGCCAACATGACCGAGTGGGACGAGGTGCACGCGTCGATCGCGCGCGGCGAGGTCGACGTGCTGCTGTGCTCGCCCGAGCGCCTGAACAACCCCGGCTTCCGCGACGAGGTGCTGCCGCGCCTGGCGGCCGACGCCGGCCTGGTGGTCATCGACGAGGCGCACTGCATCTCGGACTGGGGCCACGACTTCCGCCCCGACTACCGCCGGATCCGCACGCTCCTGGCCGACCTGCCGGCGGGCATCCCGGTGCTGGCCACCACGGCGACCGCGAACGAGCGAGTCACGGCCGACGTGGCCGAGCAGCTCGCCGTGCACGGCGAGGCGGCGGCCGGTGAGGACGTGCTGGTGCTCCGGGGCGGGCTCGACCGGGAGTCGCTGCACCTGGCGGTGCTGGAGCTCGGCGACCAGCCCACCCGGGTGGCCTGGCTGGCCGAGGCGCTCCAGGACATCGAGGGGTCCGGCATCGTCTACTGCCTCACGGTCTCGGCCGCGGAGCAGGTGGCCGAGCAGCTGCGCGGCTACGGCCTGGCGGTGGCCGCGTATACGGGCCGCACCGAGCCGGCGCAGCGTGAGCAGCTCGAGGCCGACCTCAAGAACGACGACGTCAAGGCGCTGGTCGCGACGTCCGCGCTGGGCATGGGCTTCGACAAGCCGGACCTGGCGTTCGTGGTACACCTGGGTGCGCCGTCGTCGCCCATCGCGTACTACCAGCAGGTGGGCCGCGCGGGCCGCGGCGTCGACCAGGCGCTGGTGGTGCTGCTGCCCGGCACCGAGGACAAGGCGATCTGGGAGTGGTTCGGCGAGCAGGCGTTCCCCGCCGAGGGGCAGGTGCGGGCCACGCTCGACGCCCTGGCGGGCGGCGGCACCATGTCCACGGCCGTGCTGGAGACGCAGGTGGACCTGCGCCGCTCCCGCCTGGAGACCATGCTCAAGGTGCTCGACGTCGACGGCGCCGTCCGGCGGGTGCGCGGCGGCTGGGAGGCCACCGGGCAGCCCTGGTCGTACGACGCCGAGCGGTACGCGCGCGTCGCGGCGACCCGAGCCGCCGAGCAGCAGGCGATGGTCGACTACGTGAACACCCCGGGCTGCCGCATGGCCTACCTGCGCGCCCAGCTCGACGACCCCGACCTGACGCCGGGCTGGGAGTGCGGCCGCTGCGACCGCTGCGGCACCATGGCGCTGCCCGAGGCACCCGACGCCGAGGCCGTCGCCGCCGCGCGGGCCGAGATGGACCGTCCGGGCATGGAGGTCGAGCCCCGCAAGATGTGGCCCACGGGCCTGGCCTCGATCGGCCTGGACCTCAAGGGCAGGATCGTGCCCGCCGAGCTGGCCGAGCCGGGCCGGGCCGTCGCCCGGCTCGACGGCCTCGGCTGGTCCGGTCCGCTGCGCGACCTGCTCGCCCCCAGCGCGACCGACGGCGAGCTGCCCGTGCCGCTGCGCCGCGCCGCCGCCCGGGTGCTGGACGAGTGGCCCGCGCTGCGGCCGGTGGAGAACGGCGAGGCGGCGGGCGAGGCCGACGGCGGCGACGTCCCGGGCGGGGCCGAGCCCGGTCCGCTCGTGATCGAGGCCGTCGTGGCGGTCCGCTCGGTCCGCCGGCCTCAGCTCTCCTTCCACCTGGCCACCGGGCTGGCCAAGTACCTGGGTGTGCCGATGATCGGTGCGGTCGGCCCGGTCGCGGGGCAGGAGGAGCCCGGCCGGCACGACGTGAACTCCGCGATGCGGCTCGCCGGCGTGGCCCGGCGCCTGCAGCTCCAGCTCGGCGAGGGCGCGCTGCGGGGTCTGCCGGGCCGGTCCGTGCTGCTCGTGGACGACTACACCGACTCGGGCTGGACCCTCACGGTCGCGTCCCGCCTGCTGCGCCAGGCCGGTGCGGCAGCGGTGTACCCGTTCGTGCTGGGAGTGCGATGACGGACGTCGTCCCTCCGGGGCGGGTGGCGGCAGCCGTTCCTCCGGGGCGGGTGACCATCACCACCCGCCCGGTGGGCGGACGGGTGCCGGGTCCGCGCCGCGCGGTTCGTAGACTGGTGCGGTGATGACCAACACCGTCGACCAGCAGGGCGCGGGGGGCAGCGCCACGGCGTCCTCGGTGCGGCTGCCGCTGCGCCCCGAGCTGGCGGACGAGGAGCCGTACGGCGCGCCGCAGCTCGACGTCCCGGTGCTGCTGAACGTCAACGAGAACCCGTACCCGCCCAGCGAGGACGTGGTCGCGACCATCGCCGAGGACGTGGCTCGCGCCGCCCGCGGCATGAACCGCTACCCGGACCGGGACGCCACGGCCCTGCGCCAGGACCTGGCGGACTACCTCACCCTGGAGACGGGGGTGCGCCTCGACCACTGCGACGTCTGGGCGGCGAACGGGTCCAACGAGGTCATGCTGCACGTACTGCAGGCCTTCGGCGGCCCGGGCCGCACCGCGCTGTCGTTCGCGCCCACGTACTCGATGTACCCGGAGTACGCGCGGGACACGCACACCACCTGGGTGGTCGGCCGCCGCGAGGACGACTTCACGCTCGACCCGGCGCACGCCGCCGCGACGATCCGCGAGGTTCGCCCCTCGGTGATCCTGCTGGCCAGCCCGAACAACCCGACCGGCACGGCGCTGCCCACGGCCACCATCGAGGCGGTCTGCGAGGCGGCGCTCGGCGTCGACCTGGACGGCGCCCGCCCGGTCGTCGTGGTCGACGAGGCGTACGCGGAGTTCCGGCGCCCCGGCACGCCGTCGGCGGTCGCGCTGCTGGAGCGGTACCCGAACCTGGCCGTCTCGCGCACGATGTCCAAGGCGTTCGCCGCAGCCGGTGCGCGGCTCGGCTACCTGGTCGCGTCGCCCGACTTCGTGAACGCCCTGCGGATCGTGCGCCTCCCGTACCACCTGAGCGCCATCACGCAGGCCGCGGCAGGGGCCGCGCTGCGCCACCGCGAGTCGCTGATGGCGCAGGTCGCCACGCTGCGCGCCGAGCGGGACGCCACGGTCGCCTGGCTGCGCGAGCAGCGGCTCCCCGACGGCCTCCCGTTCGACGTCGCGGACACCGACGCCAACTTCGTGCTGTTCGGTACGTTCGGCGACCGGCACGCCGTGTGGCAGGGTCTGCTGGACCGCGGGGTCCTGATCCGCGAGACCGGCCCGGACGGCTGGCTGCGGGTGTCGATCGGCACGTCCGCCGAGATGGCCGCGTTCCGCGCGGCGCTCACCGAGGTACTGCGGGAGCAGGGGGAGGAACAGGCATGAGCAGGACAGCCCGCGTGGAACGCGCCACGTCCGAGTCGAAGGTGCTGGTCGAGCTCGACCTCGACGGCACCGGGCGCACCGAGATCAGCACGAGCGTGCCGTTCTACGACCACATGCTCACGGCGCTCGGCAAGCACTCGCTGATCGACCTCACCGTGCAGGCGACCGGCGACACCCACATCGACGCCCACCACACGGTCGAGGACGTCGCGATCAGCATCGGCGAGGCGCTGCGCCTGGCCCTCGGCGACAAGGCCGGCATCTCCCGGTTCGGCGACGCGCTCGTGCCGCTCGACGAGGCGCTCGCCCAGGCGGTCGTGGACGTGTCGGGCCGGCCGTACCTGGTCCACGAGGGCGAGCCCGCGGGCCAGGAGTACCACCTCATCGGCGGTCACTTCACGGGGTCGCTGACGCGGCACGTGCTGGAGTCCATCGCGCACCACGCGGGCATCTGCCTGCACGTGCGGGTGCTGTCCGGACGCGACCCCCACCACATCGTCGAAGCTCAGTTCAAGGCGCTGGCGCGTGCGCTGCGCGCCGCCGTCGCCGTCGACCCGCGGGTCGACGGCATCCCGTCCACGAAGGGTGCGCTCTAGCAGCCATGTCCGACAGCCCCAGGCCCGCGAACGACGGGTCCGACAGCACCACGCCGGCCGGCGACGACCTGCCCGACTTCGACCTCGAGAACCTCGAGATCCCCGACGACCTGTCCTCCCTGACCGGCACCGGCGAGCCCGAGTTCGCCGCGATCATCACCCAGATCGCCGGCGCCGAGCCGCTGGCGGCGGCCAGCTCCCTGGCCCAGCTCGACCTGGACGCGGTGCCGACCCCGGTCGGCGCGGTCGGCGTCCTGCGCGACCGGTCGGGCGACGCGCCCGAGCGGGCCGCCGCGGCGATCTCCCAGCTCGTGCGGGGCGTCCCGCTCGTCCTGGTCACGCGCACCGGCGAGCAGATGACGGCCGTGCGGTTCGCCGACGGCGTCCGCGGCGACGAGCTCGCGCCGGGCCTCGTGCTGGGCGGCGCGCCCGAGAACGTCGTCGACCTGCTGACCGGCGCCACGGCGGTGGCCGACGTCGACGGCGTGGTCGGCTCGGACTCGATCAGCAAGTTCAAGGCGATGCGGATGCTGACCTCCGCCGCGCGCAAGGCCCGCAAGAGCATGGGCAAGGGCGAGACAGGCCCGGACAGCAAGGACGGGGTCTGACCGTGGGCGCGCGCGTCGTCGTCCTCGACTACGGCTTCGGCAACGTCCGGTCCGCCGTCCGGGCCCTGGAGCGGGTGGGCGCCGACGTGACGCTCACCGCCGACCGGGCCCTCGCGCAGGACGCGGACGGCCTGGTCGTGCCCGGCGTCGGCGCGTTCGCCGCGTGCATGGCCGGCCTCACGGCGGTGCGCGGCCACGAGGTCGTGGGCCGGCGGCTGGCCGGCAACCGCCCCGTCCTGGGCATCTGCGTGGGCATGCAGGTCATGTTCGACGCCGGGGTGGAGCACGGCGAGCGCACCGACGGCATCGGCGAGTGGCCCGGCGTCGTCGAGCGGCTGCACGCCGACGTGGTGCCCCACATGGGCTGGTCGCCGGTCGAGGCGCCGGGGGGCTCGGCCCTCTTCGCCGGGATCGCCGACGAGCGCTTCTACTTCGTGCACTCGTACGCCGCCCAGACGTTCACCAAGGGTCACGACGAGAACGCGGTGGGCGTCTTCTCGCCGCCGAAGGTCACCTGGGCGGACCACGGCGGCCGGTTCGTCGCGGCGGTCGAGGACGGCCCGCTCGCGGCGACCCAGTTCCACCCCGAGAAGTCCGGCGACGCGGGAGCCCAGCTCCTGGAGAACTGGCTCACCACCCTCGCTTGACCGTTGAGTGCTGGATCTTCGCCCTCTAGGGCGTCCCGGAAGGGCGAATGTCCAGCACTCGACGCAGACAGAAACTCAGACTTGGAGAGACATGACCGACCGACTCGTGCTGCTGCCCGCCGTCGACGTGGCCGACGGCCAGGCCGTCCGCCTCGTCCAGGGGGAGGCCGGCTCGGAGACCTCGTACGGGGACCCGCTGACCGCCGCCCTGGACTGGCAGTCCGGCGGCGCCGAGTGGGTGCACCTCGTGGACCTCGACGCGGCCTTCGGGCGTGGGTCCAACGCCGAGCTGCTCGCGCGCGTGGTCGGTGAGCTGGACGTGCAGGTCGAGCTGTCGGGCGGCATCCGCGACGACGAGTCGCTGGAGCGCGCCCTGGCCACCGGCGCCCGCCGCGTCAACCTCGGCACCGCCGCCCTGGAGGACCCGGCCTGGACGGCCAAGGTCATCGCCGAGCACGGCGACCGCGTCGCCGTCGGCCTCGACGTGCGGGGCACCACGCTCGCCGCGCGCGGCTGGACCAAGGAGGGCGGCGACCTCTGGGAGGTCCTCGGCCGCCTCGACGAGGCCGGCTGCGCGCGCTACGTGGTCACCGACGTGACCAAGGACGGCACGCTGCGCGGCCCCAACGTCGACCTGCTGTCCGACGTCGCCGCGCGCACCTCCGCGCACGTCGTCGCCTCGGGCGGCATCTCCTCGCTCGACGACCTGCGGGCGCTGCGCGCCCTGGGCACCATCGAGGGCGCCGTGGTCGGCAAGGCCCTGTACGCGGGCGCCTTCACGCTCCCCGAGGCGCTCGACGTCGCCGGGCGGCCGGGAGCCGCCGAGTGAAGTCCATCCAGCCGTCCAGCCAGTTCGCGGGCGACGACGGCTCGGCCGACGCCGAGCTGACCCGCCTGCTGGAGGGCCACTCGACCGGGACGGTCCCGCTGCGCGACGTCGTCGCCCGGCTGGCCGAGACCCGCGTGCTCGTGCCGGTGCTGGCCGAGGCCGGCGCCGTCGAGCAGAACCCGGACGGGCTGACCGTCGACAAGGAGGCGTCCTCCGGCGTCGTCGCCCTGGAGGCCCCGGACGGCCGCCGGGCCCTGCCGGTGTTCACCTCCGTGGCGACCATGCAGGCGTGGCGTGCCGACGCCCGGCCGGTCCCGGTCGAGGCGACCCGCGCCGCCCTGTCGGCGGTGAACGAGAACTGGGCGCTGGTCGTCGTGGACCCCGCCGGGCCCGCGACGGCGCTGGTCCCGCGCCCGGCCGTGTGGGCGCTGGCACAGGGGCAGCCCTGGCGGCCGGCCCTGGTGCCGCACGAGGACGGGCTCGCCGTCGACCCCGAGGTCGCGGCCGAGGTGGTGGTCGCCGCTGCCCCCGTGCAGCACGTGGTGCGGGTGCACGCCGAGCCCGGCCGCAAGGCCGAGGTCGCGGTGGTGCTCGCCCTGGACCCGGGCCTGGACCGGGCCGGGCTGGACGCGGTGCTGGGACAGGTCAACGCCCGCCTGGCGGCGTCCGAGGTGATCTCCGCGCGCGTGGACTCCCTGGAGCTCCGCATCGGCGCGGCCCGCTGAGCCCTCCGCTCAGCAGCCCTTGGCCGGCGTGAACGCCGTGTCGTCGGCCAGCATGTCCTGGAGCGTCGACAGCGGCACCAGCAGGCTGTTGTCGTCCGCCGTCTTGGCGTAGACGACGCCGATCACCCGGCCCTGGTCGTCCAGCGCGGCCGACCCGGACGACCCGGGCTCGACGGGGGCGTCCGTGAGGAGCACCTCGCCCAGGTTGGCGTTCAGCGGGTCCCGGGTGGTGCCCATGACCTCGCCCTCCGTGACGGTGAGCTCGCCGCCCGCGGGGTAGCCCACCACGGTGACGGGGTCGCCGCGCTCCGGGTCGGCCTGAGCGAGCTCCGGGTGCGACGGCAGCGGGTCGGTCGTGCGGACCACCGCGAGGTCCGCGAGGCCGGCGGTCGAGGTGGCCCCGACGGTGATGTCGTGCCCGTCGTAGGTGCTGACCTCGAGGTCCTTCGAGTCCGCGACCACGTGCTTGTTGGTGATCAGCGTGTGCTCGTCGATCGCGAAGCCCGAACCGGTCGACAGCTCCTCGCAGCCCACGTTGCGGATGCGGACGGCCATCCGCTCGACGGCGTCGAACCCGTCCGGGCTCAGCGCGTCGCCGCCGGCCGCGGGGGACAGGTCCACCGGCGTGGACGGCACGATGTCGCCGGGCACCGGGTCCGGCAGGGGCGGCAGCACCCCGCAGCCGCCCAGCGTCCCGGTCAGGACGAGGCCCGCGAGGACGGCGCGCGAACGGGCGCTCCACCTCACTGGCGCAGCTCCCGCTGCAGGGCCTCGTTGGCGTCCTCCGCGTCGGCGCACAGCGCGTTGACCTCCCGCTCGTAGCGGGCCAGGTCCGCGGGCTCGTACTGGTCGGCCTCCTTGAGGTAGCCGACGAGCTGCTCCTGGCCCGACACACACTGCCCCAGCGCCGAGGCCACCGTGGCGGCGGCTGCGCTGACCTGCGTCTGGTAGTCGAGGTACTGCTGCGAGGCGACGTTCTCGTCACCGAGCTGCGCCTTCTCGTTCGCGAGGTCCGTGATGCGCGACGTCGCGGTCGAGAGCTGGTCCCGGGCGGCCTTCAGCTCGGCGTTCGCGCCGTCGAGCTGCAGCCGCAGCGAGGCGACCTCGTCGGCGTAGCCGTGCGCCTTGGTCTCCCACTCGGTGGCCGTGCGCTGCCAGCGGACGGTCGTGAGCCACAGGTAGGCGCCGACGGCGATCGTCGCCACCAGCACGATGGCGAGCACACGAGAACCACCCCGACGGCGCCGGGGCGCCCGCTCCGGTTCAGGCGCCGCCACGACGGGAGCCTCGGTCATCAGACGACGGAACCCGTGTACTTCTCGCCCGGCCCCTCGCCCGGCGCGTCGGGGATCACCGACGCCTCCCGGAACGCGAGCTGGAGGCTGCGCAGGCCGTCGCGCAGCGAGCGGGCGTGCTGGTTGCCGATGTCGGGAGCGCTCGCGACCACCAGCGCGGCCAGCGCCGTGATCAGCTTGCGCGCCTCGTCCAGGTCCTTGAGCTCCTCGGCGTCGTCTCCCTCGGCCAGGCCGCACTTGACCGCCGCGGCGCTCATCAGGTGGACGGCGGCCGTCGTGATGACCTCGACCGCGGCGACCTCCGCGATGTCCCGCGTGGCCTGGTCAGGGCCCACCGGGGCCTCGATGCCGGTGGGTGTCTCGTCGCTCGTGCTCATGGGCACCATCCTTTCATCCCCCCGGGGGTGCGGACGCCCACCGGGCGCCCTCCCGACGCCTGCCGAACGTCCTCCGAACGACGGCGCGAGTCTGGGTTAGCCTGCGTGCGTTCAACGGTGAAACAGGGGAGGCCCTTTCGATGCACGACGACATCACACTGACCACCGGGCGCGCGCACCGGGTGCTGACCGAACGGATCTGGCCCGCGGTCCACGAGACGTCGGTCCCGCTCGAGGTCGAGTGGCACGCCCTGCCGGGGGAGCCGATCCCGCCGGCCGAGGGTCTGGCCCTCGCGATGCAGCCGTACGAGGTGGGCACCCCGTGGGGCCCCGCCTGGGGCACCACCTGGTTCCGGCTGACGGGCACCGTGCCCGCCGAGTGGGCCGGGCGCACCGTCGAGGCCGTGGTGGACCTCGGCTTCGACGTCGACCGGACCGGGTTCCAGGCCGAGGCGCTGGTCTACACGCCGGACGGCAGCCCGGTGAAGTCGATCAACCCCCGCAACCAGCACGTGCCCGTGGCCGACGCCGCGGCCGGCGGCGAGCGGGTCGAGCTCTACCTGGAGGCCGCGTCCAACCCCGTGCTGCTGGGGCACAACGTCTTCGAGCGGACGACGGAGGGCGACACCGCCACCTCGTCCCCGCACCCCCTGTACACGACCCGGCGCATCGACCTGGCGATCTTCGAGTCCGAGGTGCACGACCTCGCCCTCGACGTCGAGGTGCTGCTCGAGCTGCAGGCCGAGCTGCCCACCGGCCCGCGTCGCATGCGCGTGCTCCAGGCCCTCGACGACGCCCTCGACGTGCTCGACCTGCAGCGCATCCCCGAGACCGCCGCCGCGGCCCGGGCGGCGCTCGCGGACGTGCTGGCCAGCCCGGCCGAGCACAGCGCCCACGAGATCTCCGCCGTCGGCCACGCCCACATCGACTCGGCCTGGCTGTGGCCCGTGCGGGAGACGATCCGCAAGGTCGCGCGCACGACGTCGTCCATGGCCGACCTCATCGGCCGCACCGACGACTTCGTGTACGGCATGTCGTCCGCGCAGCAGTACGCGTGGGTCAAGGAGCACCGGCCCGAGGTGTGGACCCGGGTCAAGGAGGCCGTCGCCTCCGGACGGTTCCTGCCGCTGGGCGGCATGTGGGTCGAGTCCGACACGGTGATGCCGTCGGGCGAGGCGCTGGTGCGCCAGTTCTCGCAGGGGCAGCGCTTCTTCGAGCGGGAGTTCGGGCAGCGGTCGCACGGCGTGTGGCTGCCGGACTCGTTCGGTTACTCGCCGGCCCTGCCGCAGCTCGTGCGCCGCGCCGGGTTCGACTGGTTCTTCACGCAGAAGATCTCCTGGAACCAGGTCAACGTCTTCCCGCACCACACGTTCTGGTGGGAGGGCATCGACGGCTCGCGCGTGCTGACGCACTTCCCGCCGATGGACACCTACAACTCGCAGCTCTCGGGCGAGGAGCTGGCCAAGGCGACCCGCCAGTTCCGCGAGTCGCGGCGCGCCACGGGCTCGATCGCGCCCGTCGGCTACGGCGACGGCGGCGGCGGCACCACCCGCGAGATGACGGGCCGGGCCAAGCGGCTCGCGAGCCTCGAGGGCAGCGCGAAGGTGCGCTGGGAGCACCCGGACGCGTTCTTCGAGCGCGCCCGCGAGGAGCTGGTCGCGTCCGGGACGGATGACAGCGCTGTCTGGGTGGGCGAGCTCTACCTGGAGCTGCACCGGGCGACGCTGACCTCGCAGCACCGGACCAAGCAGGGCAACCGCCGCAACGAGCAGCTCCTGGTCGAGGCCGAGGCCTGGGCGGCCACGGCGTCGGCCCGGACCGGGGCGGACTACCCCTACGAGGAGCTCGACTCGCTGTGGCAGCAGGTGCTGCTGCTCCAGTTCCACGACATCCTGCCGGGCACGTCCATCGCCTGGGTGCACCGCGAGGCCGTGGCGCAGCACGCGGCGATCACGGAGGGCGCGCAGGCGATCATCGAGCGCTCCCTGCGGACCCTGGTCGGCGACGGCGAGGTGGCCCTGCGGGCCAACCCCGCGGTGTTCGCGCAGGCGGGCGTGCCGGCCCTCGGTGTGGCCCCGGCGTCCGCCCCGGCCGCGGCGCCGAGCACCCTGGAGGAGCTGCCCGACGGTGGGTACTTGCTGGCCAACGAGCAGGTCCGGGTCACGCTGGACGCCGCCGGCCACGTGACGTCCGCCGTCGACCTGGCCTCCGGCCGCGAGGCGGTGGCGCCTGGCCGCGAGGCGAACGTGCTCCAGCTCCACCAGGACTTCCCGAACAAGTGGGACGCCTGGGACGTGGACCGGTTCTACCGCAACTCGGTGACCGACCTGCGCGAGGCCGAGAAGGTGACCGGCACCGTGGAGGACGGCGTGGCCGTCGTGACGGTGCACCGGCAGTTCTCGGCGTCCAGCCTGGACCAGGTGATCACGCTCGCGCCGGGCAGCCGCACCCTCGAGGTGGACCTGCGGACCGACTGGCACGAGACCGAGAAGTTCCTCAAGGTCGCCTTCCCGCTCGACGTGCGGGCCGAGCACGTGGCGGCCGAGACCCAGTTCGGCTTCCACAAGCGGGTCACGCACACCAACACGAGCTGGGAGGCCGCCAAGTTCGAGACGTCGATGCACAAGTGGCTGCTGGCCGAGGAGCCGGGCTTCGGCGTCGGGCTCGTCAACGACTCGTCCTACGCCTACGACGTGACGCGCGAGGTGTCCGAGCAGGGCGTGGCGCCCGCGCCGGGCGTGCCGGAGGTGACGACGACCGTGCGGCTGTCGCTGCTGCGCGCGCCGCGGTTCCCCGACCCGGAGACCGACCAGGGCCTGCAGACGCACCGGTACGGCCTGGTCGTCGGCGCGGACACCGCCGTGGCGACCGAGGCCGGCGCGACGTTCGGCGCGCGGCCGCGTGAGCTGCGCGGGGCGGCCGGCTTCGAGCCGCTGGTCGGCGTGGCCGGCGGCGTGACGCTGTCGGCGGTCAAGCTCGCCGACGACCGGTCGGGCGACCTCGTGGTGCGCGTCTACGAGGCGCACGGCCGCCGCGCGTCGGGCGCCGTGACGGTGGCGGCGCCGGTGAGCGGGGCCCGGACCGTCAGCCTCCTCGAGGACGACGTCGACGGCGGCGAGGTCGACGTCACGGCGGACGGCACCGTGACGGTCGAGCTGAGCCCGTTCGAGGTGCGCACGCTGCGTTTCGCCCTGGCGTAGCGCCCGCGTGGCCGGACCCGCAGTTCACCCGGGTGAGCTGCGGGCCCGGTCCGCCGGGGCACCTTGACACCCGTACGCTCGGGCACGATGCACTGGTCCGCGCCAAACCGCTCGAGCCGACCGGGAACGGCGACATCGATCCCAGACGCGACGAAGCCTCTGCCGGAAGGAACTGTCCATGACCATCACGAGGATCGGGGCCGCGGGGACGGCCCTGGCCGTCGTGGCCGCCCTGGGCGGCTGCACCCTCGACGGCGGGGGCGCCACGGATCCGGACGGCGGCGCGCAGGACGTGACCGGCGAGGTCACGCTGCAGACCTGGTCGCTCAAGCCCCGGTTCACCGAGTACGTCGAGGGCGTCATCGCTGACTTCGAGCAGGAGTACCCGGGCACCGAGGTGACGTGGCTCGACCAGCCCGGCGACGGCTACTCGGACACGGTGCTCGCGCAGGCCGCCGCGGGCGAGCTGCCCGACGTCACGAACCTGCCGCCCGACTTCGCGCTCACGCTGGCCCGCGAGGGCCTGCTCACCGACCTCACGACCGTGGACGACACCCTGGAGGACACCTACGTGCCCGGGGCGCTGGCCGCCTACCGGTACGCGGGGCTCGAGGGCACGTTCGGCTTCCCGTGGTACCTGACCACGGACCTGAACTACTGGAACACCGCGATGTTCCAGGAGGCGGGGCTCGACGCGGGGTCGCCGCCGACCAGCCTCGACGAGCTCGTCGCGCAGGCGCGGATCATGCACGACGCGACCGGCGGGTACCTCATGAGCCGCAAACCCGGCGTGGGCGACTTCGCGGCGGCGGGCATCCCGGTGCTGTCCGACGACGGCACCGAGCTCACGTTCAACTCGCCCGAGGCGGCCGAGCTGCTCGACGTCTACCGGGACGCCTACGCCGAGGGCCTCATGCCCGACGACGTGCTCACGGACGCCTACCTCGGCAACAGCCAGCTCTTCGCCGAGGGCAAGGTGGCCTGGTCGACCGGCGGCGGCAACTTCATCAACAGCGTGCTGGAGACCAACCCGGCGCTGGAGGGCCAGATCACCTCCTCGCCGTACATGGGCGCCACCCCGCTGTACGTCCAGGGCCTGTCGGTCTCGAACACGTCCACGAACCTGCCGACGGCGGTGGCGCTGGCCCGGTTCGTCACGAACGCCGTCAACCAGGAGGCGTTCTCGGCCGAGGTGCCCGGCGTCTTCCCGTCCACGGCGGCCTCGCAGGAGAACCCGGACCTCGCGCGGAGCGACGGCACGCCGCAGGGCGACGCCAAGGCGATCGCGTTCAGCAACCTCACCACGGCGCGGGTGCTGCAGCCGGTCGAGATCAGCGAGGCGATGACCACGGTCATCAACCAGCAGCTCGCGGCGGCGATCACGGGAGACAAGACGTCGGCGGAGGCCCTCGACGCCGCCGTCGCCGAGTGCAACAAGCTGCTCGCCGACCAGTGAGACCGCACCTGACCATCATCACGGTGCCGACGGACTTCTCGCAGGACGAGGCCGCGGCAGCAACCAGGGCGCTCCTCGCCCGCGACGAAAGGCCAACTGCAATCGTCTACGACTCCGACGTCGCTGCGCCCGCTGCGACGACAACGCTGTCATGGGTCCGCGCATGACCGGGCCCGCACACGTCCCCGCCGGACGCCCCGGCGCCGGCCTGACCAGCGAGCACGCCACCCGCGTGCGGCACCACGGCGAGGGCCGCACCGTGCTGCTCGACGGGCTGGACGTGCCGGTCGAGGCCGGCACCGAGCTGCGCTACGCCGTGCTGCCCGTGCTCGACGAGAAGCTGACCTACCGCTCCACCTACGTGGCGCTCGACCTGCAGCTCGACGACGGCACGTGGCTCTCCGCCACCGACCCCGGGCGGGACCTGCTGGACCAGCACGGGATGCCCGCGACCGCCGTCGGGCAGGGGGAGGCCCGGATCCTGGTGCCCGACCACTGGAACCTGGTCCGCGTGGACCTGGGCCCCGTGGCTCAGGCGCTCCCGGGCCGCCGCGTGCGCGCGGCCGCCGCCGTGACCGCCGCGCCCGACGGCGGGCGCACCGAGGCGTGGTTCGACACGGTGTCGGTGGGGCGACGCGCCCCGCGTACGGTCACCGGCCGCACGGACCTCGTGGACACGCGGCGCGGCACCCACTCCTCGGGTGCCTACTCGCGGGGCAACAACGTGCCCGCCGCCGCGGTGCCGAACGGCTTCACGATGTGGGTCCCGCTGACCGACGCCGCCTCCGAGCGCTGGCTGTACTCCTGGGCCGCGCACAACGGCCCGGACAACCGGCCGCGCCTGCAGGGCGTGGGCATCTCGCACGAGCCGAGCCCGTGGATGGGGGACCGCGACCAGCTCGCGTTCCACCTCGTGCCCGCGGGACCCGGCGACGACGTGCCGGACGCCGGACTCGACGCCCGCTCGATCGGTTTCTCGCACGACGACGAGACCGCCCGCCCGCACCGGTACGACGTCGGCCTGGACGGCGGCGCGCGCGTGGCCGTCGCGGCGTCCGACCACGGCGGCGTGCTCCGTCTCACGTTCCCGGACGGCGCCACGACGGGCCACCTGCTGATCGACGCCGTGGGCGATTCCGGCGCGGACGGCGCGCCCGTGTCCGTGACCGTGCACGACGACGGCACGCTCACCGGCTGGAGCGACCACGGCAGCCCGCTGTCGGTGGGCCGCAGCCGCATGTACGTCGTGGGCCGGATCTCCCGGCCGGTCCTGCGCACGGGCCGCGCCCGCGGACGGGACCACGCCACGTACGCGACGGTGGCGCTGGACGCCGGGGCGGACGCGGCCGGGGCCGACGCGGGCCGCACGGTCGAGGTGCGCGTGGCGACGTCGTACATCAGCGAGGAGCTGGCCTGGCTCGCGCTGGAGCGCGAGGTGTCCGGCACCTTCGACGAGGTCGCCGACGCCGCCCGCGCGCAGTGGGAGGAGCGGCTCGGCGTGCTCGACGTCGAGGGCGCCGCCGAGGAGCAGCGGGTCACGCTCTACTCGAACCTGTACCGGCTCAACCTGTACCCGTCGTCGTACACGGAGGTCGGGGCCGACGGCGCGCCCGTGCACGCCTCGCCCGTGCTCGACGGCGCCCCGGTGGTGCCCGGCGAGATGTTCGTGAACCACGGGTTCTGGGACACCTACCGCACCTGCTGGCCCGCGTACGCCCTGCTGTACCCGGAGGTCGCGGCACGGCTCGCCGACGGGTTCGTGCAGCAGTACCGCGAGGGCGGCTGGGTCGCCCGCTGGTCGTCGCCGGGGTACGCCGACCTGATGACGGGCACGTCGTCCGACGTCGCCTTCGCCGACCTGTACCTGCGCGGCGTGGACCTGCCCGATCCGCTGGCCACCTACGACGCCGGGCTGCGCAACGCCACGGCGCTGCCCACCCGGTCCGGCGTGGGGCGCAAGGGCCAGGAGTTCGCGCTCACCCACGGCTGGGTGCCGCGCGACGTCGAGGAGTCGGTGTCGTGGAGCCTGGAGGGCTACATCAACGACGCCGGGCTGGCGCGGATGGCGCAGGCGCTCGCGGACGCGCCCGGGACCCCGGAGGGACGCCGCCGTGCCCTGCGCGACGAGGCCGCCTACCTGCGGCAGAGCGCGCTCGGCTACGTGCACCTCTTCGACGCCGCCACGGGGTTCTTCCGGGGGCGCGCCCGGGACGGCGAGCTCGACCCGGCCCCGTTCGACCCGGACGCGTGGGGCGGCGACTACACCGAGTCCGACGCCTGGAACTTCCTGTTCCACCCCGTGCACGACGGCGCGGGGCTGGCCGCCCTGCACGGCGGCCGTGCCGGCCTGGAGCGGCTGCTGGAGCGGTTCTTCGCCGCGCCGGAGCGGGCGGACAAGCCGGGGAGCTACGGGTCCGCGATCCACGAGATGTTCGAGGCGCGTGACGTGCGCCTGGGCCAGCTCGGGCAGTCGAACCAGGTGTCGCACCACATCGCCTGGACATGGTCGGTCGCCGGGCGGCCGGACCGCACCCAGGAGGTCGTGCGCGAGATCCTGACGCGCCTGTGGACCGGCAACGACATCGGGCAGGGCTACCACGGCGACGAGGACAACGGCGAGATGTCGGCCTGGTACGTGCTGGCCGCGCTCGGGCTGTACCCGCTGGAGATCGGCTCGCCGCGGTGGGCGGTCACGTCACCGCTGTTCGAGCGGGCGGTGGTGCACCGGCCTGACGGCGACCTCGTGATCGAGGCACCGGGAGCGGCCGGGCGGCAGTACGTGGCGGGGCTGGACGTGACTGGTGGTGACGGCGCGGCTGGTGTCGACGCGGCCGCGGCCCGGGCGGTCACGACGCCGTCGATCGACAACGGTGACCTCGTCGGGGGAGCGACCCTGCGGTTCGCGCTGTCCGAGACCCCGACCCGGTGGGGCGTGCCGGCGGACGGCGACGAGGCTGGTGCTCGTGCTGCTGAGGTCGGTGCCGGGTTGGCTTCCGACCGGCCGTGGCGGCGCGCCGACGGCGCCTGGCGCGGTGCCGAGGGCTCGCTGCCGCACCTGACCGACGGCGACCTGACGACGTCGGCCGTGGTGGACGGCACGCTCGACTGGGCGCCCGCCGCCGACGTCCCGGCGGGGGCCGTGCTGCGCGCCTACACGCTGGTCTCGGGCCCGTCGGCCGAGCCGTCGACCGTCGAGGCGGCGTCCGGACCGCCGTCGGCCTGGCGTCTGGTCGGGGCCGACGGGCGGGTGCTCGACGAGCGGTCCGGCGAGGAGTGGCGCTGGCCGAGCCAGCTCCGCCCCTTCGTGCTCGACGAGCCCGTGCCGCTCGCGGACCTCCGCCTGGAGCTGGCCGGACCCGGTGCCCTCGCCCAGATCGAGCTCCTCCTGGGCTGACCCGCACGTCCAGGCGCCGGCGCTGCGAACGGCACCTCCCTCGTGCCGGTCGCGCAGCGTCCGGGACGGCGGTTCCCGGCTGCGCCCTCAGGGCCTTGGCGAGACCGTGGTCCCGGGATGTGAGATCTGGGCAAGGATCATTGACTTCTATGGGTTCCATTCGTATCTTCTGTGACATCGAGACCAACCGCACTTATCCGATCGGAGAGATGTAGAAAGCCTCGACAGGTCATGAGTTCCGACGCGAAGCCCCGGCTGGTCGGACGGCAACCCCCCGCGCGGGTGGGTGCCCCGGGTGAGGACCAGGTCCACCGCCGCCGGCGGATGACAACACGCGTCGCTCGCCGATGGGCGAGCAGGTGAGGAGAACGACGATGACCCGGAGCGCTGCCCCCGCCGTCCACGTGTCCCTGCCGTCCCGGAACGTCTCCGCGCGGGCTGGTGCTGCCCCGCGCGAGGAGATGTGTTGTCACTGTTCCTGTCGCTGACGGCGACAGGCTGATCGCGACAGCCTGACCGCGACAGCCCCGACGCGCCGACCGGCCGCAGCCAGCCACCGGTCCGCCGCCCGGAACTCCTCTCGGCGTCGCACGCCGAGCCCCGGCCGTAACCGGCCCTCACGTCCCTGACCGGACGCCTCACTCCTGCCCTCCGGCAGCCACGCTCCCGGGTGACCCCTGGACGCCGTCGTGCACCTGCGCGCGGCGGCCGGGTCCTCCGGGCGCCGTCGCGCCGCCGCAGCCCGAACGGAGCACCGCCGTGCCGTACCCGTCGCAGCCCACGTCCCTCTCCTCGACCGCCCTCTCCACCCGTCCCGTCGTGCTCGGCGTGGACCTCACCTCCGCCGGCGCCCGCCCGGGCGCCCACCGGGCCCGCGGCCCGGTCGCGCCGCGCCCGTTCGACGGCGAGCGGTTCCTGCACCTCATGCGGACCGCCGACCGTGGACTGCTCGACTTCGTCAGCCTCGACGAGGGCTTTCTGCTCCACCCCGGCCGCAGCCAGGTCACCGGACGGCTGGACACGGCCGTCGCCGCGGCCCGGGCCGCCCGGGTCACCGCGGGGATCGGGCTGGTCGCTGCCGTCGACACGGTGCACGTCGAGGCGGCCCACGCCGCCGTCGCGCTGAGCAGCATCGACCGCGCGAGCAGCGGCCGGGCCGGCTGGCAGGCCGTGCGGCAGGGCACGCTCCCCGAGCCCGACGAGGCCTGGGCGACGCGCGTCGAGCTGGGCATCCGGTCGGTGACGCAGGTGTGGACGGGCCGTCCCGGCAGCGGGGCGGGCGCGGTCGAGCTCGACGCCGAGGGCCGGTTCCGGGTGGACCACGACGGCATCCGGTTCGCCGTCCGCGGCCGCCCGGCCGGCGGCGGCGACGCGCTGCCGCAGGTGCCCCCGCCGGTCGTCGTGCGAGTGCGTTCCGAGGCCAGCGCGGCGCTGGCCGGCCGCACCGCCGACGTCGCGCGGATCACCGTCACCGACGCCGCGCACGCGGTGCGGCTGCGCCGGCTCGTGCGGGACGCCGCGCTGTCCGCCGGGCGCGACCCCGAGGAGCTGCGCGTGCTCGCCGAGGTCTACGTGGTGCTCGCGGCGGAGCGGGCCAGCGCCCGGGCCCGGCTGGAGCTCGTCGAGGCGCTGGAGGGCACGGCGGCCATGGGCGACGGGCTGGTCGTCGCCGACACGCCGGACGAGCTCGCCACCCTGATCGCCGACTGGACCACCGTCGGCGCCGTCGACGGGTTCCTGCTGCGGCCGTCCTCGCTCAGCTCCGACCTCGACGCGATCACCGACCACCTGGTCCCCGCGCTCCAGCAGGCGGGCCTGTTCCGCACGGAGCGGACGGCGACCACGCTGCGCGGCTCGCTCGGGCTGTCCGACGTCGAGGCGGCCGAGCGGGGGCTGCCCACGGGCCGGCTGCTGAGCGCCTGACGACCGCGCCGGCGAACACCCGGCACCCGCACCAGACGACCCATCGTGGAGGAGACCATCATGACCACCCCTGAGCTGCAGACCCCCGACGCCGCGAGCGCCAAGGTCGCCGGCGGCGCCCTGCTGATCGACGTCCGCTCGGCCGCGGGCCGGGCCTCGGCGGGCGAGATCCCGGGCGCCACGCTCGCGGACCGCGACAACCTGGACGCGCTGTTCGGGCCGTCCGACAACCCCGCGATCACCCTCGACACTCCCGTCGTGATCGTGTGCGGCTCGATCAACGGCTCCGGCCCGGTCGCGGAGGCGCTCGCGGCCCGCGGCTACACCGACGTCTCGCACGTCGACGGCGGGTTCCCCGCCTGGAAGGAGGCCGGGCTGCCCGCGACGGAGGCCGAGCCGAGCGCGGCGCCATGACCGGCTTCGCCACCCGGCAGGTGCACGCGCGCAGCGCGGGACGGGACGACGCCGGGCGCGCCACCGGGGCGCCCGACGCCGCGCCGTCGGCGCGCGTGGTCCCGCGTGCCACGCCCGTCTACCTGACCGCCGGGTTCGAGTTCGAGGAGTGGGAGCAGGCGGCCGGGCACTTCGGCGCCGGCGAGGGCTTCGCCTACACGCGTACCGGCAACCCGACCACGGCCGCCGTCGAGCAGCGGATAGCCGCCCTGGAGGGCGGTTCCGACGCCCTGTTCCTGGCCAGCGGGCAGGCGGCCGTCACGGTCGCCCTGCTCGGCCTGGTCCAGGCCGGGCAGCGCGTGCTCGCCGCGTCCAGCATCTACGAGGGCACGCGCGGTCTGCTCCTGGAGAACCTGCCGCGCCTCGGCATCGAGGCCGACTTCGTGGACGACGCCGCCGACCCGGCCGCCTGGGAGCGCGCGATCCGCCCCGAGACGCGCGTGCTGTTCCTGGAGTCCATCCCGAACGCGCGCAACGACCTGCCCGACCTCGCGGCCGTGGCCGACGTCGCGCACGCCCACGGGCTGGTGCTCGTCGTGGACAACACCCTGGCCACGCCCTACCTGCTGCGGCCCGTCGAGCACGGCGCCGACGTCGTGGTGCACTCCGCCAGCAAGTTCCTCGCGGGGCACGGCTCGGTGCTGGGCGGCGTCGTCGTCGACTCCGGGACGTTCGACGCGCGGGCCTCGGGCGCGCTGTACCCGCACCTGGTCGCGCCCTCGCGCACGGGCGGGCCGAGCGTGGCCGACCGGCACGGCGGCAACGCGCGCCTGGCGTACCTGCGCGAGACCGTGGCGCCGCGGTTCGGCCCGACGCCGTCGCCGCTCAACGCGTTCCTCGTGGGCCAGGGCATCGAGACCCTGTCGCTGCGGGTGGCGCGGCAGAGCGCCGCGGCGCTGGAGGTCGCGCGCTGGCTGGCGTTCCGGCCGGAGGTGGCGTCGGTGGACTACTCGGGGCTCGACTCCAGCCCGTCGCACGCGCTGGCCAAGCGGTACCTGCCGGACGGCCAGGGCTCCGTCTTCACCTTCACGCTGCACGGCGGCGCCCCCGCGGCACGGGCGTTGGTCGAGGCCGTCCAGGTCTTCACGCACATGACCCACATCGGCGACGTGCGCTCGCTCGTGCTGCACCCCGCGAGCACCAGCCACGTGCTGCGCACCCCTGCCGAGCGGGCCGCCGCGGGCATCCACCCGGGCACCCTGCGGCTGTCCGTCGGCATCGAGGACCTGCCCGACCTGATCGCCGACCTCGACCGCGGGCTCGCGTCCGCCCGCGCCGCCGCCGAGGCGGACGCCGGCACCCCCGCGGACGCCGGCACCAGCACCACACGCAAGGAGACACCATGACCCGCCAGCAGCACCTCGGCTGGTTCCTGGCCCGCGGCTTCGGGCCGCACGGCTGGGGCCACGACTACCTGGACTGGAACTACGACTGGACCCGGCCCGACCTCTACGTGGAGTCCGCCCGCGCCCTGGA
Source organism: Promicromonospora sp. MEB111 (assembly GCF_030209445.1). Taxonomy (GTDB): domain Bacteria; phylum Actinomycetota; class Actinomycetes; order Actinomycetales; family Cellulomonadaceae; genus Promicromonospora. The sequence continues at coordinate 234,337 of NZ_JARVSD010000004.1, forward strand.
GCAGGCGGGCGTCGACCTGCTGATCATCGAGGACGCTCCGTCGCTCGGCAGCCCCGAGACCATCGACCTGCGCGTGCGACAGGCGTTCGGCGGTCCCAAGCACGACCCGCTGCTGCTGGCCCCGTACCTGTTCGCGGCGACGCAGCACCTCGGTGTCGTGCCGACGGTCAACCCGGCCGCCGTGCTGCCCTACACCGGGGCGCGGCAGCTCGCGACGCTCCAGCACCTGTCGGGCGGGCGGTTCGGGCTCAACCTGGTGACCGACACGGGCAGCGCGCGCCACTTCTCGGACGCGCCGCCGCTCGGGCACGACGCCGCGTACGACCGCGCGGAGGAGTGGCTCGACGGCGTCCGCTCGCTGTGGCGGTCCTGGGACGACGGTGCGCTGATCGCCGACCCGGGCGCCGTCGGGCCCGGCGGCGCCCGGACCGGGGGCCGGTACGCCGACGGGCGCCTGCTGCGCCCGGTGCGGCACCGGGGCGAGCACTACGCGTTCGACGGCCCGCTCAACGCCCTCCCGTTCGACGGCGGGGCCGACGGCGAGCCCGTGATCGTCTCGCCCGGCGGCTCGGGCCGGGGGCTGGCGTTCGCCGGCGCGAACAGCGACGTCCAGCTCGCGCTCGCGCCCCTGACGGAGCGCAGCGTGCGCGAGTACCGGGCCAGGGTGCACACCGCGGCCCGTGCGTCCGGCCGAGCGCTGGAGCACGTCAAGGTGCTGTTCGCTGTTCGGCCCCTGCTGGTCTCCAGCCCGCAGGAGGCCGACCGGCTGGTGGCGGCGTCGGCGAACCCGGACGACGGCACGCTGCTGCGCATCGCCGAGCAGCAGTCGAGCGACCTGGAGACCGACCTGACGGCGCTCGACCTCGACAAGCCGCTGCCCACGGGCCTGTTCGGCGACCACGTCTCGCACGGCTCGATCAAGCGCCTGGTGGGCGACCACGACCTCGCCACCACGCCGCTGCGCGTGCTGCTCGGCGGGCTCGCCCGCCTGGGCCGCATCGCCGACCGCTCCGGCTGGGTGGGCACCGCCGGCGAGCTCGCCGACCTCATCGAGGAGCTGGGGGAGTGGGGCAACGACGGCGTGCTGCTGTGGGGCGACCTGCACCCCGTCACCGTGCACCGCACGCTCGACGAGCTGGTCCCGATCCTGCGGCGCCGCGGCATCCTGCGCACCGAGTGGGCCGACGGCGGCCTGCGCGCCAACCTGCGGGCGTTCTGACGCGCGCCCTCGCCGCACGGAAGGAGCACCTCTTGCCGGTGATCGTCTCCGACCCGACCTGGGTCGCCACCACCTGGGACGACCCGCGCGCCGCCGCGCTGCGCGAGGCCATGACCGACGACCTCGCCCCGCGCTACGCGGACCTGCGCGAGCAGCGCGCGCGGCTGTTCGCGCCGGCCGAGCCGGGCGGGCTGAGCGCCGTGCCGACGTCGTCCGAGGTGATGGTGACCTGGATCGCCCTGGACGGTGTGGAGGCGGTGGCGACCGGATCGCTGCGCCGGCTGGGCGGCACCGCCCTCCACCCCGAGGTGACCCATGAGGTCAAGCGCATGTTCGTGCGGCCCACGCACCGCCGCCGAGGGCTGGCGGCGGGCGTGCTGGCCGCCGTCGAGCGGTCCGCGCTGGACCGGGGGATCGAGGTGCTGCGCCTGCAGACCGGCGTGCGGCAGCCCGAGGCCGTGGCGCTGTACGAGCGCGAGGGCTGGACTCGGATCGACCCGTACCCGCCGTACCCGGCGGAGTCGAGCATCTGCTTCGAGAAGAGGCTGTGACCTGACCCGTCGGAGCCGGGCGCCGCGCTACCTGCTGCGCGATACCGTCTGCACGTGAACCCCCAAGGATGGCGGCGCATCGTGGCGTGGCTCGTCGACTGGCTCTGCTTCCTGGTGTGGCTCGTGCTGCTCGCGGCGATCGGCGTCCCGCTCTACCTCTCCGGTGTGACGGGCGGGTGGTCCGCCCTGACCACGAACGTGGTCTCGGCGCTCGTCACGGCGGTACCGCTGACGATCTTCCTGGCCGTCCTCGAGTCGGGTGCCCGGCAGGCGACCGTCGGCAAGCGCGTGCTGGGGCTCAAGGTGGTGGGCGCCCGGGACGGCGGGCGGCTCACGTTCGCGTCGGCGCTGCTCCGGAACGCGCTCAAGGTCGCGGTGCCCTGGACGATCGGCCACGCCGCGGCGATCGGCCTCGTCGGGGCGACGGCGGTCGGGCCGGGGCTCATGATCGTCACCGCGGCGGCCTACGTGCTGCCGGTCGTCTACGTCGTGACCCTGTTCGTCGGGGCGGGGCGCACGCCGTACGACCGCGCCGGGGGAGCCGAGGTCGTGCGCGTCTGACACCTGATCCCGCGGGCACCGGGGAGCGGGGAGCGGGGAGCGGGCCAGCATGTGAGATCTCCCGGCCGATCCCTTGGCAGGGCGGCGCACGCACCTATGTTCGGCGCACCACGGCCCGAACAGGGCCGCCCGACGCCGCGAGGAGCAGCCCATGACGACCGACGGTTCTCTCACCGCACCACAGGATCCTGCCGGAAGAGGGGCGCCCATCGTCGCCGTCGCCCTCGACGGCGCCGGCTGGCACCCCGCGGCGTGGCGCGAGCCCGGCGCGCGCCCCGAGGCCCTGACCGACGCCGCCTACTGGGTGGGCCTGACCCAGCTCGCCGAGGCCGGGCTCGTCGACCTCGTGACGTTCGAGGACAGCTTCGGCATCCCCGTCGGCCCCTGGGACGACCCGGCCGCCGACCGGACCGACCGGGTGCGCGTGCGGCTGGACGCCGAGCTCGTCGCGGCACGCGTGGCCCCCGCGACCCGGCACGTCGGGCTCGTCCCCGTGGTCACGGTGACGCACACCGAGCCGTTCCACGTCGCCAAGGCGCTGGCCACCCTCGACCACACCAGCCAGGGCCGGGCCGGCTGGCAGGTGCGCGCCTCGCCGTCGGGCACGGAGGCCCGGCTGACCGGCCGCCGCGACCTGCCGGAGATCACCGCGGAGGACTACGCGGCGGGCCGCGCCGACGAGCAGGTCGCCGAGCTCTTCGCCGAGGCGGCCGCCGTGGCCGAGACGGTCCGCGCCCTCTGGGACTCCTGGGAGGACGACGCCGAGATCCGCGACGTCGCCACGCGCCGCTTCATCGACCGCGACAAGGTGCACCGCGTCGACGTGGAGACACGGTGGTTCTCCGTGCGCGGCCCGTCCATCACGCCGCGCCCGCCGCAGGGGCAGCCGGTCGTCACCGCGCTCGCGCACGCGACGGTGCCGTACGAGCTGGCGGCCCGCGTGGCCGACGTCGTCTTCGTGACGCCGCAGGACGACGCGGCGGCGGCCTCGATCCTGGCCGAGGTGCGTGCCGCCGAGGCCCGCGTGGGCCGGACCGGCGAGCCGCTGCGCGTGGTGGCCGACCTCGCCGTGGTGCTCGACGCCGACGGGCGGGCGGCGGCCGAGCGCCTGGCGCGCCTGGACGCCTGGGCGGGTCAGGCCGAGCGGGGCTGGGTCACCGACGCCCGCGTGCTCGCGGGCTCCGCGGCCGACGTCGCCGACGTGGTCGAGGCCTGGACGGGCCTCGGCTACGACGGCGTGCGCGTGCGCCCCGCCGTGCTGCCCGACGACCTGGACGCCCTGGTCACGGACGTGCTGCCCGAGCTGCGGCGGCGGGGCCTGGCGCGCACCGCCTACGACGCCGGCTCGCTGCGGGGGCTGCTGCGCCTGCCGACCGAGGTCCCCAACCGCTTCGCCGCCGTCTGACCGGTGCGTAGCACCGCGAACCCCCAGCCCGAGACCTGAGAGCGAGCAGACCATGAGCACACCCACCGGCAAGCCCCGCAAGCAGATCATCCTCGGCGCCTACCTGGGCGGCGTGAACCACCACACCCTGTGGCACCTCCCGGAGTCGGGCAGCCAGATCGACTTCTCGACCTTCGAGCGCACGGCCCGCACCGCCGAGCGCGGCCGGTTCGACTTCTTCTTCCTCGCCGAGGGCCTGGCGCTGCGCGAGCGCGACGGACAGGTCTTCGACCAGGACATCGTGGGCCGGCCCGACACCTTCACCGTGCTGGCCTCGATCGCCGCCGTGACCGAGCACCTGGGCCTGGCCGCGACGATCAACGCCACCTTCAACGAGCCGTACGAGCTGGCGCGGCAGATCGCGTCGCTCGACCACCTCTCGGGCGGGCGCGCGGCCTGGAACGTGGTGACGAGCTTCGACGCGTTCACCGGCGGCAACTTCCGCCGCGGCGGGTTCCTGGACCGTTCCCAGCGGTACGAGCGCGCCGCGGAGACCATCGAGGTGGTGCGGTCGCTGTGGGACTCGTGGGCGGCCGACGACCTCGTGATCGACAAGGAGGCGGGCGTCTTCTCCCGGTCGGGGGCCGGCTCGTTCGCCCACACCGGGGAGCAGTTCGACGTGGGCGGCTGGTTCGGCGTCCCGCGCTCGCCGCAGGGCCACCCGGTGATCCTGCAGGCCGGGGTCTCGCCCCAGGGCCGGGACTTCGCCGCGGCCAGCTCGGACGCGATCTTCTCGCCGTACGGCCGGTTCGACGAGGCCCGGGACTACTACCAGGACGTCAAGGCGCGGGCCGCCGGGTTCGGGCGCGACCCGAACCACCTGAAGATCCTGCCGAGCGCGTCGTTCGTGCTGGGGGCGACCGAGGCCGAGGCGCAGGAGAAGGCCCGCTGGGTGCGCGAGGAGCAGGTCACGGGCCGCACGGCCCAGATCCTGCTGGAGCAGATCTGGAACCGCGACCTGTCGGCCTACGACCCGGACGGTCCGCTGCCCGACGTCGAGCCCGCGCTCGACGCGCCGTCGTTCATCGCGGGCCGTGCCCTGACGCACGCCGACCGGCCCGCGACCGTGGCGCGCCTGCGCGCCCAGGCCGAGGCCAACGGCTGGTCGCTGCGGCAGACCGTGATCGAGGAGTTCACGCGCGGCTCGTTCGTCGGCACCCCGACGCAGGTGGCGGACGCGCTCGACGACTTCGTGCAGAACGACGGGTCGGACGGGTTCGTGATCGGCTCGCACCTGGTGCCGACCGGGCTGGACGAGCTCGTGGACGACGTCGTGCCGCTGCTGCAGGAGCGCGGCTCGCTGCGCACGGAGTACGAGGGCACCACGCTGCGCGACAACCTGGGCCTGCCGGCGCCGGCCTGTGCCGGGGCCACGGTGGAGGCGGCCCGGGCCTGAGCGTCGGACGCCCCAGCACGTGTCAGACGTACAGGTCACCCGAGTGACCTGTACGCCTGACACGTGATCGGCGTCCTACGCCGCGCCGACGGCGCTCGCCCGGCGGGTGAGCGGGGCGCGCAGGCCCAGGTGCTCGCGCAGCGTGGTCCCCGTGTACGACGTCGGGTAGGCGCCCCGCTCCTGCAGCTCGGGGACCACCCGGTCGACGATGTCGTCGAGGCCCGACGGCACGATCCACGGGCTGATGTTGAACCCGTCGACGGCGCCGGTGCGCACCCAGCGGATCAGGTCCTCGGCCACGGCGGCCGGCGTGCCCTGGAACCCGCGCTCGCTGCTGTTGCGCACCACCAGCTCGCGGATCGACAGGTGCTCGGCCTGCGCCAGCGCCCGCCACCGCGCCGCGATCTCCCGGGTCCGCGCGCCCGTGGTGGCCGACCCGCGCTCGCCGCCCAGCTCCTCGACCACCGGGTCGTGCGCGGGCAGCGGGCCGTCCGGGTCGTAGCCGGACAGGTCCTCGCCCCAGATGTTGCCGACGATCGAGAGCGCCGTGGCCGGGGTGACCTGGTTCCAGCGGACCCAGCGGGCCTTCTCCTCGGCGTCGGCGGGCGTGTCGCCCACGATGACGCCGGTGCCCGGGAAGATCTTGACGTCGTCCTCGGGGCGGCCCGCTGCCACGGCCCGGCGGCGGATGTCGGCGGCGAACTCCAGCGCCTCGGCCAGCACGGAGCCGTGGCGCGAGAAGATCACGTCCGCGTTGGCCGCCGCGAAGTCCCGGCCCTGCGGCGAGTCGCCCGCCTGGAAGATGATCGGGTGCCCCTGCGGGCTGCGCGGCGTGGTGGGGTCGAGCTCGACGTCGAACAGCGCGCTGTGCTCGGAGACGTGCGCCACCGCGCCGTTGCCGCCCGTGTCCGGGAAGGCGTCCCAGATCTGGCGGGCCACGTCGAGCTGGCCCTGCGCCCGCTCGTAGCGCAGCGCGTGGTCGAGGTACCCGCCGCGGCGGAAGTTGGCCCCGGTCCAGGCGTTGTCGGTGGTCACGACGTTCCACGCGGCCCGGCCCCCGGACAGCACGTCCAGGCTCTGCAGGCGCCGGGCCAGGTCCGCCGGGTCGTTGTACGTGGTGTTCTGGGTGGCGACCAGGCCGATGTGCGTCGTGATCGCGGCCAGCGCGGCGAGCTGTGTGATCGCGTCCGGGCGGCCCACCACGTCGAGATCGTGCAGGGCGCCGCGCGACTCGCGCAGCCGCAGGCCCTCACCGAGGAAGAACGCGTCGAACAGCCCGCGCTCCGCCGCGCGGATCACGCGCTCGAAGGTGGCGAAGTCGGTCTGCGACCCGGACTCCGGGTCGGACCAGATCGTGGTGTGGTTGACGCCCTGGAAGAAGACGCCGAAGTGCACCTGGGCGTCGGGACGGGTCACGGGGAGGTCGGTCGCGGGCAGGTCGGTCATGGCGGGCTCCTCAGGCGTTCGGCGCGTCGGCGAGGACACGCGTGTCGTAGCGGTTGGCGGGGCGCGGCAGCCCGAGGGACTCGCGCAGCGTGGCACCGGGGCGCGGCACCGCGGTGAGGCGGGCGGCGCGCAGGGCGGGCAGGACGTCGCGCGCGAGCACGGGCAGGTCGACGTCGAGCACGGCGGGCAGCAGCCGCACGCCGTCGACCGGCCGGCGTCCGTCCGGACCCGGGGTGGCGAGCTCGGTGAGCAGGGCGACCAGCCCGGCGGCGTCGCCTGCCCAGCGCAGGGCGCGCGTGTCCCACGGCGAGCGGACGCCGACGGGCGTGCTGGCGTCCAGCACCGCGAGCCGGTCCGCGCCGGTGCGGCCGCCGGCGTCGAGCACCACCTCGAGGTCGACGCCGACGAGCGGTGAGTGCTCGCGTGCGGCCTCCGCGTTGCCGCGGGCCGCGCCCACGCCCGCGCCGCCGACCAGCGTGACGTCGACGAGCGGCTCCGCCCCGCCGGGCCGGTCACCGGCGCCGGTGCCGTCGAGCGCCGGCGGCACGTCGCCGTCGGCGGCCAGCACCACGAGCTGCCCCTGGGGCGGCCGGGGCGTGATGAGCGGGCCCTTGACCGAGAAGGTCTCGCCCTCGAAGTCGACGTGGTGGATGCGGTCGCGGTCGACGTACCGGCCGGTGGCGACGTCGCGGATCACGGCGTCGTCCTCCCACGAGTCCCACAGGTCCCGGACCACCCGCACGACGTCGCGCGCCTCGCGGGTCACGTCGCCCACCACGGGGCGGCCGTAGGCGTCGGCCGTCGCGGCGTCCCGGGTCACCCCCGGGATCCAGCCGGCGCGCCCGGCCGCCGCGATGTCCAGCGACGCGAGCTGCGCCGCGACGTGGAAGGGCTCCGGGTAGGTGGTCGGCACCTGCGGCACCAGGCCGATCGCCGTCGTCGTGCGGGACACGAAGGCGGCGCGGGTGACGGACTCCAGCCGGGCCGACGCCGGCGAACCGGGTACCGCCGGGAGCAGCGCGTCCGTGAAGGAGACGAAGGTGAGGCCGGCGTTCTCGGCCTGCCGGACCGTGCGGGCCAGCCGGGCGCCGGACACGAGGTCGGCGCCCGCGAGGCGCGCGACGGCGGCGGCCGCCGGGTGCGCGCCCGCGCCGTCGGCGTCGAGGCCGACGAAGAAGGACGAAGGGGGCTGTGAAGCGGACAAGAGATCCTCCGATGTCGTCGCGGCGCACCCCCGCGGACTGCCGCGGACGCCGACCGCGCGCAACATAGCCCCGGCCCCGCCCGACGCAATGGCCGGACCGGATCGTCTCGCCATCCGGTCGCTGCGACCCTCCGGCCCGCAACCCGGCCGCCCGGACGGCGCGGTTGACCACAGCGGTTGCTGCCAGAGAGGCGCGCTCTCTGGCAGCAACCGCTGTGCTCAACACCCGGGGGTGTTCCGCCGGCGGTCAGCCGACGCGGCCCGGGCCGCCCGTCAGGGTGCCCGGGAGGAGGTCGCGGAGCTCCTGCTCCTCCTCCGAGGTGGGGACCCAGCGGGTTGCCAGGAGGTTCTCGTCGAGCTGCTCCGGGACCGTGATGCCGGTGATCACGCTGGTCACCGTGGGCTGCGCCAGGAGCCAGCCCAGGGCGAGCGCGCTCGGGGTCACGCCCCGGTCCGCGGCGAACCGCTCGAACTTCTCCAGCGCGTCCCACGGCGCCTCGCCGAGCAGGTACGTCTTGAGGTTGGTGATCTTGGCGCCCTCCGGCGCGTTGTCCCGCGAGTACTTGCCGGTCAGCAGCCCGTTCTGGAGCGGGAAGTACGGCAGGAACCCGAGGCCGAAGTGCTCCAGGGCGCCGATCAGCTCCTCCTCGGGCTTGCGCCACAGCAGGCTGTACTCGTCGGTCGTGGAGACGAACCGGGCGTAGCCGTGGGCCGCGGCCACGTGGTCGGCGTCGGCGAGCTGCCAGGCCTTGAAGTTGGACGCGCCCACGTACCGCACCTTGCCGTCGCGCACCAGGGTGTCGAGCGCGGAGAGGGTCTCCTCGATCGGCGTGAACGGGTCCGGGAAGTGGATCTGGTACAGGTCGATGTAGTCGGTGCCGAGCCGGCGCAGGCTGTCCTCGACCGCCGCCAGGACGTACTTGCGCGCCCCCGTGCGGCCGTACGAGGGCCCGCGGTCCGCCGCCAGCGAGCGGCCGAACTTGGTGCCGATCACCACCTGGTCGCGCCGCCCGGCCAGCGCCGTGCCGAACAGCTCCTCGGACAGGCCGGTGCGGTCGCCGTAGCCCTCGGCGATGTCGAAGTAGGTCACGCCCAGGTCGATGGCGCGGTCCACGATCCGGTTGACCTGCTCCTGCCCGACGGCGCGCATGCCGCTGCGGCCGAAGGTGCTGGCGCCCACGCCGAGCTCGGACAGGACCAGGCCGGAGCTGCCGAGCGCGCGGTACCCGGCGGGGAGCGTCATGCTCGGGCCTCCTGCGCCGCGAACTGGTTGGGCGGCACCGGCAGCCCGAAGTGGCCGCGGAATGTGTCCGCCTCGTACTCGGTGCGGAACACGCCCTTGTCCTGCAGGATCGGCACCACCTGCCCGGTGAACCGCTCGAGCTGGTCGAGCATGGCCGGCGACTGGATGTTGAAGCCGTCGGCGGCGCCCTGCTCGAACCACTCGATGAGCGTGCCCGCGACGTCGTCGGCGGTGCCGATCGCGAGCGGGAAGCCGCCCCCGATGGAGTTGTGCAGCAGGTCCCGGCCCCGCACGGTGCCCGCCTCGACGGTGCGGCCCGTGCGGTCGGCGATGGTGCGCAGCAGCTTCTGCCCGACGTCGTTCAGCTCCGCGGCGAGCGAGGGCGTCAGTGCGCCGTCGAGCCCCAGCGGACGCAGGTCGGCGCCCGTGCGCTCCCCGATGGAGCGCAGGCTGCGCGCGCCCTTCGGCAGGGGTGCGCGGCCCCGCTGGGCGGCCTGGAACGCCTCGCCCGTGTAGTAGTCGTCGGGCTGGTCCCCGGCCACGGGGTCGTCGTCGACCGGGAGACCCGCGTTCAGGCGGTCGAAGAGGTCGATCGCCTCCTCGCGCGTGTCGCCGATGACGGGCGTGATGCCCGGCAGGAAGAAGATCGGCTCCTCCCGGCCGCGCAGGCGCAGGGCCCGCGCGCGGACGTCGGCGTTGAACTCCGCCGAGACCTCCCGGGTGGGCGGGCCGGTGAAGTTGATGTCGCAGTACTGCGCCGTCAGCTCGCGCGACAGCTCGGAGCCGCCCGCGTACAGGAGCGGCACGTGGCCCTGCGGCGGGCGCAGCATCGGCAGCGTGCCCGCCACGGAGAAGAACTCGCCCTGGTGCTCCAGACGGTGGATCTTGCTCGGGTCGAGGTACTGCCCGGACTCCTTGTCCTGGAGGTAGGCGCCGTCCTCGACGCTGTCCCAGAGCTTGCGGATGACGTCGATGAACTCGGCCGCGCGGCGGTACCGGCTCTCGCCGCCCAGGTCGGGCAGGCTGAAGTTCTTGGCGGCGAGGTCGTTCGCGCCGAGCACCACGTTCCAGGCCAGGCGGCCGCCGCTGAGGTGGTCCAGCGAGGCGGTCAGCCGGGCCAGGATGTACGGCTCGTAGAAGGTCGGGTGGGCGGTCACGGCGAGCCCGATCCTCGACGACTGCAGCGCGAGCTGCGACGCCAGGGTGAACGGCTCGAGCCGCCCGGCGTTGTGGGTGGTCCCGTAGTGCTCGCGGTAGACGTCGCCCGGGAGGGTGTCGCCGAGGAAGAAGAAGTCGAACTTCGCGTCCTCGACGAGCTTGAGCACCTGCGCGGGGTAGGCCAGGCCGAAGGGGTCGGGCGCGGCCGACTCCGGCAGCCGCCAGCCGCCCCAGTGGGTCCCGTTCAGCCAGTACATGTATCCGAGGTGCAGCTGGCGCTGTGCCGGCTCGCCCATGGCGGTTTCCTTTCGTCCGGTGCGGTGGTGCGTCGTGCTTGTTGCTGGGGCTACGGCGTGCTGGGTGCCGCCGCGGCGGCGGGGGCGGCCCCCGGGATGGAGGCCAGCAGCCGGCGGACGTAGTCCGTCCGGGGCCGGGAGATGACGTCGGACGCCGGGCCGTGCTCGACGACGTCGCCGTGCCGGAGCACGAGGACCTCGTCGGAGAGCTCCGCGACCACGCCGAGGTCGTGCGACACGAACAGGTACGTCAGCGAGAGCCGGTCCTGGAGGTCGAGCAGCAGGTCGAGGATCTGCCGCCGCACGGTGACGTCGAGCGCGGAGACCGGCTCGTCGAGCACCAGCACCTCGGGATGGGGCGCGAGCGCGCGGGCGATGGCGACCCGCTGCCGCTGGCCGCCGGAGAGCTCGGCCGTGTAGCGGTCGGCGACCGAGGCGGGGAGCCCCGTCTGCTCCAGGAGCTCGTCGACCCGCCGTGCCCGCTGGGCCGCGCCGCCGATCCGGTGGCCGGTCAGCGGCTCCTCCAGGATCGACCGCACGGTGGTGCGCGGGTTCAGGGAGGCGAACGGGTCCTGGTAGACCATCTGGACCTTGCGGTACAACGCGGCCTGGCCGGCGCCCCGGCGGTGATGGACCACGGGCTCGCCGTCCACCGTGACGCTGCCCGCGCTGGGCGGCGTCAGGCCCGCCAGGAGTCGCACCAGCGTGGTCTTGCCCGATCCGGACTCGCCCACGATGCCCAGCGTGGTGCCCCGCCGCACCTCGAAGCTCGCCCCGGCGACCGCGGTGACCGCCGTCCGCCCGCGGTGGGCGTGGAAGGTCTTGGCGACCTCGCGGGCCCGGACCACCACGGGGGCGTCGGCGGGCACCCGTGCGGCGGTGCGCTCGTGCCTCGCGGCGGCGGCGTCGGCCCCGGAGAAGCCGAGCGAGGACGACCGCAGGAGCTGCTCGGTGTAGGCGTCCCCGGGGTCGGCCACGACCTCCCGCGTGCGGCCGGAGCGCACCAGCACGCCGTCCTTGAGCACCGCGATCTCGTCCGCGCGCTCGGCCGCGACCCCGAGGTCGTGCGTGACGAGCAGCACGGCGAGGTCGTTCTCCGCGACCAGGCCGCCCAGCAGGTCCAGGATCGTCTTCTGGACGGTGACGTCCAGGGCGGTGGTGGGCTCGTCGGCGACGAGGAGGCGCGGCCCCGTGGACATCGCCGCCGCGATCAGCACGCGCTGGCACATGCCGCCGGACAGCTCGTGCGGGTAGGCGCCGTAGATCGTCTCGGGGTCGCGCAGCCCCACCTTGCCGAACAGCTCGATCACGCGCTCGCGGCGCTCCGCCTTGCCGGCCAGGCCGTGGGCGCGCAGCGGCTCGCCCGCCTGGACGCCCACGGGCAGGAGCGGGTTGAGCCCGAGCAGGGCGTCCTGCGGGATGTATCCGATGTCCTTGCCGCGGACCGCGCGGCGCTCGCGCTCCGGCAGGCCCGTCAGCTCCCGGCCGGCGAAGGTCACGCGGCCGGCGACCACACGGCCGTTCTCGGGCAGGGTGCCGGTGACGGTGCGGCCCAGGGTCGACTTGCCCGAGCCGGACTCGCCGACCAGCGCCAGCACCTGGCCCGGACGCAGCGAGAGGCTCACGTCGTCGAGCACGCGGACCGGTGGACGGCCCGGCAGCGCGAACTGGGCGCTGACGCCGTCGAGGGTGAGCAGGGGTTCAGGCGACGACACGGGTTCTCCCTCGGTCGATCGACCGGCCGATGCGGTACACGGCCAGCACGGAGACGACGATCACGAGGCCGGGCAGCAGGCTCAGCCACCACTGCGCGGCGATGAAGGTGCGGCCCTCGGCCACGAGCAGGCCCCACTCGGGCGTGGGCGGCGGGGCGCCGAGGCCGAGGAAGCTCAGCGAGGCGACGGTGAGGATGGCGCTGCCGATCTCCATCGTCGCGTAGGCCAGCACCGACCGGGTGGCGTTCGGCACCACGTGCCGCAGCAGCCGGTAGGCATAGCCGTGCCCGGCGAACACCGACGCCTCGACGTACCGGGCGCCCGCGACCTTCAGCACCTCCGACCGCATGAGTCGGGCGAAGGTCGCGGTGCTGTTGATCCCGATGGCCACGGCGATGTTGATGGTGCCGTGCCCCAGCGCCGAGATGATCGCCAGCGACACGATGAGGCTCGGCACGGCGAGCATGACGTCGACGACGCGCATCAGCACGCTGTCGAGCCAGCCGCGTACGGCGCCGGCGACGAGCCCGATCAGCGAACCGCTGACCAGGCCGATCAGCACCGCGATCACCGCGGCCTGGAGCGACAGCCGGGTGCCGTGCACGGTCCGCGTGAACTGGTCGCGCCCCAGGTCGTCGGTGCCGAACAGGTGCTCGGGGCCTGGCGGGAGCAGCATCGCGTCGCCGCTCTGCGCCAGCGGGTCGCCCGGCGCGAACAGCGTCGGGGCGAGTGCCGCCGTGACGATCAGCACGAGCCATACGTACGACACCAGCAGGCTGGGCGTGCGCGCGACGTCGACCAGCCGGCCGAGCCACCTGCGGCGTCGTCCCTCGCCCGGGCGGGCCGGGGCGGGCGCGGCCGGACCCGCAGGCCCCGCGGCGACCGCCGCCTCTGTCTCGGTGACGCTCATCGGCCCTCCAGCCGGATGCGCTTGTCGACCAGCGGGTAGAGCAGGTCGACGACGAAGTTGACGGTCACGAAGATCAGGGCGCTCACGGTGACCGCGACCAGCACCACCGGCATGTCGCGCCCGTTGACGGAGTCGACGACGAGCCGGCCGATGCCGGGCCGCGAGAACACCGTCTCCGTGAGCACGGTGCCGCCGACCATGACGCCGATGAGCGTCCCGAGCGCCGTGATCACCGGCAGCGACGCGTTGCGCAGGGCGTGCCGCACCACGACGTCGAACCGGCTGAGCCCCCAGCTGCGCGCCGTCTCGATGTAGGGCGAGGTCAGCGCGCCGCGCAGGTTGGCCGTCAGGAGCTGGGAGATGGTCCCGCCGCCGGCCACGGCGATCGACAGCGAGGCCACCAGCAGGCCCAGGAACGTCTGGTCCCCGAACGCGTCGATCCAGCCGAGCCGGAACGCGACGAGCTGCACCAGGACGAGCGCCACCAGGAACGGCGGGAGCGAGACGGCGACCGGCGGCAGCGAGACGAGCAGCTCGCGCAGCCACCGCCAGTCGGTCAGCTCGATGACCACGGACAGCGCGACCCCCAGCACGACCGCCAGCGCCAGGCCCAGGAACGCGAGCTGCAGCGTGGCCGGGAAGGCCTCGAAGAACACCTCGACGGCGGGCCGGCGCTGGTAGAGGCTGTCCCCGAAGTCCCCGAGGACGGCGCCCGACAGCGCGTCCCCGTACTGCACGAGGACCGGGCGGTCCAGGCCGAGCAGCTCACGCTGCTCGGCCAGGAGCTGCTCGACGTCGCCGCCGGAGGCGCCCATCGTCAGGCCGCCCGCCGCGTCGCCGGGGACGATGTAGAGCAGGAAGAACGCCCCGGTGAACGCGCCCCACACCACGATCGCTGCGTAGCCCAGCCGCCGCACGGCGTACTTCAGCAGCCCGTACCTCAGCACCTCACTTCTCCGAGAGCCAGGCGTTGTAGAGGTACTGGTCCAGGCCCACCGGCTGGATGTCGTGCACCGTGGGCTGGAAGGCCCAGATGTCGGTGTCGTTCACGATCGGCAGCACGTAGGCGTCCTCGACCAGGAGCTGGGCGGCCTCGTCGACGATCTTCTGCCGCGCCTCCGGCTCGATCACGGTGTTCTGCTCCTGGAGCAGGTCGTCGAGGCGCCGGCCGGTCTCGTCGTCGTCCGCGATGAACGAGCGGTTCGAGCCCGTCTCCACGCCGTAGTTGGCGCGCAGCACGTCGGGGTCCGGCGTGGAGTGGTACCAGTAGGCGATGTCGTACTCGCCGGACAGCAGCTTCTCGTTCGCCTCTGCGTCCAGCGGCGGGTCCAGGACCAGCTCGATGCCGAGCTCCTTCCATTGCGCCTGCACCACCTGCTCGGCCGCGCCGTCCCGCGGGAAGCGGAAGGAGAGGCGGTCGCCGGCGGCGTTGACCCGGATGCCGTCGGACCCGGTCTCGGACCAGCCGGCCTCGTCCAGGAGCTGCTTCGACAGCTCCGGGTCGTAGGTGAGGTACTCGCTCTGGTCGGAGTAGAACGGGTTCGCCGTGCTGAGCGGGCCCGTCGCGGCCTGGTCGTAGCCGCCGGAGACCAGCTTGGTGAACTCCTCGCGGTCGATGCCGTGCTGGAGCGCCTGGCGCACCCGGACGTCCTTCAGGACCTTCGAGGAGGTGTTGACCGGCCACTCCGTACCCGTCGCGGGGTTCGTGGTCTCGGTGATGGTCAGGCCGGCGGCCTCGAGCTGGTCCACGTACTTCGCGTTGACCCAGTAGATGAACTGGAGCTCCTCGCCGCCGATGACGGCGCCGTTGCGCACCGAGTCCTCGGGGATGATCTTGTAGACCACCTCGTCGAGGTAGGCCGGGCCGGTCCGCTCGAAGTACTGGGGCGCCCAGTCGTAGTCCGCGCGCTTCTTCAGGACGATCCGCTGGTTGGGCGTGTACTCCTCCAGGTAGAACGGGCCGGAGCCGTCCAGGAACTTCTGCCGCTCCTCGACCGGCAGCGCGGCCGTCTTCGCCGACACGATGCCCGCGTGCGCACGCGACAGGCTCACGAGGAACGCGGCGTTCGGCTTGGCGAACTCCACCTCGACCACGTGCTCGGACGGCGTCCGGATCTCCTTGATGCCCTCGACGATGGTCTTGGCGCTGGAGTGGATGCCGGGGCGGTCGAGGCTCTCGAAGTTCTGCTTGACGACCTCGGAGGTCAGCGCGGTGCCGTCGTGGAACGTCACGTCGTCGCGCAGCGTGAACGTGTAGACGCGGGCGTCCTTGACGGTCCACTCGGTGGCCAGCCAGGGCTCGATCTCCTTGGTCTCCGGGTTGAAGAAGACCAGCGAGTCCGTCAGGGCCCGGGCGACCGTGCGCCACACCTGGTTGACGACGGCGGCGTCGACCCCGTTGGGCTCGGCGGCCAGGCCGATGTTGAGGGTGCCCCCGGGGCGGTCCTCCTCGGGCACCGGTGCTGACGCGGTCCCGGAGCCGGTGCTGCAGGCGGAGACCACCAGGGACACCAGCACGGCCGCGGTGGCGGCGAGGCGCCACCGTCCGCGCCTGTTCGTGGCGGGCCTTCTCGTCGTGGACACGGTCTTTCTCCTCGGATCGGGAACGTAGGTGACACCGCCCCTTGCAGTGCGGCGGGAATGAGACGGGAAAAAATCCGACGAGTCAACCAATCCGGCAAAGAGTCCATATAGTGGGCGGACGGCGCCCGCAGCCCTGTCACCGGGCGCGACAGCTCTCCGTGGCTCCTGTCCGGAGGGTGAGACGCCGAACTGGGGCATTGACGAAGGGCCCCCGACATGAGTGTCTGGCCTTCCGTCCACCCCACGGAGCACTCATGACAGCCATCGACGCCTTTCTGGTCACCACCCCGACCGAGACAGCTCCCGCACCCCCGGCCCGCAGGCCGGCCCGGATCACCCGAGCACCCCGGGCGCACCAGCCCGGTACCACGCCCGAGATCGCGCGCGACGAAGCGCACGGCTCCACGCGCGACCCCTCCCAGCACCCCGAGTCACCCGAGCACGCCGGCCGGCTCGCCGCGGCCCGCGTCCAGGTCGCCGCCCGCTACGGCGTGAGCCCGCGGCGCGCCGACACCGCGGCCCCGCAGGTGTCCGCGACCATCGCCGCGGCGGCCGACCTCCCGCGGTCGGTGCTGGACGTCCAGCTCGCGCACCGTTCGGTCCGGCGGTTCCTGCCCGGACCGCTGCCGCCCTCCGTGCTGCCCACCCTGGTGGCGGCCGCGCAGTCCGCGCCGACCACGTCGAACCTCCAGCTCTGGAGCGTCGTGGCCGTCACCGACCCGGCGCGTCTCGCCCGCGTGGCCGCCCTGTCGGGCGAGCAGGAGCACGTGCGCGACGCGCCGCTCCTGCTGGTGTGGGTGGCCGACGTCGCCCGCGTCCGCGCCCTCGCCGAGCGGCGGAACACGTCCGTGCACGCGACCGGGTACCTGGAGACCACGGTCACCGCGTACCTCGACGCGGCGCTCGCGGCCCAGAACGCCGTGGTCGCCGCGGAGTCGCTCGGGCTGGGCACCGTCTACCTCGGCGGGGTCCGGGACCGGCCCGAGGAGCTCGCGGGCGAGCTGCGGCTGCCCCGGGGCGCCGCGCCGGTGACGGGCCTCGTCGTCGGGCGTCCCGACCCGGCCTGCCCGGGGCGGGTCAAGCCACGGCTGCCGCAGGCCGTGGTGCTGCACCACGAGACCTACGACACGGCGCGGCAGCTCCGGCCGCTGGCGGCCTACGAGAAGCGCATGACCGACTTCTACCGCGACGAGGGGCTCGACGGCGGCTGGATCGGGCGCACCCTGACCCGCCTGCGCGGACCCGCGGCCCTGCGCGGGCGGGAGCGGCTGCGGTCGGCGCTGGCCGCGCTGGGCATGCCGTCCTGGTGACCGGGCGGCTCGCCGCACCGGCGGCGAGCCGCCCGTCTCGCCATGCGAGAGCCTGCGGGCGCTCCTTGCCGACGGCGGCGCGGGGTGGTCGGCTGCGGGCATGACCACTGCCAGCAGCCCCACCCCGCCCGTCCCCACCCGCACCCTGGGCTCCGGCCCGTACGCCCTGACCGTCTCGGCGGTCGGGTTCGGCGGCATGTCCGTCGCCGACTCGTACGGCCCGGCCGACGCCGCCGAGGCCGAGGCGGTGCTGCTGCGCGCGCTCGACCTCGGCGTCACCCTGATCGACACCGCCGACGTGTACGGCCACGGCCGCAACGAGGAGCTCATCGGCCGGGTGCTGGGCCCGCAGCGCGACCGGATCGTGCTGGCGAGCAAGCTCGGCCTGCCCCCGGCGGGCGGCCACCCCGACGGCCGGCCCGTCGACGGGCGCCCCGAGTACGTGCGCCGTGCGATCGACCGGTCGCTGGCCCGCCTGGGCACCGACCACCTCGACCTGTACTACCTGCACCGGGTGGACCCGCAGGTGCCGGTCGAGGAGACGGTCGGCGCGCTGGGCGAGCTCGTCACGGCGGGCAAGGTGCGGGCGGTCGGGCTGTCCGAGGCCGGCGCCGAGACCGTGCGCCGCGCCCACGCCGTGCACCCGATCACGGCCGTGCAGAGCGAGTACTCCCTGTGGACCCGTGACCCGGAGGACGCCGTCCTGCCCGTGCTGCGCGAGCTCGGCATCGGGTTCGTGCCGTTCTCCCCGCTGGGCCGCGGCATCCTGACGGGCACCGTCGACTCGACCGACGCGCTCGCCGCCGACGACGTGCGCCGCAGCCACGCCCGCTACGCCGGCGAGGCGTTCGAGCACAACCGCGCGCTGGTGCGCTCGCTGGAGTCGCTGGCCGCCGAGCGGGGCGTGACCACGGCCCAGCTCGCCCTGGCGTGGCTGCTCGCGCAGGGCGACGACGTGGTGCCGATCCCCGGCACCAAGCGGCTGCGGTACCTGGAGCAGAACGTCGCCGCGGCGTCGCTGGTCCTGTCCGCGGACGACGTCGCGGCGATCGGCGCCGTCATCCCGCGCGACGCCGTCCAGGGCGTCCGCCACCCGCGCCCGGAGCTCCTGGAGGCGTGACCGGGGCTGCGCCGCGTCAGATCGCCGCGGCGCAGCCCGCGTCAGATCGCCGTGTCGTCGCCGATGCGGTGGTACGCCCGGTTCTTGTACACCAGGGGAGACGCGGCAGGCTCCCCGCCGGCCTCGGTGAGGCTGGACGCCAGCGCCCGCAGCGAGACGAGGTAGCTGTCGCCGATCGGGGTGCGCTGCACGACGCGTGCCCGGAACCAGGACACGGCGCCGTCGATGACGGGCTCGCCCGTGGGCAGGGGTGTCCAGCCGCCGTCGGCGAAGCGGTCGATGCCGCTGGTGGCGAAGCGGGCGGAGACGTCGTCCTGGTGGTCGGCGAGGAAGCTGACGGCGAGTGTGCTGGCCTCGGAGATCGCGGGCCAGGACGACGAGGTCGAGGCGAGCGAGAAGGCGAGCAGCGGGGGCGCCGCGGAGACGGAGATGACCGAGGTGGCGGTGAACCCGACGGGCCGGTCCTCGTGCAGCAGGGCGACGACGGCGACGCCGGCGGGGTGGTTGCGGAAGACGGTCTTGAACTCGTCGGGGCTGAGCTGGGGCTCGTCCTGCTGGGCCAAGAGCTCCTCCAGGGCGGACAGGTCGATGTTCTCCGCGGTCATCGTGCGACCTCCTCGACACCGGCAGCGGCACCGGCCGGGACACCGGCAGCGGCACCAGCCGGAACGCGGGCCGGGACGACGACGCCGGGGCCCGTCGCCCGCCGCAGCGACTCGCCCGCGCGGCTCAGCCAGGCCTCGATCACGCCGTCGAGGTCGGCGAGCTGGCTCTCCGTGACGGTCAGCGAGCGGGCCGGCACCACGGCGCCCAGCTCGACGAGCACGGGCCGCAGGTGCACCTCCCCGGCCAGCGCGTGCGCGGGGTTGCCGGAGACCACGAGCGGGACGGCGACCACGCCCGCCAGGCCGTCGTTGCCGTACAGGTCGAGGAAAGCCTTGAGCAGGCCGGTGTAGGCCGCCTTGTAGACGGGGGTGGCGACGACGGCGACGGTGGCGCCGGCGAGGCGCTCCTTCGCGGCGTCGGCCTCGGGGTGCTCGGCGGCGAGGATCTGGCCCGCGAACGTGGCGAGGTCGATCGTGGCGACGTCGTCGATGCCCAGGTGCGCGGCGATCCGGTGCGCCGCGGCCTCGGCGGCGCGCAGGGTGCGCGACCCGGGACGGGGGTTCCCGGAGACGACCACGACGGTGCGTGCGGGCGGGGCGGTGGTGGTCGGTGCGGTCGGTGCGGTCGGTGCGGTGGGTGAGGTCATGGGAGGGCTCCTCGCAACGTGTTGAGCTCGGTGGTCGCGCGGTGGGCGGTTGACCGTGGTGGAGGTATAGGCGGCGAATCGGAAGATGACCAGGAGGAGACCCGGACTTCTCACTATCCGGACCCGGACGTGGGCGGCGCGTCAGCCGAAGGCGCGTGCCAGCCGCTCGACGGCGGTGCGCAGCTCGTCGTCGGTGCGGTCGCCGTACGCGAGCCGGAGTCGGCGCGCCGAGTCGGTGCCCGGTCCCGTCACGAAGAACTCGCCCTGCTGGTAGTCGATTCCCTCGGCGCTCGCGCGGGCGTGCAGCTCGCGGGAGTCCACCGCGTCGTCGGTCAGCCGCGGCCAGAGGAAGAACCCGCCCTCGGGGACGGTGACGTCGAACCGCCCCGGGAGCTGGGTCTCCAGCTCCGAGACGAGCAGCTCGGCACGGTGCCGGTACAGCTCGCGGGCGGCGCCGAGCGTGGTGTCGAACCAGCCGGGGCGGCTGACCAGCAGGTGTTCCACGAGGGTCTGCACGAACGTCGAGGAGTGCGAGTCCTGGCGGTTGCGCAGCCGTACGAAGGTGTCGACCAGGTGGTCGGGGAGCACCAGCCAGCCCAGACGCAGGCCCGGGCCGAGGGTCTTGGTGAACGTGTTGACGTGCACCACGTGCCCGGAGTCGAAGAACACGCGCCGCCCCTGGTCGGTGCCGGCGAACCGCAGCTCGCGGTACGGGTCGTCGGCGATGACCACGAAGCCGTACCGCTCCGCCAGCTCCACCAGCGCGGCCCGCTTGGCCGCCGACAGCGTGCCCTGCGAGGGGTTGTGGAAGTCCGGCACGGTGTACACCGCGGCGATGCGCTCGCCCTCGGCGAGTCGCCGGGCCAGGTGCTCGACGTCGAGCCCGTCCGCCTCGACCGGCACCGGCAGCGTGCCGGCGCCGACGAGCTCCAGGGTGCGCAGGAACAGGGGGTAGGCGGGATTGTCGACGGCCACCAGGCCGCCGCGCTCGACGAGGGCCTGCACCGTCAAGGACAGGCCGTGCATACCGCCGTTGGTGACGAGGATCCGGCGCGGGTCCACACCCTCGCGCTCGGCGATCCAGCCGCGCAGCCCCTCGAAGCCGTGCGATCCGGAGTACTGCAGGGCGGCGGCCGCGCCGCCGGCGTCCCAGACCTCGCCGAGCGCCCCGCGCAGCTCCTGGAGCGGCAGCGCCGACGGGTCGGGGATGCCGCCGAGCAGGCGGATCGCGTCCGGGCGCGGCGACAGCAGGCTCTGGTCGCCGAAGCCCTTCGGGACGGTCAGGCCCTGCGCGAGGGCGGCCGGGACCAGGGGGACCGGCGCCGGCTGCCGGGATTCCGCATCCGGGGCGGCCGCCGTGCCCGGGACGGTCGGGTCGGTGAGCGTCATGTCGTCTCCTCGCAGGTTCGGTGCGGCCGGCCCGACGGCGGGAGCCGCGGCCGGGACGTGCTTCGCGGCGCAGATATACGGCCAGGCACGGCCGGACGCCGCACTGTTGCCGGAACTTCTCAGTCCCTGGACGCCATGGGCCGCCGGCTGCCCAGGATCCGAGACGTCGCGACGGACCGTTGACGGGCGCGGGGCCACCTCGTACAACCGCGACCATGTCGACCACCACCTCGCCCGCAGAGGGCCCTGCCCAGGCCACCCGTCCCGCATCCGCCGGAACACCCGCCGCGGGCGGCGCCGGAACCGGCGTCGCGACCACCGCCCCGGCGCTCGTCGCCGCGCTGCGCGAGCACCTCGCGGCGGCCGACGTGCTCACCGCGCCGGACGACGTCGAGCCCTACCGCTCCGACGTCACCGGCCTGCGCGCGGACCGCCCCCCGGCCGTCGTCGTCGTGCCGCGCACGGTGGAGCAGGTCCAGGCGGTCGCGCGGACGGCGAGCGCGCACGGCGTGCCGCTCGTGGTGCGCGGCGCGGGGACCGGGCTGGCGGGTGCGGCGGCGGCGCCGGCCGACGGCATCGTGCTGTCCACCGCGGGTCTGGCCGGCATCCGGATCGACCCGGACGACCACGTCGCCGTGGTCGGCCCCGGGGCGATCACCGACCACGTCGACCTCGCCGCCCGCGAGCACGGGCTGATGTACGCCCCGGACCCCGCGTCGTCCCAGATCTCGACGATCGGCGGCAACATCGCGACCAACGCGGGCGGGCTGCGCTGCGTCAAGTACGGCGTGACGCGGGAGTCGGTGCTGGCGCTGGACGTGGTGCTGGCGGACGGGACGCTGCTGCGCACCGGGCACCGCAGCGTCAAGGGCGTGGTCGGCTACGACCTCGTGAGCCTGGTCGTGGGCAGCGAGGGCACGCTCGGGATCGTCGTCGGCGCCACCCTCCGCCTGCTGCCCGCGCCCACGCACGTGCGCACGCTCGTGGTCTCGGTGCCTAGCCTGCCCGACGCCGGGCGCGCCGTCGGGGTCGTGACCGGCTCGGGCGTGCGCCCCTCCACGGTCGAGCTGCTCAACGCCGAGACGCTGGAGAACATCGACGCGCACAGCGGTACCGACCTGGTGGCGCGGCACGGGGGCGGCCTCGTGCTCGTCCGCACCGACGGCCCGGGCGCCGACGTCGAGATCACGGCGCTCGCGGACGCGCTGTCCGCCGCGGGCCTGCGCGCCCAGGTGCTCGACGACGCCGAGGGTGAGCGCTACTACGAGCTGCGCCGCACGGGGCGCGGCCGGCGCGACGACCTGTGGTCGGTCGGCGAGGACGTGGCGGTGCCGCGCTCGGCGCTGGTGCCCGTGCTCAAGGCGATCGAGGAGATCGGCCGGCGGTTCGACGTCGCCGTCAGCGCCGTCGCGCACGCCGGCGACGGCAACCTGCACCCCGGCCTGAGCGTGCCGCGCCTGCCCGGCGAGACCGCCCCGCCCGCCCGGCTGCACGAGGCCGCGGACGCCCTGGTCCGCGCGGCGCTCGCGCACGGCGGCACCCTCAGCGGGGAGCACGGCGTGGGCTCGGCCAAGCGCCGCTGGCTCGCGGACGAGCTCGGCGCCGAGCAGATCGCGCTGCAGCGCGCGATCAAGGCGGTCCTCGACCCCGCGGGCATCCTCGCCCCGGGCGGTTTCCTCGCGGACGACGCCGCCGCGCGCTGATCCGGGGAAGGTTTCCCGGAGCAAGGTTGTCTCAATTTTGTGTCTCATGATGTGAGAAGTCCGGCATGAGCCATGGACGTGGGCCCCGTGCTCGCTACCGTCCGCGCCAGTCGTCAGACCACCGCACCTGAAGGAGACACCGATGAGCACCACGTCTTCCGGCCGCCCGCCGGGCCGCACCGGGCGTACGCGCCGGGCGGTCCAGGCCGCCGTCGCCGCCCTCGCCACCGTCACCCTCACGGCGGCCTGCGCGGCCGGCGGCCCGGCGGAGGCCGGCGGGGGGAGCGGCGAACCGCGCGAGGGCGGGGACATCGTCTTCCTCATCGACTCGCTCGGCGACACCTGGATCCCCAACAACAGCTCGATCTCCAGCTTCCAGGGGCACGTCTGGGGCCACGTCACCGACAAGCTCGTCTACGTCGACGCGGAGGGCGAGGTCAGCCCCTGGGTCGCCGAGAGCTGGGAGCAGAACGACGACGCCACGCAGTTCACGCTCCACCTCAAGGACGGCGTGACGTTCTCGGACGGCAGCCCTCTCGACGCGGCCGCCGTCGTCGAGAACCTCGACACCTGGGCGTTCGGCGCGCCGGACGCGGGGATCAGCCCCGTGGGCCTGTTCCCCAAGACCTACGACCGCGCGGAGGCCGTGGACGAGAGCACCGTCGAGGTGTACTTCGACGCCCCGACCCTCGGCTTCGTGCCCACCCTGGGCTACCACGGCTCGATCCTGGTCTCGCCCGAGACCCTCGCCCTGCCCGCCGAGGAGCAGGCAGACCTGTCCAACGACATCGGCTCCGGCCCGTTCGTCGTCGAGTCCTGGAAGGAGGGCGACAGCGTGGTCCTGACCAAGCGCGAGGACTACGACTGGGGCCCCGAGGCCGTGGGCCACACCGGCCCGGCCTACCTCGACACCATCACGTACAAGCTGGTCGCGGAGTCCTCGACCCGTACGGGCGCGGTCCAGTCCGGCCAGGCCGACGTCGCCTACAACGCCACGCCGCAGGAGCTCGACTCGTTCAAGGAGCAGGGTTTCTCGGTCGACGTGCCGCGCTACCTCGGCTTCGTCAACGGCTACCGCCTCAACACCCGCGTGGCGCCGTTCGACGACACCCTGGTGCGGCAGGCGTTCCAGCACGGCATCGACCGCGACGAGATCCTGTCGACCGTCTACACCGAGGACTGGTCCGCCGCCGAGGGTCTGATCCAGAGCAACGTCCCGGAGGCGACGGACCACTCCGACTCCTTCGCCTACGACCCCGAGCTGGCCGCCTCCCTGCTGGACGAGGCCGGCTGGACCGAGGGCGCCGACGGCGTCCGCACCAAGGACGGCGAACCGCTCGAGCTCACGCTCTACCCCAACCCCTACCTGGCCACGTCCAAGGCGATCGACGAGCTCGTGGCCCAGCAGCTCGGCGAGCTCGGCTTCGCCGTCGACATCCAGGCGTACGACGTCGTCACCTTCGGCGAGCGGGTCTCCGACAACACGTCGCTGTCCAACTACGAGGTCACGCGCAGCTTCATCGACGTCGGCACCGTGGCCAGCATCCTGACCGACGCCGAGAACGGCGAGGACTGGTTCGGCCTGGGCCAGAGCGACGAGCGGACCAACGAGCTGCGCGACGCCGTGGCGCAGGCCACCGACCTGGACGAGCGCGCGAAGGCGGTCGACGAGCTGCAGGAGCACCTCCTGGAGGAGGCCTACTTCGCGCCGGTCACGCAGATCGTCCAGCGCATCTACGTGAGCAACCCCGAGCTGCACGACGTGACGTACAACGGGGTCGCCTACGCCAGCTACTACACGGCGTGGCTCGAGGACTGACGGGGCTCGGGGACTGACGGGGGGAGACGAGTCATGAACGCGAGCTACCTGCGGTTCGCCGGCCGCCGCCTGCTCCAGGCGGTCGTGGTGGTGCTGCTGGCGTACGTGTTCACCTTCGTGGTGATCAGCGTGCTGCCCGGCGACCCGGTGACCAACACCCTGCGCAACCCGGAGAACGGCTTCACCGAGGAGGAGATCGCCCGGATCGTGGCCTACTACGGGCTCGACCAGCCCGTGGTGGTCCAGCTCTGGCAGTCGCTGTCCCACTTCGTCGTCGGCGACCTCGGCGTCTCGCTGCGGTCCAACCTGCCGGTGACCCGCCTGGTCGCCGAGGTGGTGCCGTCCACGCTGGCGCTCGCGGCGTCGGCCCTGGCCGTGGCCCTGGTGCTGGCGTTCGCCGTCGCGTACGGCACGCAGAACCTGCCGCGCAGGTACGGGCAGGGCGTGCTGCGGGCGCTCCCGTCGCTGTTCCTGTCGGTGCCGGCGTTCGTGGTGGGCCTCCTGCTCATCCAGGTCTTCGCGTTCCAGCTCGGCCTGTTCCGGGTGATCGAGCCCGACGGCGCGTGGGCCACGTTCTTCGCCGCCGTCGCGCTCGGCATCCCGGTCTCCGCCCAGGTGGCCGAGGTGCTGATCACGGGGCTCGACCACGAGTCGCGGCAGGAGTACGCCGCCGTCGCCCGGTCGCGCGGGCTGGGGCAGGCGCGGCTGTTCGCCAAGCACCTGCTCAAGCCGTCGTCCCTGCCGGTCGTGACGGTGGTCGCCCTCACGGTGGGCGAGCTGCTGGGCGGCGCGCTCATCATCGAGACGATCTTCGGCCGCACCGGCGTCGGCAGCCTGGTGCAGCGCTCGGTCTCCACGCAGGACCTGCCGGTGCTGCAGGCGGTGGTCTCGCTGGCGGCCGTCGTGTTCGTCGTCGTCAACCTGCTCGCGGACCTCGTCTACCCGCTGCTCGACCCGCGGGTCCGGCTGGACCGGGCGCCCCGGAAGGCGGCCGGGCAGCCCGGTCCTGAGCAGCCCACGCCCGAGCAGCCCATCCTGGAGAGGCAGGTGAGCGTCCCATGACCGCCGCCACCACCGTCGTCGGCTCGTGGCGGACGGCGTCCGCCCGCGCCTGGTCCGGCGCCGTCCCGCCCACCGTGCTGCTCTCGTTCGCGGTGCTCCTGGTCGTGCTGCTGTGGTCGCTCCTGCCCGGCGTCTTCGCGACCCAGGACCCCGTCAACGGGGTGCCGGCGGACAAGCTCCTGGGGCCGAGCGCGGCCCACTGGTTCGGCACCGACCACCTCGGCCGCGACCTGTTCGCGCGGGTCGTGCACGGCACGGCGTCCTCGGTCACGAGCGCGCTCGTCGCCGTCACGATCGGCGTCGTCGTCGGGGGTGCGATCGGCCTGGTCGCCGGGTCCGCCGGCGGCTGGACCGACGTCGTGCTGGCCCGCGTCGTCGACGTGCTGCTCGCCATCCCGAGCTTCCTGCTCGCCGTGGTCATCGTCAGCTCGCTCGGCTTCGAGACCGTCAACGCGGCCATCGCGACCGGCGTCTCCGCCGTGGCCGTGTTCGCCCGGGTCATGCGCGCCGAGGTGATCAAGACCCGCCGTGCCGTGTTCGTCGAGGCGTCCGTGCTGCAGGGCGGCTCGCGCGCGCACGTGCTCCTGCGGCACGTGCTGCCCAACGCCTCGCGGTCGCTGCTGGCGCTCGCGGTGCTCCAGTTCGGGCTGTCGATCCTGGTGATCGCCGGCCTCGCGTTCCTCGGCTATGGCGACCCGCCCCCGGCGTCCGACTGGGGCCTGCTCGTCTCGTCGGGCAAGGACTACCCGACGGCGCCGTGGCTCGTGTACGCGCCCGCGCTGGTCGTGGTGGCCACGGTGCTGTCCGTGAACCGGATCAGCCGCTGGCTGCGGCGGACCGCCTGACCCGACCTGCCCTGATTGCCCCGCCCGTTTGTCCAGACCCGATCCCATCGAGGGAGCACGCCATGACCGTGACCGCCGCCGCGCCCGCCGGCGTCGCCGCCGCCCCCGCCTCGTCCGCGCTGCTGCGCGTCGAGGGCCTGACGGTCGCCTACGGCCGCACCCATGTCGTCTCCGACGTCTCCTTCACGCTGGGGCGGGGCGAGAGCCTCGCGCTGATCGGGGAGTCCGGGTCCGGCAAGTCCACCATCGCCCGTTCGCTGCTACGCCTCCTGCCCGACGCCGGCGCGGCTCACGGCCGGGTCGAGTTCGAGGGGCGCGACGTCCTCTCCTTGCCCGAACGGCAGTTTCGCCCGCTGCGCGGGCGGTCCCTGGGGTTCGTGCCCCAGGACCCGGGCAGCTCGCTGAACGCCGTGCGCACCATCGGCGCCCAGGCGCAGGAGGCCGCCGCGCTGACGGGCGAGCGGGACGCCGGCACGCGACGCCGGCTGATCCTCGACACGTTCGCGCAGGTGGGCCTCGACGACCCGGGGCGCGTCTACGACTCGTACCCGCACCAGCTCTCGGGCGGCATGCTGCAGCGCGTGCTCATCGGGCTCGCGGTGCTGCCGCGGCCGGCGCTGCTGGTCGCCGACGAGCCGACGTCCGCCCTCGACGTGACCATCCAGAAGCGGATCCTCGACCTGCTGTCCGAGCTGCGGGCCGACCTCGGCATCAGCCTCCTGCTCATCACGCACGACCTGGCGATCGCCGCCGAGCGCGCCGACTCGCTCGTGGTCCTGCGCGACGGCGTGGTCCAGGAGGCGGGGCCGACGGCGCAGGTGTTCGCCGCGCCCCGCTCCGCCTATGCGCGCGAGCTGCAGGCCGACGTCCCGGCCCTCAACCCGGACCGGTACCGGGCGCTGCGGGAGACCCGGGCCGGCTCCGCCGGTGACCCGGGCTCCGCCGAGGCGACCGAGGCCGCGCCCAGGATCGAGCTGCGCGGCGTGACCAAGGCGTTCACCGTCGAGGGTCGCCGGCTCACGGCGTTGGACGACGTCTCCTTCGCCGTCCGGCACGGCACCACGCACGCGCTGGTGGGGGAGTCGGGCTCGGGCAAGACCACGGCGGTACGGCTCCTGCTCGGCCTCGACCAGGCCGACGACGGCGAGATCCTCGTCGCGGGCGAGCCCGTCCACGGCCGCTCGGCCGCCGGGCTGCGGGCCGTACGCCGGCACCTCCAGCTCGTCTACCAGAACCCGTTCACGTCGCTCGACCCGACGTGGCGCGTCGAACGGCTGGTGCGCGAGCCGCTGGACCGGTTCGGTATCGGCGACCGGGCCGAGCGCACCGTCCGGGTGCGGGAGGCGCTCGCCGCCGTCGGGCTGGCCGAGGAGCTGCTGGCGCGGCGTCCCGGCGCGCTGTCGGGCGGGCAGCGGCAGCGCGTGGCGATCGCCCGCGCGCTCGTGCTGCGCCCCGACGTGCTGGTGCTCGACGAGCCGACGTCGGCCCTCGACGTGACCGTGCAGGCCGACCTCGTCGAGGTGCTCGTGCGCCTCCAGGCCGAGCTCGGCCTGACCTACGTCTTCGTCTCGCACGACCTGGCCCTGGTCCGCCAGCTCGCGGACACGGTCACGGTGCTGCACCGCGGCCGGGTCGTGGAGGGGGGCGAGGTCGAGAAGATCTTCGCGACCCCGGCCGCCCCCTACACCCGCCGCCTCCTGGACTCGATCCCGCACCCGTCGGGTGGGTGACGCGGGCGATCACCCTGGAGGCTCAGGAGTTCACCACCTCGGCGACGTGCGAGAACCAGGACTCCCGTCCGCCGCCGGCGTGGCCCACCGAGTTGAAGTACTCCCAGCCGAAGACGCCGCCGAAGTCGGGGTGGCGGTCCACCAGGGTGCCGACCGTGGCGTCGAACGTGGGCGGGTCCACGTACCCGCTGCAGTTGCCGGGGTTGGTCACGGTGCCCGCCACGACGCGGCCCGGCGTGAAGCCGTTGGCGAGGATCTGGTCGTAGACCGTGGTCGTACGCAGGTCGCCCCAGCCGCAGTAGAACTGGGTGTTGTACCAGTCGATCCGGTCGCCGGCCTGCCGCTCCAGCTCCGCGTAGGAGAAACCGCCGGAGAAGCTCGTTCGGCCCGCCATGTCGGTGGCGACCGGCGTCAGGGTGACCACGAAGTCCGGGCCGAAGTCGGCTCGCAGCGCGTCGACCAGGTGGACCGTGTCCGCCAGCGAGAACGTCTCCTCGATGTCGAGGTCCACGCCGTCGAGGTCGTAGGCGCGCAGGAAGTCGCGCAGGACCGGGTAGAACCGGTCGAAGTCCTCCCGCAGGTAGCGGTAGGTGCCGGGCGCGGCGCCGCCGAGGAACGCGCTGACCGTGACCCCCTGGTCCTGCATCGTCGCCAGGTCGTCCCACATGACGCCGAGCTCGGCGTGGTCGGCCGGGATGTCGTTGACCGTGAGGGACGCGTCGGCGTTCAGGTGGATCGCGCCCACGTTGACGTCCGTGACCGAGCCGAGCAGCGGCTTGGGGTCCACGTAGCGGCGCACCCCGTCCGAGCCGGTCTCGTAGATCGTCTGGTAGAAGGCGATGACCCGGTGGTCGGCGGCCTGTGCGGCCGCCGGTTCCCGCGCTGGTTCCTGCGCCGGTTCCTGCTCCAGGGCGGTGGCCGCGGGGCCCGCCGCGGCGGTCAGCGCCAGCAGGCCGGCCGTCAGTGCGGCGCCGAGTCGGACGAGCGATCGGGACATCGGTGACTCCCTTTCTCCGGGCGGTCTCGTGCGGTGCTCCGCCGAAGCGCTCCGGGCACCCCTGGGACCGTAGGCGGCGCCTCCGCCGTCGGACAAGGAGGGCGGCCCGACCATGGGGATATCCCTCATGCCGGGCCGGGCCGGGCCGGGGACGGGGGTCGGGCCGGGGACGGCGGAGGCCGGACTCCCCGGCGGGGAGCCCGGCCTCGGCGTCGTGCGGGGGAGCGTCAGGCGGCGACGGCGGCGCGCAGCTTGGCGCCGAGCTCCTCGTCCACGTTCGTCCAGTACTGGAAGAAGCGCTCGCGGATCTCGTCGACGGTGATCGACTGGCCCTGGCCGGTCAGGGTCTCCAGCAGACGGGCCTTGGCGCCGTCGTCGTAGACCTCGCGGTAGAGCGTGCCCGGCTGGACGAAGTCGCCGTCCTCGCTGTGCAGCGTGGCGGCCGTGCGTACCAGCTCGCCGTCCGACTCCCAGGCGCCGTCGTGCCCGCGGGCCGGGTCGGCGACGGGGCCGCCGAACGAGTTCGGCGCGTAGTTGGGCGTGCCCACCTCGTTGAAGTGGTGCCGCTGCGAGCCGTCCTGCGAGTAGTTGTGCACCGGCGCGGCGTGCGGCTGGTTCACCGGCACCGACTGGTAGTTGGTGCCCACGCGGTAGCGCTGCGCGTCCGGGTAGGAGAACACGCGGGCCATCAGCATCTTGTCGGGCGAGATGTCCGTGCCCGGGACCTGGTTGGCCGGGGACAGCGCGATCTGCTCGATCTCCGCGAAGTGGTTCTTCGGGTTGCGGTTCAGCGTGAAGTGGCCGAAGTGGATCAGCGGGTAGTCCGCGTGCGGCCAGACCTTGGTCAGGTCGAACGGGTTGAACCGGTACGTCTTCGCGTCCTCGTACGGCATGACCTGGACCTTGATGTCCCAGACCGGGTTGTCGCCGCGCTCGATCGCCTCGTACAGGTCGCGGCGGTAGTAGTCGGCGTCCGCACCGGCGATCTTCTCGCCCTCCTCACCGCTCAGGAACTTGACGCCCTGGCGGGAGATGAAGTGGTACTTGACCCAGAACTTCTCGCCCGCGGCGTTGGTCCACAGGTAGGTGTGCGAGCCGTAGCCGTTCAGCTCGCGCCACGAGGCCGGCAGGCCGCGGTCGCCCATGAGGTAGGTGACCTGGTGGGCCGACTCCGGCGACAGGGTCCAGAAGTCCCACTGCATGTCGGCGTCGCGCAGCCCCGACCAGGGCAGGCGCTTCTGCGAGTGGATGAAGTCCGGGAACTTGATCGCGTCGCGGATGAAGAACACCGGCGTGTTGTTGCCGACGATGTCGAGGTTGCCCTCGGTCGTGTAGAAGCGCAGCGCGAAGCCGCGCACGTCGCGCCAGGTGTCGGGGGAGCCCATCTCGCCGGCGACGGACGAGAAGCGCAGGGCAACCTCGCCCTTCGCACCCGGCTGGAAGGCCGCCGCACGCGTGTACTGCGACACGTCACCGGTGATCTCCCACTCACCGAAGGCGCCGCCGCCCTTGGCGTGCACGATCCGCTCCGGGATGCGCTCGCGGTTGAACTGGGCGAGCTTCTCGACCAGGTAGCGGTCGTGGAGGACCGTGGCGCCGTCGGCGCCGACGGTCAACGAGTGCGCGTCACTGGCGACCGGGGTACCGGTCTGCGTGGTGGTGTAGGGAGTGGTCATTCAGACGTGCCTTCCTCTGCTGCTGCTAGCGGGGGTTCTTGCGGGGTTCCAGCGGGGCTGGAAGGTCTGTGCGGTCAGGGTTGCGTGGCGGGATCCGCGCCGGGTGCCTTGCCGCGGCAGTCGGGACACAGGCCCCAGTACGTCACCTCGGCGGTCTCGACCACGAACCCGTGGTCGTCGCTCGGGGTGAGGCAGGGCGCGTGGCCCACCGTGCAGTCCACGTCGCCGATGGCGCCGCAGGAGCGGCAGACGATGTGGTGGTGGTTGTCGCCGGTGCGCCGCTCGTAGCGGGCGGGGTGCCCGGCGGGCTCGATACGGCGCAGGAGGCCCGCGTCGGTCAGCGCGTGCAGGACGTCGTAGACCGCCTGCACGGACACGGTGCCGAGCTCCGAGCGGACCGAGCCCAGGACGGCGTCGGTCGTGGCGTGCTGGTTCTCGCCCACGGCGCGCAACGCGGCCACGCGGGCGGCGGTCACGCGCAGGCCGGCGCCGCGGAGGAGCTCCTCGGGCGAGGCGGCGGCGGGGGCGATGGACGTCATGACCAGCAGCCTAGGCCCTAAACTGGAATCATTCCAGTTGAGTGGGGCAACAGCTTTCGCCCGGCGAAAACGGGGAGCGGCCGACCTCACACCCCGCCACGTGGCGGGTGCTCTCCTCCTCCTGGTATCGTTGAGGGAAGACCGACCCGGTGTGAGCCGGGTGCGCAAAGTGGATTCCATCCCACCCGAGTCACGACGGTGCACCGCAAGGTGCCGACAGAGTCCGGGTCCTTGGTCGGACACGAAGGGCCGGCGGTGCTGCTGCCGGGCCAGCGTGTCCTTTCCTCGTGATGGCCTCCACCTGTGTTCAGGGCGGGGGCCATTTCCCGTTCCTGGTGGTCCATCAACGACTTCTTAGGAGCATCACCATCACCGAGCCTCGCATCAACGACCGGATCCGTGTCCCCGAGGTCCGACTCATCGGTCCTGGCGGGGAGCAGGTCGGCGTGGTTGCCACGGCGGTCGCCCTGAAGCTCGCCCAGGACGCTGACCTCGACCTCGTCGAGGTCGCGCCGGACGCCCGCCCGCCCGTCGCCAAGCTCATGGACTTCGGCAAGTTCAAGTACGAGTCCGACATGAAGGCGCGAGAGGCCCGGCGCAACCAGGCGAACACGGTCCTCAAGGAGATCCGTTTCCGCCTCAAGATCGACCCGCACGACTACGGCACCAAGAAGGGCCACGTCGAGCGGTTCCTCTCGGCCGGCGACAAGGTCAAGGTCATGATCATGTTCCGCGGCCGCGAGCAGTCGCGCCCGGAGATGGGTCGTCGCCTGCTGGAGCGCCTGGCGGAGGATGTCGCCGATCTCGGTTTCGTCGAGTCCATGCCCAAGCAGGACGGCCGCAACATGACCATGGTCCTCGGGCCGGTCAAGAAGAAGGCGGACGCCAAGGTCGAGCAGCGCAAGCGCGCGGCCGAGGTGAACGCGGGCCGGATGACCAAGTCCGAGGCCAAGGCCCAGGCGCGTGCGGTCGACGAGGCCGGCGACGCGGAGCCCGTCGAGGACCAGATCGACGAGACGGTCGAGACCGTGGTCGAGGAGCCCGCGGTCGCGGCTGCTCCGGAGCCCGTCGAGGCGCCGGTCGTCGAGGCCGAGCCGGAGCCCGTCGTCGAGCCGGAGCCGGAGCCTGAGCCCGAGCCGGTCGTCGAGGCCGAGCCGGTCGCCGAGCCCGAGCCCGCCGTCGAGGCGCCTGCCCCGGCAGCGGCGAAGCCGGCCGCGAAGCCCGCGGCAAAGGCTGCCTCCAAGCCGGCAGCGAAGCCCGCCGCCAAGGCAGCTCCCAAGCCGGCCCCGGCCCCCAAGCCGGTGCCGAAGCCCGTGGCTCCCAAGCCGCGTGCGCCGCGCAAAGCCGGCTGAGGCCGAGGTCCCCAAGACCACCACGACACCGGGCCGGCTGACCGGCCCAGGTACACGTCGCCGCTCCAGCAGCGGTCGACCGACATGAGGAGAGACGGCAGTCATGCCGAAGAACAAGACGCACTCCGGCTCCAAGAAGCGGTTCCGGGTCACGGGTAGCGGCAAGGTCATGCGCGAGCAGACCAACGCCCGCCACTACCTCGAGCACAAGTCCAGCCGCCGTACGCGTCGTCTGGCCGTGGACCAGGTCGTCGCGCCTGCCGACGTCAAGAAGATCAAGAAGCTGCTCGGTAAGTGACCCCCGCGGCGCGCGCCTGACGCGCGCCGCCCGGAACCCTTCCAGCCCCGAAGTAACAAGGAGTCTCACGTGGCACGCGTGAAGCGGGCAGTCAATGCCCAGAAGAAGCGCCGTACGACCCTCGAGCGCGCCGCCGGTTACCGCGGCCAGCGCTCGCGCCTCTACCGGAAGGCGAAGGAGCAGGTCACCCACTCGCTCGTCTACGCCTACCGTGACCGGAAGGCGCGCAAGGGCGACTTCCGCAAGCTGTGGATCCAGCGCATCAACGCTGCGTCCCGCGCGGAGGGCCTGACCTACAACCGCCTCATCCAGGGCCTCAAGGCCGCTGGTGTCGAGGTCGACCGCCGCATGCTCGCCGAGCTCGCGGTCAACGACGTGGCGGCGTTCAACGCCCTCGTCCAGGTCGCCAAGGACGCGCTGCCGGCGGACGTCAACGCCCCGGCCGCTGCCTGAGGTTGAGCATCTCACCGGACGCCCGGACAGTGTCCTCCTCGGAGGCACCCGTGCCGCTTGACGTGACGCTCGCGAATCCGCGAGCCGACCGGGTCAAGCAGGTGCGGGCACTGTCCGGGCGTTCGGCGCGCTCCCGGCATGGCCTGTACCTGGTGGAGGGGCCGCAGGGCGTCCGCGAGGTGGTGCGGCACGCCTCGGCGTCGGTCCGGGACGTCTACCTGACGCCGTCGGCGGCGTCGCGCTACACCGAGATCGTCGACGACGCGCGCGCGGCCGGGGTGTTCCTGCACGTCGGTACCCCGGAGGTGCTCGACGGGATGAGCGCCGACGCCCAGGGTGTGCTCGCCGTCGTCCGCTCCGCCGCGCCCTCGCTGCGCGAGGCGCTCGACGGGCGGGACCCGGAGCGCGCCGGCCGGCCGCTCCTGGTCGCGGTGCTCGCCACGGTCCGGGACCCGGGGAACGCCGGCACCGTGATCCGCGCCGCGGACGCCGCCGGTGCCGACCTCGTCGTGCTCGCGGGGGAGAGCGTGGACGTGCACAATCCCAAGGTGGTGCGCTCCACCGCGGGGTCGCTGTTCCACCTGCCCGTGGTGACGGGCCTCCCGCTGGACGCCGCGCTGGCGGAGCTGCGTGCCGCCGGGTGCCAGGTCCTCGCCGCCGACGGCACCGGCCCGTTCGACCTGGACGACCTGCTCGACGACGCCGGCAGCGGCACCGCCCCGGACCTCGCCGGGCCTACGGCCTGGGTGTTCGGCAACGAGGCGTGGGGCCTGCCGGAAGCCGACCGGGCCCTGGCCGACGCCGTGGTGCGCGTGCCGATCCGCGGTAGGGCGGAGTCGCTCAACCTCGCGACCGCCGCGACGGTCTGCCTGTACGCGAGCGGCAGGGCGCAGCGCTGAGGCTGCCCGACGCGGCCGCCGACGTCTGGGGCGCGTGGGGCCACGTGCTGCGCCCGGCTGTGCCGGCGTTGCTCGGCGCCGTCCTGGCGATCCGCCTGCTCGTGCGGATCCGGCGCCTGCGGGGCGTCCCGAACGACCGTGCCTGGCGGCACTCCGTCGCGGAGGTCGGCATGGTCGTCGGCACGGCGCCGTGGGTGTGGATGATCCTCACGCCCCGGCCCGGGGAGCGCGGCCTCTCGCTCGTCCCCCTCCAGGATCTTGCGGACCAGCTCTCGGGGCCCGTCCCCGCCGCGGTGGTGCAGGTGGGCGGCAACCTGCTGGTCCTCGCCGCGCTCGGCTTCTTCCTGCCGGTGCGGTTCCGGCTCGTGCCGGGGTCGGGCAGGCGCGCCGGTTCGCGCGAGCGCGCCGAGCCTGGGCCCTGGCCGCGCACCGTGGCGGTGCTCGCCCGGGTCGCCGTCGTGCTCCTCGGGGTGGCGGTGACCGTGGAGGTGCTCCAGTACGCGCTGGGGCTCGGACGGGTGACGTCCGTGGACGACGTGCTGGTGAACGTAACCGGCGGGCTGCTGGCGGCGCTGTGCTCCCGGAGGTGGTGGGCGGACCGTGCGCCGTTCGGCGGGCGCTGAGGACGCCCGAGCGGGTGACTCTTGCTCCTGCTGTATCGCCTCGCGACGTGGTCACCTACCGTGGGGCAGATGAGGTACATGCCTGATCTGAACCGCATCAGCGAGGCCCTGACCGGAGCGTTCGGCGTGCGGCAGGTGTACGGAGATCCGGTCGAGCGCGACGGGACCCTCGTGATCCCGGCCGCCCGCGTGGCGACCGGCGGGGGCTCGGGCGGCGGGGGCGGCACCGAGCCGGGTGGCCACCACGCCAAGGCCGGTGACGCCAAGGCCGGTGACGCCGAGGGCGGCGAGGCCGGGCCGGGCACCGAGGCCGACACCGAGGCGGACGGCGAAGCCGGCGCGCTCGGGGAGGGTGGCGGCGGCGGGTTCGGCTTTGGCCGGCGCGCCGAGCCGGCAGGTGCCCTCGTCGTCGACGACCAGGGCGTGCGCTGGGTGCCCGCGGTCGACGTGAACCGGATCGTCCTCGGGGGCCAGATCGCGTTCGTGCTCGCGGCCGCCGTGGTCGCGTGGGCCGTCACGCGCCGCCGCCGTCGTCGGTGAGAAATGGGCTCCCTGCAGCGCGGGCCTGCCCCTAGGATCGTCAGGTGCGGTTGTTCACGGCGGTCATCCCGCCCCAGAGCGTTCTTGACCACCTCGGGCTCGCGATCGATGGCGTACCTGCCTCGCCGCGGTGGGTGCCCCGCGAGAGCCTCCACATCACCCTCGCGTTCTACGCGGACCTCCCGGAGGGGACGGTCCCCGAGCTGCGTGACGACCTGTCCGACGTCGCGCGGAAGCACGGGCCCATCGACCTGAGGCTGCGTGGTGCCGGGTCGTTCGGGGCGCGCGTCCTGTGGATCGGCGTCGACGGCGGGACCGAGGCCCTGAAGGACCTGGCGACCGACTGTCTGGCGGCGTCCCCTCGCGAGGTGCCCGACGACGTGAAACCGCACCGTGCGCACGTCACCGTGGCCCGTGCCCGCGCCGGGCAGGTGAAGCCGCCGCGCGGCCGGGACCGCTGGGGCAAGCGGGCCGGGGCCGAGCCGCGGTCGGCGCTGGAGCCCGCCGCCCAGGCGCTCTCCGTGTACGCCGGACCGGCGTGGACGGCAGACTCGTTCGCGCTCGTCGAGTCCCACCCGGGGGAGGGGCCCCAGGGCGGTCCGCGGTACGAGGTCGTGGAGACCTGGACGCTCGAGGGCTGACGGGCCCCGAGGAGGTCGGGTGCCGTCCCCACGGCCGGGACCAGGGCCGCCCCGGCCGTGGGGACATGGCTGTTCGAGGTGCCGCCGCCCGGTGGGCCGGACACGCCAGGGAAGAGGCCGTGGCAACGGCCGACACGTCCCGCTCACCGTGGACCCGGACTCGAACATGCGTTCTACATTAACGCACTGGTTCGCGATGCGCCACCGATCGTCAACAAGAGCTTTCTTGGGTGGTGATCCGAGATCAAACGCCCTAAACGGGCAGAATGGCTCGCCGGTGCGGTGCGAGGTTATGCCTCCTCACCGACACGAAGAAAAAGTGTGCCAAGCGGGTGGGGGTGCGCCCACCGAATCGCGTTGCCCGGTCGCGACGGGGCATGGAATGATGGCGCCATGCAGCCACTGACCCGCCGATTTATGCGGCCCGCCACGGGCCGTGCGGCGAGCGCTGCGCGCGGGCACTGAGCTGCCCTGTGGACAACGCGTCCTGAGCCCTGGCGGGCACCTAGACTTCAGATGCCGGCACGGGTCCCCACGCAGGGACCGGGCCGGCTCCCGAATCCGCCAGGAAGGCAAGCATGTCCACGCCCGATGAGAAGGCACCCATCGATCCGCTCGACGAGGCGGCACTCGACGCCGCGGTCAAGACCGCTCTCGACGAGATCGCGAAGGCCGGCGACCTCGACGCGCTGAAGGTCGTCCGCACGCAGCACACGGGGGACCGCAGCGCCCTGGCCCTCGCCAACCGGGGGATCGGCGCGCTGCCGGGACCCGACAAGGCGAAGGCCGGCAAGCTCGTGGGCCCGCGGCGCGGCCGGATCAACCAGGCGATCGCCGCCCGTCAGTCGGAGCTCGAGGCCGAGCGCGACGCACACGTGCTGCTGGAGGAGACGGTCGACGTCACCCTTCCGGTGCGGCGTTCGACGACCGGCGCCCGGCACCCGATCGAGCTGGTCCAGGAGCGTATCGCCGACTTCTTCGTGGGCCTCGGCTGGGAGATCGCCGACGGCCCCGAGGTCGAGGCCGAGTGGTTCAACTTCGACGCCCTGAACTTCGGCCCGGACCACCCGGCCCGCCAGATGCAGGACACGTTCTACGTGGCGGGGCAGGACGGCGCCGACTCGAACCTCGTGCTGCGCACCCACACCTCTCCGGTCCAGGCGCGCTCCCTGCTGGAGCGTGGCGTGCCCCTGTACATCGCGTGCCCCGGCAAGACGTTCCGCACCGACGCCCTCGACCAGACCCACACGCCGGTGTTCCACCAGGTCGAGGGCCTCGCCGTCGACAAGGGGCTCACCATGGCCAACCTCGTGGGCACCCTGGACGCCTTCGCCCGGGCGATGTTCGGGCCGGAGGCCAGGACGCGCCTGCGCCCGGCGTTCTTCCCGTTCACCGAGCCATCCGCCGAGATGGACCTGTGGTTCCCGCAGAAGAAGGGCGGCGCCGGCTGGATCGAGTGGGGCGGCTGCGGCATGGTCAACCCGAACGTGCTGCGCGCCGCGGGCGTGGACCCGGAGGAGTACACGGGTTTCGCGTTCGGCATGGGCATCGAGCGCACGCTCATGCTGCGCCACTCGATCGCGGACATGCACGACATCGTGGAGGGCGACGTGCGCTTCTCCACCCAGTTCGGGACGGAGATCTGAAGTGCCCCTCATCGTGAAGGACTGGCTCGCTGACCACGTCGAGCTGCCCGCGGACCTGACCGCCGAGCAGCTCGCGGCCGACCTGGTGAAGGTCGGCCTGGAGGAAGAGGCGATCCACGGCGCGGCCGTGACCGGCCCCCTGGTGGTGGGTCGCGTCCTCGAGATGACCCCCGAGCCGCAGAAGAACGGCAAGACCATCAACTGGTGCCGGGTCGACGTCGGACCCGAGCACAACGACGACGAGGGCGCGCGTGGCATCGTCTGCGGCGCGCACAACTTCGGCGTGGGCGACTACGTCGCGGTCTCGCTGCCCGGCACGGTGCTGCCCGGCCCGTTCCCGATCGCCGCCCGCAAGACCTACGGGCACGTGTCCGACGGCATGATCTGCTCCGTCCGGGAGCTCGGGATCGGCGAGGACCACGACGGCATCCTGGTGCTGACGCGGAACGGGTTCGCCGAGGAGGACCTCACCCCCGGCCAGGACGCGATCGCGCTTCTCGGCCTCGGGGAGGAGGTTCTCGAGATCAACGTGACCCCCGACCGCGGCTACGCGTTCAGCTACCGCGGCGTGGCGCGCGAGTACGCCCACTCCACGGGTGCCAAGTTCACCGACCACGGTCTGGCCACCGGTACCGAGCCGGCGGCCACCGCGGACGGGTTCGAGGTGCGGGTGCAGGACGACGCGCCGATCAACGGCGTGGTCGGCTGCGACCGCTTCGTGACGCGCATCGTGCGGGGCATCGACCCCTCCGCGCCCACGCCTGCCTGGATGAAGCACCGCCTCGAGGGCTCCGGCATGCGGTCCATCTCCCTGGCGGTCGACATCACGAACTACGTGATGCTCGACCTCGGGCAGCCGCTGCACGCCTACGACCTGGCACAGGTCTCGGCGCCGATCGTGGTCCGCCGGGCGGTCCCGGGCGAGCGGCTCACCACGCTCGACGACGTCGACCGGGCCCTGGACGCCGAGGACCTGCTGATCACCGACTCGCCCGTCGGCGCGGGCAGCCGCGTGCTCGGCCTGGCCGGCGTCATGGGCGGAGCGTCGTCCGAGGTCAGCGCGACCACCACCGACGTGCTCGTCGAGGCGGCGCACTTCGACCAGATCACGGTCGCCCGTACCGCCCGCCGGCACAAGCTCTCGAGCGAGGCCGCCAAGCGGTTCGAGCGCGGTGTCGACCCCCTTCTGCCCGCCGTCGCGGCGCAGCGCGTCGTCGACCTGCTGGTCGAGCTCGGCGGCGGCACGGCCGACGCCGCCGTGAGCGACCTCGACGAGACCGGGACGCCCGCCCCCATCGCGCTCAAGGTCACCGAGCCCACCCGGCTCTCGGGCGTCGAGTACACCCCGGAGCAGGTACGCAGCACGCTCGAGGAGATCGGCGCCACCGTCGAGGGCGCCGGCGGGGCGGTGCTCACGGTCACGCCGCCGTCCTGGCGGCCCGACCTGACCGAGCCCGCCGACCTGGTCGAGGAGGTCGTGCGCATCCAGGGTTACGGCGAGATCCCGTCGATCCTCCCGGCGGCCACGGGTGGTCGCGGGCTCACCGCCGAGCAGCGCACGCGCCGCTCGGTCGCGCGCGCCCTGGCCGAGGCCGGGTTCGTCGAGACCCTCAGCTACCCGTTCGTCGGCACGGCCGAGTACGACGCGCTCGGCCTGCCGGCCGACGACCAGCGCCGTGTCTCGCTCCGCCTCGCGAACCCGATGGCGGACGACAAGCCGCTGATGCGGTCCAACCTGCTCGTCACGCTGCTCGACACCGTGCGGCGCAACGTGTCCCGCGGGCTCACGGACCTCGCGGTCTACGAGATCGGGCTGGTCACCACCCCGGTGGACGGAACCCCCGTGGCACCGGCGCTGCCCGGCGGCGTGCGGCCCACCGACGAGCAGCTCGCGGCACTCGCGGCGGCGGTCCCCGACCAGCCGCGCCGGGTCGCCGGTGTGCTGACCGGCAGGCGCGAGCTCGCCGGCTGGTGGGGCCCGGGCCGTGCCGCCGGCTGGGAGGACGCCCTGGAGGCGGCGCGCCTCGTGGCCGAGCGCGCGGGGGTCGACGTCGTCGTCTCCGCCGATCCCGAGCGGATGCCGTGGCACCCGGGACGCTGCGCGCGTCTCGAGCTCGCGGACGGGACGCTCGTCGGCCACGCCGGCGAGCTGCACCCCAAGGTCGTCGAGTCGCTCGGTCTGCCCGCGCGGGCGGCGGCGTTCGAGGTGGACCTGACCGTCCTGGTCGGTGCGGCGTCGGGCGAGCCCGTCGTCGCCACGCCGGTGTCCGCGTTCCCCGCGGCCAAGGAGGACTTCGCCTTCGTGGTCGACGGCGGGGTGCCCGCCGAGGCGGTGCGGTCGGCGATCGTCGCCGGGGCCGGCGAGCTCCTGGAGGACGTCGCCCTGTTCGACGTCTTCACGGGGGAGCAGGTGGGCGAGGGCAAGAAGTCGCTCGCATACTCACTGCGGCTGCGTGCGGCGGACCGGACGCTGTCGGCGAAGGAGGTCCGCGCGGTGCGCGACGCCGTCGTGGAGTCGGCGTCGGCCGAGGTGGGCGCGGTGCTGCGTGGCTGACACGGCCGCGCCGAACCCGTCCGAGGCGGCCGCGCCCGGGCCCGCCCGCACGGCGCTCGTCACGGGCGCCTCGCGCGGCATCGGCCGGGAGATCGCGCTGGGTCTCGCGCGAGCAGGGCTGGACGTCGCCCTGCTCGCGCGGGACGCGGCGCGGCTCGAGGCCGTGGCCGCCGAGGTCCGGGCTGCCGGGGCGACCGCCGCGGTGCTCACCGCCGACGTGTCCGACCCGGCGGCGGTACGTGCCGCCGTCGGGCAGGCGGAGGACGCGCTCGGCTCGATCGACCTCCTGGTCAACAACGCGGGTGCCATCGAGTCCGAGCACCCGCTGTGGGAGGCCGACCCCGACGAGTGGTGGTCGGTCTTCGAGACCAACGTGCGCGCGCCGTTCCTGTTCAGCCGCTTCACGGTACCGGGCATGATCGCGCGCGGCGGGGGCCGGGTCGTCGACCTGGCCTCGGGTGCGAGCTCGCACGAGATGGCCGGCGGGCACTCGGCGTACAACGCGAGCAAGACCGCGCTGGTGCGGATGGGCGCCAACCTGCACGAGGACGGTTTTCCGCACGGGATCCGCGTCTTCGAGCTGGCGCCCGGGGTCGTGAAGACCGACATGTCGACGGGCATGACGCTGCACGAGAACCGCACGGAGTGGACCCCGGCCGAACGGGTGACCGACGTGGTCAACGCGATCGCGGCGGGGGAGCTCGACGCGTGCTCGGGCTGGTTCCTGCGGGTCTCGGACGACACCCCCGAGTCGCTCAAGGCGCTGGCCGCTGACGTCGCGGAACAGGGCGCCGGGGCGACCGCACGCCGGCTGCGCGTGCTCCCGGCCGGCAGCGGTGACCCACTGGCCGCGGCCCTCACGGGCCGCTGACGGGGTACGCAGCCAGGCTGACCCGGCCGCAAGTTCGCTTCGAGACCCGAGTTTCTTCGCTTTGAGACGGCTCAAAGCGAAGAAACTCGGGTCTCGAAGCGAAGAGGCGCGGTCTCGAGAGGGATCGGGAGCGATCGGGCAGCTGCTGCGTCCCCGCGACCAGCCGGCCCGTCTTGTCAGCGGGGCCAGTCTCGTCAGCAGGCCGTCTTGTCAGCAGGCCCGTCAGCGTGCCGGGAGCGCAGCGCTCAAGAGCCGGCCCAGCGGGATCGACCGGGCGATCGCCGTCTGCCCCGCGATGTTCGCGTGGACCCCGTCCCCGGTGTCGTACGGCGGGTAGATGGAGTTCGGGTTGTCCGGGTCGCGCAGCACGGCGTCGAGGTCGAACACGCCGTCGCAGGTCCCCGAGCAGTTGCCGCCCGCCCGGACGAAGTCGTTCACGACCGCGCGCCGCGCGTTCTGCTCGGCGGTGTAGCCGGGCCGCGGCGTGATCGGCGTGACGAAGACCCGGATCCCGGCAGCCCGCAGGCGGGCGAACGTGTCCCGGTAGGCCGCCAGGATCGTCTCGGCGCTGCAGTTGTTCGCGAGGTCGTTGGTGCCGTAGTAGTAGATGACCGCCCGCACGCGGTGGAGCGCGAGCACGTCGCGGTCCAGGCGCGAGACGCCGTCCAGGCCGCCGGCTCCGCACGCGGGCGCCGCCGTGGTCCCGGCGATCCCCTCGTTGACCACGGCGACCTGACGGCCGGCGGGCAGCTCGTCCACCACGCGCTGCGCGAGCGTGTCGGTCCAGCGCTGGAACACCGCCGGCGCCGGGCAGCCGGTGCCGCAGTTGTCCGCGCCCACGCCGTCGACCACCGAGCTGCCGTAGGCGACCACCGTGCCGGCGACGTCGGGGCCGAGCACATCGACGGCGCTGACCAGGTAGGTCCAGCCGTGCGTGTCGGGGAAGCCGGCGCCCGAGGTGTCGGCGGTGGTGTTGCCGCCGCCCGTCGTCGAGAAGTAGTTGGTGCGGCCCGCCAGGTCGTGGAGCATCATCCGGGTCGGGTTCGCGAGGTAGAAGCTGACGGCGAGGTCGTCCAGGGCGGACGTCGCCAGGCTCACCGGGTCGCTCCAGACCTCGCCGCCGGCTGGGACCGACACGGTGGGCGAGCCGCCGAAGGTGACGGTGCGCAGGGTCTCCGGCCGCACGGCCGCACCCCCGGCGCTCAGCCCCGCGGTGGTCGCGTTCACCACCAGGGGAGCCGTGCCGAACTGGTTCTGCAGCCGCACGCGCAGCGCGGAGCCGCCCTGCGTCAGCCGGGTCACGACCCGGACCGACCGGTTCTGGAACGTCTCGGGGCTCAGCCCGGAGCTGCGCTGCTGCGACTGCGTCCACGCCGTCGACCACTCGTCGGCGTCGGGCGCGGAGGCGCCGGCGGTGACGCCGCCGCCGACGGCGACCCCCGCCGCCGTGACGA
Organism: Promicromonospora sp. MEB111; assembly: GCF_030209445.1. Lineage (GTDB taxonomy): Bacteria > Actinomycetota > Actinomycetes > Actinomycetales > Cellulomonadaceae > Promicromonospora. The sequence continues at coordinate 276,836 of NZ_JARVSD010000004.1, forward strand.
GCGTGATCACGGTACGTGCAAGGTCTCGGAACACCATCGGTCCACCCGCTCCGTTGCTCGAGTCGGCACTGATCGAGTACGTGGCGTGGCACACCGTGCGCCCCGCCAGGCGGAACGCCCGCCAGGCGGAACGTATGACCCGGGCACCCGACTGTCAACGCTGTCATCGCCGACCGGGTGACTTTTTTCCTGGCCTGCGGGCGCGTCCGCTCCTACGGTGTGCGGGCAACCGTCCCCTCGTGCAAGGAGACCACCATGCGCCGTCGCCGCCGCTCCGCACTCGCCGTCGCGAGCCTCGGGCTGGCCGCCCTGCTCGCCACCGCGGGCCAGGCCACAGCGAGCCCGTCCACAGCGAGCCAGGCCACAGCGAGCCCGTCCACGTCCGAGCAGGCCGTGCAGTCCGAGCAGGCTGCCCTCGCGGCCGCCGCGACCCCGCTCACCGCGAGCAACTTCCGCTACACGCTGTCACAGACGTCGTCGACCCTGGTCAGCGCGCTCGACTCGGCGCTGCCCAACGTGACGATGGGCGCGGTGGCCGACGACGCCAACCGCACCCCGAGCTGCGGCAGCGCCCCGTCGGTCACGAACCGCACGGCGTACTACTGCTGGAACGACGGCGACCAGGACACGGACGCCTGGTACCCGCAGGGCATCACCACCAGCTCGGACGCGTACGCCGAGGGCACCTACGACGGCAAGCGGATCAACCTGGTGAGCTGGTACGACCACGCCGAGGACGGTATCGACAAGGGCGTCCGCATCAGCGTGTCGAACCTGTCGGCGAGCGCCTCCGCCCCGCCGTACCGGCACATCCTGCTGGTCGAGCCGAGCGGGACGGCGAGCGCGCCGTCGTTCAAGGCCGTGAACGTCCATGCGGGCGGCATCATGTGGTACGGGAACCTGCTGTACGTGGCGGACACGAGCGGCGGGTTCCGGGTGTTCGACCTGAACCACCTGTGGCAGGTCTCGACGGGGAACTCGTCGGCGATCGGGTGGCAGTCGGACGGTTCGTACCAGGCCTTCGACTACAAGTACGTGCTGCCGCAGACGGCGAAGTTCACCGACTCGACGGCGGGCGGGTACGCGCAGCTGCAGCACTCGTCGGTCTCGCTGGACCGGACGAGCACGCCGGACTCGGTGGTCGTCAGCGAGTACCGCAGCGCGGCCGACGTCGATGCGGGCGCGCAGGTCAGGACGATCCGGGTGCCGATCGACTACACGAACCGGTACCTGAAGCCGGCGTCGGACGGGATCATCAAGGCGACCGAGGCCTACCGGACGGACCTGGAGAGCGTGCAGGGTTCGACGGCGATCAACGGGGAGTTCTTCTTCTCGCAGAGCGACGGTTCCGACCACGCGGACCCGAACTCGGACGGTGACCTGCACACGTTCGTGGCGCCGTCGGGCTCGATCGTGCGGCACGGCAACGCGCTCACGGTGGGGGCGGAGGACCTGTCGTACGACCCGACGAGGGACTACCTGTGGTCGCTGGGCGAGTACCCGGGCTACCGGTGGGTGTACGCGGCGGACGCGTCGACGTTCTGAGCCTCGGCACCGACGCCCCGCCTGACGGGTCAGACGGACGGGTCACCCCCGTGACCTGTACGTCTGACCCGTCGTGGGAGTGAGGTGGCCGCGTGTCGTGTGCTGTTCACCGGGTCGAGCCGAACCTAGGGTGGTCCCGTGACGCGTCGCATCGAGGACTACGGGATGGTCGGTGATCTCCAGACCGCCGCACTGATCGGCCGGGACGGATCGGTCGACTGGATGTGCCTGCCGAGGTTCGACTCCCCGGCGTGCTTCGCGGAGCTTCTCGGTGACGAGCGGCACGGGTCGTGGCGGCTGGGCCCGACGTCGGGCGGCGACTGCACGAGCCGGCGCTACCGGGACGGCACCCTGATCCTCGAGACGGAGTGGGACCTGCCGGAGGGGCGGGTCCGGGTGATCGACTTGATGCCGCCGCGCGGGGACGAGGCCGACCTGGTCCGGATCGTCGAGGGGGTCAGCGGCAAGGTCGCCATGACCACCGAGCTGCGGCTCCGGTTCGACTACGGGAACATCGTGCCCTGGATCACGCAGGACGGGGACGCGCTGCGCGCCGTGGCGGGCCCGGACTCCGTGCGCATCGACTCGGTGGTCCCGATGGCGCGTGAGGGCGTGAGCGACGGGTCGGTGCTGCGTGCGGAGTTCACCGTGGGACCGGGTGACCGGGTGCCGTTCGTCCTGAACTATCACGCGTCCCACCTGGAGACCCGGGACCCGGTGGAGCCGTACGCGGCCTTGCGCGACAGCGAGGACTTCTGGCACTCCTGGCTCGAGGGCTGCAGCTACACGGGGCAGTGGCCCGACGCCGTGCACCGCTCGCTGATCACGCTGAAGGCCCTCACCTACGCCCCGACGGGTGCGATCGCGGCGGCAGCCACGACGTCGCTGCCCGAGCAGCTCGGCGGCACCCGCAACTGGGACTACCGGTACTGCTGGCTGCGCGACGCCGGTCTCACGCTGCAGGCCCTGATCGGCACGGGCTTCATCGACGAGGCGCGCGAGTGGCGGGCGTGGCTCCTGCGGGCCGTGGCCGGCGACCCGGCGGACCTGCAGATCATGTACGGGCTCGACGGGCGGCGCCGGCTGCCGGAGTACACGCTCGACTGGCTGCCCGGCTTCGAGGGGTCCGCGCCGGTGCGGATCGGCAACGACGCGGCAGGTCAGCTCCAGATCGACGTGTGGGGCGAGACGCTGGACGCCCTGCACCACGCGCGCGAGGCGGGGCTGGAGCAGGACCAGGACGTGTGGCGGCTGCAGCGGGCCCTGCTGGAGCACCTCGAGGAGCACTGGGACGACCTCGACAACGGGCTCTGGGAGGTGCGCGGTCCGCGCCGCGCGTTCGTGCACTCGCGCGTCATGGCCTGGGCGGGCTTCGACCGGGCCGTCCGCGCCGTCGAGAAGTACGGCCTGGTCGACGAACCCGTCGAGCGCTGGCGCGCCGTGCGCGACCGGATCCACGACGACGTGTGCACCCACGGGTTCGACGCCGAGCGGAACACGTTCACGCAGTTCTACGGCTCGGACGGGCTCGACGCCGCGCTGCTGCTGATCGGCCAGGTCGGCTTCCTGTCCTGGGACGACCCCCGCGTCGTCGGCACCGTGGACGCCGTGCAGCGCGAGCTCGGCCAGGACGGGCTGCTGCGGCGCTACCACAACGAGGCCGACGACCAGGTGGACGGCCTGCCCGGCGCCGAGGCGACGTTCCTGGTGTGCAACTTCTGGCTGGTCGACGCGCTGCACGGCATCGGCCGGGTCGACGAGTCGGTCGCCCTGTTCGAACGGCTGCTCGCCGTGCGCAACGACCTGGGCCTGCTCAGCGAGGAGTACGACCCGGCCACCGGCCGGCACCTCGGCAACACACCCCAGGCGTTCAGCCACCTGGGTCTGGTGAACAGCGCGCTGCGGCTGGGTCAGCCCCGCGAGTCGCGCCAGGCGACCCAGTCCGTGACGGTCGACAGGTCGTAGTCCGGGCCGGTCACCCCGACGGTGAACAGCGTGGCCCCGGCCGCCACGAGGGCCTCGCCCTCCTGAGCGGGCGAGCCCTGCGCCTGCACCGAGCGCTCGACCAGTGCGGCGGTGTCCCGCCCGACGGCGGCACCGTGCTCGTCGAGGATCGCGGACTTGCTCGTCAGGGTCGGCACATCGCCGAACGCGTGCCAGATGTCGGCGTGCTCGGCCACGATCCGCAGCGTCTTGCGCACCCCGCCGCCGCCGATCAGGATCGGGATCTCGCGCGAGGGCGCCGGGTTGCCGGCCGCCAGCCGGGCCTTGATACGCGGCATCGCGTCGGCCAGGCTCGCGATGCGTGAACCCGCCGTGCCGAACTCGTAGCCGAACTGGTCGTAGTCCTTCTCGAACCAGCCGGCGCCCAGGCCCAGGATCAGCCGCCCGCCCGAGATGTGGTCGACCGTGCGTGCCATGTCCGCCAGCAGGTCGGGGTTGCGGTAGCCGATGCCGGTCACGAGCGCGCCGATCTCCACGCGCTCGGTCTGCTCCGCCCACGCGCCGAGCATGGTCCAGCACTCGAAGTGCTTGCCGTCGGGGTTGCCCCGCAGCGGGAAGAAGTGGTCCCAGTTGAAGATGATGTCGACGCCGGCGTCCTCGGCGCGGAGCACCGCGTCACGCAGGGCGGAGTAGTCGGCGTGCTGGGGCTGGAGCTGGACACCGATGCGGATCGGGCGGTCTGTCATGGCGGCAGCCTACGACTGGTCCGATCCGGCAGCCTACGGCCCGCCCGATCCGGTAGCCTCTGCCGCACGTGACACGGGGTGCCCTGCCAGGGCTGAGACCACACCCGTCGAACCTGATCCAGATCATGCTGGCGAAGGGATGTCCATCGTGACTTCTTCTGCTGTCCCCGTTTCCGCCGAGACCCCGGCCGGCGTCGCCGAGCCGGCCCGCCGCGGCGCCGTCCGCCCCTTCACCGAGGAGGCCTGGGAACGCATCGCGGGCTGGCGCGACGCCGTCGAGCACATGCCGTTCGTCCGGGCGCTCGGGGACGGCTCGCTGCCCGCCGAGTCCTTCGCGTTCTACCTCGCCCAGGACGCCGCCTACCTGCGCGAGTACTCGCGCATCCTGGCGCGGGCCGCGCAGGTGGCGCCCGACCCGGCCGCGCAGGGCTTCCTCGCGCGGTCGTCCGTGACGGCCCTGGAGGTCGAGACGGCGCTGCACCGCGACTGGCTGGGCGCCCACGCCGGGCTGGCGGCCAGCGAGGTCGCCGCGATCGAGCCGTCCCCCGTGACCGCGGCGTACACGGGCCACCTGCACGCCGCGGCGTCGGGCAGCTACGCCGAGACGGTCGCCGCGCTCCTGCCGTGCTTCTGGCTCTACGCGCACGTCGGGAGCGTGCTCGTGGACCTGGCCGGACGCCGCCCCGGCGGCCTGGCGGGGCACCCGTACGGGGCCTGGATCGGCACCTACGGCGACGAGGCCTTCCAGGAGTCGACCCGGCAGGCCCGCCGTCTGGCCGACGACGCGGCCCGCTGGGTCTCCCCGGACGAGCGCGAGCGCATGCTGCGGGCGTTCGAGATCTCGTCGGTGCATGAGTACCTCTTCTTCGAGCAGGGCCTGACCGCCCCGACCTGGCCGACGCCGCCCGTCCGCGCCTGAGGCGTGTCGGTCGGGCGCGAGATCGTGTCCCGAGGTCGAGACTAGGGGGTGACGCCGGCCGCCGGCGTCACCCCTCCAGGACAGGAGCACCGATGCCGAGCTACAGCACCTCCGCCGAGATCGACGCCTCGCCCGAGGCCGTCTGGGCGGTCTTGTCCGACGTCGAGCACATGCCCGACTGGACGTCGTCCATGACGTCGGTCGAGATCATCGACGGGCCCAACCCGCCGGACGTCGGCACGCAGGTGCGGATCGAGCAGCCCAGGCTGCCGCTCGCGATCTGGCTGATGGACGAGTGGGACCCGCCGCGCCACTTCGCGTGGATCAGCGAGGCGCCGGGCCTGACCACGCAGGCGGAGCACCTGGTCGAGCCCCTGCCCGACGGCCGCTCCCGCGTGACGCTCGCGATCACGCAGACCGGTTCCCTGGCCTGGCTGTTCGGCAACCTGGTGCGGGGCCGCACGCGGCGGTACGTCGACACCGAGCTGGCCGGGCTCGAGGCCCGCGTCACCCAGCGGGGCTGACGGCGTCCCGGGTGGCCACCGCGAACACCCGGCGGAACGCCAGCGGCGTGCCGCGCTCGAGCTCGGGGTAGGCCTCCCGGAGCGCCGCGCCGAACTCCTCCTCGAACCTGGCGCGCAGGGCCGGGTCCTTCGCCTCCAGCGCCTGGAGCGTGGGCTGCGCGCCGGTCGCCGAGATCCAGCGCAGCACCGGGTCCGGTCCGTGCAGGACGTGCGTGTAGGTGGTCTCCCACGCGTCGACGGTCCAGCCCGGCCGGGCCAGGAGCTCCAGGTACTCGGCCGGGTCGGCGGTGGCCCGCCGCTCGACCGGCCCGACGACGTCGGCGTACGGCGCGCGGGCGGCGACCTCACGCAGGAGCCGGTGGCTGGGCGCGTCGTGGTTGCCCGGCACCTGGAACGCGAAGGTCTGCGTGGCGCGGTCGGCGAGCGTGGTGAGGAGCTCGCGGTGCCCCGGGACCCACTGGAGCGCCGCGTTGCTGATGACGAGGTCGGCGGTGTGCTCGTCCGTGCTGAGGTCGGCCAGCACGTACTCGGTGCCCGGGTCGGCGGCGCGGGCCCGGTCGATCATGGCGGGGGAGGCGTCCACCCCGGTGACGTGCGCCTCGGGCCAGCGTGCGCGGAGCACGGGGGTGAGATGGCCCGGACCGCACCCGAGGTCGACGATCGTGGCGGGCGTGCCCGGCACCCGGGCGACCAGCTCCGTGAACGGGCGGGACCGCTCGTCCGTGTACTGCAGGTAGGCACCGGGGTTCCAGTCGGCCATCACAACTCCTCGCCGTCGAGTATCTTGATGTCAAGATACATCACGACGGGCCGGGCCGCGGCGTCCGCCCGGGCTCACGACGGGCGGACGCCGTCCGCGCTACGCGACCTCGATGTAGTCCAGCTCCGTGAACGCCGTCCCCTTGCCCAGCCGGACGGTGTTCCAGCCGGCTTGCAGCGTGATGTCCTTGCTGGACTGCTGCCAGTTGTCCCAGCCGGTGATCGGGTAGCTGATGGACCCGGCCGACGCCCCGTTGACCGTGACCGTGTGCGACGCCGTCACGGCCGAGCCGTTGGCGTAACCCACGTGCAGCGTGTAGCTGCCGGACGTCGGCACGTAGACCGAGCCGACGTCGACCCAGCTGTCGGCGTGGTCGATGTAGGCGGCGACCTTGCCGTCGGACGCGCCGGCCGCGTTCTCGCGGACCGTGCAGTTGTTCAGGGTGCCGCGCTCGGCCTCGTAGCGCACCCGGCTGCCGCGCACCACCGGGTTCGAGTTCGCCCAGCCGAGGTCGGCGACGTACATGCCGCGGCCGCCCGCGTCCCGGTGGCCGTGGAAGATCAGCTTGTCGCCCCCGGCGTCCCGCAGCACGTCGGCGCCGCCTGGTCCGGACACCGCGCCGTCGAGCGAGTCGGTGGTCATCAGGAACCGGAACGCCTTGGTGTACGGGCCGGTGATCGAGCTGGCCACCGCGTAGTTGGTGCCGTACGAGTTGGTGCTGTACGGGCCCGCCGAGTAGAACAGCACGTACGTGCCGCCCACCTTGGTCACGACCGGCGCCTCGATGATGCCGGCCTCGTCGGCCCGGTCGTTGCGCAGCACCTGGGTGGCGCCGCCCTGGAAGGTGAGGCCGTCCGCGGCCACGCGCTGCACGTGGATCCAGGTGGTGGCGCCGATGGCGTTGCCGTCGTTCTTCCACAGGATGTACCGGGTGCCGTCGGTGTCGACGAAGCTGGACGCGTCGATCGCGCCGCCCGCCTCCAGCGGGCAGATGAGCGGCTCGCTGCCGACGGGCGCGAACGGGCCGCCGGGGGAGTCGGCCAGCGCCGCGCCGATGCACTGCCGCCCGGACGCGGTGTGCCACGCCGTGTAGTAGAGGACGTACTTGCCGTCGGCGCGCTGCGAGACGTCGGGCGCCCAGGTGCGTCCGGTCTTGGCCCACGCGCCGAGGGTCGGCAGGGCGTCGGCGGACTGGAAGGTCCACGGCCCGTCCGGGTCGGGCGCGGTGGCCCAGGGCAGGTTCTTGCCCTGGTTGGTGGCGTACGCGTAGTAGGTGTTCCCGAACTTCGACACGTCGGGGTCGGGGAAGTCGCGGTCGAGCACGAGGCTCGGCCGCACCGTCGTCCGGACGGAGACGTCACCGGCGGGCGCGCCGTCCGCGGGGGCGGCGGCGGTGGCGCCGTCGTCCGCGGGCGTGGCGGCGGCCGAGCTGGTGGTGAGGGCGCCGAGCGCCAGTGCGGCGACGGCGGCCCCGGCGGCCAGGGCGCGGGAGAAGCGAGGAAGTACCACGTTGAACCTCCGAGCTGGAACGAACCGGACGGGTGAATTGTCGCTACCGCGCGGATCGGTGTAAAGGCCTGGGTGCGCGCAGGGGCGAAAAGGATCCAACGTTAAACCGATCCGATGCCCAACTGCTTGCACCGATCGCCCGGCCCTGTCGGCTCTGTCGGTCCCGGCGGCGTCGGCAGCCTGCGTCGCGAACTCGGCAGCTTGCGTCGCGAGCTCGGTAGTTGGCACTGAGATCGGCACAGGCCTGTGCCGATCTCAGTGCCAACTACCGATGACGCGGGCTATGTGCCGACTCGGCGGCAACTGCCGAATACGACGTCACGCCACCTGCCAGCAGCACCCCGTACCGCGCCCACCACTCAGGGGACCAGCAGCACCTTGCCCGTCGTGGCCCGGGACTCCAGCGCCTGGTGCGCCTCGCCGGCCTCGGCGAGCGGGTAGGTCGCCCCGATGCGCACGTCCAGGTCGCCAGACGCCGCGGACGACAGCACCTCCGACGTGCGCCACTCCAGCTCCCCGCGCGTGAGGGTGTAGTGCGCGATGGTGGGCCGCGTCAGGAACAGCGAGCCACCCCGGTTGAGGCGCTGCGGGTCGAACGGCGGCACCTGGCCCGACGACCCGCCGAACAGCACGAGCATGCCGCGGGGGCGCAGCGAGGCGAGCGACGCCTCGAAGGTGGTCCGGCCCACGCCGTCGTACACCACGTGCATGCCCTGGCCGTCGGTCAGCTCGCGCACGAGCGCGGGCAGCTCGGCCGTGATGTCGTCCATCGCGGCGTAGTCGATGGTGTGCGCCGCGCCGGCCGCGGCGGACAGCGCCGCCTTCTCCGGGGTGGAGACCGTGGTCACCACCCGCCCGCCGCGCGCCACGGCGAGCTGGGTCGCCAGCAGGCCCACGCCGCCCGCGCCCGCGTGCAGCAGCACGTCGTGCCCGGGCTGCACCTCGAACGTGGACCGCACCAGGTAGTGCGCGGTGATGCCCTGCAGGGGGAGTGCGGCGGCCGTGGTCAGGTCGAGCCCGGCCGGTACGTGCACGACGCCGGAGGCGTTGACGGCGACGAGCTCCGCGTACGAGCCGGGCCCGTCGTGCCAGGCCACCCGGTCGCCGACGGCGAAACCGGTGACGCCATCGCCCACCGCCTCCACGGTGCCCGCGCCCTCGGCGCCCACCACGTGCGGGTACTCCATCGGGTACACGCCCGCGCGGCGGTAGGTGTCGATGAAGTTCACGCCCGCGGCCGCGACGCGGAGCAGGAGCTGCCCCGGTCCGGGTGCCGGGTCGGGGAGCTCGGTGTACGACAGGACCTCGGGGCCGCCCGCCTCACGGGCTACGACTGCGCGCATGGGCCGAGCCTACGTCGCGTGCGGCGGGGCCCGAGGGCGGCCCCGCCCGGCGTCGTCGGGCACCGGTTTCGCCCCGGCTGCATAACTATGTACACTACCGAATATGTCCAGCAGCCAGCTCATCCGAGTCGCCGTCGCGGGCGCTTCCGGCTACGCGGGCGGAGAGGTCCTGCGCCTCCTCGCGGCCCATCCCTTCGTCGAGATCGGCACGCTCACCGCGCACGCGAGCGCGGGGTCGAGCCTCGGCGAGGTCCAGCCGCACCTGCGCGGCCTCGCGCACCGCATCCTGGAGCCCACCACGCCCGACACGCTCGCCGGCCACGACGTCGTGGTGCTCGGCCTGCCGCACGGCGCGTCGGGCCAGATCGCGGCCCAGCTCCCGGACGACGTCCTGGTCATCGACCTGGGCGCCGACCACCGGCTGGAGTCGGCGAGCGACTGGGAGCAGTTCTACGGTTCGACGCACGCCGGGACCTGGCCGTACGGGATGCCCGAGCTGATCCACGCCGAGGCGCCCGGTGCCGATGTGACCGGCGCCGACCTGAGCAGGGCCGCCCGCCAGCGCGACAAGCTGCCCGGCGCGCGCCGGATCGCCGTGCCCGGCTGCAACGTCACGGCGGTGACGCTGGGCCTGCAGCCCGGTGTCGCTGCGGGCGTGGTCGAGGCCACCGACATCGTGGCCGTGCTGGCCAACGGCTACTCGGGCGCGGGCAAGGCGCTCAAGCCGCACCTCCTGGCGAGCGAGGCGCTCGGTTCGGCCCAGCCGTACGGCGTGGGCGGTACGCACCGGCACATCCCGGAGATCCAGCAGAACCTGCGGGCCGCCGGCGCGCCGGAGGTGGGCATCAGCTTCACGCCCACGCTCGTACCGATGGCTCGCGGCATCCTCGCGACCGCGACCGCCAGGCTGGCGCAGGGCGCGGACCCGGAGCAGGTCCGCGCCGCGTGGGAGGCCGCCTACGCCGACGAACCGTTCGTGCACCTGCTGCCGGAGGGCCAGTGGCCCAGCACGGCGATGACGCTCGGCGCCAACACGGCGCTCGTGCAGGTGGCCGTCGACGCGGCCGCGCGCCGGGTCGTCACGGTCACGGCCATCGACAACCTGGTCAAGGGGACCGCGGGCGCCGCGGTCCAGTCCATGAACCTCGCCCTCGGCCTGCGGGAGACCGCCGGCCTCATCACCGAAGGAGTCGCCCCGTGAGCGTCACCGCGGCACAAGGATTCCGGGCGTCCGGCGTCACCGCCGGCCTCAAGGCCTCCGGCAGGCCGGACCTGGCGCTGGTCGTCAACGACGGTCCCGAGTTCGCCGCCGCCGCGGTGTTCACGAGCAACCGCGTGGTCGGCGCGCCGGTGATGTGGTCGCGCCAGGCGGTGAAGGACGGCGCCGCCCGCGCTGTCGTGCTCAACTCCGGCGGGGCGAACGTGTGCACCGGACCGGGCGGGTTCCAGGACGCGCACGCCACCGCGGAGAAGGTCGCCGGGGAGCTCGGCATCGGCGCGATCGACGTGCTGGTGGCCTCCACCGGCCTGATCGGCGTGCGGCTCGCCGCGGACAAGCTGCTCGCGGGCGTTCCCGTGGCGGTCGGGGGGCTCGCCGCGGATGACGCCGCGGGCCAGGCTGCCGCCACCGCGATCATGACCACCGACACCGTGGCCAAGACGGCGGTGCGCACCGTCGAGACGCCGGCGGGCACCTTCACGGTGGGCGGCATGGCCAAGGGCGCGGGCATGCTCGCCCCCGCCCTGGCGACGATGCTGTGCGTGGTGACCACGGACGCCGTCGTCCCGGCGGCGGACGCGGACGCCGCCCTGCGGGCCGCCACGCGCGTCACCTTCGACCGCGTCGACTCCGACGGCGCCATGTCCACCTCGGACACCGTGGTGCTCATGGCGTCGGGCGCCTCGGGCGTGCCGGCCGACCTGGACGCGCTCACCGAGGCCGTCACCGCGATCTGCGCCGACCTCGCGCGGCAGCTCGTGGCCGACGCCGAGGGCGCGTCCCACGACATCGCGATCACCGTCACCAACGCGACCACCGAGGACGCCGCGCTGGCCGTGGCCCGCGCCGTGAGCCGGTCCAACCTGGTCAAGGCCGCCGTGTTCGGCAACGACCCGAACTGGGGCCGCATCCTGTCCCAGGTCGGCACCGTGCCCGAGGACGTCGCGCCGTTCGACCCGGCCGAGCTCGACGTGAGCGTCAACGGCGTCATGGTCTGCAAGGCCGGCGGCGCCCACGAACCGCCGGAGAAGGTCGACATGGCCGCGGCCCGCGAGGTCACGTTCACCATCGACCTGCACGCAGGCGACGCCGAGGTCACGCTGTGGACCAACGACCTGACGCACGACTACGTCCACGAGAACAGCGCGTACAGCACATGAGCAGCGACATCGTGAACGGGCTGCGGCCCGACCAGAAGGCCGAGGTGCTCGTCGAGGCGCTGCCCTGGCTGCAGGAGTTCTCCGGCGCGCTCGTGGTGGTCAAGTACGGCGGCAACGCCATGATCGACGCCGAGCTCAAGGCCGCCTTCGCGCAGGACATGGTGTTCCTGCGGCAGGTGGGGCTGCGGCCCGTCGTGGTGCACGGCGGGGGACCGCAGATCAACGCCATGCTCGACCGGCTCGGCATCGAGTCGGAGTTCAAGGGCGGCCTGCGCGTCACCACGCCGGAGGCCATGGAGATCGTCCGCATGGTCCTGACCGGCCAGGTCAGCCGGGAGCTGGTGGGCCTGATCAACGCCCACGGCCCCGTCGCCGTGGGCCTGTCGGGGGAGGACGGTGGCCTGCTCGGTGCCCAGCGCCGGCACGCGATCGTCGAGGGCGTGCCCGTCGACGTCGGCCTCGTGGGCGACGTCGTCCAGGTGGACCCGCGCGCCGTGGAGGACCTGCTGGAGGCCGGGCGCATCCCCGTGGTCTCCACGATCGCGCCCGACAAGGACGACCCGACCCAGGTGCTCAACGTCAACGCGGACACCGCGGCGTCGGCGCTCGCGGTGGCGCTCGGCGCCAAGAAGCTCATCGTGCTGACCGACGTCGAGGGCCTCTACACGAACTGGCCCGACAAGGGCTCGCTCGTCGAGCGGATCACGGCGCCCGAGCTGGCCGAGCTGCTGCCCACCCTCCAGGCGGGGATGGTGCCCAAGATGGAGGCGTGCCTGCGCGCCGTCGAGGGCGGCGTGGGCGCCGCGACGGTCATCGACGGACGGCAGCCGCACAGCGCGCTGCTGGAGGTCTTCACGACGCGGGGCAACGGCACGATGGTGGTCGCGGGGCCCGCACCGGCCGAGGACGCCGAGGCCTTCGAGGCCCAGGAAGGAACGGACGCATGAGCACGGTGATCCCGGCCGACGAGAGCGCGGCCCTGACGGCCGACGGCTCCGTCGCAGCGTGGACCCAGCGGTACTCGGGCGCGGTGATGGACACGTTCGGCCCGCCGCAGCGTGTGCTGGTGCGCGGCGAGGGCGCCTACGTCTGGGACGCCGACGGCAAGCGCTACCTCGACCTGCTCGCGGGCATCGCGGTGAACGCGCTGGGCCACGCGCACCCGACGCTGACGGCGGCGATCAGCGCCCAGCTCGGCACGCTCGGGCACGTCTCCAACTTCTTCGGCACCCCGGCCCAGATCGCGCTCGCCGAGACGCTGCTGCGCGTGGCCGAGGCGCCGGAGGGCTCGCGCGTGTTCCTCACCAACTCGGGCACCGAGGCGGTCGAGGCGGCGTTCAAGATGACGCGCCGGGTCGCGACGTCGTCGGGCGTGGGTACCCGCACGCGCGTGCTCGCCCTGGAGGGCGGGTTCCACGGCCGGTCGATGGGCGCGCTCGCGCTGACCGCGAAGGCCGCGTACCGCGAGCCGTTCGAGCCGCTCCCGGGCGGCGTCGAGCACCTGCCGTTCGGCGACCTCGCCGCCCTGGAGGCCGCGTTCACGCCGCAGTCCGTCGCCGAGCACGGCGAGGTCGCGGCGCTGGTGGTCGAGCCCGTGCAGGGCGAGGCCGGCGTGCGGCCCCTGCCGCCGGGCTACCTCGCTGCCGCCCGCCGCCTGACCCGAGCGCACGGCGCGCTGCTCGTGCTGGACGAGGTCCAGACGGGCGTCGGCCGGTGCGGTTCGTGGTTCGCCTACCAGCAGCCGGAGATCGGCGGCGGCATCGTGCCCGACGTCGTCACGGTCGCCAAGGGCCTCGGCGGCGGCTTCCCCGTCGGCGCGGTCATCGCGTACGGCGAGGCGGCGCGCCTGCTGGGCCGCGGCCAGCACGGCAGCACGTTCGGCGGCAACCCCGTGGCGTCGGCCGCGGCGCTCGCGACGCTCGGCGTGATCGAGCGCGACGGCCTGCTGACCAACGTGCGCGAGGTCGGGGCCCTGCTGCGCCAGGAGATCGAGATGTGCGGCAGCCCGCTCGTCAAGGAGGTCCGCGGCCGCGGGCTGCTGCTCGCCGTCGTGCTCAACGAGCCGGTGGCACCCCAGGTGGCCACCGCCGCCCTGGAGGCCGGACTGATCGTCAACGCGGTGGCGCCGGACGCGATCCGGCTCGCCCCGCCGCTCATCCTGACCGCGGAGCAGGCCACGGAGGCCGCCCGCTTCTTCGCTTCCCTTCCGGAGGATCTCGCATGACCCGCCACTTCCTGCGCGACGACGACCTGACGCCCGCCGAGCAGAAGGCCGTCCTGGAGCTCGGCCTCGCCCTGCGCGCCGACCGGTACGCCAGGCGCCCGCTGGAGGGTCCGCGCGCCGTCGCGTTCATCACCGACAAGCCGACGCTGCGCACCCAGGTGTCGTTCGCGGCCGGGATCGCCGAGCTCGGCGGGTTCCCGCTCGTGGTGGACGGCCGGCTCGCCCAGATCGGCGTGCGCGAGTCCGTCGTGGACACCACGCGCGTGCTCGACCGGCAGGTGTCCGCGATCGCGTGGCGCACGTTCGGCCAGGACCGCATCGAGGAGATGGCGTCCGTCTCGCGCGTGCCGGTGGTCAACGCCCTCACCGACGACTTCCACCCCTGCCAGATCCTCGCGGACCTGCTCACGGTGGCGCAGCACCGGGGGCTGGGCAGCCTGCCCGGCACCACGTTCGCCTACGTGGGCGACGCCGCGAACAACATGGGCAACTCCTACCTGCTGGGCGGCGCGACGGCCGGCCTGCACGTGCGGATCGCCGGCCCGGAGGGCTACCTGCCCGACGCCGCCGTGGTCGCCCGGGCGGCCGAGATCGCCGCGACCACGGGCGGCTCGGTGACCGTGACGACGTCGGCCAAGGAGGCCGTGGCCGGGGCGGACGTCGTGGCCACCGACACCTGGGTGTCGATGGGCGACGAGGCCGAGGCCGAGGAGCGGGCCAAGCCGTTCTGGGACTACCAGGTGAACGCGGAGCTGCTCGCGGGCGCCGCCCCGGACGCGCTCGTGCTGCACTGCCTGCCGGCCTACCGCGGCAAGGAGATCACCGCCGACGTCATCGACGGGCCGCGGTCCGTGGTCTTCGACGAGGCCGAGAACCGCCTGCACGCGCAGAAGGCGCTGCTGGCCTGGCTGCTGGAGCAGGGCTGATGGTCACCCGGCAGCCGGCGACGACGGCGACCACCGCGACCACGAAGGCGGCCCGGCACGCCCGGATCACCGCGATCGTCACGCGCAACGCGATCCACTCGCAGGCCGAGCTGGCCGATGCCCTGGCGGCCGACGGCGTGAGCGTCACGCAGGGCACGCTGTCGCGCGACCTGATCGAGCTGCAGGCCGAGAAGGTGCGCGGCTCGGACGGCACGCTCGTCTACGCGGTCCCCGGCGAGGGTGGGGACCGCAGCGCCCAGTCCGACGCGAGCGAGGAGTACCTGTCCGCGCGGCTGGCCCGGCTCGCCAAGGAGCTGCTGGTCTCGGCCGAGTCGTCGGGCAACCTCGTGGTGCTCCGCACCCCGCCGGGGGCGGCCAACCTGCTGGCCTCGGCCATCGACCACTCCGTCTTCCCCGGGATGCTGGGGACCATCGCGGGGGACGACACGATCCTCGTGATCGCGCGCGACGCCGACGGCGCCGCCCTCGCGGGCCGCTTCCTCGCGCTCAGCGCCTGAGAACCCACCAGAATTGCACCTGAACACCACCACCGGAAAGAGAACGTCAATCATGACTGAACGCGTCGTGCTCGCCTACTCGGGCGGCCTGGACACCTCCGTCGCCATCGGCTGGATCGCCGAGGCCACCGGGGCCGAGGTGGTCGCCGTGGCCGTCGACGTCGGCCAGGGCGGCGAGGACATGAACGTCATCCGCCAGCGCGCGCTGGACTGCGGCGCCGTCGAGGCGTACGTCGCCGACGCGCGCGACGAGTTCGCCGCCGAGTACTGCATGCCCGCGCTGCGGGCCAACGGCATGTACCTCGACCGCTACCCGCTGGTCTCCGCCATCTCGCGCCCCGTGATCGTCAAGCACATGGTGCGCGCCGCACGCGAGTTCGGTGCCTCGACCGTGGCCCACGGCTGCACCGGCAAGGGCAACGACCAGGTCCGCTTCGAGGTGGCCACCACGTCGCTCGCGCCCGACCTCAAGTCGATCGCCCCGGTGCGCGACCTCGCGCTGACCCGCGAGAAGGCCATCGACTACGCGGAGAAGCACGACCTGCCGATCGCGACCACCAAGAAGAACCCGTTCTCGATCGACCAGAACGTGTGGGGCCGCGCCGTCGAGACGGGCTTCCTCGAGGACATCTGGAACGAGCCCACCAAGGACGTCTACTCCTACACGGACGACCCGACGTTCCCGCCGGTGGCCGACGAGGTCATCCTCACGTTCGAGCAGGGCATCCCCGTGGCGATCGACGGCGTGCCGGTCACCCCGCTGCAGGCCATCCAGGAGATGAACCGCCGCGCGGGCGCCCAGGGCGTCGGCCGCATCGACATCGTCGAGGACCGGCTCGTGGGCATCAAGTCCCGCGAGATCTACGAGGCCCCCGGTGCGATCGCGCTGATCGCGGCCCACCAGGAGCTGGAGAACGTCACGCTCGAGCGCGAGCAGGCCCGGTTCAAGCGCCAGGTCGAGCAGCGCTGGAGTGAGCTGGTCTACGACGGCATGTGGTTCTCGCCGCTGAAGAAGTCGCTGGACGTCTTCGTGGACGACACCCAGAAGTACGTCTCGGGCGACATCCGCATGGTGCTGCACGGCGGCCGCGCCACCGTGACCGGGCGCCGCTCGGAGCAGTCGCTGTACGACTTCAACCTCGCCACCTACGACGAGGGCGACGCGTTCGACCAGTCGCAGGCCCGCGGCTTCATCGAGATCTACGGCCTCACGGCCAAGCTCGCCGCCGCGCGCGACGAGAAGTTCGGCAACGGCGTGGACCTCGGTTCCCAGGCGAACCTGACGGCGGGCGCGCTGTGAGCGAGCGCGACGGCAAGGACGTCTCCGCCCGGCCGTCGGCGACGGTGGGGGAACACACCGGACCGAAGGTCGCCCTCTGGGGCGGCCGGTTCGCCGGCGGGCCGTCGCCGGAGCTGTCCGCGCTGTCGCAGTCGACGCACTTCGACTGGCGGCTCGCGCAGTACGACATCGCCGGGTCGCGGGCGCACGCCCGCGCCCTGGCGACCGCCGGCCTGCTCACCGAGCCGGAGCTCGCGCGCATGATCGACGCGCTGGACGTGCTGGAGCAGGACGTCGTCTCGGGTGCCTTCCTGCCGGTGCTCGACGACGAGGACGTGCACACCGCGCTGGAGCGCGGCCTGCTGGAGCGCGCCGGGGACGAGCTGGGCGGCAAGCTGCGCGCCGGCCGGTCCCGCAACGACCAGATCGCCACGCTGGTGCGGCTGTACCTGCGCGACCAGGCCCGCACCGTGGGCACGCAGGTGCTCGACCTCGTGGACGAGCTCATCGTCCAGGCGGGCGCGGCCGGGAACGCCCCCATGCCGGGGCGCACCCACCTGCAGCACGCCCAGCCGGTCCTGCTGGCGCACCACCTCCTGGCGCACGCGTGGCCGCTGCTGCGCGACGTGGACCGGTTCCTCGACTGGGACGTGCGCGCATCGAAGTCGCCCTACGGGTCGGGCGCGCTCGCGGGATCCTCGCTGGGCCTGGACCCGGCGGCCGTGGCCGCCGACCTGGGCCTGGAGGGCGGGCCGGTCGAGAACTCGATCGACGGCACGGCCTCGCGCGACGTGGCGGCCGAGTTCGCCTTCGTCGCCGCGATGATCGCGGTGGACCTGTCGCGGATCGCGGAGGAGGTCATCCTCTGGAACACCAAGGAGTTCGGGTTCGTCCGGCTGGACGACGCGTACTCCACGGGCTCGTCGATCATGCCGCAGAAGAAGAACCCGGACATCGCCGAGCTCGCGCGCGGCAAGGCCGGGCGCGTGATCGGTGACCTCACCGGCCTGCTCACCACGCTCAAGGGCCTGCCGCTCGCGTACAACCGCGACCTGCAGGAGGACAAGGAGCCGGTGTTCGACCAGGTGGCGACGCTCACGGCGGTGCTGCCCGCGTTCACGGGCATGGTGCGCACCATGGTGTTCGACACCGACCGCATGGCCGAGCTCGCGCCGCAGGGCTTCTCGCTCGCGACCGACATCGCCGAGTGGCTCGTCAAGCAGGGCGTGCCGTTCCGGGTGGCGCACGAGGTCGCGGGCTCCTGCGTGCAGGAGTGCGAGGCGCGCGGCATCGAGCTGTGGGACCTGTCCGACGAGGACCTGGCCAAGATCTCGGAGCACCTCACCCCCGAGGTGCGCTCCGTGCTGTCCGTCGAGGGTTCGCTCGCCTCGCGCGACAACGTGGGCGGCACCGCCCCGGCACGGGTCGCGGAGCAGATCGAGGCGGCCAAGGAGCGGGCCACGGAGTTCCGCTTCTGGGCCCAGCCGGAGTCCTGACGACGCCGGTCCCGCGCCGGCGCGGGTCGTCTACCCGGCGATCGTGCCCGGATCTCACGTGGATTCCGGGCACAATCGCTGGGTAGACCTTTCCGAGGGGAGTGGGATGACCGTCACGCCAGGGGTGCTGGGTGAGGTGCTGGGGCGGATCCGGGTGGTCGACGCGCGTCTGGTGTGCGTCGACGGGCCCGCCGGGTCGGGCAAGACGACCCTGGCCGCGCAGCTCGGGGACGCGCTGGAGGCCCCGGTGATCCACATGGACGACCTCTACGAGGGCTGGGCGGCCGGCCCCGACGGCGGCGCCGAGAACCTGCGCCGCTGGGTCCTGGACCCGCTGGCCGCGGGGGAGCAGGTGCGCTACCGGCGTTACGACTGGGTCGAGGGCGACTGGGCCGAGTGGCACGACGTCCCGCCGTCGGCCCACCTGGTGGTGGAGGGCTGCGGCGCGGGCGCGCGCCAGGTGGACGCCCTGGGCGCGTTCCGCATCTGGGTCCAGGCCGACGACGCCGAGCGGCTGCGCCGCGGCCTGGCGCGCGACGGCGAGGAGGCGCGCGAGCACTGGCTGCGCTGGATGGCCGACGAGGCCGAGCACTACGCGCGCGAGCGCACCCGCGAGCGGGCCGACCTCCACGTGGACGGCGTCGGCGCGCTGATCTGATGGAGCGGACGACCCAGGAGCGAACCCGAGTGACGCACCCATGACCGTGCCGGCCCGCCCGTTCTTCGACCGCCCCGTGGTCGACGTCGCGCGCGACCTGCTCGGCGCCACCCTGACGCGCCGCACGCCCCAGGGTGCCGTGACCCTGCGGTTGACCGAGGTCGAGGCCTACGACGGGACGAACGACCCCGGCTCCCACGCCTTCCGCGGCCCGAGCCGGCGCAACGAGACGATGTTCGGCGAGCCCGGGCGGCTCTACGTGTACCGGCACCTGGGCCTGCACTACTGTGCGAACGTGGTCTGCGGCCCGGACGGGACGGCGTCCGCGGTGCTGCTGCGGGCCGGCGAGGTGACAGGTCCCGGGCCCGACGGCGTCGCACTGGCGACGACAAGGCGCCTCGCCTCCGGCGTCGTGCGCGCCGAGCGCGACCTGGCGCGCGGCCCCGCCCGCCTCACGGTCGCGCTCGGCCTCGACCTGGCCGACGACGGCGCCGACGTCACCGACCCGGAGGGTGCGGTGGTGCTGGAGGTGCCCGAGGCGCCGTCGGGCAGCGTGCTGTCCGGGCCGCGCGTGGGCGTGAGCGGCGACGGCGGCCGCGCCGACCTGTACCCGTGGCGCTTCTGGCTCGACGGCGAGCCGACGGTGTCGGTCTACCGCCCAGCGACGAAACGCCCCGCCGCGAACCGGCCCACGACGCAACGCCCCGCGCGAACCTAGTTCTCCTATGCCTAGTGCTGCTAGGGTAGGCATCCCTAGCAGCACTAGGCATAGGAGTGCAGGTGCACATCGACAAGGATCTGGTCGCGGCGTCCGCCACGCCGCTCGTCCTCGGCATCCTGGCCGACGGCGAGTCGTACGGCTACGCGATCCTCAAGCGCGTCAACGAGCTCTCCGGCGGCCGCATGGAGTGGACCGACGGCATGCTCTACCCCCTGCTCCACCGGCTGGAGCGACTGGAGTACGTCAAGGCCACGTGGGGCACGTCCGACGTCGGGCGGCGGCGCAAGCACTACGCGATCACCGCGTCGGGCAAGGAGGCGCTCGCGGAGCGCCGTCAGCAGTGGGCGGTCGTCTCCGACGCCCTCAAGCAGGTCTGGCAGGACGTCCAGCCCGGCCCCGCGGTCGCGGAGGGGTGGGCCTGATGAGCGAACAGAACGCGAACGACGCCGGACCCGCCCAGCAGACGGAGCCCGCCGAGCACGTCGTGCTCGAGGAGCAGATCGACCTGTGGCGCGGCTACGTCCAGCGCCGTCGGGCGATCTCGGCGGCCGACGTCGACGAGATGGAGGACCACCTGCGCGGCCAGGTCAGCGACCTGACCGCGAGCGGGCTGGAGGACGAGGAGGCCTTCCTCGTGGCGGTCAAGCGCATGGGCAACCTCGACGAGGTGTCCCGCGAGTTCGCTCGCGAGCACTCCGACCGGCTCTGGAAGCAGCTCGTGCTGGTCCCCGAGGACCCGGGCGACGGCGGACGCTGGCGCGAGCTGGCCGTCGTCCTGGCCCTCGCGGTCGGCGCGGGGATCGTGCTCAAGGTCCTGCTCGCCGCCACGACCGGCAACGAGCTGGTGCTCGTGCGCAACGCCGTCTTCGCCGTCCTGCCGTTCCTGGCGGGCTACTTCGTGTGGAAGCGGCACGTCCCGTGGCGGGTGAGCGCCCTGCTGGTCGCGGTCACGACGGCGCTGGCGCTCGTGGTCAACCTCTACCCGTTCGAGCCGGGGGAGTTCGACGCACCCGGCATGACCGAGTTCCTCGCGATCACCCACACGCCCGTGGTGCTCTGGCTGCTCCTGGGCGTCGTGTACGCGGGCGGGGCGTGGCGGTCGAGCGCGCGCCGCATGGACTTCGTCCGGTTCACCGGCGAGCTCATCATCTACCTCGCGCTCATCGCGCTCGGCGGCGGGCTGCTCATCGGGCTCACCTTCGGCTCGCTCAGCCTGGTCGGAGTGGACTTCGAGCCCTTCCTCGGCGACTGGCTCCTGCCGTTCGCCCTGCCCGGCGCGCTCCTGGTCGGCGCGTGGCTGGTGGAGGCCAAGAAGAACGTCGTCGAGAACATCGCCCCGGTGCTGACCCGGGTGTTCACGCCCCTGACGATCGTCATGCTCGTCGCGATCTTCGTGGTGCTGCTCGTCAACGGACCGCTCACCGCGGTGGACCGGGACCTGCTCATCCTCATGGACGCGATCCTCGTGCTGGTCTTGTTCCTGCTGCTGTACTCGATCTCGGCACGTGACCCGCTCGCGCCGCCCGGGATCTTCGACTGGCTGCAGCTCGTCCTGGTCGGGGCGGCGCTCGCGGTGGACGCCGTGGCGCTGACCGCGATGCTCACCCGCATCGCCGAGTTCGGCTTCACCGCCAACAAGGTCGCGGCGCTCGGGCTCAACCTCGTGCTGCTGGTCCACCTCGCGTGGGCGGCGTGGCTGGCGACCGGATTCGTCCGCGGGCAGCGCGCCTTCGGCGCGATCGAGCGCTGGCAGACCCAGTACCTGCCGGTCTACGCCGTCTGGGCCGCGATCGTGGTGGTGACGTTCGGCCCGATCTTCGGCTTCGCCTGACCACCCTTCGTTGAGTGCTGGATCTTCGCCCTTTTTCGTGTGCCAGAAGGGCGAAGATCCAGCACTCACCGGGTTACGCCGGGTAGGTCTCGCGCAGCACCTTCGCGAGGTGGCGGACGATCTCGCGGGGGCCCGACTTCGCCGTGCCCCGCTCGACGTCGCTGTTGTAGTTCGTGTTGGTGTTCACGTCGTACGTCAGCACCCGGCCGTCGGCCGTCCGGATGTTCTCGATGCCCGCCACCTCGATGCCGTGCCGTTCGGTGAACGCGAGGTACCTGTCCACGACCGGGTCGTCGTAGCCCTCGCGTTCGGAGAACAGGCCCCAGTCGTCGTCGGGCGCCATGGAGATGGTCGCGCCGACCGGTGGGATCGGGCGGCCCGTCTCCGGGTCGATGACGCACGCGTCGGCGGGGCAGAGCTGGAACCCGCCGCGCTCGGTGTCACCGCGGACGGCGTACACCATCTCGCCACCCACGATCTCGACGCGCGTGATGCCGCCGTCGGCCGCCACGACGTACTCCTGGATCAGCATGATGCCGTCCACGGGCTCCTCGTACTCGTCGGACCCGACGTAGTCGGCGAGGTTCTCGAACGAGTCGAACTTGCGCACGCCCAGGCCCTTGCCGCCCTGGTTGTGCTTGGTGACGAACGGCGTGGGGAAGCCCTGTGCCGCCTTGAGCACCTGGTCGCGCCCGACGGCGGCCACGGTGCGCGGCGTGTCGATCCCCGCGGCGCGCAGAGCGGTGAGCTGGTCCACCTTGCTGACCTCGAGCTCCAGCACGCGGCGGCCGTTGACCGTGCGGCGTCCGTACGCCTCCAGCCAGGACAGCACCGCGCGCGAGTAGTCCTTGGTCAGGCCGTGGTCGCGCGTGTGGCTGCTCGCCGAGATGCGCGACCAGAAGATGCCCTCGGGCGGCGCCTCGTCCAGGTCCAGGACGCCGTCGGTCAGCACCCACTCGACGTAGTCGACGCCCTCGGCCGCGAAGGCCTCGGCGAACGGGGGGAACCACTCGGGGTTCTCGTGCAGGGCATAGATCTTCGGGGCGCTCACAGGAACCTTCCGCACGCGTGGCTGACGGCTATGGGACCCATCAATACTTTCACGCCGTCAGCGCAGGCCGGCTGTGTCCTGTGGCACATCCGACGCTCCCTGCTCCGGCGCGGCGGCAGCATCCTCCGGCGTCGCGGCAGGTGCCTCGGGCGCCGCGTCGACCTGCGCGAGCGAGCGCCGCGCCCCGGGGAACGCGAGGATCGCGCCCAGCACCGCCACCAGCAGCACGCCGGCGAGGATCAGCAGCGACTCCACGGAGAACTGGTCGGCCAGCGGCCCGAACACCACCATGGACAGCGGCATCGCCACGGTCATCACGATCCCGACGAAGCCGAAGACCCGGCCCTGCATCTCGGGTTCCACGCGCTCCTGGATGATCGTCAGCGCCGGTGTGTTGAGCGCCGCGAACATCACGCCGATCACGAGCCCGATCGTGAAGAACACCCACATGTTCGTGGACACGCCCAGCCCGGCGACCAGCACGCCCGTGGCGATCACCGATCCGACCATGAGGCGCACCCGGCGCGTGATCCTGGGCCCCACCGTGGCCATGATGATGCCGCCCAGCAGCATGCCGCCGCCCCAGAACAGCTCGTTGGCGGTCAGCTTCCACACCTCGTCGCCGAACGTGCGGGTGACCATGAGCGGGGTGAGGTAGCTGGGCGCGCCCACCAGGAACATCACCAGCGCGAACAGCGTGATGAGCCAGCGCACCGGCGCGTTCGCCCGGATGTACCGCACGCCGGCGGCGAGGTCGCCGAAGTAGCTGACGGGCTCGCCGGCGTCGGACCGCACCAGGCGCGGCACCGCGACCAGCGCGAGCATCCCGACGCCGAGCAGGGCGGTCACCACGTCCACGAAGAAGACGGTGACGATGTCGAACGAGGCGTAGATGACGGCCGCCAGGGCAGGGGCGAGCAGCATCATGCCCGACTGGATGGACTGGAAGATGCCGTTGACGCGCATGAGCTGGTCGGCTGGTGCGATCTGCGGGATCATCGCGCTGACCGCCGGCGTCTGGATGCCCGCGAAGACGGAGCGCACGGCCAGCGCCGCGTAGATGACCCAGAGCGAGTCGACGCCGCTGACCATGAGCAGCGCGAGCCCGAGGGTCGCCAGGGCGATGACGGTGTCCGAGCCCATGATCAGGAACTTGCGGTGGTGCCGGTCCGCCCAGACGCCGCCGAAGATCGACACGAACGCCTGCGGCAGCATGCCGAACACGATGCTCAGCATGAGCACCGACCCGGACCGCGTCTCGATGGTCAGGTGCCACATCACCGCGTACATGACCACCATCGACCCGAACAGGGAGATGGTCTGGCCGGCGAGGAACAGCCCGACGTTGCGCTTCCAGCGGGGCATGTCGACATCGCTCATGGCTCAACCCTGCCTGACGCCGCAGCGGTTCGCCGATGGTTTTTCGTTTCCATGCCACGTCCGACGACGCGGCGCCACCGAACTCATCGCAGGAACAGCTCGACCACCGGCACGGCGACGTCGGGCCGCGCCGTGGGCAGGTGCAGCGTGAGGGTGCCGGGCGGCTGCCCGCCGGGCGTGGTGTTCCACGCCTTCTGGTCCGGGTCGGCGCGGGTGGCACGCAGCTCGGAGCCGTCGTGCAGGAGCTGTGCGTACCGGACCCGGTCGGCCAGCCCGCGCAGGTGCACGTGCGCGAACGGCCACGCGAACAGGTGCAGGTACAGCCGGTCGGCCCGCTGCGTGAGCACGACGCCGGGCGGCAGCCCTGGCGCGAGAGCCTCGGCCCGCACGGCCTCTGCCAGCTCCCCGACCAGGTCGCGGCCGCGCGTGCGCGCGATGGTGTAGTCGCTCACGGCGGAGTCCCACAGGGCGAAGCCGTCGTGGTGCTTGGTGGTCAGCACCACGTACCGCATCCCGGCGTCCTTGGCGGCGCGGGCGATCGCGCGGGCGTCGAACAGGTCGGGATCGAACACCTCGGCGTAGCGCGCGTAGTGCTCGGCGGTCTGCCGCTCGTTGTTCAGCACCCACTCGTGCCGGGCGGCGGCCGAGTAGAGCCCGACGTGCACGAACAGGCCGAACCTGGCCTCGGTGAACCAGGCCCGGCCGGGTGCGACGGTGGGGCGGGCTGGACCGGCTGGGACATGGCGGAGCACTCCTCGTCGAGTGGATGGTTCCGGAGCGGGGGAGAGGTATGACGTATCGCTCCGAGCGGGTCCCTCCTATCGGGTCCGATGGGTGATCTGCCCCTTCGGTTCCGGCCGGATCGGTGCTATAGATTGGATGAATCGCCATCGCAGCCGCTTCCCAGGAGGAGTACCCGTGACCACATCCCTTGAGTTCGACGGCGTCCGCGCCATCGTCACGGGAGGGCGTCCGGCATCGGCGCCGCCGTCGTGACCGCCCTGCTGCGGCGCGGCGCCCAGGTCGTCTCGATCGACCGCGCGTCCGACGGCGTGCCCGAGGGCGCCCACGGCGAGGTCGCCGACGTGACCGACGACGCCGGCGTCCGCGCCGCGGTCGAGGCCGCCGCCCAGCGACTGGGCGGCATCGACGTCGTCGTCAACAACGCCGGCATCGGCGCCCAGGGCACCGTCGCCGACAACGACGACGCCGAGTGGCTGCGCGTGCTGGACGTGAACGTGCTCGGCATCGTGCGCGTCACCCGCGCCGCGCTGCCGTACCTGCGCGAGTCCGAGCACGCCGCGGTGGTCAACACGGCGTCGATCGCCTCGTGGACCGGGCTGCCGCAGCGCGCCCTGTACTCCGCCAGCAAGGGCGCCGTGCAGGCCCTCACGCTCGCGATGGCCGCCGACCACGTGCGCGAGGGCATCCGTGTGACCTGCGTGAACCCCGGCACCGTTGACACGCCCTGGGTGGGCCGCCTGCTCGACGCCGCCGCGGACCCCGACGCCGAGCGCGCCGCCCTCGAGGCGCGTCAGCCCACCGGCCGCCTCGTGAGCCCCGAGGCCGTCGCCCACGCCGTCTGCTACCTCGCCAGCCCGCTCGCCACCGCGACCACGGGCACGGCGCTCGCGGTCGACGGCGGCATGCACGAGCTGCGCGTCCGCCCGCCCGAGCAGTCCTGAACGTGACCGCCCACCCGATCCGAGAACGAGGACACGATGCACCTGCTCCGCCTGGGCCCCGCCGGCCAGGAGATCCCCGCCGTCACCTCTGACGGCGTCACCTACGACCTGCGCCCGCTGACCGCCGACGTCGACGGCGCGTTCCTCGCCGCCGACGGCGTGGCGCGCACCCGGACCGCCCTGGCCGCGGGGGAGCTGCCCGTGCTCGACGGCGCCGACGCGCTGCGCCGCGGGGCGCCGATCGCGCGGCCCGCCGCCGTCGTCTGCATCGGGCAGAACTACGCCGCGCACGCGCGCGAGTCCGGCGCGGAGCCGCCGCTCCTGCCGATCATCTTCTTCAAGCACCCCAACACCGTGGCCGGGCCGGACGACGCCGTGCCGCTGCCGCCCGGCGCCGAGAAGGTGGACTGGGAGGTGGAGCTGGCGGTCGTGATCGGCCGGCGCGCGAGCTACCTGCCGTCCGTCGAGGCCGCGCGCGAGCACGTCGCGGGCTACACCGTGGTGGACGACGTCAGCGAGCGGGCGTGGCAGCTCGACGACTCCCTGGGCCAGTGGTCCAAGGGCAAGTGCGGCCCGGGGTTCCTGCCCACCGGCCCGGCGCTCGTGCCGGCCGACGAGGTGGACCCGGGCGGGCTGCGGCTGCGCTCCTTCGTGAACGGGGAGCCGCGGCAGGACTCGTCGACGGCCGACATGATCTTCGACGTCGCCGCGATCGTGCACCACCTGTCGCAGTACATGGCGCTGGAGCCGGGCGACCTGATCTGCACGGGCACGCCCGAGGGCGTCGCCCTCTCGGGACGCTTCCCGTACCTGCGGGACGGCGACGAGGTCACCCTGGAGATCGAGAGCCTGGGCCGGCAGACCCACACCTTCACCTCCCTCTCCTAGCAGGACGTGTCAGACGCTCAGATCCCTCCAGGGATCTGAGCGTCTGACACATCGGTCAGAAGATGCTCATCTCGCCCGCCGGGCCCTGGCGGTAGG
Source organism: Promicromonospora sp. MEB111 (assembly GCF_030209445.1). Lineage (GTDB taxonomy): Bacteria > Actinomycetota > Actinomycetes > Actinomycetales > Cellulomonadaceae > Promicromonospora. The sequence goes on from NZ_JARVSD010000004.1 coordinate 303,258, forward strand.
CCGTGAAGTAGCCCGGGGCCGCCAGCGGGTTGTTCGCCGTGTCGTCGAGGTAGCGCCACACCGGCTCGCCGTCCACGCGCAGCACCACGCGGATGCCGCCCGCGACGTCCACGGCGCCGAAGGTGACCTCGTGCGTCGAGTTCGGCTCGATCATCGTGTTGGGGAAGACGTCGATCATGAAGACGTCGATCTGGAGGATGTCGTCGCGGGCCGACGTCTCGATCACACGGTCGAGCACGGCCTGCTCGGTCACGGGGGAGAAGCCGTCGTAGGGCAGCTCCTTGCCGCCGGAGATCGTGGCGGTCTCGCCCGGGTAGGAGCGGTAGGTGACGGGCGCGGCGGCGGTACCCGAGTCCTCGGCGCCGAGGGTGAACGACGCCGAGCGCTCGTACGTGCCCTCCCGCAGGTAGACGGTCACGCCGTCGGCCGGGAGGTTGCCGGCCGTCCGGAGCGCGCGGATGGCGTCACGCGCCGCCTCCAGCGTGGCCAGGGGTGTGGTCCTCGTACCGGCGGCGCCGTCGTCGCCGTCCGGGGCGAGGTAGATCGTGCCCTGCGCGCCCGGCGCGTGCGGGCCCTTGCCGGGCTTGCCGGGCTTGCCCGGCTTGCCGTGGCCCTTCCCGGGGCGCTTGTCGTTCCCCTTGTCGGTGGTGGTGGTGGCTGACGCGTGCTGGGCCCCGGTCTGCTGCGGGGCGGCCGTGGCGGCCGGGCCGGTGGTAGTCGCGCCGACGACGCACGTGGCGACGGCGGCGGCGAGCAGGGCTGACAGATGTCGCTTCATTGCGAGTGCTCCGACCTCTTCGGTGATGGTCACGGACTGCGGGTCGTCCTCGACCCGCGGCTGGCAGCGGGAGCGATGCCCGGTACCGTCGGACCCGTTCGTCACACGAGGGAGTGCTTCATGACCAGCAGCGGTATCACCACCGGACAGGCCGCCGAACGACTCGTCTTCGTCGGGGACTCGATCACCGACGCCGGCCGTGACCGCGCGGACGCCGGGTCGCTCGGCGACGGCTACGTCAGCCTCGTCGCGGCCGACCTGCCCGGCGCCCAGGTGCGCAACGTCGGCATAGGCGGCGACCGTGCCGTCGACCTGGAGGCCCGCTGGGAACGCGACGTCGCCGGCACCGCGCCCGACGTGCTCAGCGTGTACGTGGGGGTCAACGACACGTGGCGCCGCTACGACAACGACGACCCCACGAGCGCCGAGGACTTCGAGGCCACCTACCTGCGGCTCCTGGACCGGGTGCCCGGCAGCCCGCGCCTGGTTCTCGTGGAGCCGTTCCTCCTGCCGGTGCGGCCGGAGCAGCGCGACTGGCTCGGCGACCTCGCGGGCAAGCGGGCGGTCGTCGCACGCCTGGCGGAGCAGGCGGGCGCCGCGCTGGTGCCCCTGCACTCCCTGCTCACGGCCGCTGCGGACGCGCTCGGCGGGACGGAGGGCGCCGTCGCCCTCGCCCCCGACGGCGTGCACCCCACGCCCGCGGGGTCACGAATCATCGCCGACGCCTGGCTCGCGGCCTACCGCTCCGGTGCACAAACGATTGTCGATAATGTCGCTAGGCTGGGCGGATGACTGATGCGTTGAGCGGGATCTCGGGCCTCGAGCGCGGGCTGCTGTCCGACCAGATCTACGACCTGGTCAAGTCGATGATCAAGTCGTCGCAGCTGGCCCCGGGCGAGCAGCTCGTGGAGTCACAGCTGGCCCGCCGCCTGCGCGTGAGCCAGGCCCCCGTGCGCGACGCGCTCAAGCAGCTCGCGCACGAGGGCCTGGTGACGCACGTGCGGCACCAGGGCAACTTCGTGACCAAGCACTCCGACGAGGAGGCCCAGCAGGCCAAGCAGGCCCGCGTGGCGCTGGAGGCGCTCGCGGGCCGGCTCGCCTGCGGGCGGCTCACGGCCGAGACCCGGGCGCGGCTCGAGGAGTTCATCGTCGCCATGCACGGCACGGTCGACGCGCAGGACCTGCCCGCGTTCCGCGAGCTCGACTTCGGGTTCCACCGCGCGGTCATCGAGGCCAGCGGCAACACCTACCTGCCGCGCATGTGGGACATCATCGAGCCGAGCCTGCGCTCGATGCACCTGCTCGGCGACCCCGAGTTCACCGGCGACTGGCACCAGGTGGCCGACTGGCACCGCAGCCTGCTCGACGTCCTCGACGGCGGCGACGCAGACGCGGCCTCGGCCCTCTTCGAGGCACACGCCGCGGGGACCCTGCTCGACGCCGACGCCGACGGCCTCCAGAGCAAAACAGGACAAGCCGGGCTCACCCCCTCCGAAGGCTAGCCCGGCGAGGCATCCTCGTTACGATTCGCATGTGAGATCGGGGTGGTTCGAGGAGGCGACGGCACGCAGCGCCGTCGGCCACGAGGCCCGGACCGTCGCGTGGGAGGCCACGCCGCTCGGTCCGCCCAGCACGTGGCCGGAGTCCCTGCGGCATGCCGTGCGGCTGTGCTTCTCCACGCGGTTCCCCGTGATGATGGTCTGGGGCCCGGACCTGACGCTGATCTACAACGACGGCTACCGGGACATGCTCGGCACGGCCAAGCACCCCGCCGCACTGGGTGCGTCGGCCCGGGTCGTGTGGGCCGAGATCTGGGACGACATCGGTCCGCTGTTCGACACGGTGCTGGCCACGGGGAGGCCGACGCTCAACGAGGACCTGTACCTGCTGATGAACCGGTCGGGGTACGCCGAGGAGACCTACTTCACCTTCTCCTACAGCCCGCTGCTGGACGACGACGGGCGCGTCGTGGGCGTGCTGGACATCGCGACCGAGACCACGCGCGCGGTCGTGAACCAGCGGCGGCTGGCCCTGCTGGGTGAGGTGCACGGCGTCCTGCCCGGCACGTTCACCGACCTGCGGACCTTCGCCCAGCCCGTGATCGGCCTGCTGGCGGCGAGCCCGGACGTCGCCCGGGTCGCCCTCTACGCCGCGAGCGGTCCCGAGGTGGTCCTGGAGGCCGGGGACGAGCCGGAGCCCAGCGAGCTGCGCCTGGTCGTCCGGGCACTGCGCTCCGGTCGGCGTCAGGTGGTCCCGGGCACGGTGGTCAAGCCCGTGCGGTCCGGCCAGGGCAGCGGCGTCATCGCCGCGCTCGTCCTGCGCGGCACCGCGGCACGGCCGTGGGACGCGGACCATGCCCGCTTCATGGTGGTCCTGTCGACCACGGTCACCTCCGCGCTGCGCGACGTCGTCCGCCGCCGGGTGCAGGACGACGCGCTGCGGCTGAGGGCCGTGCACTCCGAGGAGGAGCGGGCCCGGGCCTCCGAGGTGTCCCTGGCGCTGCAGCGGGCCGTGCTGACCGACCCGCCGCGGCTGGACGACCTGGAGGTGGTCGTGCACTACCAGCCCGCCGCCGTCGAGCGGAACATCGGCGGCGACTGGTACGACGCGTTCACGCGGCGCGACGGCGCGACCACCGTGGTGATCGGCGACGTGATCGGGCACGACCTGGACGCCGCCGTGGCGATGGGGCAGATCAGGTCGCTCGTGCGGGCCATCGGGTACGACAGCCAGGAGACGCCCGCACGGGTGCTGGAGCGGGTCGACGCCGCCATCGACGGCCTAGCCCTGGGAAGCTCCGCCACGGCCACCGCACTGGTGGCGTGCGTCGAGCGGCCGGCCCGGCCGGGCGGGGACGAGGCCCGCACGGTGCGCTGGTCCAGCGCGGGTCACCTGCCACCGATCCTGGTCCGGGCCGACGGCACGACGGAGGTCCTGCGGATCCGCAACGACCTGCTGCTCGGCATGGATCCGGGGACCCTGCGCCGCGACCACGTGACCGACCTCCGGCCTGGTGACACGCTGGTGCTCTACACCGACGGCCTGATCGAGACGCGGGACGACCGCCTGCGCGCCCGCCTGGACAAGCTCGCCGAGGTGCTCGAGGGAACGCAGACCGCGGACCTGGGGACCGTCGTCGAGACGGCCCTGAGCGGCATGCTCTCCGTCACGGCCGACGACGACGTCGCGATCGTGATGGTGCGGTGCAGCGCCCGGCCGGGCGCTCCCGTCAACCGGTGATCCCGTAGAGGCGCGCGGCGGTACCTGACCACAGGGCCGACACCGCGGCGTCGTCGAGCCGGGGGAGCGCGCGGGCGGTGCGCCCGACGACCTCCGCGTACGGCGCGACCCGGGCGGACATCGGCCAGTCGCTGCCGAACAGCAGACGCTCCGGCCCGAGCAGGTCGACGGCGGCGCGGGCGATCAGTGCGACCCGGCCGGCGTCGGCCGGGCCCGCCGTGTGGAGGCCGGAGAGCTTGGCGTGCACGCGCGGCCGCGCGGCGACGTCCGCCAGCGCGGCGCGCCACGCCCCGTCGGGCGCCCCCGTACCGAGACCCAGGTGGCAGACGACGACGTCGAGCGCCGGGTGGCGGTCGGCCAGGGCCGCGACGGCGGGGAGCTGCTCGGGGCGCACGAGCGTCTCCAGCACCCGGCCGGTGCCGGCGAGCCCGGCGCACAGGGCGTCCAGCCCGGCGACGTCGGACAGGTCGGCGGCCCCGCCCGGCACGGCGAGCCGGACGCCGGCGACGGGTACGCCGTCGTCGAGGAGCGGTTGGGCCATGCCTGCCCAGGCGGCGGGGCCGCCGGGGCGGGTGTCGTACTGGAGCACCACCGGCCCGGGCAACGGGCCGTGCCCGGCGGCCCGGGCGGCGAGCCAGCGTGCCTCGCCCTCGGTGTCCGCGGCCTGGACGGCGACGGCGGCGCGCACGGGTACCGGGGACGTCGCCGTAGCGCGGGCCAGGTCGTCCGGGCCGACGCGCCGCGGCAGGCCCAGGCGCTCGGCGAACCAGGAGATCCGCATCGCGCCGGTGTCCCAGAGGTGCACGTGCGCGTCGACGATCCCGTCCGGAACCGCCCCGCCCGAGGAGAGGCCCGCGCTCATGCCGGTGCCGGTGCGGACCGCGCGGCGTCGAGCGCGGCCCACAGGTCCTCGGGCACGTCGGCCGCCGCGGCGTCGGCGAAGACGTCGACCTCGGCCGGGGTGCGCGCCCCCACCACGACGGCCTCGACCCCCGCGACCCGCAGCGGGTACCGCGCCGCCGCCTGCAGGGAGTGGCTGGTCATCCAGTCGCCGCCCGTCTGGATCGGGGTCCAGCCGGCGTCCTTGAGCTTGCCGAGCGCGGCGGTGAGCTCCTCCACGGTGCCCGGCGTCTCGGTGATGCCCGCCTCCTCGAAGGCGGTCTTGTTGTAGAACCACAGGCTCTGCAGCTGGAACCCGATGCCGGCCATGTAGTACTTGCCGTCGATCGAGTACTGGTCGGCCAGGGGGCCGCCGGTCGCCCAGTCGTACTGCGACAGGTCCACCAGCTCGGGCGCCAGGTCGACCGTGGGCGGCATCGACTGCACGACGTCGGGCGCGTCGCCCGCGGTCAGCAGCCGGGGCGGGGCGGCGGCCACGCCCTCGGCGCCGGCGAGGGTGAGGGCGGCCGCCGTGAGCGTGCCCACGCTCGCCAGGGTGCGGTGCTTGATCATCGTTGATCCTCTCGGGTTGCCGCAGCGTTCCAGGGGGTGCTGTGCGTTGGCCTGGGCGTACGGCCTACGACTGTGGAGTGACGTCTCGGGGAGAGTAATCGATAATCGTTGGATTGGGAAGAAGGTGGGTCCCGTCCCACGCCGCATAGGCTCGCGGGGTGAACCGGACCGACCGCATGTACGCGATCGTCGAGGAGCTGCGGGCCGTCTCGCCGCGTCCGCGGAGCGCGTCGTGGCTGGCAGATCGGTTCGAGGTCAGCCGGCGGACCATCGAGCGCGACATCAGCGCGCTGCAGCAGACCGGTGTGCCCGTCTGGGCCGAGCCGGGCCGTACCGGGGGCTACTGCCTCGACCGCGCACGGACGCTCCCGCCGGTGAACTTCAGCCCCGACGAGGCGGTCGCCGTCGCCGTCGCGCTCGGCGGCCTGGCCGGGACGCCGTTCGCGGGCGCGGGCGCGACGGCGCTCCGCAAGATCCTCGCGGCCATGCGGGACGACGACGCGACCGCCGCTCACGACCTCGCCGGACGCGTGCACCTCCTCGGGGCGCCGCCGCAGGTGCCACCGGTCCCCGCCGTCCTCACCGACGCGATCTCAGCACGCCGCGTCCTGCGCCTGCGGTACACCGACCGGGCGGGCGCCGCGACCACGCGCGACGTCGAGCCGCTCGGCTTCGTCGGGTCGTCCACGGCGTGGTACCTGCTGGCCTGGTGCCGGCTGCGCGACGGGATCCGCGCCTTCCGCCTCGACCGCGTCGACCGGGTCACGGCCACCAGCGAGCGCGCACCCCGGCGGGTGGTCCGGCCGGAGGACGTCCAGGTGCCCGACGGTGACCTGCGCACCCTGACGTTCCTGGGCTGACCGCGCGCTCCGCGGTCCACCGCGGAGACACAGACGGGGAAACACCGACACAGGGGTGTCGCGCGGCGGGCGGAGGCTGGTCGCGGGCCACGGAGAGACCGTGGCCCGTGACCTGGAGGTCCACCGCCATGCACCACGCCACCCTCGCCTCCGTACGCCTCATCACCGACGACGTCGACCGGCTGACGGCCTTCTACGAACGCGTCACCGGCACCGCGGCGCAGCGGCCGTCGCCCGACTTCGCCGAGCTGCGCACCGACCGGGGCACCCTCGCCATCGGCAGCACGCGGACGGTCCAGCTCTTCGGCCCCGGCTCCGCGGCCCCGGCGGCCAATCGCACGGCGATCGTGGAGTTCCTCGTCGACGACGTGGACGCCCTGTTCGCCGGGCTCGGCGACACGGTCGAGACCGTGACCCCGCCGACCACCATGCCGTGGGGCAACCGCTCGCTGCTCGTCCGCGACCCCGACGGCACCCTGGTGAACCTGTTCACGCCCGTGAGCCCGGAGGCGCGCGAGCGCAGCGGGACGGAACGCAGCGGGATGGAATGAGGGCGAGCCCCGCGCCGCCGTCGGGCAGACTATGACGTGCGGGCCCACGACGAGCCCGGCGAGCGGCCCGCCCGGGCCGCGCGCCACCAAGAAGTCCCACGAAAGCAAGGAGCACCCACGGTGACCGACATCCTCGACGAGCTGCAATGGCGAGGCCTGGTGGCACAGTCCACCGACGAGGCCGCGCTGCGTTCTGCACTGTCGGAGGGCACCGTGGACTATTACGTGGGCTTCGACCCCACGGCCCCGTCGCTGCACATCGGCAACCTCGTCCAGATCCTCACGGCACGCAGGCTGCAGGACGCCGGCCACCGGCCCTACCTGCTGGTCGGCGGCGCGACGGGCCTCATCGGCGACCCCCGCGACTCGGGCGAGCGCACGCTCAACTCGCCCGAGGTGGTCGCCGGCTGGGTGGAGCGCATCCGCGCCCAGATCGAGCCGCACCTGTCCTTCGAGGGCGCCAACGCCGCGCGCATGGTGAACAACCTCGACTGGACCGCCCCGATGTCCGCGATCGAGTTCCTGCGCGACATCGGCAAGCACTTCCGGATGGGCACCATGCTGTCCAAGGACATCGTGGCCAGGCGGCTCGCCTCGGACGAGGGCATCAGCTTCACCGAGTTCAGCTACCAGGTACTGCAGGGCATGGACTACCGCGAGCTGTACCGGCGGCACGGCATCACCCTGCAGCTCGGCGGCAACGACCAGTGGGGCAACCTGCTGGCCGGCGTCGAGCTGATCCGCAAGGCCGAGGGCGTGAGCGCGCACGCGCTCACCACGCCGCTCATCACCAAGGCCGACGGGACCAAGTTCGGCAAGTCCGAGGGCGGCTCCATCTGGCTCGACCCGGAGATGACCAGCCCCTACGCCTTCTACCAGTTCTGGCTCAACCAGGCCGACGCCGACGTCGTGAACTACCTCAAGGTGTTCACGTTCCGGTCGCGCGAGGAGATCGCGGAGCTCGAGCGCGAGGTGGCCGAGCGGCCGTTCGCGCGGGAGGCCCAGAAGGCGCTCGCGGGTGACGTGACCACCCTGGTGCACGGCGCCGGGGCGACCGAGGCGGTCATCGCGGCGAGCCAGGCGCTGTTCGGCCGCGGCTCGCTCGACGACCTCGACGCCCGGACGCTCGCGGGTGCGGTGGCCGAGCTGCCGCGCGTGACGGCCAAGGCCGGCGACCTGGTCGCCGACCTGCTGGTGGGCTCGGGGCTCGTGGCGTCCAAGGGCGCCGCGCGGCGCGCGATCGCGGAGGGCGGCGCCTACGTGAACAACGTGAAGGTGACGTCGGACGACGCCGCGCTCGCCGGCGAGGACCTGCTCCACGGGCGGTACGCGGTGCTGCGCCGGGGCAAGAAGACCCTGGCGGTCGCCGCCTCGGAGTGACCTCCTGACCGACGGTCCCACCCGGCCGCTCCACCGGCACGTCCGGAGCACGACGGCGGCCGCCCGCTCACCAGCGGGCGGCCGCCGTTTCGTCTGCCCGGACACTTTTCGCCCGCCTCTGGTCTCCTGCGAAGCCAGATCTTGCCCGATTCCGGGCAAGAAGTTGTCGTTACCCGCCCGGATGGGCCACGCTCAGCGGCATGAGGACGTCTCCCGATCTCGTCGCCCAGGTGGCGGCGACCACCGGACTCACGCCCGCCGAGGCGGCGCGCGTGGTCGGCGACGTCGTCGCGTACTTCGCCGAACCGGTGGAGGACGTCGTCCGGCGCCGGCACGCCGAGCTGAAGACCCACGGCGCGAAGAACCCCGAGATCTTCGCGCGCATCGCCGCCGAGCTGGAGCAGCGGGTCGTCGCGGCACCGCAGCTCAGCGAGCGACAGCTGCGCCGGATGATCTACGGCTGAGCCGGCGCCTCCCGCGGGCCACGCCGCCCGCCCCTCCGTACCCCTGAAGGAGCACCATCATGTGTGGAATCGTCGGTTACGTCGGCGGCCAGAACGCCGCCCCCCTGCTCGTCGAGGCCCTCGGCCGGCTGGAGCACCGGGGGTACGACTCGGCGGGCGTCGCCGTCGTCGGCTCCCAGCTGAAGGTCACCAAGCGTGCCGGCCGGGTCCGGGACCTCGCCGAGGTGCTGCCCAAGCGGATGACCGGACGCGTGGGGATCGGCCACACCCGGTGGGCGACCCACGGCCCCGCGACCGACGTGAACGCCCACCCGCACACGGACGCGACCGGCACGGTCGCGGTGGTGCACAACGGCATCATCGACAACGCCGCCGCACTGCGCGCCCGGCTCACCGGCCAGGGCGTGGAGCTCGCGAGCGACACCGACACGGAGGTGTTCGCCCACCTCGTCGCCCTGTCCGCCGCGGACACGCTGGAGGGCAAGGTGATCGACGCGCTCGACGCCGTCGAGGGCACCTACGGGCTTGCCGTCGTCCACGCGGACTTCCCGGACCGGGTGGTGGTGGCGCGCAACGGCAGCCCCCTGCTGGTCGGCGTGGGGGAGAAGGAGATGTTCGTGGCCTCCGACCTGGCCGCCCTCGTGCGCCACACCACCACGGTGGCGCACCTGGCCGACGGCGAGCTGGCCACCGTCACGGCGGCGGGTTTCACCACGTTCCGCCGGGACCTGACGCGCACGCAGACCACGGCGCGCGAGGTCGACGTCGACCCCAGCGCCTACGAGCACGGCCAGATCGACGGCCGCCCGCGCATGTACACGGAGATGCTGGAGCAGCCGGCCAGCGTGGAGCGCGCGCTGCGCGGCCGGCTGGACGAGCGGTTCGCGACGGCCCACCTGGGCGGGCTCGAGATGGACGCCCGCGCCCTGCGCGCCGTCCGCCGCGTCAAGATCCTGGGCTGCGGCTCGGCGTACTACGTGGGACAGATGGGCGCGTCGCTCGTCGAGGAGCTGGCCCGCGTCCCCGCCGACGCCGAGGCCGCCAGCGAGTTCCGCTACCGCGACCCCGTCATCGAGCCCGACACCCTGTACGTGGCGGTGAGCCAGTCCGGCGAGACCATCGACACGCTGCTCGCGGTCGAGGAGATCAAGCGCAAGGGCGGCCGCGTCATCGGCCTGGTCAACGTCGTCGGCTCCGCGATCGCCCGGGCCTGCGACGGCGGGATCTACCTGCACGCGGGCCCCGAGATCGCGGTCGCCTCCACCAAGGCGCTCACCACGATGTTCGTGGGCTTCGCCCTGCTGGCCCTCCAGCTCGGGCGGGTGCGCGACCTCTCGGTCGCGGACGGGCGCCGCCTCGTGGCCGGGCTGCAGAGCCTGCCGGCTCAGATCGAGCAGGTGCTCGACGGCGAGGAGCGGATCGCGCAGGCCGCGAAGGCGCTCGCCGTGGCCGAGAGCCTGTTCTTCGTGGGCCGGGTGCGGGGATACCCGGTGGCGCGCGAGGGCGCGCAGAAGTTCAAGGAGATCAGCTACCGGCACGCCGAGGCGTACCAGATGTCCGAGCTGAAGCACGGACCGCTGGCGCTCATCTCGCCCGAGGTGCCGACGGTCGCGATCGTGCCCGACGACGAGCTGACCGACCGGAACGTGGCCGCCCTGCACGAGATCGCCGCGCGCGGTGGCCCCCTCGTGGTCGTCACGCACGAAGGCGTGGACCTGGGCGAGCTGCGGGCCGAGCGCATCGACGTGCCGCGCAACGAGCGGGAGCTCGACCCGCTGCTCCTGACCGTGCCGCTGCAGCTGCTGGCCTACCACGCGGCGCTCTCCCTGGGGCACGACGTGGACAAGCCGCGGAACCTGGCGAAGTCCGTCACCGTGGAGTGACGCCGGTTCCGCGTGTGCGGGCGCCCGTGTCGCCGCCGGTGACGTCGGTGACACGGGCCCCGCGCACCGCCGCGCACGTCGCGCGCACGCTGATTTTGCGTGGACACCGATCGCTGTGTACTGTTCCGGTTGTTCGCCCGGCAGGGAGAGACGGACAGGGAGCGCGAAGAGCGTGACTGGCCGGTCCCGGGGCGGGAACCACTCCAGATCTTCGAGGTGGCTTTGTGCGCTTCGGTTCTGGGTTGGGCTTGCCGACAGGCGCCTCGTTGCAGTGATCCTGACCAGGATGCTTGCGCCAGGGAGCGTGGTAGGGTAAGTTACAGAGGTTGCCTCCGAACGGGGATGGCGCGGTTCGCACCGCGGTCCACTTCGGATGGTTCCCTTCCTCTGCAGATCATCAAGGTTTCGTACTTTGAATGGTCGGCGAAAAATGGGATCAGAATTCCTTCGGTTGCTCGAAGAATTCTCCCGGCCACTGCGGCCGGCGGGGATTTGGAAAAGTCCGAAAGGGCCTGGTAAGTTTGAGGAACTGCCCCGGACAGGGAAGCGAACGAAAAGGTCGCGGCTCTGACGGTGTGCGTCGGTTGTTTGAGAACTCAACAGTGTGCTTGATAGTCAATGCCAATTATTTGACTCTCATGTTTCGGGTCGTATCACCAGCATGGTGGTGTGGTCGGGATCGGTGGGGGTTGTTTTTGGAT
>NZ_JARVSD010000012.1 GCF_030209445.1 Promicromonospora sp. MEB111
GAGCACGCCCACACCGAAGAGCACGCCCACACCGAAGAGCACGCCCACACCGAAGAGCACGCCCACACCGAAGAGCACGCCGGTCATGACCAGCACTCCGGTCACGACCAGCACTCCGGCCGCGACGTGCACGCCGGCCACGACGAGCACTCCGGCCACATGGGCCACGCCGGTCACGGCGACCACGTCGGCCAGTTCCGGCGGCTGTTCTGGATCATGCTCGTGCTGGCGGTGCCGGTCGTCGCGTTCTCCGGCATGTTCGCGATGATCCTGGGCTACGAGCTGCCCGACGCCGCCTGGGTCACGGCGATCCCGCCGGTGCTCGGCACCGTCATGTACGTCTGGGGCGGCTCGCCGTTCCTCACCGGCGCCGTCTCCGAGCTGCGCTCCCGCAAGCCCGGGATGATGCTGCTGATCGGCCTCGCGATCACGGTCGCGTTCGTCGCGTCGCTGGGCGCCAGCCTGGGGCTGCTCGACCACCAGCTCGACTTCTGGTGGGAGCTGGCGCTCCTCATCGTGATCATGCTGCTGGGCCACTGGATCGAGATGCGCTCGCTCGCGCAGACGACGTCGGCCCTGGACTCGCTGGCGGCGCTGCTGCCGGACGAGGCCGAGCGGGTCGACGGTGACCAGGTCGTCAAGGTCGCGCCGGGCGACCTGGTGGTCGGCGACGTCGTCGTGGTGCGGCCGGGCGGGAGCGTCCCCGCCGACGGCCGCGTCGTCGACGGCCGGGCGGAGATGGACGAGTCCATGGTGACGGGGGAGTCACGCACCGTCCCGCGCGGCCCCGGCGAACCGGTGACCGCCGGCACGGTCGCCACCGACTCCGGCCTGCGCATCGAGGTGACCGCCACCGGCGACGACACAGCCCTGGCCGGCATCCAGCGGCTGGTCGCCGAGGCCCAGGCCTCGTCCTCGCGCGCGCAGCGCCTCGCCGACACCGCCGCGGGCTGGCTGTTCTGGTTCGCGCTGGGCGCCGCGGCGGTCACCGCCGTCGTCTGGTCGCTCGCCGGGCTGCCCGACGACGCCGTGATCCGCACCGTGACCGTGCTCGTCATCGCCTGCCCCCACGCCCTGGGCCTCGCGATCCCGCTCGTCGTGTCGATCGCCACCGAGCGCGCCGCCCGCGGCGGCGTGCTCGTCAAGGACCGACTGGCGCTGGAGAGCATGCGCACCGTCGACACCGTGCTGTTCGACAAGACCGGCACGCTGACCAAGGGCGAGCCCACGGTCGCCGACGTCCAGCCGGCCGACATCCAGCCCGCCGGCGAGTCCGGTGAGCCCGGCGAGCCCGGCCAGGGCAGCCTCGACGCCGGCACGCTGCTGGCGCTCGCAGCGGCCGCCGAGTCGGACAGCGAGCACCCGCTGGCCCGGGCGATCGTGCGGGCGGCGCAGGAGCGGGGTCTCACGGTCCCGCGTGCCACCGGGTTCGCGTCGTCGCCCGCCGTGGGTGTGACGGCGACCGTGGACGGCCACGAGGTCCGCGTCGGCGGGCCGCGCCTGCTGGAGGAGAACCGGCAGGACGAGCTGGCGGTGGCGCACGCCTGGCGCAAGGACGGCGCGATCATCCTGCACGTGCTGCGCGACGGCGTGGTGGCCGGCGCGATCAAGCTCGCCGACGAGGTGCGGGCCGAGTCCGCGGACGCCGTCCGTGCCCTGCACGACCGGGGCGTCCAGGTGGTCATGATCACCGGCGACGCCGAGGCCGTGGCCCGTTCGGTGGCCGACGAGCTCGGTGTGGACCGGTTCTTCGCCGGCGTCCGGCCGGAGGACAAGTCCGCCAAGGTGGCGCAGCTCCAGGCCGAGGGCCGCAAGGTCGCGATGGTCGGCGACGGCGTGAACGACGCCCCGGCGCTCGCCCAGGCCGACGTCGGCATCGCGATCGGTGCCGGCACCGACGTGGCCATCGCGTCCGCGGGCGTGATCCTCGCCAGCGACGACCCCCGGTCCGTGCTGTCCGTGATCGAGCTGTCGCGGGCCAGCTACCGCAAGATGAAGCAGAACCTGTGGTGGGCGGCCGGGTACAACCTGATCTCGGTGCCCCTGGCCGCGGGCGTGCTGGCGCCGATCGGCTTCGTGATGCCGATGTCCGCGGGCGCCGTGCTGATGTCGCTGTCGACCGTGGTCGTGGCGCTCAACGCCCAGCTCCTGCGCCGCCTCGACCTCCGTCCGGGACGGCAGTAGCAGCGGCGGGAGCTGCGAGAACGCCTGTTGACCTGGTCCGGTGCGCCGCCTAGCCTTCTGGGCGGCGCACCGGACCGACGTCGGCACCGGGCCGGACCCGGCACCGGACCGACGTCGGCACCGGGCCGGACCCGGCACCGGATCGACGTCGGCACCCGATCGAAGTCAAGGGAGACCTCGTGAAGCTCGTACCAGCGTTCCGTCCTGCTCTCCATCTGGTGACAGCGGTGTCAGCCGTTGCCCTCGTCGCGAGCGGCCTCGTCGTCGCCGGCAGCGCGACCGCCGCCCCGGCGGGCGGTACCGGCCCGGACCCGACGGGCGGGACGGCGTCGAGCTGGCGGGTGGAGGGCCCGCGCGGCTCGCACCTGGACGGGCTGCTGCGCCTGGACGCCGCCGGGCAGGTGGCGCTCGACGTGCTCGCCGACGGCGACACGGTGCTCTCGGCCACGCGGCTGGGCCTGCGGGGCAGCGACGGCGACCTGACCACCGGCCTGACGTTCGCCGGTCGGCAGGACCGCACGGTCTCGGACACCTACTCCATGAGCACCGGCAAGCGCGAGCGCCGCGGCTACACCCACCGGGAGTCGGTCTTCACGTTCGCCGACCCGGTGGGCGCACGGCTGCGGATCGCGGTCCGCGTGTCCGACGACGGCGTCGCCTACCGCTACCTGCTGGACGGGCCGGGCGAGCACCGGGTCGACGACGAGTCCGGCGCGTGGGAGCCGGCCGCGGACGGCCCGGCGTGGATGCAGCGCTCCTACGCCGTCAACTACGAGGCGGAGTGGAGCACCACGACCGCCGCGGCGGGCAACGGTTCCGGCAGCGTCGGGTACCCGGTGCTGTTCGGGCAGGGCGACCGGGACGTGCTGGTCACGGAGGCCGACCTGCACGGCGACTACTCGGGCTCGCACCTGACGCACGAGGCCGGCTCGCTGCGCTACGGCGTCGACCTCTTCGAGGGGCGCCCCGTCACCACGACCGGCGACCTGTCCACCCCGTGGCGGGTCGCGATCGTCGGTGACCTGGCCGGCGTCGTCGGCTCCACGCTGGTGGACGACCTCGCCACACCCGCCGCCCTGGACCCGGGCGCGGACTGGATCCGGCCCGGCCGGTCGAGCTGGAGCTGGCTGACCGACGGGAGCAGCCCGCGGGACGAGGCGCGCCAGCGGGACTTCGTCGACCTGTCCGCGCGCAACGGCTGGGAGTACGTGCTGCTCGACGAGGGCTGGGACGCGAGCTGGGTGCCGCGCACGGTCCGCTACGCGCACACCCGCGGCGTCGACGTGATCGTCTGGTTCCACAGCCGGGACCTGCGCACGCAGGAGCAGCGCGACGAGTGGCTGCCGCGGCTGAGGTCGTGGGGCGTGAGCGGCATCAAGGTGGACTTCATGGACTCCGACTCGCAGGAGATCCACCAGTGGTACGACGACGTGGCGCGCGACACCGCCCGGTACGAGCTGATGGTCAACTTCCACGGCGCCGCGCTGCCCACCGGCATGCAGCGCACCTGGCCGCACATCATGAGCTACGAGGCCGTGCGCGGCATGGAGAACGGGATCAGCCCCGAGCGCAGCCTCATCGTGCCGTTCACGCGCAACGTGCTGGCGTCGATGGACTTCACGCCCGTGGTGTTCTCCCGCGACAACGACAGGACGTCCAAGGCGCAGCAGGCCGCGATGGCGGTCGTCTACGAGTCGGGCTGGCAGCACATCTCGGACAAGCCCGAGGGGTACGACGACGAGCCGAACGCGCTGCCGTTCCTGCGGGACCTCCCCACGACCTGGGACGAGGTGCGGCTGCTCAGCGGCACGCCCGGGCGGGACGCGGTGCTCGCACGCCGCTCCGGGGACCGGTGGTTCGTGGGCGGCATGCGCGCGGGCTCCGGCGACCCGCTGCTGCTCCCGCTGGCGGGCCTGGCGCGGGGGTCCAAGGTGGTCGTCGACCTGCTGACGGACGACGGCGCGAACGGGTCGGCCACCGTGCACTCCACGGTGCGCACCACGGCCGCGGACACGCTGCGGATCCCGACGGCGGACAACGGCGGCTTCGTGGCCGTCGTGTGCGCGGCGACCGGGGGCCGGGAGTCGTGCCTGGACCCGGTCGAGGCGCGGCCGGACGCCACGATCACGGTCGACCCGGAGCAGGCCGACGTCGAGCCCGGCAGCACCGTGGCCGTGACGGCCGCGTTCGCGGTGGCGGACCGCGACGTCACGCGCGTGCGCCTGACGCCCGACCTGCCCACGGGCTGGTCCGCGGACCAGGGCACCCGCACCGTGGCGCGGCTCGCCGCCGGGCAGACCGCGCGCTTCACCTGGCAGGTCCGGGTGCCCGCCGACGGCGCGACGGGCACGTTCGAGGTGCCGGTCGACGTCGACTACCGGGCCGGCGGCGGCGACCACGTCGCCGCGAACCAGGCCACCCTGTGGGTCACGCCGCCCGCCCCGGCGGGGAACCCTTACGTCTCCGACCTCGACTGGACCGAGCAGAGCAACGGCTACGGCCCGGTCGAGCGCGATCGGTCCAACGGCGAGGCCGCAGGCGGTGACGGCGCGCCGCTGCGGATAGCGGGCACCACCTACGCCAAGGGCATCGGCATGCACGCGACCGGGTCGGTGACCGGGTGGCTCGGCGGCGCCTGCACGGCGTTGACGGCCGTGGTCGGGATCGACGACGAGGTGCTCGACAAGCCCGGTGACACCGGCGTCGGCTCCGTGCGGTTCGCCGTCTACGGCGACGGTGTGCTGCTCACCGAGACGCCGGTCCTGTCCAACGACGACGGCGGTGTGCCGCTCGACGTCGACGTCACCGGCGTGCGCCGCCTGCGCCTGGTCGCCGACGAGGGGCCGGACGGCAAGAACTTCGACCACGCCGACTGGGCCGACGCCCGCGTCGAGTGCGGGCAGGGCTGACGTTCAGCGAGTGTTCAGCCGGCCGCCGTGTGCGCTTCGCCCCGGCGGCCGGCCGCACCACCAGAGTCGGGTCCATGAACTCACGCATCCGTACCCGCGTCGGGGCCGTCGTCACCACGGCCGCGCTGGTGCTGTCCGGGGCCGTCGCCGTGGCCGGCGCGCAGGCCGAGTCCCAGGCCGACCTCCAGGCGGGCTCCGTTGCGGCGTCGGCCGCTCCGGCCGCGTTCGGCGGCGCGGGCCACGGCGGCGGCACCCCCGCCGAACGCGCCTACCGCGACCTGCTGGACCACGGCCCGGACGCCAAGGTCCTCACCGCGGCCCACCGCGCGCAGTGGCGCGCGGCCCCCGAGAACAGCGCCCCCGCGATCCTGGCCGCGTTCGCAGACGGCGCGGAGATCGTCGAGCTGGACGTCCAGCTCACCGCCGACGGCGTCCCCGTACTCATGCACGACACGACCGTGGACCGCACCACGAACGGGACCGGCCGCGTGGACAGCCTCACGCTGGAGCAGATCGAGGGCCTGCGGCTGCGCGAGGGCCTCGGCGGCGCGCAGGCCGCGCTCACCGACGAGCGGGTCCCCACGCTGGAGCAGGCGATGCGGCTCGCGAAGGACCGCGGCCTGGTCAACCTCGACAAGGGCTGGCCGTTCCGCGCGGAGATCTGGGACGTGCTGGTCGAGACGGGCACGGTCCGCAACGGCCTGTTCAAGTCGGACGCGCCCGTGGACCAGGTCCAGGAGTTCCGGGCCACGCACCGCGGCGCCGTCTACATGCACATGGTCACGGACGCGAACCTTGCGGACGTCGAGAAGTTCGGCGACGACCAGCCCGTGGCCTACGAGGTCAACTTCGACAGCACGGCCGACGCCGTCGCCCGCCGCCCGTTCCTGGACCGCGTCGCGAGCGGGAGCCGCGTCTGGAGCAACACGATGTGGAACGGGCTGTCCGAGCGGATGACCGACGAGGCGTCGCTGATCGACCCGCTGCGCGGCTGGCAGGCGCTGGTCGAGGGTTACCACACGACGATCTTCCAGACGGACGACGTCGAGAAGCTGGAGCGCTGGCTGCGCACGGGCGAGGGCGACCCGCTGCCGCGCGGCGCCGTCCGCGTCCAGGCGGAGGACTTCCTGCCCGGCGAGGGCGTCGGTTACCACGACCTGGAGCCCGCCAACCGCAGCAACCTGCAGATGCGCCCGGGCGAGGGTGTGGACATCCAGGACCTGGACGGGGCCGTCAGCCTCGGCTGGATGCGCGGCGGCGAGTGGCTCACCTACTCCGTCGAGGTGCCGAGGACCGGCGAGTACGAGGTCGCGGTGCGCGCGTCGTCGCCGTACTCGCCCGCCGGGACGTACACCGTGTCGTTCGACGACGGCGCGCCGAGCGCCCGGGTCGACGTCCGGAACACGACCAGCCACGCGAAGCAGGTGCTCCAGCCCAGTGGCGTCACGCAGCGCCTCACGAAGGGCACGCACACGCTGCGCATCGCCCTGCCTGAGGACGCGTACCAGAACTGGAACCTGGACCGCATCGAGCTCACCCCGGTCTCGCGCTGACGCGAAACCCCCCACGTGTCAGACGTACACGTCACCAGAGGGACCTGTACGTCTGACACGTGCGGCGCGGTGCTCGGGCGGGCCGTCGGATTGCATAGGCTTCGGACATGACGACACATCGACCGGAGCGGGGTGCGCCGTGGGTGGCCTGATGGGACTGCTGGACGACATCGCCGCGCTGGCAAAGCTCGCGGCGGCGTCCATCGACGACGTCGGCGCAGCCACGGGCCGTGCGACCGCCAAGGCGGCGGGCGTCGTCGTGGACGACACCGCCGTGACCCCGCAGTACCTGCGCAGCGTCGCGGCGCAGCGCGAGCTGCCGATCGTCAAGAAGATCGCGATCGGCTCGATCCGCAACAAGCTGATCTTCATCCTCCCGGCCGCGCTGCTGCTCAGCCAGTTCCTGCCGTGGCTGCTGCCGATCGTGCTGATGATCGGCGGCACGTACCTCGCCTACGAGGGCGCCGAGAAGATCTGGCACAAGATCTCCGGCCACAGCAAGGAGACGGTGCTCGCCACGGAGGTCAGCCCGGAGGCCGAGAAGAAGCTGGTTGCCGGCGCCATCCGCACCGACCTGATCCTGTCGGCCGAGATCATGGTGATCGCCCTGGACGAGGTGGCCGACGAGACCTTCTGGTCCCGGCTCCTCATCCTCGTCGTGGTCGCGTTCGTCATCACGATCATCGTCTACGGCGTCGTCGCGGCGATCGTGAAGATGGACGACGTCGGGCTGCGGCTCGCCGAGCGCGACTCCGGGTTCTCCCAGTCCCTGGGCCGCGGCCTGGTCAAGGCGATGCCGCGCGTGCTCGCCGTCATCTCCGTGGTCGGCACCGTCGCGATGCTCTGGGTGGGCGGGCACATCCTGCTCGTCAACCTCGGTGCGGACGGCACGGGCTGGATCCCCTGGCCCTACGAGTGGGTGCACCACCTCGAGGTGGTCATCCACGACGGCGCCGGGGCGCTCGGCGGCACCCTCGGCTGGCTGTTCAACACCCTCTGCTCGGCCGTGGTCGGCCTCGTGGTCGGCGCCGTCGTGGTGGCCGTGCTGCACCTGCTGCCGTCCCGGAAGAAGACGGCGGACGCCCCGGCGGCGCACTGACGTCAGGGGCGCACCGGGCTCAGGCGGCCGGGGTGCGTACCATCCCGAACTCGTTGCGGCGACGCAGCACGAACCCGAGGCTCTCGTAGAGCCGGATCGCGTTCGTGTTGCCCGCCGCGGCGTGCAGCATGGCCCGCGCGCCGCGCTCGCGGACGGCGTGCACGACGTCGAGCACCAGCCGCGTGGCCAGACCCTGGCCGCGGAACCGCTCGTCCGTGGCGACCGCGCTGATCTCGGTCCAGCCGGCGGGCCGCAGCCGCTCGCCGGCCATGGCCGCGAGCTCGCCGTCACGCCGGATGCCGACGTACCGGCCCATCTCGTGGGTGCGGGGCAGGAACGGCCCGGGCTTCGCACGGGACACGAGGTCCATCATCTCGGGGACGTCGGCGGCGCCCAGGACCACGGCCTCGGCGTCGGGCCTGCCCTGGACGCGCTCGGTCTCGACGAGCTGCACGCCGCCGAACACGTCGCCGCGCACCCAGCCGGCCGGCAGGGCGACGGACTCGGGCGGGGCGGGGAAGTCGGCGTCATACCCGACCAGGTCGACGATCGCGGCCCAGACGTCCGGGTCGTCCCAGGTGCGGACGGCGGCGAACGGCGAGACGTCCACGGGGTAGCGGCGGACGAGGTCCCCGCCCTCGGCGAGGTGGGCGTGCTCCCCGGCGAGCGACGACCAGGCGGCGTTGTCGAGCGCGGAGTAGTCGGGTGCCGAGGGGTCGGGTGCGGTGCCGCCGGAGGCGGCGTCGGTCAGGAGGCTCACGTCAATCACCAACTGGTGTCCGGCCGTGCGCATTCCGGCCCGACGCCGACCGCGGCCGCCCTCCCCTTCGAGGCCCGAGTTTCTCCTCTTTGACGCCGCTCAAAGCGGAGAAAACGTGGGTCTCGAAGGGGGGCGACGGGGGTGCCGCGGCGGGGCGGCTCAGCGTGCGGCCGGCGCGGACGGCTGGGCCGGCTGGGCCGGGGCCGGCTCGGTCTGTGCGGAGCGGGACGGCGCCGGGCCCCGGAAGATCGCGACGAGGTTGATCGTGAGCGCGACCGTGACCAGCCCGATCACGGGGACCAGCAGGTCGGCGTCCAGGTGCGGCCCGGTGGCCAGGAGACCCCAGCGGCCGACGGCGATGGCCCCGGCGAGCGCCGCCCACAGCGCCGTCTCCAGGGCGGGCAGCCACTCGCCGGCCCGGACGTGGAACCCGCTGGCCATGAGCGTGACGACGGCGAGCCCGGCCGCGGCCAGCGGCGTCGTCCACTCGAAAGCGCCCAGGAGCAGGGGCAGGACGAGCGCGAACGGCGCCACGAGCTCCGCCACGCCGGTCAGGACGACGATCGAACGGGGCAGGTCGTCGAACCCCGCCCAGCGGTCGATGCCGCGGCCTGCGATCTTGGGCAGCGCCGCGAACAGGAAGAACAGGGCGAGGACGATCTGTGCCGCCCACAGGGTGGTGGTGAGCATGATGCTCCTTCAGGTTCGTCGGACGGCGGTCTGCCGGCCGGGTGCGGACAGGACGAACGGGCGGTCGGGTGTGTGACGCCGTCACATCGCGGGGTGCCCGATCGTCGTGCGGGGCATGAGCGAAGCTGGACGCGAGCCCGCGCGCGGGCGGGAACCTGATGCGGGCGGTGCGTCCGGGGATGCCCGTGGTCGCGCGGCCGGACCCGACGCCGAGCGGGTCGCCGCGGCGTCGCGGGACGACCGTGCCTACCTGCTGGCCGTCGCACGGCGCATCCTGGCCGACCCCGCCGAGGCCGAGGACGTGGTGCAGGACGCGTTCGCGCGGCTGGCGACCCAGGACGTCGGCGGCATCCGCGACCTGCGCGGCTGGCTCGTCGTGGCGGTGCGGCGGCTCGCGCTGGACCGGATCGGGTCGGCGCACCGGCGCCTGTCCGCGCCGCAGGACCCGGCGGCCTGGAACTTCGGGTCCGGCACGGGGGTGCCGGGCCTGAGCCTGGGTGCGTCACCGGACCCGGCAGACCGGATCACCCTGGACGACGAGATCCGGCGCGCCCTGTCCGTCGTGCTCGACCGGCTGACGGCGGGCGAGCGCGCCGCGTTCCTGCTGCACGACGTGTTCGGGATCCCCTTCGAGAGCGTCGCGGAGACGGTCGGCCGCACCCCGGCCGCGTGCCGCCAGCTCGCCAGCCGGGCCCGGAGGGCGATCCGGGCGTCGCAGCCGACGGCGTCCGGGTCCGCCGGGTCGACGTCGGCAGCATCGGCATCCGGCGGTCCGACGTCGGCCGCGCACACGTCGATCGGTCCGGCGCCGACCGCACCGGCCGGGCACCGCGCCGACCCTCAGCTGCAGCGTGTGGTCGACACCTTCATCGCGGCCTGCGCCGGGGGAGACCTCGCGGCCCTGGTGCGGATCCTGCACCCCGAGGTCTCGGGCTGGGCGACCCTGCGCGGCGAGCGCGTCGGGTTCGACGTCGGCGCCGAGCGGGTGGCCGCCGGGTCCCTGCACTACCTGGGGCCGACGTCGGGCTGGACCCTGGCGCCCCTGCTCCTGGACGACGGGATGGCGCTCGTCGCGACGCGGGACGGCGCGCCCGTCGCCCTGATCCGCGTGCTCGTCGTGGACGGCCTGATCACGGCGATCCGCACGGTCCTGCTGCCCTGAGGTCGGCAGTTCGACCAGCGGAGTCGGCAGTCTGCACCGAGGTCGGCACAGGGATGTGCCGATCTCGGTGCAGAGTGCCGACCTCGGGGGCAGACTGCCGACCTCAGCACCAGGAGACCTCGCCTTGCGTTCGAGCGCGCTCGAATCCCTAACGTCGCCGCCATGACGACAGACAGTGCGACGACGACCAGCACAACCACCACCACGGTCACCAGCGGGGCCACCGCCGACACCAGGACCTGGCTCATCACCGGCGCGAGCTCCGGCCTCGGCCTCGCCCTGGCGGAGGCCGCGCTCCAGGCCGGGGAGCGGGTGGTCGGCACGGCGCGCCGGGCCGGCCGGTTCGGCGCGCTGCGGGCGCGGTACGGCGAGCGGCTGCTCGCGGTGGAGCACGACGTGCGGGACACGGCGGGGGCCGCCGCGGTCGTGGACCGGGCCCTGGACGCGTTCGGGCGGATCGACGTGCTGGTCAACAACGCCGGCGCGGGACAGGTGGGGACAGCCGAGGAGATTGGCGACGCCGCCCTGCGCGACATGCTCGACCAGCACCTGTTCGGTCCGGCGGCCTACGTGCGGGCGGTCCTGCCGCACCTGCGGGCGCGCGGCACGGGCGCGATCGTGCAGATGAGCAGCCAGGGCGGGCGCATGTCGTTCCCCGCGGTGGGCAGCTACTCGGCCGGGAAGTTCGCGCTGGAGGGCTGGTCCGAGGCGCTCGCCGGCGAGGTCGCCCCGTTCGGCGTCCGCGTGCTGATCGTGGAGCCCAGCCGGTTCCGGACGGCGTTCAACGCGGCCGGCGTGCTCCGCACCGCGGCCGCCGACCCCGCCTATGACGACGTGGCCGGCGCGGTCCGCGCGAACATGGCCGAGGCTCACGGCAGTCAGGAGGGCGACCCGGCCCGCGCCGCCGCCGTCGTCCGCCAGGTGCTGGACGCCGCGGACGCGCCGCTGCGCCTGCCGCTCGGCGCGGAGGCGGTCCGCAACCTGCGGCGCGCGTACGCCTACGCGGCGGACGACGTCGAGAAGTGGGCCGGTGCGTCCGAGTCCGCGGACTTCCCGGGCGTGCCCCCGGCCGTGCGAGCCTTCTGATGACCCGCACCCCGGGCCGCCTAGGCTGGTGGGCATGGCGACGGACGACCTGATGTCGCGGGCCCTGGCGGCGCTGGGGGAGGACGGCGCGCCGTCGGCCGACGTCATCCACGCCCTCGCGGACGCGGACGCGGTGCCCGGACCCCTGCCGATCGCCGAGGCCGCCGCCTACCTCGACGTCTCGCCGCACACGCTGCGGTACTACGAGCGCGCGGGCCTGGTCGAGGTGGGCCGGGACGCCGCCGGGTACCGCCTGTACGACGCCGCGGCGCTGCGCCGCCTCGTCTTCGTCACCCGGATGCGGCTGTCGGGCATGCCGATGCGCGACGTGCAGCACTACATCGCCCTCGCGGACGCCGGCAAGGAGACCGAGCCGGAGCGCCTCGACCTCCTGCTGGAGCACCGCGACACCATCCGGCGCCGGATCCGGGAGCTGAACCTCTCGCTGGCGGCCACGGAGTACAAGATCGCCACCTACGGCGGTGCCACGGGTCCGGACGTCACGGACCCGGACGTCACGGACCCGGACGTCCAGGACGACTAGCTCGGTCACGAGCGGCCCACCCGTCGCCGCGATCCCCTTTGAGGCCCGGGTTTCTTCGCTTTGAACGGTCCCAAAGCGAAGAAACCCGGGCCTCAAAGCGAATGCCCGGCGGGCCTGGCCGTCCGGCCGCCCGTCAGGCCTGCCGCGGCTCCGCGCTCGACCGGCGGGCCCGGAGCACCGCCGGCGACTCGTACCGCACCGACTCCGTGCGCCCCGCCAGCCGTTCCAGCAGCAGCCGCACCGCCTCGCGACCGAGGGTGATGCCGCTCTGGTCCACGCTGGTGAGCGAGACGAGGGGGTGTCGCGCGATCGGCACGTCGTCGTAACCGACCACCGACACGTCGCGCGCGTCGAGCCCGGCCTCCGCGACCGCGCTCAGCACGCCGACGGCCAGGGTGTCGTTGCCCGCGAAGATCGCGGTCGGGCGGTCGGGGGAGTCCAGGAGCGCGCGGGTGGCCGCATGGGCCTCCGAGCCGTCGAACATCGTGTGGATCACCTGCGGCTCCAGCCCGGCGGCGGTCATGCGCTCGCGGTAGACGGCGGTGCGCACCACGTGGGGCTCGGCGCCGGCCTGGCCCGCCCACGGCGGCTCCGGCCGGGACGGGTGGATGGTCAGGTGCACGATGCGCCGGTGGCCGAGGTCGAACAGGTGCGACATGACCTGCTCGGCGCCGGCGCGGTCGTCGCCGGTGATCGTGTCGTAGCGGTCGGACCGGTCGTGCCGCCCGATCATCACCAGCGGCGTGCGCTCGGCGACCCGTTCCAGCCACGCGGGGTCCACCCGGGGCGCGATGGCCACGATGCCGTCGACCTGGCGGTCGGCGAGGCTGTTGATCGCCACGTCGCCCTTCTGGTCCCGCCCGAGCGGGGCGATGATCATCTGGTACGGGGTGTCCGCGAGCGCCTCCGTCGCGCCGTCGACGATCATCGTCAGGAAGTCGTTGCCCACCTGGGGGATCTCGAACCCGAGCGTGAAGCTCGCCCCGCGCATGGCCCGCGCGGCGACGCGCGGTCGGTACTCCAGCCGCTCGATGGCGGCGGTGACCTGGGCCCGCATGTGCTCGCTGACGCCGTAGGCGTTCCGGATCACCTTGGAGACCGCGGCCCGGGAGACGCCGGCCTCACGGGCGACGTCCTGGATCGTCGAGGGGCGGGGTCCGGGCTCCGCGGTGGGCCCCACCGCCGGGGAGGGCGGCGGCGGTGCCGGAGACGGTGCGGCGTCCGGCCTGGTCTCTGCTGAGGTCACGACTGTGTTCCCGATTCTGTAGATCGGTTGACACTCTACAGGGCCCTCGCTAGCGTGAACCCGCTGAAAGGATTCATTCGAGGGAGTGTAGATCGCTCTACGATCCTTTCGCTCTACAAGGAGGTAGAGAGATGTCCCGAGCAACTCGTCATCGCGTGGCGGTGGCCGCAGCGGCTGTCCCGCTGCTGGCCCTGGCCGGCTGCTCGTCGTCCGGCGACGACGGCGGAACCACCGAGATCACGTTCCTCACGACCAACGACGCGCCGAACCCCGAGACCGCGGACGCCCTGATCGAGGCCTTCGAGGCCGAGCACCCCGACATCTCGGTCAGCGTCGAGATCCGGCCGGGCGGCACCGAGGGCGACAACCTGATCAAGACCCGGCTGTCGACGGGGGAGATGGCCGACGTCTTCTTCTACAACTCGGGCTCCCTGCTGCAGGCGCTCAACCCGGACTCGACGCTGGTCGAGCTGGGCGACCAGGAGTGGGTCGGCTCGCTCACCGAGGAGTTCGTCCCCGTCGTGAGCACCGACAACGGGATCTACGGCGCGCCCCTGGGCGCCTCGTTCGCGGGCGGCGTCGTCTACAACAAGCGGGTCTACGAAGACCTCGGGCTCACCGTCCCCGAGACCTGGGACGAGTTCATGGCGAACAACGAGACGATCGCCGCCGAGGGCGACGGTGTGGCCCCGGTCATCCAGACCTACGGCGAGACCTGGACCAGCCAGCTCTTCGTGCTCGGCGACTTCGCCAACGTGACCGCCGTCGACCCCGAGTGGGCCGAGCAGTACACGGCGCACCAGCGGTTCTACGCCGACGAGCCCGCGCTGCTGGGGTTCCAGCACCAGCAGGAGGTGGCGGAGGAGGGCTTCTTCAACGAGGACTTCCCGTCCGCGACGTTCCCGGACGGCGCCCGGATGGTCGCCGAGGGCGAGGGCGCGCACTACCCGATGCTGTCGAACGTGATCCAGACGATCCTGCAGAACACGCCGGACGCGGTGGACGACATCGGCTTCTTCGCGCTCCCCGCGACGGACGCGGAGAACACCCAGGCGACGATCTGGCAGCCGAACGCCGTCTACATCCCCCGGTCCACGGAGGGCGCCGAGCTCGAGGCGGCCAAGGAGTTCGTCGCGTTCGTCAACAGCGACGCCGGGTGCGACATCCAGAACGAGCTGCTCCCGCCCGCCGGGCCGTACGCGGGCACCTGCGAGGTGCTGGACTCCGCCCCAGCGCTGCTCGACGACATCCAGGCGTACTTCGACGCCGGGAAGACCGCCAACGCCCTGGAGTTCATCTCGCCCGTCAAGGGGCCGAACCTGGAGCAGGCCACCGTCGAGGTGGGTTCGGGCATCCGCACCGCGGAGGACGCCGCCGCCTTCTACGACCAGGACGTCGAGAAGCAGGCCAAGCAGCTGGGCCTCGAGGGTTGGTGATGTCCGCCACCACCGAGGTGCGGGCCGCCGGACGACGTCGGACGACGGCCCGCACCTCCCTGACCCAGCGCGCCACCTACCCGTCGTGGTTCTACCTGCCGGCCGGCGTGCTCTACCTGATCTTCTTCGCGGTGCCCACGTTCGCGTCGTTCTGGTTCAGCCTCACGCGCTGGACCCTGTTCGACACCGAGTTCATCGGCCTGGAGAACTACATCCAGTTCTTCTCGGAGCCCCAGCTCTCGCGGGGGTTCGTGAACACGCTCGTCTACGGGTTCGTGACCTCGGGCGCCAAGGTGGTGCTCGGGCTGGCGCTGGCGGTGCTGCTCACCTCGCAGCTCGTGGGCCGTGGCTACCTGCGCTCCGTGGTGTTCTTCCCGGTGCTGGTCTCCACGATCGGCGTCGGCATCACCTTCACCGCCCTGCTCGACCCGTTCGACGGGGTGGTCAACACCGTGCTCGCCGCGTTCGGGATCGAGGGGCCCGGATGGTTCACCGACCCGAGCACGGCTCTGCTGACGATCGCGGCCGTGGACGTCTGGAAGGGGCTCGGCATCGCCACGCTCATCTACATCGCCGGCATCGTCGCCATCCCGCAGGAGTACTACGAGGCCGCGCGGGTCGACGGCGCGGGCCGCTGGCAGCAGTTCCGTTCCATCACGCTGCCCCTGGTCCAGCCGGCCACGGCGACCGTCATCATCCTGTCGCTCATCGGCGGCCTGCGGTCGTTCGACCTGATCTGGGCGACCACGGGCGGCGGCCCCGGGTTCACCAGCGACGTCATCGCGTCCGTCATCTACAAGCAGTACCAGGCCGGTTTCTACGGGCTGTCCACCGCGGGGAACGTCATCCTGTTCCTCGTTGTGACGGCGATCATGGTGCCGCTCTCGATGCTGCTCAACCGCAAGGAGGTCGAGCGATGAGGCGCGCCGGGTCCTGGGCCACGGGCATCGCGGCCGTCGCCGTGTCGGCGGTGGTGTTCCTCGTGCCGTTCGTGTTCATCTTCCTCACGGCGTCGAAGGACGCGTCGTCCGCCTCGCGGCTGGAGTTCTCCCTGCCGGAGGACTGGGCGTTCGTCGAGAACCTGAGCGAGGTGCTCGCCACGCGCGACGGCATCGTGGTGCGAGCCTTCGTCAACAGCACGGTCCTGACCGTTGTCAGCGTCGCGATCATGGTGATCCTCGCGGCGATGGTCGGCTACCTGCTGCAACGGCGGCAGTCACGCCTCAACCCGGTGGTCAACTTCTTCGTGCTGGCGGGACTCATCGTGCCGCCCGCCGTGGTGCCGACGATCTGGGTGCTGCAGGGGATCGGGCTGTTCAAGACCATGCCCGGCCTGATCCTCGTCGAGGCGACGTTCGGCCTCTCGTTCTGCATCCTGCTGTTCCGCGCGTTCGTCGCGACCATCCCCCGCGAGCTCGACGAGGCGGCGGTCATCGACGGCGCCGGGCCCCTGCGGCTGTTCTTCGCCGTCATCCTGCCGCTGCTGCGGCCCGTGATCATCACGATCGTCGTGGTGCAGGCGGTCAACGTGTTCAACGACTTCACCAACCCCCTGTACTTCCTGCCGGGGGACGAGAACGCGACCGTGCAGCTCACGCTCTACAACTTCCAGAGCCAGATGGTCAGCCAGTTCAACCTGCTGTTCATGGACATCCTGCTGATCACGGTGCCGCCGCTGGTCATGTACATCTTCTTCAACCGCCAGATCGTGGCCGGCATGACGTCCGGCGCGGTCAAGGGCTGAAAGGGGCCACCGATGGAGACCCACCACACCGATACCCCGACCGCCGGCGGCGCGACCCGCGTCCGCGAGGTGCGGATCGAGCGCCGGACCGACGGCGCCTACGCCGACACCCCGACCCCGCGCCTGAGCTGGACCGTCGGGTCCGACGTGCCCGGCTGGCGGCAGGCGGGCGCCGAGCTGCGGCTCGACGGCGACCAGGTGCGCACCCTGGAGACCGACGAGTCGCGGTTCGTGCCCTGGCCGTTCGACCCGCTGGCGCCGCACGCGCGGCACACGCTGGAGGTGCGGGTCACCGGCACGGACGGCGGTACCTCGCCGTGGAGCGAGCCCGTCACCGTGCGCAGCGTCTTCCTGGCCGACGGCGAGTGGGCGGCCGCCTTCGTCGGCCTCGCCGATCCACCCGACGACGCCACGCCCGGCCTCCTGCGCACCGAGCTCGACCTGCCCGGCGACGTCGTCCGCGCCACCCTCCACGCGTCCGCGCACGGCGTCTACCAGGTCGAGATCAACGGCCAGGACGTGGACGACGCCGTGCTCAAGCCCGGCTGGACCGCCTACCAGCACCGCCTGGTGCACGAGGCCACCGACGTCACCGCGCTGCTGCGGACCGGCGCCAACGCCGTCGGCATCCGGTTGGCCGGCGGGTGGTGGACCGAGCACTACGGCTTCCACGGCGCCGCCCGGACCTTCTACGGCGAGCAGCCCGCCGCGGCCGTGCAGCTCCACGTCGAGCTCGCCGACGGGACCACCCGGGTGCTGACCACCGGGCCGGACTGGCGCGGGGCGGCGGCCGGGCCGGTCGTGGCCAGCGGCATCTACGCGGGCGAGCGGGTCGACGCCGGCCGCGCCGTCCCCGGCTGGAGCCTGCCCGGCTTCGACGACACGGCGTGGGCGCCGGTGCGCGTGGACACGTCCGACGTCGTGCCCGAACCCGCGATCGCCGAACCCGTGCGGCGGGTCGACGAGGTGGCGGTCCGCGACGTGATCACCACGCCCTCGGGGCGCACGGTGCTCGACTTCGGGCAGAACCTCGTCGGCCGCCTCCGCGTGCGCGTGACGGGGGAGCCGGGGCAGGTGATCACGCTCCGGCACGCCGAGGTGCTGGAGCACGGCGAGCTCGGCGTCCGCCCGCTGCGCCACGCCGCGGCCACCGACCATCTCGTGCTCTCCGGCGGCGAGGACGCCTTCGAGCCCGAGTTCACCTTCCACGGCTTCCGGTACGCCGAGGTGGACGGTTGGCCCGGCGAGCTCGACGCCGACACCGCCCGCGCGGCGATCACCGCCATCGTGATCAGCAGCGACATGCGCCGCACCGGATGGTTCGAGAGCTCCGACGAGCGCGTGAACCGGCTGCACGAGAACGTCGTGCAGGGCATGCGCGGCAACTTCGTCTCCCTGCCCACCGACTGCCCCCAGCGCGACGAGCGCCTCGGCTGGACCGGCGACATCCAGGTCTTCGGGCCCACCGCGAGCTACCTCTTCGACAGCGATGCCTTCCTGGCCTCCTGGCTGCGCGACGTCGCCGCCGAGCAGGCCGACCGCGGCGGCGTCTGCCCCGTCGTCGTGCCGTTCGTGCTGCCCTTCGGGTCCAAGCCCGCCGCCGCCTGGGGCGACGCCGCCACGGTGGTGCCCACGACCCTGCTCGAACGGTTCGCCGACCGGCGGGCGCTCGTGGAGCAGTACCCGTCCATGCGGGCGTGGGCCGACGTGCTGCTGGACCTGTCCGGGGAGCGGCTGCTCTGGGAGGGCATGTTCCAGTTCGGCGACTGGCTCGACCCGGACGCGCCGCCGGACGACCCGGCGGGCGCCAAGACGGATCCCGACATCGTGGCCAGCGCGTACCTCGTGCGCTCGCTGCAGCTCGTCACCGCGGCGGCGGAGGAGCTGGGCGACACCGAGGGCGCCGAGCGGTACGGCGACCTCGCCGAGCGGGCGCGGCAGGCCTGGGTGGCCGAGTACACGACGCCGGCCGGCCGGATCGTCTCCGACGCCCAGACCGCGTACGCGCTGGCCGTCGTCTTCGACCTCGTGGACGGCGCGACCCGGGCCGTGATGGGCGACCGGCTGGCCTGGCTCGTGCGCCGGGCCGGCTACCGCATCGGCACCGGGTTCGTGGGCACGCCGATCATCCAGGACGCGCTCACGGTCACCGGGCACGCCGATGTCGCCGCCCGGCTGCTGCTCCAGACCGGCGTCCCGTCCTGGCTGTACGCGGTGACGATGGGCGCCACCACGGTCTGGGAGCGGTGGGACAGCATGCTGCCGGACGGCAGCATCAACCCCGGGGAGATGACGTCGTTCAACCACTACGCCTTCGGGGCCGTGGCGGACTGGCTGCACCGCACCATGGCGGGGCTCGCCCCGGACTCGCCCGGCTACCGGCGGCTGCGGATCGCGCCCGTGCCGATCGCGGGCCTGGACCACGCCGCGACGCGGTTCGAGACGCCCTACGGCCTCGCGGAGGCGGGCTGGGCGGCGCGGGACGGGCAGATCGTGGTGCACGCGGTGGTGCCGCCGAACGCGTCGGCGGTGGTGGTGCTGCCGGGCGGCTCCGACGAGATCGGGGTGGGCGCCGGGCGGCACGAGTGGATCGTGCCCGACCCGCGCGACCGGTCCGTCCCGCCGCCGGTCACGCTGGACTCGACGCTCGGCGCCGTCGCCGACGACCCGGAGGCGTTCGCGACGGTGCTGGCCGCCGTCGAGGCCGCGGACACCGGGCAGACCGGTGCCCTGCGCTCGCTCAAGGAGTGGACCGACCAGCGCACCCTGGAGGAGGAGCTGGTGCGGCTGCCGTCGGGGGCGCTCGACCAGGTGCGGACCGCGCTCGACGAGCTCAACGCCCGGCGCGGTGCGGTCGTGGCGGGGTAGCGGGGTCGGCAGTCTGCGCCGCAGAGTCGGCAGTCTGCATCGAGGCCGGCACAGCGATGTGCCGACCTCGATGCAAGCTGCCGACCTCCCACCCGGAGTGCCGGCCTCGCTGGCGGGGGCGGGGGCTGAAGCCGGCGGGCGCCGGCCTCAGTCGAGGCAGAACTCGTTGCCCTCGATGTCCTGCATGTTCTGGCACGACTCGTTCTCGCCGTCGGCCAGCAGCAGCACCCCGCGCGTCGCGCCGATCGCCTCCAGGCGGACGGCCTCGGACTCCAGGACGGCCAGGCGCTCCTCGCCCACCAGGCCCCTGCCGACCTTGACGTCGAGGTGCACCCGGTTCTTGACGACCTTGCCCTCGGGCACGCGCTGGAAGAACAGCCGCGGGCCCACGCCGTTCGGGTCGCTCGCGGCGAACCACGAGTCCCGCTTCTCGGCGGGCAGCGAGAGGCTGTACTCCTCCCAGGTGTCGAAGCCGTCCTCCGTCGGGTCCGGGGGAATGTATCCCAGCGCCTCGCACCAGAACCGGCCCACGCGCTCGGGACTGGCACAGTCGAAGGTGATCTGGACAGGCTGCACGGTCGTCATGGGCACACCCTAGGACGGCGGCGGGCCGCCGATCACTCTGATTCCCTCACACCGGTTCCCTCACACCGATTCCTTGGTGATGCTCCAGCCGCCGTCGACGTTCAGCTCGACGCCCGTGACGAACGACGCCCGGTCGGAGCACAGCCAGGCGATCGCGTCGGCCACCTCGGACGCCTCGCCCAGGCGGCCCAGTGCCGTCGCCGCCGCGGCGCTCGCGCGCTCGGCCTCGCCCACGCCGTCCCAGTGCGGCGTGAGCACGGGCCCGGGCAGCACGCTGTTCACGCGCACGGCGGGCCCGTACTCGGCGGCGAGCTGCCGGGCCAGCCCCGTCATCCCGGCCTTGGCCGAGGCGTAGGCTGCCCGGCCGGGCAGCCCGAAGTGCGCGTGCACGGAGGACACCATGACCACCGCTCCGTTGCCCGACGCCGACAGGTCGGGCAGGAGCGCGCGCGTGGCCAGGTAGGCACCTGTGAGCGTGACCCGGATCTGGTGCTCCCAGCTCTCCGGCGGCGTGTCCTCCAGCGACGCGACGCGGGTCGCGTACGCGTTGTTCACCAGGATCTGCGGGCGGCCGAGCTCCGCCCGGCAGGCGGTGACTGCGTCGGCCCAGGCGGCCTCGTCGGCCACGTCCATGACGGACGCCGCCGCCCGGTACCCGGCGGCGCGCAGCTCGTCCCGCAGGTCGAGCACGGTGGGGGAGACGTCAACGAGGAAGACGCCGGCGCCGTCCTCGGCCAGGCGCCGGGAGGTCGCCTCGCCGATGCCCCGGGCGGCGCCGGTGACGACGGCGGTGCGACCGTCCGGGGGGAGCTCACGCGTCATGACCAGGGCCTTTCGTCGGGGGCGTACCGCCGCAGGCTACCCGTCAGATCGGGTACGGCCGCGACCCGGCCTGGACCGTGATCCAGCGCAGCTCGGTGAACTCCTCGATCGCGGCCCGCGAGCCGAACCGCCCCCACCCGCTGGCGCCCACCCCGCCGAACGGCATCTGCGGCTCGTCGTGCACCGTGGCGCCGTTGACGTGGCAGATCCCGGACCGGATGCGGCGCGCGACGTCGAGCGCGCCGCTCACGTCGCGGCTGAACACCGCGGCCGACAGGCCGTACTCCGTGTCGTTCGCGATGCGGACCGCGTCGTCGGCGCCGTCGGCCTCGATGATCGACACGACCGGGCCGAACGACTCCTCGCCGTAGATCCGCATGCCGGGCCGCACGCCCCGGACGACGGTGGGCCGCAGGTACAGCCCGTCGGCCGTGCCGCCGGCGATCACCTCGGCGCCCTGCTGCTGGGCGTCGGCGATCAGGTCGAGCACGTGGTCCCGCGCGGCGGCGTGCACCATCGGCCCCACCTGCGCCTCCGGGTCGTCCGGGGCGCCCACCGCCAGGGCCGCGGCCCGGGCGGCGAGCCGCGCGGCGAGGTCGTCCGCGACCGAACGGTCGACGATCACGCGCTCGGTCGACATGCAGATCTCGCCCTGGTTCATGAACGCGCCGAAGCTCGCGGCGGCCGCCGCCTCGGCGAGGTCGGCGTCGGGGAGCACGACCAGCGGCGCCTTGCCGCCGAGCTCCAGCAGCACCCGGGTCAGGTGCCGGCCGCCGAGCTCGCCGATCACGCGGCCCACCCGGGTCGAGCCGGTGAAGTTGACGCGGCGCACGGCGCGGTGCGCCACGAGGGCCTCGACGACCGCGGGCGCGTCCTGGGGCGCGTTGCTGATCAGGTTGACCGCGCCGGCGGGCGCCCCGGCGTCGTGCAGCACGTCGACGATCGCGGCCTGGGTGCGCGGCGTCTGCTCGGAGGCCTTGAGCACCACGGTGTTGCCGAGCACGAGCGGCATCGCGACGGCCCGCACGCCCAGGATCAGCGGGGCGTTCCACGGGGCGATGCCCACGACGACACCCGCGGGCTGCCGCACTCCGTATGCGGTCAGCCCCGGGACGTCGGACGGGATGATCTCGCCCACCGCCGAGTAGGCCTGCGCCGCCGCCTCGGCCAGCATGCCGGTGGCCACGTGCACGTTGAACGCGCACCACGGCCGCGTGGCGCCCATCTCCTGGCCCATCACCGCGGCGATCTCGTCCGCCCGCTCGGCGAGCAGGCCCGCAGCCCGCTGCAGCACCTCGCGCCGTGCGGCCGGCGGCAGGCCTGACCAGCCCTCCAGGGCCGCGGCGGCGGCGTCGGCCGCGCGGTTCGCGTCCGCGACGGAGGCGGCGGCGATCCGGGCGATCGGCTCGCCCGTCAGGGCACGGACGAAGTCGGTGTAGCGGCCGCCCTCCGCGGGCACGTGCTGCCCGCCGATGAACAGGTCGGCGGTGGGGCCGGGGGAGGTGTCGCGCTCTGGCATGGCTGCTCCTCGTCGAGACGGCCGCCCTCCTCGTCGAGGGCGGGCACCAACGAGTATTCCGCGACCGCCCGCGGACGTCTTCTGCTATTACCCCTAATGCAAACGTTGACATAGAAGTTATTCGCTCCTACTGTTCACGGCAGGCCGGGCCGGCGTGGGTTCCGGCCGGCAGTTCGAACGAAGCACGGCGAACGAAGCAGACCGAACGATGGGGTTCGAATGAGCTACGTGACAGGCAGCGCGGCACCGGTGTCCGGTACCGCGCTCTACGACCCGGACGTCCTGGCGGACCTGGTCGCGCGAGTGGGCGAACGGCTCGGTACCGCGGTGGCGGACGCCGTGGGGCGCTGCATGGCGGACACCCTGGCGCGGACCATCACGCCGCACCCGGACGGCACCGCCTTCGTGATCACCGGCGACATCCCGGCGATGTGGCTGCGGGACTCCACGACGCAGCTCGCGCCGTTCCTGCACCTGGTCGCCCGCGACGAGCGCCTCGCGGACACGATCGCGGCCGTCTCGCGGCGGCAGCAGGCCTCGATCCTGCGCGACCCGTACGCCAACGCGTTCAACGACGGGCCTACCGGCGCGGGGCACCGCGACCGCACGGGCCGGCCGGGCGCGGACGGTCCGGAGGCGGAGCAGTCGCCGTGGGTCTGGGAGCGCAAGTACGAGATCGACTCCCTGGCCTACCCGCTGCAGCTCGCCCACGACCTGTGGCGCGCGACCGGCCGCACCGACCACCTCGCCGACCTCGGCCGGGTGGGGCGCACGGTCGTCGACCTGTGGCGCACCGAGCAGCGGCACCAGGAGGCGTCGTCGTACACCTTCGAGCGGACCGACTGCCCGCCCACCGACACGCTCGTGCGCGGCGGTCGCGGGCCCGAGGTGTCGTACACGGGCATGACCTGGGCGGGCTTCCGCCCGAGCGACGACGCGTGCACCTACGGCTACAACGTCCCGGGCAACGCGCTCGCGGCGACGGCGCTGGGTCAGCTCGCCGAGCTCGCCACCGAGGTGCTGCACGACGCCGACCTCGCCGCCCGGGCGAACGACCTGCGCGGCGAGATCGAGCGCGGCATCCGCGAGCACGGCGTGGTCACCGGCCCGGACGGCGCGCCGGCGTACGCGTACGAGGTCGACGGCCGCGGCGGCGTGCTGCTGGCCGACGACGCCAACACGCCGAGCCTGCTCGCGCTGCCCCTGACGGGCTGGTGCCGCGCGGACGACCCGCTCTACACCGCGACCCGCGACCTGGTGCTGAGCCCGGCCAACCCGTACTACTACAGCGGCTCGGCGGCGTCGGGCATCGGCAGCCCGCACACGCCCGAGGGGCACGTGTGGCCCATCGCGCTGGCGATCCAGGGCCTGACCACCACGGACCCGGCGGAGCGCCGCGCCCTGCTGGACCTGATCCTGGCGACCGACGACGGTACGGGCGCGGTGCACGAGTCGTT
Organism: Promicromonospora sp. MEB111; assembly: GCF_030209445.1. Taxonomy (GTDB): domain Bacteria; phylum Actinomycetota; class Actinomycetes; order Actinomycetales; family Cellulomonadaceae; genus Promicromonospora. Next base: position 23,665 of record NZ_JARVSD010000012.1, read on the forward strand.
CCACGTGGACGACCCGGGCACCTGGACCCGCGAGTGGTTCTCGTGGGCGAACGCCATGTTCTGCGAGCTGGCGCTGGAGACGGCGGGACTGCGCACCCACCGCCGTCCGGCCCCGGAGCCAGCACCGTGAGCGCCGCGGTGAGCGCCACCCGGCGCCAGCAGACCATCAGCGCCTGGATCTTCCTGGCCGTCCCGGTCGTGCTGTTCGTGATCTTCCTGCTGCTGCCGGTGGTCATGGCGATCGGCCTGAGCCTGACCGACTACGCCGTCATCGGCGACTTCGAGTGGGTGGGCCTGGACAACTACGCGCGCATCGCGGGCGACCCCATCTTCTGGGTCGCCGTGCGCAACACCGCGCTCTACACGGTGCTGTACGTGCCGGCCGGGCTGCTGGTCGCGCTCGGCACCGCGCTGCTGCTCAACCGCAGCACGCGCACCGCCCGGGTGTTCCGCACCCTGTTCTACATCCCGGTCGTGTCCTCGACCGTGGCGACGGCGGCCATCTGGTTCTGGCTGCTCAACCCGCAGTACGGCCTGCTCAACGCGGCACTCGGCTGGTTCGGCATCGACGGGCCGGCGTGGCTGTACGAGTCCCGCTGGGCCATGATCGCCATCGTCCTGATGAGCGTCTGGGCCGGCTTCGGCGCCAACATGATCATCTACCTGGGCGCCCTGCAGGGCGTGCCCGGCGAGCTCGTGGACGCGGCCCGGGTCGACGGCGCCGGGGCGTTCCGGGTGTTCTGGCACGTGACCCGGCCCTCCATCGCGCGGGCGACGTTCCTCATCCTCACGCTGCTGCTGATCGCCGCGTTCCAGGTGTTCGACCAGGCGTACGTGCTGACCAAGGGCGGCCCGGGCAACTCGACGCTGACCCTCGTCTACTACATCTACGACCGGGGCTTCGGGCGGCTGGAGATGGGCTACGCCTCGGCGCTGTCCTTCGTGCTGTTCCTGGTGATCCTCGTCTTCTCGGTCGCCAACGCCCGCGCCACCGGACGGGAGAACGACCGATGACCGCCCTGGCGACCGCCCCCGCGAGCGCCCCGGCGCCCGCCCCGCAGCAGCTCACCACGTCCCGGCCGCTGACCGCCCGCGCGCTGACCGGGAAGGTCGTCTGGACGCTGGCCGTGGTGCTGATCAGCGTCACCACGGTGATGCCCCTGGTCTGGACGCTGTCCACGTCGCTCAAGCCCGAGGGCGAGATCCTCTCGTCCTACCTCCAGCTCGTGCCGGACAACCCGACCCTCGCCAACTACGTGGCGCTGTTCGCCGACGGCCCGTTCGGCCGGTACCTGGCCAACTCGGCGGTCATCGCGCTCGGCGGCGTCGTGACCAACCTGTTCTTCGGGGGGCTGGCCGGGTACGCGCTGGCCAAGCTGAGCTTCCGCGGCCGCGGCGTGGTCTTCTCGCTGTTCCTCGGCTCCATGATGGTGCCGGGCATCATCACGATGGTCCCCACGTTCCTGGTGCTGCGGCACTTCCCGCTGGCGGGCGGCAACGACCTGTTCGGCGAGGGCGGGGCGGGCCTGATCAACAGCTACGGCGCGGTACTCGTCCCGTTCGCCGCCGGGCCGTTCGCCGTGTTCTTCATGCGGCAGTTCTTCCAGGCGCTGCCCGACGAGCTCGGCGACGCCGCGCGCATCGACGGCGCGAGCGAGTTCCGGATCTTCTGGAACATCTACCTGCCGCTGGCCCGCGCGGGCCTCGCGGTACTGGGCGTGCTCACCTTCCAGGCCGGCTGGAACAGCTTTCTCTGGCCCCTGATCGCCCTGAACGACCCGGAGATGCTCACCGTGCAGGTGGGCCTGGCCGGGTATGTCAACGAGTACCAGACGCAGTACGGGCCGCTGCTGGCCGGCACGATCCTGGCGAGCCTGCCGGTCCTGCTGGTCTTCGTGGTCGCCCAGCGCTACATCATCGAGAACTTCGCCCACTCGGGGACGAAGTGACCAGCACCCTGCAAAGGAGCAGAGTCATGAGGTCTGCAGCACGGATCACCGGGGCCCTCGCCGCGGCAGCAGTCATGGTGGGCGCCCTGGGCGCCTGCGGGAGCGCGTCGGACGGCGGCTCCGCCGGCGGGCCCGAGGAGGTCACCTTCTGGGGCTCCTGGTCGGGCGCCCAGGCCAAGCAGCTTCAGGCCCAGGCCGACGCCTTCAACGAGGCTCAGGACGAGTACGAGGTGACGTACGTGGGGCAGGAGCTCGTGGAGGAGAAGCTGCTCACGGCGCTCGCCTCGGGCAGCGTGCCCGACGTCGTCCTCTGGGACCGGTACAACACCCCGCTGTACGTGCCCAAGAACGCCCTGGCGCCGCTCGACGAGTACATCGCGGCGGACGGCGTCGACACCGCCCAGTTCTACGAGCAGGCCATGGGCGAGCTCGTGGTCGAGGGGGAGACCTACGGGCTGCCGCTGCTCGTGGACAACCGGTCGCTCTTCTACAACACCGAGCTCCTGGCGGACGCCGGCGTCGAGCCGCCGACCGACTGGGACTCGCTGAGGTCGGCCGCCGAGGCGGTCACCGAGCGCGCCGGCGGCAAGCTGTCCGTCGCGGGCTTCGCCCTGGACGACCCGGGCCTGTTCAACATCTGGCTGCGGCAGGCCGGCGGCCAGATGTTCAGCGAGGACGGCACCGCGACCGCCTTCAACAGCCCCGAGGGCCTGGAGGTGCTGGAGTTCTGGCAGGGACTGCTGGACGCCGGTGTGTACGAGCCAGGTTTCGGCGAGGGCGTCGACTCGTTCGCGGAGGGTTCCACCGCCATCAAGTACGACGGCCCGTGGGCGCTGACCGCGCTGGACGAGGCCGAGGTGGACTACGGCATCGTGCAGCCGCCCGTCGGTCCCGACGGCGACCAGGGCGCGGGCATGGGCGGGTTCGGCCTGGTCATCCCGAGCGGGGCGCAGAACCCGGACGGCGCCTGGGAGTTCATGAAGTGGTGGACCACGCAGCCCGCGAACGGCGTGGACTTCGCCAGGATCTCCGGCTGGATCCCCGCCAACATCGAGGCCGCCAACGACCCGTACTTCACCGAGGACGACCGCTACCAGGCCTTCATCGAGACGATGGAGTACGCCCAGGTCCGCTCCGACATCCCCGGCGCGTCCGACGTCGAGGGCAAGGCCCTGATCCCCGCCCTGGAGCGCTTCCTGGGCGGCGAGACCGACGCCGCCACCGCGCTGCAGGAGGCGCAGGAGCTGGGCGACCGGATCCTGGCCGACAACGCGCAGTGACCACGCCGCGTGCCGCGCGTCCGAATCGGGCGCGCGGCACGCGCCACCCCGTGCGCGTCCCCGCGCACCGACCTAGGAGACCTGTGAACGCCTCGAACCCCTGGCCCGCCCGCGCCGACCTGGCCCAGCGCGGCCTCGACCACTTCTTCGGCGCCCCGGAGCCGCAGCTGCTGGACAACACCTACCCGGTCGGGGACAACTCGACGTTCAACTACTGGTGGCTCGCGCACGTGATCGACGCGCGGCTCGACGCGTTCGAGCGCACGGGGGAGCAGGAGTGGCTGACGGCGGCCGAGGCGACGAGCGCGAACCTGCGCTCGCGGAACGACGGCTCCCTGTTCAACGACTACTTCGACGACATGCTCTGGTACGCGCTGGCCCTGGAGCGGCTGGCGCGGGCCACCGGGAACGAGGAGCCGCTGGACGACGCCCGGGCCATCTGGGCGCACGTCGTCGAGCACGGGTGGAACGAGACGCACGGCGCGAGCGTCGCCTGGCGCAAGCAGCAGCCGTACTACAAGAACACGCCCGCCAACGGGCCGTTCGCCATCCTGTCCGCGCGCCTGCACGGGCACGACCCGGACCCGAGGTACCTGGACCACGGCACCGTCGCCTTCGACTGGATCACGGCCACGCTCGTGGGCCCCGACGGGTTCGTCGAGGACGGCATCAACCGCGAGGGCGACGGCCGGATCGACACCCAGTGGCGGTTCACCTACAACCAGGGCCTGTACGTCGGTGCGGCGGTCGCGCTCGACGCCGTCCTGCACCGGCCGGAGCTGGTGGCCGCGGCCGTGCGGACCGCGACGACGGCGATCGCCGAGCTCGCGCCGGACGGCGTGGTCGGCAGCGAGGGCGCCGGCGGCGACGAGGGCCTGTTCAAGGGGGTGTTCTACCGGTACCTGGGCACGCTGCTCGGCCGCCTCGGCCCGGGCTCGCCCGACGCCGCGCCGCTCGTGGACCTCGTGCGCACGAGCACCGACGCGCTGTGGTCCACGGGGCAGCGCGACGGGTCGCTGCTGGCGGGGGACGACTGGCGCCTGCCCGCGCGGCCGCCCGTCCACTACTCGACGCAGGTCAGCGCGATCATGGCGCTGGAGCTGCGTGCCGCGTTGGAGGCAGGTCCGGCGGGCTGGTCACGGTAGATTCATCGGTCATATCCATTCGGTGAAGGGGCATCAGTGAGCCAGCCGCTCTACCTCGAGGTGTACGAGAAGCTCCGCGACGCGATCCATGCCGGCACGTACCGCGTGGGCGACCGGATGCCCGCCGAGGCCGAGCTGACCAAGCAGCTCGGGGTCAGCGCGATCACGCTCAAGCGCGCGATGGACCTGCTGCGCGACGACGGCTACATCACGCGCCGCCCGCGGCTCGGCACCGTCGTGGTGAGCGAGACCGCCACGAACGCCGTCGGCCCCGGCGGCGGGCCCAGCCCGCTGATCGGGTGCGTGCTGACCGACTTCGACGACACCTTCGGCACGCGCGTCCTGGCGGGGCTGCTCGACGCGTCGGGCACCACCGCCAACCTCGTCATGAAGCGGAGCCTGGGGGACGGCGAGGCGGAGGGCGACCTGGTCCGCTCGCTCGTGGCGGACGGCGTCCAGGGGCTGATCCTGGAGCCGAGCTCGTCGCAGTACGTGCCCCCGGCCGTGCTGGAGCTCATCACGCAGTCGTTCCCGGTGGCCATCCTGGACCGGGTGTTCGACGGCGTCCCGGTGTCGTCGGTCTGCTCCGACAACGTCTCGGCGGGCCGCCAGGCCGCGGAGACGCTCTTCGCCGCCGGGTACGACCACGTGGGCCTCGTCTCGGCGACGAGCACGGTCTCCACGGTGCAGGACCGGCTCGACGGCGTGGTCGACGCCCACGCGACCCGGCACGTGCCGTTCGACCCCGCGCACCAGTTCCGGCAGGTCCGCTCTACGGTCCCGGGCAGCGGCGTGGCGCCCGACGACGACATCGCGGCCCTGGAGAAGTTCCTGGCCGACAACCCCGGGCTGACCGGGCTGGTGGCCACCGAGTACAACATCGCCGTCCTGCTCCGGGAGGCCGCCCACCGCGCCGGGCGGGACGTGCCCGGCGACCTCGGCATCGTCTGCTTCGACCACCCGGACGCCTTCTACGACCAGGCGCGCTACCGGTTCACGCACATCCGGCAGGACGAGGCGCGCATGGGGGCGGAGGCGGTCCGGCTCGTGCTGGACCAGCTCCGCGACCCCGGGCAGGTCAGCAAGCTGTCGCTGCCGACCGAGCTGGTGCCGGGCAGCTCGACGCGCTGAGGGCGGGCCTCCCGGCGGCCGCTCGGTGCCCTACCGGGTCAGCAGGTCCTCGGCGGACGCACCGGGCACGGCGACGGTCACCTGGGTGTCCCACGGGTCGGCGACGGTGACGGAGCGGCCGTCGTCGGCGAACGGGACCGACGCGGCCCGCAGCCGGGCCACGAGCGCGTCGAGGTCCTCGCGGCCGGGGACGGTGATCGCGACGTCGCCCAGCCCGAGACTCGCGGCGCGCGGCCCCGCGCCCGCGCTGTTCCAGGTGTTCATCGCGATGTGGTGGTGGTATCCGCCCGCCGAGGCGAACAGCGCGCCGGGGATGTCGGTGAGCGTGGTCTCCAGGCCCAGCGCGTCCACGTAGAACGACCGGGCCGTGGCGACGTCGCCCACCTGCAGGTGCACGTGGCCCACGCGGCCGGACCGGCTGGGCGCGGCGCCCAGCTCCGCCTCGGTCAGGTGCGAGCGCAGGTAGGCGTTCGGGTCCAGCCACACGGTGTCCATCTTGATCTGGCCCCGGTCACGCACCCACTGCTCACGTGGCCGGTCCGTGTAGAGCTCCACACCGTTGCCCTCGGGGTCGGTGAAGTAGAACGCCTCGCTGACCAGGTGGTCGCTGGAGCCGGTGAAGGTGCCGCGGGCGTCCTGCGCCGCGCGGTAGACGGTGGCGGCCAGCGCCGCGGCGTCGTCGAACAGGAAGGCCGTGTGGAACAGCCCGGCCTGCCGGTGGTCGCCCGTGGGCAGGCCGGGCGTGTGCACGAGCCGCAGCAGCGGCGTGGCGCCCAGCCCCAGGACCCGGTGCACCTCCCGGCCGCTGCCGCGCTCCTGGAGCGGTTCGAGCGCGAACGCCGAGCCGTAGTAGGCGGCCATCGTGTCGAGGTCGCCCACGCGCAGCGTGACGGCGTCCATCGCCAGGGCGGGGGAGATGATCCGGTCGTCCACGGCGGGCGGGTCGGTCGGGCTGTTCATGACGTGCTCCTGGTCCGGGGCGGGGTGGGGCGGGGTGCGGGGTGGGCTGGTGTGGCGCTGCGGGTCAGCGGGCGAGGGCGAGGCCGCCGGTCCAGCCGACCTGCTCGCCGACGGCGAGGGTGAGCTGCAGGAAGCCGATCGCCTCCAGCTCGTGCGCACGCTCCAGCGAGCCGGCGTCGACGGCGCCGAGGCCCGAGGACGTGACGGCCGAGATCAGGGCCTGCTTGGCGGCGGCGTCGTTCCCGGCGACCAGGACCGTGGTGGGCAGGCCGCCCACCTGCTTGGCGCCGAGCGTCGCGGCGAACGTGGTGTTGAACGCCTTGAGCACGTGGCTGGCGGGCAGCTTGGCCTGGAGCTCGGCGGCGGCGGAGCTGCCGGCCGGCACGACCAGCGAGTCGAAGGTCTCGAAGTTCAGCGGGTTGGTGATGTCCACGACGGTCTTGCCGGCGAGCTGCTCGCCGTAGGCGGACGCGATGCCGTCGAGCGCGGCGTAGGGGACCGCGAGGACCACGATGTCGCCGGTGATCGGCGCGGTGCCGACCTCGGCCTTGGCGACGTGGGCGACGTCGTGCCCGCCCTCGGCGAAGACGCCGCCGATCGCGTTGGCCATCGTGCCCGTGCCGATGATCGTGATGCTGGCCATGGTGCTGCTCCCTTGGATCTGCCCGGGCCTGGATCTGGGGCCTCGGGCGGTTGGTTGTATCTACAAGCACTGACCATAGACCGCTTTAGTTGTAGGTGCAACTAACTGGTAGGATGGCGACATGGACGAGCGCGAGCTGAGGTACCCCGAGCGGGTGGCGGTCGCGCGCCTGCACGCCCTGCTGGAGCTGTTGCCCACGGCGCTGGACAAGCGCATGCAGCCCGCGGGGCTGACGTCGTTCGAGTTCACGCTGCTGGAGGCGCTGTCGGAGGCGGACGGCGGCAAGCTGCGGCTCAGCGCGCTCGCGTCGCGCACCAACGCCACGCTCGCACGGCTGTCGCGCGTGGTCACAGGGCTGGAGCGCAAGGGGCTCGTGCGCCGCGCGCCGTGCCCCGAGGACGCGCGGGCGACCAACGCGGTGCTCACCGACCGGGGCCGTGAGGTCTACCGGGACGGCACGCCGCTGTACGCCGACGCGGTGTCCAGCATGATCCTGGACGGGCTCACCGAGGGCGACGTCGACGCCCTGGCCCGGCTCGCGTTCGCGATCCTGACCCGGTTGGACCCCGACCGGAGGCTGGCGGTCACGTCGGTGCCGACGCCGGAGGTGCCGGAGTCGGACGTGTCGGTGGACGAGTGCCCGGCGGACCCGGCCCCGTCGCGCCCGTAGCCCGGCCCGAGCCGAGGTGCGCTTCTACCCAGTCATCGGGCCCGGAATCGGCCTGATTTCGGGCCAAATGACTGGGTAGAAGCGCACTTCCCCTGGGCGTCCCCGGTCGGGGTGGGTCGTCGGGCTCGGCGGTTGCTCGCGCGCCCGTGTGCTCCCGTGGGCGCCGCATCCGACACCGCTGTCATCAAATAGGTGTATTTCATCCTATTGTCCTGTAGGTTTTGGGTGAAATCACGAGCGCCTGGGGGCAACGTCGCGCCCAGGGGGAGGAGCCCATCGATGTCGATGTTGCGTCGCACCCGACGTGTCCTGCTGGCCATCGCTGTGATCGCCGGCCTGCAACCGGTCGCCCTGGCGCACGCCGGACCGCCACCCACCGAACCCGCGGCATCCGCCGCCGCGGCGGCCGACGTCGCCGGGTTGGCCGACGCCACCGCGGCATCCGCCGCAGTGCCGGCTGCGGCCGTGCAAGCGGGCACCGACGACGTCGACGCCGCGACCGCCGTCGCGGACGCCCGGGTCTCCGCCGACGTGCTGATGGACTCCTACGACCAGCAGAAGGCGTGGTTCGCGTCGAGCTGGTGGAACTCCGCCGTCGCGCTGCAGACCATCGGCGACTACATGGCGCGCACGGGCGACCGGCGCTACCTGGCCGAGCTCGACCACAGCTTCGAGACCAACAAGGGCCCGTTCCCGGCGGGCGAGCGGTCCACCGACGAGATCTACGGCAACTTCACCAGCCGCGCCATCGACGACTCCGGGTGGTGGGGGCTCAACTGGGTCACCGCGTACGACCTGACCGGCGACGAGAAGTACCTCGACATGGCCGTCACCATCGGCGAGTTCATGAACGAGTTCTGGGACACGAGCACGTGCGGCGGCGGCATCTGGTGGAACGAGGAGCGCACCTACAAGAACGCCGTGACCAACGGCCAGTGGGTGCGCCTGACCGCCGAGCTGCACAACCGCCTCCCCGGCGACACGCTCTGGCTGGACCGCTCCCAGGAGGCCTGGGACTGGTACGTGGGCAGCGGCATGATCAACGCCGACGGCCTGGTCAACGACGGGCTGCGCGACGACTGCTCCAGCAACGAGGACACGGTGTGGACGTACAACCAGGGCCTCGGCATCGGCGCGGCGCTGGAGCTGTGGCGGGCCACGGGTGACCCGGAGCTGCTCGACACCGCGAAGTACCTCGCCGACTCCGCCCTGGAGTCCGACGTGCTGGTCAAGGACGGCGTGCTGACCGAGTGGTGCGAGGCCGCCGGCCGGAGCTGCGACGACAACCAGAAGCAGTTCAAGGGCATCTTCCAGCGGTACCTCATGGAGCTCGCCGACGCCACGGGCGAGCCGGCGTACACGCAGTTCGTCGCGGACCAGGCGGCCTCCGTCTGGGCGAACGACCGCGACGTCGCGGGCCGGCTGGGCCTGCGCTGGGCCGGCGGTACCGCCGAGCAGCCCAACGTGTTCGACTGGCGCACCCAGGCCAGCGCGCTGAGCGCGCTGATCGCCGACGTCCCGCGGGAGCAGCCGCGACGCACCCTCTCGGCCGCCGCCTCGCCCGCGGTCGTGGCGGTGATGCCGAGCCCCGGCGCCGCCACGCGGGTGGGTCTCGAGGTCGACGTGGCCGCGACGTCCGCCCGGCCCGAGGCGCTGCCCGTGACCGTGCGGACCACCGGGCCGCGCGGCTGGAAGGTCACCGCGGACCCGACGCTCCGGCTGCACCCGTCCGGCCACGCCGACCCCGCGCGGGCCACCGTGCCGGTGGACGTGCGGATCCCGGCCGGCGCCGCCGACGGCAGCTACCCGGTGAGCGTGACCGTCACCGCGCGGTCGGGCCTGACCTACACCGCGCGGGCGGAGGTGCTGGTCGCGGCCGTCGTCGACTTCGCGGCCGGGTCGCCCGAGGAGATCCCCTGGCTGTTCGACGCCGGCGGCTCCGGCTTCAGCGGCGGTGGCAGCCGGTACGCCGACGGCGAGAGCGCCTTCGTCTACCGGTTCCCGTTCCCCGCGGGGACGACGTCGGCGCAGGCGACGCTGACGATCGACAACCAGTACGTCGTCGAGGTGAGCCCGGACGGCGAGAGCTGGACCACGGTGCTGGCCGAGGACGAGCAGATCCGGGACGGCTCCAACCGGGCCGACCACACCCTCGACCTGACCGAGCACCTCGGCGCGGACAAGGCCGCCTACATCCGCGTGTCCGACGCGTTCCCGGCCGACGGCTGGGGCGGCGGCGTCTACCACGTCTCGGCGGCCTACGAGACGAGCTGACCCGGCCTCCCTGCCCTGTCGGCGCGGCCGCACCGACAGGGCAGGATGGGTCCATGAGCGAATCCGATGTCACCGCGATCATCACCGAGGTCGAGGCCCAGGAGGCCGAGCTGGTCCTGCCCACGTTCACGAACGACGACGCCTGGCGGCTCGGCAGCCTGCTCGTCGAGCTCGCGGTGGAGCGCGACCTGCCCGTGACGATCGACATCCGTAAGGGCACGCAGCAGGTCTTCCACGCGGCGCGGCCCGGCACGACGCCCGACAACGACTCGTGGATCAAGCGCAAGGTACGGGTGGTCTACCGGTTCGGGGCGTCGTCGTACCTCGTGGGCCTGAGGGCCAAGGCCAAGGGCACCGACTTCAACGCCGACCACGGGCTGCTGTTCCAGGAGTACTCGGCACACGGCGGGGCCTTCCCGGTCCGCGTCGCGGGCGTGGGCATCGTCGGCGTCGTCACCGTGTCCGGGCTGGCGCAGCAGGACGACCACGCCCTCGCGGTCGAGGCCCTGCGCGAGCTGGTCGAGGCTCCGCCGCGGGTCTGAGGCCCGGGCGGGCACCGGCCGCGCCAGGCGGTTGGCCGTGCCGCGCGGTCGGCCGCGCCGGGACAGGTCGGCGGCGACCGGTCAGGAGACCGTCCAGCGCTGGTTGTCCCCGGCGTGGCAGCCGTAAACGATCGCGGGCGTGCCGTTGTCCGTGAGCGCGTTCGACACGTCCAGGCACAGCCCGGTCGCGGCGTTGCGCACCGTGCCGTCCGCCTGCGGGGCCCACTGCTGGTTGGCGCCGCCGTGGCACGTCCAGACCTGGGCGGCGGTGCCCTGCTGGCCACCGCTCGGGTCGTCCAGGCACAGCGTCCCGAGCACGCGCAGCTCCCCGGCGGCCGACGCCGTCCACTGCTGGGCCGGCGACCCGTTGCAGTCGTAGATCTGCAGCGCCGCGCCGTCCGCGGCGACGCCGCCGGGCACGTCGAGGCAGCGGCCGGACGCCACGCCCTGCAGCGTGACGGGCGCCGGCTCGGGCGGCGGGGCGCTCGGGGTGGGCGACGGCTCCGGGCTCGCCGGGGCGCTGACCGGGCTCGCCCCGGTGGGGCTCGGCACCGCGCTCGCGGAGGCGCCTGCCGTGGCCTGCCCGGCGGCGTCCTGCCCGGACACGTCCTGGCCCAGCACCCAGATCGTGCCCATCACCGCACCGAACGCCAGCAGGGCGGCGAGCACCCACACGAGCAGGCTGACGGGCGGGCGCCGACGCGCCGTGACGTGGTCGTACACCCTGGTGCTCCTTCTCGGTCGGTCCGCTCGCGTGCGTCCGCGCCGCACCCTACTCGGTCCGCGCCGCCTGCCGGGTGCAGGATCGGGGGATGGCCGCGCACACGGAACCGACCAGCCGCACCGTCCACGAGCCTGGACCCACGGGCCGCACCGCCCCACACTCGTACGTCGTGACCGGCGGCGGGCAGGGCGTGGGCCGCGCGATCGCGCTGCGGCTCGCCGCCGAGGGCCACGTCGTGGTGCTGGACCTCGCCGGGCCGCTCGGCTGGGAGCATCCCCGCGTCGCGCTCGTCAGCGGCGACGCGGCGGATCCCGACGTCGCCCGTCGGGCCGCCGACGCCGCGGAGGCGGCGGCACCGCTGGCCGGCTGGGTCAACAACGCCGCGGTCTTCCGGGACGCGCCGATCACCGCGCCGCCGTCCGACGTGCTCGGGCTCGTCACGGCGAACCTGGCCCTCGCGGTCACGGGCTGCCACACCGCCGTCGGGCACCTCCTGCGGCACGGGCGGCCCGGCGCGATCGTCAACGTCTCGTCGCACCAGGCGCAGCGGCCGGTGCGCGGCGCGCTGCCGTACGCCACCGCGAAGGGTGCGGTCGAGGCGCTGACCCGGGCCGTCGCCGTCGACCACGGGCCCGACGGCATCCGCACCAACGCGGTGGCCCTCGGGTCCGTGACGACGGCGCGCTACGAGGAGTACCGGCGGGACCACCCCGGCGTCGACCGGCAGATGGCCGCCCTGCACCCGCTGGGCCGGGTCGGCACGGGCGGGGAGGTTGCGGAGGTGGTCGCCTTCCTCCTGTCGGACGCCGCCGGGTTCGTCAACGGGGCGGTCCTGCCCGTCGACGGCGGACGCGCGGCGCAGGGGGCCGATCCGGAGGCCACCTGACGCCGCGCGCGTGGCCGACGGCGCCGCCGTGCAGCGGCGCCGTCGAACCGGAGACCGTCAGCCGATCTCCCGCCACGGCCCGTGCCGGTCGCCCGGCTCCTGGTTGCGGGTCCACCACTTCGCCTCGTAGAGGGTGCCGTCGTGCTCCACGAACTCGCCGCTGTCGAAGATCCGCGACGGCGTCCAGACAGCGGTGCCGTCCCAGGTCTCGGTGACCTCCTGCCACGGCCCGTAGGCGGACTGGCCGGGCGTCTGGTTCTGGGTCCACCACGAGGCCTGCCAGAGCGAGCCCTGGTGCGAGACACGGTCGCCGGTGGTGTAGATGGTCCGGGCCGCCCAGACGGCGGTCTCGGGCTCGGTCAGGACCCCGGGCCGCGCCGTGACCCGCAGGTGGTCCAGGTTGACGTTGCCCGTGTCGGTGGCGGTGTGGTGCAGCAGGATCTCGTGCCGCCCGGCCGCCAGCGTGACCGGCACGCCGGGGGAGTGGTCCCAGATGCGCCACCGGTCGGCGCCCTGGCCGAGGTTCGGGAACGCGACCGGCTGTGCCGCGCCGCCGTCCACGGAGACGGAGAGCCGGCGGTCGAGCGGCGCGACGACCATCCCGTTGGCGTACCGGAACGACAGCTCGACCGTGACGGGCGCCGCGGCCTCGTAGGTGAACCGCACGCCCGCCCCGACCTTGGTCAGGTCCCGGACGAACCCGGTGCCCGTGTAGCCGGGGTGCTCGGCGTTGGTGCGTGCGCCGCCCAGGAGGGTGGCCGTCTCCGCCTCGCTGACCTGCTCGCCGTGCTGTGCCTCGACGGCGGCGAGCAGCGTGGCCAGGGCCGCGTCGTCACCCTTGGCGTCGGCGATCCGCTCGGCCAGCACCCCCAGGGCCTCGGTCGTGGCCGCGGTGTCGCCGGCCCGGGCGTGCGCCACGGCCTGAGCTGCGGGCTGCCGCAGGGCGGTGGCGGTCGGCCCGTCGATCGCGGAGGTGCCCTCGGCGTCGCGGATCAGGTCCAGGATGCCGAACAGCCCGGCCGCGGTGCCGAGGTACGGCTCCACGATCGCGTCGATCTGGTCCGCGACGTCCGGCGGCACCGCCTCGGCGGAGGAGGTGAGCACGGCGTGGCGGACCGCCTGCATCGTCCGGCGGACGGCCGGGAAGTCGTTCTCCCGCGCCGCGTCCAGGGCCGCCTCGGCGCGCTCGGTCAGGAGCGCGGCCCGGGCCGGGGCGAGGTGCTCCGCCTCGTCGTCGATCAGGTCGGTCAGGGTCTGGTCCGGCCGCGGCAGGAGCGTCACGGCGACGGGGCGCCCGGGCGTCCCGTCGGCGCCGACGACGGCGAGCTGGTTCGCCGCCCGGTAGCCGACGTCGTCGGCCGCGACGTCGAACGTGAACGTGCGGGTCTGGCCGCCGCCCACCCGGCCGGCGGCGCCGTCGACCGTCGTGCCGTCCACGGCGACGCGGGCCTGCGCGGCCGTGGTGCCGTCGTTGCGGACGGTCGCGGTGACGGTCACGGCGGAGGCGGTCGGGTCGTAGGCGACCTCCGGCGTGCCGGCCAGGGTGAACGTCGGCGGGGTGTAGTCGTCCAGCTCCGCGAGGTCCTGCGGCGTGGCGGGCCGCAGCTTCACGGCGTGCCCGCCGCCGCCGACCATGGAGGCGTCGATCGTGTCCGCGGCGTCCACCAGCGAGTGCGTCACCTCGACGGCGGTCGGGTTGCCCTTCCAGGACGCGTCCCCGGCGTCGGCGTAGACGTCGGCCACGTACGTGGTGTCCGCGTCCAGGAAGGTGAGGGGAACCCGGACCGTGCGGTCCTGCTCGTCGGTGACCGACCCCAGGTACCAGGTGGACCCGCTGCGCCGGGCGGTCACGGTGTGGTCGCCGAGCGCGGCGTCGAGCACGTGCGACTCGTCCCAGACCGTCGGCATGTCCGTGAGGTAGGCGAAGGCCTCGGCGTGCTCGGCGTAGTTCTCCGGGGTGTCGGCCAGCATCTGCAGCGGGCTGGAGAACGTCGCGTAGAGCGCGAGCTGCGCCGTCGTCGTGGTCTGCACCCGGGTCCTGAGGTTCGCCGGGTCCCACGTCACGGCCAGGACGCCGGGCGTGTAGTCCGCGGGCCCGCCCATCCACCGGGTGAACGGCAGGATCGTGGCCTGCTCGGGCGGGTTGCCGCTCGCGCCCATGTAGTTGTGCTGCTCCATGCCGGCCACGCCCTCGCCCGTCATCATGTTCGGGTAGGTGCGCGACAGCCCGGTCGGCTTGATGGACTCGTGCGCGTTGACCGAGATCTCGTGCCGGGCCGCGGACTCGATGACCCGCTGGTAGTGCTTGACCGCCTCCTGGTCGTAGTGGCTGCGGTTGACGCCGCCCAGCTCGAACCGCGTGGCGTACCCGGTCTTCAGGGCGTGGATGCCCCACTCCTGGTACTGGTCGAAGATCTCGTCCATGTGCGCGTCGTAGTAGTCGACGTAGCCGCGCGTCTCGTTGTGCGCCATGAACCCGACGCCGTTCGCCTTCGCATAGGCCAGCACCTCGTCGATGTCGACGTCGGCCTGGGGCGTCACGAAGTCCTGCCCCTTCCACTCGCCGCCCGCGTTCTGGTTCCAGCCCTCGGCCAGCACGTACCTGGCCCCGGCCTCGACGGCGAGGTCCACGTACTCCTTGATGCGGGCCGTGGTGGCGCCGTGCTTGGGTCCGGCGTTCCAGGTGGTGTCACGCCGCTGCAGCTCCCACCACACCCCGACGTACGTGCCCGGGTCGATCCAGTCGGTGGTGTCCGCCGCGCCGTCGTCGTCGGAGTCGACGTCGCAGATGGCGCACGGGGCGTTGAGGTTCTCGATGAGGTGGGAGGCGGCGAGGTCGCCCGCGCTCCTGCCCACGGTGAGCGTGCGCCACGGCGTGCTGAAGCCGTCGGTGTCCACGTCGATCACCGCCTTGTCACCGTTCGGCAGCGCGATCAGGTCCGAGACGAGCGTGCCCGGGATCGTGCCGCGCACCACCGTCATGCTCGGGAAGTCGATCAGGGCCGCCTCGTGCACGGCCAGGAACAGCCCGTCCGCGCGGGACAGCGTGATCGGCGTCTGCGCGGAGGCGACGTCGGGCAGCGGCTGCGTGCGGTAGTGCTGCTCGTCCGCGCTCCAGCGCGTGCCCGCCGGGATGGAGTACGCCGTGAGGTCGGCGGGCAGCGCGAACTGCGTCGCCTCGCCGGACACCACCACGCCGTCGCCGAGCGCGTCCTGCTCCGGGAAGGTGTAGCGGAAGCCCACGCCGTCGTCGAAGACGCGGAGGACCACGTCCAGCTCGACGCCGGAGGCCTCGTGCACGGCGTGCACCGTCAGCTCGTTCGCGTGGTTGCGCACCCGGGCGTCGTTGCCCCAGGCCGGGGTCCAGGTCTCGTCGACGACGGCGCGCTCGGTGGACTCGACGGTCAGCCCCGTCGTCAGGTCCACGGCGGGCTCCCGCAGCGTCAGGCCGAGGCCCGACGGCGCGACGACGGTGGTGGTCCCGTCCCGCACGACCTCGTACGTGAGGGTCCCGTCGACGACGTCCACGGTGGCCTCGATCGACCGGTCCGGCGACGACACCGTCCAGCCGTCGAGCACACCCGCCGGCTCCTGAGTCGTCTCCTGTGTCGCTGCGGGGGCGGCGGGCGCCGGGGTGGCGGGCGCCGGGGTGGCGGCGAGCGCCGTGGGTGCGAGGGTCGCGGGCACGAGGAGCGCCAGCGCGGTGGCCGCCGCGGCCTGGGACCGGCGGAGCCTGCGCCTGCCTCCCGGTCTGCCGCTGGTTCGGTTGCCTGAGGGCAGGTGCACGTTCTCTCCCGGACGTCGGTGTCGGCGGCGCCGGATTGCCTCGATGCAGACCAGCGGCAGGAAAGAGTTTTCCCAGCCGTCCCCTGCGCTGTCAAGGCGGCCCCGGCAGCTTTCACCCGCCGTCGGCCACGACCTCCCGCACCCAGGCGTCACCCTCCGGGCGGAAGCCCACGCCGCGCAGGTACGCGTGCTCGCCCGGCGCGGCCTGCGGCACGACGACGCGGTCGAACCCCTTGGCCGCGAAGATCCCGCTGCGCCGGTACACGAACTCGCCGGGCGTCAGGTCGCGGAACCGCCTGGACACCCAGTCGAGCTCCACCACGCCGGCACCGTCCCCGGCGTCGCGCACCTCCACCACGCCCACCGTCTCGTCGCCGCGCTGCACCAGGAACGCCGAACGCTCCTCACCCGGCTCCGGCTGCGCCACGAAGTCCGGGGCGAAGGTCGCGATGTCGGCCGCGTGCGTACGCAGCACGTGCAGCAGGTACGCGTCGTCCGGCGCCACCTCCACCACCTCGTACACCGCGGCGTCGTGGCGCTCGCGGTTCAGGCGCAGCAGCCAGTAGACGTTGATGAGGCTGATCGCGGCGTTCATCGCGAAGAACGGCCAGATTCCGAGGACCGCGTTGTACGCGGTGGCGATCAGGGAGCCGGTCAGGTTGAGCCAGCGGAAGCGGAACACCCGCGCCTGCGTGAGGGACAGGACGACGAGCACCGAGCCGACCCAGCCGGCGATCTCGAGCCAGGGGAACATGCCCTGACTCTAGGCGGGCGCGGACGGCGCGGCCGTCCTCACCGGGCTCTCACCAGGACCAGCCGCGCGAGCTGAGCTCCAGCTCCTCCCGCAGCCGTTCGTCCGCGGCCGAGCGCTCGCTCGCGCGCAACGGGTCCGCGTCGGTGGGCAGGTCCGCGAGGCGGCACGCCTCGCGCAGGAGCGCGTCGTAGGCGTTCTGCACCGCGAACCAGTGGTGGGCGCGGGCGTACAGGCCGGGATCCTCCTCGACGTGGCGCAGCTCGGCCGCGAGCTGGCCCAGCCGGGACTGCAGCCGCAGGGTCACCAGCGGGTCGGGTGCCGGCTTCTGGCGGGTCAGGAAGGTCCAGCCCATGGGGTGTCACCGCCACGTCGTCGTCGCGGAAGGGGTACCTGTCCAGCGTAGGTCCGCGGGACCGGGACGGCTATCCCGGCCCCGCGGATTCCTGCCCCGCTCCGGGTCAGTCGGAGTAGCAGAGGTCGCCCTCGCACCCCGCCCGCACGTCCGAGCCGTGCACGCCCATCACGACGGCGCCCCCGGTGTCGCTGTCACCGATCTGGGTGTTGACCGGTCCGGTGCCGCCGATCACGACGTTCGAGTCGTCGTAGGTGACCACGTTGCGGTCGCCCCGGCTCCGGATCGAGACGTCGTCGAACCCGTCGGCGCCGATGACGAGGGCGCCGTTGCCGGTGGCCGACGACTCGCCCTCGTCCGTCACGGTGGCCTGGCCCGTGGTGGTGGGCCCGGTCGTGGCGGGTGCGGCCGGCCCGGCGGGCGACGCCGCGGGGCCTTGTTCGCCGGCGCCCTGCTCGTCGGCGCCGTCCTGGGGCTCCTCGTCCTCCTCGTCCTCGCCGTCCTCGTCCTCGCTGTCCTCTTCCTCGCCTTCCTCCTCGTCCTCCGTGTCCTCGGCGTCACCCGAGTTGCCCGACCGGACCACGGACCCGGTCACGTCGACCGCGTTGAGGCCGCTGGAGTCGGTGTCGCCGGTGTTCGCGTTGATCCGGCCGTCCCGGCCGAGGAACACGTTCGAGTCGTCGTACGTGACGATCTGGCCGCTGCCGACGACGCTCACCGAGTGGTCCTCGAAGCCGCTGATCGCCATGGAGCTGCCCTGCCCGTACCCCAGGAGCATGCCGCCGAACGAGTCGTTCTGGTGCGTGCTCGCCGTGGTTCCGCCCTGCGCTGCCGACGACGCCGGAGACGACGCCGGAGCCGCAGCGGTGGGCGGTGCCGTGACGCTCGACGCGCCGGAGCGCAGCCCCGAGCCGTCGGAACCGAGCGCGAGCACGCCACTGGAGGAGACGGCGCCCGTGTTCGCCACGAGCTGCCCGTCGGCCCCCACGTAGACGATCGAGCCGTCGGCGGCAAGCACCTGATAGCTGACCCGTCGGTCCTGCGGAGCCTGCCGGCCCGCCTGACCCTGCTGGTCTTGTCGGCCCTCCGGCAGTGCCGCCGAACCGGGTTGCCGCCCGGTCGGCACCACGACCACGCGGGCCGCCGGTCCGCCGGCGGCGGCCGCCTGCCCCGGCGTCGTCGGCGTGGCACCGGGCACTGCCTGGACGGCGGCGCCGGTCCCGGGAACGGACGCGGCGGATGCGGCGGCAACAGGAGCCGACGCACCGTCCGCCGTGCCGGGCGCTGCGGTACCGCCCGCCGCCGACGGGTGCGCCCCCGCCGTCGTCCCGGGTACCTCCGTCGCGCCCGAACCGTCCGGGGCGACCATGAGCACCACCGGCGGCGCGGCCGCCTGTGGCGTGGTCACGTACACGTCGCCCGCCTGCGCGGGGCTCGTCGCTGCTGCCGGCGCCGCCACGGGGGTGGTCCGGACGGCACCGCCCAGGACGTCGTGCGCCACCCAGGCGCACATCCCGGCGACGGCGACGATCACCGCACAGGCCTGATAGCTCAGGCCGTGCGGCGCGCGGTCCACGGACCGGTTCTTGGAACCATGCTCCTTGTCCGGGTGCTTCGTGTTGTGGTGGTACTTGTTCTCGTGCTTCGTGTTCCGGCCGTTCGGGGTGGACATCCCGCTCTCCTTCCAGCCGCGCGAGGGGCGCCGCCGGTGGGACCTCACGCCGTACCGGCATGCCGGTACCGGGCGTCGGTGGCTCGCAGATCGCGGGAGTCCGGCGATCGCATGGCGGGTCGGAGACCGTGCGCCGCTCGCGGTCGAGTTGTGCGACAGTCACGCCCGGGCGCGATACGCGCGGGCGTTCCACGGAGCCCACCGCACGGCCGGTGGTCCTGCGTCCGGCCGCGGAGCCTCCCGCGGGAACGGACCGGGGTACGCGGGTCGGGCCGACCGTGGCTGAACCGCCGGACGGGCACTGCCGCACTGCCCGGTGCTGTGGCACCTGCGACGATACGCCGATGTATCCGACGCCGCGCCCGAAGGGACGGGATTCACCCGCCCGGCGCGGACGGGTGGATCGGCTAGACTCGGGGCAGGCTTCCGGCGCGAGAGCGCCGGCGGGATCCGAATGAGACAGCGGATCGAGCGGCCCCGCGGCATCCACAGCCGCGGGGCCGCTTGTTTTCCTCACCCCTGCGGCAGCACCAGCTCCCCGTCGACGCGGACCGGGACGACCGGTGCCCCGTCCCGCAGCTCCGCCGGCAGAGCGTGCTCCGGCGCCTGCTGCCATGCGAGCGGACGCAGGAACCGGCGGATCGCGGAGGCGCCGACGGACGTGTGCAGCGAGTTGGTCGACGGCCACGGACCGCCGTGGTGCTGGGCCCAGCTCACGGCCACACCGGTCGGGTAGCCGTCGTACAGCACCCGCCCGGCGCGCGCCGCGAGCGCGGCCCGCGCGGCGGGCAGGTCCAGGTCGGTGGCGTCGCCCGTGAGGATGCTCGCGGTGAGCGACCCTTCCACCCGCTCGACGACGTCCACGGCCTCGGCCTCGTCCGCGTACCGCACGACGACGGCCAGCGGCCCGAAGCACTCCTCGACGAGCTCGGCCGTCAGCTCTGCGGCCGGGACCTCGAGCAGCGCCGGCCGCGTCGTCGTCCCCGTCCCGTCGGGCGCCCCGGTCCCCGGATCGGTCGATGCACGGGCCGCACCCTGCGCCCGGACGACGGCGTCGGCGGCCCGCGCCGTCAGCCCCCGCCTGTACGCGTCCGCCATGCCCGCCGTCAGGGCGGGCAGCGCGGGCGCCGCGTCGATCGCCCGCGCCACCGAATCGACCACCCGGTCGCCGTCCGCTCCCGCGGGTACCAGGACGAGCCCGGGCTTGGTGCAGAACTGCCCGCCGCCCTGGAGCACCGAGGCGGCGAGCCCCGCCCCGTACTCGTCCGCCCTGTCTCGCGCGGCGGTCGGCGTGACGAGCACCGGGTTGATGCTGCTGAGCTCCCCGTAGAACGGGATCGGCGCGGGACGGGCCGCCGCGGCGTCGGCCAGCGCACGCCCGCCGGCGAGCGATCCCGTGAACCCGGCCGCGCGGATCGCGGGGTGGGACACGAGGGCTACGCCCGCGTCGAAGCCGTGCACCAGGGCGAACGTGCCCTCGGGCGCGCCCGACGCCGCGACGGCCCGCTCGGCGAGCCGAGCCACGCGCTCCGACGTGGCGGAGTGTCCCGGGTGCGCCTTGACGACGACGGGGTTGCCCGCGGCGAGCGCCGAGGCCGTGTCGCCGCCCAGCACCGAGAACGCGAACGGGAAGTTGCTCGCCGCGTAGACCGCGACCGGGCCGAGGGACACCAGCATGCGGCGCAGGTCGGGGCGCGGGCCCATGGGGGTGGGGCCGGCGTGGTCGATCGTGGCCTCGAGGTAGGCGCCGTCGCGCACCACGCGGGCGAACGTCCGGAGCTGGTACGCCGTGCGGGTGAGCTCGCCGCCGAGCCGGTCGGGGCCGAGGGCGGTCTCGCGGTCGGCCTCGGCCACGAGCCCGTCCCGGTCGGCGTCGAGCGCGTCGGCGAGCGCCTCCAGGAGCCCTGCGCGCCGCTCGCGCGGCCACCCGGCGAGCGCGCCGGCCGCCTGGGCGGCGCGGCGGGCGACGGCGTCAAGTCCGTCCGGGGTGGTCTCCCGGACGGCGAGCTCCCGGATCGCGCTGGTCCGGGCGTCCCTGCTGGTCACGGGGCTAGCACTCGGTGTCGTCACATCCATCCCGTCGACCCGTCCCTCCGCACCGGGACCCTGCGCTCCCAGTGCACCCAGTCGTCGTGCGCCAGCGCCGACTCGTCGATCTCGATGCCCCAGCCGGGCCGGTCCGGCCGCAGCTCCAGGTGCCCGTCGACCGGTACGTACGGGTCGTGGCACCAGGAGACCTCGTCGAACTTGTACTCCAGGATCGAGA
This sequence comes from Promicromonospora sp. MEB111, assembly GCF_030209445.1. GTDB lineage: Bacteria > Actinomycetota > Actinomycetes > Actinomycetales > Cellulomonadaceae > Promicromonospora. The sequence continues at coordinate 44,699 of NZ_JARVSD010000012.1, forward strand.
AGTTCCACGTCGCGGCCGCGAAGTGCACGTTGGCCGCCGTCGCGAGCGGCCCCAGCGGGTTGTGGGGTGCGACGGGGACGTCGTGCGCCTCGGCGAGCGTGGCGATCTTGCGCATCTGGGTGAGCCCGCCCACCACGCAGATGTCGGGCTGGACGATGTCGGCGCCCTGCACGTTCAGCAGGCCGAGGAACTCGTTCGGGGAGTAGAGCGACTCACCCGTGGCGAGCGGCACCGTCATCTCCGCGCGGATCCGGCCCCAGGCGGGCAGGTACTCCGGGCGGATCGGCTCCTCCAGGAACATCGGCTCGTCCGGGGCGAGCGCCGCGGCCAGGTCCACGGCCTGGCGCGGCTCCCAGAGGCAGCCGTGGGCGTCGAACGCGAACTCCCACTCCTCGGGATGGCTCGCCCGGATCTCGCCGAACCAGCGGCCGAGCTCGCGGGCGACCAGCCCGAACCGGGACCCCAGGTCGCGGCGGTAGGGGCTCAGCTTGAAGGCGTCCACGCCGTGGTTCTCGTGCAGCGCTGCCGTGCGGTCGCGCAGCTCGGGCACGTCAGGTGCGTCGTAGAGGCCCGCGTAGACGCGCACGCGGTCGCGCACGGCGCCGCCGAGGAGCTGATAGACGGGCACGCCGAGCCGCTTGGCGGCGATGTCCCACAGGGCGTGGTCCACCGCGGCGATGGCCGCCAGCCCCAGCGCCCCCTGCGGGAACCGGGCCGACTGGTGCAGGAGCTGGTTCACGTACGCGACGCGGGACGCGTCGATGCCCGCGATCTGGTCCGCGATGTACTCGATGATCGCGGGGTAGGCGAGGTCGGGGCCGTGGTTGTAGATCTCGGCCCAGCCGTCGATGCCGTCGTCGGTCGTGATCCGCAGCAGCACGCGGGGCCGGTTCCCGACCCGCTGCAGGTAGGTGGTGAGCCGGGCGATCGTCGTGCCGGTCATGCCGCAACCTTCCAGTCGTCGAGGATCCGCGTGATGGCGGCGCGGTCGGGCTCGGCCAGGGTGGTGCTGGGCGGCCGGACGGACCGGTCGCACAGCCCCATCTGGTGCATTGCCTCCTTGACCACGGAGACGTTGTCGGCGGACCGGTCGCGGGCCCGCAGCTGCTCGAACTCCCGGATGCGGCGCCAGACGGCGGCCGCGCGGGCGGCGTCGTCCTGCCGGAGCGCGTCCAGCAGGTCGAACGAGACGTCGGGCGCCACGTTGACCAGGCCCGAGGTGAACGCGCGCGCACCCGCCTGCCACGCCGACGGCGCGTACGACTCGGCGAGCCCGGCGATCCAGAGCAGGTCGGCGTCGGTGTCCTGCACCGTCTCGGCGAAGGCGACGGGGTCCGGCACGGAGTACTTGACCCCCACGACGTTGCCCGCCTGGTGCGCGAGCGCCGCGACGTCCGCCCCCCGGACGGCCGGGGAGCTGACGTACGGCAGGACGGCGAGGCCGGGCACCGCGTGCGCGACGGCTGCCACGTACTCGACCCAGCCCCGGCGCGACATGTAGGGGAGCACCGGCTGGTGCACCATGACCGCGTGCGCGCCGAGCTCGGCGGCCGCCTCGGCCTCGGCCCGCGCCGTGGCGGGGTCCAGCCCCACGCCCACGATGACGACCGCGCGGTCGCGGGCCACCTCGGTGACGGTGCGGGCGACATCGGCGCGCTCGCGCGGCGTCAGGGCGTAGAACTCGCCGGTGTTGCCGTTCGGGGTGATTGCGCCGAGCCCCGAGGTGATCAGGCGGTCGGCGAGCTGCCCGGTCAGGGCGAGGTCGACGCCGCCGTCGGGGGCGTAGGGGACGACGGGGATGCCGACGACCGTCCGCAGGCGTTCGACGACGTCGTGGTGCCCGGTCATGATGCTCCGTTCTGCTGGGGACTGTTCTGCTCGGGGCCGGCGTACTGCAGGGCGTCGGCCTGCTGCTCGACCGGCTTGATGCGCACCCACAGGCCGTAGATGGCGGCGCTCACGAGGCAGCTGATCGCGGCGAGGACGAGCGGCCAGAGGTAGGAGCCGCCGGACGCCGTCAGAGCCAGGCCGATCGCGATGGGGCTGATGAGGTTGCCGAGCTGCGAGCCGAAGTTCTGGAAGCCCGCCAGCGAGCCGACGCGCTCGGGGCTGGGGGAGACCTCGGCCGGCAGGCTGAGGATCGCGGCCCCGGCGAAGGAGTGCGCGGCGCTGGAGACGGTGAGGATCACCATGAGCACCACGTTGCTCTCCACGAACGGGCTGAAGCCGATGCACGCGCTGAGCACGAGGCCCGAGATGATCGGCACCTTGCGCGCGACGTTCGGCGAGAGTCCGGAGGCGAGCATGCGGTCGGAGACGATCCCGCCCAGCACCGTGGAACCGATGCCGATGACCGCGGGCAGGGCCCCGACCATGCCGAACTCCGCCTCGGTGAACCCGCGCTCGTTGAGCAGGTAGCTGGGGTACCACGTGAGGAAGAACGCCCCGGCGAGCGACCGGAAGACGTAGCCGAGCATCAGCGCCCAGGTCTGGTTGTCGCGCAGCAGCGCGCTCCAGCGCACCGGCTCCCCGCTGTGCCGCACCATCTCGGCCTGGTCGGAGCGGATGTGCTCCAGCTCCTCCGCGCTGACCCGCCTGTGGTTCTGCGGCGCGCGGTAGATGGCGAGCCAGCCGACGATCCACACCAGCCCCACGGCGCCGATCAGGATGAAGGTCCAGCGCCACCCGGCGAAGACGGCGATCGACGTGACGATCGGGATCGAGAGGGCCGAGCCGATCTGCTGGCCCATGTCGAACAGGCTGGACGCGAAGGCCCGCTCGCGGCGCGGGAACCAGGTGGAGACCACCTTGATGTTCGCGGGCTGCACGGGCGCCTCGCCGATCCCGAGGCCCAGCCGGAAGACGATCAGGCTCGTGACGCCGGTCGCGAAGGCGGTCAGCGCCGTCCAGACCGACCACCAGCCCACGGCGATCGGGTAGATGACGCGCGGGCCGAACTTGTCCAGGAGCCAGCCCGACGGCACCTGGAACAGCGCGTAGGTCCAGAAGAACGACGACAGCAGCACACCCTGCACGGCAGGGCTGATGTGGAAGTCCTCCGAGATGAACGGCAGCGCGACGCTGAGGGCGGCGCGGTCGAGGTAGGCGATCGTGAGCCCGAGCGCCGAGAACGCGACGATCGTCCAGCGCATCTGGCTGCGTCGCGCCCGGGCTGCGACGGGCGCAGGCTGCTTTGTACTATTGAGCATCGTTGCTCCTTCATCGAGTGACGTGCGTGCTCCGCCATGGAGCACTCGTTCCAGAGGTGCGGCCCGGGAACTTGGCGGTGAACGGGCTGCACCTCGCTTGCGTCGCCGCGCGTGCCGACGCCAGGCCCTCAGGCCCGCCGGCGCTCGCGGCGCGGGTCCTGCGGGTCAGGCGGTCGCACCTCCCAGGCGGAGCCGGTCGAGGAAGCCGGCGATGTGCCGGCGGGTCAGGTCCGCCGCGAGGTCGGCGTCGCCGGCCTCGGCGGCGGCAAGGATCTGTGCGTGCTCCTGCGCCTCGTCGCGCCAGCTCGGCTGCTTGGCCCAGGTGGTGACGGCGGCGAGCGCCGTCTGGTCCCGCAGCCCCTCCAGCATGCCGGTCAGGATCGTGTTGTCGGCCGCCGCCCAGAGCGCCGCGTGGAACGCGCGGTTGGCGAGGCTGCGCTGCGCCGGCTCGGTCACCTCGGCGGCCCGTTCCAGCGCCGCGCGCGCGGCGGCGGTGTCCATGCCGCGCAGCACGCTGCGCCGGGTCGCCTCGGGTTCGAGCAGCAGCCGGGTCTCGTAGATGGCGACGGCGTCGGCCTGCGTCAGCTCCCGCACACGCACCCCGACGTAGGGCCGCACGACGACAAGCCCGCTCATCTCCAGGGTCTTGAGCGCCTCGCGGACCGGGGTCTTGGACATCGCCAGCTCCTGGGCGAGCTCCGCCTCGACGAGCGCCTGCCCGGCGGCGAGCCGGCCGCTGAGGATGCCCTCCTTGATGGTCGCGAGCGCGTGCTCCGTCCGGGAGGGAAGGGCGATCGGGGCGGGGGGCGTCGTCGGCACGTCGTACATCATATATGACGCTCAGGTGTGCCTGGAACCCGAACCAGGGAGGTGCCGGCCGGGGCCGGAGGCATAGAACACGTGTTCGAGTAGAATGTTGTCATGTCCGTCCGCGAGGCCACGATCCTGCACGCCGACCTCGACGCGTTCTACGCGTCGGTCGAGCAGCTGCTGGACCCTGGCCTGCGCGGACGGCCGATCGCCGTCGGCGGCGGACCGCGCGGGGGAGTCGTGCTCGCGGCCTCGTACGAGGCCAAGGTCCACGGGGTGCAGGGCGGGATGCCCGGCTGGCGCGCAGCCGGGCTCTGCCCCGACCTCGTGTTCGTCCGGGGTCATTTCCGGGAGTACCAGCGGCTCGGCGATGCCGTGATGGCCGTCCTGGCGGACGTCACGCCGACGGTCGAACGGATCTCGATCGACGAGGCGTTCCTCGACGTGTCCGGTGCGACACACCTGTTCGGCCCGCCCGCGGCGATCGGGGCGCGGATCCGCGAACGCGTCCGTGCCGAGGTAGGACTACCCATCTCGGTCGGCGCCGCGCGCACCAAGCACCTCGCGAAGATCGCCTCCCAGGTGGCCAAGCCGGACGGCCTGGTCGTCGTCGACCCCGGCGCCGAGCGGACCTTCCTCGACCCGCTGCCCGTCCGCCTGATCTGGGGCGTGGGCCCCGTGAACGAGCAGCGGCTGGCCGACCTCGGCATCCGGACGATCGGTGAGCTGGCGCGTACCCCGTCGTCCGCGGTCGAGCACATCCTCGGGCACGCCGTCGGGCACAAGCTCAGCGCGATGGCGCAGGACGAGGACCCGCGCCGGGTCGTCACCAGCCGCCGCGCGCGCTCCGTGGGGGCGCAGTCGGCCCTGAGCCGACGCCGTCCGGAGCCCGACGACGTCCGGGCGGTCCTGGCGCACCTGTCCGACCGGGTCTCGCGCCGGCTGCGGGCCAAGGGGCGCGCGGGGCGCACGGTGACGGTCGCGGTGCGGTTCGCGGGCATGCACCGGGCGACGCGGTCCCTCACGCTGCCGGTGCCGATGTCCGCCACGCTCACCCTCACCGAGGTCGCGGTGCGGCTGGCCTGGTCCGCCATCGAGGACGCCGCGCCGTGCGAGATCACCCTGCTCGGCGTCTCCGTCTCGAACATCGCGGACCAGGGGGCGGTCCAGCTCGAGCTCGACCTGCAACCGCCCGACCCGTGGCGCCCCGGCTCCGCGCCGGGCGCGGCACGGAGCGCCGTCGACGAGTCGATGGACGCGATCCGGACGCGGTTCGGCGGGGACGCCGTCGGCTACCTCCCCGTGGTGCTGCGCCGGGCCGGCGCCGTGCCGGACGAGTTCCGCGAGCTCGCCGAGCACGACCTGTGAGCACGTCTCGTCCTGGACCACCGGGACGAGCGTGCCGTCGCGCGGCTACCGGAGCGCGTCGAGCATCTCCCGCGCAGCCCGTTCGCCGGACTCGACGGCGCCGTTGAGGTAGCCCTGGCTCTCGATCGAGGTGTGCTCGCCGGCGAAGTGACACGTGCCGACCGGTTCGGCCTCGACGCCGGCGAAGGTCGTGTACTGCCCGACGGCGTAGTAGGCGTACGAACCGCGGGTCCAGCGGTAGCCCGGCCAGTAGTCCAGGGACGCCGCTCCGGTCCACGTGGGTGGGACCTCCGGCAGCACCGGCGTGAGCTGCCCCAGGAACCGGCGGGCGTACCGGGTGGCCGAGGCGTCCGCGAAGTCGAGCGCCACGCGTCCGCCGGTGAAGTTCGTGAGGATGCCCCGGACACCGCGCTGGCCGAGCGTGGTGTCCCAGGTGGCCTGGTAGCCGGTGTCGGCGAACGTGTCCCCGTCGCAGCCGGCCTCCTGCCAGGCGCGCCGGTCGAACTGCAGCACGAGCTTGGTGTTCTGCCCCATCGGCAGGTCCGCGATGGCCGTGCGCTTGAGCTCCGGAAACCTGGCCCCGCGCAGGTCGACGCGGCGCAGCAGCGAGAACGGCAGGGCGAGCAGGAGCCGGTCGGCGACCACCGTGGTGCTCCTCCCGTGGCGGGTCAGGCTCAGCGCGTAGCGGCCGCGGTCGTCCCGCTCCAGCGCGGTGAGGGCGGTGCCGGTCACGATCTGGCCGGGCAGGGCCTCGGCCAGGCGGGTGACGACCTGGTCGTTCCCGCCGGCCACGTGGAACACCTCGTCGGACTCGCCGAACAGCTGCGGGTCCTCGGCCGTGGAGTAGCCGAAGAGGTTGATCAGGTTGAGCGACGACTGACGGTCGATCTCTGCGCCGTACTCGATCGTGTAGGCCACGTCGAGCAGCCGGCCGAGCCTGGAGGACGGGCCGCCGGGCACATAGGCGTCGATCCACTGCCGGATCGACATCAGGTCCAGCTCGCGGGCCCGGGCGGTGTGGTCGTGGTACAGGATCGGGAAGCCGGCGGCCTCGGCATCGCTCTGGGCCTGCGGCAGGATCTCCCGCAGGTCGTCACGGACCTCGTCGACCAGGTACGGCACGTCGTCGAAGAAGTAGAACGGCTCCGTGCCCGGCGGGGTCGCCTCCGCCCGGTTCTCGACGTCCAGGCCGAGCTCGTCGACCAGGTCGAGGATCGCGTTGTGCCCGGTGTCGATGAGCTCCCCACCGTGCTCGGAGACCTGGCCGTCGCGCCAGCGGCGGTTCGACCAGCAGCGGCCACCGATCCGGTCGGCCGCCTCGTAGACGGTCGCGCCGTAGCCGGCCTGCCTCAGCCGGTACGCCGCGGTCAGGCCGGCCAGGCCGGCGCCGACGACGACGATCCGCGGGTGCCGCCTGCCGGGTCCGGCCGCTGCCGCGACCCCGGGCGCCGTCGCGGCGAACCCGAGTCCGGCACCGGTCGCCAGGGACCCGCCCAGGAACTGGCGCCGGGTGAGCCCGCCGGCCTTCGGCGCGCGTCCGTGCGCGTCGATCCCGACGTCCCGCACCAACCTGCGCAGGGCCAGGTGAAGAGGAGTTCGCATCGCCGCATACCTCCGTCAGCTCACGGATGAGCGTACGACCGGCCCGGCCCCGGCACGACGTCGGTTTCGCAGTGTGCAAAACCGTCTCCGCCGTCGACCGCGACCGCTGCTCACTCCTGGGCGTGCAGCGCTGCCAGGATCCCCTCGCCGTAGCGGTCCAGCTTGGCCTGGCCCACGCCGCTGATCCCGCTCAGCGCGTCCAGGTCGCCCGGCCGCTCCGTCGCCACCGTGCGCAGCGTCGCGTCGTGGAACACCACGTAGGCGGGCACGCCCTGCTCCTTGGCCGCCGCAGCCCGCCAGGCGCGCAGCCGCTCGAACACCTCCTGGTCGGCGTCGGACAGCGCCACCGCGTCCGCCTTCGCGCCCCCGGACCGGGACGACCGGCGCGCCGCGCCCGCCGCCGGGGCAGGGTCGCGCCGCAGCCGCACCTCGCGCCGCCGGCCCAGGACGTCGCCGCTGGTCTCGGTGAGCAGCAGCGTGCCGTGGTTCGAGTCCACCTCCAGCAGGCCCTGCGCCAGGAGCTGGCGCGCCACGGACCGCCACTCGCCGTCCGACAGGTCCTCGCCCACGCCGAACACCGTGAGGCCGTCGTGCCCCCACTGCGTGATCTTGGGCGTGGCCTTGCCCCGCAGGATGTCGACCACATGGCCCACGCCGAAACGCTGGTTGCGCTCGCGGTCCAGCCGGAACACGGCGGACAGGAGCTTCTGGGCGGCGACGGTGCCGTCCCAGGCCTCGGGCGGGTTCTGACAGGTGTCGCACGCCCCGCAGTCCCCGGGGTGCTGCTGACCGAAGTAGCGCAGGAGCTGGGCGCGGCGGCACTCCACGGTCTCGCAGAGCGCCAGCATGGCGTCGAGATGGGACGACAGCCGGCGGCGGTGCGCGAGGTCGCCCTCGGACTCGGCGATCATCTTGCGCTGCTGGACCACGTCGGCCAGGCCGTATGCGAGCCACGCCGTCGACGGCAGGCCGTCGCGCCCCGCGCGGCCCGTCTCCTGGTAGTAGCCCTCGACGGACTTGGGCAGGTCGAGGTGCGCCACGAACCGCACGTCGGGCTTGTCGATGCCCATGCCGAACGCGATGGTCGCGACCATGACCACGCCGTCCTCGCGCAGGAACGTCGCCTGGTTGGCCGCGCGCACCGCCGCGGGCAGGCCCGCGTGGTACGGCAGGGCGCGGATGCCCTGGTCGGTGAGCTGCTGGGCGGTCTTCTCGACCGACGCGCGTGACAGGCAGTACACGATCCCGGCCTCGCCGGGGTGCTCGGTGCGCACCAGGTTCAGCAGCTGCCTGAGCGGGCTGTCCTTGGGCGCGACGCGGTAGGTGATGTTGGGCCGGTCGAAGCTGGCCACGAAGTGCCTGGCCTCTGTCAGGCCCAGGCGGTCCGCGATCTCCTCGCGGGTGTGCTGGGTGGCCGTCGCGGTCAGCGCGATGCGAGGGACGCCGGGCCACCGCTCGGCCAGCGCGCCGAGGCGCAGGTAGTCGGGGCGGAAGTCGTGGCCCCACTGGGACACGCAGTGCGCCTCGTCGATCGCGAACAGCGCGATGGTGCCCTGGTCGAGCAGCCGGGCCGTGGACTCGACCCCGAGGCGTTCCGGCGCGAGGTAGAGCAGGTCCAGCTCGCCCGACCGGTAGGCCTGCTCCACCTGGCGGCGCTGGTCCGCGTCCTGGGTCGAGTTGAGGAAGCCGGCGCGCACCCCGAGCGCCTCCAGGGCGTCCACCTGGTCCTGCATCAGCGCGATCAGCGGCGAGATCACCACGCCGGTGCCCTGCCGGACCAGGGCCGGGATCTGGTAGCACAGCGACTTGCCGCCGCCGGTGGGCATGAGCACGAGGGCGTCGCCGCCGTTCGTCACCGTCTCGATGATCTCCTGCTGTTCGCCGCGGAAGGCGTCGTAGCCGAAGACGGAACGCAGCACGTCGAGCGGCGTCGGCGCCAGGTCGAGCGCGGGTCCTGTCACGTCGAGCTCGGGCGAGGCGGCGTCCGGGTAAGTCATGGCCGCCAGTGTGCCAGGGGACGCTGACACGGGCGGGACGGGCGGACGGCGTGGCCCGTCACGCGGCCGGACCGCGGCGGCCCGGCGGCCCGACCTGTCAGCGCGGCGCGAGCTCGCGCAGGGCCGGCAGCGCCCGCTGCAGCATGGCGGTGGTCGCGGTCAGGCTGATCCGGAAGTGCCCGGCCCGGTCGAAGACGGTGCCGGGCAGCACGAACACGCCGCGCCCGGCGAGCGCGGTGACGAAGCCCGGCGCGTCGCCGCCCGGCGCGGCGCTCCACAGGTAGAACGTGCCCTCGGGCACGGTGAGGTCGTAGCCCGCCGCGCCGAGCGCGGCGACCATGAGGTCGCGGCGCCGCTGCAGCTCGCCGACGTCGATCGAGACGGTCTCCAGGGCCGGCACCGCGTACTGCATGAGGGCGTCGGGGAAGCCCCAGCCGAGCCCCATCTGCAGGGGGAGCAGAGCGGCGCGCAGCTCGATGCGCACGTCGTCGGGGATCAGGGGCGAGAGCGCGAGGTAGCCGAGGCGCTGTCCGGGCGCGAGCAGGACCTTGCCGTAGCTGTAGTCGACCAGGGTCCACGGGTAGCACTCGGCCGGGCTCGTGAAGCCCACGCCGTCGAACCGGATCCTGCGGTACGGCTCGTCGGACAACAGCCAGATCCGGCGGCCGGCGCGCGCCGACGCGGCGTCGAGCACGCTCGCGAGCTCGACCAGCCGGTCCCGGGCGTAGACGCGGCCGGTCGGGTTGGCGGGGGAGTTCACGACGACGACGCGGGTGCGCGGCGTGATCGCCCGGGCGACGGCCTCGACGTCCAGGTCGAACCCGTCTGCGCTCAGCGGCGCCCGGACCGGCACCAGGTTGGCCGCTTGCAGCATCGGGGCGTAGAACCAGCCGGGCTCGGGGATCACCACCTCGTCCCCGGCGTCGGCCACGAGCCGGAACGCCAGCGCGATGGCGCCGAACGCGCCCTGCGTCATGGCCACGTCGTCCGAGTCGAAGGGGAGGCCGAGCTCGCCGCGCAGCCCCTCCGCGATCGTCTCCCGCGCGGGGGCCAGGCTGGTCTTGTAGGCGAACCAGTCCACGGCGCGGGGCTCGAGGTTGGTGCGCAGGGCGTCGACGAGGCCTCGCAGCGGCATCTCGTGCGGGTCGCCGAACGTCAGGTCGACGACGTCGCGCTGGCCGTCCATCGCGCGCAGCGAGACGAAGAAGGACGTGACGGGCTCGATGGCGTCCTGCGTCGCTCTGGCCCGGTCGGACAGCTCCATGCCGCGGCTCCTCTCGCGAGATGCGGCCGCCCCCGATGTTCCTCATGATGCCCCCGAACCGCCGGGCACACACGGTGGGCCGCTCGGCGTGTCGTGCGGCGTGGCGAGCCTTGCCGACCCCGTCCTGTCTACCGGAGCCGGCCCAGCTCCCCGGGCAGCAGCGCGAACGTCCGCTCGTGCGCGGCGCGGGCGTGGCGGGTCATGTACCCGGCTACCGGCCAGGGGGCCGTCACCTCGGTCGTCTCCGTGAGCAGGGCGCCGTCGCCCGACGCCGTCGCCCGGGTGACCGTGCGCAGCGTGCAGCCCGGCGCGGCGCGCACGGACGACGTCAGCACATCGTCTTCGGCACGCACCATGCGGGCCGGGAAGCGGATCGTGTACCGCAGCGGACCGAGCCGGGGCCGCTCGACGACGTGCCAGTCCTGCCACGGCCCGTCCGGGCCGGCGCCGCTCGCGACGACGTCGGCGGACACCAGGTAGGGGTGCAGGCCGCGATGCCGGGTGAGGTCGGCCAGGAAGTCGATCGCGGCGTGCGGGTCGACGGGGACGGAGGCGGTGAGCTCGAACCTGAGGGTGGTCACGCGAGGATTGTGGCGCACGAGCGTCCGGGGCCGGTCGGGCGCCGACCCGTCGGACGCGACCCGTCACGCCCGGCGCAGGTCGTCGTAGGTGGCCAGGGGCACCAGCCCCGCCGCGGCCGCCGCGATGTCGCGGTCGCCCGCCACCAGGACGTCGGCCTGCAGCGTGGCCACCGCGAGGTACTCGGCCTGGCCGGTGTCGTGCCAGCCGAGCTGCCGGGCGACCTTCCACGCGGTCGCGCGCGAGACCCGGTCGCCGAGCAACCGGACCTTGAGCGTGGCGACCCGTTCGAGCAGCGCCCGCGCCGTCTTCTCGTCCAGCAGCCCCGCGTCGGTGTCGCGATAGAGGATCGACATGGCATGGCTGCGCAGCGCCGCCGGCGCGACCAGCGGCACGTGGGCGCCCGCCGCGGGGTCCTCGCGCACCAGGCGTACCGCGGTGACGGCGTCGATCGCGAACCGCGTCCTCCGGCTCGTGTCGTCCCGGTCCGATCTGTTCATGGGTCCAGGAAACACCCGACCGCTGACACTCGTCCGACGGGACGGTCACGCATCGGGGAGCTCGCCGGTCAGGTGGGTAGGAGTGAAGCGCGAGATCCCCCGGCGCGCGGCGGATCGCGACGGACGACGAAGGGTGGCGGACAGGATGAGCGACATCGTGCAGCGGGAGACCGTGCGCAGGGACGCGGCGCGGGGAGAGATCGCACCCAGGGCAGTCGCGATCCAGCCGGGAACGGCCGAGCCAGGCTCGGTCCGCGTGCGCGCCTACAGCGGGGGCGTGCTCGTCGCGGACGCCGACCCGCCGCTGCTGGTCTGGGAGCACCGCTTCTACCCCCAGTACTTCTTCGCCCCCGCCGAGCTGAGGGCCGGGCTGCGTCCTGCGGGCCCCGGTCGCCGGTCCCGAAGCCTCGGGCCCAGCGAGCTGTTCGACGTCGTCGTGCCGGACGGCGCGGCGGGGGAGCGGGTGCTGCCCGGCGCCGCCCAGCGCTACCCGCAGGCCCCGCTCGCGGCCCTGCGGGACGCGGTGACGCTGGACTGGTCGGCCCTCGACACCTGGCTCGCCGAGGAGGAGGTGATCCACACCCACGCGCGCGACCCGTACGTGCGGGTGGACGCGATGCCGTCGAACCGGCACGTCCGGGTGGTTGCGGGCGGTGAGGTGGTCGCCGAGTCGCGCCGGCCGGTCGTCCTGGTCCAGTCCGGGCAGCCGCCGCGGTACTACCTGCCGCAGGTCGACGTGCGGATGGACCTGCTCACGCCCACCGACACGGTGAGCTACTGCGCGTACAAGGGCACGGCCGCCTACTGGACGGTCCGCGTCGGCGACCTGCGGCTGCGCGACGTCGTCTGGGGCTACGACACCCCGCTGCGCGAGGGGCTGCGGATCGCCGGGATGGTCTGCTTCTGGCAGGAGAAGAACCCGGACCTGGAGGTCTGGGTCGACGGCGAGCGGGTCGGCCGGTCCTAGGCCGCTCGGCTCTGGCAGGGGGCGCGGCAGGGTCGCCGCAGCATCGCCGCAGGGCCGCCGCGGAAAAACCGGCGAGATCGGCGGTCCGTTCCGTCAGGATGGCCGGCATGGACGAGGTGGAGGTCGTCGTCGCCCACAGCCAGCGCGCGACGCTGCGCGTGGGCGACGTGTTCCTGAAGGTCGACGGCGATCCGGCGCACGCGGACGTCGAGGTGCGGGCGATGGCGATGGCGCCGGTACCGACCCCGGCGATCCTCTGGCACGAGCCGCCCGTGCTCGCGATCGCCGCGGTGCGGGGCACGGCGCTCGGCGTCCTCGGCGAGCCGTCCGCCGCGTCGTCGGCGGCGTGGGCCGCGGCGGGTGCCGCGATCCGGAGGCTGCACGACGCGCCGCTGCCGCCGTGGCCGGGCCGCAGGCCGGCCGACGTCGCGGCGGAGCTGGAGCGCGAGTGCGCCTGGCTGCTCGACAACGCCGTCCTGCCCGCCGAGGTGGTCCGGCGCAACCGCGAGATCGCGCAGCTGGCGCTCCGCCCGTGGCGGCCGGCGTTCGTCCACGGCGACCTGCAGATCACGCACGTGTTCGTCGACGGCGACGAGGTCACCGGCGTCATCGACTGGTCCGAGGCCGCGCCGGGCGACGCCATGTTCGACCTCGCCATCCTGACGCTCGGGCACGAGGAACGCCTGGACGACCTGCTCGCCGGCTACGGCCCCGGCGCCGACCGCGACGTGATCCGCGCCTGGTGGTCGCTGCGCAGCCTGACGGCGGCGCGCTGGCTGGTCGAGCACGGCTTCGACCCGGACGCGCCGGGGTGCGAGTTCGACGTGCTCAGGTCCCGGATGCGGGAACCGTAGGGCCGGCACGGGAGGTCCGGTCCGGAAATCGGGGGGTCCTGGCCGGACTCGGGCGGCGCGGACCGTCGACCCCTGGGCAGCATGGACACCGCAGTACCTGAGACCCGCTGGCCGCGCCGGGGACCGGGACCTCGCGGCGGACCTGGGGGTGCACACGTTCCTCGACCTGGGCGCCGGGGAGCTGGATCAGGCGGGCGACGTGGACCTGGTGCTCGACGTCATCGGCGGCGAGGTGCTGGAACGCTCGACCGGGCTGGTGCGCCCGGGCGGCACCGTCGTCACCATTGCGGCGCCGCCCACCGTCCACCCGAGGGACGGACGGGCGATCTTCTTCGTCGTCGAACCCGACCGCGCCCGGCTGGTCGACCTCGCCGAACGGGTCCGCGCCGGCCGCCTCAAGCCCGTGGTCGGGGTCGTGCGGCCGCTGTCCGAGACGGCGGCCGCGTTCGCCGGACGGCGCGTACCTGGCAAGACGATCATCGAGGTCGCCGAGGGGGAGTGACGGCGCCGTCGGCCTCCCGGCGGCTCGGTGCCCGATCGCTCGGTGCCTGATCGCGCATCGCCTGGTTACCGAGGACGATCGCGAGCGCGAGCCGCTCCGCGTCCTCGGTGCCGGGCTCGCAGGAGTAGACCATGATCCGCAGGTCGTCCCCGGCGACCACGAGGGTGTCGCAGTCGATCCGGATGCGTCCGACCTCGGGGTGGTCGACCGTCTTCAGCTTCGCCGGTGCCTCCTGCGCGGTCAGGTCGATCGCCTCCCAGAGCCGCACGAACTCGGTGCTGCGCGTCCGGAGCTCCGCCACGAGGCGGCGGATGCGTGGGTCCCCGGGGTATCGCGTCGCCGTCAGCCGCAGGTCGGCCACGAGGTTCGCCACCAGGTCTGCCTCCTCCTGCGGCGAGTGGACCACGCGTGAGGCAGGCCCGAGCAGGTGCCGCCAGACCGCGTTGCGCTCCGGCCCGCGCCACGCGGTGGTTCGGCCCATGAGGGCGTCGTAGGCGGCGTTGGCGGTCACGAGGTTCCACATGGCGTCGAAGATCACCACGGGGTGCCCGTCGAACCGGTCGAGCAGCCGCTGCACGCTGGGGGTGATGCGGGTGGAGACCAGGCCGCGCCCCGGCGCGGTCAGCCCGGCGAGCCGGAACAGCAGCTCGCGCTCGGGCTCGCTGAGCCGCAGGCCCCGGGCGAGCGCCTCCACGACCTGGTCCGACGGCGCGGTGGCCCGCCCCTGCTCCAGCCGCGTGAGGTAGTCGACGGAGATGCCGGCGAGCTGGGCCAGCTCCTCGCGGCGCAGCCCCGCGGCGCGCCGCCGGGCGCCGACCGGTATCCCGGCCGCGTCGGGCGACACGCGGTCGCGCCAGTGTCGTATCGCAGGTCCGAGCTCCATCGCTCCAGTCTGCGCTCCGCCCGCGTACTTGTGGTGGCCCTGCCGGTCCTACGACAACCCGACGACTGCCCCGCGCCGCCCTGCCGACCCACGATGACGGCATGACGATCTCGACCACCGGAACCGTGCTCATCACCGGACCGACCAGCGGCCTCGGCCGTTCCGCCGTGCAGGCCATGGCGAACCGCAGCCCGCAACGCCGTCCCGACCTGCTCCTGGTGGGGCGGCCCGGCCCGCGGCTCGACTCGATCACCGCCGAGGCGCGGGCAGCGGGCGCCACCGCCCATGCCATCGGGGCCGACCTGGCGAGCCTGGCCGACGTGCGCGCGGCCGGGAAGACCGCAAGGAGCCTCCTGGACGACGGCGAGGTGCGGCCGCTGCACGCGGTCATCGGCAACGCCGGGGTGTCCGTGGTGGACACCCGCACCGCCTCCGTGGACGGTTACGAGCTGACCTTCGCCGTCAACCACCTGGCGCACGCCCAGCTCGTGCGCGACCTGGCGGGTGCGCTCGCGGCTCCGGCCCGGATCGTGCTGCTCGGGTCCAACACGTACTACCTGAACACCCCGCGCCGTCTGCTCGGCGTGCCGCCCGCAATGTGGCGCGACCCGCTGGACCTCGCGCGGCCGGCGGACGCCGGTTCTGAGCCCGGCACCCGCGACGCGGGCATCGCCTACTCGAACTCGAAGCTCGCGATCCTCTACTACGCGCACGAGCTGCAGCGGCGCCTGCCCGACGGCGTGGCCGTGTCGGTGTTCGAGCCGGGATTCATGCCCGGCAGCGGCCTCTCGCGGGGGCACGGGCCCGCGCTGCAGCGGGTCGGACGCGCGATCGGGCGCATCCCCGGCGTCTCCACCCCGGAGCGGTCGGGGCCCCTGCTGGCGGCCGTGGCCCTCGACGAGCGCTGGGCGCACCTGCGCGACGGCGCGTTCGTGGTCAAGACCGCCGAGCGCGAGGTCGAACCGTTCGCGCGGGACCGGGAGCGCGAGGAGCGGCTGTGGGAGGCGACGGAGCAGCTCCTGGGCTGATGCGCCGGGCGCCGGCGCCCGGTCCGGGCTGCCCCGCGCCGGTGTTCGGGCTGGACCTGGGCCGCCCGTCCGCAGAGCGGCCCAGGTCACACGCTTTTCGATTCGGACCCGACCCGTTCTGCGTGCTATGTTTTTCCACGCACCGGGAAGGCGGAAACGCCAGGAACGGTCCACCTGTCCGGGTGGCGGAATGGCAGACGCGCTAGCTTGAGGTGCTAGTGCCCTTTATCGGGCGTGGGGGTTCAAGTCCCCCTCCGGACACTCACTATTCACTCCCTGGTGTGGCCAGGGGTGACATGCCGAGCACGATCTTCGACGCCGCGGCGTCGAAGTCGACCCGAACGCCGAGCGCCTCGTCGAGGCCTCGGCGTTTCTTGTCCGTGGCGCGTCGCAGCACCTCGAGGGGCTGCGCTCGCCGACGATGGTCACCCCGGGTCAGCGGATGCTGCGACGCACTGCCTCCGGGATCGGGGTGTCTCCGCCGTTGAGCTCGAGGATCTGCCGGCCGATCCGCGGCTCGTGCACCAGCGCGGCCAACGTCTCGGCGACGTCCGCCCGGGGAATCTGGCCGTGCAG
Source organism: Promicromonospora sp. MEB111 (assembly GCF_030209445.1). GTDB lineage: Bacteria > Actinomycetota > Actinomycetes > Actinomycetales > Cellulomonadaceae > Promicromonospora. Next base: position 60,838 of record NZ_JARVSD010000012.1, read on the forward strand.
CTCCGCCGGGCCGAGTGACACCCTGCCCGTTCCGGGCTCGTCGGTGAGCAGGGACGGGCGCAGGATCAGCCAGTCCAGGTCGCTGCGGGCAACCGCGACGTCCGCCTGCTTCTTCACGGCGAAGTAGTACTCCTCCTCGTCGCTGAGGCTGCGCTCCCGCCACGACTCCGGGAGCACCGACACCAGCGCCAGGCGCCGCAGGCCGGCGCGGCGCATCGCCTCGATCGTCTTGTCGACCCCGTCACCGTCGACGGCGCGGGTCACCTCGGCGGCGCCGCCGTTGGATCCCGCTGCGAACAGGACGGCCTCGGCGTCCGCGAACGTGGACGCGAGCTCCGCCGAGGTCATCCGTGCGATGTCACCGACGACCGTCTCGATCCCCTGGGCAGCGAGAGCATCCCGCTGCCCACCCCGGCGCACGAGGCCACGCACCTGATCGCCCCGATGCTGCAGCGCACTGGCGAGCAGCGTTCCGGTCCTGCCCGCGATCCCGATGACGAACACGTTCACCGCCAGCTCACTTCCCTCCGCCTGGTGCCCGCTGACGGGCATCCGAACCCTCTTGTCCGGCCTGACGGCCGGGCTCGGCGACCTGGCGGGTACCGCCGTGCCGAGCCCGACCGGTCAGACCGCGAGCTGCTTCTTCAGGGCCTCGACGTCGTGGACGTTGGACATCTGCACGAACTTTCCGTCGCGGACCTTGTACATGGCGATCTCGTCGATCTCGATCCGAGCACCTGTGGGAGCCACACCGAGCCATTCCTTGGTGGGTGTGCCGTGGTTGACGGAATGGCAGGACAGGGTCCCGCCGTCCGCGTCGATCACGACTTCCTTGATCTCCCAGTTAATGTCGGGAACCGCGTCGGCGATGCCCTTGAGCGCCGCGACGACGTCCGCCCGGGTGGCGGGCTGGCCGTGCGAGATGATCGTCTCGGCGACGAACTCGTCCATGCGGTCGAACTCGTGGGCGTTGAGCGCCTCGGTGTAGCGGTCGTAGAACTCGCGGATGTTGAAGTCGGACATGACTGCCTTTCCTGCCCGGTGTCCGGGCCCTGTGTGTTTCGCCTGCGCCGTCGATGCTGCCGGAGTGCGGTCGTAAGATCCATGACGCAGAGTTCTTTACATATCGTCCAGGGCGATCGTCAGGGGAGCCTGATCGTCAGTGCGTCCGGCGCGGCGGTGAGTGATGCCCGGATCAGGGTGCAGAGCTCCGCCCGGGTCGCCGTCGCCTCGGCGTCGGGTGACGACCGCCAGGTGTCGACGGCGGCTCGGTGGCCGGCGATCGCGACGGCGCACACGAAGCGGGCCGAGAGGTCCGCTCCGGGCGCGTCGGCCAGCCGCGCCGTGATCGCGTCGACCACCTGCTGTGTCAGGCGCTCGCACACCAGCATGCCCGCGGCGTCGATCGCCGGGTGGGTGCCGCTCAGACGGGCGCTGAGCACCGCGAGGCGTTCCCACCCGGGTGGCATCCGCTCGACGCGCTCGACGAGCGCGTCACCCAGGACCTCCAGCAGCGGCCCGCTGCGGGCGAGCACCTCGTCGAGACCGTCGATCAGGGTGCGCCAGACGTCGTTCAGCGGGGTCAGTGCGAGGTCTTCCTTGCCCGCGAAGTAGCGGAAGAAGCTCCGCTTGGACACCTCGGCCTGGTCGCACAGCCAGTCGACGGTCACCGCGTCGTACCCACGCTCGGCGAAGGCCGGCAGTGCGATCTCCACCAGGCGCTGCCGGCTCCGCGCGATGCGCCTGCTGCGGAGCGTGCCTGTGCCGGGCTGCGTCGTCATCGGGCCATCATAGCGAACTGGCACTCAGTGGCAGTTGGCATACAGTTGCGGCATGCTCGCATGGACGGTCGACCACTCGTCACCCAGCCACCTCAGCCTGCGCGAGGTGCCCGACCCGGTACCCGGACCGCACGACGCCGTCATCCAGGTGCTCGCCTTTGCGCCGAACCACGGCGACCTCGAGGCGCTGCCGGGCCTGCCGGACGGCATGATCCCCGGCTGGGACGCGGCGGGCGTCGTCGTGGCCGAGGCGCTCGACGGGACGGGCCCGCGCCTCGGCCAGGTGGTGGCATCGCTGGGGGTGGACAGCGCCTGGGCGCAGCGTCGGCTTGTGACCGCAGAGTCCGTGGGAGTCGCCCCCGACGGCGCCGACCCGAACCTCACCAGTGTCGTGCCCGTCGCGGCCACCAGTGCACTGCGCGGGCTGCGCCGCCTCGGCCCGCTCCTCGGCCGCCGTGTGCTGGTGCTCGGCGGGACCAGCGCTGTGGGGCTGTTCGCCGTCCAGCTCGCCGCCCGCAGCGGTGCCGAGGTCGTCGCTACCACGCGGAACCGCGCCGCGCGGCGCCGGCTGGTCGAGCTCGGTGCGCGTGAGGTGATCGCCGCGCCGTCCGACCTGGGCCAGGACGTGTCCGGTGTGCTCGACCTGTTGGGCGGCTCCCACCTGGTGGAGGCGTTCGCCCGGCTGGCACCGGGCGGCACGCTCGTCGCGCTGGGGCACGCGGCCGGGCAGGAGGAGCGCTTCGGGTACGGGGCCCTGTTCGGTGACGCCGGCCGCCACGACCGGTCCCTGACGACGTTCTTCCTCGGGGCCGAGACCGATCTCGGCCCCGACATGGCGTGGCTCGCGACCGAGATCCACGAGGGCCGCCTCGACCCCGTGGTCGCGGCCGTCCGACCGTGGCAGGAGCTGCCGGACGCTTTCGCCGCCGGCGCGGGGCGGACGCACGGCAAGGTCGTCCTGACCGTGGGCTGAGGCAGACGCCGTCCGCTTCCTACCTACAGGTGGTCCGTGTAGAAGCCGGCCAGGCGGTCGACGGCGGCGTCGACGTACTCGGGTACGTCGTACATCTCGTAGTGGCCGGCGCCTTCGACGACCATGAGGTCCACGGGGTTGGGTGCCAGCTTCCAGAGCTGCATGCCGGACTCGTAGGAGCCGGTGTTGCCGATGCGCCCGGCGAGGACGACCTGCAGCGGCTGCGTCATGAGCTGATCGACCAGATGGAACGCGTCATAGCCCAGGAGCAGGGCGTCGCCGCGCGAGAGGCGACGGTTCGTCGCATGCTCGCTGCCGCCCCGTTCGGTGCGGTAGTACGTGATCGCCTGGGTCGTGTCGAGATCGGTGACGCCGGCCGCCGCGGCGTCCTCCAGGGTGTCGGGCAGCCAGTTCTCGCGGGTCAGCTCGCCGGTGCGGTTCTCCTCGGTGCGAGCTTCGGCCATCGCGTCGAGGCCGGCCGCCGGGCCGTCCGGCTGGAAGCCGCGGAACGACGTGCCCATGTTGCCGGGGACGACCGTGCCGACGGCCTTGATGCGGTGGTCGGTGCGAGCGGTGTGCACCGCGTAGCCGCCGCCGGCGCAGATGCCGAGCACGCCGATGCGCTGCGGGTCGATGCCGGGCAGCGTGCCGAGCGTGTCGATCGCGTAGGAGATGTCCTCGCCACGGCGGTAGGGGTCCTCGAGGTCGCGCGGCTCGCCGCCGCTCTGCCCCTGGTGGGCGGGGTCGAACACGAGCGCTGCGATGCCCCGGGCGGCCAGCCGGGCGGCGTAGTTCGCGCCGATCTGTTCCTTGACGCTGCTGCCCGGCGTCGAGAGCACGACGGCGCGCAGGGCGGACCCCTCGGCCGGGAGGCTGTCGGGGAGGTAGAGATCGGCCGCGAGCTCGATCGGCCCGCGGGGGATCGTGAGGTGCTGAAGCATCGGTGGAGAACCTCTCGCGTCGGTTTCGTTCCATGATGTTTTAGTCCGAAGTGACAGGTAGTACAGTATGGAACTAATTCCACGGTAGCACCCGATCAGGAGGTCGTATGCCGGTCGACGCCGCGCAGCTCTGGACGCTGAACCACCGCCTGCTCACCGTCGTGCTCGACGCCTGCAGCGCCGAGCTGGCCGAGCTCGGCCTGGAGGCGAAGGAGTTCTTCGTGCTCGCCGAGGTGGCCGCGTCCCCGTACCCGGCCGAGCTGGCGGCGAGGCTGGTGATCCCCAAGGCGAGCGTGACGGTCTACGTGCGCAATCTCGTCGCCAAGGGGTTCATGCGCCGCGAGATCGACGACACGGACCTGCGGCGGCACCGCCTCGTGCTCACGGACGACGGCGTGGCCGCGCGGGACCGCGCCTTCGCGGCGCTGGCGAGGGCGTTCGACCGGAGGTTGGCGGCGATCGCGCCCCAGGACCGTGCCGAGCTGCAGCGGATCCTGCTCGCGCTGCTCGAGCCGGCCCCGGAGGCGACCTCGTGAGCGACGTCCCGCTGCCGTCCGGGCCGTGGACCGAGCACGAACTGGCTCAGCTCGACGACTCGGAGCTGATCCGCGTCGCAGCGGCCCGTGCGGACGGAACGCTGCGGCCCCTCGTGACCGTCGGGCACGTCCGCCTCGGCCAGGACGAGCTCATCCGCTCGCTCCACGGCACCAGCGGTGCCTGGTACCGAGCTGCGGTGGCCTCCGGCCGAGGCGAGATCGAGATCGGTGGCCTACGCGTCGCGGTCGCGTTCCTGCCCGACCACGGGCGTGAGGCGGACGTCGACCAAGCGCTGCGCTCCCGCTACGGCGACGACGCCGGCGTCCGCCGGATGACACGCTCGCCGGCACGCGACGCGACTCTGCGGGTGGTCCCGCTGAGAACCGGCGTGTGAACCTCGCACCGAAAGGTCTGCCGCGATCGGTGGACGCCGCCTTGGGGTGCCGCCAAGCTCGATCGGCGCATACGCCGGGCGCGACATACCATATTGGTGTGTGGACCGCAATTGTGATTCTGCTGGTGATCTGGGCGGTGCTGGCCGTCGTCGGGTTCGTCTTCGAAGGACTCTTGTGGCTGGCCGTGGTCGGACTCATTCTGTTCGTGGGCACGTTGATCATTGGGATCATTCGCCAACGGATTCGTCGTAGCGGCTGAACTGCTCGTCGTCCGGCCAGAGCACCGAGGCCCGCGGTTCTCGCCGGCCCGGATGCTCACTCGAAGCGGACGCGCTCTGCCTCGGCCTTCACCCTGGCCGCACGTGCCGCTTCGGCCTGGCCCCATCGAAGACGCTCGTCGTCGCGCCGCTCGCGCTCCGCGACGACCTGCTGATCGATCTCACGGAGGACCCTGGCGATCTCGGTGGCGAGTCCGCCGACCAGCATCGCCAGGTTCGTGTGCGCGATCTCCAGCCGGCGGTCCGCGACTTTCAGGGATACGCCCTGGTAGCCGCGTTCGGCGAGCATCGCCGTGACGCTCGGAGCCTCGATCAGGGCGCGCTCCTCAGCGGAGACCTGACGGGAGAAGACGGCCGTGACCAGGTACCGTTCCGGCTCGTCGTCCGTACCCAGCTCATGCGGAAGAGCGGAATCCAGCACGCCGCGCAAGAAGAGCCCACTTCTTGCGGGTTCGGTGTCAGGAGCCTTGGTGCTGCGCGGGATGTCCGGCTCGAATCCGCCGTCGTCGTCCCACTGCGCTCTCGAGGCGTCCTCGTCGGGAGCCGGAGTCTTCTGCTGTGTCGACGAAGCGTCTCGAGCGGCCTCGTGCGGGCCGCTTTCGCTCTCACCCACACTTTGATCGTACTCCCGGGTGCGAACCGGGCGGCGCCCGGAGCGGGCACGCGCTGACCACCGAGCTGATCGATTCCTGCTGCAGTTCGTCGGCATCTGGAACAACTTCCTGCTGCCGTTCATCATGCTCTCCGACCAGCGGCTCTACCCGATCACCCTCGGGCTGTACACGTCCCTGTCCCGAGGCGCGGGGGATTCGGACCTATACCCGCTGGTGATCACGGGCTCGGCCGTGTCGGTGGTGCCGCTGATCGTGATGGTGCTGCTGCTCCAGCGGTTCTGGCGCGCCGACCTGCTGGCCGGAGGCCTCAAGGGGTGAGCCGGGGGCTCAGAGGTGGAGCCGCTCGTCCAGCCAGTCGAACATGCGCTGCTCGGTCAGCTCACGGGCGAGCGGCTGGCAGTGGGAGGCGGCCCCCTCGTCCTGGGTGAAGCGGGCGAGCGTGGCGCCGGGCACCAGCTTCGCCAGCTCCGCCGACTGGGGGAAGAACTGGTCGCCGTCGGGGTCTGTGACCAGCAGCGGCGTCGTGATGCGGGCGCCGAGCTCGGGCGTGAGCGCGTACCGGGAGACCTCGTCGAGCACGGCGGAGTAGCCCTCGACCCCGTACGGACGGGCGCGGAAGGCCCAGGTCTCCCGCGCGGCCCGGCCGCCCGGCAGCCGCATGCCCAGGCGCATGTCGCGGTCGAACTTCTCCTTGTGGCCCTTCCGGTACTCGTCGAGCACGGCATGCGGGATGTTGGACAGCCAGGACCGGCCGACGTCGACGACGCCGCCGTCGGCGACCGCCGCCGCGAACCGGTGCTCGAACGCCAGGGCCCGCGGGACCCAGTACCCGCCCTGGCTGACGCCGTAGACGGCCACCCTGTCCTGGTCGACGTCGTCGCGGGTGGCCAGGTGGTCGACGACGGGGGTGAGCACGTTCTCCCAGTCGGGACGGAACGGGACGCCGCGCTCGAAGAGCATCGACTGCTGGCCCGGCCCGTCGAACAGCAGCACGGCGTACCCGCGCTCCAGCGCGCCCTCGGCGCCCTGGCACCACAGACCGCTGACCGACCCGTCGCTGCCGTTGTTCATCACCAGCACCGGCCGCGGTTCCCCGGAGAGGTCGGGTCGGAAGAACCACCCGGGCATGCTCGATCCGTCGTAGGGGATGGTGACGGCCTGCGCCGGCCACCGGCCGTGCGCGACGAAACCCTCCCAGGCTGCCCGGTGCGCCCGGAAGGTGGGTAGGTGGTCTGCGGTGTCGTCGTCGAGCCCGTCGATCGCCTCGACGGCGACGGCCAGGTAGTTCGCCGCGCGCAGGAACGCGCGCGCCGCGCTGACGGTGTGGCCGGTGTCGGCGCACCGCTGGGCCTGCCGGGCCACGTCGCGCCCCAGTGCCTCCCACGCGGCGAACCACCCGCGGTGATCCTTGGGTTTGACCCGGGCGATCGTCGCGAGCACCTCGCCCGGCTCGGAGCCGCCGCGGGCGGCTCTGCCGAGGATCGAGCGGACCTCGTAGTCCCACCCGCCCTCGTAGAAACCTGCGGTGTAGACCTCGTGCGAGCGGGTGCCGTGCCGGTCCAGGTGGTCGACGGCGAGCGCTTCGGTGGTGTCGGAGACGGCCATGAACTCGTTCCCCTTGATGGGCTCTTGAACGATGGGCTGGAGACCGGCTGGGCGGACGGGCCGATGGGCCGGCCTGATTGCAGACTAGGTCGCGGCTTGGCCCGGCGCTCCCGCTCCGGGCAGTCTCACCCGCTCGCCAACGCCTCCGCCTCGGCCGGCCGCCTCGAACTCCGACGACCGCACACCGAAAATCCGGCAGTCTGCTGCCGTTCATCGGCGTCTTCGCCGGGTCAACCGAGTCGGCGGTTCAGTCCTTCTTCGCAGCGGACACGTCGACGCATACGATTCCCTCGTTGCCGTCCTGGTCGGCAATCACGGTGAGCATGGGCGCGTTGCTGTCGTCGACGATGGTCCCGCCTGCTGCGACGGCGGCGGCGATCCGTTGCTCGGCAACCTCGGGCGCCACATAGACCTCGATGTGGAACCGCTGACGCGAGGGCTTCTGCTTGTCGGCGTCCCCGAACCACAGGTTCGGTACCCGTCCCGTGGCGTCCCGGATCTCGTCGCCGGGGGACCCGCGGCCCTGGGAGTCGGCGCTTCCGGTCAGCAGCGCGGCCCAGACCGGGGCGATGGTCGCGGAGTGCGCCGTGTCGAGGCCGAGCTCGATATGGCTGACCGAGACCGGCTCGGCGTCGATCTTGTGGTCGGCGGCGATCTCGGTGATCCGTCGCGCGAGGTCGACGTCCTGCTGGGTCACCCATTCGACGACGTGTTCGGTGCCCTCGCCGTCGCGGTAGATGGCGTCGTCGCTGATCAACGTGAAGTCGACGTACCCATGACCGATCGATACGCGCGGGTGGTGGCCCAGTGCGTCGCCCGCCTCGCCCGTCGCGGCGACGAACCGTGCGCCGGTGCCGAAGTCGTCAACCACGTAGCGGGCATGCAATCCCTGGGCCAGCTTGCGCCAGTCGGTCAGGTCGGCTGCCGCGATCTGGTCGCCCGTCAGCATGTCCATGAACGGTGACTCTAGCTCTGACGGTGCCGCAGCGGCACCAGATGACCGCCTGCCGCTCGATGAGTTGAAGGCGCTCTGGCGAGTCGCCGACCCGAGAGCGAGAACTGGTGATCGGGGGCGGGGTACGGCGGCGTCCGGGCAGGCTCAGGCAGGCCGGATCGTACGACGCATGACGGTGTTCCTCAGCCCCTTCGAGCGGACGAACTCGAAGCCGGCTTGCTCGTACATCGTGCGTGTTCCGTTGTAGACGAACGAGTTGTTCATCCGCTTCTCGCCGATCTCGTGCGGGTACCCCTCGACCACACCGCCACCCTGCGCGGCGATCTGGTCGAGCGCCCCGGCCAGAGCCACCTTGGCGTAGCCATGCCTGCGGTACCGCTTGTCGACGAAGATGCAGGTGATGCGGTAGTCCGGCGTGACGTCAGCCTCGGCGAGATATTGCTTGCGGTGATGGATGTTCGGCAGCTCGTCCGGGGTGCCGTACTCGGCCCACGCGATCGCTTCATCGCCGATCAGCACCAGCGCCGCATGAGCCTGTCCGGCCTCGACGAGCCGCTTCTTCAGCGCACGGCTGCCCTCGTATCCCGGTTCCCGTTCGGCGCATTCGGGGTGGAAGTAGGTACACCAGCACCCACCGAAGATCCCGTTGTGCCGTTCGACCAGACCGGCGAACGCGTCCCACGTCCGAGCGGTCAACGGCTGGATCGAGTGTCCGTCGGTCACCATGCACCGATCGTAGGCTCCGACCGGAAGAGCGCCTGATGTACCGCTGAGGAACCACATGTGTGGGCTGGGACCTCCATCGCGGACGACCGGCAGGCGAGCAGTACGGCGCCGAGCTGCCTTTCGGGCGCGCAGGTCAAGAGCGTTGTAGAGGTCACGCCGCTCCGCCGGCAAGGTCGTCCCCACCACCAGCGACATCTGAAGACGTGCCTAGGCACCGCCTCCGGCTGTCGCGGCCTCCGTCGCGGACCGCCCCGGAGCGGTCGGCCCCGGAGCGGTCGGCTTCGTGAACCACCCTCCGTAGGTCAGCAGCAGCCCCATGACGGCCAGCGCGGCGAAGAAGATCCGGGCCGCGATCGTCGCGGCCGGCGAGTCCATCGTGGCGTCGACACCGGTCTGCATCGCGTCGGGCGTGACGATCAGGGCGAACCCGCGGAGAGCCACGAACCAGCCGAACAATGACACGGTGATCGCGAGCGGGCCGCGCCAGCTCCGGTGCCCGCCGATGATGATCAGGCCGCCCAGCAGCATCATGGCGCCGAGCATCAGGACCAGGATCGGCTGGGCGAACAGGTCACCGATGCCCTCCATCCCGTCGGGCAGCCGGATCGCATAGATGGTGGTGAAGGCGGCGACGTAGGGACCGATGACGCGGGCGAACGCTCGGGTTCGCAGCTGTGCCTCGATGCTGGCAGCTCGCATGGTCTTACTTCCTCTCCTTGGGGCGGTAGCCGACCTGATGGAGGACGGCGCGCAGGTAACGCTCGGTGTCCTGCGCCGTGCAGGTGTCCGGGTACGTGACCAGGTGCTGCCAGCCCGCCCCGGAGAGCAGATCCAGCAGGACCTGCGGGTCGGTGCCTGCCGGCAGCTCCCCGCGGTCCCTGGCCCGCTCGAAGACCTTCGTGCGGGTATCGCTGCGCTGGTCCCCGAACTGGCTCTGGTAGGCGCGCGCGATCTCGGGGTAGTCCTCGAACGCGCTGTAGAGCCGACGCAGGAGGCGGCGCTGGCGGGTGTCGGCGAGGACGGATGCCCAGCCGGTCAGCAGGTGCTCGACGTCGCGGATCTCCGGCGTCGCCGACGGATTCCCGTTGGCGGCCTCGAACGCGGCCAGCAGGAGTCGGGTCTTGTCCGGAAAGCGCCGGTACACCGTGGCCCGGGTGACCCCCGCACGCCGGGCCACCTGCTCGACGCTGGTCGCGTCCGCGCCGCGTTCGATCAACAGGTCGAGCGCGGCGGTCAGGATGGCTGCGTCGGCCTCGCTGCTGCGCGGGCGGCCGGGGGTGCGGTCGGCGGTTCCCATGCCACTTACAATACAGTACAGCTCTGTATTGTAAATAGCACCGGCGCGCGACCTGCGCTCCGAGCCGACGAGGCCCCCTTTTGTCCTCCGTGAGACGGAAGGGGGCCTCGTCGGCGTATGTGGATCAGGAGATCTTGCGGCGGTAAGCGTCCCTGGTGCCCACGACGTGCCACGGTAAATCCCTGCGGCGCCGGGGCCCGACCTTGTTATGGTCCGGTTACCGCAACGGGAGGGCACCCTCATGATCGACCTCGACGAGCTGGATGCCGCGGCGTCGGCACGATCGTTCAGCGGGGTCGTGACCATCGACGTCGGTGATCGCCGGGTCGTGGAGCACTGCTACGGGTTCGCCCATCGCGCGCTGCGCGTACCGAACACCCCGGGTACGCGGTTCGCGATCGCGAGCGGCAGCAAGAGCTTCACCGCCCTCGCGATCATGCAGCAGGTCGCCTCCGGGACGCTGGCCCTGAGCGACCCGGTGCGGCGCTACCTCGGCGCCGATCTCCCCTTGATCGACGACGACGTCACGATCGAGCAGCTGCTGACGCACACCTCGGGCATCGGCGACTACCTCGACGAGGACGACGACTGGGACCCCGCGGACTACGTCCTGTCCGTCCCGGTGCATACCCTCGAGACGGCGGAGTCGTTTCTTCCGATCCTGGGCGGCCTGCCGCACAAGCATCCGCCCGGTGCGCGGTTCACGTACTGCAACGGTGGTTACATCGTGCTGGCGATCGTGCTCGAGCGGGTCACCGGACGACGGTTCCAGGACGTCGTGGAGACCGACGTGTTCCGACCTGCCGGCATGACGAGCACGGCATACCTTCGCTCGGACGAGCTGCCCGGCGACGTCGCCCTGGGCTATCTGGACTCGGATGGTGATCGCAGCAACGTGCTGCACCTGCCGGTTCGCGGCAACGGCGACGGCGGCGCCTACACGAGCGCCGCCGACCTGCACCGGTTCTGGCGCGCGTTGCACGACGGCGCGATCGTGCCCCATGAGGTGGCCACCGAGATGACGCGTCCGCACGTCATCGTGCCGGAGGGGCCGCGGTACGGCCTCGGGTTCTGGCCCCACCCGGTCGATCCCGCGGTCGTGATCCTCGGCAGCGACGCGGGTGTGGAGTTCAGGTCGACGCACGATCCCGTGACCTGCACGACGGCGACCGTGCTGAGCAACTGCAGCACGGGCTCGCAACCCGTCCTGGACCTGCTTCGAGCGTCCTGGCCTGATCGGCTGACGACGACGTGATCTTCGTCGTGTGGTGCCGCGTGGACGGTGAGAACGAAGACACGCGCGTGTAGGGGTGGCGGAACGATGGATCAGGTGAACCCGAGCGCCGAGCTGCCCCCAGCGCCGAACCGCGCTCCGGACGTCGAGGACGACTTCGCCACGGGGCCGAACCCAGGGCTCTGGGTACCGCACTACCTGCCGCACTGGACCACGCCCGACCGGTCCGCGGCTCGCTACCGGGAGACGGCGAGCGGCCTGGAGCTGCTCGTCGAGGCCGATCAACCGGACTGGCGGCCCGAGGACGCGCCACTGCGCGTCTCCAACCTGCAGACCGGCACGTACTCCGGCCCGGCCGGCTCGCGACGGGGGACCCACCGGCACCGGACCGACGGCCTCGTCGTCCGCACGGCGACGCCGTCACGCCTTCTCTGGGCGCCCTCGGCCGGCCGGATCGAGCTCACCGTGAGCGCGACCCGCGACCCTGGATGCATGCTTGCCGCCTGGTTGGTCGGCACCGAGCAGGACGACGCGACCGCAGCCGGCGAGATCTGCGTCTTCGAGATCGACGCGGCGGCGATCAGCGCCACCACCACGGCGCGCACGGGGATCAAGGCGCACCACGACCCAGAGCTGGCGACCGACATGAGCGAGGTCCGGCTGCCCTTCGACGCGACGACGCCGCACACCTGGACGGCCGTGTGGGGGCAGGGCGAGACGGTGATCGGCTGTCAGGGCAGGGTGCTGCGGCACATCCGGCAGAGCCCGGACTACCCACTCTTCCTGATGGTCGACCTCTTCGAGACCGGCCCGCCCGGTGGCCACTACCCGAAGGCCGCCGTCGTGCACCGTGTACGCGGGTGGACCGGTCGGTAGGACCATCGCCGTTCGGGCCGGCATTCCGACGTGCCATTTGAATGTGGAAGGATTGAAAAGGCGCGCGAGTGGGTGAAAACTATCCCGGGCGGGTTATATTCCAATGCTGAAGGATCGAATCTGTATGTGGACCGATTGAATCCGTTTCCTGGACGTGACCGGCCTGTGAACAGTGGTCGACCCGCTTGAACTGCTCGATTTTTTCTCGGCATGATGAAAGTCATTCACCGCGAAAGAATCCGAGGGGTCATCGTGAATAATCAGCCCATTGTCACCGTGACTGGCATGCTCGCGGCCAGGGCGGAAGAGAGGCCGGACGCGACCGCGATAGAGCTCGTCGGCGCGGGGCGGCTCAGTTATTCGGCGTGGAACGAACGCTCGCGCGCGGTCGGTCACGGCCTCGCGGCCAGGGGCGTCCAGCCTGGTGACCGGGTGGTCGTGCGTGCTTCCGGTGACTGGATCGCGTTCGCGATCGCATACGTCGGGGTGCAGACCGCCGGGGCGATCGCCGTGCCGGTACTCGCGTCCAGCAGCGACGAACACATCGCTCGCGTCTGCGTGGAGGCCGGGGCGGTCGGTGTCATCGGTGACGTTCCCGTGGCCGGGTGCCCAGGCTGGTCCCGGACGGTCCGTCAGATCGAGGCGGCCCAGCCGACCGGCTCGACCGGGGTCGAAGTGAGCGGGGCGGACGACGCCGAGATCCTCTTCACCTCCGGGACGACCGGACGGCCGAAGGGCGTCGTGTCCACGCACGACAACCTCACGTACGCGGTCCGGCCCCCCGGTGACGGCGCGCCGACGGGGGAGGAGACAGCGGACGAGCCGGTGCGCAGGGTCCTGCATGCACTGCCGCCCGCCACGAACGCGGGTCAGAGCCTCATGATGCAGACACTGAGCGCGGTGCCGCACACCATGATCGTGCTCGAGAAGTTCGACGCCGACCGTCTGTTGGGTGCCGTCCAGAGGTTCAGGCCGGACGACGTGGTGCTGGTCCCCGCCTACGCGCTCGCGCTCCTGCGGGTCGGCACGCGGTTCGACCTGAGCGGTGTACGGCAGGTGCGGACCACGAGCGCGCCGATCTCTGCCGCGACGCTGGCCAGGCTCGCCGAGCTGTTCCCGACCGCGAGCGTCGTCAACATGTACACCTCGACCGAGAGCTGGCCCGCGCGCCTGCGGATGCACTTCGACCCGGGCCGACCGTTCTCGCTCGGGCGGGCGCACGGCCGGAGCGAGGTGCGCATCGTCGACGGGTCCGGCGAGCCGGTGGTCACGGGCGTGTCGGGGTCGGTGCAGCTCCGGACGGACGGCGTGCGTCCGCGCCGCTACTGGAACGACCCGGAGGCGAGCGCCGGCGTCTTCCGGTCGGACCTGTGGGTGAGCACCGGCGACGTCGGCCGCCTGGACGAAGCGGGGTACTTCTACCTCGAGGACCGCAGCGCCGACACGGTGAACGTCGGCGGGCGGAACGTGTCCACGCTCGCCGCGGAGGGTGTCCTCGAGGACCATCCCGACGTGGAAGAGGCGGCGGCGTTCGGCGTGCCGCACCCGACGCTCGGGCAGTACCTGGTCGCGACCGTGATCGGTTCCGACAGCCTCGACCCCGACCAGGTTCGCTCCTTCGCGGCCGCGCGGCTGGGGGAGGCCGACGCACCCAAGCGGGTCGTCCGGGTCGGGCACTTCCCTCGCAACGCCCTGGGCAAGGTCGTCAAGCGTGAGCTGATCGAGACCGTCTCCGGGCTGATCGCGCGAGATGCCGGGCACGGCGAGGCGGCGAGCGACACGGAACGCGCGGTGGCTGCCATCTGGGGGCGGGCCCTGGACGTCGGTCCCGCCGCGATCGGCCCGGACGCCGAGTGGCTGTCGCTCGGCGGATCGTCGCTCGAGGCGGCCGAGGTCGCGCTGCTCGTCGGCGACGAGCTCGGGCGGGACGTGCCCGAGCGGGTGCTGCACACGAACCCGACCCTGCGGGCCTACGCTGCGGCGGTCGACCAGGCGCCGCCGGCGGACCAGGTGCGGCTGCGGCCCCTGGGTCGCGCTACCCGGGGGGTTGGCGGATGAGCACGCTGCACGCGGCGACGCACTATCAGCGTTCCCTCTTCGACGCGACCGGCGGGCGGGCGTCCGGCGTCAACATCGGCGCGGCCGTCCGGATGCGCGGTCGCGCCGACCCCGGCCGCGTCCGCGGCGCGCTGGACGCGCTGACCGCCCGGCACGAGGCCCTGCGCACCACCCTGACACGTCAGGACTCCGGCGGTGCCGCCCATCAGGTCATCGGCAACCACGCTCCGTCGGACCTGCGCGAGGTCAGCGTCGCCGAGGTCGACGAGCAGCAGCGGGAGTCGGCCTGCGCCGCGCTCCTGCAGGAGGAGCTGCGGCGGCCGTTCGTGCTGGAGGACAGTCCCCTCGCCCGGGCCGTGCTCGTGACCCTCGCCGACGACGACCGGGTGTTCGCCGTGATCGCGCACCACGCGATCATGGACGGCTGGTCCGCCGGTGTGATCCGCGACGAGCTCCCGCACCTGTACGAGCACGGCACGGGCGCCACGCTTGCGCCGCCCGCGCTCCATCTCGCCGACTACGCCGGGTGGGAGGCCGAGCTGGCCGACGACCCCGCGACACAGCGGCACTGGCGGGCCGCCCTGGCCGACGCCAGTCCCCGCCTCACCTTCCCGGAGGACGTCTCGGACGTCGGGGCTGTCGCCCGCACCACGCCTCGTCCGCTCCCGCTCGACCACGGTCTGACCCTGGGTGCGTTGCACCCGCTCATGGTCGAGGAACGGGCGAGCACGACCGCCGTCCTGCTGGCCGCCCTCGCGGCGTCCCTGAGCCGTCATGCGACGAACGAGCGGATCACGTTCGGCGTCATGCGGTCGAACCGCCAGCAGCGTGACGTCCGCGGCACGGTCGGGTTCCTCGCCGGGCACGTGCCGGTCACGGTGGACCTGTCCGGGGACCCGACGTGCGCGACCCTTGTCGGGCGCACGGCCGACGCCTATGACCGGGCGATCTCGCGCCCGGCACCGGTCGGCGTGCTCCGCGGGGCGCTGCCCGACGCGGGCCGTGGGCCCCTGTTCGACGTGTCGCTCAACTACAGCCACGGACCGCATCAGGCCGACGCGGTGGTCACGGGTGCGGGAATCGCGTTCTCGCAGTTCGACCTCGCGCACGAGGAGCCCACCGACCACCCCTGGTGGGACGGCGCCTCGCTGCTGGACTTCCAGGTCAGATCTGATCCGGCCGGGAGACTCTCGGGTGTCCTCGTGGCGGACGCCAACGTGCTGGGCGACCCGGAGGTGGCCGGTTTCGCCGAGCGTTTCAGCGCCGCGCTGCGCAGGTTCGCCGATCGCCCCGGGGATCGCCTCAGTGATCTCGGCGCGGCGAAGGAGGAGGCCCGGTGAGCGCGCTCGCGGCCGACGCCGGGACCGTCGTCCTGCCGGCCACCTACCTCCAGCAGGAATGGGTCGCGGCGGTCGGTGGACCCGAGTCCAACCACAACATCCCGCACGCGATCGAGATCACCGGACCCGTGGACCTCGGTGATCTGTCCGCGGTGCTGGCGGCGCTGGTGGAACGACACGAGACCATGCGCACGGCCTTCGTCCGCACCGAGGCCGGGATCGCCCAGCAGGTCGTCGCGCCGTTCCGCCCGGAGCTGGGGTTCGAGGACCTGTCGCGCCGGCCGCGACCGGCGCAGCGTGCCGCGCTCGAGGAGCTCGCGGTCCAGCGCTGCGAGCAGCCGATCGACCTGTTCTCCCCGCCGCTCTGGTCGGCGGTCGTGGTCCGGATGGCCCCTGAGCGCCACGTCCTGCTGACCGTCTGGCACCACGCGGTCTTCGACGGATGGTCCAACGCGGTGCTGTTCCGCGATCTCCACCAGCTCTATCGTGCCCGGCTCGACCCCGGGTACCCGCCGCCGCCCGCGCCAAGGGTCCAGGCCGGTGACTACGCCGCCTACGAGCGCACCCTCGGGCTCGGGGCGAACGCCGGGTTCTGGGGCGAGCAGTTCCCGGCCGACCCGCCGCGCCTTCCCCTGGAACGCACCGGACCGGACGATCCCCTGTGGCTGCAGGCACACCCGCTTCCGCTCGTGGCGGGGGACGCGGCCGGCTCGCTGCTCCAGCTCGGCGCGCAGCGCGGCGCCAAGCCGGCCAGTGCCCTGCGCGCCCTGGTCCTGGCGTCGCTCGCGCCCTTTCTCGGCGACGACGTGATGATCGGGTGTGTCACGGCCAACCGGGACGCCTCCGGGCTGACGCACACCATCGGTCTCGTCAGCGATCACGTGCCCGTGCGGGTCGACCTGCGGGACAACCCGTCGTTCGGGGAGCTTGCCGGCCGCGTCCACGAGGCGACGAGACAAGCGCACGTGCACCGGGTCCCGGTCGGAGTGCTGCGTCACGAGCTGCCCGGGGCGGTCCGGGGGGACGGCTCGTTGTTCGACATATCGATCAACTACATGCCGCACGCCCCGGCCAGGGCCGTCACGATCACGGCAGCGGACGGCAGCAGCATCGGCATGCTCCTCCGTCCGCTGCCGACCGACGCGCTCCGGCCGCGGATGGCGTCGTCGTTCAGCGGGGCCGTGCGCCTCGGCTTTCAGCTCCGCCACTCGCACGAAGGACATGTCTCCGGCGATCTGTGGGCGCATCGCCCCGCGTTCAGCACGCGGACGCTCGACGAGCTGACGGGGAATCTCGGCCGTGCGGCACGCGAGGTGCTCGCCTCGCCTGGGCGGGGGATCCGGGACCTGGCAGTCCGGGGGAGGGCGGCGGACTAGCCCGGCGAAGCCGCCATCGCGAGCCGCTGCTGAGCTGCCCACGCCTTCGCGGTCACGGCCACCTGGACCTCGGGATCGAGCAGCCAGGCGGTCTCCAGACCATTGATGAAGGCGATGATCTCGATGGCCTTGAGGCGGGTGTCGACGTCCGCGCGGATCTCGCCGCGATCCTGTGCGGCGGCCAGGACCGAGCCGACCCGGTCGACGGTCGCGTGATACCGGCTGGCCAGCCGGGGGTGGAGAGCGCCGTCCTCGCCGAGGTTCTCGACGACAAGAACGGTGTGCATGCCGACCGTCTGGGAGTGGCTGGCCCAGCGGGTGACGTTGTGGGCGATGACGTCGAGGATGCCGAGACCGACGTCGGCGTCGCGCCACAGGATCTTGTCCTCGGCCTCGTCGCGCCGATCCAGCACCGCGTTGAGCAGCGCCTCCTTGGTCGGGTAGTGATAGAGAAGCCCGCTCTGCGAGACCCCGGCCTCGGCGGCGATCTCCGCGAGATTGGTGCCGCGCGATCCGTTGCGTGCCACGAGGCGAGTCGCGGCGTCGACGATCAGCTCCTTCCGGGCCTTGCCCTTTGCCGATTCGGTCTTCTTGACGCCGCCGGTACCCCGTGCCGCCCGGAGATCGTATTGCCGTGCCATATACGTATCCTATCGCCCTATTTGACAGCGCCCTGAAGCAGGGCTTTCACGAAGTGGCGCTGGAAAAAGAGGAACACCAGCAGGGAGGGGGCAATGATCAGCAATGAACCGGCGCACAACAAAGCGATGTTCGTACCGTGCTCACCCTGGAATGCACCCAGGCCGCCGGCAACGGTACGCATGGTCGGATCATCGATGAGCACGAGCGGCAGCAGGTACTGGTTCCAGGTCGCGAGAAAGAACAGGATCGTGAGTGCCGACAAGGCGGGTACCGCGAGCGGCAGCTGGACCTGGCGGAAGATCTGCCACGGCGTGGCGCCGTCGAGCTCGGCAGCCTCGGTGAGGGCCGTCTCCACCTTGAGGAAGCTCGCTCGCATCCAGAACACGCCGAAGGGCATGAGCAGCCCGATGAGCGGCAGGATGACGGCCCACCGGGTCCCGAGCAGCCCCATGTCGCGAAGGTTGTAGTAGAGCGGCGTGATGAGCGCCTCGAACGGCAGGGTCAGCCCGACGAGCAGGAGCGCGTTGACGAACCTGCCGCCGGGTACGTCGAGCTGCGCGAGCCCGTATCCGGCCGCGGTGGCCATGGCGACGGCGGCCGGCACGACGCCGAGCACGATCAGGACGCTCGACTGGAAGAGCGCGAGGAAGTTCGCCGCGGTCCACGCGTCGGCGAAGTTCTGCCACTGCGGGTCCTCGGGCCAGGCGAGCCCCGGCGGCGTGCTGTTCTGCGGTGCGAGCGCGGCCGTGAGCATGCTGAGCAGGGGCAGGATCGCGAACGCCATGAGCGCCACCAGGATGACCACACGCGAGACGAGGCCGTGGCGGGTCGACGAAGCGGTGTTCATTCGTGCCTCCCGAGTCGCTGGATGGGCCAGATGACGAGCAGGACGAGAGCCGCGAGGAGGACGGCGAGGGCCGAGGCCTGGCCGATCCGCTGTTCCAGGAAGGTGAGCCGGTAGATCTCCACGCCGGGCACCATCGTCTGGTATCCCGGGCCGCCCTGGGTCGCGATCTGGACGACGTCGAAGCTGGCCAGGGCTGCGATCGTGCCGATGGTCGCGCAAACCGCGATCTCCCCGCGGAGCCCGGGAAGCGTGACCGCGAAGAACTCGGCGACGCGGCCCGCTCCGTCCAGACGGGCAGCCTCGTAGAGCGACGGGTCGATCTTGCCGATGCCGGACAGCAGGAGCACCGTGCAGAAGCCGAACGACAGCCAGAAGCCGATGACGCCGACGGCCGGCAGCGCGAACGTGAAGTCGCCGAGCCAGGCGCGCGTCAGGGACTCCAGGCCGACCGCTCCGAGCGCCTGGTTGACGAGCCCGTCGGTGGAGAACATCCACGTCCACGCGATGCCGGCCGCCACCGGCGGCAGCACCTGGGGGATGAACAGCACGACCCGTGCCGTGGTGTTGAACGTCCCGACCCGGAGCTCTCGGATGAGGCTGGCCGCGACGAGTCCCAGACCGACCGGGAGGACGGTGTAGAAGAAGATGAGGACGAACGCGTGGATGACCGACCCGAGCAGCTCGGGCTCGGTGAAGATCGCTCTCCAGTTGTCCAGGCCCGCCGGTGTCGCCGGCCCGATGCCGTCCCACTCGTAGAACGAGAACTGCACGGACTGGCCCAGCGGGTACAGGACGAACACGCCGTACATGACGAGCGCGGGCGCCACCCAGAGCAGTGCTCCCCACCGCCGTGCCGGACGACGTCGTCGAGCGGGACGCGGGCGTGGTGACGACACGGGACCCGGCTTGACCGCGGTCGAACTCGTCACCAAGTGGCCTGGTGGTTCAGTGCCTGCGTTCTGTGTCATGGTCTCGCCCCCGGGCATCTACTTCTCCGCCTCGTCCTCGTAGTCCTTCTGGACCGCCGCGGAGAACTCGGCCGGCGACGTCTTCCCGGCGACGAGAAGCTGGGTCTGCGGGATCAGGGTGTTCGCGTGCATCGATGCGGTCGAGTTCGACATGAAGTCGACGAGACCGTCGCTCTCCAGCAGCAACTGGAACGACTCGACGGTGCCGGAGACGAGGGATCCGGGCTCGGAGTCCGGCAAGGACGCGTCCGACGGTCCGGCGGGTGGCAGGCCGAGAAGGTCGAGCGTGCTCTGTCGGGCACCGGTGTCGGTCTGGATGAAGTCCAGGAATGCGGCGGCCACGTCACTCTGGGAGGACTTGGTGGGGATCGCGAGCACGCCGGGGGCGGTCATCGCGGTGAACGGGTCACCGGTCTCCTCGGGCGGGAAGAGGAAGAACCCGATCTCGCCTCCGCCTGCGTCCTGGAGCGTGGGTGCCTGCCAGTTGCCGCTCGGGAAGAAGACGCCCTCACCTTCGGCGAACCTGGCGGGAGCCTGGGTCTGATCGATGCTGTTGACGTCCGCCGGCAGATATCCCTCTTCGCTCCAGCTCTGGAGCGTCGTGGCGGCATCCACCAGCGCGGGCGTGTCGATGTTCGCGCCCGGCTTGTTGTAGTTCCAGTCCTGGACCACCTGGGTGCTGCCGGCGTAGTTCATCTGGAGGTTCTGCAGCGGATACGCCAGTCCTCCGTCCTTGCCGTTGACCATCAGCGGTAGCAGGCCGGCGTCCTTCGCCTTCTCCAGGCTCTCCTCGAAGGCGTCGAGCGTGGCCGGCGGCTCGGTCATGCCGATCTGAGCCGCGAGCGACTTGTTGTAGTACATGCCCGTCAGCCCGAACCCTGGTCCGGCGCCGTACAGGTGCCCGGTGCCACGCTGTCGCCCGTCGTCGTCGACGCGGGTGGAGGCGAACTGCGACTGCGGCCACTCGGTCCACCCGTACGCCTCGGCGTACGGGTCGAGGTTGGTCAGGAGCCGGTCCTCGACCAGGTTCCCGAAGGATGCGAGCCGGACCAGGTCGGGCACCTCCGTGCCCGATATCAGGCGAGGGACGTTCGTCGTCAGGCTGTTGAAGTCCTCGCCGGTCACCTGCACGGTGACGTTGGGATGCTTGTCCTGGAAGGCTTCGCCGAGCTCCTCGTAGAGCGCCACGTCAGGTGTGGACACGAGCACCTCGAGAGTGACCGGCGCGTCGCCGATGCTCGTGCTCACGCTCGTCGGCGTGTCGGACAGAGGGCTTTGCGCGCCCGGGGCGCCGCACGATGCCAGGAGTGCGGTAAGGACGACTGGCAGCGCGGTGGGCCAGCTCGGTCGCCGGCTCCGCCGAGGCAGAGTGTTGTTGGTACGCATGACAACTCCTCAGGAGTGAATTTCGGACGGTGTGCTGATCGCGCGACCTGCGCGGTCCGGTTCTCGGTCGGCGAACGCTCGCCGTAGTGCCGAGCCGGCCTTGTCCATCGCGTCCGTCGCGTCCGTCATGACGCCGAGATACTCGATGAACCCGTGGATCTGGCCCACGTAGTCGTGGACCTCGACCGGGACCTGGTCGCCACGCAACCGCTCGGCGTACTCGACGGCCTCTGAACGAAGGATGTCGTGCTCGGCGGTGATGACGACGGCGGGGGAGACGCCGCGCAACGTCTCGGCATGCAGCGGCGAGACCACCGGCGATCGTCGCATCAGCCGGTCGGGGACGTAGGCGTCCCACAGGTATCCGATCCGCTCGAAGGCGGTTCTGCCGTAGCCGGCCAGCCCCGCGAAGTCCGAGTACGACTCCACGAACCGACGTTTGCTCGTGGTGTCCATGGTGCTGTCCAGAACCGGGTACACCAGCAGCTGCAGCGCCAGGTCGACCTGGGAGTCCGTCGCCCGGAGCGCGGCCGCAGCCGCGAGGTTCCCGCCGGCGCTGTCGCCCCCGACCGCGACCCTGGAGAACTGCCGCCGGGCCCAGCTGACGGCGGCCCACGTGTCGTCGAGCGCGGCGGGGAACGGGTGCTCGGGAGCGAGCCGGTAGTCGATCGCGAGGACGGCGCACGCGGCACGGTTCGCGATCGCTCGCGCGACGCCCTCGCAACAGTCCAGGTCGCCGAGCATCCAGCCGCCGCCGTGGATCCAGACCAGGACGTCCTCCTCGTCGCCCCGCGGCCGGTAGAGCCTGGAGGGGACGCCGCCGGCCTCGATGGTCTCCGCGGAGACCACGGGCTCCAGCGGACCGCGGAACGCCAGTACGTGGTCGCGGGCCTGCTTCCGCAGCGCGAGGACGTCGCGACCCCAGTAGTTCACCTGGGGTGCGAGGGACTCGAGGTATCTCTGCACCTGCGCGCTGGGCGCGGGGCTGATGGGTGTCGCCATTGAGCTCCTCCTTGAGCTGGGCGGGCCTGCGGTGTCAGCAGGCAGGCAAGAGTGACCACTCCGTCGTGGTCTTTCGGCATCGATGTGGGGTCTGCGGTCGGTCACCGCTGGTCGGGAACCTGGCGGTACGCGGTCATGGTGTGCGGTACCGCTGCGGCCGGGTGAGCAGGCTGCCGGCCGCTCGCGACCGTCCGGTTCACCTGGGCTCGAGAGGCTCGAGCTACCTGTGCGCCCGCGTGCTGGGCACGGGGCTGGTCGATGTCGTCATGGAGCTCCTCCTTGAGCTGGACACGTAGGAGTGACCACGTCCCGCGTGCGTCACCACCCAATACCGACTGAGTAGTCAGTCTGTTCTGTGCTTTTGAATGTAGCTCGCGCTCGGTCGTGTGTCCAAGCCGGCGGATGTG
Organism: Promicromonospora sp. MEB111; assembly: GCF_030209445.1. Taxonomy (GTDB): domain Bacteria; phylum Actinomycetota; class Actinomycetes; order Actinomycetales; family Cellulomonadaceae; genus Promicromonospora. Next base: position 83,076 of record NZ_JARVSD010000012.1, read on the forward strand.
GTGTAACCGATTCGTGATCCCGTGGGCTTCGGCCTGGAAGGCCTCGGCGAGCTGTTCGAGATCGACCGCTTCGATCAGGACCTTGACTGCCTCCGCTCACCGGGTGCCCGGATAGAGTCCTCTCCGTGAGCAGCGGATGGCAGGACATCATCAGCTCGGTGCGGGAGGGTGCCGGCGGCCCTTGGGCGTGTCCGGAGTGCGACGAGGTTGCCGTCGAGCTGGGTCAGCGTTTCGTGCGTCGCGAAGTCGTCGAGTCGACGCTGCTCTGTCTTGCCTGCGAGGCAGGGGCTGACGGGCCCCGGTTCTGAGCCGATGGCGTGAACGACGGACCAGATCCTCGATCGGGTCCGAACTGCCTCGACTCTCGTCGAGGCACGGGCTCGTGGCGGGATCGCGTCGTTGACCGGTGAGGTCCGTATCCCCTAGCCTGGCCGCCGGCCGTTCAGGACCTGTCCGAGTCAAAGGAGACTTCGCGAGGCTGGGTCTGACCACCCCACCGTCCACGGTCGAGCACCTCGCGGGCGCGATCGTCGAGGCCTCGGTCGCAGGGCGTGACGAAGGGACATCGCGGATGTTGCCCAGGTTCTTGATCGCGGGGATGACAGCGCTGACATCGGCCTCCGTCGACTGACCGAGCACCACCGAACGAAGGAGCGAACGATGAGGTTCACCAGAGCTGCCGCCACGGTCGTCGCACTGGCCTGCGCGCTGGGGGCGGCGGCCCCCGCCGAGGCGCAGCACGGCGGCGCCCCCGCGGTGTCGCAGCGCACGCAGGTGCAGCGGGCGGTCGCGTCGTACGACGCGATGCAGGAGCACATGGCCGCGAGCGACGGTTCCGGCCTCTACCGCGAGCGGTACCCGAGCGGGGCCGAGGACCGCACCTACTCGTTCGAGTGGCCGCACTCCCAGGCGCACGTCGCGACGCTCGACCTCACCGGGCTGCCCGGGGCCGCGGGGCGGTCCTTCGAGGACGACCTCGCCGACGTCGCCCACGGGCAGGAGCACTTCTGGAATGCCGACGGCGGCACCACCGGGCTGCCCGGCTACGACTCGTACCCGCGCGCCCCGTACGGCGGTGGCGGTGACATGTTCTACGACGACAACGAGTGGGTCGCGCTCGCCAAGGTGCAGCAGTATCTGGCAACCGGCGACGAGGCGGCGCTGAGGCGCGCCGAGGAGATCTTCGAGCTCGTGGTCTCCGGGTGGGACACCGACCCGTCGCACCCGGCGCCCGGCGGCGTGTTCTGGACCCAGGCGACCTGGAGCACCGACCGCAACACCGTCTCCACGATGCCCGGCGCGCAGCTCGCCACACGCCTGTACATGATCACCGGGGAGCGAGGCTACCTCGACTGGGCACAGCGGATGGTGGGGTGGACCGACGAGCACCTGCTCGCGCCGAACGGCCTCTACTGGGACAACATCAAGCTCGACGGGTCCATCGACCGCACGCAGTGGTCGTACAACCAGGGCGTCCCGTTGGGCACCTACACCCTGCTGTACGAGGCGACGGGCGACAAGCGGTACCTGGCCAAGGCGAAGGCGATCGCGGCGGCCTCCTACCGTTACTACGTCACCGAGGGGCGGCTGGCGGACCAGCCGATGTTCTTCAACTCCATCTGGTTCAAGAACCTCCTCCTTCTGGAGTCCGTGACCGGCGGCACGACGTACCGGAACGCCATGGCGGACTACGCCGACGATCAGTGGCGCACCGAGCGCGATCGCGCGAGCGGGCTGTTCAACGCGGGGGACGAGCACACCGAGCTGCTGGAGCAGGCGGCGATGGTCCAGATCTATGCCACCCTGGCGTGGCCCCGCGAGCAGGCCTCCATCCTGTACTGAGCCCTGGCGGCAAGCGGCCTCGCCGTCGACCAGGGCCCAGGGTGGAGCGCCCTCTCGTCCGTGTGAGCGCGGACGAGAGGGCGCTCTCCTCGGCGCGGCCCGGTCAGATCCGTTCGAGCCGGAGCATCGACCAGGAGACGGGCGGCAGGTCGACGTGCGCGCGGTCGTCGGAGACCTTGGCCGTGGTGTTCGCGCGCGGCAGCACCGAGGTGGCGTCGTCGGCCGTCGCGGACCACGTGTGGTCGGGGTTCGACAGCGTGAGCGCCTCGACCACCCGGAGCCCGGGGAAGCCGCGCAGGTCCACGTCGAGCGCCACGTCCTCGGTGAGCGACCGGTTGACCGCGAGCACGACGACGCCGCCGGTCTCCGTGTCGTGGGTGGCGACCGCGTCGAGCACCGGGACCGGGCCGAACTTCGCCGTCTCCTGTACCGGTGCGTCCACCGCCAGGCGCAGCACCTCGCCGGCGGCGTGCCGTGCGGTGAGCGCGAAGGGGTGGAACGTCGTCTGCCGCCACGACCGGCCGCCCGGCTCGGTCATGATCGGCGCGATGACGTTGACGAGCTGCGCCAGCGATGCGGCGTGCACGCGGTCGGTGTGCCGCAGCAGCGAGATCAGGAGGTTGCCGACCACGACGGCGTCGGCCACGTTGTAGCGGTCCTCCAGCAGCACCGGGGCCACGGGCCAGTCGTCGCCCGACGGCGGGCGCGACTCCGCGCGCTTCTGGTACCAGACGTTCCACTCGTCGAACGAGACGTGGATGTGCTTGGTGTGCTTGCCCGCCGCGCGCACGGCGTCGGCGGTCGCGGCGACGGAGTCGACGAAGTGGTCCATGTTCACCGCCGAGGCCAGGAAGGAGGCGAGGTCGCCGTTTTCCTCCCAGTAGTAGGCGTGCGCCGAGATGTGGTCGACGTGCTCGTAGGCCTCGGTGAGCACCGTGTGCTCCCACTCGCCGAAGGTGGGCATCTGCGAGCCCGACGAGCCGCACGCCACGAGCTCGAGGTCGGGGTCGACCATCCGCATCGCCCGCGCGGTCTCGGCCGCGAGACGCCCGTACTCCTGCGCCGTCTTGTGGCCGATCTGCCACGGGCCGTCCATCTCGTTGCCCAGGCACCACATCTTGATCCGGTACGGGTCCTCGGCCCCGTTCGCCCGCCGCAGGTCGCTCCAGGTGGTGCCGCCCGGCACGTTGCAGTACTCCAGCAGGTCGAGGGCCTCCTGGACGCCGCGCGTCCCGAGGTTGACCGCCATCATCGGCTCGACGCCGGTCCGGGCGCACCACCGCATGAACTCGTCGACACCCACGAGGTTGGGGTCGGTCGAGTGCCAGGCGAGGTCCAGACGGCGGGGGCGCTGCTCGACCGGGCCGATCCCGTCCTCCCAGCGGTAGCCCGAGACGAAGTTGCCGCCGGGGTAGCGCACCGTCGAGACGCCCAGCTCCCGGGTGAGCTCGACGACGTCGCCCCGGAACCCGTCGGCGTCCGCCGTCGGGTGGCCGGGCTCGTGCAGCCCCGTGTAGACGCTGCGGCCCAGGTGCTCGACGAACGAGCCGAACGTACGGGGACGCACCGGTCCGACGACGAACGCCGGGTCGATGGTGACGGATGCGGACAGCATGGGTGGTACTCCTCGGTGGTCGGTGCTTGAGGGCATGCTTCGCGCAGGCGGGGCGGCTGCCGTCGCCGACGGCCGCTGTGGCCGCCCCGCCTGCGCGATCAGACGGTCGGGGCCTACTGCCCCAGCTGGTTCTGCAGGTCGGCCTGTGTCTGGTCGAGGGCCTCCTGGACGGGCACGTCGTTCTCGTAGATCTCGTTCAGCGTGACGGTGCGGAACGTGTCGTCGACGGTGGGCCAGTTCGGGTCGGCGAACGACTCGAAGTTCCCGATGCCGTCCTTCACCTCGCCCAGCACGTCGAACAGGTTGGTCTGGAAGTACTTGTTGAACTTGTTCTCCGGGTTCTTGGTGACGGCCTCGTCCTCCCACATGGCCATGTTCACGGGGTCGAAGCCCAGCACCTCCCACACGGCGACGTTCGCCTCGGGGGAGAGCTTGGCGAAGGCGAGCCATTCGGCGGCGAGATCCTTGTTCGGCGAGACGACGGGGATCGCCGTGCCGGTGCCGCCACCACCGATGGTCTGCACCTCCGCGCCCTCGGGGGCCGGCGCCGGGGCGATGGCCACCTTGCCGGCGAGGTCGGGCATGTAGTCGACGAACCGGGACGTGTACCAGGCCGGGTAGACGATCGCGGCGAAGTCGCCGTTGTTGATCGCGCCGTACGCCTCCTCGGAGTCGGGGCTCCCGCCCGGGATCGTGGAGACCGCCCCGGCGTCCTGCATGTCCTTGATCATCGAGAGGGTCTCGACGACCTCGGGGCTGTTCACCTGCACGTTGCCCTCGGCGTCGATGTACTGCCCGCCGAGCTGCGCCGTGATGAGCGGCTCCAGGAACATGACGCCGGTGCTGGCCACGCCGAACGCCTTGCCGGTCTCCTCGTGGTACTTGACCCCGGCCTCCTGGAAGTCGTCCCAGGTCTTGATGGTCGTGTAGTCGATGCCGGCGCCCTCGAGCGCCTCCGTGTTGTAGAAGGTGGTGAACGCGCCCACGTGGGTCGGGTAGCCGTACATCTTCCCGTCGCGGCTGTACAGGTCGAGCTGCGCCTGGACGATGTCGTCCTTGTACGGGGCCGCGGCCTCGGTCAGGTCGAGCAGGGGCGGGTTGTCGCCCTTGACGAAGTTGGCGAACTTGTTGACCTCGATGTCGACCACGTCCGGCAGGCCCTCACCGGAGTTCACCGCGAGCTGCAGCTTGTTGTGCATGTCCTCGTACGGGTAGACCGTGACCTCGAGCTGGATCTCCTTGTCGGGGTTGGCCTCGTTCCACTGCTCGGCCATCTCCTCGTAGTACGCGGCGTGCACGTCGGCGAACGTCCACATGTTCAGCGTCGTGGAACCGTCGGCGTTCTTGACGGGTGCCGAGGGCTGACCACCGCCGCACGCGGTGAGTGCGCCCACCGCGAGTGCGGCGGCCAGCATGGACACCGTCGTCCGTAGCCTTGTCATGTCTTTCTCCGTTCGATCAGGGAGCGGTCAGCCTTTGACCGCTCCTGCGGTGATTCCTTCGATGAAGAAGCGCTGGAATGCGAGGAAGAGGATGAGGATGGGGATCAGCGAGAAGAAGGCCCCGATGATCAGCAGCTCGTAGTTGTTGCCGTAGGGCGTCAGGAGCGTGTTCAGGCCGATCGGCAGCGTGAACTTCTCGGGGCTGCGCAGCACCAGCAGCGGCCAGAGGAAGTTGTTCCAGCAGAGCATCCCGTTGAGGATCGCCATGGCGGCCATCGCCGGCTTGGTGATCGGCAGCACCAGCCGGAAGAAGATGCCGAACTCGCTCACGCCGTCGACCCGTCCGGCCTCGAGGATCTCCTTGGGTATCCCCAGGAAGTACTGGCGGAAGAAGAAGATCGTCACGGCCGAGGCGAGGAACGGGAGCGCGATCACGACGTAGGTGTCCGCCAGCCCCATGTCGTTGACCTGGACGTACAGGGGGAGCATGAGCATCTCGAACGGGACGGTCATGACCAGCAGGACCATGACGAACCACAGCGTCTTGGTCCTGAACTCGTACATCGCGAAGCCGTAGGCGACGAACGCGCTCACCAGCAGGGTCCCGGCGACCTGCCCGATCGTCAGCAGGAGCGTGTTCGCGAACCACCGGAAGTACGGCCCCGAGTCCGTGAACAGCAGGACGTAGTTGTCCAGGCTCAGCGCGGCGAGGTCGACGTCGAAGGTCATGCCTCGCCGGATCACCTCGTTCCCGTCCTGGAACGTGCCCACGAGGATGGCGAGGAGCGGGACGAGGGAGATCAGCGCCATGACGACGAGAAAGACGGACTGGACCCACGCCGCGGCGGACGGCCCGCGGCGACGTCGGACGGCGGTGGCAGGAGCGGTCGTCACCCGGTCCTGTTCCTGGAGAGCGGCCATCACGCGGCCTCCTTCTTGAAGGTGCCGCTGGCGACGAGATAGGAGATGTTGATCGTCATCACGATGACGAGCAGCACCACGCCGACGGCAGAGGCGAAGCCCAGGTCGTTCTCCTCGATGCCCTTGCGGTAGAGGTATCCGACGACCGTGAGGCCCTGGTTGTTGGGCGAGTTGTTGCCGGCGTAGAGCATGAAGCTCTCGAGGAACATCGCCAGGCCGCCGTAGACGCTGATCGTGACGACGTAGACGATGGTCGGCCGGAGGTTCGGGACGGTGATGTGGACGAACTGGCGGAACCTGCTCGCCCCGTCGATCGACGCCGCCTCGTAGTACTCGGTCGGGATCGCCTGCATGCCGGCCAGGAAATACATCATGTTCACCCCGGTCCACCGCCACAGGGCGATGGCCAGCAGGGCCACGAGCCCCGTGACGTCGCCGCGCAGCCAGCGGACCGGGCCGAAGCCGAAGAACTCCGCGACCTGGTTCATGATCGCTGTGTCGGACTCCGCGAAGATGAGGCGGAACACGATGCCGGCCACCACGACGGAGGTCAGCGCGGGAACGAACATCGAGGCCTTGAAGAACGCCTTGATGCGGGCGCTGCCGATGCCCGAGTTGATCAGCGCCGCCAGCGCCAGCGGGATCGGGATGAGCAGCACGAGCGTCAGGACCATGTAGCGCAGGCTGTTGAACAGGGCCTGCCAGAAGATGCGGTCCTGCCAGAGCCGCGTGTAGTTGTCGAGCCCGATGAAGGTCGCCTGGCCGTAGAGCACCTCCTGGGTGCTCATCACGAACGATCGGCCCAGGGGGACGACCCAGAAGACGGCGAGGGTGACGAGAAAGGGAAGGATGAAAAGGTAGGGCGCAAGCCTCTTCGAGTACAGGAGCTGCTTCACGGCGGTCCGGATCCTCCTTGATCAGAGCCACGGGGTGACGCCGGCGCGGTCGGACGAGGCCGTCGATCGCGGGGTGTCATGATGGTCGGCGTGGTGAAGATGAGCGATGTGGCACATGAAGCAGGCGTCTCGACGATGACGGTCTCGAATGTCATCAACGGGCGGCCGGGAGCTAGTGAGGACACCCGCGCCCGCGTGCTCGACGCGGTGGCCCGGCTCGGCTACCGGATGAACGCCACCGCACGGCAGCTGCGCGTGGGCCGGAGCGGTGCCATCGGGCTGCTGGTACCGCACCTGGACGGTCCCTACTACTCCCACCTCGCGGCTCGGCTGGACACCCTGGCGCGATCGCGGGGGTACCACGTCATCATCGAGCGGACCGGTGCCAGCAGGGAGGGCGAGCTCGACGCGATCTCGCCCGAGCGCGTGCGGCCCTACGAGGGCGTGGTGTTCAGCCCGGTGCAGATCGACACCGCGGACGTGACGGCGGCCGGCATCGAGGTCCCGGTGGTCCTGCTCGGCGAGCGACGGCTGGCCGGCGCGTTCGACCACGTGATGATGGACAACGTGGGCGGCGCCGAGCTCGCCGTGTCGCACCTGCTGGAGCACGGCGCGCGGCGCATCGCCCTGATCGGTGGCCGCCCGGACAGCGGCGTCGACAGCATGGCGACCCTGCGCAGCCGTGGCTACCGCAGCGCCCACGCCGCGGCGGGCGTGCCGGTGGACGAGCGCCTCGTGGTCGACGCCGCCTCGTTCACCACGAAGGACGGCTACGAGGCGGTCATGCGGCTCCACCACGGCGGCATCCCGTTCGACGGCGCCTTCGCGCTCACCGACGCCGCGGCGATGGGTGCGCTGCGTGCGCTGGCCGACATCGGGCTGCGCGTCCCGGAGGACGTCCAGGTGGTCGGCTTCGACAACGACGCGGAGGGGGAGTACCTCATCCCGCGCCTGACCACGACGGACCCCGACAACGACTCGATGGCGGAACGCATCATGGAGCTGCTCCTGCGGCGGGTCGAGGCGGGCACGGCCGTCGCCGGCGACGTCGTGGAGGCCGTCATGTCGGCCCGGATCGTCGTGCGTGAGTCGACGCTCGCCCGCACGTCTGCCTAGTCGATCGGTCACTGGTTCTCTTCCTCGAGCAGCCTGTCACCTCGGTGATATTTATCGATAAAGTAGGGGGTCATCGCCCCGGGTGTCAACGGGACGGTTCCACGTTCGGCAGCTTGCCCGGCCTCCGGCGTTTCAACGTCGTAACTCGGGCCACTCGACCCATTGACACTGATGATCCAGGCGCGCGAGCATGTGCCCCGATCGAGCCGTTACGACGTTGTAACGCACGCCGGAGGCCACCGGCCGTCGCAGGGTCTCGATCTCGCTCTGCCTGCGTGGAGGGAGCCGCCCTCCGCGGGGCAGGTGTCACACGGGAGGGAATCAATGACGATCACCACTCAGGACCGAGGAAGGCCATGGCGGCACCTGCTGCGCCGGTGGACCGCCCTGGCGGTCGCCGGAGCCCTGGCGTTCGCCGGGGCGGCGACGACCGGCGCTCCGGCGGCGGCCGAGGAGACACCCTGGCTCACGATCCAGGAGATCCAGGGGCAGGGCGTGTTCGCGCGGTGGACGGTGCCGAACGCCGCCGTGGAGGAGGCGGCCGGCGGGCCGGTGTCCCAGGTCGTGGCGCGAGGAAGCTTCGGACCGTCGGACAACTGGGCGCAGGTCAACCTGTCCCGCAGCGGGTCGAGCTGGACCGACGTGATCGGCCCGCTCGAGCCGGGGCTCTACCACTACCAGCTGACGGCCGACGACACGAAGCACTTCGGCGACCCGACCAACCCGAACACCAACGAGGCCCAGCCCACGTGGCGCTGGTTCTACGTCCCGGGCCCCGACGGCTTCTTCCTGAACGACGTGCCCGAAGGGGCCGGCGGCACCTTGCAGGACATGTCGTACGAGAGCACCGCCGGGGGGCAGGACCGGACCGCGGTGGTCTACACCCCGCCGGGATACGACGCCGGACGAGCCGAGCCGTACCCGGTCTTCTACCTGCAGCACGGCAGCGGTCAGAGCTACCGGGACTGGACCGAGCTCGGCCGGGCCCGGCAGATCTTCGACAACCTCGTGCTGGACGGGGACATGATTCCTGCCGTGGTCGTGATGGGGAACGGCAACGGGGTGAGCTTCACCGACGAGCTCCTGCAGCGGATCGTCCCGGCGTCCCGGGAGCACTTCAACGTCTCCGACGACCCGGCCGGGATGGCGCTCGCCGGCCTGTCGATGGGCGGCGGCCAGTCCATGACGGTGCTGAAGACCCGCCCCGGGGTGTTCGGGTACGTCGGGACGTTCGGGGCCGGATTCGGCAGCACGAGCGGCGTGGACGTCGACGCGATCAACGACGGGACCACCCTCCTGCGGCTCTACACCGGCAACAAGACCGACCTCGCGTACAACTCCGTCGTCAGCTCGGTCCCGGCTCTGGAGACGGCGGGCATCGACCACGAGTTCGACGGGATCAACCCGGACTACGGCCACAACTGGAACCACTGGCAGGAGTCCCTCCAGGACTTCTCCCGGCGGATCTTCCGCGACCCGAGCGAGATCGACGATCACGGGATGAGCCCGGGCCACCTCCCGGTGGAGGGCACGTTCACGCCGCCGCCCGCCGGCACGACGCCGACCCCCTACCTGACCGACGACGGGTTCGCGACGTTCGAGGCGCCCGCCGAGTACAGCTCCGCGCAGACGATCACCGTGTGGGGCAACTTCGGCCCGTCCAAGCGCTGGGTCCGCATGGAGATGTCCCGCTCGGCCGGCCGGTGGCGGGCCACCGTCGGTCAGCTCGAGCCCGGCTTCTACTACTACCGGCTGCACGTCGACCGCGTGCAGAGGAAGGACACGAGCAACCCGAGCACGGTCACCACGGAGCCGACCTGGAGCACCTTCTACGTGCCCGGCGACTCCGCACGGCTCCTGGCTGACGCACCGGCCGGTGAGGGCGGGGAGCTCCAGGTGATGAGCTACCCCAGCTCGGCCTCGGGCAACCCGACCCGCAGCGCCTGGGTCTGGACGCCCCCGGGGTACGACGCCGACCGCGAGGTGCCGTACCCGGTGCTGTACCTGCAGCACGGCAGCGGGCAGTCCTGGACGGACTGGGTCGAGATGGGCCGGGCCGGGCAGATCATGGACAACCTGCGGCTGGACGGGGCCACCGTCCCGATGGTGGTCGTGATGGCCAACGGCAACGGGGTGAACTTCACCGACGAGCTGCTGCAGCGGATCGTCCCGGCCTCCCGGGAGCAGTTCAACGTCTCCACCGCCAAGGACGAGATGGCGCACGCCGGGCTGTCGATGGGCGGCGGTCAGACGGTGAGCGCGCTCAAGGCGCGGCCCGGCACGTTCGGCTACGTGGGTGTGTTCGCCGCGGGCTTCGGCGGAGCGGTGGACGCCGCGACCGTGCAGGCCATCAACGAGCGCACGAACCTGCTGCGCTTCTACTCGGGCAACGTCACCGACACGACGTACAACAGCGTGGTGAGCGGGAACGCCACGATGGACGCGATCGGCGTCGACCACGAGTTCAACGGTTACACCGCGCACGGCCACAACTGGGACGCGTGGCAGCTGAACCTGATCGACTTCGCACCGCGGCTGTTCCAGCACGTCGGTTCCGTGTCGGTGACACCGGCCGAGCCGACGGTCACGGTCGGCTGGACCGAGCGGTTCGCAGCCGAGGTGGCGTCCACCCACGGGGCCAGCTCGGCCGTGACCTGGTCCGTCGAGGGGGAGTCGTCGTCCGGTACGACCATCTCCGACGACGGGCTGCTCACCGTCGGCGCGGACGAGACCGCGTCGTCGCTCCGGGTGGTCGCGACGTCGGTGTTCGACCCGACCCGGTCGGGGACGGCCGAGGTCGGCCTGGCGCCGACGGGCGCGGCGGCGGCCACGGTGAAGGCGAGGGCGACACCGGCGTCGGTGCCCGCCGGCGGCACCTTCCAGCTCCACGTCTCCGTGGACCCGGCACACCGGCCGCACGCGGGGCCGTCTCACGCTGGGCCGTCTCACGCTGGGCCGTCTCACGCTGGGCCGTCTCACGCTGGGCCGACACCGACCGGTGAGGTAGCCGTCACCTTCGGCGGCACCGTGCAGGTCGTGCCACTGGTCCGTGGCAAGGCCGAGGTCAGCCTGGCCACGACGGACCTGCCTCGCGGGAAGTACCGGGTGCACGTCGCCTACTCGGGTGACCCCGCCTACGCACCGCAGGCCGCGGACCATCAGGAGCTGAGGGTGCGGTAGCCGGCACACCGCCCGGCGGAACGCCGGCGCGGCCCCGGGTCGATGGGGTCGGTGAGCGCGAGCTCGCCGACCCCACCGGCTCGCTACGCCGCGCCGTCGCTCTCGGGGACGTCCTTGTCGTCGAACCCCGTGGACTCCCGCCGCACGATGCGGAACGGCGGCTTGACCAGGCGGGCCGGCTGCCGGTCCTCCTGCTCGTCGATCCGTTCGACGAGCAGGTCGACGGCGACACGGGCGATCTCGGCGCGACCGGCGTCGACCGTCGTCAGGGACGGGACGGAGAACCTGCTCTCGTCGATGTTGTCGAAGCCGATCACCGCGACGTCGTCGGGCACCCGCACGCCCGCCGCGGCCAGCTCGCGCAGGGCGCCCAGCGCCAGGCCGTCGTTGAGGCAGAAGAGGCCGTCGAACGGCACCCCGGCGAGGAGCAGCTCGCGCGCCGCCTCCGCCCCGTTCCACTGGAACCACGGGGCGGCCACCCGGACGAGGTCGGGGTCGACGATCAGCCCGGCCTCCTCCAGCGCCTCCCGGTAACCGGCGACGCGCAGGTCGGCCGCGCGCATCTGCACCTGGCCGTCCGGGTGCGCGCCGATGACGGCGATGCGCCGGCGCCCTACCTCGAGCAGGTGACCCACGGCGGCCTTCGCCGCGCTCGTGTTGTGCATCGTGACGTGGTCGGTGGGCCCGCCGAAGATCCGCTCGCCGAGCAGGACGGTGGGGAACGTCCCGGCGAGGAGGTCCTTGTCCCCGGTGCCGAGCCGCTCCGGGGCGTAGAGCAGCCCGTCGGTCAGGTACGGCCGACGGCGCGTCACGACGTCGATCTCGCGCTGCCGGTCACCTCCGGTCTGCTCCACCAGGACGCCGAGGCCCCGCCGCTCGGCGGCCCGGATGACCTCGTCGGCGAGCTCCGCGAAGTAGTTCTGGCGCAGCTCGGGGACGGACAGCTCGATGACGCCCGTCCGGCCGGACCTCAGGCCCCGTGCGGACAGGTTCGGGCGGTAGCCGAGCTCCTCGATCGCCCACTGCACGCGGCGTCGTGTCTCGTCACGGACGCGCGGGAAGTCGTGCACCACGTTGGACACGGTCTTGGTCGAGACGCCGGCGAGGCGAGCGACATCCTGCAACGTCACGCTCACGGACCGCCCCCTTGCTCTGCGCGTCGGCCATGACGCACCAGGTGACACACCAGGTCGGACCGCATCCTACCGGCGGTCCGGCGGCGGCGCGGTCGAGTCGCGGACGGTGAGGCTGGTGGCGAGCTGGACGTGACGTGACGCGGGCTGGACGCCGTCCGCCATGGCCAGCAGCGTCTCGACGGCCATCCTGCCCATCCCGGCCAGCGGCTGGTGCACCGAGGTGAGCTGCGGCGTGGTCCAGCCGGCCTGGGGCGTGTCGTCGAAGCCCACGACGCTGAGCTGCTCGGGCACCGGCACGGCCAACTCCCGTGCCGCGGCCAGCACGCCGACGGCGATCTCGTCGTCGCCGGTGACGATCGCCGTCGGCGGCTCGGGCAGAGCGAGCAGCGCCCGGCCGTGCACGAGGCCCGTGTCGATGGAGAACGAGTCGCTGCGCACCAGGGCCTCCTCCAGGCCGATCCCCGCGGAGTCCAGTGCCGCCCGGTAGCCGTGGAGGCGTTCCCGGGCGGCGGCCGACGCGGACGGGCCGCCGATCCACCCGATACGACGGTGGCCGAGCTCCAGGAGGTGCTCCGTGGCGGTGCGCCCGCCGGCCCAGTTGGCCGAGCCGACGCTGACCGTCCCCGGCGCCTCCACGTCGACGGGGTCGATCATGACGAACGGCATGCGCACCTCCTTCGCGGCCTGCAGCACGGCGTTGGGCCGAGCGAGGGTGATGCCGACGATGCCCAGGACTCCGGACTCCTTCTGCTCCGCCACCCAGGCCCGGGCGGCGGCTCTGGTGGCGCGCACCGCGCGGTCGGGCGCGGAGCGCACCAGGAGGTTGACCCGGGCGCTCGTGGCCGCGGCGAGCACGCCGTCCAGCACGTTGGCCACGTAGGGCGAGGCCAGGGCGTCGAACACCGCGGCGATGGTGCGCGTGGGCGGTGTCTCCCACTGGGTGGTCGGGCGGTAGCCGAGCGCCCCGACGGCCTCCAGGACGCGCGCGCGTGTGTCCTGTGCGATGTCGTGGCGCCCGTTGAGCGCCTTGGACGCGGTGCTCGTGGAGACACCGGCGTGTCGTGCGACGTCAGCGAGCGTCGCCCGCTCCCTCGATGGCCGGCCAACCATGGTCTTTCCCCTCGTCGAAACTATTTCGAAGTCTATTGATCGCCTGAGGCGACGTCAAACCCGAAAATTCTCGGATTGGTGACGTTGACGCCTCGGCGGAGTCGCCGCTACAGTCCGTGCTTGATCGATAAAGTTGCGAAACTATTTCGCAACCTCTCAACGAGGAGGGACAGGGTGATGAGGCTTCTTACCAAGGCGTGGACGGTCGGCGTCGCGCTCGTGACCGCGGGCGCGCTCGCCGCGTGCTCGGGTGCGGGCGGGACGACCGGGGGTGCCGGGGGTGGCAGCGCCGACGAGCCGGTGAAGCTGACGGTGTGGAGCTGGGACGGCACGGTGGAGCTCGCGGTCCCGGGCTTCGAGAAGGCCAACCCCGGCATCGAGGTCGAGGTCGTGAACGCCGGCTCGTCTTCCGACGAGTACCAGGCGCTCGACAACGCGATCCAGGCCGGATCCGGTGTCCCGGACCTGGTGATGTTCGAGTACTTCGCGGTCCCGTACTTCGCGGTCCCCGGCAAGCTCGCCGACCTCGGTCCGCTCGGCGCGGCCGAGCTTGCGGACGACTACGTCCCGTCGGCCTGGAACAACGTCACCATCGGCGACGGCGTCTACGCCCTGCCCTCGGACTTCGGACCGGCAGTCATGTTCTGGAACGAGGCGACCTTCGCCAAGGCGGGGATCGACGAGGCGCCGGCGACCTGGGACGAGTACTACGAGGACGCCAAGAGGATCCGGGCACTGGGCGACGACTACTACATCACCCAGGACACCAACGACCTCTTCTTCCTGCTCTCGCTGATCTGGCAGGCCGGCGGGCGCCCGTTCGAGGTCGACGGGACCACCGTGCACATCGACTTCTCCGCCCCGGAGACCCAGAAGGCGGTCGCGTTCTGGCAGAAGATGATCGACGAGGACCTCGTCAACACGAAGATCAGTGCCTGGTCCGACGACTGGAACCGCGCGCTCAACGACGGCACGCTCGCCTCGCAGAACATGGGCGGCTGGCTCACCTCGACCCTGCCCGAACGCGCGCCGGACGCCGCCGGCGACTTCCGGGTCGCCCTCATGCCCCAGTGGGAGAAGGGCGAGAGGGTCGGCGCCGAGAACGGTGGCTCCTCGTTCGGGATCCCGGAGGCCGCGGCCAACAAGGAGGCGGCCTACACGTTCCTCGAGTACTTCACGCACGGCGAGGGACTGCAGCCCCGCGTCGACGCCGGCGCGTTCGTGCCGAACACGTCGGTGCTGGACAGCCCGGAGTTCCAGGACGTGAAGAACCCCTACTTCGGCGACCAGAAGACCGGCGAGGTGCTCGCGGAGGCCTCGAACATCGCCGCCGTCGGCTGGCAGTACCCGCCGTTCTTCGAGTGGGCACGGAGCACCTACGCCGACATCGCCACGCCGTTCTACACCTCGGGTGAGGGCTCGCTCGAAGAGGTCCTGCAGACCTGGGAGCAGCGCTCGGTCGAGTACGGCAACGAGCAGGGCTTCCAGGTCGACTGACCGCCCCGGCGGGCGTCGCGCGCGAGCGCGCTCGGTGCGAGAGCACTCGGCGCGAGCGCACCCGGCGTGGGACGCCCGCCGGACGACCGCACCGACACACGAGAAAGGACCAGTCATGAGCGCAACGGAGCGCATGACACGCCCCGCGGCGGCGAGCACGCTCCTGCCCGCCGGGGAGCCGCAGCAGTACCGGCGGCGACGCACGCGACAGATCGGCTGGGCGTTCGTGGCGCCCTTCGGCGTCCTGTTCGCCCTGGTGTTCATCGTGCCGATCACCTACGCCGCCTACCTCAGCCTCTTCCAGGACCGGATGGTGGGCGGGCCGTCCTTCGTCGGCCTGGACAACTACACCAAGCTGTTCGGCGACGCACAGTTCTGGGACGGCGTCTCCCGGGTCGTCTCGTTCACGCTGATCCAGGTGCCGATCATGCTGGTGCTGGCCCTGGTGCTGGCGCTCGCGATGGACTCGATGCGGCTGCGCGGCATGCGGTTCATGCGGGTCGCCATCTTTCTGCCCTACGCCGTGCCGGCCATCGTCTCCACCCTGATGTGGGGCTTCATGCTCGGCGTCCGCTACGGGCTCTTCGGGAGCATCAACGGCTGGCTCGGTACCGACATCGACCCGTTCCGGCCGAGCACGACGCTGATCTCGATCGGGATCATGGTCACCTGGGCCTTCACCGGGTACAACATGCTGATCTTCGACAGCGTGCTGAAGGCGGTCCCGCAGGAGCTGTACGAGGCGGCCGCGATCGACGGCGCGGGGGAGCTGCGGGTGATCCGGGCGATCAAGCTGCCCGCGCTGCGCGGCTCGCTCGTGATCACCGTCATCTTCTCGATCATCGGGACGTTCCAGATCTTCAACGAGCCGCAGATCCTCCCGTCGATGGTGGCCAACAGCGGGATCACCACCTACTACACGCCCAACCTCTACGCGTTCAACCTCGCGTTCACGGGCTCGCAGCAGGGCTACGCGGCCGCCCTCGCCCTCGTCATGGCCGCGTTCACCATCGCCATCGCGTACGCGGTCCAGATCCGGGGCATGCGAGATGCCCTCGACCAGTAGCAGCCGGAGACCTCTCATGACGACCACTGCCGACGTGCGGCGCCGCGGGCGCCTGCACACCCTCGCCAACCCCCGCAAGAGCGGCACGCTGACCTTCCTGACGGGGCTGTTCACGCTCTACTGCCTGGTGCCGCTGATCTGGCTCACGATCAACTCCACCAAGTCCCAGGCCGACTTCGTCTCCAGCTTCGGCTTCTCCTTCGGCCGGCGGTTCGCGCTGTTCGACAACATCGTCGAGGTCTTCACCTACGACGGCGGCATCTTCACCCGGTGGCTGCTCAACACGGTGCTCTACGTGGTCGTCGGGGCCGTCGTCTCGACGTTCCTCGCCGCGCTGGGTGGATACGCGCTCGCCAAGCTGGAGTTCACCGGCAAGCGGGTCTTCCTGTTCGTGGTGCTCGGCGCCATCTCGGTCCCGGGCATCGCCCTGGCCATCCCGCAGTTCCTGCTGTTCGCGCAGCTCGGCCTGACGAACACGCCGTGGGCGGTGCTGATCCCGTCGTTCCTCAACCCGTTCGGGCTGTACCTCATGTGGGTGTTCGCCGCGGAGGCCGTCCCCACCGGACTGCTGGAGGCGGCGAAGATCGACGGCGCGGGGGAGTTCCGCACGTTCTGGCAGATCGCGCTGCCCATGCTCGTCCCGGCGACCGTGACCGTGCTGCTGTTCTCGTTCGTGTCGATCTGGAACAACTACTTCCTGCCCTTGATCATGCTCAAGGACCCCGACTGGTACCCGCTGACCGTCGGCATCAACCAGTGGAACAAGCTGGCCTCCACGGCCGGCAACGGCGAGCTGCTCCAGAACCTCGTCGTGACGTCGTCGCTGCTGACGATCATCCCGCTGATCATCGCGTTCATCTCGCTGCAGCGCTTCTGGCAGTCCGGCCTGAGCCTCGGCGCCGTCAAGGGCTGAACCCGCTCGAGGCCCACGAGCACCCACGCAAGGAAACAGAGGAGAACTGTGCAGACCCCAACCACCCCCGGCCTGACGATCGACGGCGAGGCGACCACCGCCGTCCCGCTGCGGCACATCTGGAACGAGTGCGTCGGCGCGGGCCGGGCCAACGAGGCGCTGCGCGCCGACTGGCAGGCCCACTTCCGCGAGGCGGTCACCCGGCTGGGGGCACGGTTCGTGCGCTTCCACGGACTGTTCCACGACGACATGTTCGTCTACCGCGCCAGTGACGGCGGCGGCTTCGGCCCGCCCGTCGCGCTCGACACCCCGGTGCATACGTTCAGCTACGTCGACAAGGTGTTCGACTTCATCCTCGAGACCGGCGCGCGCCCGTTCGTCGAGCTCGGCTTCATGCCGCGCGAGCTGGCCACCGAGACCGAGACGCTGTTCTGGTGGAAGGCCCACTGCAGCCCGCCCACGGACATGGCCCGGTGGGTCGAGCTGGTCACCGCGACCGTCACGCACTGGATCGACCGGTACGGCCTCGACGAGGTGCGGCAGTGGCGGTTCGAGGTGTGGAACGAACCCAACCTCGTACCCCACTTCTGGACCGGGACGCGCACCCAGTACTTCGAGCTCTACGAGGCCACGGCCCTGGCGATCAAGGAGATCGACCAGGAGCTCAAGGTGGGCGGACCGTCCACGAGCGTGTTCGTGCCCGACGACCGCTACCGGGGCGAGTGGGAGGACCGGTCCGTCGAGCACGCCACCGCCGAGGCCGAGGACGTCGACGCCCTCGACTGGCGCCCCGTCTGGATCGAGGAGCTCATCGACTGGTGCGCCGCGCGTGAGGTCCCGATCGACTTCCTCTCGACCCACCTGTACCCGACCGACGTGGCGTTCGGGGCCAACGGACAGGTCCGCCACATCCGCCGCCACGTCGACGCGACCTACGACGACCTGGTCGCCCTCCGCAAGCTCATCGCCGGCAGCCCGTTCCCCGACGCCGAGCTGCACATCACCGAGTGGTCGAGCTCGCCGTCCAGCCGCGACGCGATCCACGACACCCTGTTCGCCGCCACCTACATCACCCGTGCCTACCTGCGGTGCGCGGCGCTCGCGGACTCGGTCTCGTACTGGACGTTCACCGACGTGTTCGAGGAGGGAGGCGCGGGCATCGGCCCGTTCCACGGGGGGTTCGGCCTGGTCAACGAGCAGGGCCTGCACAAGCCGACGTACCACGCGTTCGAGATGCTGTCGCGGCTCGGCGACACGGTCCTCGCCGCCCTGCCGTACGGGACGATCACGCAGGACTCGGCGACGCACGAGGTCTCCGCCGTGTTCTTCAACTACCCGGACGACATGGGCCGCAACGGGGTCGGGTCCGAGCTCACCTACGCGGCCACCCGCGGTCTCGCGGAACTGGGTCCCGCCCGGCGCATCCGGCACACGGTCGAAGGGCTCCCGCCCGGCGCCGTGTTCACGGTCGAGTCGATCGACTGGGACCACGGCAACGTCGCCGAGGACTGGCACCGGATGGGTGAGCCGCTCAACCTCACCCCGGCCCAGACGGCCCGGCTGAGGGAGAGCGCCGACGCGCTGCGGGTCACGACGTTCACCGTGTCCGGGGACGGTGCGCTCCACATCGACCTCGAGCTGCCGGCGTGGTCGGTGCTGTCGATCGCCCCGGTCCGGGGCTGACGGCGCGGATCGGGACGTCGAAAACTTTCGGAGCGGCACAGGGGTTCTCCGTCGCGCCAGGCCCGGATTTCCGGGGACAGAGGGTGCGGCCCCTGTCCGTTCAGAACCGGAACGTGGGCAGATGCACCTTGTACTTTTCGGAAGCAAGCGATAAAACGGTCGGGATGAGGAGGCAGCCTTGACGAAGAAGACCGGGCCGGCACGCCCCAACCTCTCGGCCGTGGCCGCACACGCGGGCGTGTCGACCGCCACGGCCTCCAAGGTCGTGAACGGGCGGCCGGACGTCGCCGAGGACACCCGGGAACGGGTCGAGACGGCGATCACCGCGCTCGGGTACCGAGGGCCTTCCCGGACGAGTACGGCACACACCGTCGAGCTCATGGTCGACACCCTGGACACCACCTATGCGTCGCAGGTCCTGCGCGGCGTGGTGCTCGCGGCGGAGGAGGCGGACCTGGAGGTCGTCGTCGGGCGGGTGCGCCGCAGGTCCGCGAGCGGGGTGCCGGAGTCGAGCGCCGCCTGGGCCCAGCGGCTCGCCGCCGCCGACCGGGTGGGTGCGATCGTGCTGACCTCCGGGCTCGGCCCGGACGTCTACGCGAGCCTCGCCCGCGCCCGCGTCCCCCTCGTGGTGATCGACCCGCTCGACGTCACCGAGGAGGGCGTGGTCTCCGTGGGGTCCACGAACTGGCTCGGCGGACGGAGCGCGGCGGAGCACCTGGTGGGTCTCGGGCACCGGCACATCGCGGTGGTGGCTGGGCCGTCGGAGTCCCTCAGTGCCGTGGCGCGCCTGGACGGCTTTCTCACGTACTGCCGGCAGAAGGGCGTGGAGATCGACCCCGGGATGGTTCGGCCGATCCGCTTCGACCACGACCAGGCCGTCCAGGTCGCGGAGCGGTGGTTCCAGCGTCCGGACCCGCCCACCGCGATCTTCGCGGGCAGCGACGCGCAGGCGATGGGGGTGCTGGAGGCGGCCCGGCGGGCCGGTCTCCGGGTACCGGAGGACGTCAGCCTCGTGGCCTACGACGACACGCCGCTCGCGTCGTGGGCCAACCCACCGCTGACCGCCGTCCGGCAGCCGCTGGAGGAGATCGGCCGGCGTGCCCTGATGACCGTGCAGCAGCTGCACGAGGGCAAGCCCGTCGACTCCCACCACATCGAGATCGCCACCACGTTCGTCGTCCGGGACTCGACCGCCGCGCCCCGGACCGAGCGGCTCCGCGAGACGCGGGGCTGAACCGCCGCCGGCCTCGCTCCGGCGGACCCGCACCACCCGCCGGACGATCCGCCCGGCGGCCGAACCGAGATGCCGCGCGGCATCGCAGATCGACGGAGATCGCACATGCGCACAGCCGACACCTGGCCCATCGCGGCCAACATGCTGTCCTTCGGGTCGACGACGGCGGCCGGCACCCCGAACGTCGACGCACCGGCCGAGTCGTGGCGGGCCCAGCTCCAGCAGGTGGCCGACCTGGGCTTCACGGACGTCGACCCCACCGATGCCTGGCTGTCGATCGGCGAGCTGAGCGACGCCCGGTTCACCGAGCTGCTCGCCGTGCTGAAGGAGACGGGGCTTTCGGTCCCGTCCGTGTCCACCACCCGCCGCAGCGTCATCGACGCCGGGCGGGGCGACGACTACCTGCGCTTCGGCCACACGATCATCGACCGCGCCCCGGAGCTCGGGGCGGAGGTCGTCAACTTCGGGTTCATGCAGGCGCTGAAGCCCGCGCAGGAGCGCGCGCTGTGGTTCTGGCTCGCCGAGGGGCACCACGACGACCTTGACGACAAGGACACCTACGACCTCGCGGTGCGTCGCATCCGCGAGCTCGCGGACCACGCGCGCGACCTCGGGGTGCAGATCAGCCTCGAGATGTACGAGGACACGTACATCGGCACCCCGGACCTCGCGGTGCGGTTCGTGCACGACGTCGACCGCGACAACGTCGGCATCAACCCCGACCTCGGCAACCTGGTGCGCCTGCACCGCCCGGTCGAGGACATCCCGACGATGTTCGAGAAGGTCCTGCCCCTGACCAACTTCTGGCACATCAAGAACTACACGCGTGACGAGGACCCGGCGACGGGCTCGTACGCCACGCACCCGACGCCGCTCGTCCAGGGCGTCGTGAACTACCGCGCCGTGATCCGCCGGGCCCTCGAGCTGGGGTTCGAGGGCGTCTTCGTGTGCGAGCACTACGGGTCGGACAGCCTCGGCGTCGCCGCCATCAACCGGGAGTACATCCGTGACGTGCTCCGGGGCGCCGGGCGGTGACCCTCGTCAGCAGCAACCAGGTCCCCGAGCAAAGGTGCAGGTGAGATGACCTACGTCCACAACAGACCGGAAGACTTCGTCCCCGAGGCGCTCCGCGGCCTCGTCAAGGCCCACCCGGGCCGGATCCGCCAGGTCCCCGGTGGTGTCGCCCGCGCGGAGGGCACCCGCCCCGGCAAGGTCGCCGTCGTCGTCGGCGGGGGATCGGGCCACTACCCGGCCTTCGCCGGGCTGGTCGGCGACGGCCTCGCCGACGCCGCCGTGTGCGGCGACATCTTCACGTCACCGTCGACCCGCCAGGTGCTCGACGTGTGCCGCGCCGCCGACGCCGGCGCCGGCGTGCTCGTCACCTTCGGCAACTACGCGGGCGACGTGCTCAACTTCGGCGCCGCGGCCAGCCGCCTGCGGGCACAGGGCACCGAGGTCACCATCCTCCTGGTGACCGACGACGTCGCGTCCGCGCCCGCGGACCGTGCTCACGAGCGGCGCGGTGTCGCCGGCGACCTCGTCGTGTTCAAGCTCGCCGGGGCAGCCGCCGAGGAGGGCGCAGACCTGACGGAGGTGAACCGGCTCGCCGCCCGTGGCAACGAGCGAACGCAGTCCTTCGGGGTGGCCTTCGACGGGTGCACGCTGCCGGGCCACGACCACCCGCTGTTCAGCCTGGAGCCGGGAACCGCCGGCTGGGGACTCGGTATCCACGGCGAGCCCGGGGTCGGGGAGGAGGCCCGGCCGACGGCGGCCGCCCTCGCCGCCGAGCTCGTCGACCGGGTGCTCGCCGAACGCCCCGGCGACGCGGACGGCCGGGCCGCGGTGCTGCTCAACGGCCTCGGCAACGTCAAGTACGAGGAGCTGTTCGTCCTGTGGGACAGCGTGCACGACCTGCTCGTGGAGCGCGGCGTCACGATCGTCGCCCCGCTGGTGGGGGAGTACGTGACCAGCCTCGACATGGCCGGCTGCTCCCTGACGGTCACGTGGCTCGACGACGAGCTCGAACGCCTCTGGCTCGCCCCCGCCGACACCCCCGGCTTTCACCACGGCGGCTGGCGCCCCGCGCAGGCCCCGGTGACGGCGGCGCTCACCACGGAACCGGAGACCGAGCTGGTGCGCGCCGCGACGCCGGAGGGCATCGCCGCCGCGGGCACGGTGGCGGGCGTCCTGCGCCGGGCCCAGGGCGCGCTGCACGACGCCGAGCGGATGCTCGGCGACCTCGACGCGGTGGCGGCGGACGGCGACCACGGCCGGGGCATGTGCCGGGGGATCGACGCCGCCGTGGGCGCGGCCGACGCCGCCCTCGCAGCCGGGGGCGACGCGCCGTCCGTGCTGCGCCGCGCGGCCGACGCGTGGGCGGACAAGGGCGGCGGGACGTCGGGTGCGCTGTGGGGTGTGGGCCTGCTCGCGCTGGCCGGCGAGCTTCCGGCGGACGCCCCCGTCACCCTCGGCCACCTCGCGGCGGGGATCACCGCCGCTCGGGACCAGGTGCAGGAGGTCGGCGGCGCGCGCGTCGGCGACAAGACGATGGTGGACGCGCTGCACCCGGCGGTCGAGGCGCTCGCCGCGGCCGTCGGAGCGGGCGCCGGCCCCGCCGACGCCTGGCGCGCCACGGTCGAGGCAGCCCGCGAGGGCGCCGCCTCGACCGAGAACATCGCGGCCCGCCGGGGCCGTGCGCGGGTGCTCGGGGACAAGAGCCTGGGCGTCCCGGACCCGGGGGCGACCTCCCTCGCCCTCCTGCTGAGCGCGGCGGGTGCCGAGGTCGGCATCCCCACGCCCCCGAGCTCGAAGGTGGAATCGTGATGGTGGACGGACTACGCCTGGTGATCGGCTGCGACGACGCCGGGTACGAGTACAAGGAGATCCTGAAGCGGGACCTGGAGGCGGACGACCGGGTCGCCTCGGTGGTCGATGTCGGCGTGGGCAGCGACGAGCACACGGCCTACCCCTATGTCGGCGCCGCGGCGGCTCGTCTGGTCGGAGCCGGCGAGGCGGACCGGGCACTGCTCGTCTGCGGCACAGGGCTCGGCGTGGCGATCGCGGCCAACAAGGTGCCCGGCGTGCGCGCGGTGACCGCGCACGACTCCTTCTCGGTCGAGCGCGCGGTGCTCTCCAACGACGCCCAGGTCCTCTGCTTCGGCCAACGTGTCGTGGGCATCGAGCTGGCCCGCCGGCTGACCCGCGAGTGGCTCGGCTACCGGTTCGACCCGGAGTCGCCGTCCGCGCCCAAGGTCATGGCCATCGGGGAGATCGAGGACGGGGCCGCGGGGAGGCACCCGGCGCCGAACCCGGCATCCTGCGGCTGACTGCTGTTGGTAAACGTTTCAGTTCAGCTCGTTCCAGTTCAGCGTGAGGAAGGACATCATGGTCACCAGCATCAGTTCGGTCGCCGTCATCGGGGCCGGGTACATGGGTGGGGGCATCGCGCAGTCGTTCGCGCTCGCGGGCCTGCCCGTCGTCATCGCGGACGTCTCGGCGGAGGCGACGCAGACCGCGTACGCCCGGCTGCTGGCGGAGGCCCGCGAGTTCGAGGACGTGGGTCTCTACGACTCCGGTGCCACCGAGACGATCCGCGCCAACCTGAGCACCGCGACGTCGATCGAGGAGGCCGTCGCGCACGCCGACTTCATCGAGGAAGCGGTGTTCGAGTCGGTCGAGGTCAAGCACGACGTGCTCGGCCGGATCTCGGGGGCCGCACGCGCGGACGCCATCATCGGCAGCAACACCTCGACCATCCCTGCGCGGGTGCTGGTGGAGGCGGTGACGAACCCCGAGCGGTTCCTCACCGTGCACTTCTCCAACCCCGCACCGTTCATCCCCGGCGTCGAGCTCGTCCTCAGCGAGCGCACGGACCCGGAGGTGGTCCCGGTGGTGCGCGAGCTGCTGGCACGGGCGGACCGGCAGGGCGCGCTCGTGGCCGACGTGCCGGGGTTCGTCCTGAACCGCCTGCAGTACGTGCTGCTCAAGGAGGCCATGTCGATAGCGGAGGAGGGCATCGCGTCCCCCGAGGACATCGACACCGTGGTTCGCACCACGTTCGGGTTCCGCCTCGGGTTCTTCGGGCCGTTCGCCATCGCCGACCAGGCGGGGCTTGACGTCTACGCCGGCGGCTTCCGCACGTTCGAGGAGAACTTCGGCGAGCGCCTGGCGACGCCCGACCTCATCAAGGACGCCGTCGCGGGCGACCGCAAGGGCGTGAAGAACGGCAGGGGACTGACGCGGGACTACACGCCGGAGCAGGTCAAGGCGCTGGTCGCGTACCGGAACAAGGCATACGGGGAGATGGGCAGGCTACTGCGGTCCCTCGGCCCCGCGCCGGTCTGACGGAGCCGCCATCGCACGGGCCGGATGCTCGGCACGCCCAGGCATCCAGCCCGTGCAACGCGCCGGGGGCCGGGGCGCGCCTCGACGAGCGCACCCCGGACCCCGGCTGAGGACCTACCCGATCAGTGCCGGGCGTTCACCGTCTCCAGCGCCGCCTCGTAGCCCCTGAGGTCCGCCCGCGTCGCGCCCGCGTCGAGGCGCGCGGCCTCGATCGCGTGCAGCAGGTCGCCGACCGTGCCGCCGCCGACGATCGGGTCGTCCAGGGCGACCGCGCCCGCCGCGACGTTGAGCCACAGGCTGAGCAGCTGCCGGTCGAAGACGTCGACCCACTCGTCGTGGTGGCGCGGCCACAGCACCCGCACGGCGTCGTCCAGCGTGGTCAGGTCGACCGCCTCGTCGAACACGTCGCTCTGCGCACGCGTGGTCGACAGGAAGCACAGCAGCTCGTCGGTCGTGTGGTCCGGGTTCCTGACCTGCCGATACTCCGACGTCCAGTACCCGGCGCCGCGAGCCACGGGCTCCGGCGCCGGCTGCTCCCCGCTCGGCGTGCCGTAGATCTCGAGCTCATAGACGGAGAAGCCCCACTGCGTCGCACGCTCGGTCGCGTAGAGGCGCACGTGCCGGCCGGTGCCCGAGAGGTCGATGTCGTCGAAGAAGCCGTCGCCGTCGGTGACGGTATGGACCGTGGTCCAGCTCTCGCCATCCGTCGAGGTCTGGATCTCGTACCCCGACGCGTACGCGGTCTCCCAGTCGATGACGACGCGGCTGAGGTCGTAGCTCGCGCCGAGGTCCACGGCGATCCACTCCGGCTCGCTCCACTGGCTGCCCCACCGGGTGCCCGCGTTGCCGTCCACCGCCATCTCACCGGTGCGCGTGGGGTCGTCGATGCTGGAGGTCGTCACCGGCCGGCCCAGCGCCAGCGACTCCCCGTCGTCGGCATCGCACTGGTCGTCGCCCCCGCCGTCGGCCAGGTAGCAGCGCAGGTACCGGTAGGACTCCGCGGAGGTCTCGAACGACGGGGCGTAGTCCCACTCGTAGGTGTAGTACTCCACGTACGGCTCGGACGCGGCGATGATCGCGGGCAGGTCGATGTCGCCGCTGCCCAGGGCGACCTGCCTCATGTCGCCCTCGGCGTTCACGTTCACGGCGTCCTTGACGTGCAGGAGCTCGATGCGGTCGCCGTACTCCTCGATCCACGCCGGGACGTCGATGCCGGCGTCCGCGGCCCAGCCGACGTCGAGCTGGAACGTGACGTAGCGCGGGTCGGTGTTCGCCTCGATGACCTGCCAGGCGCTGACCAGCTCACCCGTCTCCGGGTGGGGGTACCGCGTGGTGAACTCGCTCTGGTGGTTGTGCAGCACGATCTTGTTCGCGCCGTTCTCGTGCGCGTACTTGCCGAGCCGGTTGACGTACGCCGCGGTCGCGAGGGCTTCCTCGTAGGTGCCGTAGCTGCCCGCCATCCCGCCGGTCCCGATGTAGTCCTGGCCCAGCGCGACGGCGTACGCGACCGTCTCGGGCCACGTGTCCCAGTCGGTGCTGCCGTGGCTCGAGGACACCTCGAGGCCGTGGCTGTCGAGGATCGCCTGGTACTCGTCGACGGGCATCGAGTAGGGCTGGCTGAACGGCTCGATGTTGGTGAAGCCGGCGTCAGCCACCTCGCCGAGCACGCGGTCGATCGTCTCGGGAGCCGGGGTCCCGGACCCGAGCTCGTTGACGTGCGTGTACAGCTGGATGGAGATCTTGGAGTCGGGGAGTCCGTCGTCCGCTCCGCATGCTTCTGCTGCCGTGGTGGTCGACGTAGGGGCTGCGAGGGTGGAAGGAGCGGCGACGGCCGGGGCCCCGGCGAGCGTGCCCGCGAGGAGCGCGCCACCTGTCAGCGCCGTGGTGAGGCGGCGCGCGCGAGGCGAATGTAGCGAGATCTGCATGGATGCTCCGATTGACGACTCTGTCGATTGATAGCGACGGCCATGCGACTTTTGTCGCTATACGTGCAAAAGTAGCATTGCGGTCGGCCGATGTTGTGTCAAGGACAGGGCGTCATAGGGTTCCCTGACGAGTCGGCACTGAGGAGAGGTCCATGACACGAACGACACGCACCAGCACGATCAAGGCCAGCCCGGTCACGCTCGGCACGTCAGGACTGGGTGGAGGCACCGAGCCGGGGTCTGCGGGCGAGACCGCCGCGGTCGAGGTCGCGCTCGATCTGTTCAGCAGCGGCCATACCTTCGTGGACACGTCCAACAACTACTCCGGGGGCCGGTCGGAGTCCGTGCTCGGTCTGGCCGTCGCGCGCCTCGGCCAGGATGCCGCCGCCCGCGTCGTCTCGAAGGTCGACCAGGATCCTGAGACGCGGGCGTTCGATCGCGACCGCGTGCTGCGCTCGTTCGACGAGACGACGGCGCGGCTCGGCGTCGAGCGTCTGCCCTTGCTGCACCTGCACGACCCGTACTCGGTGACGTTCGAGGAAGCGGTCGGACCGGGCGGGGCCGTCGAAGGGCTCGTCGAGCTGCGCGAGTCGGGTCGCGTCGACGCGATCGGCGTCGCCGCCGCGCCGGTGCCGCTCATGGCCAGGTACGTCGGCACCGGCCTGTTCGACGCCGTGCTGATCCACAACCGCTTCACGGTCATCGACCAGTCGGCGGCGCCGGTGTTCGCGGAGGCGAAGTCGCGGGGGATGACGGTGTTCAACGCGGCGCCGTTCGGCTCGGGCCTGCTCGCCAAGGGCCCGCACGAGGGCGCGGTCTACAACTACCGGCCCGCGGGTGCCGACCTGCTGGCATGGACGCGACGGCTCCAGGAGACGTGCCAGGCCCACGGTGTGCCCCTGGCTGCCGTCGCCCTGCACTACTCGCTGCGGTCACCGCTGGTCGACTCGACCGTGGTGGGGGTGGTGTCACCGGGTCGTCGGGCACAGCTCGACGAGCTCGTCGCGACCCATGTCCCCGACGAGCTGTGGGACGAGCTCGAAGCGCTCGGGCCGGCGCCGTCGCCGGTGGACGACAGCGCCTACGCCTGATCGCGGCAGGCAGGGGCAGGACAGGACGCGAGCCGAGCTCCTCGACCAGGTGACCTCGACCTCGCTGATGGTGCCGGCGGGCGAGCGTCAAGGACGAACGCGGATGATCGTCTTGCCCTTGACCCGCTCCGACGGGTTGAACGCGGCGACCGCATCGTCGAGGGTCGCCACGTTCGCGATGTTCGTCCGCAGCCGCCCGTCGCGGACTCGCTGGGCGATCTCGCTCAGCTGCGCACGGTCCGCCTCGACCACGAAGTCGACCGCGATCCCGTCGGTCGGCCGTGCTTCGGGCGGGCCGGCGATGCTCACCAGCGTCCCTCCGGCGCGAACCAAGGCTGCTGAACGTCGCTGGATGTCGCCACCGATCATGTCGAAGACGAGATCGACCGCACCGACCTGCTCGAGCGAGTCGTCGCCGAGGTCGACGAACTCCTGCGCCCCGAAGTCGAGCGCGGCCTGCCGGTCTGCGGTTCGCCCGGTGCCGATCACGTAGGCACCCGCCGCACGAGCGAGCTGCGCCACCATCGACCCGACGCCGCCGGCGGCGCCGTGCACGAGGACACTCTGCCCGACCGCGAACCGACCGTGGACGAACAGGCCCTGCCACGCGGTCAGGCCCGAGATCGGCAGGCTCGCCCCCACCGTGAAGTCGACGTCGCCGGGGAGCGGCGCGAGGTTGCGGGCCTCGACGGCCACGTACTCGGCGAGCGTGCCGTCGCGGGTCCAGTCCGCGAGTCCGAACACCCTCTGGCCGACGGACAGCCCCCTCGTGCCGTAGCCGAGCGCACTCACCACGCCTGCCAGCTCGTGCCCAGGGATGGACGGCGTCCGGTCACGCCCCAGGCGATCGGTCCAGGTCCCCGGCCAGGTCAGCTCACCCGGGGTGAATCCCGACGCGTAGACCTGGACGACGACGTCGTTCCCCGCGGCCTCCGGCTCGGGACGGTCCGTCAGCGTCATCCCGGCCGCTCCCGCGGCCTGGTCCGTCACCACGATGGCTCTCATCGGGCGCCTCCCTGTGTTGCTCGCGTGCCTTCAACCGTATTTCGGTTCACCGGAGTTAGCGGCGCGAGAACCCGGCGTCTTACCAGTGGAGCGTGCCGGAGCTCAGTCGTGGCGGGAAGCGTGGCGGGTGCCGGCCCGGTAAGACGACGAGAGACGGTGACACCCACCAGTCGAGGGACGCGGTCGCGCCCACCGTTCGAGGAGAGGGAGACCATGACGACCATCGAGCTCACCGACAGCAACTTCGCGAGCACGATCCAGGACAACGACATCGTCCTGGTGGACTTCTGGGCTTCGTGGTGCGGCGGTCCTCAACCAGGCCGGTGCTCTTCCCGCCACGGCCCTCGCCGAGGTCGTCGACGTGGTCAAGAACCTCGACATGGACGAGGTGCGCAGGGACCTCGCAGCGCAGGGCAACCGGATCGCGCAGGACAGCTGACCCCTTGGACGCCGGGACCACAACCGGGGATCACGGTGTTATCTGTCATGACGGCACCGCCAGCTGGTGTCAGAAAGGAAAGCGACCGATGGCACACGACTACAACACCTCAGCCGAGGCGTTGCGCCGACTGACCAAGACACAGTTCCGTGTCACCCAGGAGGGCGGAACCGAGCCGGCGTTCATGAACAAGTACTGGGACAACCACGAGTCCGGCATCTACGTCGACGTGGTCTCCGGCCAGCCACTGTTCTCGTCGACCGACAAGTACGACAGCGGCACCGGCTGGCCCAGCTTCACCAGGCCGATCAGCGCAGGCACTGTCCGGGCCGTGACGGACAGGTCGTTCGGGATGGTGCGTACCGAGGTGCGGTCCACCGCCGCGGACAGCCACCTGGGGCACCTGTTCGGCGACGGTCCGGCGGATCGTGGAGGTGAGCGGTACTGCATGAACTCAGCGGCACTGCGCTTCGTACCGGTCGCCGAGATGGAGGCGCAGGGCTACGGCGAGTACCTGGCGCTGTTCGACCCGGAGGCGAACGGCAAGGCGGAGAACTCATGAGCGGCGGAACCGACGATGCCGGGCAGATCAGGCGCGTACCGGGCACCGAGACGGCCGTGCTCGCAGGTGGGTGCTTCTGGGGCATGGAGGACCTCATCCGCCGGCAGCCCGGCGTCGTGGGCACTCGCGTCGGCTACACCGGCGGCCAGAACGCGCACGCGACCTATCGGAACCACCCCGGGCACGCCGAGGCCCTGGAGATCGTCTTCGACCCGAGTGTGACGACGTACCGCGACATCCTGGCGTTCTTCTTCCAGATCCACGACCCGTCGACACTCAACCGTCAAGGCAACGACATCGGGACGAGCTACCGCTCGGCGATCTTCCCGCTCACTCCAGAGCAGGACATGGTCGCTCGCGACACGATCGCCGACGTCGACGCGTCGGGCCTCTGGCCCGGAAGAGCGGTGACGACGATCGAGCCCGCCGGACCCTTCTGGGAGGCCGAGGCCGAGCACCAGGGTTACCTGATCACCTACCCGAACGGCTACACCTGCCACTTCCCGCGCCCGAACTGGGTGCTTCCCCGGCGGGAGCGGTAAGAGAGCCCACCAAACCAGCCAGTCCACAAGGAGCCTGATGAACGGCGTCAACCCAGAGCCCGGACACGACGCGGACGAACTTCGAGACGACGTCGATGCCAACCGGTTCGAGCTCGTCCGAGACGGCCGGACGGTCGCGTGGATGAAGTACAAGCACCTCAACCCGAACCGGTACGTGCTGCTGCACACCGAGGTGGACCAGGCTCAGCGAGGGCACGGGATCGGCAGGATCGTCGTCGAGGCCGTGCTGGACGAGGTCAGATCACGACAGGGGACCGTCACCGCGATCTGCCCGTACGTCGCGGAGTACCTGGCCGGCACCGAGCAGTACAAGGACCTCGTCGATCCGAGCCACCCCGGGTACCCGAACCGCGCGGCGGCCGAACGTGGGGACGGCACGATCAGCGAGTGAGACGGGACAGCGCCGTCTCCACCGGGTAGACCCCGGTGGAGACGGCGCTGTCCGCTACCGGCCGGGCACGTCGAGATCGCCCTTGCGCAGTCTGAAGACCTGAAGCCTCAGGTCGTAGTACTTCGTCGTCTCACCGACCCATTCCATGCCGATCTCGCGCGCGGTCCTGATCCCGTGCTGATTGCCGGTGCGGACGACGGCGAACACCTCCTCCTCGTCGTGGGAGAACGCGTAGTGCGCGAGCGCGTGACCGGCCTCGGATCCCAGCCCACGGCCCCAGGCCGTCGGTGCGAACTGGTAGCCGAGCTCGAGGTCCTCCGCTTCCGGGGGCAGGCCGAGGATCTGCCCGGAACCGATCAGCTTCCCGCTGTCGAGGTCGTCGATCGCCCAGCGGCCCGTGGGCCGTCCCGTCCCGGTCTGTTCGGTGACCCAGCGTTCGATGATCGCCCGCATCCGCTCGGGCTCGTCGATCCTGTCCATCGCGGGAGCCAGCCATCGCGCGACGTCGGCCTCCCCGTAGATCGCCAGCGCCCAGACAGAGTCATCCACCTGCCAGGGCCGCAGGCGAAGGTGTTGCGTCTCGATCGTGGTGCCGTCGATCGTGACTCGATGGCTCATTTCTCCTCCTGGGTGTGTCAGGACATGAGGGTCCGCGGGCGCCGGACAACGTGCCGGCTGCGACTGGCGTGACCGTACGCGAACTGGACGATCCCGTCCAGTTCCGGTCGTTGACGCCGACGACGCCTCGGAATGACATTCCACCGCGCATCGCGCACTCGTGCACGCTTCGCGCGCAGCCGTATGGAATGCGCGTCGCGTGCCACTAATGATGATGGGCGTATCGACAGAGCGCCCCGCCATGACAACCGCGTGGACGAACCTGTGAAGAAGGACGACGCTCATGACTGATCCGAACCAGGCCGCACCCATTGCCCCGGACGAAGACCAGAAGGTCCTGATGGGCGAGGTCGCTGGTGATGACGGCCAGCCTCTTGAGCTGATGATCACCAAGGACGACACAATCGGCCTCTATGACGCGAGCGTGGGCGGTCAGCAGGTCGGCGGGCTGACCTACAACGACGACGGCGACCGGGTCGTGCTCGTCGCCGTCTCCATACTCCCGCAGTTCCGCAACCAGGGGGCAGCCACCAAGCTGATCCGGCACGTCCTGGACGACCTTCGGACCCAGGGCAGGAAGGCTACGGTCCTGTGCCCGATCGTGCGGACCTTCATCGACAAGCATGCCGAGTACCAGGACGTCGTCGACCGGGAGCACCCGGGCGTCGTGAAGGTGGCGCCGCGGTGACAGCACCTCCGGGAGCTGATGGTCCGAGCTTCGAAGGCATCCGGGCCGCCATCGCCGCGGATCCCGATCTGTTCGCGCTGCTGCCGATGGACTTCTACTACCCGGGCAAGGGCGCCACCGGCGACCTGGCACCACGGAAGGACTTCGCACCGCGGTGGCACGGTCCGTTGGTGGACGCGCTAGATCGAGAGAAAGCAATGAAGGAGACTTTCGCATGAGAGCGATCGTGGTGACAGACCCAGGAGCAGGCCGAGCCGGAATGAGGTTGGTCGACCGCCCAGATCCGGATGCGGCACGGCTGGCCGGCCTCGACGGCGCCAACTACGGCGACGTGGTCGTGGAGGTTCACGCTTCGGGCTTCACCGGCAACGAGCTGGAGTGGCCCTCGACGTGGGTCGACCGGCTCGGCCGCGACCGGACACCCTCGATTCCCGGCCACGAGGTCGCCGGAGTGGTCACCTCGCTGAGCTACGGAGCGGCGGGGCTGTCGGTGGGGCAGCGGGTCTTCGGTCTGACGGACTGGACCCGGGACGGCACTCTGGCGGAGTACGTGGTCGTCGAGGCGCGCAACCTGGCGCCGCTGCCGGGTGACGTCGACTTCGTGACGGGTGCCGGCGTCGCGATGACAGGACTGACCGCCTGGCAGGGGTTGTTCGAGCACGGACACCTCGCCACGGGGCAGAGTGTCCTGGTGCACGGCGTTGCCGGAGCGGTGGGGTCGATGGCGGTCCAGCTCGCGCGCGGGTGCGGAGCGCATGTCGTCGGGACAGGGCGCGCCACTCATCGTCAGGCGGCGTTCGACTTCGGCGCACACGAGTTCGTCGACCTCGAGAACGAGACGTTGGAAGAGATCGGGAAGGTCGACCTCGTGTTCGACGTCTTCGGCGGAGAGATCGGTCACCGCTCCGCAGGTCTCGTGCGGGCTGGAGGGACGCTGGTGAGCATCGCCGGCAGCCCGCAGGTGCGACCGACCGAGGGGCGGACGGTCGACTTCGTGGTGGTGTCCGAGCGGGCACAGCTGAACGAGATCGCCCGGCGGGTCCGCCAGGGTCTGCTACGGCCGAACATCGGCCGGACGGTGAGCTTCGAGGACGCCGTCGCCGCCTTCCGCTCCACCGAACCGACGAGCGGGAAGACGGTCGTCCGTATCCGTGGTTGAACGGGTGGGCGCCGTCGGCCGCCCGGTGTGCGACCGTGCGGAGCACGGCATCGGCAGTGCTCCGCACAGTGGTGTCAGCCGTCGCCGCTGCCGGTGGCGCGCAGGTCGATGATGTCCAGTCCCGCGAGGCTGAGGACCAGGCGTTCGCCCGCGGTGACCACGACGACGAGGACGTGGTCGCACGACCCAGCCTTCGGTCTCGACCTGCGGCGTCGGTCCGGCGCCGAGCACGGGCCACTTGTCGACCGATCTTGTCACCGCGTCTGGTGCGAGATCGCGTCGACCAGACCCCTGAGGTCCTCCCGGCAGTCAGGGCAAGACTCCAGATGGGCTGCGACACGGGGAAGGAGCTCCGCGGCGCCGCTGCCATCGGTGGTGAGTTCGGCGTAGGAGTCGAGGTTCAGCCGGCACACGTCGCAGCCAGGATCGCTGGAACTGGTCCGGAGGTAGGTGTCCAGCCTCGTCCAGTGCTCATCAGCGGTGTCCACGGGACCGTTTCCCACTTTTCTCCCATGCCAGGTGTGGCCTGCCGTCCCCCGCGGCGGTGGGCATCCAGCTGGAAGCCATCAACCGGGTGCCAGACGGCTGGTGTCCTCGTGCGCTCCTTCGAAAGTAGTCCGCCTCGGCGACGCCGACCCGGCGCTCCGTGACGTGGGGTTGATGTCTGGTCACGAGGTGAGTGGACTTCCGTCGCCGCCGTCTTACGTCGCATGACCAGACAGCTTTCGAAGGTGCCTCCGTATGGCGTCAGGTAAGACGTCCGGGCCTATGGCAACGAACCACTCACCTCCGGTAGTCCCTCGGGCGTGACGTTCTGGCACATGCGGGACGGGCGTCCGCGATCGCAAGACGGGCGGGCCGGACCTGGCTCGCTGGACTGGACGTAGAAGTCCGGAGCGAGCGGCCATGGCAACACTCCTGTGCCTTGTCTGGACCTTAGGGTCCGGTTTACCGTGTGGCGACGTCCTCGGTTCGAGGCGTGCACGGACATGGCCGACGCCGGTTTCTCTTCACGCGCGGGCCAGGAGGGTGGGACGCGATGGACGACCTGCAGATCACTCAGGACAACCGCAGGTGGGTGCGAGACCTCGGCGCCACCGGATCGGTTCGCGAAGCAGCCTGCAAGGAGCTCTATCGGCTGCTGCACCGGGTCGCGAGGCGCGAGGCGACGCGTCGCGCCTCGTCCCTGCGCATGTACGGGCCGGAGCTGGACGACATCGCCTACCAGGCGGCAGCGGACGCCCTGATGGCGATCAGCCGGCGGCTCGACACCTTCCGGGGCGAGTCACGGTTCACGACGTGGGCATTCAAGTTCGTCATCTTCGACGTCGCGACGAAGATGAACAGACACTACTGGCGTCATCGCGACGTGCCGTACGACTACGAGGACTGGTCGCGCCTGGCATCCAGGTTCGAGGTCACGCCGGGCCAGGAGGTCGAGGCGGCCGAGTTCGTCGATGCCGTGTCGCACGCCATCAAGAGCAGCCTCACGGACCGGCAGCGACTCGTCCTCGTGGCGACCGTGGTGAACGAGGTGCCCATGGACGCTCTCGCGGACGAGCTCGGCTCGACGAGGAACGCGCTGTACAAGGTGCTGTTCGACGCCCGCAGGAAGCTGCGCGCCGCGCTCATCTCGGAGGGTTACCTGCTCGCGCCATGACGTGGACGCCGCTGCTCTCCTTGGGGTCGCCCGGGACCGCACGCGCCGAGGCCGGTTGAACGGGACTGTTTCGTCCAGTTAGGCTTCTGCGGGAGTTGTCAGGGGCGACCGACGGCCGGTGCACGGACGAGGAGGCGGACTACGCGGTGACAAGCGCAGCCACGGGCGGTGAGTCTGTGTGGTCGGAGACCACGGGAGGGGCCGCCGCGGACGCCGCGACGCAGTTTCGAGCAGTTCTCGACGCGGAGGAACGCTGGCTGGGCGCAGTCTCGCGCGCCGGCGACTTCACCGTCTGGCGATCGCGCGTGGTCCGTGAGGTCATGGACCGCCGGTCTCCCTATGCGATGGCGCTGCGCCGCGCTCACGGAGCCGGTCGGCAGGCCGAGTTCCTGCAGAGCTGGCAGGCCCTGATCGCGGAGACGGTGCAACGGATCGCACCGGGCCGCGATACCTGTGCGCTGCCGACGGCCACGTCCGCGGCATCTGGACACCCCGAGAGCCTGGCCGTCGCGATCCTCGCCTCGCTGCACGGTGGCGCCACGCTGAGCTGGCTGGCACAGGACGCCCGGTCGCTCGAAGCCGCGCTCGACATCGTGCTGACGCCCGTGCTCGCGCTCGAGGAGCCGGACGGCCGTGGTGACCAACGATCTGGTTAGCCCTCTCAGTACGATGTCGCTGTGAACGCGAACTCGGACGAGAGCCCGGCGATCCGGCTGACGGCACGAGGGATGAAGACGAGGACCCGGATCGTCGCCGCAGCCGCAGACCTGATGCGCGTGCAGGGGATCGGTGGAACCACCCTGGACGACGTCATGGTCGCGAGCGGCGTGAGCAAGTCCCAGCTCTACCGGCACTTCGAGGACAAGGATGCACTCGTCAGGGCCGTGATCACGAACGTGGGCGAGTTCGTCATCGCTCGCGAGACGAACATGCTCGGGAGCGTCTCGACCCTGGCCGGGCTGCGGCGTTGGCGGGACTCGTTGATCAAGGCCAACGCGTTGCGCCACGGGATGTACGGCTGTGCGCTCGGCTCCCTGGCCGGCGAGGTCTCCGACCACGACGCCGTCGCCCGGGAGATGCTGGACGAGTTGTTCCGTGCCTGGCAGAGCCTGATCGACGACGCCCTCGGCCGGATGAAGCGCGCCGGTGTGCTGGACGACTCGATCGACACCGCTCGCCTCGCGGTCGGATTTCTCGCCTCCCTCCAGGGCGGCTACCTCCTCGCGCAGACCGCCCGCGACGTCGAGCCCATGGCGATCGCGATCGACGTCGCCATCGCCCACCTGGAAACCCTCGCCGCACCGGACCGCGCCGCGTCCTAGCCGCGCCTCAGCACGGCCCGCCGCTGGGACGAGAGCCTCGACGACGACTGGCGAGCGCAACCCCGAGGTCGTCGCGATGGAACATCGCTGGCTCAACCGGGTGTTGTGGAACGACACGGAGCAGCAGGTACCTGTGCTCGTGATGCATGGGCGAACAACGGATAGGACGAGATCATGGCGGACCTGGCATTTGGGATCGACATCGGTGGCTCCGCCATCAAGGCCGGCCGGGTCGACCTCAGCTCCGGGAGCGTGCAGACAAAGCTGTCGCACGTTGCGACGCCGATGCCGTCAACACCGGAGGCCGTCATCGCGGCCATCGACAGGCTGCTCGACCTGCACGGTGTGTCGAGCGGGATGCCGGTCGGCGTCTCGATCCCGGCCCCGGTCGTGCACGGAGTCGTCCCGTACATGGCGAACCTCGACCAGAAGTGGACCGGCATCGACGTGTCGACCCTGATGGAGGCGCGCCTCGGGCATTCCGTGACCGTCGTCAACGACGCGGACGCGGCGGCGCTCGGGGAGGTGGGTTTCGGCGCCGCCCAGGGCGTGGCCGGGACCGTGATCGTCACGACCTTGGGGACCGGGATCGGTTCGGGTGTCGTCGTGGACGGACGGCTCGTGCCGAACGTCGAGCTGGGACATCTCGAGATCGACTCGTTCGACGCGGAGACGCGCGCGTCCGCGCGACAGAAGAACATCGAGAACCTGTCCTGGGAGCAATGGGCGGCGCGGCTGCAGCGCTACTACTCGCACGTCGAGAAGCTCTTCTCGCCGGACCTGCTGGTGGTCGGCGGAGCCATCTCCGAGCAGTCCGCCCACTTTCTGCCGCTCCTGGACCTGCGGACCCCGATCGTGCCCGCCGTCCTCAGGAACCGGGCCGGTGTCGTCGGTGCCGCTCTCGCGGCGTCCGTCGCGACCCGGACCGAGGCCTGACCACCCGGCTTCGTCTCGACGCGGTCGGTAAGACGGTGCGTCGCATCTGACACCAATCAGACGCGACGACGGTCGCGGAACCGTACCGAGAGGAGCCGGCAGACGAACGACGCCATGCATTCCGCCGAGGATCTGGCCTCGTCTCCCTGCCGTCCATGGTGCGCCGCGGGCGTGCGAACCGGCGGTGGTCACAGCACAGTCAAGGGGGAGGGATTCTGATCGGCCTCCCCGGACGCGTGTCGACGACGAGACGAAGCGAGGTACCCCATGAGCGAGAGTCCCACCAGGGTCGTGATCGTGGGGGGCGGTTTCGCCGGCTACAACGCGGCCCGGGCCCTGCGTCGCGCGCTGCCGCGCACGGCCGACGTCGAGATCGTGCTGGTGAACCGCACCGACTACTTCCTCTACCTGCCGCTGCTGCCGGAGGTCGCGGCCGCCGTGATCGATCCTCGGCGGGTCACCGTCTCGATCCCGGCCACGCTGCGCGGGGTGCGGCTCGCGCTCGGCGACGTGACGGCGATCGACCCGGACGAGGACAGCGTCGAGTACACCGACCCGGAGGGCGGGATGCACACCCTGCGCTACGACCGGCTGATCCTGGCCGCGGGCAGCGTCACCCGGCTGCTGCCGGTCCCGGGCGTGGCCGAGCACGCGCATGGCTTCCGCGGGGTCGCCGAGGCCCTCTACCTGCGTGACCACGTCATCCGCCAGGTGGAGCTGGCGGCCGCGACCGACGACCCGGCCGAGCGGGATGCGCGCTGCACGTTCGTCGTCGTCGGCGCGGGCTACACCGGGACGGAGGTCGCGGCGCAGGGACCGCTGCTCACCGAGGCGCTCCGGCGCCGGCACCCCGTGCTGGCGGACCAGAAGATGCGCTGGATGTTGCTGGACCTCGCGCCGAAGGTGCTGCCCGAGCTCGACCCACGCCTGTCCCGCACGGCGGACCGGGTGCTGCGGGGCCGGTACGTCAAGGTGCTGACCGGCACCTCCGTGGCGGAGGCGATGACCGACGGCGTCCGGCTGACCACCGGCGAGCTCGTCCCGGCGCGCACGCTGGTGTGGTGCGTCGGCGTGCGGCCCGACCCGCTCGTCAGCGACACCGGGCTGGAGACGCAGAGGGGCCGGCTCGTCGTCGACACGACGCTGAGCGTGCCCGGTCGGCCGTACATGTTCGCGTGCGGGGACGCCGCGGCCGTGCCGGACGTGACGCGGCCCGGCGAGGTCACGGCGATGACGGCCCAGCACGCGAGCCGTCAGGGCACGCTCGCCGGCCGGAACGTCGCGGCGTCGCTCGGCTACGGCAGCGTCCGCGGGTACGAGCACCACGACCTCGGGTTCGTCGTGGACCTCGGCGGGCTCCAGGCGGCGGCGAACCCGTTGCAGATCCCGATGTCCGGGCTCCTGGCGAAGGTCGTGACCCGCGGGTACCACCTGATCTCCATGCCGGGCAACCGGGTACGCACCGCCGTCGACTGGCTGCTCGACGCCGTGCTGGGCCGGCAGTCGGTCCAGCTCGGGCTCGTCCGGTCGACGGCCGTCCCGCTCGACACGTCGACACCCCTGCCCCGCGACCGCCCTGGCGCCTGACACCCGAGCCCACACGGCGCCGGTCGCACGTGTCGTCATCGCAGTATCGCGGCAACCGTCCCGCCTGCACGAGGCTCGGGGCTTGGCACCCTGATAGATGATGTGTAATCTGATGACGTGTCATCTACTGAGGAGTCAGCCATGTCCATGACCGACCCCATCGCGCGTGTCTCGGTGATCAGCACGGGATCCGTGTCGATCCGACCGGAGCACGTCGGCCCCACGCGGAAGAACACCTACGTGTGGCTCTTCACCTCGACCCGATGGACCGCGCCCCGGCCGATCAACGTCTACGTGATCGAGCACCGTGACGGCCTCGTGCTCTTCGACACCGGACAGGACCGGGCCTCCGTGACCGACCCCGACTACTTTCCCCGGGGCCTCAACGGGCTGATCTACTCCCGGCTCGCGAAGTTCGAGATCGGGCCCACCGACACTCTCGAGGCGGGCCTGTCAGGACTCGGGCACCGCCTGGAGGACGTGGACAAGGCAGTGATCTCACACCTGCACCAGGACCACATCGGCGGACTACCCGTCCTGGGCGGGGCCGAGATCCTCGTGAGCGACCAGGAATGGGACAGCCTGAGCGAACCACTACCTGAGGCGCGCGGCCTGCTGCGCTCCCACATCGACCTGCACGGGCTGCGCTGGAACCGGGTCGCCCCGGAACCGCTGACCGACCCCGCGCTCGCGCCGTTCACCCACGGACACGACCTGTTCGACGACGGCAGCCTCGTGCTGCTGCCCACCCCCGGCCACACGCCGGGCTCGCAGTCCCTCCTGGTCCGACGCCCGGGCCACGCACCGCTGCTGCTCGTGGGCGACCTCACCTATGACGCCCGACTGCTCGCCGCGGGCAAGCTCCCGGGTATCGGCGACAAGGGCCGGCTCCGCGACACCGTGGCCAAGGTCGACGCACTGCGCGAGACCCAGCCCGGCCTCGTGATCCTGGCAGCACACGACCCTCGCGCGGCGGACCTCCTCGCCGAGGCGCTCGCGGAGACGGCCGCGCGCTCATGAGGCCCGCCGAGGAGCTGCGCTACCTGATCCTGGCCGTTCAGCGTGAGGGCAACCGGATGCTTGCCGCGGACCTGCGTCCGCTGGGAGTCACCCCGTCACAGGCCGAGGTGTTGCGGGTTCTCGCCGACCATCAGCCCCTGACCATGGCAGGGCTGGGCGAGCTGCTCGTCTGCGAGACGGGCGGCAGCCCGAGCCGGCTCGTGGATCGCCTGGTCACCATGGGTCTGGTCGACCGCGGCGCGGGCGAGAACGACCGCCGGCGGGTCACCCTCGCCCTGACCGACGACGGCTCCCGGCTCGCGGCACGGATCGCCGAGGTCGAGGAGCGGCTGTACGGGTCGATCGACGACCTCACCCGGGGCACGCCGGTGCCCGAGGCGCTCACCCTTCTGCGGGCCTTCGCCGGGGCGTTTCCCTCGGGTCAGGCGGTCGTCCGCCGGGGTGGCGAGCCGGGGGCCGCACCATGAGTGCCACCGGCAGCGCGAGCCTGCTCGTCGACGCTCCACGCCCGTCGGTGCGCGCCGTCCTGCTCGACCCGCTCTCGCTGCCCGCGTGGAACCCCGCGTTCCTCAGGATGGCCGGCCCGTCCGAGGCAGGGCTCGCGGCGCGGTACCGGATCACCGTCCGTCCCGGGCTGTCGGGTGCCTTCACCTACGAGACCATCGAGCCTGGACTCGTGCGGATGGCATGGCGGGTGCCGGGATTCGCCGAGACCGCCGACTGGTGGCTCGACGCCGAGGGCGAGCGCACCCTCGTGCGACACGACTTCACGCACCAGGGTCCGCTCGCCGCGGCCCTCCGGCCGGCCTACCAGGGCGTCGCCGGGCTCCGGCTCGACCGCCTGCGCCAGGTGCTGACCGGCTGACGTCGAGCACGGGACTCGCTGTCGACCGTCGGGTCCCGCCAGGTCACCGCACCACCGGACGTCAGTCCTGGAGCTGTGCCTGGACGGCCTGGGCGTCGATGAGGTAGTTCATCTCGTAGAACCGCCCGTCGCGGACCCTGTGGAAGGAGTACTCGGCGAACTCCAGGGTGGCGCCGGTCGGTGCCACGCCGAGCCACTCCTTGGTGTGGGTCCCCTTGTTGTACAGGCGGGCCGCGACGCGGTCTCCGTCGACGGCTACGTCCTGGACACGCCAGGTGAAGTCCGGCACGGAGTCACCGTGGGCCTTCAGCTCGGCGATGATGTGGTCGCGCGTGACCGGCTTGCCGTTCTCGACCAGCTCGTCGTGGACGAACTCGGTCATGCGGTCGAAGTCGTGGGCGTTGAGCGCCTCGATGTAGCGCTCGAAGACCTCGCGTACCTCGGACTCGGACATGGTGTTCCCTTCTCTCTCCCCGTTCCGGGGCTGTGCAGTGGAGCTTGCAGTGCATGTGAACCGGGGGCCGACAAGTTATATTCCGATCGGTACAAAAGTGCCGGCCGCACCGGGCGTCCGGCAGGTCAGGCGGGGATGGCAGACCGGAGCGGCTCAGCGCAGGACGGCGAGGTGACGGGACACCTCCGGGGGTGAGAGCTCCCAGGCGTGGGCCAGCTCGCCGGTGGTGTGCGGGCCGCGGGCCAGGGTGCGCAGCAGCCGCAGCCGCACCGGGTGGGCGAGCGCCTCCAGCCGGAACGTGACCGTCTCCAGCGAGACCGGCTCCGCAGGGCTCGCCTCGGCGACCGGGTACTGCACCACCGGCTGCCACCCGGGCGCGTGGACCACCATCAGGTGCGGTCGGCCGAAGACGCTGGGGAGGAAGGTGGGCCCGGCGCCGTGGGCGGCGGTCGCGTTGTCCTGCAGCTTGTCCACGACGATGCTGTCGCCGTCCGGTGCCAGGGTCACCGCGTCGGAGACCGAGGCGAGTGCCGCCGCGGTGCCCTGGCGCCTCAGCAGGTCGTTCTTCAGGCGCAGGTCGGCGGCGAGCGAGATCGCGCTCCCGCTGGTCCTGGTGACCCAGCTGGACGCGTCCCCGGTGTGGTCGGGAGCCATCTTCGTGGCGAACACCGTGCTGGTGGTCACCCTGCAGGTTCCGGTCACCGTCCTGATGTCCCGCTTCTCCCGGCGCACCGTGCTGGCGCTCGCCGGCGTGGTGCTGACCGCCTCGTACCTCGGCTTCCTCGGGGCCACCTCGCTGGGACACGGCTGGGGCGCCCCCGCCGTCGTCGCCGTGTCCGTGGTCTGCACCGTCGGCGAGATCGTCCATGCGGGCAGCGCCACCGCGCTCGTCACCGTCCTTGCCCCGCCCCATCTCCTGGGACGCGCCCTCGCGCGGTTCCAGCTCTCCACGGGCTTCGGCCTCGCCGTCTCCCCGGCCGTCATCACCGCTCTCCCATCCCACGGCCCGGCGGCACTCTGGGGCGGCCTGGCCGCTGCGACGCTCCTGTCCACCGCCGCCGTCGCCGGCGAGAAGGATCAGGGACCAGGTCGCCGTCCGGAGGTTGCCGCTCGCACCGTGCCTCCCGCGTCTGCCTCGCGAGGCGGGCTCGGCGAGAGGCTCAGGGGGCAGGCTCAGGCGACAGGGGCATCTCGTCCGGCTTCCGAGCCTGGTCGCGGAACGTGGAGGGTGACGACCCGACGACGCGGCGGAACGCCGTGCTGAACGCGCTCTCGGACTGGTAGCCCGTGGCCCGCGCGAGCTGGGAGATCGACAGCGTGTCGCGGGCGAGGGCGTTGCGCGCGAGGTTCATGCGCCATCGGATCAGGTAGTCCAGGGGCGGGACGCCGACGTGGCTCTTGAAGGCCTGGGCGAACGCGGACCGCGACATGTGGCTGATGTCGGCGAGCTCCTGGAGCGTCCAGGAGCGTGCGACGTCGGCGTGCACGGCGCGCAGGGCGGCGCCGATGCCGTCCTCGTTCAGGGCGCCCAGCCAGCCGGTGGGCCGGTCCGTCCGGCCGGCGTGCGCACGCAGCATGTGCACGAGCAGGATCTGCGCGAGGTGGTTCTCCACCAGCGGGCCGCCGGCGGCGGTGGCCTCGACCTCGGTGGCCAGGAGCGTGATGAGCTGGCCCAGCTCCAGGCCGCGCGGGTCGGCCGCGCGGACGATCACGAGCGGCGGCAGGAGATCGGTCAGGAGGGACGCGTTGCCGTCGTCGAACCCGATGTGCCCGACGCAGAGGTAGAGGTTCTCCTCGGCCTCCGGGCCGATCCGCACGGACCCGTCCTCGGCACGGGCCCACACCTCTTCCGCGGGACGCGTCCGGGCGCCGGGCGTGCTGGCCAGCACGTAGGGCGGCGGGTCGCCCAGCATGAAGGTGTCGCCCTCCTGCAGGAGCACCGGCTCGTGCCCGTCGAGGATCAGCCAGCACGTGCCGCGC
Source organism: Promicromonospora sp. MEB111 (assembly GCF_030209445.1). Taxonomy (GTDB): domain Bacteria; phylum Actinomycetota; class Actinomycetes; order Actinomycetales; family Cellulomonadaceae; genus Promicromonospora. Next base: position 125,336 of record NZ_JARVSD010000012.1, read on the forward strand.
ACGAGGCCGCCGATCCGCACGTGCGGGAACCGGTCGAAGCGCAACGCCCACTCGCCTGCGGCGTGCAGGCTCGGTCCGACCACCGTGCGGGGCCGGAGCAGGCTGATCGCGTCAGCCACCGGATCGCTGAAACCGAGCAAACCCAACTCCTGGACTATCGGTAACGAATTCTGGACTATCCGTTATGGATGATACCTCTGCGGTCCCGCAGGATCGATGCCGGAACAGATCCGCGACGGAAGGTAGGGAGAGATCCACATGGGACAGCTCGAGGGCAGGACGGCGGTCGTGACCGGCGGTAGCTCCGGCATCGGCCTGGCGACCGCGGTGCGGCTGGCGGAGGAGGGCGCGTACGTGTTCGTCACGGGGCGGCGCGAGGCCGAGCTGGAGGCGGCCGTCAAGACCATCGGGGAGGACCGGGCCACAGCGGTCGTCGGCGACATCTCGGTGCCGGGGGACCTGGACCGGCTCTACGCCGCGGTCCGGGCCCGGGGCAAGGGGCTGGACGTGCTCGTGGCGAACGCGGCGGTCGCCGCGTTCGTGACGCTGGAGGAGACCACCGAGGAGCACTTCGACCAGACCTTCGCGGTCAACGTCCGGGGCACGCTGTTCACGGTGCGGAAGGCGCTGCCGCTGCTCAACGAGGGCGCCTCGGTGATCCTGACCGGATCCACGGCCGCCGACCGGGGGATGGAGGCGTTCGGCGCGTACTCGGCGTCGAAGGCCGCGGTCCGGTCGTTCGCGCGGACCTGGTCCAACGAGCTCAAGGGCCGCGGCATCCGGGTCAACGTCGTCTCGCCGGCCTGGATCGAGACGCCCGGCGGTACCGCCGCCTTCGGTGACGAGGAGACCGCCCGGGCCATCAAGGAGCAGGTGGCCGCGACCGTGCCCAAGGGCCGGATGGGGCAGCCCGAGGAGGCCGCCGCGGCCGTGGTGTTCCTCGCCTCGGATCAGAGCAGCTACGTCGTCGGCAACAACCTCTTCGTCGACGGCGGCGCCAACCAGGTCTGAGCGACGAGGCCCGCGACAGCGACGAGGCCTGTGATCGGGGCCGACCTCCGGTGGGTGTCGCTCAGACGCCTTCGCGCAGGTACAGGTCGCGCAGCAGGCCGATCTCGCCGCCGTGGTGCGAGACCTCGACCAGTGCGTGCAGCGCGAGCTTCAGGTAGGTCTCGTCGGCCCAGCCGCCGGGGCCCCGGCCGATCGGTGCCAGCAGGCGCTCGTCGTCGAGGGCGGCGATGCGGGAGATGAAGTGCTCCCAGTCGTCGGCGAGCGCCTGGATGCCCTCTTTCGCGGTGCCCGGCCACTCGTGGCGGTCGCCGAACCCGGGGGCGTCGTCGAAGAAGTGGATCACGTAGCCGCGCAGGCAGAGGCTGCCGATGTGCCAGATGCGCCAGGCGATCGTCGTGACGGGGTCCGGCTCGTCCGGACCTGACTCCGGGAACAGGGTGGCGACGCGGAAGACGCCGTCGTCGCCGGGGCGGATGCTGAAGCAGTCGCTGACCGGCTCCCAGTGGTACTCGGCGTCGGTCAGGCCCTCGAGACGTGCGAACAGCCGGGTTCGCTCGCGCTCGAAGATCGCGACGACGTCTCGCGTGGCGAGGTCGGGCGCGGTCAGGTCGGTCATGTCGGCTCCAGGGTTCAGTGGTCTCGGAATGGTCGGGGCGGGGCGCGGGGCGCCGGTACCTCAGAGGACGGCGCCCCGCCGGACGACGACGGGCGAGCCGTCCGCGACGAAGGCCGAGAACGGTTCGGCGGCCAGGCTCTCGGCGAACGGCCGGCCGTACACCCGCTCGACGTCGCACTCCAGGGCGGCGTCGCGGGCCTGCCGGACCTGCCAGCTCGGGTGCTCCACGCGGTACTCGACGGTGCCGCCGCCGCGCTGGGCGGCGTACCCCCAGTAGTGCTCGGTGACGAACTCCTCCTGCGAGCCCTCGACGAGCGGGCGCGCGGGGCCGTCGGTCGTGGCGCGCAGGCGGTGCCAGTCCCCGGCGTCGTGCCACGAGTACTCGACCAGGCCGCCCGGGGTGACCTCGTCGTCGTGCAGGTCGATGCGGTGCCGCATCGGGCGTGCGACGTACTTCTCGCCGTAGACCACGCGGGCGACCGTGGCCAGGGCCCACCGGGGCACGATCTCCTTGACGAAGACCACGCCGCGCCGCCAGCCGTCGTCCGCCCGGCGGCGCACGTAGAACCGCAGGTTGATCTCGTCGAAGTCGCGGTGGAAGGGGACCGGGACGCCGAGCAGGCGCGTGTCGAGGAACTGGAAGCCGACCATGCTCACGAGGTGCCGGCCGTCCCACGTGTCGAGCTCGACGCCGCGCGGGACGAGCGGGCGCAGCACGTCCGGGTCGATCTCGTGGCTGAGCATCACCAGCCGGCGCCACTCGGCGGAGAGGAACATGCCGGTCCGCGGCTCCGGGCGTGCGTTCTCCGAGGTCACGCCGAGGAACCTATCAACCATGACCGGCCGGTGGCGGCGAAGTCCCTATCCGCCGACGACGGCCAGCGCCAGGGCGGCCAGACCCACGGTCGGCACCGCCGCGACCAGGCCCCAGGCGGCGAAGCGGCGCCACGGGAACGTGACACCGAGTGCGGCGACGCGCTGGTGCCACAACAGCGTCGCCAGCGACGCCCACGGCGTGACCAGCGGGCCGAGGTTCACGCCGATCAGCAGCGCCATCAGCACGACGGGGTCGCCGGCGGCGACCGGCTCGAGCACCAGGTAGGCGGGCAGGTTGTTGATGCCGTTGGCGGCCAGCGCGCCGAGCGTCGCGACGCGCAGCAGCTCGCCCGGGCCGTGGCCGGCGCCGGTCACCGAGGTCAGCAGAGCTGTGAGGCCGTGGGCGTGCGCCGTCTCGACCAGGACGAACAGCGACGCGGCGATCCCGAGGGCCTGCCACGGCACCAGCGCGGGCCGCAGCGCGCTCCGCCGTCGGACGAGGAACAGGACGGCGAGCACGACGGCGGCCGCCGTCGCGGGGACCCACACGTGCGGCGTGAGCGCGAGCAGCGGCAGCAGCACCAGGAGCACCAGCGCCGCGCCCCAGAACAGCACGGGGTCGGCGGGGACGCGCTGCGCGGGGACCCGGTAGGTCGAGAACAGGACGCCCCGGTACCGGACCGTGAGGATCGCGACGGGCACGACGACGCCCACGAGGGCCGGTGCCCAGCTCAGCGCCACGAACGCGGAGGGGTGGTCGCCGAACGCCGGTGCGGCGAGCAGGTTGGTCAGGTTGGAGACCGGCAGCAGCAGCGAGGCCGTGTTCGCCAGCCAGATGGTCGCCAGCGCGAACGGCAGGGGTGAGATCCCGACGCTCTGCGCGAGCAGCACGACGAGCGGCGTCAGGATGACCGCGGTGGTGTCGAGCGAGAGGAACACGGTGCTGACCACGGCCAGCAGCACCACCCACACCCACAGCACCACCATCCGTCGCCGGCCCCAGCGGCCGAGGAGCTGCGCGAGCACCTCGAACACCGAGGCGTCGCGCGCGAGCTCGGCGACGATCGTGATGGCGACCACGAACCCGAGCACGGGGGCGGTACGCGCGCCGACGGCCCGGGCGTCCTGCGCGGGCAGCAGGCCGCTCAGCACGCAGGCGGCCGCGACGACGACCATCACCAGAACGATCCACGTGCTCGGACGAGGTCTGGTGCGCGCGCCGTTCACGCGCTGAGCATACGGATCCGCAGGAGGGCGGCCGGCCACGGGGTGCGGCCGCCCTCCTGCGGGCTGCGGACGGTCAGTCGCCTTCTCTCAGTGCGTCAGGTCGGTGGCCCGGTCCGAACGCCGGACCTCGGCCCACCACGTGTCGAAGTCGACGCCCCTCTCCTTCGCCAGCTCTTCCAGCCTGGCCTTGGTCGGCGGCTGGAAGAGCTTCGGCTTGATCCTGCGGTCGGCCGCGGCGTACTTCTGCTGGAGCTTCGCCTGCTCCGCGGCCCCCGCCTCAGCCTCGGCCAGCACCGCGCTGGTCGCCGCGACGCTCGTGCCGGTCAGGACGCCACTGACCAGCGGCAGGTAGCCGTTGGCGTGACCGAGGCGGTTGGGGTGGTAGGACTCCTGCACGGGGTTGGAGAAGCCGTTGATCCACTCGGTCGAGTCGCACACGGCGTGGCCCGTGAACCGGCTGACCGGGTTGACGAAGGTGTATCCCTTGGCGGAGGCGGCCGTCGAGGTGACCGAGTTGATGAGCACGACGGCGTTGTTGAGCGCCGTCTCGTCCTCCGGGCTGAAGAAGGTCGCCACGTTGCAGTCCTCGCCCATGAAGATCTTCGGGTAGCCGACGACGACCACCTTCGCGTTCGGTGCCCTCGTCCTGATCGCGGCATAGAGGGTGTTGAGCCGGCCCGGCAGGGTGCCGGAGATGAACGCCCGCGCCGCGGCGACCGTACCGGCGCAGTCGCTGGCCCACGCCGGGAGGGCGCACTCCGTGAGCACGTCGGCGAACCCGGCGTCGTTGCCGCCGACCGAGATGGTGACATACCTCGTGCCTGTGCCCAGTGCACTGATCTGGCTGCTCGTCACGTCGGCCACGACCGCTCCCGAGCAGGCCCGGAAGTTGAGCGTGTAGCCCTTGGCCGCCGCGGTCAGGCTGGCGTAGGCGTAGGTCGAGCGCAGGCACTCGGTGCCGTCGTTGATGTAGGTCCTGGTGCCGGTGCCCGAGGAGTAGGAGTCGCCCAGGGCGACGTAGGACTCGCCGGCGGCGTACGACGGCAGGGCCGGCGTCGTCACCAGCCCGACCGTGACAAGACTCGTCGCCGCCAGGGCGGCGAGGACGCGCAAGAGACGTTGCTTCATTGGGCAGCTCCCCCGAAGGTCCGTCGAGCCACGCCAGTTGTGGCTCGATCGCTACCTTTATAGGAGATTTCACCCAACTTACACAATATCTGGCAAATGAATACTTCAAGTTCGGTCAGTAGTTGGCCACCGATCTCCGCCGGTTGACGGCTGGCGATCACTTGGCAGGCGGAGGCTCCTGACCGCGAGCCACTGCACCACCCGGCTGACCTGGCGTCCTCGCGTTGCCGAGTCAGCTAGTTGGTCAGACCAAGTAACTGACTCGGCGATTCGGCGTGCGTGAGGATCCGCCCGGTCGTGGGCGCTGGTCGTAGCGCCACCCACGATCGGCCTCGACCATCCCGAAAATGTGGCGTCCGCGGGCTCTCGCTGTGTCTACGCTGCGGCACGTGAACTGGTTCGAGTCCCTGCGCGACCTGTCGCACCGCGAAGCGGCCGGCCGGCTCCTCGCCGACGGGTGGAACGTGTGCGGCCTGGGGGACTGGGCCACGGTCTGGCGTTCGCCCGACGGCGCTCTGGTCGCCAGGGTCAGTCCGTTCGAGCCGGCCTACGAGGTCTTCGTCGAGCTGTGCCGAACCCTGGACGGCCATCCGCTGCTGCCACGCATCGAGTTCGACGCCCCTCTGATGGGTGGGGGCCGCCTCACCGTGATGGAGTTCCTGATGCCGGTCGAGCCGGCCGTGGCGGACGCCGTCGTGGTGCGCTGGGCTGCAGCAGCGGACGGTGACCCGATCACGGTGATTCGCCGGGAGGCCGAGCGGCTCGACGCCGAGGCAGGCCGGTCGATCCCGTTCTGGGGCGGGCTGGACCACAACCCGGGCAACGTGCTGCAGAACCCCGCCGGGGAACCGAAGCTGGTCGACCTGTTCTATGCCGCCGGCCTGGAGATCTATCGGGTCCTGCGGGACGACCCGGCAAGGATCGCCGAGGCCGTCCCGGCCGACCGCCGCCGGTTCATCTGTGACATCGCCGCCCTGGCCCGCTTGTCGAGCCCGGACGAGCTGGCGGCGCTCCGAGCGGCGGCGGACAGCCTCGACTGAAGGCGCGCCGCCGGCGTGCCCCGGGACCGAGGCTCGGTCGCCGGAGCGCCCCGGCATGACCTCGGCGCACGGCCCCGGGGACCTACGGCTGGCCGATCCGCTCCCCGTCCACCCAGACCTCCAGGTCGGCGCTCTTCTCGGGCCAGAAGCAGACCAGCCCGGCGATTCCCGCCGCCTCGCGCAGCGGGGTCTCGTACCCCCAGACGGCGTCGTGCACCTTGAGGTCGCCCGCGGTCACGGACCAGTACCGCGCGGTTCCCTTGTACGGGCAGTAGCTCACGGCGTCGGTCGGGCTCAGGAGGTCCATGCGGACGTCGACCCGCGGCAGGTAGTACCGGGGCGTCAGCCCGGTCTCGGTCAGGATCACGGGCCGGTGCGACTCGGCGACGACCTCGCCGTTCAGCACCACCCGCACGTGGCGGCTGGAGTGCAGGGTGTCGACCCGGACGTACGGGCTGCGGGCATGGAAGTGGATCACCTCGTCCTCCTCGAGCCAGGTGTCCATGGCCGTCCAGGTCAGCGTGTACGCGCTGCGCATGCCTTCGGTCGGCGCCTCGGGAAACCGCTGGGCGGCGCGCTGGACGACGCGGTCGCCGAGCACGACGTCGAACTGCTCGCTCGGCCCGAGCGCGCGTGACCGCTCGCCCTGTCCGGCCGGACGGAGCTCCGCCCGGAGGTCCTCGGGCGCGAAGAAGTACCGGGGCGCGTACGAGTACTCCCACACCAGCAGGGGTGCGGCGGCGTCGGCGACCACCTCGCCCTCGCTCAGGGCCCGGATCCGGGTCAGCCCCTGCTGGACCGTTCCCGGCTGGATCGCGAACGGGTTCTGCACGATGTCGGTCACTGCTCACCTCTCGTTGTCGGCCGCGCCCTCGCGATCGCGTACGAGCACGTCCGCGGGCACCTCACCCGGAGGCCAACCCCGCGAGCGGCGGCAATATTTCACCCGAAATCGCCCGTCACCTGTCGTGGTGTCCTCGACTCGGCCCGCACACCGCGGGGTCCTGGACCGTGGGGGCCGCATCCCGGGCACGATCCCCGGCTCCCGGGTGATCTTCGGGTGTTCTCAGGTGCCGGGCCATCAGCGCCGTCCCGCCGTCTCTCTTTCCTGTCGGCGGCCGCGTCCGCGGTCGGGAGAGTGAGCACGACCATGGACCACGACTGCGGCTGCGGCAACGAGGCCCCAGCTGCGCACCACACCGGGCACGGAACCGGGCACCACACCGCGCCCCTCACGTTCGACGCCGACGGCCAGCTCGTCGTCGGTCCCGTCATCCGGCCGGAGCTGCTCACCCGGCCGTGTCCCATCGGCACGCTGGACGGTTCGTGGCTGCTCGAGCTGGAGCGTCGCACGGTGTTCGGCCCCGAGGTGCGCGGTGCGATGCGCATCGAGGTCGGCAACTCGTCGCTGCGCGTCTCGGGCGACATGTACTCCCGACGGGTCTTCCCGCCGGTCCTCGAGCCCCGCCTGCCGATCCCGAGCCCGTTCCCGATCCCCGACCCGGGGCCCCTCGCGGGCGCCGTCGCCGGAGGAGTGCGACCTGTCGCCGGAGGGCCGGACGCCGACACCGTCGAGCACGGCGCCGAGGCCGGCGAGGCCGGCGCCGCGGGCGACGACGCGGCGGCCCTGGCCTTCCCGCTGCTCGGGTTCCGCTGGTACCCCGCCTTCCCCACCTCGGAGTACTCGTGGTACTTCCGGTCGAACGGCGCCACCTATGCCGGCGGCACCCTGACCGTGCAGATCGTGCGACACCTCTGGAACCGCAGCACGCAGGAGTTCGTCTCGACCGACACGGGCACGCTGACGCTGAGGTGCCGTCGGCCGCTCGTCGTGGCGGCGGCCGCCACGGTCCTCGGCCCGTCGCAGCAGATGACGGGCACGCTGTCGATCGGCGGCACCGTCACCGACGTCACGGCCCGCAAGACGTCGCCGATGTACCGCGGCTGCCGCATCGAGGTCGACGCCATGGTCAACCGCGTGTTCCCGGCGTCCGCCACCATCGGCTCGGGCGCGACCGCGACGGTGCGCTCGGTCTACGCGACCGCGGGCTGGGACGTCACGGTCGTCACGGACGAGATCAACGTGCCGAACGACGCCGATCTCACCAACGCCGAGCTCGCGACCCTCATGACGGGGCACCGCCAGGCGGTCCCGGGCGAGGGATGGCGGCTGTGGCTCTTCGTCGGCTCGTCCCAGGGCGGCCTGTTCGGGATCATGTTCGACGACGACACCGTGCCACGCGAGGGTGCTGCCGGCTTCGCCGACGTGCGGCTCGGCAACGACTCCTTCATCGCGGCGGCGGCGCGCGGCCGGCCCCTCGACGAGGTGCCCGCGGCGTTCCTGCGCACGCTCGTGCACGAGGCGGGGCACGCGTTCAACCTGTGGCACCCGAAGCACGACGTGCACAACCCGGGCATCGGCATCGAGATCATGAACCAGACCGGCGACGTCATGGGCTTCGCCACCGCGGCCAACCCGTACCCGGGCAACGCGGGGTTCGTGTTCTCGGACCACGACCGCACCTCGCTCATCCACTCGCCCGACCCGCAGGTGCGCCCGGGCTGGAAGAACTTCGGGTGGGGGCACGGCGACCTGTCGGCGGGACTCCCGGCGCCGGTCGACGTCGCCGGGCTCGGCGGCGACACGGGCGACGAGGGCCTGGAGCTCACGGTCGCGATGCCGGCCCAGGCATTCGTGGGGGAGTACGTCACGGCCGAGGTCGCGCTGACCAACGTGTCGGACCAGCCGCGCACGGTCACGACGCTGATCAACCTGTCGGAGGGCGACCTCGTCTTCCTGCACACGCCCCCCGACCACTCGCTGCAGCACCTCGTGGACGTCGCGATCGGCTGCGGCCCGCGTCCGACGGTCGTGCTGCAGCCGGGGGAGTCGGTCCGCAACCACGTCCAGGTGTTCTTCACGAACCAGGGCGTCACGTTCACGGAACCGGGCCGCCACACGGTCGCCGCGCAGCTCGAGGTGGACCCGCTGACCACGGTGCGTTCCGCGCCCGTCACGGTCGACGTCCGCGGCCCGGCCAGCGACGCCGAGGTCGACATCAGCGCGAAGACGCTGACGCCGGGCGTCGGCCGTGCCATGGCCCTGGGCGACTTCGCCACGGACGTCTCGGCCCGGGCGGTCCTCACCGACCTGGCCGAGCAGCACAGCGACACCGACACCGGCGCGGCGGGGGCGCTCGTTCTCGCGAACGCGCTCACCCGTACGTTCTCGGACGTCCGTGCCCAGGACGTGCGGGCGGCGGCGCCGGACGAGGCGGCGCACTTCCTCGACCTGGCGCTGTCGGGGCGGTCGGCGCAGCGCGCGGCAGAGCTCGCGGTCACCGTCGCGAGCCCGACCGAGAAGGACGCCCCGGTCGTGGCCGGCACGATCGCGGCACTGAAGCCGCGCGCGAAGGGCGGCGCCCGCTCGGCCGCGGGGAAGGACTTCGCGGCCGCGCAGCGCGTCGCGGCGGACTTCACCGAGCCGCAGGGGCGGTGAACGGGCGACAGGAGGACCGCACGGGGGAAGGATCGACACCGTGACAGACACAGCGGCAGACACCGTGCGGGGCGGCGGGCTGGAGCTCCGGCTCCGGCCCGCCGCGGCCTCCGTCCCCCTCGACCGCGTCGTGTTCGCCGACGTCGAGCTGGTCGCGACGGGCGGCCCCGCCACCGTCAGCGCCCGGCTGAACCTGGTCGAGGGCGACCTGGAGATCGAGGTCGCCGGCGCCGGGCGCACACCGGTGCGGGCCACGTGGCCGTGGCCCGTCGACTCGGCGCCGAGATCCGTCGACCTGCCCGCCGGCGGGCGCCTGGTCGCCGCGGTGCCGCTGATCTCGTCCGGGAGCGTGCCGCTGTTCGCCGCACCGGGCAGGTACGAGCTGACGGCACGGTTCGCCGCGCGCCGGGGTGAGAGCGTCGCGGCGCGACCCGTCGCCCTCGTGCGTACCGCACCCGATGACGCGGCGCTGGCCGCCCGGCTCGGCGACCGCGACGTGCTGCAGTCCCTGCTCGGCGCCGGCGTCATCGGCGCCGCGGCGCCGTCGCTGGAGCTGCTGGCCGCCTCGGCCGACGCCGGTACGGCGGCCGCCGCGAACCTCGCCCTCGGCCGCACGGGCGTCCTCGCCGACGCGGCGGCCGACCCGGCCGTGGTGCGCGCCGTCGCAGCCCTGCTGCCGCCCGGCGCCACCGGGCAGGACGACCGGCGCGACGCCGTCGCCTCCCGTGTCACAGCGCAGGCCGCCGCTCGCGACGCCGCCGCGCTCACCGGGCGGCCGCTCGCGGAGTGAGGGGGAGTTGTCGAGAGAAGCACCACGCCGCTAGGGTCCGCCCTGGACAATTCGCCCATAACAAAATTGGGAGCATGGCGATGACGGCTGACGCGCCGACGGTAGCGCCGACGACAGCGGCGGAGCCGCCGACCACCCCGCGGCCCGCCGCTCCGGAACAGGTCCCGGCGCAGGTCGCAGGGCAGGCCCCGGAGCAGACCCCGCCCCCCGCCACCTTCGGCGCACCGTGGATCCGGACCACCGGCGAGCTGGCCTGGAAGCTGGTCGGCATCGTGGCGGCCGTGGCCATCGTGTTCTACGTGGTGGGCCTGGTCCAGGTCGTGTTCGTCGCCCTGTTCCTCGCGCTGGTCTTCACCACCGTGCTGCTCCCGCTCGGCGACCTCTACGACCGCGTCATGCCGCGCGGCCTGGCCATGGCGGCCTCCCTGCTCACGGCGGTGCTCGCCGTCGGCGCGCTCGTGACCTACGTGGTCACGTCCGTGGTGAGCCGGTGGGAGGACCTCGCCACCGAGTTCGGCAGCGGCCTGACCGACCTCGCCGGGCTGCTCACCGGCATCCCGATGCTGGCGGGGCTCGGCACCCCCGGCGAGTGGCTGGCCGACGGCGGCGCCTGGCTCCAGGCCAACGCCGGCGACTACGCGGGTACCGCCGCCGAGAGCGCCGGATCGATCGCGGAGGGCGCGACCGCCGTCGTCCTCGCGATCTTCTGCACGGTGTTCTTCCTGACCCAGGGCAGCCGCATGTGGCGCTGGGCGCTCGACTTCGTCCCCGCGGACCGGCACGACCGCTGGGAGGCCGCCGCCACCGCGGGCTGGACCGCCTTCTCCGGCTTCACCCGCGGCATGTTCTTCGTCGCGCTGTCCGACGGCATCCTGGCCGGGATCTTCCTGTCCGTCGTCGGGGTGCCGCTGGCGCTCCCGCTGTCCGTCGTGGTGTTCCTCGGCGCGTTCATCCCCATGATCGGCCCCGTCGCCGCCATCGTGATCAGCGTGCTCGTCGCGCTGGCCGCCAAGGGCCCGGTGCTCGCCCTGGTCGTGCTGATCGGCATGGTCGTGGTCGCCCAGATCGACGCCAACGTGCTCCAGCCGCTGATCACCGGCAAGCAGGTCTCGCTGCACCCCGTGGTGATGGCGCTCGTGGTGGCCGCCGGCTCGGTCCTCGGCGGCCTGCTGGGCGCCGTCGTCGCCGTGCCGCTCGCCGGCGTGACCTGGGCGGTGTTCAGCACGCTGCGCCGGACGGCACAGGAGGCGGCGCCCGCGGCGGCGCACGGGGTGACGCGGGGGACCGCGCCGGAGGCCGTCCCCGACCCCGCACCCGGCACGGCGGCCCCCCATGAGGCAGACTGACTCGGTGCCCGACCCCGCACCACGACCCGCCCCACGACCTGCCGCGCCGCAGGCCGGCGTCCCATACCGGGACCCGGCGCGGCGCGACTCCGCGCCGCCGCCGTGGCTGCGCACCTCCGCAGGCTGGTCGTGGCGCCTGATCCTGGTCGTCGCAGGGATCGCCCTGGTGTTCTGGGCGGTCACCCAGGTGCTGCTCGTCTTCGTGGCGGTGTTCCTGGCCCTGGTGTTCACCGCGGTGCTCAACCCGCTCACCGACCTCTACGCCCGGGTCATGCCCCGGGCCCTGGCGACCGCGGCGGCCATCCTGTCCGGCGTGCTCGTGGTCGGCGGCCTCGTGACCTACGTCGTCGTGTCCGTCGCCGGCCAGTGGGAACGGCTCGCGGGGGAGTTCAACACCGGCATCGACCAGATCGTCAGCCTGATCGAGAACAGCCCGTTCCCGGTCGACGTCGAGCTGGACACGCGCGACCAGTGGCTCGACGACGCCGCGAGCTGGATCCAGGAGAACGCCCAGACCCTCGTGGGCCGGGCGGCCGAGAGCGCCGGCTCGATCGTCGAGGGCATCGCCGTGCTGGCGCTCGCGATCTTCTGCACGGTCTTCTTCCTCGCCTCCGGCGGCGCCATGTGGCGCTGGTTCATGCAGCAGGTCCCCGCCCGCACCCGCGGTCGCTGGAACGACGCCGCGGGCGCCGGCTGGTACACCTTCTCCGGCTACACCCGCGGCACGGTGCTCGTCGCGATCACCAACGGCATCCTCGCGGGCATCTTCCTGACCATCCTCGGCGTGCCGCTCTCGGCACCCCTGGCGGTGCTGGTCTTCATCGGCACGTTCATCCCGCTCATCGGCGCCCCGCTGGCCATGATCATCGCGGCCGTGGTCGCGCTCGCGGCCGACGGGCTGCTGACCGCCCTGATCGTCGTGATCGGCATCGCCGGCATCGGCCAGCTCGAGGGGCACGTGCTGCAGCCGCTGATCATGGGCAAGCAGGTCTCGCTGCACCCCGTCGTGGTCGCCCTGGGTGTCACGAGCGGCACGGTGGTCGGTGGCATCCTGGGTGCGATCGTCGCCGTCCCGCTCATCGCCGTGGCCTGGGCGGTCTACAGCACGCTGCGCAAGCCGGTCGACGACGGCGTCGACGAGGCCGGTGACGCGCCCGCCGGCGCGGCCCACGACGCGGACGACGACGTCGGCGAGTAATGACCGACGTCACGCGCCCGACCCTCGTGAGGCCGGGTCGGGAACTGTAAACCTGCAGGTGGGGGCCTATTTTTGTGGCACCATCGACGGATGGAACCGTTCGTCCTGGCCTCGGAGCACGTCCGCCTGTCCGTCCCGACGTACGCGGACGTGGACGCGATCACCGCGGCCTGCCAGGACCCCGCCGTCGCCGAGTGGACGGTGGTGCCGGTCCCGTACGAGCGCAGGCACGCCGAGAGCTTCGTGCGCTACCACGTGGCCGAAGGGTGGGCCAAGGGCTCCGTCTGCACGTGGGCGGTGCGCGCGCCGGGCGACGCCGACGGACCGCTGATCGGCATGGTCGGCCTCACCTGTGAGGGCACCCCGGCCGAGGAGCGCGCGGGGGAGCTCGGCTTCTGGATGACGCCGGACGCGCGCGGGAGGGGGCTGTGCACCGAGGCGTCCCGCCTGGTGCTCGACTGGGCGCTGGACCCTGACGGGCTCGGCCTGTCCGTGGTGACCTGGGTCGCCTACGTCGGCAACTGGGCCTCCCGCCGCGTCGCCTGGCGCCTCGGCTTCCGGCACGAGGCGACCCTGCGCCGGCACGGGCTGCAGCGCGGCGTGCGCCGGGACGCCTGGGTCGGCACGATCCTGCCCGAGGACCCCCGCGAGCCCAACGAGCCGTGGCCCGCCCGGGCGCCGGCCCGGCACCGGGGTGTCGGTGAGCACGTGAGTGTCAGTGAGCATCCGTAGGCTGGGGCGGTGTTCGACGACTTGTTCAGTACGGTGACGACCGACAGCGCGGGTACCCCGACCGCGCGGGCGTCGTCTCCCCTCGCCGTGCGGATGCGCCCGGCCTCGATCGACGAGATAGCGGGGCAGGAGCATCTCCTGGTCCCCGGGTCGCCGCTGCGGCGGCTCATAGAACCAGCAGAGGGCGCCGGCTCCACCCGATCCGCGCCGTCGTCGGTCATTCTCTGGGGGCCGCCCGGTACGGGCAAGACGACGCTCGCCTACCTCGTGGCCACCGTGTCGGGGCGTCGCTTCGTGGAGCTGAGCGCCGTCACCGCGGGCGTCAAGGACGTGCGCCAGGTGGTCGAGGACGCGCGACGCCGGCTCGCCACCGGCGGCGACGAGACGGTGCTGTTCGTCGACGAGGTGCACCGCTTCTCCAAGTCGCAGCAGGACGCCCTGCTGCCCAGCGTCGAGAACCGCTGGGTCACCCTGGTGGCCGCGACCACCGAGAACCCCAGCTTCTCCGTCAACTCCCCGCTGCTGTCCCGCTCGCTGCTGCTCACGCTCAAGCCGCTGGAGACCGACGACGTGCGCGCGCTCGTGCTGCGCGCGGTCACCGACGAGCGCGGCCTGGACGGATCCGTCGAGCTCGACGAGGAGGCCACCGAGCACCTGCTGCGGCTCGCGGGCGGGGACGCACGCAAGGCGCTCACCATCCTGGAGGCGGCCGCCGGCGCGGTGCTCTCGGACGACGACCCGGCGACCGGTGCCGACGGCACCACCCCGCGCATCGGCCTGGCCGACGTCGAGCGCGCCGTCGACGTCGCCGCCGTCCGCTACGACCGCGACGGCGACCAGCACTACGACGTCATCTCCGCGTTCATCAAGTCCATCCGCGGCTCGGACGTCGACGCCGCCCTGCACTACCTGGCCCGCATGGTCGCCGCGGGGGAGGACCCGCGGTTCATCGCGCGGCGCCTGGTCATCTCCGCGGCCGAGGACGTCGGCATGGCCGACCCCTCCGCCCTGCAGACCGCCGTCGCCGCGGCCCAGGCGGTGCAGCTCATCGGCATGCCCGAGGGGCGCATCGTGCTCGCCGAGGCCGTGGTGCACCTGGCCACCGCCCCCAAGTCGAACGCCGCCTACCTCGGCGTCGACGCCGCGCTCGCGGACGTGCGCGCGGGCAAGGTCGGCACGGTGCCGCCGCACCTGCGCGACGCGCACTACGCGGGCGCCAAGCAGATGGGGCACGGCGACGGGTACCGGTACGCGCACGACTGGCCGCACGGCGTCGCGCCGCAGCAGTACCTGCCGGACGTGCTCGCGGGCTCGCGCTACTACGACCCGAGCGACCGCGGGTACGAACGGCAGGTGGCGGAACGTCTGGAGCGCATCCGGGGGATCCTCGGGAGCGACGGCGGCAGCGGCGGCACCGGGATGCGACCGGGCCGGGAAGCGGCAGGGACGTGAGCAGCCCCACGGCGAGCCGGAACGCCGACGTGCGGTAAGATCTTCAGGTTGCCCATGGCAACGCCCTGGGACCTCGGCCCCGCGAGCATGGTGCTCAAACACCCCGCTCCATCGGCTGGTCCCGCACCCGGTGTGGTTCCCCTCGTGGGGGAGCCGTGTCCGGGTGTGACCTTCAATATCAACAGGACAGGACATCACAGTGACTTCTGTGACCCGTGCGCGCCGTCAGGTGCGCCTGAGCCGCAAGCTGGGCCTCGCGCTCACGCCCAAGGCCGTCAAGCACTTCGAGAAGCGTCCGTACCCGCCCGGTGAGCACGGTCGTGCCCGCCGCCGGACCGAGTCGGACTACGCGGTGCGTCTGCGCGAGAAGCAGCGTCTGCGTGCGCAGTACATGCTTCGCGAGAAGCAGCTGCTCAAGGTCTACGAGAACGCCCGCAAGCAGGCCGGCCTGACCGGTGAGGTCATGGTCGAGGACCTGGAGACCCGTCTGGACTCCGTGGTGCTGCGTGCCGGCTTCGGCCGCACCATCCTGCAGGCCCGCCAGCACGTGACCCACCGTCACATCCTGGTGGACGGCAAGATCGTGGACCGCCCGTCGTTCCGCGTGAAGCCCGGCCAGACCATCCAGGTGAAGCCGAAGAGCCAGACCACGGTGCCGTTCCAGGTCGCCGCCGCGGGCGCGCACCGCGACGTGCTGCCGACGCTCCCGGGCTACCTGGACGTGCAGCTCGAGAAGCTGACCGCCACGCTGACCCGTGCACCGAAGCGCGCCGAGGTCCCCGTGACCTGCGACGTGCAGATGGTCGTCGAGTTCTACGCTCGCTGATCGCACCCAGCAGTACCGGACGGCCCCGTCCGCGCCTCGGCGCGGACGGGGCCGTCCGCGCTCTGGGCCCGGGTGACGTTCGACGCCGGGCCGGGCACGACACGGGCACAACGGGGCGACGGGCGAGGGTGGCCGGGGGCGGGATAGGGTGATCGTCGTCCCCCGGCAGAGAGCGTGCCGGACATCTGCGAACCTTCAGGCAGGAGCTGGCGCATGACCCTCGGCGACATCGGAGACGTGGCGGGACTGATCGCGGCGATCGCGTTCGTGCTCCTCGTGGGCTTTCTCGCCGTTCCGTTGTGGAAGCTGGGAAAGCTCCTGGACGAGGCGCGGCTGAGCGTCCGTGACGTCACCGAGCACTCGGTGCCGATCCTCGATGAGGCCGCCAGCACCGTCGCCTCCGCGAACACGCAGCTCGTCAAGGTCGACACGATCACCACGTCCGCGGCGTCGGTCAGCGAGAACGTGTCCGCGCTGACGGGCCTGTACGCGGCGACGCTGGGCAAGCCGCTCGTCAAGGTCGCGGCCTTCTCCTACGGCGTGCGGCAGGCCTTCGGGCAGGCCAAGGGTGGCGGCGGCCGGCACACCGACGGCGACACGAGCGCCGGCGCGAGCGGGGCCGGCGCATGATCCGCCGGCTGTTCTGGGTGGGCGTCGGTGTGGCCGTCACCGTCGTCGTGATCCGCAAGGGCCGCCAGGTGGTCGCGCGGTACACGCCCGAGGCCGTCAGCGAGCGCGCCGCGGCCGCGGTGGACGACGCCGGTGTGCGCCTGGGCCAGATGGCGCGCACGTTCCGGTCGGAGTTCACCACGGCGCGCGCCGAGCGCGAGGCCGAGCTGATGGCCTCCCTCCGCGGCGAGCTGCAGAACCACCAGCGGTAGGCGTCGGCGACAGACGACGACGCCGGCGGCCGCCCGATCATTCAGTTTCCGTCTGCCGCGCTACCAGCGGCAGAATAGGTACGTGCCCGGACAAGCGTCCCGCACCAGAATTTGTGCACCCTCCAGTTCGACCCATCAGTACGACCGAGAAGAAGGACCACTGACCTCATGCGCACCGCCGAGATCCGCAAGCGTTGGCTCGACTACTTCGAAGCTCAGGGCCACGCGGTGGTGCCGTCGGCGTCGCTGATCTCGCCGGACCCGTCGACGCTGTTCACCATCGCGGGCATGGTGCCGTTCATCCCCTACATGACGGCCCAGCAGACCCCGCCGTGGACGCGCGCCACGAGCGTGCAGAAGTGCGTGCGCACGCTCGACATCGACGACGTCGGCAAGACCACGCGGCACGGCACGTTCTTCCAGATGAACGGCAACTTCTCGTTCGGCGACTACTTCAAGGCCGACGCCATCCGCATGGCCTGGGACTTCCTCACGGGCTCGCTGGAGGACGGCAAGCTGGGCATCGACCCGGACAAGCTGTGGGTCACCGTCTACTACGAGGACGACGAGGCCCGCCAGCTCTGGAAGGACATCGTCGGCCTGCCCGACGAGCGCATCCAGGGCCTCGGCAAGAAGGACAACTACTGGTCCACCGGCCAGCCCGGCCCGGCCGGCCCCTGCTCGGAGATCTTCTACGACCGGGGCGCCGCCTACGGCCCGGACGGCGGCCCCCTGGTCGACGAGGGCGGCGACCGCTTCGTCGAGATCTGGAACCTCGTGTTCATGCAGTACGCCATCGACGACGTGAAGTCCAAGGAGGACTTCCGCATCGTCGGCGAGCTGGCCAAGAAGAACATCGACACCGGCATGGGTCTGGAGCGTGTTGCCTTCCTGCTGCAGGGCAAGGACAACATGTACGAGATCGACGAGGTGTTCCCCGTCATCGAGGCCGCCGAGAAGCTCAGCGGCAAGAAGTACGGCGAGAACCACGACGACGACGTGCGGATGCGCGTCGTGGCCGACCACGTCCGCTCGGCCCTGATGATCATCGGCGACGGCGTGCGCCCCTCGAACGAGGGCCGCGGCTACGTGCTGCGCCGGCTGCTGCGCCGCTCCGTGCGCGCGATGCGCCTGCTCGGCGTCGACGGCGTCGCCCTGCCGTCGCTGCTGCCGGTCTCGAAGGACGCCATGGCCCCCTCCTACCCGGAGCTGGGCACCAACTTCGAGCAGATCTCGGCCGTCGCCTACGCCGAGGAGGAGGCCTTCCGGCGCACGCTCGCCTCGGGCACCACGATCCTCGACAGTGCCGTGGCCGGCCTCAAGAAGCAGGGCGGCGAGCACCTGGTGCTGCCGGGCGAGGCCGCCTTCCAGCTGCACGACACCTACGGCTTCCCGATCGACCTCACCCTCGAGATGGCCGCCGAGCAGGGTGTGCAGGTGGACGAGCAGGCCTTTCGCTCGCTCATGCAGGAGCAGCGCACCCGCGCCCGTGCCGACGCGCTGGCCAAGCGCACCGGCGGGGCCGACGTCGCCGCCTACGAGGCCCTGGAGAAGGAGCTCACGGCCCCGGTCGAGTTCCTCGGGTACACGCAGACGGACGCCTCGGTCCGCGTCGCCGGCCTGCTCACCGGCGGCGTGCCCGCCCCGGCCGTCACGGCCCCGGCCGAGATCGAGGTCGTCCTGGACCGCACCCCGTTCTACGCCGAGGCCGGCGGCCAGCTCGCCGACCACGGCACGATCGTGCTCGACGGCGGCGCCACCATCGAGGTGGACGACGTGCAGCGCCCCATCAAGGGCCTGAACGTGCACCGCGGCCGCCTGATCGAGGGCACGGTGGCGCTCGGCGACCCGGGCACCGCGCAGATCGACACGGCCCGCCGCAAGGCCATCAGCCGGGCCCACTCGGCCACGCACATGATCCACAAGGCCCTGCACGAGCTCGTCGGCCCGGACCGCACCCAGGCCGGCTCGGAGAACGCCCCGAGCCGGATCCGGTTCGACTTCCGCTCGCCGTCCGCCGTCTCGGCCTCGGCCCTGACGGAGATCGAGGAGCGCGTCAACGTGCGCCTCGCCGACAACCTCGAGGTGACCGACCAGCTCATGCCGATCGCGAAGGCCCGCGAGGCCGGCGCCATGGCGCTGTTCGGCGAGAAGTACGGCGACGTCGTCCGCGTGGTCTCGATCGGCGACGACTGGTCGCGCGAGCTGTGCGCCGGCACGCACGTCAAGCAGACCGGTCAGCTCGGCCGGGTCACGCTGCTGGGCGAGTCGTCGATCGGCTCCGGCGTGCGCCGCGTCGACGCCCTGGTGGGTGACGGCGCCTACGGTTTCCAGGCCAAGGAGCACGCGCTGGTGGGCCAGCTCACCGGCCTGCTCAACACGCGCCCCGAGGACCTGCACGAGCGGGTCGGCTCGCTCGTCGCGCGTCTCAAGGAGGCCGAGAAGGAGCTCGCCACGCTGCGGCAGGGCCAGCTCCTGGCCGTCGCCGGCAAGCTCGCCGCCGAGGCCCCGCGCGTGGGCGACGTCCGCGTCGTCACGCACGACGCCGGCGAGGCCCAGGCCGACGACCTGCGCGCCCTTGTGCTCGACGTGCGCGGCCGTCTCGGCGAGGCCGAGCCCGTCGTGGCCGCCGCCGGCGGTGTGTCGGGCGGACGCCCCGTCGTGGTCGTCGTGACCAACGCCGCCGCCCGTGCCGCCGGCTACAAAGCCGGTGACCTGGTGCGCTCCGCCGCCCAGACCCTCGGTGGCGGTGGCGGCGGCAAGCCGGACATGGCCCAGGGCGGCGGCACCGACCCGGCCAAGCTGGGCGAGGCCCTGGCGGGCATCGCCGAGGGCGTGCGCCTGGCCGCAGTGGGTGCCTGACGTCGTGACGGACACCGGTACCGAGCCGGGCCTCCCGCGGGGGGCCCGGCTCGGGGTCGACGTCGGCATGGCCCGGATCGGGCTGGCCGCGAGCGACCCCGACGGGCTGGTCGCCACCCCCGTGGAGACCGTGCCGCGGGTGCTGGCGGGCTCGGGGAAGCAGGGGTCACCGAGCGCGGAGGGCACCACGGCCGACGTGAAGCGGATCGTGGCCGAGGTGGTCGAGCGGTTCGCCGCCGTCGTCTACGTGGGGCTGCCCCGGCACCTGTCCGGCAAGGAGGGCGCGGCCACCGCCGACGCCCGCAGGTTCGCGGCCCGGCTGACCGTGGCCCTGGCCGCCGTCGGCGAGCGCGCTGAGGTACGCCTCGTGGACGAGCGGATGACGACCGTGTCGGCGCACCAGGCGCTCCACGCGGCGGGCAGAAAAACAAAGAAGCACAGGTCCGTGATCGATCAGGCCGCAGCCGTTATCATTCTGCAATCTGCACTAGACGCGGAGCGGGCGAAGGGGGAGCGCGCCGGCGAGCTCGTCGAGGTGCGGACCGTGCACGACACGCACGAATGAGCTCAGCGCCACCCCCCATGGACACCCCCCGACGAAGGACAGTGAGTCTCCGGTGACGGACCTCTTCACGGCGCCCCCGCGCTCCCAGGCAGATCCCTCGTTCCCCGGGCCGAGATCAGGCCGGAGAGCCCAGCGGCGGCGTCGGCGCAACAAGCGCGGCCGCGCGGTGATCGTGCTGCTCGTGGCCCTCGTGCTGGTCGGCGGATCGGGCTACGCGATCTGGAGCAACCTCGATTCCCTGATGGGGCTGACCAACCCGCTGGAGTCCAAGGACTTCCCGGGTCCGGGCGGCGAGCAGGTCGACGTCGAGATCCCCGAGGGCGCGACGGGCACGGTCATGGGCCAGGAGCTGTACAAGGCCGGTGTGGTCGCCAGCGTGTCGGCGTTCACCGCTGCCTTCGAGGCCAACCCGGACTCGGTGTCGATCCGCCCCGGTACGCACGCCATGCTCGAGGAGATGCCCGCGCGGGACGCCGTCGCCCTGCTCGTGAAGAACGAGATGGTGGACCTGCAGCTCACCATCCCCGAGGGCTACACGGTGGACCAGATCGTGGAGCGCGCGGTGCAGGTCACGGGCCTGCCCGCCGAGGACTTCGAGGCCGCGCTGAAGAAGCCGGCCACGTTCGGCCTGCCGAAGCAGGCCGACGGCGACGCCGAGGGGTGGCTCTACGCCGGCACCTACGCGCTCAAGCCCGACAAGGACACCGCTGCCGGGCTGCTGACGCAGATGGTCGACCGCACCGAGCAGGCCCTGCGGAAGAAGGACATCCCGGGCGGCGACTGGGAGGACGTGCTGACCAAGGCCTCGCTGGTGGAGCGGGAGGGCCTGCACGCCGAGGACAAGCCGAAGATCGCCCGCGCGATCGAGAACCGGCTCGAGGACGGCATGATCCTCCAGATCGACGCCGCGGTCGCCTACGGCGCCGGCAAGCCCGGTACCGAGCTGACCAAGGAGGACCTGCGCAACGAGAAGAACCCGTACAACACGTACGAGCACACGGGGCTGCCGCCGGGTCCGATCGCGAGCCCGGGGGAGACCTCGATCGACGCCGTGCTCCACCCCACGCCGGGCGACTGGAAGTACTGGATCACGGTCAACCTGGACACGGGCGAGACCAAGTTCTCGGAGACCTACGAGCAGCACCTCGCCTACCAGCAGGAGCTTCGCGACTGGCAGGCGGCCAACGGCTGAGGGTGACGAATCCCCGGAGTTGGCCGGGAATGTACCGATCGGGGTAGCGTTCGCGGCACCCGGGCTGTGATGCGATCGTGACGTGCGGTTGCAGTGTCGTGTTCCCGGTTGGTGACCAGCGTGGTTCGTCCAGTGATCCGCGCACCGTAGAGGATGGAGCGAGCGCGTGACCCAGGCCCTTCCGGGAGTGAATTATCAGGGGCCACCGAGGCACGCCAGCGGCTCGCGCGGTGGCCGGGGGGACCGCGACGGCAGCCACCGCCAAGGACGTCGGAGCGGGAGCCGGGGCGGCGGCGGGCGCGGCCCGCTGCGCCCGGTGCTGATCGCCGTCGTCGCCGCGGTGGTCGTCGTGGGCGCCCTGGGCGCGTGGACGGTGAAGAACGACGGCTACCTCTTCGGGATCGAGACGCCGTTAGCCGCCGCCGACTACGAGGGCACCGGCGGCGATCCGGTCGCCGTCGACATCCCCGAGGCGGCCAACGGCTACACGATCGGCGCGGAGCTCGAGGCGAAGGACGTGGTGGCGAGCGCCGAGGCGTTCGTCCGGGCGTTCAACGCCAACCCGGACGCCGGGGGGATCCAGCCGGGCACGCACCAGATGAAGCTGCAGATGAGCGCGGAGTCGGCCGTGGCTCTGCTCGCGGAGAACAAGGTCGACCGCGGCGGGCTGACCGTCGTCGAGGGCCACACCGTGGCGCAGATCAAGGACACGATGGTCGAGCAGGGCTGGCCCGAGGCGGACGTGGACGCGGCCCTCGCGGACCCGGCGGCACTCGGCCTGCCGACGGAGGCCGGGGGAGAGCTGGAGGGCTGGCTGGCGGCGAGCACGTACGACGCCAAGCCCGACACGGTGAGCGCGGCGGACGTGCTGGGGCAGATGGTCGCCCTGACCGTGCAGGAGCTCGGCGCGCTCAAGGTGCCGGCCGACCAGCGCAACGACCTGATCATCAAGGCCTCCCTGGTCGAGCGCGAGGCGCCGGACAACTACCGGGGCGAGGTGGCCCGGGTGATCGACAACCGGCTCGCCGCGAACGAGCCGCTCGGCCTGGACGCCATCGACTCCTACGGGCGCAAGAAGCCGTCGCACCTGATCACCTCCGAGGAGTTCCAGGACAAGTCGTTCCCGTACGCCTCGCGCGTGGTCGCAGGGCTGCCGCCGACCGCGATCGGCGCGCCCAGCAACGCCTCCCTGGAGGCGGTCATGAACCCGCCCGAGGGTCCCTGGCGGTGGTACGTGACGGTGAACCTCGAGACGCAGGAGACCAAGTTCACCGACAACTACGACGAGTTCCTCGTCTTCAAGGACGAGTACCAGGCCTGGGCAGCGGAGAACGGCTACTGACATGAGCGCCACCCCCTCGCGCCGGGCGGCCG
Source organism: Promicromonospora sp. MEB111 (assembly GCF_030209445.1). Classification (GTDB taxonomy): domain Bacteria; phylum Actinomycetota; class Actinomycetes; order Actinomycetales; family Cellulomonadaceae; genus Promicromonospora. The sequence goes on from NZ_JARVSD010000012.1 coordinate 147,891, forward strand.
TGCTCGGCCACCCCGTCGCGCACTCCCTGTCCCCGGTGCTGCACACCGCCGCCTACCGGGCCCTCGGCCTGGCCGGCTGGGACTACGGCGTGCACGACGTCACCGAGGACGCCCTGGCGGGCTTCCTGGACGACACCGAGCGGGACCCGGCGCAGGCCTGGGCCGGGCTGAGCCTGACGATGCCGCTGAAGCAGGCGGTCATCCCGCTGCTCGACCACGTCGAGCCGCTCGCCGAGGCGGTCGGCGCCGTGAACACGGTGCTGTTCACGGCGGTCGGCGGCGTGACCAGCACGACCGGCACCAACACCGACGTGCACGGCATCGTCGCGGCGCTACGCGAGGGGCTGGGCGCGGGCGTGGCCGCGGGTCCCGGTAACCGTCCGGTCGCCGAGGCCGTGGTTCTGGGCGGGGGCGCCACAGCGGCGTCCGCCCTGGCGGCGCTGGCCGAGCTGGGCTGCGCGTCGGCGCAGGTCTTCGTGCGCTCCCTGGACCGCATCGGTCCGCTGCGCGAGGCCGTGGCCCGGATGGGCGTGACCCCGTCGTTCGAGGTGTTCGACGACAAGGCGACGACGTCGGCCCTGGCGAGCGCGGACGCCGTCGTCTCCACGACGCCGAAGTACGCCGCCGACACCTGGGCGAAGCTGCTGACCGACGGCGCGCGCGGCGCCGCGCGCGACGGTGGCGCGGGCGGAGGCGATGAGGGCGGCGGCAGCGCCGCGCCCCGCGGCGTCCTGCTCGACGTCGTCTACGACCCCCGGCCGACCGCCCTGCAGTCCGCGTGGACGGCGCTCGGCGCCCGCGCGGTGGGCGGCGAGCGCATGCTGCTGCACCAGGCCGCGGAGCAGGTGCGCCTGATGACAGGGCAGGTGGCGCCGCTGGCGGCCATGGACGAGGCACTCCGCGCGGCCCTGGCCGTCCCGGCCTGACCTCGACTGCCCCCTGGCCCGTCGGGAGCGACACGCCGACGCCAGATCCTCGCGACCGTCGGTGTGTCGCCCACCGGACCGGTGCGCGGACCCCGTCACGCGCGTGAAACAATCCGACCATGCTGCGTTGGTTGACATCGGGTGAGTCGCACGGTCCCGCACTCGTGGGCATGATGGAGGGTCTGCCCGCCGGGGTGGAGCTGACGACGTCGGACATCCAGGGCGCCCTGGCGCGCCGCCGCCTCGGCTACGGCCGCGGCGCCCGGATGAAGTTCGAGCAGGACCAGGTGCGCGTCCTCGGCGGGCTGCGCCACGGCCTCACGCAGGGCGGGCCGCTCGCGATCGAGATCGCCAACACGGAGTGGCCCAAGTGGACCGACGTCATGTCGGCCGACCCGGTGCCCGCCGAGGCGCTCCTCGTCGACGCCGGCACCGGCGACGAGCGCGAGGTGGCCCGCAACCGGCCGCTGACCCGCCCGCGTCCCGGGCACGCCGACCTCATCGGCATGCGCAAGTACGGCTTCGAGGACGCCCGGCCCGTGCTGGAGCGCGCCTCCGCCCGCGAGACCGCGGCGCGTGTGGCGCTCGGCGTGGCCGCCGCGAAGTTCCTCGAGCAGGCGCTCGGCATCCGCCTCGTGTCGCACGTGGTCGCCATCGGCGAGGCCGAGGCGCCCGACGACGCCGCGCTGCCGACCCCGGACGACGTCGCGGCGCTCGACGCCGACCCGGTGCGCTGCTTCGACGCCGCCTCCTCCAAGCTCATGGTCGAGGAGATCGACCTCGCCAAGAAGGACGGCGACACGCTGGGCGGCGTCGTCGAGGTGCTCGCCTACGGCGTGCCCTCCGGCCTGGGCACCTACGTGCAGGGCGACCGCCGGCTCGACGCGCGGCTGGCCGCCGCCCTCATGGGCATCCAGGCGATCAAGGGCGTCGAGGTCGGCGACGGCTTCCGTACCGCCCGTCGTCGCGGCAGCGCCGCGCACGACGAGATCGTCCGGGGAACCGCCCCCGACGGCCGCCCCGGTATCGAGCGCACCACCAACCGTGCCGGCGGCATCGAGGGCGGCATGTCGAACGGCGAGATCGTGCGCGTGCGCGCCGCGATGAAGCCCATCTCGACCGTCCCGCGGGCGCTGCCGACCGTGGACACCGCCACGGGCGAGCCCGTCACGGCCCACCACCAGCGGTCCGACGTCTGCGCGGTGCCGCCCGCCGCCGTCGTCGCCGAGGCGATGGTGGCCCTCACCCTGGCCGAGGCCGCCGTCGAGAAGTTCGGCGGGGACTCCGTGGCCGAGGTGCGGCGCAACCTCGAGTCCTACGTGGCCGCCATCCCGGAGCTGCTGCAGTGACGCGCTCCGCCGACGCGACCCGTCCGGTCGCCGTCATGATCGGACCGCCCGGCTCCGGCAAGTCGAAGGTGGGCCGCACGCTCGCCGCGGGCCTGGGCGTCACGATCCGGGACACCGACGCGGACATCGAGGAGCGGGCCGGCAAGCCTGTCAGCGAGATCTTCGTGGACGACGGCGAGCCCCACTTCCGCGAGCTGGAGTCGGCGGCCGTGCTCGCCGCGCTCGCGGAGCACGACGGCGTGCTGTCGCTCGGCGGCGGCGCCGTCATGAGCCTGGCCACCCAGGCGGCCCTGACCCGGTACGCGGCCGACGGCGGGCACGTCGTCTTCCTCGACGTGCCGCTGGCGATCGCGGCCCAGCGGGTCGGCATGAACCAGGCCCGCCCGCTGCTGCTCGGCAACCCGCGCGCGCAGTGGCAGAAGCTGATGACCGAGCGGCGTCCCACGTACGAGCGCCTGGCGACCCTGACGATCGTGTCGAGCGACCGGCCGGGCGAGCAGGTCGCGGCGGAGATCATCGAGGCCCTCGGCCTGGAGCTGCGCGTGCCGGAGCTGACGGACCCCAAGCGGGCCGAGGCCGAGCAGAACGCCGCGGCGCAGAACACCGCCGAGGAGAACAAGACGGAGGAGAACGTCACGTGAGCACCGACAGCGCCCCCACCCGGATCACCGTCCGGGGAGACGCCCCCTACGACGTCGTCATCGGCCGGCACCTGCTGGGTGAGCTGCCGGGGCTGGTGGGCAAGGCCGCCAAGGTGATGGTGATCCACCCCGCCGCGCTGTCGGCGACGGCGGACGCGATCGCCGAGGACCTCAAGGCGGCGGGCTACGAGGCGTTCGTCGCGGAGGTGCCGGACGCCGAGTCGGCCAAGACGCCGCAGGTGGCCGCGTTCCTCTGGGGTCTGCTCGGGCAGCTGGACTTCACGCGCTCGGACGCGATCGTCGGCGTCGGCGGGGGAGCGACCACCGACCTCGCCGGCTTCGTGGCGGCGACCTGGCTGCGCGGCATCCGCGTGGTGCACGTGCCGACGACGCTGCTCGCGATGGTCGACGCGGCCGTGGGCGGCAAGACTGGTATCAACACGGCCGAGGGCAAGAACCTCGTGGGCGCGTTCCACCCGCCGGCAGGCGTGCTGTGCGACCTCGCGGCGCTCGGCTCGTTGGACAAGTGGGACCTCGTCGCGGGCATGGCCGAGGTGGTCAAGACGGGCTTCATCGCCGACCCGGTGATCCTCGACCTGGTCGAGGCGCACGTCGACGAGCTGCGGAACTGGGCCGGCGCCGATGCCACGGACGAGACCTGGGCCGTGATCGCCGAGCTCGTGGAGCGGTCGGTGCGGGTCAAGGCCGAGGTGGTGGGAGAGGACCTCAAGGAGGCCGGCCTGCGCGAGATCCTCAACTACGGGCACACGCTGGGGCACGCGATCGAGCTGGTCGAGCGCTACCAGTGGCGCCACGGCGCCGCGGTGAGCGTGGGCATGATCTTCGCCGCCGAGCTCGCCCGGATGGCCGGCAAGCTGCCCGACGACGTCGCCGACCGGCACCGCTCGCTGCTGGACTCGCTGGGGCTGCCGGTGCACTACCGGGGCGACCGCTGGGACCAGTTGCTCGCCGCGATGCGCCGCGACAAGAAGGCTCGCGGCGACCTGTTGCGGTTCGTGGTGCTGGACGACGTCGCCAAGCCGGTGCGGCTGGAGGGTCCCGACCCGACGCTGCTGGCCGCCGCCTACGCCGAGGTGGCCAAGGAGCCGCCGACGAAGGGCCCGGGCACCCCGGTCACGCTGACGCTGGGCTGAACTCTCACCTTTGAGGCCTGTGTTTCTTCGCTTTGAGCCCCCTCAAAGCGAAGAAACACCGGGCCTCGAAAAGGGCTACTTTGCCAGCGCTCGGTGCGAAGCGGACATTAGCCTCAGGGCATGAGCTTCGATCCTGGTTTCCGAGCCGCGCGCAAGGCCGGCTCACCCGGCATGTTCGGGTTGCTCTTCCCGCTGGTGTTCCTGGGCTTGCTGGTCCTCCTCGCGGGTCCGTTCTCGCTCGCGGGTCCGTTCTCGTCCGCCGACGGTTTCGGCGCGCCGCCGCCGTTCCTCGTGGTCGCCGGGATCGCGGCCCTGATCGTGCTGTGGATCTTCGTCAAGGGGGTCCGGCGCTGGGCCCGCAACCGTGCCGCCTGGTCCGGGGCCGCGCGGGGTGCGGTCTCCCTGACCCTGAACGGCGAGGCGGTGGCCGCGCAGCGTGAGGTGTCCGGCCGGCCGATGCGGACGGTGGTGGTCGAGCACCGCGGGCACCAGCAGTACCTGCACCTGCTGTTCCCGAAGGACGCGTCGGCCGACACCATGGTTCCGGGTCGGGTGACGGTCGAGTTCTTCGCCGGGGACACCGTCGAGGGCCCGGCGCGGCTGCTGCTGGCCGACGGCCGGACGCTGTGGGCCTTCACCTCGCAGCTCGGGACGCGGGCACAACCGAAGCCCCGAGCGACCCGGTCGTCCGGCGCGACGTCCGCCACGACGACCGGCACCGCGTCCGACGGGAGCGCGGCCCTGCTGGTGCCCGGGACGTTCGGGCCGGCCGCGCCTGGCGACCGTGGACGGGGCGACGACGGAGTCGGTGACGGATTTGGCGAGGGGCTCGGTGACGCCGTGCCCTCGCCGGACCCGTCGGCGAACGCGACATGGTCCGGCGGCGACGGCTGGACCGGCGGCAGCACCTGGGGCGGAGACTCGACCTGGACGGGCTCGGACGGCGGCGGCTCCGGTCACGCCGGGGGCGGCGGTGACGGTGGCGGGTGGTTCGGCGGCGGCGACTCGGGCGGCTGGTCCGGGGGCGACTCCGGCGGCGGCGGTGGCGACTCGGGCGGCGGTTCCTGACGCCGGCGCTCCCGGCGTCGTCCGTTCTGCCGGCCTCGGCGTGGCGGGCGAACCTTGGGTGATCTTGTCCTGTTTTCTGTGCAATGCGCGGCTCGGGCGCCTAGCGTCCGAAGAGCAGGGGAGATGAGCGCGCGTGGTACGGCCGCGTGCCGACCGAGAGGTGCCCCGTCATGCGCAAGGTCTACAACCTTCCACCAGGCTGGCCGGTCCCGCCCGCGGGCTGGAGCCCGGATCCTGAGTGGCAACCGAATCCCGAGTGGTCGACCCCTGCCGGCTGGCAGCTGTGGGTCGACGTCCCGGACACGGCTCTGATCGGCACTGACGCGGTCGCCGTGGACGTGCCGGACGAGCAGACGGATGCAGCGCGAAACCGGAGGCGTTGGATCGTGGCCGGCTGGGCGGCAGCGGCCGTTCTGATCTTCTTCGTGGGCGTCGGTATCGGCAGCGCAGGTGGGGGTCAGGACGACACCGCGGTCGCGGAGGCCGAGGCCTCGGCGTCCGCCTCCGCGGCAGCGGCCTTCGCGGCCGTGGACGAGGAGCGCGCGCAACTCGAGAGCGAGCAGGCCGACCTCGCCGAGGCCCAGGCGGCTCTCGAGACCGGCGAGGCCGCGCTGGCCGACGACCGGAAGAGCCTGGACAGCCGTGCCGACGAGGTGGCGAAGAAGGAGAAGAAGCTCCGGACGCGAGAGTCCGACGTCAAGGCGGCCGAGGCCGAGGTCGGCACGCGAGAGTCCGACGTGGCCGAGCGCGAGGCGGCCGTCGAGGCCTCCGAGGCAGCCGGGCTGGTGGGCGGTGACACCGGGCCGGCCGACTCCGGGGGCACGACCTACTACGAGAACTGCGACGCTGCGCGGGCCGCAGGTGCCGCGCCGGTGTACAGCGGCGACCCTGGCTACGGCTCCCACCTGGACCGGGACGGCGACGGGGTCGGCTGCGAATAGCGCGAGACGTCGTTGGCATCGAGATCGGCACAGCAGTGTGTCGATCTCGATGCCGCCTGCCGTTCGCGCTACTGCCAGAGCCCCCGCTCGATCAGCACGTCCTTGAGCAGGTCGGCGCGGTCGGTGATCAGGCCGTCCACGCCGTCGTCGATGAGCTGCCGCATCTCGTCCGGGTCGTCGATGGTCCAGACGTGCACCTTCTTGCCCGATGCGTGCGCCGCGGCGATCGACGCGGGATCCACGACCGTGATCGAGCCTTCCCGCACCGGGACCTGCAAGGCGTCGACGTCGCGCAGCGCCCGCCGGGACAGGGCCGGGACGTGGACGCGCACCCCGGTCAGGAAGCTCGCGATCTCCTTGCGTCCGGCCGACGTCGCGACCGGGCGGGACAGCTTGGTGAGCGTCGCCCGCCGTCGGGCCACCTCGAAGGAGGTGACGCACACGCGGTCCCACGCGGAGGTCCGCTCGATCGCCCGGGCGACCGGCCCGACGCTGGAGGAGTGCTTGACGTCGATGTTCACGCGCAGGTCGGGCCACCCGCCCAGCAGGTCCTCCAGCAGCGGCACGGGCTCCACGCCGCCGATGCGGGCCTCGCTCACCTCGGACCACGGCAGCTCGGCGACCAGGCCCGTGCCGTCCGTGGTGCGGTCGAGCGACTCGTCGTGCAGCGCGACGGCGACGCCGTCCACCGTCCCGTGCGCGTCCGTCTCCACGTAGCGGTAGCCGAGGTCGACGGCGGCGCCGAACGCCGCCAGGGAGTTCTCCAGCCCCTCGGTGCCGGCTGACGCGTGCGCGAACCCGCGGTGGGCGAGGGCCTGGAAGGCCCCCTCGAAGTAGGTCACTGGCAGTCCCTCACGAATCGAACCTCACGAACCTCATGCATCGGGTCTCAAGCATCGATGCTGCTGTCGGTCCATTTCAACATGCCGTCGAGGTAGGCCTCACGCGGGTCGCGGGCCGACAGCGACAGGTCGTGCACGCCGCCCGGCACGACCAGCTCGGTGACGTCCAGCCCCAGGCCGGGCGCGAGCGCGGCCATCTGCCGGACGTCGAGCACGGTGTCCTGGGCGTCGAGCAGCGGGTTGTCGAGCGAGTCCGGTCCGGACGAGTCGGACCGGGCGAGCAGCACGGGGCACGCGATCTCCAGCCCGGCGGCGACGCGCGCCTGCCCGCGCCGGATCGCGACGAACCATCCCACGCGGCCGGGCTGGCCCTCGGGACGCTTGAGGGTCGTGTCGAACTCCCAGCGCCCGCCGTTCGCGGCGAGCAGGTGCTCGGCGTACCGGGACGGGCCGTCGCTGATGATCGCGGTGCTCGCGAGCCGCCCCACCGTGTCCAGCACGCGGGTCCCGACGGTGCGCTGCCAGTGCGGGGCGCGCAGGTCGAGGAACGGCGAGTTCAGCACCAGGGAGTCGGGCCCGGCGTCGGCACCCGTGGCGTTGCGGTGCGCGTGCGCCCACAGGGAGGCGGTGAGCCCGCCGGTCGAGTGGGCGTGCACCACGAGCGGCAGCCCCGGCTCCAGGCCGCGCACCGCCCGGGCCGCTGCCGCGATGTCGCTCGCCTGTTCACGCAGGTCGAGCACGAAGTGGGGGATCTGGTCGGGCCGCAGGGACCGTCCGGCGGCCCGGAGGTCGACGGCGTAGAACGCGTAGCCGGCCGCCGTGAACGTGCGGGCCAGGTGCTCCTGGAAGAAGTAGTCGTTGTAGCCGTGCACGTGGATCACGGCCGCCCGGGGCGCCGGCCGGTCGGCCGGGTACGGGTAACGCACCAGGGTCGCGGGGCCGAGCGGAGCCTCCTGGAACGGCTCGCCGAGCAGGTGGTCGGTGCGCCAGTCGAGCGCGTCTTCCGTGGAACCAGGCACCTGGGGATCGTATGTCCTGGACGGCACCTGTCGCAGGTCGCAGGTCGCAGGTCGCGGGTCGCACGCGCTCGGGCTCGCCCTGGTCGGGCGGCCGTGCTCAGGCGGGACGCAGCCCCGCCAGCAGGATCTCCAGGTACGGCCCGCGGTCCGACGCCGCTCCCAGCCGCACCGCGTGCTCCATCCCGCACACCAGGTGCTCCACCTGCTCGGTGGACAGGTCCGGCCGGACGACGCCGGCGGCGCGGGCCCGGACCAGGATCTGCTCGAAGCCCGTGCCGATCTCCTGCTTGGCGGCGCGCACCTCGTCGTCCTCGTCCTCGGCGGACAGGAGCACGGGCTGCAGGCCGCCCTCCTCGAGCTGGAGGTCCAGCGCGGCGTGCAGGAGGTTCCTGATCGCCGTGGTGGGGTCGGGCTCCGCGACGGCCTCGCGGACCAGGACGCGCAGCCGTTCCAGCGTGTCGAGGGTGAGCGCCTCCACGAGCGCGTGCGTGGTGGGGAAGTGCCGGTAGACGGTGCCGACCCCCACGCCGGCCTCGCGCGCCAGGTCGTTGAGCCGGAGCGCGCCGGGATCGTGGCGCCGGGCGACCTCGAGGATCCGCGCGCGGCTGCGGGCGGCGTCGGACCGGAGAGCGGGCATGGGGTGAGCCTACCGCAGAAGCGGATGGATGATCCGTTTCTGGTGCTACGCTCAAACGGATACATCATCCGGATGTGTGCCCCCGAGGCATGCCCAGAGACATGAGGGCCGTCATGACCGCCAAGTCCGCCTGCAGCTCCGCCCGTAACCACGCCCGCGGCGACGCCGCCGAGCACGCCACCAGCTCGACCGCCGACCCGACCTGGGACCCCGCCCACCTCCCCGACCAGACCGGCCGCACGCTCGTCGTGACCGGCGCGACCGCCGGCATCGGCTACTTCGCCGCCGAGCAGCTCGCCGCGGCCGGTGCGCACGTCGTGCTCGCCTCTCGCTCCGCGTCCAAGCTCGAGACCGCCGTTGCCTCGATCGGGCGGGAGGTGCCCGGCGCGCGCCTCGACACCGTCGTCGTGGACCTCGCCTCCCTGGCGTCCGTGGCCGACGCCGCCGCGCGCATCGCCGCCCTGCCCCGCGTCGACGGGCTGCTGCTCAACGGCGGGGCCATGGCCCTGAAGGGGAGCGCGACGACCGCCGACGGGCTGCCCCTGCTGCTCGGCACCCACGTGGTCGCGAACGCCGCGCTCCTGGCGGGCGTGCTCCCGGCGCTCGCGGCCACGGGCGAGCGGACCGGTACGCCGTCGCGGGTTGTGCACACCTCCACGGGGTTCGTCACGCAGTTCCCGGTGGCCGTCGACGACGTCCGGCGGGTGCCGCGCGTCGCCGTCGGCGCCTACACGAAGGCGAAGACCGTGACCGAGGTGCTCGCGTTCGAGCTGGCCCGCCGGCTGGAGGCCGCCGGGACGCCGGTCGTCTCGCTGGTCACGCGCCCTGGTGTGGGCGTGGACGCCCGGACGCCGCACCGCCCCGGGATCCGCGACGCGACCACGCCGTACCAGCGCAACCCCTACACGCTCTGGGCCCAGGGCAAGGACGCCGCCGCCTGGTCGGCGGTGCGCGCCCTGACCGACCCGCAGGCGCGCAACGGCGACTACTACGCCCCGGCCGGACGCCTGCGCGGCGTCCCGGTGCGCGTGGACCCGACCGCCCGGACGGCGTCGCCCGAGGGCGACCTCGCGGCGCGCGTGTGGGACCAGGTCGAGGAGCTCGCGGGGACGGCGCTGCGGATTCCCGCCGGAGCAGGCGAGAAGCAGGCTCGGGGGTAGGTGCTCGCCGTTGTCGGCCCGGCCGACAGCGGCCCGGCCGACAACGACCCAGCCGATAACGACATGGCAAGATGTCCGGCATGCCTACCAATGGCGGGATCAGTATCGGCCGGACGGTGCAGTCGGCGATCTACCGCAACGGTGTCTACGGCCACCGGCCCACGGTGCCCACCGACCCCGACGCGCTCGCCGCCGCCGCCCGCCGCCGCATGACCCGCACCGGCTGGTCCTACGTGGCCGGCGGCGCCGGCGCGCAGCGCACCGTGGCGGCCAACCGCGAGGCGTTCGGCGGGTACCGGATCGTGCCCCGCCAGATGGTCGACGTCGGCGAGCGGTCGCCGGCCACGACCCTGCTCGGTCGCGAGCTGCCCGCCCCCGTGCTGTTCGGGCCGATCGGGGCGCTGGAGCTCGCCGTGCAGCACCAGCGCGGGGGCCGGGCCGCCGCACCACGCAACGCCGAGCCCGCCCTGGCCCGCGCCGCCCGGGACCTCGGCCTGCCCGTCGTCATCTCGTCCCAGGCGTCCACCCCCATGGAGGACACGGCCGCCGTCCTCGGCGACAGCCCACGCTGGTTCCAGCTCTACTGGTCGTCCGACGACGCCCTGGTCGAGTCCTTCGTCTCCCGCGCCGAGGCGAGCGGCTGCGAGGCAATCGTCGTCACCCTGGACACCCACGTGCTCGGCTGGCGCACCGCCGACCTCGACCTGGGCTACCTCCCGTTCGCCCGTGCCGAGGGCATCGCCCAGTACCTGAGCGACCCCGTGTTCCGCGCTCTCGTCGAGGCCCGGGTCCAGGCGACAGCGTCGTCCGGCTCCGGAGGCGGCGCGCCGTCGTCCAACCGGCCCACCGCCGCCGCCGTCCGCTCGCTGCTGTCCATGGCGCGCCACCACCCGGGCCCCACCCTGCGCAACCTGACCCAGCCCCACGCCCGCGCCGCCGTGGAGACCTTCCTGGAGGTGTTCTCCCGCTCGACCCTCACCTGGGCCGACCTCGCCTGGCTGCGCGAGCGCACCACCCTGCCGATCCTCGTCAAGGGCATCCAGCACCCCGACGACGCCCGCGCCGCCCTCGACCACGGCGCCGACGGCATCGTGGTCTCCAACCACGGCGGCCGGCAGATCGACAACGCCGTCGCCTCGATCGACGCCCTCGGGCCCGTGGTCGACGCCGTGCGCACGTGGTCCGGGGCGTCCGGTTCGGGAGCGGGCGCTCGTGCGGACGGCGCCGGCGCTGCCTTCGTCCCCGTGCTGTTCGACTCCGGCGTCCGTACCGGGGCCGACGTCTTCACCGCGCTCGCCCTCGGCGCCGACGCCGTCCTCCTGGGCCGCCCCTGGGTCTACGGCCTCGCGCTCGCCGGGTCCGACGGCGTCCGCGCCGTCGCCGAGCACGTCCTGGCCGAGCTCGACCTCACCATGGCGCTCGCGGGTGTCTCCGGCACGGAGCAGATCGGCCGGCACAACCTGGCGCTCTGACCTGCACGCCTGACCTGTACGTCTGACAGGTGGGCCGACGCCTGACAGGTGGGTCGGTATGAGATCGTGACCGCTCCAGCACCCACGATTCATGCGACGCGGGCAGACTGCGGCCATGACCGACGCCGTACCCGGACCCGACTCGCAGGCGCGCTCTGCCGGCGAGACACCGACGCCCCCGAAGATGGGCCTCGAGCTGCAGGAGGGGGTGCGGGTCCCGCGCCGTCAGGTGTTCTCCTGGGCGCTGTGGGACTGGGGTACCCAACCCTTCAACACGGTGATCCTCACGTTCGTGTTCACCGCGCTGTACCTGACCACGGAGGCGTTCCTGGACCCGGCCGTCGCGGCGCTGGGCAAGGACGACCCCGCCTACCAGCACGGCCTCGCCGAGCTGAGCAGCGGCGTGGGTCTGTGGAACACCCTCGCGGGTCTGCTCATCCTCTTCCTCGCACCCGTGCTCGGGCAGCGCGCCGACGCCACCGGGCGGCGCAAGGCGTGGCTCGCCGGCGGGACGGCCGGCATGGTGCTGTGCATGCTCGCGCTGTGGTTCGTCGAGGCCGACCCGGCCTACTTCGTGCTCGGTGCCGCGCTCATCGGCCTGGGCAGCGTGCTCAACGAGATCGCGGGCGTGAACTACAACGCCATGATGGTGTCGGTCGCCACGCCGAGGACGGTCGGCAAGGTGTCCGGGCTCGGCTGGGGACTCGGCTACGTCGGCGGCATCCTGGCACTCCTGTTCGTGGTGATCGCGAACGGGGCGGAGTGGTGGGGCATGCCCACCGACAACGGCCTCGCCTTCCGGGTGATCGCCGTGGGCTGTGCGCTCTGGGCGCTGGCGTTCGCCTGGCCGATCCTGGCCTTCGTGCCGGAGCTTCCGCCCACCAAGGGCCGCGCCACGGTCGGGTTCTTCGCCAGCTACGTGGTGCTGTTCCACGACATCAAGGGCCTGTGGCACACCTCGCGCCGCACCTTCTGGTTCCTGCTGGCCAGCGCCGTCTTCCGCGACGGCCTGAGCGGCGTCTTCGCCTTCGGCGCGATCATCGGCGGCGTCAGCTTCGGGTTCTCCGCCGACCAGGTCATCATCTTCGGCATCGCCGCCAACCTCGTGGCCGGGGCGAGCACGGTGCTCGTGGGCTTCGCCGACGACCGCTTCGGCCCGCGCTCCGTCATCCTCAGCACGCTCAGCGTCATCGTCGTGGCCGGGCTCGCCGTCGTGTTCCTGCGCGACCTCGGCCCCGTCGTCTACTGGGTGGGCGGCCTGATCCTCTCGGCCTGCGTCGGCCCGGCACAGGCCGCGTCTCGGTCCTACCTGGCCCGGGTGGCGCCGGCGGGCAAGGAGTCGGAGATCTTCGGCCTCTACGCCACAACCGGCCGCGCCACGTCCTGGATGTCGAGCGCCCTGTGGACGATCACCATCGCCGCGACGGGCGCGACCATCTGGGGCACCCTCGGCATCGTCGCGGTGGTGCTCATCGGCCTCGTGATGATGTGGTTCGTGCGGGAGGCACCCCTGGCCGACGCCGGTACCACGGCGGAACCGACAGGCGACCGGTCGGTGGCCTAGTTTTCGGTGGGTTCCTGGTCGGCGGTCTGGCGCGCTGCGGTGCGCCGGGCCGCCGTCCGCGCCTCCAGGGCGCTCCGGAGGGCGGCCTGGAGCCGGTCGAGATCCGCGAGCTGCCCCAGGTGCCCGAGCTTCTCCGGGTTGATCACGCCGCGGATACCCGCGAGCAGACCATCGGAGACCTCGAACGACCAGGTGCCGATCAGGCCGCCGCCCACGACGTCGTCCGCCACGATGAGCAGGCCCGGCTCGCCGCCCACGAGCGCACGCTCGAAGTGGAGCGGCGCGCCCCGGCCGACGAAGGACGCCAGCATCCGGGCGACCGTCACCCGGCCCGCGACCGGCCGGGCGATCGACATGCCCAGCGGCACCTTCCCACCGCCGTCGCCCGCGAGCACCACGTCCTCGGCCAGCAGCTCCAGGAACGAGTCGACCGCACCCTCCTCGCACGCGGCGAGGAAGCGGGACACGAGCTCCTCGGCGCGGGCCCGGTCGCTCGCGGTGCGCGGCCGGGAGGTCAGGGCGTCGGGCGCGGGGTCATCCTGCCCTGGGGGCCGGGGCGCTGCATGCTGGGGTGCTTCGTCTTGTGTTGCTACCTGCTGCGGCGCTACGTGCCGGGCGATCCGCCGTCGGGCGCGGGAGGCCAGCTGCCGGGCCGCCACCTCGCTGGTGCCGATCACGTCGGCGGCCTCGCTGTGCGGAAAGCCGAGCACGTCGTGCAGCAGGAACGCCGCGCGCTCGGTCGGGGTGAGGGTCTCCAGGAGCACCAGGAACGCGGTGGAGAGATCGTCGGCCAGCTCGGCGTGCCGCGCGACGTCGGGCGACGGCGCGGCCATCGCGACCGGCAACGACGAGCCGGGGCCGACCAGCGGCTCCGGCAGCCACTCGCCCACGTACTGCTCCCGCCGGACCCGCGCCGAGCGCAGCACGTCGATGGCGATGCGCGTCGTGACCGTGGTGACGAACGCGTCGGGATTGCGCACGTCAGGCGACTGCGAGACGCGCGTCAACGCCTCCTGCACCACGTCCTCCGCCTCGGCCACGCTGCCCAGCATCCGGTAGGCGACCGCGAACGAGAGCGGGCGCAGCCGGCCGAGCGCGGCGTCGTCCAGGAAGGCGCCGGCGGTGGGGGCGGTGCCGGACGGCGAGGTCGGGGACTCGGTCATGCGGACATGCTCTCGCGTCATACCCCTACGACGGGACAGGGACGGCAGACGTGACACTTCCGCGAGAACTGGTCCGGATCGAAGGGCGCTCCCGCAGCTCGCAGCCCGACTCCCAGGGAACCTGGAAATGGTGCGTGAGCTCTGCTTTCGTGGTCATAGTCTTGCGCGCGTGAGAACAACCGCCCTCGTCCTGCGCTTCCTGCTCGAGCTCGCACTCGCCGCGGGCGCGGGCTACGCCGCCTGGAACCTCGCCGACGGCGGATGGCGCCTCGCCGCCGTCCTGCTCGCGCCGGCCGTCGTGATCGCGCTCTGGGCGACGTTCCTCTCGCCGAAGGCACCAGTGGCCGTCCCGGCCTGGGCGCAGGTCGCCACGGAAGCGGCCCTCTTCGGCGGCATCGGATACCTGTGCTGGCGCGCGGGAGCCCCCGCCGCCGGCGTGGCGCTCGCGGCGGTGTGGGCGGTCGACCGCCTGGTGCTGTGGCTGACCCGAGACCGGCCCAGTGTCCTCGAGCCCGAGCGCGGCACCGGGCCGCGGTGAGGCGGCGTGACTGCTTGGCGTGATCGCTCGGCGCGACGGCGTGACAGGCCGGCGTGACAGGCCGGCGTGACAGGCCGGCGTGACTGGTCAGCGTGACCGCATGGCGTCGATCTCGTCGCGGCGAAACAGGACGAGGCGGTCCAGGACGTCGTCGGGCAACGGCCGGTCCGGCGTGAACCGCACGGTGCCCTTGGACGTCGAGAAGTCCGCCAGGTCGGGTGCGAGCGCGTCGATCGCGGGTGGGCTGAACGGGTACAGCCCGATGTGCTTCGCGGTCGCGCGCGCCGAGACCAGCGGGCTGCCCCGGTAGCGCAGTGCGGCCATGCCGTAGCTCATGCCCTCCTCGGCGTCGGGCACGAGCTCCAGCGCCCGTAACCGCACGTGTTCGACGGCGTCCTTGGCCGGCCCGTCCAAGCCGGCGATGTACTCGGTGAACTCGCCCATGAGCACAGCCTCGCGAGGTCCGGTGCGTTCCGCGAGGGCTGGGGCGGCGGACGGCGGACGGTCGACCCAGCACCTGCACCCGTCGAGGCTGCCGACCCCGACGACCCGTCCGCCATGCCACCCGCAACGGCGGCATGACGGATGAGATCCGGCGGACCTGGTCCGACAGCTTTGGTCCTCCATGGGCATGCTTGCCGGGCACCGCCACGCCCGGCCGGGCGATCTGCCGGCTCACGGGCCACGGCTGCTCCTGTCAACAGCAGCCGTGGCCCGATCAAGCGCGCCAGAGACCGGAGGCGGGTTGCCGCTGGCCGAGTTCGCCCACCTCGGCTGTACCCCGTGGCCCTCCCACGATCACGCCGCACCCTGCGGAACCGCGGCGCGGGTCCTCCCCGCGAGCGCGAGCGCGGCCGCCGCCAGCAGTCCCGTGAGTCCCAGCACGACGGCGTAGGCGGGCAGCCCGGCGACGTCGTACAAGGCCCAGAGCAGGGCGCCGGTCACGGACGACGCGATCGCGGCCGCGACGGCGTCGGCCACCTGGAGGGTGGACGACGCCGAACCGTGCTCGTGCGGTGGTGCCAGCTCCAGCGTGAGGACCGACAGCGTCGGGTAGACCAGGCCCATCCCGCTGCCCGAGAGCACCCAGAACGCCATCCCGACCCCGGCCGGCACGTCCGGGAGCACGAGCATCGCCGCGCCGACCATCCCGAGGGCGAGCAGACCGCCGCCCAGCCGCACGTACCCGGCGTGGCTCAGGTGCAGCAGGTTGCGCCCCCGCACCCAGGACGCCGCGGACCAGCCCAGCGCCCCGACCGTCAGGATCAGCCCGGCACCGCCGGGGCTCAGGTGCCGCTCGTGCACCAGGAGCAGCGGCAGCAGCACCTCGGCACCCGTGAACGCCGCCGAGACCAGTGCGCGCACCGACACGACGGCGGGCAGCCCGCGTCCCGCACGCAGCACGGACAGGGCCAGGCGCAGCGCGTGCATCAGCGGTCGATCGGGTTGTCCGACGTCGGACGTGTGTCCCCGGGCGGCGCCCTCGCCGGCGTCGCCGAGCAGGCCGACGTCGAGGCCGTCGTCCGACACGACTGCCTCCACGGAGTTGTCGTCCGGCTCCCGCCCGTCGTCCGGCTCCTGCCCCGCGCCCTGGGCCGCCGTCAGGCCGGGGCGCATCAGGATCGCTGCCGGGACGGTGAGTGCGGCCGCGCCGAGGAAGACCCAGCGCCAGCCCACGTGGTCCACGACGAGACCGGCCAGCCCCGGCCCCACGATCGCGGGCACCACCCATGCGGCGGCGAACGCCGAGAAGACCGCCGGACGCCGTTCCGCGACGAAGACACGCGCCACCAGGACGTACAGCGCGACGCCGAAGAGCCCGCTGCCCACTCCCTGGACCGCGCGCCCCGCGATGAGCGCGCCCATCCCGGTGGCGGTCCCCGCGACCACGAGACCGATCACGAAGAGCGCCACGCCGGTCCACATCGCCGGTGCCGGACCGGTGCGGTCGCACCAGCGTCCCGCCGTGAGCATGCCCACCACGCTGGTGGCAAATACCACCGCGAAGGCGAACGTGTAGTGCCGCAGCCCGTCCAGGTCCACGGCGATGGTGGGCATCGCGGTCGCCACGGCGAGGGCCTCGAACGCCCCGAGCGAGCAGAGCGCGACCATCCCGATCAGGACGAGGCGCTGCGCACCGGGGCTCAGGGCACCGGGGGCGGCGACCGTCGGTTGGGTGGAGACTGCCGCGGTCACACCAGCACCACCTTGCCGGTCGTGCGGCGCTCCTCGAGCTCGCGGTGAGCGCGTGCGGCCTCCGCGAACGGCACGCGGTGCGTGGCCACCCGCCAGCGGCCCGACGCCGCGTGCGCCAGCGCGCGCTCCTGGTACGGCCGCTGGTCGCCCATCGGGGGAGCCTCCGGTCCGACGGCGTAGCGCACCTCGATCGTCGACTCGATCCGGTCGGCCTCCGCCCACGACGTGTAGCGGTTGGCCGTCCCGGACGCCCAGCCGTACGCGACGAGCCGGCCGGGCAGATTGGTGTTGCCCGGCTCGGCGGCCAGGGCGCCGTCGTCCGCTCCGCCGCTCTGGCCCGCGCCGTCGAACGGTTCGCCGCCCGCTCCGCGCAGGAGACCCGTGGCGGCCGTGCCGAGATCGCCACCCACGCCGTCGAGCACGAGGGTCGCGGGGGAGCCGCCGAGCGCCGCGCGTGCCGCGTCGGGCCAGCCGGGGACCGAGTAGTCCACCAGGGCGAGCCGGTCCGTGTCCGGCAGAAGGTCGCGCAGGACCTGCAGCTTCGCGGCGCCGCCGGCGAGCGCGACGACGTGCGCCCCTGCATGCAGCGCCTCCTGGACGAAGAGCGTGCCGAGCCCGCCGGCCGCGCCCGTCACGACGACGACGTCGTCTGCCGTCACCCCGGCGAGGTCGAGGGTGTACACGGCCATCCGGCCGGTGCCGATCATGGTGATCGCGTCCGCCGGGTCGAGCGGGGCGCCGTCAGCGCCGTCGGGTACGGCGTGCAGCTTCTCCGCGCCGACGACGACGCGCCGGGCGTACCCACCGCCGTCGGGCACCGGGCCGAGGTGTGCCGCCACGGGCCGTCCGATCCACGAGGGGTCGACGCCGGGCCCGACGGCGGCCACGGTGCCCGCGATCTCGCGGCCCGGCACCGTCGGCAGGCTGGGCAGCGGGAGCGGCGGGCCGGCCTCGCCGCGCCGGAGGCTGGTGTCCAGGAGGTGCACCCCGTGCGCGACGGCGTCCACGAGCACGTCGCCGGGGCCGGGAACGGGGTCCGGGACCTGCTCGAGCACGAGGACCTCAGGAGGTCCGAAGGAGTGGTGTCTGATCGCGTCCATGCGCTCATCCTTTAACCTGAACCAAAGTTGAGGTCAATATCGGTCCGAGTCGGCTGGCAGAGTCCCTCTGACCGGAGTTCCCGAGTTTCTCGTGAGTCGTTGGAGGCCACGCATGGAAGCGCCCAACCCCGCCGTCCCCTGGGATCGTGACGAGCTTACCGTCGGCGATCTCGCCGCCCGCAGCGGTGTGGCGGTGTCCGCGCTGCACTTCTACGAGCGCAAGGGCCTGATCACGAGCCGGCGGACGTCGGGCAACCAGCGGCGCTACCGGCGCGAGACACTGCGCCGGGTCGCGTTCATCCGGGTGTCCCAGCGGGTCGGGATCCCGCTCGCCGACATCGGCGCGGCGCTCGACACCCTGCCGGGGGACCGGACGCCCACGGCGAAGGACTGGCGCCGCATCTCGCAGGCCTGGCACGACGACCTCGACGCGCGGATCGAGCAGCTCTCCCGGCTGCGCGACCACCTCACCGACTGCATCGGCTGCGGCTGTCTCTCGCTGCGCCGGTGCGCGCTGACCAACCCGCACGACGCCCTCGCCGAGGCCGGGCCCGGCCCGCGGACGCTGCTGGTCGACGGGCTGGGGCCTGACGGGGCGTGAGCCCGGCAGGGCGTGTCAGTGGTCGGGGGTAGCGTGCGCGACGCCGGGCACTGAGATCGGGTGCCGGCGGTATGGACAACAGTCAGGCGAGGGGGATGCCGTGGGTACGTACTTCGAGTGGGTCGCCGATCTGGACGCGACCGAGGCCGACGCTCGTGAGCTGGGGCAACGGGTCGTGGACGCGCTCGTCGCGCGCGGAGTGCTGTTGCCGGAGGTATCCCAGGACGCGGCACTGGGCGGCGTCGGGCACCCGCCGGGTCCGGCGTGGGCGGACACCCTGGCCGTGTCTGTGGCCGGGGCCGTCTCCGGGGAGGCCCCGTGGGGCATGGCGGTCGGGGTGGGGCGTGAGGTGTACGACGGAGGGCGGGGCGGCGTCGACGCGGTGACCTGTCCCCGGTGCTCGGTCCGCAGGTCGTTCTTCGGGCCGCCCGAGGAGTTCGGCCCCACCTGCTCCGACGAGGACGGGCTGCGCTGGTTCTACGACGCGGCGGCCTCCTGGCGCGAGGGCGGCGTCGGCGGCGGTGACCTCGGTGACGGTGATGGTGACGGTGACGGTGACGGAGCAGTCGACCTGGTGTGCCGGGAGTGCGGCGCCGCGTCCCCGGTCACGCAGTGGTCGGCCGACGACGCTGCGCTGGCCTGCCTCGGCTTCACCTTCTGGAGCTGGGGCGAGCTGCGCCCGGAGGTGACCGACTGGATCGCCGAGGCGACGGGTGGTCACCGGATCGTGCACGGCAGCGGCAAGGTGTGAGGTCCCGCGTCCGAGGCCGGTGAGTCCGAGACCGGCGCGTCTGAGATCCGGCGACGTCAGCCGTGGCGGGCCACTAGGCTCGCGGCCATGGCTTCTGCACTGCCCAGCGTCCTGGTGCTCAACGGTCCCAACCTCGGCCGGCTCGGCGTCCGCGAGCCCGAGATCTACGGGCACGCCTCGATGGCGGACCTCAAGGTCGCTGCGGCGAGGTGGGGCGACGAGCTCGGCCTGGCAGTCGAGGTGCGGCAGACCGACGGCGAGTCCGAGATCGTGGGCTGGCTGCACGAGGCCGTGGACGCCGGTGCCCACGTCGTGCTCAACCCCGCCGCGTTCACGCACTACTCGTACGCGCTGCGCGACGCCGCCGCGCAGGTCACCACGGCGGGGCTGCTCCTGGTCGAGGTGCACCTGTCGAACCCCGCGACGCGGGAGTCGTTCCGGCACTACTCGGTCGTCGCCGGCATCGCGACCGGGACGGTCGCGGGATTCGGGTTCGACTCGTACCGGCTCGCCCTCTCGGCGATCGCGGAGCGACTTGAGGTTTAATCGCCGAACTTAACTCGCCAGCTCTTAAGCCGGGGCATTAAGCCAGGACGAGCATCGCCAGTCCTAGCCCTCCGAGTGCAATGAGCCAACTGGCGAAGCTGCCGATGAGGAAATACTCGGTGACCGGATTTGGCCCCTGGTGGGCCGGTGCGGCCTTCCCCGGCTCGATGACGTTGCTCGGGTCACCACTTGAGGCGGTCTGGATAATGATCGGCGATGCTGCCCTCGAGCTCGACTCGCTTGCGGCCAGTTCCGGAAAGCGAAGTAGTCCCTTCGCTCCGACGACGACCGCCGCGGCAGTCAGGTTGCCTGCCAGTCCCAGCCCAACGATGAACAGTCGCTCCATCGGCCCGAGCACGCGTCCGCTCCGCAGTCGGTCGGAGCCTTCCTTTGTGGGGACGTTGACCGCATCCAGGATGAGTCGGACCAGCACGTTGGCGGTGGTGACCTGGGCGAGTGCGATGCCACCGATGAGAATCACGCGTGCAGGGGGGAACTCTGACAGTGGGCCCGGAACCCAGGCCGGCCACACGGTTGTTCCGCTGTCCGCAAAGAGAAGCGTGATCGTGATGCCCACGCTGATTGCCAGGAACGCAGCGCTGCGTGCTGCCACCTTGCCGACTATGCGTGCAATCACGTCGAAGAGGGTCCAGACCGCGAGCAGTGCTGCAAGCGTTATCCCGATGCCGATCGACGTGGGGGTACCCGTGCCGGTAGCGGCCAACAGAGCAACGAGAGTGAGCAGGCCGGCAGCGAGTGCGGCGTAGCGGCGGGCAGGGGAGACGCCCGCGGAGGTCGTGTCCCTGAACGCATCTGCCACGCCCAGCGCTGCGAGAAACGCACCAAGTACCGCCATCCGTGCATCACGCCTTTCCGAACAAGAACTGTGCGTCTCGCGCGGCGCTGACGCCCCTCGCGAACGCTTGGCTTACCGCCGACTCGGAGATGCCTTCCTGCTCGGCGATGGATTTCTGGGACTCACCGTGAAGTGCGGAGAGGAGCATCCGCTGTTGGCGGTGGTTGAGTGTATCGACGAGCCCGTCGCGCGCAACGAGGAATGCGTTCACGACCTCAGGTTCCGGCCACCCGGCGCCCACCGGGCCGACGTATCGTGCGCCAGCCCTCTTGCCGAGTGAGTCGATGGCGTCGCGGGCGGCGTGCCAGCCGGGACCATCCTGGCGAATCGGCTGAGATTCGAGATCGAAGACCCCAACGTCCCCTTGCCCGATACCAAATCTCATGACGATCAGATCGGGTAGTGGACCGGCCGAGGGCCGACCCGCGGGCGAAGGGTTGGCTAGTTGGTTGAGTTCGAGCCTGATCAGCAGCGTCGCGAGCGAAGCGTCCCCGATGGTCTTGAACCCGCCTTGAACCTCGTCACCGAACGTCGGCTCAAGGCGCTGCGCCAGTGGAATCGCCATGCTGACGCGTCCGAGTGTGGCGACGATCGCCTGCTGGGCTCGGGCTCGATCGGTGAGGTTCCTCGACCCGACGATGTCCCCGATGACGGTATACATGGGTTAAGTGTAAGGCTGAATTTCACATCAGTTCAGTTATCCGCTTAACCAATAGCTAGGGTCCGCACACGCAGGTAGGGTTCCTCAGGGCGGTATTGGCCGAGGTCAGGGGGCTGGATGAGCTGGTGGGGTGCGGGGCGGGTGCAGCGTGACGCGAGTCGGCTGACGCGCATGCCTGACCAGGAGGGCAGCGCGACGGACGCACAGTTCGTCCAGTCAATGCTCCAGCTCACGATCACGAATGCCGACGTCAAGACGAGCGTCCTGGTGGCGGCCATTGCGCTGACGTTCGGCGTCGGAACGACCGCCATCCCGTTCTACCAGGCCCTCGTACCCGGCGCGTGGCTCGCCTTGACCGGTGCGGTGGTGGGCGTCGTCGCCATCGTGTATTGCGGAACCGCGGGCATGCACTTGGTGCTGTCTCTTCGACCCAGGATGAAGCAGCGCGAGTTCTCCAGGTACTCCTTGCCGGACATCGCCAAGGCTTCGGTCGACGAGCTGGTATCGACGACTCCGGAGGATGATCGGCGTGAGGCCTGGGTCCAGGTCAAGAACCTTGCTGACATCTCGGCCCAGAAGCATGCCCACATCCGGCGTGCGCTAACTTACTACCCGGTGTCCGTCGCCCTGATGATCGTCTCTGCCGCGATCGGTATCGTGGTACGCAGTGCGGGTGGTTAAGCGATGTCGTCGCCGTAGTCCGGTAGACTTGACCGCTGCTGCTCGACACCTCGCTTGATCACCCCAGCCGCCGGCCTCTCGTCGGCGTGCCCCGGGGTACACCCTTCACCCGACACAGGAAGACGAACGTGGCTACCTCCAACGACATCAAGAACGGCACCGTGCTCCGCATCGACGGCAACCTCTGGTCCGTCATCGAGTTCCAGCATGTCAAGCCGGGCAAGGGTGGAGCGTTCGTCCGCACGAAGATGAAGAACGTGCTGTCCGGCAAGGTCGTCGACAAGACGTTCAACGCGGGCATCAAGGTCGAGACGGCCAACGTGGACCGTCGCGACTTCCAGTACCTGTACATGGACGGCGAGGACTTCGTCTTCATGGACAACGACACGTACGACCAGATCAACGTGTCGGCCGCGACCGTCGGCGACGCGAAGGACTACATGCTCGAGGGCATGAGCGTCATGCTCGCCTCGAACGACGGCACCCCGCTGTACATCGAGCTGCCGGCGTCCGTCGTGCTGGAGATCACCTACACGGAGCCGGGCCTGCAGGGCGACCGCTCCACCGGTGGTACCAAGCCGGCGACGCTCGAGACGGGCGCCGAGATCCAGGTCCCGCTGTTCCTCGAGCAGGGCGTCAAGGTCAAGGTCGACACCCGCACGGGCGACTACCTCGGTCGCGTCACCGAGTGACCCACCGGCGGCCGGCCCGTACCGGGTCGGCCGCAGTTCGTGTCGCGCGGCTCGTGGCCGAGCCGCGCGACACGAGTTCCCCAGCTGGGTTCCTGGCTGAGCAACCCAACCGAGCTATCCGCCGAGTTTTCCGCAACAGAGAGAGACCATGGGCGCACGCACCAAGGCGCGCAAGCGCGCCGCCGACATCCTCTTCGAGGCGGAGCAGCGCGGCATCGACCCGCTGACGCTCCTCGCCGACCGCGTGGCCGTGCCGCACACCGAGGCGGCAGTTCCGCAGTACGCCGTCGACATCGTGGAGGGCGTGGTCGCCCACCGCGACCGCATCGACGAGGTGCTGGAGACCTACTCGCAGGGCTGGACGCTCGACCGCATGCCCGCCGTCGACCGCGCGCTGCTGCGGATCGGCTCGTGGGAGGTCCTCTTCAACGACGACGTGCCCGACGCCGTCGCGCTGGACGAGGCGGTCGACCTCGCCGGCGACCTGTCCACTGACGACTCCCCGGCCTTCGTGAACGGCCTGCTCGGCCGGGTCAAGGACCTGAAGCCGACCCTGCTGGCCTGAGCCGGCACGCAAGCCGGCACGCACTGTGAGCACCGGTCCCGGCGCTGGACGGTTCGACGAGCGACGTCTGCTCGTCGCCCTGTTCGGCGCCGGGACCGCTGCGTTCGCCCAGCTCTACGCACCGCAGTCCGTCCTGCCCGACGCCGCCCGCGAGCTCGCGACGTCGGCGTCCGCGACCTCGCTCCTCGTCTCCGCCGCCACCCTCGGCCTGGCCGTGGGGGTGCTGCCCTGGGCGTGGGTGGCCGACCGCGTCGGGCGGGTACGGGCGATGACCGTCGCGATGCTCGGCGCCACCGCCGTCGGCCTCGCGGTCCCGTTCGCGCCGTCCTTCGAGCTGCTCGTGGCCGGGCGCGCCGTCCAGGGGCTGTTCGTCGCGGGCGTGCCCGCCGTCGCGATGGCCTACCTGACGGAGATGCTGATCGAGTCGGGCGCCGCGGCCGCGGTCCCGCGCGCCGCCGGGACGTACGTGGCGGGCACATCGATGGGCGGGCTGCTGGGGCGGCTCGTGTCCGGCGGCGTCGCCGAGCTGTTCGGCTGGCGCGCGGGCGTGGGCGCCGTCGCCGTGGCGTGCCTGGTCGCCACGGGCGCGTTCATCTGGCTCGCCCCCCGCGACCGAGGGCCGCGCGCCGCGTCCGTGGCCGAGCCCGCGGGTTTGCCCGACGGCGGTGACGCGGCCCCCGACCCCGCGCCCGCCGCCGCCCCCGACCGCAGGGCTCCCCGCGGCCGGCTCGGGCGGTTCCGCGCGCTGCTGAACCCGCGCCTGCTCGTGCTCGACGCGCAGGGGCTGCTGCTCATGGGCGGGTTCGTCGCCGTCTACAACTACCTGGGCTTCCGCCTCGCGGCCGCGCCCTTCGACCTCTCGCCCGGCGTGGTGAGCCTCGTGTTCCTCGCCTACCTGGCCGGGACCTGGTCGTCGGCGCGGACGGGACGGCTCGTGCTCCGGCACGGCCGGCGCCGGGTGCTGATCGTGTCGGCCGGCGTGATGGCGCTCGGGGTGACGGCCACGCTGTCGGGCTGGCTGCCGCTGGTGCTGGCCGGGCTCATCGTGCTGACCGCCGGCTTCTTCGGCGCGCACGCCGTGGCGAGCGGGTGGACGCCGGTCGCGGCGCCCCAGGCCCGGACCCAGGCCGCCGCCGTGTACAACCTGGCCTACTACGCGGGATCCAGCCTGTTCGGCTGGCTCGGCGGGATCGGGTTCGCGCTGGCGGGCTGGCCCGGGACGGTCGGGATGGTGCTCGCGCTGGTCGCGGTCGCGGCAGGACTGGCGGCGGCGGTGCTGCGGGACTAGGCGCGGATCGAGCGAAGTCGGGGGACCGGTGCTGCCCCGGAACACAATGCAACCAAAGGGTTGCGCATTGGCGGGTCTGGGTGCATCGTAGAAGTGCAACCAGATGGTTGCGTTCGCCAGCCGATCGAGCCGCTCCCGGAGGAACCATGACCACCACCCAGCCCCGTGCCAGCATCGACCTCGCCGCACGCTCGGTCACACGCACCGTCCGGGTCGCCGCCGGACCCGACGCGGTCTGGCGCGCCCTCTCCGAGCCCGAGCACGTCGCCGGCTGGTTCGGCGACGGCTGCGAGACCGACGACGGCGGCCCGCTCGCCGTCGGCACCCGGGGCCGGCTGCACTTCGAGGGCTACGGCTGGTTCGCCTTCGAGGTCACCCGGGCGGAGGCCGGCCGCCTGCTCGCCTACCGCTGGGGCCAGTCGGCCGACGAGCCCGAGCGCATGACCGAGGCCACGTTCACCCTGGAGCCCGACGGTGCCGGCACCTACCTCACGGTGCACGAGACCGGCTTCACCGGCGACACCGACGACGCGGTGCGCGCCGCGCTGGACGGCAACCGCGAGGGCTGGGACGGCGAGCTGGACGAGCTCGTCGAGTACGTCGAGTCCCGCACGTGGTGACGTCGGCAGCCTCGCCGGTCGCCGCGTTCGCGGCGCTCGGCGACGAGACCCGCTGGGCCGTGCTCCAGGCGCTGTCGGGCGGCGAGCACTCAGGTGAGCACCCGGAGCAGCACCTGGAGCAGCACCTGGAGCAGCGTGCCGCCGAAGGCGCCTTCGACCCCGCGTCGGGCCTGACCGCCTCCGCCCTCGCCGCACGACTGCCGGTGACGCGGCAGGCGATCGCCAAGCACCTCGCGGTGCTGGAGGCCGCGGGGCTGGTGGAGTCCTGGGTCGTCGGTCGTGAGCGCCGGTATCGCGCGCTCGGCGCGGAGCTGACGGCGCTGGGGCGTCGGCTCGAGCGCATCGGGGACGCGTGGGAGGCACGGCTGGGTCGCATCGCCGGGATCGCGGAACGCCTGGAGCGCGGCTGACGCCTCGCACGCGGCTGACGCATGGCGCGCGGCTGACGACGGGCACCCGCGCCGCGCCCGCCCGGGATGTGAGCAACGCCCCTCCCGGCGGGCGCGGACGTCGGCATCCGGCACAGGTACGGCGCGTTATGGTGGTGGCTGTCAGACTCCCTTTAATCCCGTCCAGTGAGGCGGAGAAGGAGGTCGCCAGATGAACCCTGGCACCCGCATGCCCGAATCCAGCGAGTCCCCGAACAGCACCCCCGGCACCGCCGCCGAGAGGACGGTGCTCGGCGAGGCCGACATCGCCCGGGCGCTGACCCGCATCGCCCACGAGATCGTGGAGCGCAACAAGGGCGCCGCCGACCTGCTCCTGCTCGGCATCCCGACGCGCGGCGTGCAGCTCGCCCGCCGGCTCGCCGAGCGCCTCGCGCAGATCGAGCCCACCTTCAGCGGCGAGCACGGCACGCTCGACGTGACCATGTACCGCGACGACCTGCGTCGTCAGCCCACGCGCGCCGTCGGGCAGACGGTGCTCCCGGGCAGCCTGGACGGCACGATCGACGACAAGGTGGTCGTCCTCGTGGACGACGTCCTCTTCTCCGGCCGCACCATCCGCGCCGCGCTCGACGCCCTGAACGACCTCGGCCGCCCCCGCGTGGTGCAGCTCGCCGCCCTCGTGGACCGCGGGCACCGTGAGCTCCCGATCCGCGCGGACTACGTGGGCAAGAACCTGCCCACGTCGCGCAGCGAGCGTGTCCGGGTCCGGCTGGCCGACGTCGACGGCGGGGCGGACGCCGTGGTGATCAGCGAGGCGGCCCCGACCACCAGCGCCCCGACCACCAGCCCTGCCCCCGCGAGCACTGAGAGGGGCGCCCGATGAAGCACCTCCTGACCACCCAGGACATGTCCAAGGACGACGCGATCCTGCTCCTGGACACCTCCGCGCAGATGGCCGCGACCCAGTCGCGCGAGAACAAGAAGCTGCCCACGCTGCGCGGCCGCACCGTCGTGAACCTGTTCTACGAGGACTCCACGCGCACCCGGATCTCCTTCGAGACCGCGGCCAAGCGCCTGTCGGCGGACGTCATCAACTTCTCGGCCAAGGGGTCGAGCGTGTCCAAGGGCGAGTCGCTCAAGGACACCGCGCTGACGCTGCACGCCATGGGGGCCGACGCCGTGGTCGTGCGGCACTCGGCCTCCGGCGCGGCGCACCAGCTCGCGCACGCCGGCTGGCTCGACGCGGGCGTGCTCAACGCGGGCGACGGCATGCACCAGCACCCCACGCAGGCCCTGCTGGACGCGTTCACGATCCGCAGGCACCTGGTGGGCCATGTGGGTGATGACGGTCGCGGCACCGACACCTCCGTCGGCGCCGACCTGGCCGGCCTGCGCATCGCGATCGTCGGCGACGTCCTGCACTCCCGGGTCGCGCGCTCGAACGTCTACCTGCTGCACACGCTGGGCGCCGAGGTGACCCTGGTCGCGCCGCCCACGCTCGTGCCGGTGGGCGTGGAGACCTGGCCGTGCCGCGTCTCCTACCACCTGGACGAGACGCTCGAGCGGTGGCAGCCGGATGCGGTCATGATGCTTCGGGTGCAGCGTGAGCGGATGTCGGGCGGTTCGGGGGCGTTCTTCCCGAGCCCGATGGAGTACAGCCGCAAGTTCGGGTTCGACGCCCGCCGCCTCGCGGTCCTGCCGGACCACGCGATCGTGATGCACCCCGGGCCGATGAACCGCGGCCTGGAGATCTCGGCGGCCGCCGCGGACCACCCCCGCTCCGTGATCGTGGAGCAGGTGGCCAACGGCGTCGCCGTCCGGATGGCCGCCCTGTACCTGCTGCTGTCCGGCACCGACAGCGGCGACTCGGGTGCCAGCACCCAGCAGACCAGCACCGACGAGAGGAACGTCCTGTGAGCACCGCGAGACCGCAGACCTTTGTCCTGCGAGGGGTCCGTCCCTACGGCACGGACCCGGTCGACGTCGTGCTGGCGGACGGCGTGATCGCCGCCCTCGGGGCGCCCGGCACGGTCGAGGTGCCGGACGGCGCGCACGAGATCACCTCGACGGGTACGGACGAGGACGGCCTGGTCCTTCTTCCTGGCCTCGTCGACCTGCACACCCACCTGCGCGAGCCGGGCCGGGAGGACGCCGAGACGGTGTTCTCCGGCACCCGCGCCGCCGCCGCGGGCGGGTTCACGGCCGTGCACGCCATGGCCAACACGACACCGACGCAGGACACCGCGGGCGTCGTCGAGCAGGTGCACCGGCTGGGCGAGCAGGCCGGCTGGGTGGACGTGCACCCCGTGGGCGCCGTCACCGTGGGCCTGGGCGGCGAGAGGCTCGCCGAGCTGGGCGCCATGGCCGACTCCGCCGCCCGCGTGCGCGTCTTCTCCGACGACGGCAAGTGCGTGCACGACCCGGTCCTGATGCGCCGCGCGCTGGAGTACGTCAAGGCGTTCGACGGCGTCGTGGCCCAGCACGCGCAGGAGCCGCGCCTGACCGAGGGCGCGCAGATGAACGAGGGCGTCGTCTCCGCGCAGATCGGGCTGACCGGCTGGCCCGCCGTGGCCGAGGAGTCGATCATCGCCCGCGACGTGTTGCTGGCGGAGCACGTGGGCTCGCGCCTGCACGTCTGCCACCTGTCCACCGCGGGCTCCGTGGAGATCATCCGCTGGGCCAAGGGCCGGGGCATCGACGTCACCGCCGAGGTGACGCCGCACCACCTCGTGCTCACGGACGAGCTGGCCCGTGACTACGACCCGGTGTTCAAGGTGAACCCGCCGCTGCGCACGGCCAAGGACGTCGAGGCGGTCCGCGAGGGCCTGGCCGACGGCACGATCGACATCGTCGCCACGGACCACGCGCCGCACCCGGTCGAGGACAAGGACTGCGAGTGGTCCTCGGCCGCTTTCGGCATGACCGGCCTGGAGACGGCGCTGTCCGTGGTGCAGCAGACCATGGTCGACACCGGCCGCCTGACCTGGGCCGACGTCGCCCGCGTGCTCTCGGAGAACCCCGCGCGGATCGGCCGGATCGGCGAGACCCAGGGCCGCCCGATCGCCGTCGGCGAGCCCGCCAACCTGGTCCTGGTGGACCCCGCCGCGACCCGCGCGATCGACGGCCGCAGCCAGGTCACCGCGAGCGACAACACCCCGTTCCAGGGCATGGAGCTCCCCGGCCGCGTGGTCGCCACGTTCCTCCGGGGCCGCGCGACGGTCCTGGACGGCGCGCCCGTCGACGGCACTCCTGTCGGCGGCACTCTCGAAGGAGCCACCCGATGACGGCCCTGTCCGTCGCCGTGCTGGTCGCACTGGCGATCTTCCTCGTGCTGTACGTGACGCTCATCGGCCGGCGCCGGCTCGCGCAGCGCACCACCACGGTCGTGCCGGTGCCGCCGTCGCCGCCCGCGGATTCCCCGGGCGCCGTGCGCTTCGGACCCGTGGAGGCGATCTACGTCTCCACGACCCTGCACGGCGACTGGCTCGCCCGGGTGGGCGCACACGGGCTGGGCGACCGCTCGCACGCGGTCGTCACGGTGCACCGGACGGGCGTTCTCATCGAGCGCGACGGCACCGACGACCTGTGGCTCCCCGTGAGCACCATCCGCAGCGCGGGCCTGGCCCCGGGCATGGCGGGCAAGTACGTCGGCGCAGACGGCCTCGTCGTCCTCACCTGGGCCGTCCCGGAGGCCGACGGCGTCCCGGCGGCCCTGGTCGACACGGGGCTGCGCCCGCGTCGCGCGCAGGACCGCGGCGGCCTGGTGGACGCCGTCCGCCACCTGCTCGCCGACCGGCAGCAGCCGGGTCAGCAGGACCAGCAGCAGACCGGCCACCAGGCTCAGCACCCGCAGGCCCAGCAGCATCCCGAACAGCAGTACCCGCACCAGCAGTACCCGCACCAGCAGGAGGCCCGGTGACCATCCCGACGACGTCCGCAGAGATGTCCGCAGAGGCGGCAGCACAGCCGTCCGTAACTACCGCAGCGCTGGTCCTCGAGGACGGCACCACCTACCGCGGCCGCGCCTACGGCGCCACCGGCACGACGTTCGGCGAGATCGTCTTCTCCACCGGCATGACCGGTTACCAGGAGACGCTGACCGACCCGTCCTACCACCGCCAGATCGTCGTCATGACGGCGCCGCACGTCGGCAACACCGGCGTCAACGACGAGGACCCCGAGTCGGGCCGGATCTGGGTCTCCGGCTACGTGGTGCGCGACCCCGCGCGCCGGGTCTCGAACTGGCGCGCGCAGCGCTCGCTCGGTGAGGAGCTCGCCGCGCAGGGCGTCGTCGGCATCTCCGACATCGACACCCGCGCCCTGACGCGCCGCCTGCGCGAGGAGGGCGTGATGCGCGCCGGGATCTTCTCCGGCGACGACCTGGTGCGCGGCGGCTACCCGCGCCCCGTCGAGGAGCTCGTGGCCGAGGTGCAGGCCTCGCCGCAGATGGCGGGCGCGAACCTCGCCCCGGAGGTCTCCACGAAGGAGGCCTACACGGTGGAGCCGGCCGGCGAGCACGCCGGGCGCACCCCGGTCGCGACCGTCGTCGCCGTGGACCTCGGCATCAAGTCCATGACGCCGGCGCGGCTGGCCGAGCGCGGCGTGCGGGTCGTCGTCGTGCCCCAGTCCTCGACGATCGACGACGTCCTGGGCGCCTTCGCGGACCTGCCCGACGACGCGCCCCGCGGCGTGTTCTTCTCCAACGGCCCGGGCGACCCCGGCGCCGCCGGCCACGAGGTCGAGCTGCTGCGCGCCGTCCTGGACCGGCGCATCCCGTTCTTCGGCATCTGCTTCGGCAACCAGCTCCTCGGCCGGGCGCTCGGCTACGGCACGTACAAGCTCGGCTACGGGCACCGGGGCATCAACCAGCCCGTGCTCGACCGGACGACCGGCAAGGTCGAGGTCACCGCGCACAACCACGGCTTCGCGGTCGACGCGCCCGTGGTGGACGGCGCCGGCGCCCCCGCCGTCTCGCAGGCGCCGCACGACGGCGGCCGCTACGGCCGCGTCGTGGTCTCCCACGTGGGCCTCAACGACCAGGTCGTGGAGGGGCTGACCTGCCTCGACCTGCCCGCCTTCTCGGTGCAGTACCACCCCGAGGCAGCCGCCGGCCCGCACGACGCCGCGTACCTGTTCGACCGGTTCGTCGGCCTGCTGACGAACCCGGCGGCGTGGCCGCCGGCCCTCAAGACCCAGAACAAGACCCAGAACACGATCCAGAACGACACCGAGGAGAACCACTGATGCCTCGCCGTAACGACCTCTCCTCGGTCCTGGTCATCGGGTCCGGCCCGATCGTCATCGGCCAGGCGTGCGAGTTCGACTACTCCGGCACCCAGGCCTGCCGGGTGCTCAAGGAGGAGGGCCTGCGGGTCATCCTGGTCAACTCGAACCCGGCCACGATCATGACGGACCCCGAGTTCGCCGACGCGACCTACGTGGAGCCCATCACCACCGAGGTGCT
This sequence comes from Promicromonospora sp. MEB111, assembly GCF_030209445.1. Lineage (GTDB taxonomy): Bacteria > Actinomycetota > Actinomycetes > Actinomycetales > Cellulomonadaceae > Promicromonospora. The sequence goes on from NZ_JARVSD010000012.1 coordinate 178,775, forward strand.
GACCACCATCATCGCCAAGGAGCGCCCCGACGCCCTGCTGCCCACCCTGGGCGGGCAGACGGCGCTGAACGCCGCCATCGCGCTCGACGAGGCCGGCGTGCTGGAGAAGTACGGCGTCGAGCTCATCGGCGCCAACATCCCCGCCATCCAGAAGGGCGAGGACCGCCAGCAGTTCAAGGACGTCGTCGAGAAGTGCGGTGGCGAGTCGGCGCGCTCGGAGATCGTGCACACGATCGACGAGGCCCTCAAGGCGGCCGAGATCCTCGGTTACCCCATGGTCGTGCGCCCGTCGTTCACCATGGGTGGCCTCGGCTCCGGCCTGGCCTACGACGAGGCGGACCTGCACCGCATCGTCGGGCAGGGCCTGCACTACTCGCCCACCACGGAGGTGCTCCTGGAGGAGTCCATCCTGGGGTGGAAGGAGTACGAGCTGGAGCTCATGCGCGACAAGGACGACAACGTCGTGGTCGTCTGCTCCATCGAGAACGTGGACCCCGTGGGCGTGCACACCGGCGACTCGGTGACCGTCGCGCCCGCGCTGACGCTCACCGACCGCGAGTACCAGAAGCTGCGCGACATCGGGATCGCCGTGATCCGCGAGGTCGGCGTCGACACGGGTGGCTGCAACATCCAGTTCGCCATCGACCCGGCCGACGGGCGCATCATCGTCATCGAGATGAACCCCCGCGTCTCCCGCTCCTCGGCGCTGGCCTCCAAGGCGACCGGCTTCCCGATCGCGAAGATCGCGGCCAAGCTCGCCGTCGGCTACACGCTGGACGAGATCCCGAACGACATCACCAAGGTGACCCCCGCGAGCTTCGAGCCCACGCTCGACTACGTGGTGGTCAAGGTCCCGCGGTTCGCGTTCGAGAAGTTCCCCGCCGCCGACGACACCCTGACCACCACCATGAAGTCGGTGGGCGAGGCCATGGCGCTGGGCCGCAACTTCACCGAGGCGCTCGGCAAGGCCCTGCGCTCCATCGACAAGGGCGGCGTGCAGTTCCACTGGGACGGCGACGCCCCGACGGGCGACGCGCTCGCCACGCTGCTCAAGGAGATCGAGCGGCCCACCGAGCAGCGCCTGGTCCAGGTCCAGCAGGCCCTGCGCTCGGTCGGCACGCCCGGCGGCACCACGCTCGAGCAGGTCTTCGACGCCACCAAGATCGACCCCTGGTTCCTCGACCAGATCCAGCTCGTCAACGAGGTCGCCGCCGACGTCGCGGCGTCGCCCACGGTCACCGAGGACCTGCTGCGCCACGCCAAGCGGCACGGCCTGTCCGACGCCCAGGTCGCGCGCCTGCGCGGCATGGGCACCTCCGGCGAGGCCACGGTGCGCGAGATCCGGCACGCCCTGGGCGTCCGCCCGGTCTACAAGACCGTGGACACCTGCGCGGCCGAGTTCGCGGCCAAGACCCCGTACCACTACTCGAGCTACGACTCCGAGACCGAGGTCGCGCCCCGCGAGCGGGAGGCCGTGATCATCCTCGGCTCCGGGCCCAACCGCATCGGCCAGGGCATCGAGTTCGACTACTCGTGCGTGCACGCCACCCTGGCGCTGGCGGACAAGTACGAGACCGTCATGGTCAACTGCAACCCGGAGACGGTCTCGACGGACTACGACACGTCCGACCGCCTGTACTTCGAGCCGCTGACCTTCGAGGACGTCCTGGAGGTCTACCAGGCCGAGCTCGCGGCCGGTCCCGTCAAGGGCATCATCGTCCAGCTCGGCGGGCAGACGCCGCTGAGCCTCGCGCGACGCCTCGCCGAGGCCGGGCTGCCGATCCTGGGCACCAGCCCCGAGGCGATCGACGCCGCGGAGGACCGCGGCATCTTCGGCCAGGTGCTGCTCGACGCCGGTCTGCCGGCCCCCGCGTTCGGCACGGCCCGGTCGCTGGCCCAGGCCCGCGACGTCGCCGAGGGCATCGGCTACCCCGTGCTGGTGCGCCCGTCCTACGTGCTCGGCGGCCGCGGCATGGAGATCGTCTACAGCGAGGACCAGCTCACGGGCTACGTCGAGCGCGCCCTCGAGGCGGCCGCGGCGACGCACGCGGACTCGGGTGCGACCGGCACCCTGGCCGCCCCGCTGCTCATCGACCGCTTCCTGGACGACGCGATGGAGATCGACGTCGACGCGCTGTACGACGGCGAGGAGCTGTTCCTGGGCGGCGTCATGGAGCACATCGAGGAGGCCGGCATCCACTCCGGCGACTCGGCGTGCGTGCTGCCCCCGGTGTCGCTCTCCGAGGCCGAGATCGCGCGCATCCGGCGCTCCACCGAGGCGATCGCCAGGGGCGTGGGCGTGCGCGGCCTGCTCAACGTCCAGTACGCGCTCGTCAGCGACGTCCTGTACGTCCTGGAGGCCAACCCCCGCGCGTCGCGCACCGTGCCGTTCGTCTCCAAGGCGACGGGCACGCCGCTGGCCAAGGCCGCGGCGCGCGTGATGGTGGGCGAGTCCATCGCCGACCTGCGTGCGGCGGGCGTGCTCCCGGAGCACGACGGCGCCACGCTCGACCTGGGCGCGCCGCTGGCCGTCAAGGAGGCCGTGCTGCCGTTCAAGCGGTTCCGCACCCGCGAGGGCCTCGTCGTGGACTCCGTGCTCGGCCCGGAGATGCGCTCCACGGGCGAGGTCATGGGCTTCGACAAGGACTTCCCGCACGCGTTCGCCAAGTCGCAGGCGGCGGCGTTCGGCGGGCTGCCGACGTCGGGCACGGTGTTCGTCTCCGTGGCCGACAGCGACAAGCGGCACGTCGTCTTCCCGGTCAAGCGACTGGTGGAGCTCGGGTTCAAGGTGCTGGCCACGGCCGGCACCGCGAACGTGCTGCGCCGCAACGGCATCGAGGCCACCGAGGTGCGCAAGCACACCGAGGGCCGTGGGCCGGACGGCGAGCTCACCGTCGTCGGGCTCATCACCGAGGGGCAGATCGACCTGGTGGTGAACTCGCCGTCCGGCCAGGGCGCCCGCGCCGACGGCTACGAGATCCGCGCGGCCACGACGGCGGCGGACAAGCCGATCGCGACCACGGTGGACCAGCTCGCGGCAGCGGTGCAGGGCATCGAGGCGGTGCTGGCGGGCCCGTTCGAGGTGGCGAGCCTCCAGGAGCACACGGCGGCCACGTCGGCGCGCCGTGCGGCCGCGCAGGCTGGCGCCGTGGCGTCCCCGGCGGGGGCGCACGCGTGAGCGGCGGGTCGCCGGAGGGCTCCGCGAACGGCACCGGGTCCGCGAGCGGCACGGCGTCGTCGAACGACGTGGTGCCGTTCGGGGCGCGCCTGGCCGCCGCCATGGACGAGCACGGGCCGCTCTGCGTGGGCATCGACCCGCACGCGTCGCTCCTGCACGCCTGGGGCCTGTCCGACGACGTCGACGGCCTGCGGGAGTTCTCCCTGCGCGTCGTCGACGCGCTCGGGGGCAGGGTCGCGGCGTTCAAGCCGCAGGCGGCGTTCTTCGAGCGGCACGGCTCGCGCGGCCTCGCGGTGCTGGAGGAGGTGATCGCGGCGGCCCGGGCGACGGGGTCGGGCAGCGGGTCCGGCAGCACGGGCACGCTGACGATCGTCGACGCCAAGCGGGGCGACATCGGCTCGACCATGGGCGCCTACGCCGACGCCTTCCTGGCGGACGGTTCGCCCCTGGCCGGCGACGCCCTGACGGTCTCGCCGTACCTCGGCTTCGGCTCCCTGGAGCCCGCCGTCGAGCTCGCCACGGCCACGGGCCGGGGCCTGTTCGTGCTGTGCCTCACCTCCAACAAGGAGGGCTTCGAGGTGCAGCACGCGGTCCGGCGCGTCGAGGGCCAGGGCGGGGCCGGGGGCGAGGGGCGGGGTACCTCGGTCGCCGCCCTCATGGCGGCGCACGCCGCGGTGCTCAACGCGGGCGCCGAGCCCATGGGCTCGGTGGGCCTCGTGGTGGGCGCCACGATCGGCGACGCGGTGGCCGCGACGGGGACGGACCTGGTGGCCGTGAACGGCCCGCTGCTGGCCCCTGGCGTCGGCGCGCAGGGCGCGGGGGAGCGCGAGCTCGCCACGACGTTCGGCGGCGCCCGGCGGAACGTGCTGGCGTCGTCGTCCCGGGGAGTGCTCGCCGCTGGACCCGACCCTCAGGCGCTGGTGAGCGCCGCGCGCACGGCCGCGAAGGAGGCCACGAAGGCGTTGCGGGGCTGATTCTCGCCGTGAACCGCGTCTTGGACAAAGCGCCCACGATCCCTATGGATCGTGGGCGCTTTGTCGTGGAATGCACTAAATGCCTAAAAGCGCATGTGCATGAGTTTTCACGAAGTGGCGTTCTGCGATTGCCGACCACTGAGGCGATGGCTACTTTCGATGCAGCAGTTCACACCAGACCGGTTGCGGGCCAGGTCACGGACTTGGGCATCGGGCCCGAGCGAGGACCGGACGTCCCGAGTCAGAAGACCGGTCGAGAGACGAGTAGGTGACTTGCGTGGCACTACCACCCCTCACACCCGAGCAGCGTGCGGCAGCACTCGAGAAGGCAGCCGAGGCGCGACGCGCGCGGGCAGAGATCAAGAACAAGCTCAAGTACTCGCAAGGTTCCCTGAGGGAGGTCATCGAGCAGGGCCAGAAGGACGACGTCGTGGGCAAGCTCAAGGTCGTCTCGTTGCTCGAGTCGCTGCCCGGGGTCGGTAAGGTTAAGGCCAGGGCGATCATGGAAGAGATCGGGATCGCCGAGACCCGCCGCGTCCGAGGCCTCGGACCGCACCAGTCGGCGGCGCTCATCGAGAGGTTTGGCTGATCAGTACGACACAACCCGCACGGCTGACCGTGCTCGCAGGACCCACCGCGGTGGGCAAGGGCACGGTCTCCGCCGACGTGCGGGACCGTTATCCGCAGGTCTGGCTCTCCGTGTCGGCGACCACCCGGTCGCCGCGCCCGGGCGAGGTGGACGGAGTGCACTACCTGTTCGTGTCGCCGGAGGAGTTCGACCGCATGGTCGCCTCCGACGAGATGCTCGAGTGGGCAGTGGTGCACGGTCGTAACCGGTACGGGACGCCACGGCGACCGGTCGAGCAGAAGCTCGCCGCCGGGGTCCCCGTGCTCCTGGAGATCGACCTCCAGGGCGCGCGCCAGGTGCGCGACGCGGTGACGGCCTCGGGCCTGGAGGCCCGGTTCGTCTTCCTCGCCCCGCCGAGCTTCGACGAGCTCGTCCGGCGGCTTGTCGGTCGCGGCACCGAGGACTCGGAGGAGCGGGAGCGGCGCCTCGCCACGGCGCGCGTCGAGCTCGCCGCCGAGGAGGAGTTCGACGTCACCATCGTGAACGACGACGTGCACCGCGCCACGGACGCGCTCGTCGCCGTGATGGGTGTGGGTTCCACCACACCGGTCGGCTGACCCGGCGCGCTGCCTGCCACCTCCGGGTGACAGAGCAGGTAGACTCGTCCCTCGGACTTTCCCCCGTCACCCAAGACTTCTGGAGCTTCACCATGGCCGGAACCGTCGCCGCCCCTGAGGGCATCACCGACCCGCCGATCGACGAGCTGCTCGAGCGCATCGACTCGAAGTACGGCCTCGTGCTGTACGCGTCCATGCGCGCCCGTCAGATCAACGCGTACTACTCGCAGCTCAACGAGGGCCTCCTGGAGAACGTGGGCCCGCTCGTCGAGACCCGCAACCAGGAGAAGCCGCTCTCCATCGCGATGCGCGAGATCACCCAGGGCCTCCTCACCATCGAGGAGGTCGACCCGGCCGAGGTGCAGGCGCAGGCTGACGCCGCTGCCGCCGCGAAGGCCGAGCAGTCGCTGCCCGAGTTCCCGGCCTGACCGGACGTGACCGGCAGCCCGCTGGTCCTGGAGGGCGACCACCGATGAGGATCCTCCTCGGCGTCTCCGGTGGGATCGCCGCGTACAAGGCGGTGCTCCTGCTGCGGCTGCTGCGCGAGCAGGGGCACGCCGTGCGCGTGATCCCCACGCGCGCGGCGCTGGAGTTCGTGGGCGCCCCGACGTTCGAGGCGCTGTCGGGCGAGCCGGTCAGCACCGAGGTGTTCGACGACGTCCCCGGCGTGCAGCACGTCTCGCTGGGGCAGCACGCCGACCTCGTGATCGTCGCGCCGGCCACCGCTGACCTCATGGCGCGTGCCGCCGCGGGACTCGCGGACGACCTGCTGACCACCACGCTGCTGGCGGCCCGCTGCCCGGTGGTGCTCGCCCCGGCGATGCACACCGAGATGTGGGACCACCCCGCCACCCGGGCGAACGTGGCGACCCTGCGCGAGCGGGGCGTGCACGTGATCGAGCCCGCCTCGGGCCGCCTGACCGGCGCCGACACCGGCCCCGGGCGGCTGCCCGACCCCGAGGACATCGCACGCGAGGCGCTCTCGCTGGTCGACGGCCCTCCGGCCGAGAACCTCGACCTCGCCGGCCGGCGGGTCGTCGTGTCCGCGGGCGGCACGCGCGAGGCCATCGACCCGGTGCGGTTCATCGGCAACCGGTCCAGCGGCCGGCAGGGCGTGGCGCTGGCGCAGGCCGCCGCCGCGCGCGGCGCCGACGTGACGCTCGTGGCGGCCAACCTCGCGCAGGACGTCACCGACCAGGTGCTGGCCGGTCCGCGGGCCTGCTCCGTCGTGCAGGTGGAGTCCACGACGGAGCTGCGTGACGCCGTCCGGGCCGTGGGCGCGGAGGCGGACGTCGTGGTCATGGCCGCCGCCGTGGCGGACTTCCGCCCCGCCGTCACGCCGGACGCCAAGATCAAGAAGGTGCCGGGACAGGGTCCCGCACCCATCGAGCTCGTCGAGAACCCCGACATCCTCGCGGAGATCGCGCACGACCGGCTGCGTCCCGGCCAGGTCGTGGTGGGCTTCGCCGCAGAGACGGGCGACGCCGGCGGCAGCGTGCTGGAGCACGGGCGGGCCAAGGCCCGGCGCAAGGGAGCCGACCTGATCGCGGTGAACGCGGTCGGTTCGGGGCGCGGGTTCGGCACCGAGAGCAACGAGGTCACGATCCTGGACGGGGCCGGCGACGTCGTCGGCCTGGCCTCCGGGACGAAGCGTGAGGTGGCGGACGCCCTGTGGGATGCCGTCGCCAAGCTCCTCCCGTGACCCCCGTCTCACCTGCCAGGATCGACTTCCCACTGTGCGAGACCGTAGGCTGGTACCCATGAGCGAGCTGCGCCTTTTCACGTCCGAGTCCGTGACCGAGGGTCATCCGGACAAGGTCTGTGATCAGATCAGCGACGCCATCCTCGACGCCCTGCTGGAGCAGGACCCGACGTCGCGCGTCGCGGTGGAGACCATGGTCACCACCGGCCTGGTCCATGTCGCGGGCGAGGTCACCACCGAGGCCTACGTCGAGATCCCGCAGATCGTGCGCGACGTGGTGCGCGGGATCGGCTACACCTCCTCGGCCATCGGGTTCGACGGCGACTCGTGCGGTGTGTCCGTCTCCATCGGGCAGCAGTCGCCCGACATCGCGCAGGGCGTCGACAAGGCCCTCGAGATGCGTGACGACACCAGCGACCTCGACCCGCTGGACGCCCAGGGCGCCGGCGACCAGGGCCTGATGTTCGGCTACGCGTCCGACGAGACGCCCGCCTTCATGCCCGTGGCCGGCTGGCTCGCGCACCGGCTCTCGGAGCGACTGGCCGCCGTCCGCAAGTCGGGCGAGCTGCTTGGCCTGCGCCCCGACGGCAAGACCCAGGTCACCATCGGGTACGACGGCGACCGGCCCGTCGCCGTCGACACGGTGGTGCTCTCCACCCAGCACGACGCCGACGTGCTGCAGGAGAAGCTGCACGTCGAGGTGGCCGAGATCGTCATCGCCCCCGTGCTGGAGTCCGCGGGCCTCGACTGGACCGGCGCCCGGCAGTTCGTGAACCCGACCGGCAAGTTCGTCATCGGCGGGCCCCAGGGCGACGCCGGCCTGACGGGCCGCAAGATCATCGTGGACACCTACGGCGGCATGGCGCGGCACGGCGGGGGCGCCTTCTCCGGCAAGGACCCGTCGAAGGTGGACCGGTCGGGCGCGTACGCCATGCGCTGGGTGGCCAAGAACGTCGTGGCCGCCGGGCTCGCGCGGCGCTGCGAGGTCCAGGTCGCCTACGCGATCGGCAAGGCGCACCCCGTGGGCCTCTACGTCGAGACGTTCGGCACCGAGACCGTGCCGGTCGAGAAGATCACCGCGGCGATCCACGAGGTGTTCGACCTGCGCCCCGCCGCGATCGTGCGCGACCTCGACCTGCTGCGCCCCATCTACCGGGCCACCTCCACCTACGGGCACTTCGGTCGCGACCTGCCCAACTTCACGTGGGAGCGGACGGACCGGGTCGAGGACCTGCTGAGCCTGTTCTGAGGGCTGGTGTCCTGAGGGCTGGTGTCCTGGGCGCCGGGGTCGGCAGCCCGCTGACCGGCATGCCTTGAGGTCGGCACTCTGCATCGAGATCGGTCCAGGCCTGTGCCGATCTCGATGCAGGGTGCCGACCTGAGTGCGGAGTGCCGACCTCGCGGTGCCGACCTCGCGGTGCCGACCTCACGCGGCAGCTGGCCGGGGCCGGCGTGCGCCGCGGCGTGTGGGTGGCGCGTGATGGGATAGGCACGTGAACGGGGACGTGGACCAGGCCGTGCAGCACGGCGCGGCGGAGGGCGGTGTCGCAGAGGACGGCAGGGTGGAGGACGGCGCGTCGGACGACGGGGCGCTGCTCGGGCTGGACGAGGTGGGCGGTGTGCCCGCGCGCGGCCGGGGCAAGGCCAGGAGCCGGGACCCGCTCGACAACGCCGAGACCAACGGCATCCCCATCGCGGAGACCCTGCCGGTCGCGCGTGTCGTGCTGGACCTGCAGCCCGCGCACCTCGACCAGCCGTACGACTACCTCGTCCCCGCCACCATGGCCGACGACGCCCAGCCCGGTGTGCGGATCAAGGCGCGGTTCGGGCGGCAGGACGTGGCCGGCTACGTCGTCGCGCGCCAGGAGACCTCGGACCACGACGGCCGCCTCGTGCCCCTGCGCCGCGTGGTGTCCGGCGAGCGGGTGCTGACCCCGCAGGTGCTCGACCTGTGCCGCGCCGTGGCCGACCGGTACGCCGGCACGCTCGCCGACGTGCTGCGCCTGGCGCTGCCGCCACGGCACGCGCGCGTGGAGAAGGAGCCAGGTTCTGTCGGAGCGAGCTCCGGTCCGGCCGACTCGGACGCCGTGTCCTCCGAAGAAGTGTCCTCCGAAGAAGTGTCCTCCGAAGAAGCACCCCCCGAGGATGCAGCCTCCGGCCCGGCAGCCGTCGACGGTCCTGCACCTGACGTTCCTGTCTCCGACGAGCCGGCCCTCGCGCCGCCGTCGTCGTCCGCCTGGGTCCCGTACCGCGGGGGCGAGGCCTACCTGCGCCGGATCCTGGCGGGAGAGGCGCCCCGGGCCGTGTGGTCGGCGCTGCCGGGCGTGGGCGTGGACGCGGGCTCTCACGGCGGCTCCGGCTCGGGCACGCGGACCCCGCACTGGGCGGCCGCCGTCGCGCAGGTCGTGCGGGCGTGCACGGCGGGCGGGCGGGGGGTGCTCGTCGTGGTGCCGGACGCGCGGGACGTGGAGCGCGTGACCGCCGCCCTGGAGGGCGCCGGGATCGCCGACGACGACGTGGTGCGGCTGCTCGCCGACGACGGCCCCGCGCCCCGGTACCGTGCGTTCCTGCGGGCGTCGCGGGGCGACGCGCGGGTGGTGGTGGGGACCCGGGCCGCGATGTTCGCTCCGGTGGCCGACCTCGGCCTGGTGGTCCTGTGGGGCGACGGCGAGGAGACGCTGGCCGAGCCGCACGCCCCGTACCCGCACGCGCGCGACGTGCTGGCGCTGCGGGCCGAGCGCGAGGACGCGGCGTTCCTGCTGGGCTCGCCCGGGCGCACGGTGCAGGCGCAGGCAATGCTCGCGTCCGGCTGGGCGCGCGAGCTGGCGGCGCCCCGGGACGTCGTCCGAGCCCGGGCGCCGCGGGTGCGGGCGCTGACGTCCGTCGAGCTGGCGCGCGAGGGCGCCGCCGCCGCGGCCCGGCTCCCGTCCACCGCGTGGCGTGCCGCGCGCGAGGCCCTGGACCGGGGCCCGGTGCTGGTGCAGGTACCCCGCTCCGGGTACCTGCCGGTCGTCGCGTGCTCACGCTGCCGCGTCGCCGCCCGCTGCGGGCACTGCCACGGTCCCCTCGGGCTGCCGCACGCCGACGGCGCCCCGCAGTGCACGTGGTGCGGCCGCCTGGCTGGCGGCTGGCGGTGCGAGGAGTGCGGGTGGACGGGCCTGCGGTCGGTCCGCGTGGGCTCGGCGCGCACCGCGGAGGAGCTCGGCCGCGCGTTCACGGGGGTGCCGGTGCGGCTCTCGGCCGCGTCGGCCCCGGGGGGCGTGATCGACGCCGTCCCGGCCACCCCCGCGCTGATCGTGGCGACCCCCGGGGCCGAGCCCGTCGCGGACGGCGGCTACGCCATCGCGCTCCTGCTCGATGCCGCCGTGATGACCGGCGGCACCGGCCTCGCCGCCGGGACGGAGGCGCTGCACCGCTGGCTCGCGGCGTCGTCGCTGGTCCGCCCGGGGCCGGGAGGACAGGTGCTGCTCGTGGGCGACGGCGCCCCCGGACCCACCCAGGCGCTGGTGCGCTGGGACCCGGCCGGCTTCGCGGGGCGCGAGCTCGACGAGCGCGCCGAGCTGCACCTGCCGCCCGCCGTCCGGGTCGCCGCCGTGACCGGGGACCGGACGGCGGTGGACGCCGTCGTCGGCCGGGTGGGGCTGCGCGAGGACCTGGGTGCGGGCTCGGGCGTGCTGGGACCCGTCGAGATCGACCCGGAAACACCCGGGAGGGGGCCGGGTGGCCGGGGGACCGGGGCGCCGTCGGCCCGCCGGGGCGCCGGCGCGGGAAGCCGCTCGGGAAGCGGCAGGGACAGCGGCGTCCAGGCGCTCGACCTGCCCGTGCGGACCGTGCTGCGCGTACCGCTCGCCCAGGGCGACGAGCTCGCCCGTAGGCTCAAGGCCAGCCTGGCCGTCCGCTCCGCGCGCCGCGAGGGCGGCACCGTCCGTGTTCAGCTCGACCCGAAGGAGATGCTGTGACCGCAGCCGACCGCCCCGACGAAACCGCTATCGACACGGTCGTGTACGACTTCGGCAACGTGCTCATCGGCTGGGACCCCTTCGGCCCGTACGAGGGGCGCCCGAGGGCCGAGGTCGAGGCGTTCTTCGAGGCCGTGGACTTCGGCTCCCTCAACCACGCCGCCGACGCCGGGACCGCGTACTCCGTGCTCCTGGAGCGCGTGGCGCGCACCCACCCCGACCACGTCGAGGACCTGCGGCGGTACGTCGAGCACTACGAGCTGTCGCTGACCGGCCCGATCGAGGGCTCGGCGGAGCTGGTCGCGGAGCTGAAGGGCCTGGGGCTGCGCCTGTACGGGCTGACCAACTGGCAGGCCGAGACCTTCCACAGCGCCGCGCCCGCCGCGCCGGCGATCGGGCTCATGGAGGACGTCATCGTCTCGGGCCGAGAGGGCATGGCCAAGCCGGACCGGCGCATCTTCGAGCTCGTGGTCGAGCGGTTCGGCGTCGACCCGTCGCGCGCCGTGTTCGTGGACGACAAGCAGGTGAACGTGGACGCGGCGCGTGGCGTCGGGTTCCACGGCGTGGTGTTCACGGACACCGAGGCCCTGCGCCACGACCTCCGCGCCCTGGGGCTCCCGGTCGCCGGCTAGCCCCCCGCCGTTGCCGTAGCTTCGGACGACGACGACGCCGCCGACGCCGCCGACGCTCGCAGCTCGTCGAGCGTGGTCACGTCGGCCTCCGGGTGGGAGTCGGCGGGGTTGTTGGCCGCGATCGCCTCCGCCACGGGCCAGGTGATCGCGTCGTCGTCGTGCACGTCCCCCAGGAATGCGTTGTCGAACACGACGACCCACTCCGGCGGCGGCCAGGGCTCGGGTCCCACGTGGTTCAGGAACAGCACGACGTCGTCCAGCGCGAGCAGCTCCTCGGCCACCCGGTCGCGGTCGGTGTCGCGGTCGGTGTCGCGGTCGGCGGAGCCGTCGACGCCGACGTGCACCGTGACCGTGCCGCCCTCGAGCATCGTCAGGTCGCCGAGCGAGTCGACGACCTCGTCGACCGCGAACGTCAGGTCGATCATCTCGTGGTCCGAATCTGCCGGACCTGCTGGTTCGCCGGCCGCCCAGCCCGTGAACCGTCCGACCGCGGCCAGCTCGGAGGCGTGCGCCTCGCCGCCGTCGAGGTACGGGACCGACGGCAGGGCCGCTGAGACCGTCTCCGGGTACCAGGCGTAGTCGGCGGTGGGGGCGGGCCGGGCGAGCACCTCGGCGAATTCGGCGCCTGTTCCGTCGGTCCGGTTGGTGCGGTCGGTGGGGTGGGCGCGGTCGGCGTCGTCGGGGCTCGCACCCGGTGTGCCCGCCGCGCACCCTGCCGTGAGCCCCGCGATGAGCCCTGCTGTGAGCACCGTCCTGAGGGGCCCTGCTGGGACGAGCATGGATCGGCGCATCGGGGTCCTCCGAACGGTGCGGCACCTGGTACCGGGCATGTGTGCCGAGGAGCGCCGACCTTGCAGGCTGCGCCGCCCCGACAGAGCCGCACGTCTGGCGCACACCTAGACTGACCCGGTGCGTCTTCTCTTCGCCGGAACCCCCGAACCCGCCGTCGCCTCCCTGGAGGCCCTGCTCGCCTCGCGCCACGAGGTCGTCGCCGTCCTGACCCGCGCCGACGCGCCGTCGGGCCGCGGCCGCAAGCTCACGCCGAGCCCGGTGCGGGCCCGGGCCGAGGAGGCCGGCCTGCGCGTCATCACCGACGTGCCGCGCGGGGACGAGTTCGTCGCGATGCTCACCGAGCTCGAGATCGACGCCGCCCCCGTGGTCGCCTACGGGCACATCCTGCGCCCGGCCGTCCTGGCCGTTCCGCGCCTCGGCTGGATCAACCTGCACTTCTCCGTGCTCCCCGCCTGGCGCGGCGCCGCCCCGGTGCAGCGCGCCCTCATCGCCGGCGACGAGGTCACCGGCGCCACCACCTTCCTGCTCGACGAGGGCATGGACACCGGCCCCGTGCTCGGCACGGCCACCGAGACGATCCGGCCCACCGACACCTCGGGCGACCTGCTGGGCCGGCTCGCCGTCTCCGGCGCGGAGCTCCTGGTGGCGACGCTCGACGCCCTGGAGGACGGCACGCTCCAGCCCCAGGCGCAGCCTGCCGACGGCGTCTCGGTGGCGCCCAAGCTCACCACCGAGGACGCCCGCGTGACCTGGACGGACCCGGGGCTCGCGGTCGACCGCCTCGTGCGCGGCTGCACGCCCGCGCCGGGCGCGTGGACCGTGCTCCCGGACGGTTCCCGCCTGGGCCTCGGGCCCGTCTCGCCGCGCCCCGACGTCACCGACCTGCGGGCGGGCGAGGTGCGCGCGCTCAAGCACGAGGTGCTGGTCGGCACCGCGACGCACGCCGTCGCGCTGGGGGAGGTGCGGCCGGTCGGCAAGAAGGCCATGCCCGCGCCCGACTGGGCCCGCGGCGGCGGCAGGACGCTCGTCGAGGCGGGGCTCGTGCTGGGCGGGACGACGGCGGGCACGTCAGCGACCACTGGCACGTCGGAGAGCACGACGGGAGCCTCCGCATGAGCGGCTACGACGGCGACCGCCGCGGGGCCAGCGGAGGCGGTGGAGGCGGCGGAGGCCGCGACTTCGGCGACGAGCGCCGCAGCTCCGCGGGCCGGCAGCGCTCCGCGTCGCGGTCCCGGGGTGATCGGTCCCGCACGTCGCAGGCGCCCTCGGAGCGCCGCAAGCGCACCGACCCGGCCCGTATGGCCGCCTTCGACGTGCTGCGCGAGGTCGACGAGTCCGACGCGTACGCGAACCTGGTGCTGCCCCCGCTGCTCCGCGAGCGACGCATCCGCGGTCGCGACGCCGGCTTCGCGACCGAGCTCACCTACGGCACGCTGCGGCTGCGCGGCCGGTACGACGCGATCCTGGCGACGTGCGTCGACCGTCCGCTGTCGGGCCTCGACTCGGCGCTGCTCGACGTGCTGCGGCTCGGCACCCACCAGCTTCTCGGCATGCGCGTGCCCGGGCACGCCGCGGTCTCGGAGACGGTCGGGCTCGCGCGCAACCGGGTGGGCGCCGGGCCCGCGCAGATGGTGAACGCCGTGCTGCGCCGGGTCTCCGAGCGGCCGCTCGACGAGTGGCTGTCGGTGCTGGAGAAGGAGGCGCCGGACGCCCTGAGCGGCCTCGCGACCACCGAGTCGCACCCGCTGTGGATCGTCCGCGCGCTGCGGGAGGCGCTGGCCGGCAACGGCCGCGGCGTCGACGAGCTGGGCGACCTGCTGGCCGCCGACAACGCCGCCCCGCGCGTCACCCTCGTGGCCCGGCCGGGCCTGGTCGAGGCATCCGACGAGGATGCCTGGGGCGACGTCGACCTGGTCGCCGGGCGCTGGGCGCCCACGGCGCTGCGCCTGGAGGGTTCGGACCCGTCCGGCATCCCCGCGATCCGGGAGGGTCTCGCGGGCGTGCAGGACGAGGGCTCGCAGCTCGTCACGCTCGCCCTGGCGGGCGTTCCGGTCGAGGGCCGGGACGCGCGCTGGCTGGACCTGTGCGCGGGCCCCGGCGGCAAGGCCGCGCTGCTCGGCGCGCTGGCCGCCCAGCGGGGTGCGGCCCTGGTCGCCAACGAGGTGGCACCGCACCGGGCACGCCTGGTCGCGGGCGCCCTGGCCGCGCTGCCCGACGGCGCGGTCGAGGAGGTGCGCACCGGCGACGGCCGCGAGGTCGGCACGGAGGAGCCCGGGGCCTACGACCGCGTGCTGGTCGACGCGCCGTGCACCGGACTGGGCGCACTGCGCCGTCGGCCGGAGAGCCGGTGGCGGCGGACGCCGTCGGACCTCGCTGCCCTGACCGGGCTGCAGCGCGAGCTGCTCGCCTCGGCGCTGGACGCCGTCCGGCCCGGGGGAGTGGTGGCGTACGTGACGTGCTCGCCGCACCTGGCCGAGACGCAGCTCGTGGTCACCGACGTGCTGAAGAAGCGCGACGACGTCGAGCGGCTGGACGCCCCGGCCGCGGTGCGGTCCGTGCTGCGCCCGGGCGCGGACATCCCGCTGTCAGACCGCGACGACGTGCAGCTCTGGCCGCACGTGCACGGGACGGATGCGATGCACCTGACGTTGCTGCGGCGCACGGCGTAGCAGCAGCGGTGCGTCGGGCCCCCAGGGTGCGAGCCCTCGCGCAGGGGTCAGGTTGCGGAGAGTAGACGGCGTCCACTCTCCGCAACACCCGCAGCAGAGCTACTCGCTCTCCGGGCGCGCACGGACAATCCGGCGCGCGCCCAGGCGGACGACAGCGACCGGCACGCTGACGGCGCCGAACGCTCCGGAGGCGACGAGCACGGCAGTGGCGGCCCATTCCTGCCGGCCCCACGGGACCCGGCCGGACGGTCGGGTGAACTTCTACACGCCCGCCGGCGGCCACACCCCGAGGATCACGGCCATGACCAGGATCGTGACCAGCTCGTGCGCCAGGTTCAGCGTGGTGAGCTGAGGCGGGCGGCCCTCGAAGGCGTCGTGGGTGATGAAGCGGGCCGCGGTGAAGCCGATCCAGAGCAGCACGGCCGTCACGACCGACGCTGTGAGGAAGCTGCCCTCGTAGAAGACCCACGAGATGTAGACGGCGCCGGCCAGCACCCACGCCGTCAGGAAGCTGACGATCACCGTCACGACGATGGGCCAGATGCCTGCCGCCTCGGCCGCCTTCGGGTCCACCTTCGCCAGCCGCATCCAGCGGGTGCCGAACACCCGCGGGGTGTACCAGATCGAGCCCACGACGAGCGTGGACAGCGTGGCCACGATCACGGCCCAGTAGTTCACGTCGGGGATCATCGGTGCTCCCGGTCTGTCGGGGGTGGCGAGGTGCGGTGCCAGGGGCTGGTGCCAAGGTGTGGTGCCGTGTTCGGTGGCGCGGAGAACCGGGCTCTACGCTGGCATCATGGCAGCACTCATCGCCCCCAGCATCCTGTCCGCCGACTTCGCCAACCTCGAGCGCGACCTCGGCCGGATCGCCTCCGCCGACTACGCGCACGTCGATGTGATGGACAACCACTTCGTGCCCAACCTGACGCTGGGGCTGCCGATCTTCGAGCGGCTCGCGAAGGTGTCGCCGATCCCGCTCGACGCCCACCTCATGATCGAGAACCCGGACCGGTGGGCGCCGGCGTTCGCGGAGGCGGGGGCGGCGTCGGTCACCTTCCACGCGGAGGCCGCGCAGGCGCCCGTCCGCCTGGCCCGCGAGCTGCACCGGCTCGGCGCGCGCGCCGGGGTGGCGCTGCGCCCGGCCACGCCGGTGGAGCCGTTCCTCGACCTGCTGGCCGAGATCGACATGATCCTCGTGATGACGGTCGAGCCGGGGTTCGGCGGGCAGTCGTTCATCGAGGGCACGCTGCCCAAGATCCGGCGCGCGCGGCAGGCCGTGAGCGAGTCCGGCCTGGACGTGTGGATCCAGGTCGACGGGGGAGTGTCGCGGGACACGATCGAGCGCGCGGCCGACGCCGGCGCGAACGTCTTCGTGGCGGGCTCGGCCGTGTACGGGGCCGAGGACATCCCGGCGGAGATCGCGACGCTCCGCGAGCTGGCGGCCAAGCACACCCACTGACCGGCGCTCGTTGAGTGCTGGATCTTCGCCCTTTTTCGTGTGCCAGAAGGGCAGATATCCAGCACTCAACTTGAAAATAGTGTGCCAAGCGCGTTGCGCAACCCGCTCACCACAGCGGAACGGCTCACCGGGCCCAGAGCGGGGGAGCCGGCGGCGGATGTGACGCAGGCCATGGCCGCCGACCTGGCGACCTGTGGCATGCTGACGAGCAGCAGTACGCACACACGTGCTCCGGGGTCGGTGTAATTCCGAGCCGGCGGTGACAGTCCGCGACCCGCGTCCGTCCGCAAGGACGGGCCGGTTGACCTGGTGGAACTCCAGGACCGACGGTGAAAGTCCGGATGGGAGGAAGCACGTGCGGCGGAGCCGTCCCTCGGGACGTGCGACGTCGTGACGTCGTGCGCGCGGGCAGGGCCTTCGTGGCTCCCGGCCCGCGTACCCGTCGTCCACCCCCGGAGCGCCGACGCTCGGGGAGGACGGCATGAACCAGGTACCGACCGCGCCAGACGGTCTCCAGGCCGCTGGTCGTGAGAGAGCGATGCGCCGCGCCCTCGCGCTGGCGCGGCTGGGCCCGGCGCACGGGCCCAACCCGCGCGTCGGCTGCGTGCTCCTGGACCCCGACGGCCGCACCGTCGCCGAGGGCTACCACCGTGGCGCCGGCACCCCGCACGCCGAGGCCGCCGCCCTGGCGGACGCCCGGTCCCACGGCGTGGACCCACGCGGCACGACGGCGGTCGTGACCCTGGAGCCTTGCGCGCACCACGGCCGCACCGGCCCCTGCGCGGACGCCCTGATCGAGGCCGGCGTCGTCGCCGTGCACGTCGCGGTCGGCGATCCGAACCCCGTCGCGACGGGCGGGGCGACCAGGCTCCGGGACGCGGGCATCCCGGTGTCCGTCGGCCTCCTCGCCGACGACGGCGAGGAGCTCCTGCGGCCCTGGCTGCACGCCGTCCGCACCGGCCGTCCCTACGTGACCCTCAAGCTCGCCACCAGCCTGGACGGCCGGGTCGCCGCCGTGGACGGGACCAGCCGCTGGATCACCGGCCCCCAGGCCCGCGCGCACGCCCACACGGTCCGTGCGCAGGTCGACGCGATCGCCGTCGGCTCGGGGACCGCCCTGGTCGACGACCCGTCGCTGACCGCCCGCCGGGCCGACGGCGGCCTGTTCGAGCACCAGCCGCTCCGCGTGGTCCTCGGCCGTCGCGAGGTGCCCGACGACGCCCGCCTGCGCGGGCCCGGTGGGCCGCTGCTGCAGCTGCCCACCCACGACCTCGACGCCGCGCTGCGTGAGCTCGGCGGCCGGGAGGTACGCCATGTGCTCGTGGAGGGCGGCCCCAAGCTGGCGACCGCGCTGTTGGCCGCGGACCTCGTCGACGAGCTGCACGCCTACGTCGCCCCGGTGCTGCTCGGTGCGGGCGCCACCGCCGTCGGCGACCTCGGCGTGACCACCATCGGCGAGGCCGCCCGCTTCGCGACCGAGGACGTGACCCGGCTGGGCGACGACGTGCTGCTGGTCGCGCGTCGCCTCAAGCCCGCCGAAGACATGTCCGTCGAGGACCGGTCAGCAGCAGGCCGGTCAGCAGCAGGCCCGTCAGCAGCAGTCCAGACCGCAGCCCTTTCCACTCAGGACGGCCGACCCGGCCGGCGCGCCCAGGAGGAGATCTGATGTTCACCGGAATCGTCGAGGAGCTCGGCTCCGTCGTCGCGCTCGTCCGTCCCGACGGCCCGGCCGCTGCCGACACCGTCGCCGACCCCGACGTCGTCGCGCCCGACGCCGTCCTGACCGTCGCGGGGCCGCTCGCCACGTCCGACGCGCGTCCCGGCGACTCGATCGCCGTCGACGGCGTGTGCCTGACCGTCACCTCCGTGGCCGACGGCGCGTTCGTGGCCGAGGTGATGCCGGAGACCCTGCGGCGCACGTCGCTCGGCGGCCTCGTGCCCGGCGCCCGGGTCAACCTGGAGCGGGCGCTGCCGGCGAACGGCCGCCTGGGCGGGCACGTGGTCCAGGGGCACGTCGACGGCGTGGCCACGCTCGTGCGGCGCACGCCCGGCCCGCGCTGGGACGACCTCGAGTTCTCCGCGCCCGCCGCGCTGACCCGGTACGTCGCGGAGAAGGGCTCGGTGGCGTTGTCCGGGGTCTCGCTCACCGTCACGTGGGTGTCGGACGACGGGTTCGGCGTCTCGCTCATCCCGACCACGCTCGCCGCCACCACGCTGGGCGGGCTGGCTCCGGGCGACCCGGTCAACGTGGAGGTCGACGTGCTCGCGAAGTACGTCGAACGGCTCCTGGCGAGCGGGGCGGCCCGATGACCGGCGTGCGGGTGGCGGATCCCGCGGGCGCTGACGTCACCAGCACCGACGTCACCAGCACTGACGTCGCGGGCACGGGTCTCGTGGAGCGGGCCTTCGCCGAGCTCGCCGCCGGGCGCCCCGTGCTGGTGGCGGACGACGCCGGCCGGGAGAACGAGGTGGACGCCGTCCTGGCCGCCGGCGTCGCGACGACGGAGTGGGTCGCGTGGACCGTGCGGCACTCGTCCGGCTACCTGTGCGCGCCCATGCCGGCGCGCCGGGCCGACGCCCTGGGGCTCCCGCTCATGGTGGAGCGCAGCGAGGACCCGCGCGGCACGGCCTACACGGTGTCGGTGGACGCCGTGGGCGTGTCCACGGGCATCTCGGCGGCCGACCGGGCGCTGACGCTGCGGGTGCTCGGTGACCCGGGCTCGGGCGCGCGCGACCTGATCCGGCCCGGGCACGTGCTGCCGCTGCGGGCCCGCCCCGGCGGCGTGCTGGAGCGGGCGGGGCACACCGAGGCCGCGGTGGACCTGGTGCGGCTGGCGGGCGGTTCCGGCGAGGTGGGTGCCATCGCCGAGCTGGTCCGGGACGACGGCGCCATGATGCGCCTGCCGGAGGCGCAGGAGCTGGCGCAGGAGTACGGGCTCGTGGTGCTGACGGTCGCCGACCTGGTCGCTTGGCGGCGGGCGCACGACGAGGTTCCCCCGGCCGCAGCCGAGGAGCCGGTGCTCGCGGACTCGCCCACGGATCCCTGGGTGGAGCGCGTCGCGGAGGCCGCCCTGCCGACGGCGTACGGCGACTTCCGGGTGGTGGCCTACCGCGACCTGCGGTCGGGTGCGGAGCACCTGGCCCTGACGCCGGTGGCCCCGGCGTCCGCGGCGCGGCGCGGCGAACCGGGCCTGGGCGGCGACCGGGCCCCGCTGGTGCGGGTGCACTCCGAGTGCCTCACCGGCGACGGCCTGGGCTCGCTGCGCTGCGACTGCGGCCCGCAGCTCGAGGCGTCGCTCCGGGCCGTGGCCGCCGAGGGCGGCGCCGTCGTCTACCTCCGCGGGCACGAGGGCCGCGGGATCGGCCTGGCGGCCAAGATCCAGGCGTACGCGCTGCAGGACGCCGGGCTGGACACCGTGGAGGCAAACGTCGAGCTGGGGCTGCCGGTGGACGCGCGCGAGTACGGCGCGGCGTCGGCGATCCTGGCGGACCTCGGCCTGGACGGCGTGACGCTGCTGACGAACAACCCGGAGAAGGTGACGGGCCTGCGAGCGGCGGGCACGGACGTCGTCGGGCGGCGCGGGCTCGTGGTGGGGCACGGCGCGCACAACCACCGCTACCTGGAGACCAAGCGGCTGGTGATGGGGCACCGCCTCGGCGGGGCCGACGTCGCGGAGCTGAGCGACAAGCACCACCAGAACCGCCACGAGAAGCAGAACGAGAGCCAGAACCAGAACGAAGGAGCATGCGCATGAGCGGGGCAGGAGCACCGAAGGTGACGGTCGACGGAACGGGCCTGCGGGTGGTCGTCGTCGCGGCGAGCTGGCACGAGCAGGTGATGGACGGTCTGCTGGCGGGCGCCCGTCGCGCGCTGGTGGCGTCGGGCGCCGAGTGGACGGAGCTGCGGGTCCCTGGCTCGTTCGAGCTGCCGGTGGCAGCGGCGCGGGCGGCCGGTGTCGGCGGGGGACCGGCCGCGGACGCCGTCGTCGCGCTGGGCGTCGTGATCCGCGGGGGGACGCCGCACTTCGAGTACGTGTGCTCGGCGGCGACGTCGGGCCTGACGGACGTGAGCGTGCGGACGGGGGTGCCGGTGGGCTTCGGTGTGCTGACGTGCGACACGGAGCAGCAGGCGCTGGACCGGGCCGGGCTGGAGGGGTCCGGCGAGGACAAGGGCGCGGAGGCCGTCGAGGCGGCGATCGCGACGGCGGTGACGCTGCGGAGCCTCGCGGGGACCGCGGTCTGACGTCGTCCGGCACGGCCCTCGGGTGTCGCCGTCCGACGCGGCCGGCTGACGTGCCCGGGGGCCGGCCGAACCCGTCGGACGGCGCCCGCAGCTCTTCCCGAGCTGTTCCCACCAGAATTAATAGTGTGCCAAGCGGCTGGAAGACCACCCCGGACCTGGAACCACACCGAACCAACCAGCCCCGACAAAGGGCCTGGAGGTCGGCGCACACGAAAGAGCTGGCGCACGCGAAAGAGTCGGCCCGGTCGGCACATTGACCGGGCATGAGGACTTCACGTGCCCGGCGGGCAGCAGCAGTACTGATGACGGCGGCTCTGACGGGAGCGATGGCGGGCGGGCTCGTGGGCTGTGCCGACGCGGGCTCGGCCGGCGGCTCGGCGACCCCGGCCGAGGGCGCCGCCGGGGGAGCGCCGGAGGAAGCACCTGAGGCCGCGGCCGAGGAGACCTCCGACGACCTGCTCGAAGGGTTGCCCCAGGGCGGCGTGGCGTGCGTCGACTGGGTGCGCTTCCTCGATCCGGTCGAGGCGGCCTCCGACGCCGGCGCCGTGCTGCGGGGAACCGTGGTGGAGCGGGACGGCACGGCGCAGATGTTCGGCGTCGAGGCGCACCGCTGGCTGTTCGAGGTGGACGAGGTGCTGGAGCGGCCCGACCCCGGGAGCTCGCGCGTGAACCCGGCCGCGGAGCCGCCGCCCGAGCTCGAGGTCTCGGCAGGGGAGCAGATCTCGATCGTCTCGACGCCGGAGACGTGCGGGGGAGCGGACAACCCGTATCCCGGTGGCGACCCGCTCGACCCGGCCACGGGCGCCGGCACCGGCGCCGGGACCGGCGGGGGTACGGACAACGGCACGGGCAGCGTGATCGTCCTCCTGTCCGGTTCGACGGACGACGGGTCGACCGACGAGCCCGTGGGCTTCCACCTGATCACGCCGTACCAGGGCGTCGTGGTCCCGGAGGCCGACGGATCGCTGCCGGCGGAGTGGCCCGCGACCCCGTGAGCGACCTGGCCTGCGTCCCTCCGGTACCCGCGCCGAACGAGAGTCTGGCCACAACGTGGGACGGCGAGCGGTAGTGCCCCCCTCGCCCGACTACGCTGAGCAGGTGAAGACCTTCGAGACCCTGTTCGCCGAGCTGACCGAGAAGGCCGAGACCCGTCCCGCGGGTTCGGGCACCGTGGCCCAGCTGGATGCGGGAGTCCATGCCATCGGCAAGAAGGTCGTGGAGGAGGCCGCAGAGGTCTGGATGGCGGCCGAGTACCAGTCGGACAGCGAGACCGCGGAGGAGATCTCGCAGCTCCTGTACCACCTGCAGGTCCTGATGGTCGCCAAGGGACTGACCCTCGAGGACGTGTACACGCATCTGTGACCCGGCCCCGGGAGGGCTCGACCACGACCGGTCGAGCCCTCCCGGGAGACCCGGGTCCACCGATCCGTCGTACACCCCAGAGAGGAACCAACCACATGCTGCGCATCGCCGTCCCCAACAAGGGTGCCCTGTCCGGCCCCGCCTCCGAGATGCTGCGCGAGGCGGGCTACCGCCAGCGCCGTGACACCCGCGAACTCGTGCTCGCCGACCCCGAGAACGACGTCGAGTTCTTCTTCCTGCGCCCGCGTGACGTCGCGGTCTACGTGGGCACCGGCACGGTCGACGTCGGTATCACCGGCCGCGACCTGATGCTCGACTCGGGCGCGGACGCCGTCGAGCACCTCGGCCTCGGGTTCGCCCGCTCGACCTTCCGCTACGCCGCCCCCGCCGGGCCCGGTGCGACCGACCCGGTGACCGAGATCGCCGACATCGCCGGGCGCCGTGTGGCGTCGTCGTACACCACGCTCGTGGCCCAGCACCTGGCGAAGCAGGGCGTCGAGCCCGCCGCCATCGTGCACCTGGACGGCGCCGTCGAGTCGAGCGTGCGCCTCGGCGTCGCGGACGTGATCGCGGACGTCGTGGAGACCGGCACGACCCTGCGGGCCGCGGGCCTGGAGGTCTTCGGCGACCCGATCCTGCGCTCCGAGGCCGTGCTGATCCGGCAGTCCGACGCCGAGCCGCCGGCCGGCCTGGACGTGCTGACCCGCCGCCTGGAGGGCGTGATCACCGCCCGCGAGTACGTGCTGATGGACTACGTGGTCCCCGCGGCCCGGCTCGAGGAGGCCGTGGCGATCACGCCGGGCAAGGAGTCCCCGACGGTCTCGGCGCAGCACCACAGCGATGCCTGCGCGGTGCGGGTCATGGTGCCGCGCAGCGAGACCAACCGGATCATGGACGCGCTGTATGACGTCGGGGCGCGCGCCATCATCGTGACCTCCATCCACGCCTCCCGGCTGTAGGACCGATGGGTGCCGGGTCGGGGAGCAGCGCGATCGGCCGCGGCCGGCGCGACGACCACTTCCGCACCTTTCGCGGCCGCTTCGGCACGCCCACGGCGTACGGGATCGCGGTGCTGTTCGCCGGCGGGTGCACGTTCGTCGCGCTGGCGGCGAGCGGCCCCGGGGCGGACGCCGCCAACCGGATAGCGATCATCGTGTTCGGGCTGCTGGGTGCTCTGATCGCCTGGCGGTTCGGTGCCGTGCGCGCGGTCCCGGACCGGTCCGGGCTCACCGTGGTCAACTACGCGACCAGCCGCCGGCTCACCTGGCCCGAGATCGTGACGGTCCGGTTCGGGCCCAACGACCCGTGGGTGCACCTCGACCTGGCCGACGGCGACGTGCTCGCCGTCATGGGCATCCAGCGCGCCGACGGCGAGCACGGCATGGCCGAGGCGCGGCGTCTGGTCGCCCTGATCGCGGAGCTGGGCGAGGCCGTGGAGCCCGACCAGCGGTAGCCCCGGGAAGCGCGAGCCCGGGAAGAGAAAGAGCAGAGCGCCTGTCCCGACGGACAGGCGCTCTGCTCTTGGGTCAGGGAGCGTCAGCGGCTGCTGCGCGCCTCCCAGTGGGCCGGGCCGCGGCCGCGGGGGCCGCGCTCGCCGTCCGGACGACGGTGGTCGCCACCGCTGCGCGGACCCCGCTCGCCGCCGCGCGGTGCGCCACGGTCCAGGGTGATGCGCAGCGGCTTGCCGGCCACGCGGGCGCGGGCCAGGCGGTCGAGCGCCTCGTTGTCCAGCGGCGCGATGATGTCCACCAGCGAGAAGTTGCCGAAGATGTCGATCTTGCCGACGTCGGCCCCGGTGATGCCGCCCTCGCCCGTCAGGGCGCCGACGATCCCGCCCGGCTGCACACCGTGCGTGTGGCCGACGGCGATGCGGTACCGCGTGCCCCGTGCCGGACGGCGGATGCCGCGGTCGCCCTCGGAGCGGCCGCGTGCGGAGCGGTCGCCGGACCGGTCGTGCCGGTCGCCCTCGCGGGTGTTGCGCCGGGCGGCAGCGGCCTTGGCCTCGGCCCGCTCGCGCTCGTACTCCTCCTGCTCGGCGCGGGCACGCGGGCCGTCGTCGCCCACCGCGAGCGCCGCCATGGCGGCTGCGATGTCGATGGGGTCGGTGCCGGTCTCGTCGGCGTAGGCGCGGATGAGCTCGGTGTAGAGCTCGAGGCGGCCGGCCTCGCGGCGGGCTGCGACCTTGCCGAGGGTGCGCTTGACCTGGTGGGCGGAGACGTCCCGGGGGGAGGGGATCTCGACCTCTTCGAGCTGGGCGCGGATGGTGCGCTCGATGGAGCGGAGCTTGCCGCGCTCGTGCGGGGTGACGAAGGTGAGGGCCTCGCCGGTGCGTCCGGCGCGGCCGGTGCGGCCGATGCGGTGGACGTAGGCCTCGGGCTCGCCGGGGACGTCGAAGTTGACGACGAGTCCGATGCGGTCGACGTCGAGGCCGCGGGCGGCGACGTCGGTGGCGACGAGGACGTCGAGGGCGCCGGAGCGGAGGCGCTCGACGATCTTCTCGCGTTCCTTCTGGGCGACGTCGCCGGAGATGGTGGCGGCGGAGATGCCCTTCTCGATGAGGGCGGAGCCGACGTCCTCGGCCGCGCCGCGGGTGCGGGTGAAGACGATGGCGGCGTCGGCGTCGGAGGTGGCCAGGACGCGGGCCAGGGAGCCGACCTTGTGGCGGAAGGGCACGACGGCGTAGGTCTGGCGCACCGCGGTGACGGTCGAGGCCTGCCGGGTGACGGCGATCTGGACCGGGTCGGTGAGGTGCTGGTCTGCGACCTTGCGGATGGCGGGGGGCATGGTCGCGGAGAAGAGGGCGACCTGGCGCTTGACCGGGGCCTGGCCGAAGATCTCCTCGACGTCCTCGGCGAAGCCCATGCGGAGCATCTCGTCGGCCTCGTCGAGGACGAGGAAGCGGATGTCGTCGAGCTTGAGGGCGCCGCGCTCGAGGTGGTCCTTGATGCGGCCGGGGGTGCCGACCACGACGTGGACGCCGTCGCGCAGGGCGCGCTGCTGGGGCACGTAGGGCGCGCCGCCGTAGACGGGCAGGACGCGGACGTCGTCGAGCTTGCTCGCGAAGGACTCGATCGCGTCGGCGACCTGCATGGCGAGCTCGCGGGTGGGGGTCAGGACGAGGGCCTGGACCGCGCGGAGGGCGGGGTCGACGGCGGCCAGCAGGGGCAGGCCGAAGGCGGCGGTCTTGCCGGTTCCGGTCTGGGCGACGCCGGTGATGTCGCGGCCGGCCAGCAGCTCGGGGATCGCGCGGGCCTGGATGGCCGAGGGCGTGACGAAGCCGAGCTCGGCGATGGCGGCCATGAGCGGCGCGGGCAGGTCGAGGCTCGCGAAGGTGGGGCCGGTGGGCTCGGCCGGCTGCGCCGGGGTGGGGTCAGCCGGGGTCTCGGAGTCCGCGCTGGAGCTCGTGGTCTCGGAGGTGGTGGCGGCCGCGGGGGCCGTCCGGTCGCCGGAGTCGGCGGTGACCTGGTCGGTCTCCTGCTCGGCAGGCGCGATCAGGTCAGGGGTGTCGATAGACATGCAGTGCTGCACCGTTCGTCGTCGGGTGGGGGAGTCAGGGCCGAGGTGAGGGCCCTCGCGTCGCTCGCTCCCGACACACCTTCCCCGCAGCCGAGGCTGCGGGCCTGTCTCGCACGTTGCGTGCACACACGGGAAGACGACGAACTCCAAGGGGATGTGGCACCACTGTATCGGTTGTGGGCGCCCTGAGCACAGAGGCGGGGGGCGTGACGTGCAGCACCCGGGTGATGTCGTCCGTGGTGAGGGCGTTGCGGGCGGGGTCCGGGACGTGGCTGGTGGGGTGTGTCGGGGGCTGGTGCCGGGGTGTCTGGCGGGTGGTGGCCGGGGTGGTGCGCAGGGTGGTCCTGGCCGTGCGGACGGCGCGCCCGTGCGTATACGCAACGGTCGCGCCGTAGGATGGCGGCCGAGACGAACCGGCGTGAGCAAGGGCGGTGTGCGTGTCCACTGGGGCGGAGATGAGCTCCCGGGTCCTGACCGTGCCCAACGTGATCAGCATGGTGCGGCTGGCGCTCGTGCCGGTCTTCGCCGTGCTGATCGTCGTGGGCGAGGACGGCTGGGCACTGGTGGTCCTCGCGGTCTCGGGTGTGTCGGACTGGCTCGACGGTGTGCTGGCCCGTCGCCTGAACCAGGTCACGCGGCTGGGGCAGATGCTGGACCCCTTCGCGGACCGGCTCTTCATCTTCGTGACCCTGATCGGCCTGGCCTGGCGTGAGGTGGTGCCGCTGTGGCTGGTGCTGGCGATCGTGGCACGTGACGTGCTGCTGGCGCTGACGGTGCCGGTCCTGGCCCGCCTGGGGTACGGGACGCTCAACGTGACGATGGTGGGCAAGGTGGCCACGTTCGCGCTGCTGTACGCGTTCCCGTTGCTGCTGCTCGCCGAGGTGCCAGGCTGGGTGGGTGCCGGTGCGCACGTGGTGGGCTGGGCGTTCACCTGGTGGGGTGTGGGCCTGTACTGGCTGGCGGGTCTGCAGTACGTGGCGCAGGTGCGCCGGCTGGTGGCGCAGGGATGACGACCCCGGTGGCCGGCGACGCGACCGACCGCACGGCGCGACGTCGTCCGGACGAGTCGATGACCCTCCTGCGGGAGGTCACCGAGCGGCCGCTCGACCCGGGGTACGCGGAGATGGCGCGGCGGCGCGCGGAGGCGGGCCAGACGTCCGGCCCGTTCGCGGGGCGCAGCGTGCGGAGCGTGGTGACGATGCTGCTGGTGGCGATGCTGCTGGGTGCGGTGACAGCGGTGGCGGTTCGTGACCTGCGAGCGCCGCAGCCGACGGTCACGAAGGGGCGGTCGGTGCTGATGGAGCAGATCCAGGACCGCAGTGCGCAGGTGGAGGCGTTGTCGGCGCGGGCGACGGCGCTGGATGTGCAGGTGGACGGGTTGCAGAGCAGTGGGCTGCTGCCGTCGGCGCTGCAGGAGGTCAACGAGCTGGACCGGTTGGTCAGTGGTGCGGTGCCGGTGGAGGGTCCGGGGATGGTGGTGTCGCTGACCGATGGTTCGGGTGGTGGGCTGGTGGAGCCGGGTGACGCGCCGGCGGAGTCGCGGGTGCGGGACGCGGACGTGCAGTTCGTGGTCAACGAGCTGTGGGCGGCGGGCGCGGAGGCGATCGCGGTCAACGACGAGCGGCTGACGTCGTTGTCGGCGATCCGGAACGCGGGGGACGCGATCCTGGTGGACCTGCAGCCGTTGAACGGTCCGACGTACACGATCGAGGCGATCGGGGACCCGGAGGACATGCAGGTGGAGTTCGCGCGGTCGGCCGGGCTGGGGTTCCTGCAGCTGCTGAGCGCGGAGTACGACATCAAGAACGACGTGCGCACGAGCGAGGGGATGTACCTGCCGGGTGCGGGCTCCCCGACGTTGCGGTGGGCGCGGGTGCCATCGGGCACGGAGCCGGACGCGAGCACGACACCGAGCAGCACGGCAGGTAGTCCAGCAGGCACGGAACAGGACCGATCCGAGGAGGACAACGGATGATCGCGATCGTCGGGCTGGTGATCGGTGTGGTTGCGGGGTTGGTGCTGCAGCCGACCGTTCCGCTGTTCCTGCAGCCCTACCTGCCGATCGCGGTGGTGGCCGCGCTGGATGCCCTGTTCGGCGGGCTGCGCGCGATGCTCGACGGGCTGTTCGACGACAAGGTGTTCCTGGTGTCGTTCCTGTCGAACGTGGTGGTGGCCGCGTTCATCGTGTTCCTCGGCGACCAGCTCGGCGTGGGCAGCCAGCTCTCCACGGCGGTCGTGGTGGTGCTCGGGATCCGGATCTTCTCGAACGCGGCCTCGATCCGTCGGCACATCTTCAAGGCGTGAGCATGGGCCGGGACAAGAACGGGGCGGGCGCGAAGCCCGACAAGAGCGGGTCGAACAAGCCCGGGTCGAAGGTCTCCGGGTCGGCGGCGGCCGGGCCGAAGCCTGTTGCTGACGGTCCTGTTGCTGACGGTCCTGTTGCTGACGAACCGCTCGACGACGCTCCTGTCTCGGACGTCCCCGCGGACGACGAACCCGCGGCAGTCCCTGACTCGACCTCGGACTCGGCTCCCGAGCCGGCGTCCGGCTGGAAGCGGGTGGGGCAGCTCCTGCGCCCGCGCGGTACGCGCTCGGAGCTGCTGACGGGTCTGCTGTGCCTGGCCCTGGGGTTCGCCCTGGCGGTGCAGGTGGGGCAGTCCACGGGCGACCAGCTCAGCAGCCTGCGGCAGGACGAGCTGGTGCGGCTCCTGGACGAGGTCACGCAGCGTGCCGAGCAGCTCGACGCCGAGGTGTCGGACCTGGAGGAGATCCGGGACGACCTGCAGTCGGAGGACGGGCGCGACCAGGCGGCGCGGGATCTCGCGCAGCAGCGCGCGGAGCAGGAGGGCATCCTGTCGGGTCGTCTCCCGGCACAGGGACCGGGCGTGCAGATCCACGTGGCCGACGGCGCCAAGCCGCTGGAGGCGCAGGCGTTGTTCAACCTGCTCGAGGAGCTGCGCAACGCCGGGGCCGAGGCGATCCAGGTCAACGGCGTCCGCCTGGTGACCACCAGCTACTTCGTGGACTCCGGCGGCGGCATCGTGCTCGACGGCGCCGCGATCGCCTCCCCGTACGAGTGGACGGCCATCGGCGACCCCGACACGATCGACCGCGCCCTGGAGATCCCCGGCGGCGCCCTGCCCCGGATCCGTGAGGAGGGCGGCGAGGCGACCACCACCACCTCCGACGAGGTACTGGTCGACGCCGTCCGCATCCCGGGTCAGCCCGAGCACGCGGAACCCGTGGCGCCGGGCGACGAAAAGTGACCCCCGCCACGTTCCTGACCTGCTCGGACACCGGCTGTGGGCCAACCTGCTGAACCGGCATGCGGAACCGCCCGCAGGTAGGTAGTTTTATCCGGGTTGGTTCCCGACATTGGTTTTCGCCGCTACCCCGATCGGGGTAGGTTGAGTGGAACCCGGACGATGCCCCGGCCGTTGTCCCAACGTAGTCACCCAGTTCCATCAACATCGCACCCGAGGAGACCTGATGACGGACCCCAGCGCCCATCCGGTCGGGCCCGATACCACGGCCAACCTGGGTCGCATCGCGTTCCCGACCTCCGACGAGCAGGCGCCGCGCACGGCCCTGAGCCCGGAGGAGGCGGCAGCGGTCGCCGCTCTGCCCCGGCACTCCGCACTGCTCATCGTGCAGCGCGGCCCCGGGTTCGGTGCCCGGTTCCTGCTGGACACCGGCCGTTCTGTCGCGGGCCGCAGCGAGCAGGCGGACATCTTCCTCGACGACGTCACCGTGTCGCGCAAGCACGCCGAGTTCGTCCGGGAGGGCGACTCGTTCGTCGTGCGTGACATCGGCTCCCTGAACGGGACCTACGTCAACCGGGGCCGGATCGACGCCGCGACACTCGTGACGGGCGACGAGGTGCAGATCGGCAAGTTCCGCCTGACCTTCCACGCCAGCCCGCAGTCGCCGGCCCAGTGGGGCCCGGGAACGCCCGCCCCGTGACCACCGGCGCCGCACGCGACCATGACCGTGACCGTGCGCACGGTCATGACGCGGACCTCGACGCGCCCTGGCCCCGGGGAATCTCCCGGCAGGCCACGATGCGGATCAGCGACGTCCTGCGTGCCCTGGGCCAGGAGTTCCCCTCCGTCTCGCACTCCAAGCTCCGCTTCCTGGAGGAGCAGGGCCTGATCGAGCCCGTGCGGACACCGTCGGGCTACCGCCAGTACAGCCAGGCCGACGTCGAGCGGCTGCGGTTCGTCCTGACCGAGCAGCGCGACAGCTACATGCCGCTGAAGGTCATCAAGGAGCGCCTGGCGGCGATGGACGCCGACCCCGACTCTGCCGAGCACCCCGCACCACGGCTCGCCGCGAACGGGTCACCGGCGCGCCGCCGCTGGACCGCCCCCGCCGTGGCCGAGGCAGCGGGCGTCACCGAGGAGTTCGTGCAGAGCCTGGCCCAGGCCGGGCTCCTGCCCACGTCGGGCAGCACGTTCGGGCCCGGCGCCGTCGAGGTCGCACGCATCGCGGGAGCGCTCGCCGAGTTCGGCGTCGAGCCCCGCCACCTGCGTACCTTCCGCACCGCAGCCGACCGGCAGGTCACCCTCGTGGACCAGGTCGTCGCCCCGCTGCGCAGCCAGCAGGCCAGCGCGGGCCGCGGCCGCGCCGCGAGCATGGCCGGCGAGATGGCCGAGCTGTTCACCCGCCTGCACACCGCGTGGGTCCGGCAGGGCGTCGAAGACCTCGGCTGAGCCGGAGGCGCAGTGCAGCGTGCGGGCCGGGGGACGAGGCACGCGCCCGGAGCGGAACCGCAGGCTCAGCCGGCAACAAGCAGAGGCTGAGCGACGCGACCGTAAGTTTTGCCGTCGGCGCACCCGCCCGTGACCAGGAACTTGACCCGAGCGCGCGACGAGCGGTGGCAGGACGCCGTACGGTGAAAGCGTGAGGCCGGACGACGTGCCGATGGTCCCCGTGGAGATCCTCGGCGTTCGACAGCAGCAACGCGATCAGGAGATCGTCGTGCTGCTGCTGGACAGTGCCGCAGACCTGGCCATCCCGATCGTCATCGGGGCGCGCGAGGCCAGCGCCATCGCCATGGCGCAGGCCGGCCTGGCCACTCCCCGCCCCATGACCCATGACCTGCTGCGCGACGTCCTGGGCGCCGTCGGCGTGGCGCTCGAACGGGTCGAGATCGTCGCCCTGGAGGGCGGCATCTACTTCGCCGAGCTCGTCCTGAGCAACGGCGTGCACCTCGACTCGCGCGCCTCGGACGCGATCGCGCTGGCCGTCCGCACCGGCAGTCCCGTCCTGTGCTCGGCGGAGATCGTCGCCCTGGCCGGCGTCGAGATCGTCGACGTCGACCAGCAGGCGGAGGTCGAACGGTTCCGCGACTTCCTCGACCACGTCACACCCGAGGACTTCTCCGGCCCACCCGGCGGCGGGTCCCAGGGGGGTGGGCGGGCCGGCTGAAACGCGGCTGCACCGCGACACGCCGAGACGTTTCACGGCGCGCATCTTTGAAATCACCTTCGACGCGCCATAGCGTGGTCACGACACCCCAGGAGGCACAGTGAACACCAGCGGTGAGAGAGCCACACGCGCTACGGTCCCGCACGGCGCGCAGGGTCTCCTCTTCGGTGAGGACCTGACGGAACAGGACGCCACGACCGGCTACCGGGGCACCACCGCGTGCCACATCGCCGGGATCACCTACCGGCAGCTCGACTACTGGGCACGCACCGGACTCGTGGAGCCGAGCATCAAGCCCGCCACCGGGTCCGGCACCCACCGGTTGTACAGCTTCCGCGACATCCTCGTGCTCAAGGTGGTCAAACGCCTCCTCGACACCGGCGTCTCCCTCCAGCAGATCCGCACCGCCGTCACGGCCCTCCGGGAACGCGGCGTCGAGGACCTGGCCCAGATCACCTTGATGTCCGACGGCGCCAGCGTCTACGAGTGCACCTCACCGGACGAGGTCGTCGACCTGGTCGCCGGCGGACAAGGCGTCTTCGGCATCGCCGTCGGGCGCGTCTGGCGCGAGATCGAGGGCACCCTGGCCGAGATGCCGACCGAGACCCTGGACCCGGGCGAGCCCGGCGAGGTCCCCGAGGTCGAGGGCGACGAGCTCGCCCAGCGCAGGGCCGCCCGGTCCGCCGTGTGACACCCGACCGAACCGCCCCTTCCTGACCCGCTCCTGACCCTGCCGTCTGGCACGGGGCTGCCACCGCACCCCGACCAGGCGGCCTGCTGTCGTCGCGGCCTGCTCACGCACCCGGGCGGGCGTAGCCTGCGAGCATGCAGCTCACCTTCCACGGACACGCGTGTGTCTCCCTCGACCTGCCCGGGGATCGACCCGACGACGCAGGCACGCTCGTCATCGACCCCGGCACCTTCAGCGACAGCGTCACCGCGCTCACGGGCGCCCGGGCGGTCCTGATCACCCATGACCACTTCGACCACGTCGACGCGCCCGCCGTCGTCGACCACCTGACCGCCGCGCCCGACGCCCGGGTATGGGCCACGGGCCCCGCGGCGAGCGCCCTGCGCGAGGCGGGCGCCCCGGCTGACCGGGTCCACGAGGTCACGCCCGGGCAGGTGCTCGACGCCGCGGGCGCGCGGGTCACGGTGGGTGGTGGTGACCACGCACTGATCCACGCCGAGATCCCGCGTGCGGTGAACGTGACCTACCTGGTGGAGGTCGACGGCGGGAGCGTGTACCACCCGGGCGACTCGTTCGACGTGCCTGCGGCGCTGCCCGACGGCGGTCTGGACGTGCTGCTGGTGCCTGTGTCGGCGCCCTGGCTGAAGACGGGGGAGTTCATCGACTTCGCCCGGTCGGTACCGACGCGTGTCGCGGTGCCGATCCACGACGTGTTCCTGTCCGAGATCGGGCACGGCGCCGTGGGGCGGTGGCTGGACACGGCGCGGCTCGGCGGGGACTACACGTACACGCGGCTTGCGGTGGGGGAGTCGCTGACGGTGTGACGGTGCCGGGCCGGCCCGGCCCGTGAGGCGGGGACGGTGCTTGCTCAACGGAGGCGTGTTGCTGTGAGTCGACAGTGTCTACTCACAGCAACCGAGCCCTCGCCCATCAGCGGTCAGATTCGGAGGACGATCCGGTGGGCCGCGTCGTCAGTACGACGGTCGGACCGTATTCGTCGGTGACCTCGCTGATAAAGGCCCGGTCCGGGAATTGCCGTTGGGCATGCGCCGTCCAGGCATTCGCCACTTGGTGCGCCAGCTGTTCCAACGCACGCTCTTCAGGGTCGCCCTCGGGCTCGAAAACATCCCACAGGTGCAGATGGTTGAGCGCCCTTTCGACAGCGACCGGGTCGCCTCCCGTGCTCTCCCACCATTGATCGAAGGTGGCGGCGTCGTAACGGTCCTCAAGGAGTACGCAGTGGCGGACCACCACCATGCGGGGGAAGAGGAGATCCGCGAAGAGCGCGGCGCTCGTGACGCTCAGGTTCTGGCTCAGGTATGCGGCGGCGTCCGCTGGTGGTTCAAAGCTTCTGCTCCACTGCTGGAACGCGGGCAGGTCCGTCGCTCGAAGTTCACTCAAAGACCCATCAGCTCCTCGGGAGTGGCTGGTCGAACGGCCGTGGAAGGTCGGACAAATGTCTCGCCGGTCGTTGGATTGATGTGGCGCTCGAACTCGACGACGTGCGGTGTTGCGACGCCGCCGTGTGGTCTTCCGGTGACATCAATCCGCTTGAGCGGAAGCCCGTCTGATCCGTACACCTGATAGTTGGTGACCTTACCGTCAGCTCCACGTCTGACGAGGATTTCTCCGGCCCCGGCTCCGCGAGGGAACCGCCCTGACACCACGGTCGCCCCGGTGATCGCGTACCCACCGCTGTGAGCGGCCGCGGCCGTCCTGTCGGTTGTCGCATTCGGGGTGAAGGTCTTGCGCCGGGCGGCCGCCCATGCGGCCGGGTCTGCCATCAGGTCGTCGGCCGTGGTGCGCAGGATGCGGCCCGTGGCGGCGCCCGCGAAGTTGCCCGGCAGGAACGTCAGGGCGACGCCGGCGGTGTCGGCGGCGAGCTGGGCCGGTGTCGCGGTGGCGAAGTAGTCGCGGGTGGCCTGGTTGGGGTTCCGGACGAAGGTCGCGATGCCCGCGGACTTGTCCAGGCCCCAGGTCAGGACGCCTGAGATGCCGAGGGCCAGGCCGAGGGACCCGCCGGACAGGACCACCAGGGCAGCGATGCCCGCACCGATGGCGAGCTGGGTGATCAAGGGCTGGTCGTGCCACCAGTCGGCCAGGGAGTCGAGGACGCCGGCGAGCCAGTCGCCGCTGTCGGGGACGGCGTCCGGAGCGGCGTCCGGCTCGGTGGTGGGGTCGAGGCTCGGGAACTCGAAGTCCGGGTCCAGGGACGGGAAGCCGTCCGGGTCGAACGTCGGTAGGTCGTCGCTGGGCAGCTCTCCGGGGCCGGGGCCGGGTCCGAGGTCGAAGACGTTGTTGGTCGTGGTCCCGATCTCGCGGGCGGTTGCGGGCGCCGCGGCGAACACGAGCCAGCCCAGCCCGGCGAGGACGACGGCGGCGGCCAGCCTCCGCGCCCAGGGATGGGTGCGCGCGGAGGCGTGCTCGTAGGCGAGCTCACGCAGCGCCCGCTGACCGGAGACGAGCGCGGCACCCCGGGCCGCGGCGACACGGCGCGGCTCCGGGGCGCCCGGTACGCCGCCTGCCGGCGCGAGAAGCCCCTGCACAGGCCGCCGCGCGAAGCCCGCGAGCGCTAGCCCCAGGTCCCGCACCACGACCCAGACCAGCGCCGTGACGGCGCCGAGGACCACCTGGACGGCCGCGGGCGCCGTCGGGGCGGGCCGGGTGACCCAGCCTGGTGCGGGGCGCCCGGTGAGGCCGGCTGCAGGACGGGTGGCGAGCCGGGCGGCGTCGACCAGGAGGCACAGGACGACCAGGGTGAGGAAGACCGCGACCCGTCCGTGCCCGTGGCCCAGGAGCGACCAGGGCACGCGGAGCCACCACGGGATGGTCGTGGTGTCCGGGTCGAGCCAGGCGGGGGTGCCGTCGTCGCCGGGCAGGGCGCTGAACAGGTCCTGGCCCGCGTTGTACATCGCGTGGTCGGCGATCGCGGACCACAGGGCCACCACCGGCAGGACGCCGAGGCAGATCCCGGTCAGGCGTCGCCGGGCCTGCCAGGCTGCGAGCGCCAGTCCGAACAGGGCGGTGACCAGGGCGGTGATGATGGCGTGGCCGCCGAACTCGGCGGCGGTCGTGGGTGCCAGGAGGGCGCCGTCGGCGTTCATGGTGCTGGGGATCGGCACAAGGCCGAAGGTGGCGTAGCCGGGCGGGAGGACGACGTCGGTGGGTGACGTCTGGAGGAAGCCGCCGAGGCCGGCGTTGCCGGTGGCGAGCGCGGTGCGGCGCAGGCTCTCCTCGACGGCGAGGAACGCGGTGCCGGACGCGAGGCCGAGCAGGAGCCAGTCGATGGTGGCGAACCGGGCGGCGCGGCGTGGTGCGAGCAGGGTCAGGACGACGACGGGGACGAGCTTGCCGACCTCTTCGACGATGCCCGCGATGGCGATCTCGGCGCCGGCCTCGGACACCCCGAGCACGTCGAGCCGGGCGACCTGGGTGGCGAGCGTGGTGGTCAGCGCGCCGATGCCGACGGACCAGGGGACGCAGGCGGTGAAGAAGCCCAGGTACCCGGACCAGGTCAGGGACGTGGTGCGGGACAGGGCGAACCAGGCGACGACGACCCAGAGGCAGCCGAGGTAGGCGCGCAGGCCTGACCGCAGCTCGGGCAGGAACAGCCACAGTCCGGCGAGCCACAGGAGCGACCCGGCCAGGGCGACCGTGCGGGTCACCGCCCAGGTGCGGGCGAGGCGGGGGTGCGCCGTCAGCCAGCGGGACCGGCGCTCGGCGAGGTGCTGCCACCACTCCCGCGCCTGTTCGTGCTGCACGGCCTCACGCCGTGAAGGTGCACGAGACGCAGCGCGCAGCACGCCCGGCCCTGCCCCCATGCCGCAACCCCTCGTCCACCCGCCCCGTGCACGTCGGGAGCACGCTATCGGTGCCGGGCGTCCTGGGCGAGGGCTGGCGGGTCTGTCGCGGCGGGGTACTGCTTTACAGCAGGGGTCGCAGCGGGATCAGCAGGTACTCGCCGATCTTGGCCACCGCGCCCCGCTCCTCCCACTGGGCGAGGGTCAGTTCCTGCGCGTTGGACAGGTCCATCGCGAACACGTCCTCCATGCGGGAGGCGAGGCCCGGGTCGACGATCTCGAGGTTGACCTCGTAGTTGCCGGTGAGGCTGAGGCGGTCGATGTTCGCGGTGCCGATGGTGGTCCAGCGGCCGTCGATGGTGGCGGTCTTGGCGTGCACCATGGCGCCCTGGTACAGGAAGATCCGCACGCCGCCGCGCAGCAGGGAGGCGTACTGGCCGCGGGCGAGCCAGTCGGCCACGACGTGGTTGGAGCGGTGCGGCACCAGGACCCGGACGTCGACGCCGCGGGCGGCCGCGGCGAGCAGCGCGGCGTGGATGTCGTGGTCCGGGATGAAGTAGGCCTGGGTGATGTAGACGTGGTGCGTGGCGCGGTCGATCGCGTCGAGGTAGATGCCGCGGATCGGGAACACGAGCTCGGACGGCGCGTTGCGTGCGGCCTTCAGGTGCGGCAGCCAGGTGCCGGAGCCGATGTCGGCCAGGATGGGGTGGCGCGGCTTGCGGTGCCGGTTCCAGAAGTCGACGAACGCGTTGCGCAGCTCCCACACCGACGGGCCCTCCAGCCGTACGTGGGTGTCGCGCCACTGCGTGGCGTACAGGGAGCCGATGTTGTACCCGCCGACGAACCCGATCTCGTCGTCGACCACGAGGATCTTGCGGTGGTCACGCCCGGACTTGCGGACGTTGAGGTAGGCCATGCCGGGGCGCAGCGCGGGGAAGCGCAGCATGTGCACGCTGGGCGGGAAGCGGAAGAACGAGTAGGGGACCACCAGGTTGGCGAAGCCGTCGACGATGACGTAGACGTCGACGCCGCGGGCGGCGGCGTCGATCAGCTCCTGCTTGAACTGCTGCCCCACCTCGTCGTTCTTCCAGATGTACGACTCCAGCATCACGGACTTGCGGGCCCCGCGGACGGCGTCGAGCATCGCCTCGTACAGGTCGGCCCCGTAGGTGTAGACCGTGGTGGCCGTCTCGTCGATGTTCTCGGTGAGCGGCTTCTCCGTGGGGAACTTCGACGTGAGCGGGTGGATGCGCCGTCGGACCATGTCGGTCACGGTCAGCGCGACGGCCGCGCCTACCGGGACGGCGGCCGCGACGATCGCCGCGCGGGTCGCGAGCGAGCGGGCACGCTGCATGAAGTCGGACGGGATGTCCAGCGTGAGCTTCGGAAGGTTGCCGGGGATCTTACGTGAGGCCACCCGCTCACGGTACCCGGTCTCACCTGCTCGGACCTGGGATATCGAACGGGGTGGCCCCGCCCGGGTGCCACGGAAGCGTCGCGCGGGTGGCGTACGGGTCAGTGGAACGTCGTCGCGTAGTACGACTGGCGGTCCACGGTCTCGACGGTGACGTCCTGCGTGCGCTCGAGGTGGCGGCGCAGGTTGTCGGCGAACCGCAGCGAGTCGTCGTTGAACCGCGACACGTCGTAGGCGCACACGACCCGGTGCTTTGCGAGGTGGCCGACGAGGGCGTCGATCATGTCCATGAACGTGCGCGTCGCGCGCCGGCCGGGATGCGCGAGCGTGAACCCGATGTACCACAGCGCGCCGCGCGCGGCGTGCTCGGGGTAGCGGGCGGCGAAGAACTCGGGACTGACCCAGGGCACCGCGGCGAGGTCCGTCGCGAGCGTCGTCAGCCCGACCGCGTCCCCCTGGTCGTCGCGCACGAGGAGCTTGGTCACGCGCGGGTCGGCCATCTCCGCGTCGAACTCCTCCCGGTACAGCACGTGGCGGGCAGCGGCCCGGGTGCGCAGCGGCTCGAAGGCGTCGAGGTAGAGGTTCCAGAAGCGTTCGGCGTCGTGGCCCTCCACGACCTGTTCGAAGGTGACGTCAGCGCTCACCGTCGGTCTCCTGCCACCCGGTGCGCCGGAACGTCGCGACCACGACCGCGCACACGGGCAGCGTGACGCAGGTGATGCCCGTGACCCGGCGGCCCTCGGCGCGGTACCGGCCGCCGCGCGTCGCCGAGAGGTCCTCCAGACTGTGCGTGAGGTCGGCCGAGACCTGTTCGTGCGACGGGCCCTCGTGCTCGACGAACAGGCCCGCACCGGTGCCGTCGTCGCGCCGCGACCACGCGACCCCGGCCCAGGCCTCGTGCCCCGGCAGCGACGCGTGCGCCCTCGCGTACACGCAGTACAGGAGGTCGCCGTGGTCGCCGCGCAGCTGCGCGGGGCCCTCGACCTCCACGACCCGGCTGCCGGGCGGGACGATCGAGCTGAGCCGCACGAGGTTGAAGTCGCTCACGCCCGCTGCCGCCAGGGCGGCGTCGAACGCGGCCAGGGGTGTGCGCCCCGATCCGCTGCCCGCGCTCACGCGGATCGTCAGGGGTTGCGTCATGTGTTCCTCACCGAGGGGTTCTGTCCGGGCCGGCCGACGTCGCCGGCCCGGCCCGCCGCGACGTCCAGGAGATCGAGCACCGAGCGCAGCACGGCGTCGGGTGCCGCACGGCCCTTGGTCAGGAAGACGGTGCGGCCCAGGCGGAGGTCCGCCCGGTCGGTCCGGCTGACCTCCGCGCCCGTGTAGACCACCAGCGGCACGCGCCGCAGGCGTCCGTCCCGGCGCAGGTCGGCCACGAGCTCGCGCCCGCTGCCGTCGGGCAGCGTGAGGTCGAGCACGACGAGGTCCGGGTCGGCGCCCTGGCTCAGGGCGTCGCGCGCCGCGTCCACGGAGCTCGCGGTCGTGACCACCAGACCGGCGTTGCGCAGGACGGTCGCCACGACGGTCCGCAGCTCCTCGTGGTCCTCGACCAGCAGGACCCGGCTGTGGTGCGGCTGGCGCCGGATGACGTCCCGGACGGTCTCCACGATGCGGTCGGGGTCCACGGGCTTGACGAGCCAGTCGTCCGCGAGCGCCGCGGTCTCCAGGGCGTCGTGGGGGCGGGTGCCGGACAGGACGACGACGGGGACGTCGGCGGTGGCGGCGGACTGGCGCAGCCGGCTGAGGACCTCGGCGCCGCTGGTGCCGGGCATCGCGAGGTCGAGGACGATCGCGGCGGGGTGCTCGGCCTCGACGGCGGCGAGCGCCGCGCGTCCGTCGGTGAGGCCGATGACGTCGTACCCGCGTTCCTCGAGGACGGTGCGCAGGACGTCGACGACGTACTGGTCGTCGTCGACGACGATGACGCGGGTGGCGGCGTCGTCGGGTGCTCGCCCGGGTGCCTGGGCGGGGCGAGGGGTGGCGCGCCGCAGGGTGAACCGGAAGCTGGAGCCGGTGCCCTCGCCCTGGCTGACGGCCCAGAGCCGGCCGCCGTGGCGTTCGACGATGCTGCGGGCGATGGTCAGGCCGAGTCCTGAGCCGCCGCGTTCGCGGGTGTCGGACGCGTCGACCTGCTCGAAGCGCCGGAAGACGGCTTCGAGCTTGTCGGGCGGGATGCCGCGGCCTTCGTCGTCCACGCGGATCTCGACGAGGTCGCCGACGGGGGCGGCGGTCACGCGGACGGTGCTGTCGGGCGGGGAGAACCGGACGGCGTTGCCGAGCAGGTTGGTCAGTGTCTGCACGATGCGTTCGGGGTCGGCCCGGACGATCTCGGGGGAGGTGATGGGTTCGAGCGTGATCCCGGCGTCGTCGGCGAGGACGGCGACCTGTTCGACGGCGGCGGCGACCAGGGCGTCGACGGGGTGGTCGGCCATCTCGAGCTGGGTGGTGCCGGCTTCGAGGCGTTCGGTGTCCAGGATGTCGTCGACGAGGCGGCCGAGGCGTTCGCTGCTGGTGAGCGCGACGCGGACCATGCGCGCGGCCTGTTCGGGCGAGTCGTCCAGGGCGTCGCTGTCCAGCAGGGAGAGCGCGCCGCGGATGGCGGTGAGCGGGGTGCGCAGCTCGTGGCTGACGACGGACACGAACTCGTCCTTGATCCGTTCCATCTCGCGGCGTTCGGTGACGTCGCGGAAGACGACGACGGCGCCGCGGATGGCCTTGTCGTCGCGCAGCGGGCTGGCGGTGACCTCGACGGGGACCTTCTTGCCGTCGGGGCGGAGGTAGACGTCCTGCTCGGCGGTGACCGTGATGCCGTCGCGCAGGGCCTCGGTGATGTAGCAGCCCTCGGCGGGCAGCGGGCTGCCGTCGTCGGCCGGTGCGTGGAAGGTGGCGTGGGCGTCGCGTCCCACCAGGTCGCCCGCGGAGGCCCCGAGGGTGTAGGCGGCGGCGGTGTTGACGAAGGTGACGTGGCCGTCCGGGTCGACGCCGTAGATGCCGTCGGCGACGGACTCGAGGGTGCGTTCTCGTTCGCTCGCGAGGGAGCGCAGCTGGGTGGTGCGTTCCCGGACGCGTCGTTCGAGGCCGTGGCGCAGCGACTCGTTGTCCACGACGACGAGGATCTGGCGTGCGACGACCGCGACGAGCACGGCGACCCAGAGTGCGTTGGCGACCGCGGGCAGTGCCTGGTTGCCGGTCTGGACGACGCGGACGAGGGCCGCGGCGAGGAACAGGCAGAACGTCACGACGGTGCCGAGCACGGGCGTGCCGGCGTCGGCGCGGCCGGCGACGGGGCTGCCGGACGCGGCGGGGTGGCGGGCGGCGAGCGCGATGGCGATGTAGCCGCCGGCCCAGGCGGCGTCGACGGGGCTGCCGAAGGTGAAGCCGCCCGCGGCCGACAGGAGCGCGAAGGCGACGTCGGCGACGGCGTAGAGCACGAACCCGCCGCCGACGAGCACGAGCGGTACGCGTTCCGCGGTGTTCGAGCGGGTCATGACCTGGACGGCGAGGGTGGCGAGCAGCGCGTCGACCACGGGGAGCGCGTAGGCGGTCAGCGCGGGCTCGGCCTGCGGTGTGTCCGCCTGCAGGGCGAGGGCGAACAGCGCGATGTAGAGCACGGAGCCGCCGACCACGACGCTGTCCAGCAGCATGCGGACGAGCTCCTGGCCGCGCGGGCGGACGGCGGGGAAGAGCGAGAGGCCGACGACGCCGAGCAGCAGGGCCGCGATGTAGGCGGCGTCGCCGGTCTCGGGGTCGCCGACCAGCCCCGAGTAGACGTTGCCGGCCAGGCCGACGACCGCGCCGAGGGACAGCAGGAACCAGGCGCGCCGACGCCGGCCCGTGGACCGGGTCGCGCGCTGCGCGCAGCTGAGGGCCGCGGCGACACCGGCGCCGGCGATCGCCACCATGGAGATCTGCTCGCGCGTCGCCTGGTCCAGAGGGCTCAGGAGAGCGAGGACGAGCAGCACCACTGCGGTGCCGGAGACCCAGCACCAGCGCAGAAACCTGTCTCGTGACTGCGCAGCACCGCGCTGCGACACCATGTGCCAGAGAGTAATTCACCCAGGCCGAACCCGCAGATCAGCGTGGTGCCCGACGACCGGGTCAGCGGCGCCAGCCGAGGAGGTCTGCGATCTGGTCGGGCAGCGTGAGCGGGTCGAACGGCTTGGCCAGCACCCCGGCGACGCCGAGGTCCTCGTACTGCCGCCGCTCCACGGGCTGGACCTTGGCGGTCAGCAGGATCACGGGGACGCTGCGCGTGCGGGGGTCGTCCTGCAGCCGGGCGAACGTGGTCGGTCCGTCCATGGTGGGCATCATGACGTCCAGCAGGACGGCGTCCGGCGGGTCCGCGCTGCACAGGGTGATGGCCTGCGCCCCGTTGGAGGCGACACGCACCGACCACCCCGCGACCGCCTCGAGGCCGGTACGCACGACGTCCCGGATCGCCTCGTCGTCGTCGACGACCAGTATCCGGCGGTTCAACGCCCGACCGCCGTGGCGGCCGTGCCGGATGCCGTCGGACCGAGTGTCCTCACCATGTGCCGTTCGTCCTTCTCGCGGGCTCTCATCGTGCCACGGGTGGTGAGTGCCCGCGCTCCGCCGAAGGGCAGATGACGGCCCACCACCGCGTCGG
Organism: Promicromonospora sp. MEB111; assembly: GCF_030209445.1. Taxonomy (GTDB): domain Bacteria; phylum Actinomycetota; class Actinomycetes; order Actinomycetales; family Cellulomonadaceae; genus Promicromonospora. The sequence goes on from NZ_JARVSD010000012.1 coordinate 220,408, forward strand.
GGAAGGGTGCCGTGCCTCATTCGATGGCGGCCGCCAGGGGATGCGACCGGATCGCGGCGGCGAGCTCGCCCTCGATGCGGTCGAGGTAGACGCCGGTGGTGGCGATCGACGCGTGCCCGAGCAGCTCGGCGACCACCTTCACGTCCCACCCGTCCGCCACGAGCAGGGTCGCGGTGGTGTGCCGCAGGGCGTGCGGTGTGGCCTCGCGCTGGTAGGGCGCCGGCATGCGCCTCACGGCACGGGCCAGCAGCGCACGGATGGCCTGGGTGTCGATGCGCCGTCCGCGCCACGACAGCAGGAGCGCACGCTGCGCGTCGTCGTCGTGAGGGCGCTTGGCGGCCAGGGTGGGCCGCAGGCGCGTCAGGTAGTCCTCCAGGGCGCGCGCCAGCGGCGGGGACAGGGTCACCGTGCGGGTGTTGCCACCCTTGCCGCGGATGCGCCAGGTCGTGCGTTCGGGCTCCCGCGCGACGTCGTCGACGTCCGTGCGGGCCAGCTCCGACACGCGCGGCCCCAGGACCAGTAGGAGCGCCACCACGAGCCGGTCCCGCAGCGCGAGGTCCTGGTCGGTCCGCGCGGGCGTCTCCGCCGGGCGGGTGGCCAGCAGGCTGCGCGCGGCGCTCGCGGACAGGGCCGTGCGGGCGGTGCGCAGGGTGCCGCGCACCTTGGCGGGCGGCGCCGCCCACTGCATGGGGTCGGCCTGCACCCAGCACTCCCGTGCGGCGTAGGCGAAGAACCGGGTGACCGACTGCCGGAACCGGTTGACGGTCGCGGTGCTGCGCCCGGGCCCGGCCTTGCGGTCCGGGTCGGTGTACCGGGCGTCGGGCGCGGACTGGTACCGCACCAGCACGGAGTCGACGTCGGCACCCGTGACGTCGTCGAGGATCCGCTCGCGGCCCGTCAGGCGCCCGAACTCCGTCACGTCACGCGTGTAGCTGCGCGCCGTGGCGGGGGACAGGACACCGCGGATCGTCTCGACCTCGACCGCCGCCAGGTAGCGGCGGGCGGCTTCGTCGACGGTGATGCGCTCGAGGCGCGGAGGAGCGACCATGACCGCCACCCTAAGCGGGACCACTGACACTCCCGATATGCCGGAATATGCCGCTGACCTGCGACGGGACCACCGCCGCCAGCCGGCGCGGCCTGGACCCGAGCAGGCCCCACGACCCGCGGTCCTCACGCGAGGTCGCGGCGGCGCGTCACCACCAGCACCACGGCGCACGGCCCCACCACGATGGAGGCCGACGGGGGCGTGAGCAACGCGGGTCGCGTGTCAGCCCCGCGTGGTTGAATCCGCTCGTGCGAGCGATCCTCTTCGACGAGTTCCAGGGCCCCACCTCCGTCCGAGAGGTCCCCGACGTGACGGCCCCCGACGGCGGCGTCGTCGTCCGCGTCCACGCCACCGGTCTGTGCCTGAGCGACTGGCACGCCTGGGCCGGCCACGACCCCGACATCCCCGCCCTGCCGCACGTCCCGGGCCACGAGCTCGCGGGCACCGTCGCCCAGGTGGGCGCCGGCGTCACCCGGTGGCGCGAGGGTGACCGCGTCACCGTGCCGTTCGTCAGCGGCTGCGGCACCTGCGAGTGGTGCCGCACCGGCCAGGCCCAGGTCTGCCCCGACCAGACCCAGCCCGGCTTCACGCACTGGGGGTCGTACGCCGAGCTCGTCGTGCTCAACGCGGCCGACGCCAACCTCGTCGCCATCCCCGAGGACGTCACGTTCGAGGCGGCCGCGAGCCTCGGCTGCCGGTTCGCCACCGCCTACCGGGCCGTGGCCGGGCGCGCACAGGTCCGCGCAGGGGAGTGGGTGGTGGTCGTCGGCGCGGGCGGTGTTGGGCTCAGCGCCGTCATGATCGCGGTGGCCCGCGGTGCGCACGTCATCGCCGTCGACCGCTCCGCAGGGGCCCTGGACGCCGCCCGCCGCGCCGGCGCCGAACACACCGTGCTGGCCGACGGCCTCGACGTCCCCGCCGTCGTCCACCAGATGATCGACGGCGGCGCCCACGTCGCGGTCGACGCCGTCGGCAGCGAGCAGACCTGCGCCGACGCGATCCTGAGCCTGCGCCGACGCGGCCGCCACGTCCAGGTCGGGCTCTTCCCGCCCGTCGACGGCGGCCCGCGCGTACCGATGGGGCGGGTGATCGGCTGGGAGCTCGACGTGCTCGGCAGCCACGGCATGGCCGCCGTCGACTACCCGGAGATGCTCGACCTCGTCGCCTCCGGCGCGCTACGGCCCCAGGACCTCCTCGACCGCGTCGTCGGCATGGCCGAGGCGGCCGCACTCGTGCCGACGATGGACTCCGCACCCCGTGCCGGGATGGTGGTGCTCGACCCACGGCGGGCGTGACCGGGGCGCTCGCGGCTCGCGGCTGGCGTGGCTCGTCCAAGCGGCTCGTCCAAGCGGCTCGTACAACTGGCGGGGCTCCGTCAGGCGGCTCCGGCTCAGGTGGCCCAGCGCAGCAGCGCGTCGAGCGGGGCCGGCACCCGGTCCAGGGGGAGCGCCTCGGCGAGGCGGCGGCCGTAGCGTTCCTTGCGGCCGCCCTTGGAGCCGATGAACCGGTGCAGCTGCTGGGTGGTGGTGCGCTCGCGCTGTGCGGGCTGCCCACGGAGCCGCTCGAAGCTGCGCAGCTCGCCTTCCGCCTCGATCAGGGCCAGGAAGCCGTCGGTGCCGACCGCCTGCATGAGCTCGTCCTCGAGGTCCCGGTCGCACCGGAAGAATCCGTGCTCGGACAGGGGAGTGGTCGCGACCTCAGGGCGGAGGCCGACGCGGTCGAGTCCCTTGATCACGAAGCGCTCCTCGGCGGCGTCGTACAGGCCGCCCACCCGCACGGTGCGATCTGTGTCGGGTGGGCTGACGTCCGGCGGGCCGGCCGCGTGCTCGCGCGCCGGGTGCTCACCGGACAGTGCGACCAGGTGGTGGCCGATGTTGGTGATCCCGCCCATGGCGACGACCTGCACGCCGAGGCCGGCGAGGGGGAGGCTCAGCCGTGCGGCGAGGGTCTCGACGGCGACCCGGTCGCTCTCGCCCTCCACGAGCACGGCGGTGCTCGTGGAGGCGGCGAGTATCCCGGCAAGGTTCATCGTCTCGGAGCGTATGCCTCGGCCGCGGGGGATCGCCGCTTAATTCCCGGGGTGCTACCGTGTTGATCTTCGTTGCTGTGTGAAGACAGTTGTGTTGCGCTATACACAGTGCTTTAAGTCTCTTGTGCGTCGGATGCCGGTAGGGGCGGGGCTGCCTTGGGTGAGCTGAGGAACCTGCCGACGGAGCGTTCTGCTTGGGCGTGAGACGTCCCATCGGAGATCGACGCGCCGCCGACCGCCGACCGCCGGTCGCACGCGGTGTGGTTGCTGATCTCGTCGCTGATCTCGTCGCCCGATCACCTTTGAGGCCCGACTTTCTTCGCTTTGACGGGGCTCAAAGCGAAGAAAGTCGGGCCTCGAAAGGGAAGGGTCGTCCGCCCGCGGCTCGGTGGGCTGCCTCAGAGGCTGGTGGTCGCGTTGGGCCGGTCGGTGCCTCGATGCACCACGCCTGGAGGTGGGGGTTCCAGGCTGTCTCCGCGCCGAAATGACATAATGTACATTATCGGATCTAGCGAGGATCTGGCACGGTAGGTCCTGGATCTCAGCACGTGCACCGATCTCGCCAGCCTCACGCCCCCGCTGGCGGCGTGAGTTCGACACCCGGCGGGTCGCGCTCGAGCCCGTGCTGGCCGGCCGCCTGGTCGCACCCGTCCGGCAAGGCGCCGCTGATCGGCGAGCTCATGGACGATGCCCGTACGTGGCGCGCACCAGAACCTGGCGTTCACCAGGCCCGCTGACATAACGAAGCCCTCGGCGGCACGGGCCACGATTCTCAGGACGGCACCGTTCCCACGACGGCCAGGCTGCCCGTACCGGCACAATCGCCGGGTGACCTCTCGATCCGTCGTCCCTGACCTGGCCGACACGCTCCGCCGTCGTCCCACCGTGCGCCTCGGTGACGACGTCGACCCGGGCTGGCGCGACGCGCTCACCGCATGGGCGCGCTCGCACGGGCTGGAGGTCACCGACGGGGACGCGACCCTCGCGATCACGACGGATCCGGGCCAGGTGGTGAACGCTGCCTGGGTCCACTCCCCCTTCGCGGGCGTCGAGCACCTGGCGCCGGCGTTGCCGGACGACGTGCTCCTGACCCGCACCACCGGCACCATGCCCGGGCGGATCGCCGAGTACGTGCTGACTTGGGTCCTCGCCGAACGCTGGCAGGTGGCCCGCTACCTCGCGCAGTCGACGACGGCGACCTGGGACGCGTCGAAGCCACCCGCGTCGCCCGACCGTCGCACAGCCGTCGTGGTGGGCACCGGCGCCATGGGCGCGGCGATCGCCGGGACGCTGGCGACCCTCGGGTACCGCGTCGTCGGCCTGAGCCGGACCGGCCGCCCCGCCCGCGCCTTCGACGCGGTGCTCCCCCTCGCCCAGGCGTTCGACGCGACATCACCCGAACCCACGACATCCCGCGCGCCGTCGCCCACCGAACAGGTGTTCGACACCGCGCAGGCGGACGTCCTGGTGCTCGCACTCCCCCACACCCCGCAGACCGACGGCCTGATCACGCCCGGGCTGCTGCGGGCCTTCGAGCGGGTGCACCTGGTCAACATCGGCCGCGGCTCCGCCGTCCGCACCGCCACGCTCCTGGACGCACTCGACTCCGGCCGGGTACGGCACGCCACCCTGGACGTCGTCGAGCGGGAGCCGCTGGAGGCGTCGTCGCCCCTGTGGCGGCGGCCCGACGTCACGATCACGCCCCATGTCTCCGGGCTCACCCTGCCGTCCGACGTCGTGGCCGGCCTGGACGCGGCGCTGACCGCGATCCGGGCAGGTGCGCGTCCGGAGTCGGCGGTCGCCCGGGACCGCGGCTACTGACGGGACTGCCGACGGCCGCTACTGGCCGTCCTGACCGGACCCGCTGTCCTGACCCGGCGCGAACGGCCATTCCTCGAAGGCGCTGCACCGCCCGTCGTCGTCGAGCTCCAGGATCCACAGGTCCCGCCAGCGGTCCCCCGGCTCCAGGTACTCCACGTTCACCCGGACCACCGCCGTGGGCCCGTCGACGGCGATCACCTGTGCCGTCAGCGTGAACTCCTCGTCCGGCCCGTCGCGGTGGCTCTCCCAGAACTCCGCGAGCGCCGGGAGCCCGACGACGGGTGGTGCCCAGGGTGAGGGCTGGTAGGTGGCGTCCGGGGTGAAGAGGTCGGCGAGGCCGGCGGTGCCGGCCGTGCGCCAGAGCCGTTCGTAGTCGCGGATCCACGTCTCGACCGTGGTGCGTCGGGTCATCTGTCGAGGTTACTCAGCAGGTGCGGTCGAGGCCTGGGGTAGGTCCGGGTTCGTGGGCTGGGGTGCGGGTCGGTCGATCTGGTCGGCGAGGTGCTGTGGGGCCTGGATGCAGTAGGAGTCGGTGAGCAGCTCGGTGAGCTCGTCCCAGTCGGTGTGCTGGTCGAGGATCAGGCCGACGACGTTGCTGCCCCAGTCGGCCTTGAAGTACTGCGGGCCGAGGTGCTGGAATGCCGCGACCTCGTCGGGCTCGGCGCGCAGGGTGATCCGGACCAGGCCGTCCTCGCCGCCGAACACGTGGGCGACGGTGGCGTCCCTGGTCTTCCAGGCGACGCCCGTCCAGGCGTCGTGCTCGTGGCACTCGGGCAGGCGTTCGAGGATCGCGGCGAGCCGCTGGACGACGTCGACGGGGACGGGTGCGCGTTCGGTCACGTGCGTGAGTCTTGCACCTGCCACTGACACGCCCGCCAGGGCGGTGTCAGTGGCGGCGGGTGTCGGTGACGGCGGGTGTCAGACGAGCCCGAGCTCCCGGGCGCGGACCCCGGCCTGGAAGCGGGACCCGGCGCCGAGGGCGTCCATGAGCTCGGCGACGCGGCGGCGGTAGGTGCGTACGCCCAGTCCGAGCGTGCGGGCGGCGGTCTCGTCCTTGACCCCCTGGCTGAGCAGGTCCAGGACCTGGGGTGCGAGCTGGCGGATCTCGGCGATCCGGTTGTCGTAGACGTCCAGCTCGGTGGCGGACCGCCATGCGGCCTCGAACAGGGACGTGACGCCCTGGACGGTCTCGCGCTGGGTGATCACGCTGTAGCTGCGCTGCCCGGCGCGGACGTCGCCGGCGAGGACGACGAGGCGGCGGTCGAGGATGATCGTCTCGTTGATCTCGTCGCTCGTGATGCGAACCTGCGCGCCGTGGCGGTCGCGGTCCCGGGCCAGGCCCTGGGCGGCGACGGGGTCCAGCAGCAGCGCGGAGCGGTACACCTTGCGGATGCGGACGTCGCCGGGTCGGCGGATCCTCATCGCCTCGGCGAGCTCGCCCGACGCCTGCGCCCTGGCCCAGGTGGCGAGGTCGTTGGCTGCGCAGGCGACGTCGGTGGCGGAGGCCATCAGGTGCGCGGTGCGCTCCATGAGCTCGCGCTCGCCGTGCACGATGGTGACCACCTCGCCCGTCTGCATGACGTCGATCATGCCTGGCGGCGCGGCACCGCACCAGGCGCGGACGCCGGAGCGGCAACAACCTGCCATCGCCGCGGGATCGGGTGGGCGCGGCGTGAGGCTGGCTCCATGAGCACAGAGATGACCACTGAGACGACCGCCCCCACCACCTGGCAGCTCGGCGACCGCACGGTCAACCGGATCGGGCTGGGCGCCATGCGGCTGATGGGCATGCCCTGGGACGAGAAGCCCCGCGAGCGCGGCTCGGCGCTCGCCGTGCTGCGCCGGGCCGTGGAGCTCGGCGTGAACCACATCGACACCGCCGCGTTCTACTTCACGCCCACCCGCTCGGCGAACGAGCTGATCAGCACCGCCCTGCAGCCCTACGGCGACGACCTGGTGATCACCACGAAGGTGGGCCCCGCCCGGTCGCGTGACGGGCAGATGGAGCCCATGGCGCGCCCCGACCAGCTCCGTGGCCAGGTCGAGGAGAACCTGCGCCAGCTCGGCCGCGACCACCTCGACGTCGTGAACCTGCGCTGGGGCACGCGGATGGCGGGCGAGGGACGCGCGGTCGAGTCGGTCGCGGAGCACTTCGGTGCCCTCGCGGAGCTGCGCGAGGCGGGTCTGATCCGGCACCTCGGCGTCTCCAACGTCCTGGCCGAGCAGCTCACCGAGGCGCTGACCATCGCGCCGGTGGTGTGCGTGCAGAACCAGTACGGCCTCACGCACCGGGAGGACGACGACCTGGTCACCCTCTGCGGCGAGCGCGGCATCGCGTTCGTGCCGTTCTTCGCCGTCGGGGCGGCGGTCCCGGGTGCCTCGCCGGCGGGTGGCCACGACGACACGGGCCGGGCAGAGGTCGAGGCGGTCGCCGCGGCGCACGGTGCCACCCCGGCGCAGGTCCGGCTGGCCTGGACCCTGCACCGCGGCCCACACGTCCTGGCGATTCCCGGCACGGGCAGCGTGGCGCACCTGGAGGAGAACGTCGCCGCGAGCGCCCTGCGGCTCACCGGGGAGGAGCTGGCGGTGCTGGACGGGATCGCCTAGTCCGGCACCTGGGGCCGGGTAGCGTGACCGCCGTGAGGATCGCGGTCACCGGCTCGACCGGCACGCTCGGCAGTCAGGTCGTCAATCTCCTGGCCGCGAGCGCCGGGCACCATGTCGTGGCGCTGGCGCGTCGTCCGGAGGTGGTGCCGGCGAGGTTGACCGAGCGGGTGCGGCGGTCGGGCGTGGTGACCGCGGTGCGTGCGGACTACGACGAGCCGGGGTCGCTGGTGGCGGCGCTGGGCGGGGTCGACGTGCTGGTGTTCGTGTCCGGGGACGGTGAGGCCGCCCGGATGATGGTGCAGCACCGGAACGTGGTGCGGGCCGCCGTCGACGCCGGGGTGGGGCACGTGGTGTACCTGAGCGGGGTGGACGCCGACCTGGTCTCGCCGTTCTGCTACGCGTTCACCAACGGGTGGACGGAGCGGCTGCTGGAGGGCAGCGGGCTGCCGTTCTCGTTCGCTCGGGCGTCGTTGTTCACGGAGTTCTTCGCGGCGTTCCTGCGTCCGGCGCTGCGTTCGGGTGAGCTGCGGGTCCCCGCCGGGGGCGGTCGGGTGTCGCTGGTCTCGCGGTCGGACGTCGGACGCTGCCTGGCGGCGCTGGCGCTGCTGCCGCCGAGCGGGCGGCACCATGACCTGACCGGGCCGGAATCGTCCACCCTCGACGGCGTGGCCCAGGTGCTGAGCGGGATCGCGGGGCGGCCGGTGCGGTACACCGACGTGCCGCCGCCGGCCCTGGCCGAGGAGCTGGCCAGGGCCGGCGAGGACCCGTGGTGGACATACGCGTACTGCAGCATGTTCGCCTCGATCCGTGAGGACCGCTGGGGCGGGGTGTCGCACGAGGTGCTGCGGCTCACGGGCCGGGCGCCGTTGTCGGTGGACGACGTCGTCCGCGCGACCGCCTGAGCCGGTCCGCACCACCCGGCGCTACCTGTCCGACGGGCTACCGGTACTGCGCGACGATCGGGCAGTCCATGGGGTCGGCGTGGCCGAGGCCGACGCGGTTGAGGTACTCGACGATGATCCCGTACGACTCGAACAGCCCGGTCTCGGTGTAGGGGATGCCGCGCTCGGCGCAGAACTCCTGCACGATGGGGCGGACCTGGCGGAGGTTGACGCTGGGCATCCGCGGGAAGACGTGGTGCTCGACCTGGTAGTTCAGGCCGCCCATGGCCCATGCGACGAACCGTCCGCCGCGGATGTTGCGCGATGTGAGGACCTGGCGGCGCAGGAAGTCGATCTCGAGGTCCTTGGGCAGCAGCGGCATGCCCTTGTGGTTGGGGGCGAAGGTGGCGCCCATGTACACGCCGAAGGTGGCGAGCTGGACCAGCATGAAGGCCGTGCCGAGCACCGGGCCGAGGGTGAGCAGCACGAGGGTGGGGAACCCGATGAGCCGGACGCCCAGGAGCACGCTCTCCGCCGCGCGGTGCTTGATCGCCGGGGTCGTGGCGAGCGTCTGGACCGAGTTCGCGTGGAGCACCGGGCCGAACAGCGCCAGCATCGGGAAGAACAGCCAGCCCTGCCGCCGGGTGACCCAGCCGAGGAACCCGGTGCGCCCGGCCTCCTCCCCCGGTACGAACACGAGCGCTCCCGTGGCGATGTCGCCGTCCTTGCCGATCACGTTGGGGTTGCCGTGGTGCTTGTTGTGCTTGCGGTTCCACCAGCCGATGCTGAGCCCGACGCCGAGGTTGCCGATGATCCGGGAGAACCACTCGTTGCGCCGCCCGGAGCTGAAGATCTGCTGGTGGCCGCCGTCGTGGGCGAGGAAGGCACCCTGGGTGAACACGACGCCGAACAGCGCCGCCACCGCGAGCTGCCACCACGTGTCGCCCAGGGTGAGCAGCAGCACGAACGCGACCGCGAGGGCCGCCGTGAACGCGAGGGTGCGGCCGACGTACCAGCCGACGCGACGTCCCATCAGGCCCGCGGCGTTGGCGCGTTCGACGAGCTCGAAGTAGTCGTTGGTCTGCGCGTTGCGGGCCGTGCGTCGTTGGCGGGCCGGGCGGGGCGGGGCTTCGGTCGTCATGGGCGTCAACCTAGGAACACGGTCGTGCACCGCGCGTCCCCCGCAGGAGCCAATCTCACCCCCTACGCAGGTAGTGGGTCAGGGTCCTCGACGGGCAGGGTCGCGGTGAGCTCGAAGCCGCCGTCGAGCGTGGGGCCGGCCGTGACCGTGCCGCCGAGCGCCGCGACGCGCTCGCGGATACCGGCCAGGCCCAGGCGGGCACCCGGGGTGGGCTCGTCGTCGCGGTCGGGGGGCGTGTTGGTGACGGCGACCCGCAGCTTGTGCCCGTCGCCGGTGATGGTCACGGCGATCGCGGAGCCCGGGGCGTGCCGCAGGGCGTTGCTCAGCGCCTCCTGGACCACGCGGAACGCCGTGAGCCCGACGACCTCGGGCACCTCCGTGCCGGCCTGTGCCTCCGGGTCGTCGGCGTCGTAGGTGATCGCCACGCCGGAGGCGCGGGTGGACTCGACCAGCCCCGTGACGTCGGACAGGCCCGGCAGGGGCGCGGTGGGCGCCGTGTCGTGGCCGCGCAGGATGCCGAGCAGCCCGCGCATCTCCCCCAGCGCACGCCGGGAGGAGGAGGCGATCTCCTCGAACTCACGCTGCACCGCCTCGTCGAGGCCGGGCTGCCGGTAGCGCGCCGTGGACGCCTGGACGGTGATGACCGACATGCTGTGCGCGACGACGTCGTGCAGCTCGCGCGCGATCCGGTTGCGTTCCTCCAGCTCCCGGCGCCGGCTCTTCTCGGCGGCGCTGAGCCGCTCGGCCTGCTCCATGCGCAGCACGCTCAGGCTCCACAGCCGCACGATCACACCGACCAGCGCGAAGCCGCCGCTCAGGGAGACCAGCACGACGCCGTTCGCGAAGGCCGACGGGTGCCCGCCGTCGTCGAGGACCGCGGGCGCCCACACGGTCAGCATCGCCCCGGCCGACCACAGGGAGGCCGCCCAGTACCAGGAGTGGCGCAAGGCCAGCACGAACACCGTCAGGCAGTGTGCGAGCAGCACCGTGACCGGCCACGGCCAGGGCCACTCGGGGCCGGCGCCGGCGGTGACGATCATCAGGGGCAGGGCGCCCGCGACCGAGGCGCCTAGCCCGGCCCACGGCCACCGCACCGCCAGGATCGCGGCGGCGCAGTTGACCAGCGTGAAGGCCATGGCGGCTGCCGGGTGGGTGCCGTACCCGGACGCGGTCACGGGCCAGCCGACGGCGACCAGCGTGACGGCCGCGATCGACACCAGCGACCACAGCCACACGACCTCGCGCCGGGCGATCGAGGCCGCGCTGACGTCCAGGCGGGTCAGCGAGCGCAGCCGGTTGAGGGAACGCGGCCGCGGCGGCGTCTCGGGTGGGTGATCCATCACCCGCAGGCTATGCGGTCGTGCCCCGCGGCGCGTCACCCGTACGACGGACCCGGCGTCATACTTTCGGGTGTCCGCCACCCCGTGTCTCCCGCCCTCCGGGGATCGTTTTCGGGCCGCGTTTTCGGGTCGTGCTTTCGGGTCGTGGTCGGCCTTCCGGTTAGGTTGTCCCCATGCCACCACCTCCCGACGTCGCCGGGCGCGACATCCGGGTGCTCATCGTCGACGACCAGTCGATGATCCGCGCCGGGTTCGAGGCCCTCCTGAACGCGCACGAGGGGATCACGGTGGTCGGCACGAGCGACGACGGCGCCGGGATCGGCGACGTCGTGCGGCGGGTGCAGCCCGACGTGGTGCTGATGGACATCCGCATGCCCAAGGTCAACGGCCTGGACGCCGCCCGCACGATCCTGGCGATGCCCGGCACCCCGCCCAAGGTGATCATGCTGACCACGTTCGACGCCGACGAGTACGTGTTCTCGGCGCTGCGCGCGGGTGCGAGCGGGTTCCTGCTCAAGGACTCGCCGCCCGAGGAGCTCACCCACGCCGTCCGGATCGTGGCGGCCGGCGAGGCGCTCCTGTCCCCCAGGATCACCCGGGCCCTGATCGCGGACTATGCCGCGCGCCCGGCCACGCCCGCCTCGGTGGCGGCCACCCTGGGCGGGCTGACCGACCGTGAGCTCGACGTCATGAAGGCCGTGGCCGCCGGACGGTCCAACGCCGAGATCGCGACCGAGCTGCACCTCGCCGAGCAGACGGTCAAGACGCACGTCTCGCGCATCCTGAACAAGCTCGCCCTGCGCGACCGGACGCAGATGGTGGTCTGCGCCTACGAGTCCGGCCTGGTGCGCGCCGGCCGCTGAGGGCGTGTCAGGAGGTGCGGACGTACTCGGCCAGGTGCTGACCGGTCAGGGTCGGCTCACCGGCCTTGGCCCGGGCCACCAGGTCGGTGGGCGTGCCCTCGAAGACGACCCGGCCGCCGTCGTGCCCCGCGCCCGGGCCCAGGTCGATGATCCAGTCGGCGTGCGCCATGACGGCCTGGTGGTGCTCGATGACCACGACGGACTTGCCCGACGCGACCAGGCGGTCCAGCAGGGCCAGGAGGTTCTCGACGTCGGCCAGGTGCAGGCCCGCCGTGGGCTCGTCCAGCACGTAGACGCCGCCGTCCTCGCCCAGGTACGTGGCGAGCTTGAGGCGCTGCCGCTCACCCCCGGACAGCGTGGTCAGGGGCTGGCCGATCTTCAGGTACCCCAGCCCGACGTCGGACAGGCGCTCCAGGATCTTGTGCGCCGCCGGGGTACGAGCGGAACCGGACCCGAAGAACTCCTCGGCCTCGGCCACCGACATCGCCAGCACCTCGGCGATGTCCTTCCCGCCGTCGGTCCCGCCGTCGCCGTCAGGGCCGTCGCCCGAGCCGCCCAGCTTGTACTCCAGCACCGCCGCCTGGAACCGCTTGCCCTCGCACTCCTCGCACGTGGTGGCCACGGTGTCCATGAAGCCGAGCTGGGTGTAGACCACGCCCGCACCGTTGCAGGTGGGGCACGCGCCCTCGGAGTTGGCGCTGAACAGCGCGGGCTTGACGCCGTTGGCCTTGGCGAACGCCTTGCGGATCGGCTCCAGCAGCCCGGTGTACGTGGCGGGGTTTGACCGGCGCGAGCCCTTGATCGCGGCCTGGTCCACCACGACCACGCCGTCGCGTCCCGCGAGGCTGCCGTGGATCAGGGAGCTCTTGCCCGACCCCGCGACACCGGTCACGACGCACAGCACGCCCAGCGGCACGTCGACGTCGACGTCGCGCAGGTTGTGGGTGTTCGCGCCGCGGATCTCCAGGGCGCCCGTGGCGGCGCGCGGGGACTCCTTGAGCGAGGCCCGGTCCTCCAGGTGCCGGCCGGTCAGCGTGCCGCTGGAGAGCAGCTCCTCGACGCTGCCCTCGAAGCACACTGTGCCACCCGCGCTGCCCGCGCCCGGCCCGAGGTCGACGACGTGGTCGGCGATCGTGATCGTCTCCGGCTTGTGCTCCACGACCAGCACGGTGTTGCCCTTGTCCCGCAGCTGGAGCAGCAGGTCGTTCATCCGCTGGATGTCGTGCGGGTGCAGGCCGATCGTGGGCTCGTCGAACACGTAGGTGATGTCCGTGAGCGCCGAGCCGAGGTGGCTGATCAGCTTGGTGCGCTGCGCCTCGCCGCCGGACAGCGTGCCCGAGGGCCGGTCCAGCGACAGGTAGCCCAGCCCGATCTCGACGAACTTGTCCAGCAGGTTCTGCAGGTTGCCCAGCAGCGGCGCGACGGACGGCTCGTCCAGGCCGCGCACCCAGTCGGCCAGGTCGCCGATCTGCATGGCGCACGCGTCGGCGATGTTGACGCCCTTGATCTTCGATGCCAGCGCGGCCTCGGCCAGGCGGGTGCCGCCGCAGTCGGGGCAGGTGATGAACGTGACCGCCCGGTCCACGAAGGCGCGCAGGTGCGGCTGCAGCGCGTCGCGGTCCTTGGCGAGCATCGAGCGCCGCACCTGCGGGACCAGGCCCTCGTAGGTCAGGTTGGCGCCGCCGATCTTGCGCTTGGTCGCGTCCCGGTACAGGAAGTCGTGCCGCTCGGTCTCGTTGTAGTCGCGGACCGGCTTGTCACCGTCGAGGTACCCCGACTCCGTGAAGAACCGCACCGACCAGCCGCCCGCCTTGTACCCGGGCACGGTGATCGCGCCCTCGTTGAGCGACTTGTCCTCGTCGACGAGCTCGCCCAGGTCGATGTCCGACACCGTGCCCCGGCCCTCGCAGCGCGGGCACATCCCGCCGTGGTACGTCGCCTCGCGCACGATCTGCTTCTCGCCCGTGGACGACGTCATCACCCCGCTCGCCGTACGGGCCGGGATGTTGAACGAGTACGCGACCGCCGGTCCGGCCGACGGCGTACCCAGGCGGCTGAACAGCAGCCGCAGCAGCGCGTTGGTGTCGGTCACCGTGCCGAGCGTGGATCGCGGGTTGGCGCCCAGCCGCTCCTGGCCCACGACGATCGCCGTCGTCAGCCCCTCCAGGAGGTCCACGTCCGGCCGCGACAGCGACGGCATGAGGCCCTGCACGAACGCGCTGTAGGTCTCGTTGATCATCCGCTGCGACTCGGCGGCGATGGTCGCGAACACCAGCGAGCTCTTGCCCGAGCCCGAGACCCCGGTGAACACCGTCAGCCGGCGCTTGGGGATCTCCAGGTCCACGTCCCGCAGGTTGTTCTCCCGCGCGCCGTGCACCCGGATCAGGTCGTGGGTGTCCGCCGGGTGGGCACCGGACGACGGTGCGTCCGTGCCGGTGCGGGCGGTGGTGCTGGTGGCAGTGCTCGCCGTGTTCATGCTCGGCCTTCCGTGGCAGTGGTACCTGAGGCGGACACCAGCACGGGCCGGGGTCCCTCGGATGCTCCGGTGCCGGCCGGCGCGGTGCTCGTCGGCGCGGTGTCGGTCAAGTCCGTGTCAGTCAGCTCGATGTCAGTCAGCTCGATGTCGGACAGGTGGGTCCCGGCCGCCCGGAGGTAGGCCGCCAGCCCGGGGACGCACATGGCGGCCCGCTCAGAGCTGCTTGATGCGGACGGTGTTGCCCGCCGGGTCGCGGAACGCGCAGTCGCGGAACCCGTACGGCTGGTCGACCGGCTCCTGCATGACCTCCGCACCGCTGGCCTGCACCCGCTCGAACGTCGCCTCCAGGTCGGTGGCGCCCAGGATGACGGCGGCGTAGGTGCCCTTGGCCATCATCTCGGCGACCGTGCGGCGCTCGTCCTCGGTGACGCCCGGGTCGGCCCCCGGCGGCGTCAGCACGATCGAGGTGTCCGGCTGGTCCGCCGGGCCGACCGTGATCCAGCGCATGTCACCCTGCCCGACGTCGAGGAAGACCTCGAAGCCCAGCGCGTCCCGGTAGAACGCCAGGGACGCCTCCGGGTCGGTGTGCGGCAGGAAGGTCTGGTGGATCGTCAGCCCCGTGCTCTTGCTCGTCTGTGTGCTCATGACGGTCACGCTAGGTCCCGACCCGGGGGTCGCGCTTCTCGATTCCTGACGGGCCTGGTCACCTGCTTGGCGATGCACGCCGGCAGGCCCCCGGTGTCGACCTGTGCGCCCGCGAGCACGGGGTCGGCGCGGTACACGCTCGGCGGCACCCCGACCAGCTCGGTGAACCGCGTGCTGAACGTCCCCAGCGACGAGCAGCCCACCGCGAAGCAGACCTCGGTCACGCTCAGGTCGCCCCGGCGCAGGAGCATCATGGCGCGCTCGATCCGCCGGGTCATCAGGTAGCTGTACGGGGACTCACCGTAGGCGGCCTTGAACTGGCGCGACAGGTGCCCGGCCGACATGTGCACCCCGGCCGCGAGCGCCGCGACGTCCAGGGGCTGGGTGTACTCGCGGTCCATGCGGTCGCGGACGCGTCGCAGGAGCGCGAGGGTGCGCAGGTGCTCGGCGTCGTCGGCGTTGTTCGTCACGCACGTGATGCTGTCATGTCGTGCCGCCTTGATCGCGGCCGACAGCGCTCCGCCCGGCTTGTCAGTGGGTCAATGTACGTTGACCGGATGCCTCCCCCGTCGCGAGATCGGTCGCAGCAGGATGTGTTGGCCTCGGCCCTCGAGAGGTTCGGCCTGCGCCTGTCAGATGGCGCATCGCCCGCCGACGCTCGTTCGGGTGCGGGCGTTCATCGTGTGGGGCTGACGGGTGGTGGCCGGGCGTATCTGAAGGTCACCGCCGCCGACGTCGGTCGCTCCCGCGCCGAGGCGGAGCGGGAGCTGAGGTTCTACCGCGGCGTGGCACCGGCTGCCCCCGTGTCCACGCCTGCGCTGCTGGACGTGCTGATCCTCGACGAGGGCGTCGCGCTCCTTCTCGAGGACGCCGGCGAACAGCTGGCCGTCACTGCCTGGTCCCGGGACCGGTGGCGATTGCTCGGCCGGGAGCTGGCCCGGCTGCACGGGATGCCACTTCCCGCGGGCGACTGGGGACGCGCTGACGACCTGTTGTCGGCGCTCGCGGTCTCGGACCTCGGCCCTGTCGTCGAGTTCTGGTCCGGTCATCTTCCGCAGCTCGATGACCTGCTCGAAGGCAGGACCGCGGTGGTTGACCGCCTCCGGACTGTGCCTTCGGTGTTCGTCCACGGTGACTGTCATACCGGGAACGTCGTGCACGAACAGGCTGGCGGGCACGACACTCCGGTGTTCTGCGACTGGCAGGCGGCCGGTATCGGGCGGGCGACGTCGGACCTCGCGTTGCTCAGTGTCCGGGCTACCCCGTCGGGTGCTCGTGTCCCGGCCGCCCTCGTCGAGGAGTACCTGGCGCGGACCGCCCGACGAGGTGGCGCGCAGGACGTCGACGAGTTCCGTAGGTGCCTGGCGTTGGAGGAGCTGGCGATCCTGGTCTTCCAGTGGCCGTCGTACGCGGCCTACAACGGTCCAGCCGGTACAGCTCGTATCCGTCGGCGGGCCCGGGAGCTCGCCGAGCGGCTCAGCGGCTGAAGAACTGCAGGTAGTTGGTGTCGCCCCAGCCGTTGTCCGCGCCGTCGGCCTGGTGGCTGACGGCGACGGGGCCGCGGGCGTTGACCGTGACGCCGAACCCGGTGCCGTTGAAGTAGCCCCCGATGGCGACGTCGTTCAGGGGTGTGCTGGTGCGGTCGAGGGTCACCAGGCGGGCCTTGTTGCCGCTGCACGCGGTGCTGCTGGAGTCGGCGACGACACCGAGGGCGACGTAGGAGCGGCCTGCGGGTGCCATGCCGAGGCCGAGGTTGATGTGCTCCCGGCAGCGCACGGGCACGGTGGTGGGGAAGGTCGTGGCCCACACGGTGGTGGTGGGGCCCCAGCCCTGCGTGGTGGAGGTCTGCGTGAAGTGGCGGGTGCGGACGGACAGGTAGCGGCCGTTCCGGTAGGGCCAGACGACGCGGGTGTGGGTGGTGCCCGCGGCGAGCTCGGCGTCCCGGCCCACGGCGAAGGCGTAGGAGGGCGTGGAGCTCGTGGTCTGCTGCCGCCAGAGCTTGTCGCCCGCGGTGATCGTCTCGCGGCCCTGGCCGTCGCTCACGATGCGGGGTGCCCCGCCGGTGGGCGAGACGGTGCCGAGGGTCTGTGGTGCGGTCCAGGTGGTGGCGCCGGGGCGGAGCACGGTGCGCCGGACGGCCTGGGTGGTGGTGCCGGTGGCCTCGGCCCAGACGACGGTCACCTTGCCGGCGTCGTTGATGGTCGCGGCGAAGTACCCGTTCTCGGGCACACCGGTGACCGGGAGCGTCGTCCAGGTCCCGCCCCGCGGGTGCAGGCCCGCCATGAGGCCGTCGGGAGCCCGCCAGACGACGACGGCGTCGCCGTCGGTGGTGGTGACGAAGCTGGTGGCGTGGTCGAGCTCACCGATCGTCTCGGGCGCGGTCCACCGTCCGCCGACGAACTCGCGGGACACCAGGGACGAGTCGGGCCCGGAGGAGACGGCGATCCCGTACGCGCCGGACCCGGCACGGACGCTGCCGCCGTACCCGGGGATCTCGGTCGGGACGGGCCAGGTCCCGTTGTACGTCGAGCCCAGGCTGAGGACCTCGTAACCCTCGCCCGGCACGGGGTGCGCGACGGTGTGCACCCGGCCCGACTGGGAGACCGCCGCCGACCAGGTGCCGCCGCTGCGCTGCGTGGGCCAGCCGGGTGCGGGGTCGCCGGGCGCGGCGTGCGCGGGCAGGGGTGTCGCCGCCAGCACCAGCGCTGCTGCCAGGGCGCCCACGATTCGTCGTCGCATCCGGGCTCGCCTTCCTCGGGGCTTCGTCGTCCTGTCGGCGGTCTTTCTTGGCGGTCTTCCCAGCCGAGGTTAGCCCGGGCCGCTCCCGGACGGGCCCGTGGGACCGGGTGAACTCCGCCGGATGGACGCAGCAGGGTCAACGCAGGAACACCACACCAGCTCCGTAGGAACGCCGCAGGTCGGAGCGCCCGACCGGGAACAAATCGGGCCTCGTCGCACGTTATGGAAGCAGCAATGAGCAACTGTCCGATGTCTGTGACCCAGGGTGCTCCCCAACCCTTGACGTGCGTCGGCGCACACGAATCTCCCTGGCTCGACATCCCGGTCCGTGAACCCGGTCCAGCACCCTCTCAGGGCGCTCCCGGTGATCCTGGATCGGCTCGCGCGATGCTGCTCACCCGGCCCCCTACGTATGGAGGACCACGTGACAACACCCGCCCCACTCCTGCGTCCTGTCCCCGACTCCCCTGACACCTCCGACGGCGCTCGCGGCCGCGCCCCGGAACCCGTTCCTGACCACGCTCCCGAACACTCCGCCGCCAGCCCCGCCGGCCCGCTGATGATCGTCGTGGGCGGCGTCCCGGGCGCCGGCAAGAGCACCCTGCTCGCCAACGTCGCCGCGGACGTCCCTCGCGCGGTGGTGCTCGACCCCGACCGCTACCGGCGTCGGATCGCCGCCCGCCTCCCGTCCTGGGTGCCGTACGTCGCCTACCGCTGGGTGGCGCACACCCTGCACGCCGTCGCGACCGTGCTGAGCCTCCTGGCCGGGCCGCGTTCGGGCCGGCCCCTGCTGGTGCACGACACCGCCACCCGCGAACGCCGTCGGGAGCTGCTGGGCCTGCTGGCGCGGCGGTGCGGGTGGGACCCGGTGCTGGTGGCCGTGGACGTGTCGCTGGCGGAGGCCCTGGACGGGCAGCTGGACCGGGGCCGCGTGGTGCAGCCGGACGAGTTCGTGCGGCACTGGGAGCGGTGGACGGCGCAGCGTTCGCTGCTCGCGGCGGCGGCCGGCGGTCCGCGGGGCCCGTGGTCGGCGGTGCACCTGATGGAGCGGTGCGACGCGTTCGGGCAGGTACGTGACCTGGTCCGGCGGCGTTCGGTCGTGGTGGCTGCGCGCCGCCCGGAGCCGGCGCCGGCCGGCGCCCGGGCCGCCAACCCCTGCGCGGCCTAGCTCACGTGCCGGTCAGGAGCGCCTCCCGGAGGCTTTCGGGCAGGTCGGGCGGGACGTCGGGTGGCACGGCGAGGGCGTGCAGGGCGCGGCTGAAGTAGTTCCGGGCGGCGGCGGCCAGCACGACGTCGACGATCTGCCGGTCGGTGAGCCCGAGGTCGCGCAGCCGCCGGGTGTCCTGCTCGGTCAGCGCGGTTGAGTCGCGGCTGATGCGCTCGGCGAGCTCCATGGCGGTGACCTCGAGCTCGCTGAGTCCGGCGGCGTGGTAGTCGAGGGCGATGCGTTCGAGCTGGGCGTCGTCGAACACGGTGCGGGACTTGCGCCCGTGGGCCAGGCGGCACGCCTGCGACCGCAGGGCGCCTGCGGCGGCGAGAGTGACCAGCTCGTACAGGCGCAGGCCGATGCTGGGCACGATCGCGCCGGTCAGGTCCTCGAACGCGCGCTGCGCCTGCGGGTTGACGGCCATGACCCGGGTGTGGCTCGGCACGTAGCCGAGCTCGCGGAGATCCCCGGCGTACCCCTCGGCGCAGGCGCCGGTGGCCTCGGCGGGCTCGGGAGTCCTGATGATGGTCATCTTTGCAGCGTCCCACCGCCGTCGTCGGCCCGACAGCCGGTGGGCGGGTGAGATCGTCGCCCGCCCACCGGCGTCCCCGTCAGAGCCGCAGCCGGGTCACCGCCACCCGAGCGCCGGCGCCACGTGCTTGATGATGTTCTCGATGACGTGCGCGTTGTAGTCGACGCCGAGCTGGTTGGGCACGGTCAGCAGCAGCGTGTCGGCGGCCGCGACCGCCTCGTCCTCGCGCAGGTCCTCGACCAGTGCGTCGGGCTCGCCCGCATACGTCTTGCCGAACCGGGCGGGGCCGGTGTCGAGGTGGCCCACCTGATCCTCGCTGTAGACCTCCATGCCGAAGTACTGCCGGTCGCGCTGGTCGGTGATCGGGAAGATGCTGCGGCTGACGGACACGCGCGGCTCGTGCTCGTGCCCGGCCTCGGCCCAGGCGTCGCGGAACCGCTTGATCTGCTCGGCCTGCAGCCGGTGGAACGGCACGCCGGTGTCCTCGGTGAGCAGCGTGGACGACATGAGGTTCATGCCCTGGGCGGCCGTCCACTCGGCCGTCGCGCGGGAGCCGGCGCCCCACCAGATCCGCCGGCGCAGCCCGTCGGAGTGCGGCTCGACGCGCAGCAGCCCCGGCGGGTTGGGGAACATGGGGCGCGGGTTCGGTTCGGCGAAGCCCTCGCCGTCGAGCAGCTCCAGGAACCGGGCGGTGTGCTCCCGGGCCAGGTCCGCGCCGCCGGCGTCCTTCGGCGCCGGCTCGTACCCGAAGTGCCGGTAGCCCTCGATGACCTGCTCGGGTGACCCACGGCTGATGCCGAGCTGCAGCCGCCCGCCGGAGATCAGGTCCGCCGAACCGGCGTCCTCCGCCATGTACAGCGGGTTCTCGTAGCGCATGTCGATCACGCCCGTGCCGATCTCGATGCGGCTGGTGCGCGCACCGATCGCCGCCAGCAGCGGGAACGGCGAGGCGAGCTGCCGCGCGAAGTGGTGCACCCGGAAGTAGGCGCCGTCGGCACCCAGCTCCTCGGCGGCCACGGCCAGGTCGATCGACTGCAGCAACGCGTCCGACGCCGAGCGGGTGCCCGACTGCGGATGCGGCGTCCAGTGACCGAAGGACAGGAACCCGATGTTCTTCACGCTGACCTCAACTCTCCCGGGGTGCTCGTCCCGTCCCGGGACGGTACGACCGTTCCCGAACCGTTATCGGCACGCGGGCATCGTTTCGAGCCCGTCGGACGTCTCTATCAGTGTGAGCAACAACGACGCCTTCCTCGACCGCACCACCTCCGCGCAGCCCGACCACTTCTACGGTCGCACCCAGCCGGAGACCGTGCGCTGGTGGATCCCCCTGGTGGCCTCCACCGGCGCGCTGCTCGTCCTCGTCCTGGGCACCGCTGCCGTCGTCAGCGGCATCGTGAACTCGACGATCGGCAGCATCGGCTGACACGCCTGCCGGGCCACACCGACAGGCGTGGCCCGGCAGGAGCTCACACCTGCTTGCGCACCGCGTCCGCCACGGCGTCCGCGACCCGGTGGTCGAACACCCCCGGGATGATGTACGCGCTGTTCAGCTCGTCCGGCGCGACCACCTCGGCGATCGCCACCGCGGCCACCCGCAGCAGCTCCGTGGTGATGTCCGTGGCCCCCGTGTCGAGCAGCCCCCGGAACAGGCCCGGGAACGCCAGCACGTTGTTGATCTGGTTCGGGTAGTCGCTGCGTCCGGTCGCCACCACCGCCGCAGACTCGGCCGCCTCCAGCGGGTCCACCTCCGGGGTCGGGTTGGCCAGCGCGAACACGATCGCGTCCTGGGCCATCTGCGCCACGTCCGCACCGGACAGGATCCCGCCCGCCGAGACCCCGATGAACACGTCCGCGCCCTTGAGGCCCTCCTGCAGCGTGCCCGAGAACCCGTCGACGTTGGTGTTGTCGACCAGCCAGCGCCGGTGCGGGTCGTCGGTGACCACGCCCGGGTGCAGCGCGCCGTCCCGGCCGAACGCCACGATGTGCCGCGCGCCCTGCGCCTTGAGCAGCCGGATGATCGCGTTGCCCGCGGCCCCGACGCCGGACACGACGATCCGCACGTCCCCCAGGTCCTTGCCGACCACCTTCAGGGCGTTGACCAGCGCCGCCAGCACCACGATCGCCGTGCCGTGCTGGTCGTCGTGGAACACCGGGATGTCCAGCTCCTCGCGCAGCCGCGCCTCGATCTCGAAGCACCGCGGCGCGGCGATGTCCTCCAGGTTGACGCCCCCGTAGACGGGCGCGATCGCCTTGACGATGCGCACGATCTCGTCCGTGTCGGTCGTGTCCAGGCACACCGGCCAGGCGTCCACCCCGCCGAACTCCTTGAACAGCGCCGCCTTGCCCTCCATCACAGGCAGCGCGGCGGCCGGGCCGATGTCGCCCAGGCCCAGCACCGCCGTGCCGTCCGTGACCACGGCGACGGTGTTGCGCTTGATCGTCAGCCGGCGCGCGTCCTCGGGCTTGTCCGCGATCGCCAGGCACACCCGCGCCACCCCGGGCGTGTACGCGCGCGACAGGTCGCGGCGCGTCTTGAGCGGCACCTTGTTCGTGACCTCGATCTTGCCGCCCAGGTGCATCAGGAACGTCGAGTCGCTCGACTTGAGCACCTCCGCGCCCTCCACGGCGTTGACCGCTGCCACGACCCGCTCCCCATGCTCCGCGTCGATCGTGTCGCACGTGACGTCCACGACCAGTCCGTGCGACGTCGAGTGCGCGATGTCCACGCCCATGACCGCCGCCCCGGCGTCGGCTACCGCCGCTACCACCGTGCTCGTGGCGCGCTGCGACGCGGCCACCTCCACGCGCAGGGTGATCGTGTAGCTCGGGCTGGGCAGCGACATCGTTGTTCTCCTCGATCCTCCGGCCCTCATCGGCCGGCACGCGGCGCGCGGGCGTGCGCGCACCTGGAGATTCCTACCCCCGCGACGTGACGTGCGCCACACGAGCCCGCCATGCGGACGGCGCACCGGCGAGCTTCGCGCAGGAATGGGGCGTGCAGGATATGAGCGTGAACGTCTCCCCCGACTCCCCCGCCCGCGACGACGTGCTGCGCCTGCTCGACGAGCACCTCACCGACATGTTCGCCACCTCCCCGGCCGAGAGCGTCCACGCGCTGGACCACACGGCGCTGCTCGCCCCGACGATCACCTTCTGGACCGCCCGGGACGACGACGGTGCGCTGCTGGGGTGCGGTGCGCTCAGCGAGATCGGCGGGCACGGCCAGATCGGCGGGGACGACGCGAAGCCGGAGGGCGAGATCAAGTCCATGCGCACCGCCGGCCACGCCCGCGGCCGGGGCGTCGCCTCGGCGCTGCTCGACGCCGTCCTGGCCGAGGCCACGCGACGCGGGTACGCGCGCGTGAGCCTGGAGACCGGGTCGCAGGACTACTTCGCGGCCGCCCGCCGCCTCTACGCCCGGCACGGGTTCGTCGAGTGCGGGCCGTTCGGGAGCTACACCCTGGACCCGCACAGCGTGTTCATGACCCTGGAGCTGCCGGCGGCGCCGTCTGCCGGGCTGCCGGTGGCAGGCTCGACTGCCGGCTCTGCTTCCGCAGGAGCCCCCGCAGGCTCGTGATGCGGCCCTCGTCCAGCCCGGCGTACCGCAGGTAGGCCACCGGGTCCAGCTCCGCCAGCCAGTCCAGCAGTGCCGCACGGCGCTCGCCGACGCGTTCGTCGAGCTGCCGGGCGGTCCACGTCTCGCCGCGGTGCTGCACCCAGGCGCCGCGTTCGACGTCGTAGGCCACGCCGCCGCCGCGGTGCGTGGTGCCGCGGAAGGCGCGCTCGTAGTCCTGCGCGATCGCCTCGTGCTCGACACCCGTCAGCGACAGCAGCAGGGCGGTGATCATCCCGGTGCGGTCGCGGCCGGCCGCGCAGTGCACCAGCACGGGCCCGGGGGCGTCGGCGATCACCCGGAACACGCCGCCGAACAGGTGCGGGTACATCGCGGTGTTCGGCGCGTAGGAGCGCGGGTGGTCGAGCCAGGGGCCGCAGGTCTCCAGGAAGTGCGGGTCGCCGGGGTCCTCGGTCGGGGTGTTGTGCGTGACGAGCTCCCGGGGCCGCACGGCGTCGGGCATGAGGTCGTGCGCCTGCTTGACCTCGGCGGGGTTGCGCAGGTCGACGACGGTCGTGAGCCCGACGTCGACGGCCTCCGCCCAGCCGGTCTGCGTCATGGGTTCGGGAGCGCCCGAGCGCCAGACGCGCCCTGCGGCGGTGGTCCCGCCGTCCTCCAGCGGGAGGCCACCGAGATCGCGGAGGTTGACGGCGCCGTCCCAGACCTGGAGGTTCACCGGGTTGCTCATGTGCGGCATCGTGGTTGGGGGTCCACGGGCAGGTCAACGGGTAGAACTGCCCGTGGACAGCGCGTCCTGGTCAGGTGTCCAGGTCGCGCGTCCAACTCAGGCGTCGAGGTCGACGACGACCAGCGCGTAGTTGTCGGGGGCGCCCGCCGCCTCCACGGCGCAGGCGATCTCCTGCCCGACGGCGTCGGGGTCGCCCTCACGCGTCAGGAGGGCCGCGAGGTGGTCCGCCGCCAGGACCGCGTGGACGCCGTCGCCGGTCAGGACGAACCGGTCACCCGCCCGTACCTCGGTCGTGGCCAGGTCGGGCCCTGCGTCGGAGTGCCCGCCGGTCCCGACCGGGACGAGCGCCTGGTTCAGGAGGTTGCGGTCCTCGTGGGAGCGCGCCTCGTCCTCGGTCAGCCGGCCCTCCTCGATCAGCGCCGCGACCACCGTGTGATCCCGGGTGAGCCGCTCCGCCCGGCTGTCCCGCACGAGCCACAGGCGCGAGTCGCCGACGTGCGCGCTGAACAGCGTCGAGCCGACCAGCAGCGCGGCGGTCACGGTGGTGCCGAAGTGGTGCGGGTCGGGCAGGGTGGCCGCCTCGGCGGTGATCGCCCGGCTCGCCTCGGCCGTTGCCGCCAGGAGCGCGGCCGCGGGGTCGCCGTCCGCCGTCGTCCAGGGGGCGTCCACCGTGGTGCCCGTGGTGGTGCCCACAGGGGCATCCATCGCGGCGAAGGCGTCGACGGCCAGACCGGCCGGGACGGGGCTGCCGTGCGGCCCGAACCCGTCGGCGACGACGAACAGGGAGCCGCCCGCGTAGAGCGCGTCCTGCTGGGCCGCGCGGGCGCCCTGGCCGAGTCGCCAGGCGCTACGGGCGGTAAGCGTGGGGCCTGAGATCTGCATGATCGTCTCCTTCGTGCGCAGGTGTTCGACGACGGAGGCGACGATGTCGCGGCGTGAGGCCGTGTCGGCCTCGACCTGACGCCAGTACGCCCGCACCTGGTCGGCCGCCACACCTGCCGGCGCGGAGGCGACCGCACGGATGCGGGCCAGGGGCATGCCGATCAGCCGCAGCCGTGCGACCAGGCGGGCCCGGTCGAGCTGGGCCGGCGCGTACCAGCGGTAGCCGGTCAGCGGGTCCACCCGATCCGGCCGCAGCAGGTCGAGCTCGTCGTACAGGCGCAACGCCTTGGGCGTCAGGCCGGACGTCCGGGCGAACTCGCCGATGCTCAGGTGCTCCACGTCGTCATCCTCGTCCCCGGCGCGGGTCGCCGGTGCTCAGGAGACTGGCGGTTCCCCCAGGGTGAAGGTCAAGGGGATCGAGATGCCGTTGCGTAGAAGCAACAGGTTGCGTCAAGGCATGCGAAGTGCCGCTACCTGACACACTGCCGGCGCTTCACCGCCGCCGCGGTACCGCCACCCGGTCCAGGTCGGACGCGACCGTGAGCTCGCCGTCGAACACCGTGCGTGCCTCCCTCTCGAACTCGGTCGGATCGGTGTACCGCTGCGAGAAGTGGGTCAGCACCAGGCTCCGGACCCCGCACCGCGCGGCCACCGTCGCCGCCTCCAGCGCGGTCAGGTGCCCGTGGTCGTGCGCGAGGTGCCGGTCGCGGTCCAGGTAGGTCGACTCGATGACGAGCAGGTCCACGCCGTCAGCCAGGCTCGGCACGGCGTCGCACATCCGGGTGTCCATGACGAACGCGAACGACTGGCCGGGCCGCGGCTCGCTGACGTCCTCCAGCCGGACCGTGCCGTGGGGCGTGCCGATCGTGCCCTCCTGGGCGAGGCGGCCGACGTCGGGCCCATGGATGCCCGCGGCGGCCAGCCGCTCCGGGACCATGCGGCGGCCGTCCGGCTCGTCGAGCCGGTACCCGTACGCCTCCAGCGAGTGGTCCAGCCGGGCCGCCCGCAGCACCGCGGGGCCGTGCAGCTCCCCCGGCACGCGGGGCACGACGCCGTCCCGGCTCAGCCCCTGCAGCGCGAGCCGCTCCTGGTGGTAGAAGGCGGTGGCGTCGCACAGGCGCTCGACCCAGCGGCGGCCCGACGCCGGGAAGGTCACCGGCACCGTCTGTGGCACCGCGTCCAGGCTGATGCGCTGCACCACGCCGGCCAGGCCCAGGCTGTGGTCGCCGTGCAGGTGCGTGAGCGCGATCCGGGTCAGCGCCGTCGCGGAGATCCCCGCGTGCAGCATCTGGCGCTGGGACCCCTCGCCCGGGTCGAACAGGATGACCTCGTCGTCCCAGAACAGCACGTAGCCGTTGTGGTTGCGGGTCCTGGTGGGCACCTGGCTCGCGGTGCCGAGCGCGACGAGCTCGCGGCTCGAGACACGATGGTGGGCTGGACGCTGGAACACGCTCGCATTGTGTCCCGGCGAGCGGTCGTCGGCACGGGAAATCTCCCCGCGGAGCGTCCGGCAAGCCATCTGACACCTGCCCGATATCACCCGATAGCGGCGAGGGTCTTAACTTTCTAAAGATCACCCGCAGCCGGGCAAGACGTTCAGCGGGTCGCATCCGTACCGCGCCTGGGCCAGCACCAGCACGGCCCAGCCGAAGCCCGCCAGCATCGCGCCACCCACCAGGATGTTCAGCACCGGGTACGCCCCGCCCTGCAGCACCGGAGTCAGCGCGAGGCCTGCTCCGGCAAGCAGACAGCCCAGTGCCACAATGGTGACTGGGCTGGTCAGAGCGTCGGAAGTCGAGAGCTGCAGCCACCCGAACCGATCACCGACCAGTGTCAGCGCGACGTACGGAAGAGCGAACGCGAGCGCCGCGATGGCGCGCCAGTCCATGACCGAAAGCTTCGCCAGCATCATGACCTCCCCTTTTGCCCTGCCCCGGACGGTGGCCAAACACCCACCGCAAGTGTTAATAATCGGGGGGCGGTCCGCTATCTTTGGTAGTGATTTTCACAGAATCCGACATATTCGTACGATCTCCACTTTCAGGACTCTCGCGCAGATGGCACCCTGTGGCGCGTCGTAGCGCCAACGGCGGCACGGCTGTCGAGAAAGGACGCGCATGGCGAGGGACGAACGCGTGGGCAAGCCCGCGTACGCAGCGGTGTCGACCCGGATCACCGGGATCCAGCTTGCTGGGGCACGCCTGCGAGAGATAGCCGTCGTGCGCGTCGACGAGCGCGGCGGGGTGGTCGACGAGTGGTCCGCGGTGCTGCACCCCGACGGCGCGTGGATCGCGCTGGCCGACGTCGCCGCCACCCTGCGCGAGCGCCTGTCGCAGATGGCGATCGTCACCCACAACGGCCGGCTCGGCATCGAGGTGCTGCGCAACGAGCTGTCCCACCTGGGCTGGGAGCTGCCCACGCTCGCCCAGCTCACGATCATCGACGCGAGCTACCACTACCTGCCCGGCCTGGTGCACCGCCGGCTGTCGGACTGCTGCACCGCCGCAGGGGTCCCGTACGAGGGCGGTCTGCCGAACTCCAGCCCGCTCAGCGAGGCGCGGGCCGTGGCCGGGCTCCTGGCCCGGTTCGTGCAGAGCGCGACCGGCCTGCCGGACCTGCCCGAGCTGCTGCAGGTCACGCTGCGCGCCTGGGTCTACCCGTGGCCGGAGGGGCCCACGCGGGCCGCCGACGCCCCGCGGCCGTGGCCCGGCCGTCGCGGTCCGGGCGTGCTGACGACGCTCGGCGGCCAGCCGCTGGCCGACGCGATCGCCGCCGTCGCGGACGTGCGCACCAACGGCTACCTGTCGCTCCTGGCCGAGACGCTCCAGGACGGCCGGCTGACGATCGAGACCGCCGCGGGGCTGGCCGAGGCCGAGCCGCTGTACCGGCTGACGCCCGAGGCGGCGGCCGCCGCCCGCAAGGCGTTCTTCGACGCGCTGGTGCGCCAGGCGATCGAGGCCGACCGCTACCACCTGGAGGCCCGT
Source organism: Promicromonospora sp. MEB111 (assembly GCF_030209445.1). Classification (GTDB taxonomy): domain Bacteria; phylum Actinomycetota; class Actinomycetes; order Actinomycetales; family Cellulomonadaceae; genus Promicromonospora. The sequence continues at coordinate 247,907 of NZ_JARVSD010000012.1, forward strand.
CAGGAGCTGTGGCGGGTCGCCGACACGATCGGCTGCGCCCGGGACTCGGTGATCGAGCCGATCGTCGAGGCGACGCCGGTGGACTTCCCCAAGCTGGTGGACGAGTCGGGGTCGAAGAAGCCCACCGACGGCCGCGGCCGGGCGACCCCCGCGCAGATGCGCGCCTGGGCCATCGCCAACGGGTTCGACGTCGAGGGCTACATCCGCCTGCCCTGGTCCATCGTGCGGGCCTTCGAGGAGGCGCACGCCGAGCCGGTGGACCGCACGATGCGCCAGACGGTGCGCGAGGAGCCGGCGGCGAACGAGCGCACCTCCCGCCAGGACTCGCGGTCCGCGCTCGGCCCGGAGCTGCGGCCCATCCTGATGCCGGCTCCGCGGACGGAATCTCGCGCTGACTCTCGCGCCGGGTCCAGGCCGCCGCTCGGTCCGGACCCGGACGAGGGCGTGCCGCAGCTCGACTTCGACCGGCTGGAGACGCCGCCGATCGGCAACCCGCTGGTCTGACCGGTCCGGTCACGCCCAACCGGTCGGGTGCCCTGGCAGCGTCGCCAGGGACCCGACCAGCGACGGCAGGGCTCAGCTGCCCGGGAACCCCTCGGGGTTCCGGGACTGCCAGCGCCAGGTGTCGGCGCACATGTCGTCGATGGTCTTGGTCGCGTGCCAGCCCAGCTCGGTGTTGGCCCGCGTCGGGTCGGCCCAGAAGGCGGGCAGGTCCCCGGCGCGGCGCGGGCCGATCTCGTAGGGCAGCTCGCGGCCGACCGCGCGCTCGAACGCCTTCAGCAGCTCCAGCACCGACGTACCGGTACCGGTCCCGAGGTTGAACGCGCGGGCGGGCTCCACCATGTCGTCCAGGTGCTCCAGGGCGGCGACGTGCCCGGCGGCGAGGTCGGTGACGTGCAGGTAGTCGCGCTCGGCCGTGCCGTCCGCCGTCGGGTAGTCGTCCCCGAAGACGGTCAGCCGCTCGCGCCGGCCCACCGCGACCTGCGCGATGAACGGCATCAGGTTGTTCGGGATGCCCTGCGGGTCCTCGCCGATGTCACCGCTCGGGTGCGCCCCGACCGGGTTGAAGTAGCGCAGCAGCGCGACCTTCCAGCCCTCGGAGATCTGCGCGATGTCCGACAGGACCCGCTCGATCATCACCTTGGTCTGCCCGTACGGCGACGAGGAGGACAGGTGCTCGTAGTCCTCCCGGTAGGGCACGGGGGCCTTCTCGCCGTACACCGTGGCCGACGACGAGAACACCAGCTTGGTGACCCCGTACTTCGCCATCGACGCGGCCAGGGCGAACGTCGAGTCGAGGTTGTTGCGGTAGTACTCCAGCGGCTTCGTCACCGACTCCCCCACGGCCTTGAAGCCCGCGAAGTGGATCACGGCGTCGATCCGCTCGTGCGCGAACAGCCGCTCGGTCTTGTCGGCGTCGGTCAGGTCGAACCCGTGGAAGGGGATCGCGCGACCCGCGAGCGCCTCCAGGCGGCCCTGCACCGAGGGCTTCGAGTTCGAGAAGTCGTCGACCACGATGACGTCGTGACCGGCGGCTACCAGGGCAAGGACGGTGTGTGAGCCGATGTAGCCGGCTCCACCGGAGACGAGAACGCGCATGCCTCCAAACTACCGGCTCGTCCGCACGTGCCGGTCATCGGTGAGACAGGCAGGAGCGGGACAGACGCTGGCGGGACAGACGCTGGCGGGGCGGGGAACGGCGGGGCGGGCACTGGTACGTTCGCGCGCGTGACGGTCCTTGAGGCGATGCTCCTGTTCGCGCTGGTCGCGATCCCCCTGACGATCATGCCGGGCCTGGACAGCGCGCTGGTGCTGCGGACCGCCGTCGTCAGCGGCCGCAGGCACGCCTACGCCACGGCGCTCGGCATCAACGCGGGCGTCCTGGCCTGGGGAGTCGCGGCCGCCGTCGGCGCGACGGCGGTGCTCGCCGCCTCCGAGACGGCCTACCGGGCGCTCACCCTGGCGGGCGCGGCCTACCTCGCGTGGCTCGGCGGCCGGATGCTGTGGTCGAGCTTCCGCGCCGGGCGGTACGACGCGCTGCCCGACGGCGTCGACGGCGCTCTGCCCGGTGCTGTGCCCGGTGCTGTGGCTGGCGTCCTGCCCGGCGCTGTACCGGGGGTCGGGCGTTCGACCTGGCGCTCCTTCGCGCTCGGCGCCACGACGAACCTGCTGAACCCCAAGGTCGGCGTCTTCTACCTGGCCACGATCCCCCAGTTCCTGCCCGACGGCGTGCCGCACCTCCTGATGGGCCTGCTCCTGGCTGTGGAGCACGACGTGCTCGGGCTGGCCTGGCTCGCGCTGCTGATCAACGCCGCGGGCCTGGCGAAGCGGTGGCTGTCCGGGCGCGCGATCGCGCGGGTGACCGACCGGGTGACCGGCGTCGTGCTGCTGGCCCTCGGCGGACGCATCGGCTGGAACGCGCTGACAGGGCAGGCCCGGGCGATCTGACGGTTCCGCACGGACCTGGCCGCGCAGCACGGACCTAGCCGCGCGCGGGCTGCCCGGTCTCCGCGCGGCCGGCCTCGGCGCGCACGGCGTCGAGCATGTCGTCCACGGAACCCGCCGGGTCGGTCACCGGTGCCTGGACCCGGCGGACGGTGCCGTCGGGCGCGATCAGGAGCGTGGTCCGCTTGAGCCGGTCCGTCCCGGCGGCCCGGAACACCGGCAGGCGCAGGGCCGACGCCGCCAGGCCGTCCTGGTCCGAGGCCAGCGCATAGGGCAGCTCGGCGTGCGCGGCGAAGGCCGCGAGCTGGTCGGGGCGCTGGGTGGACACGCCGAGCACCCGGGCGCCGGCGTCGGCGAGCGCCGCGGTGCGCCCGGCGTACGTGACGCACTCGAGCGTGCAGCCGCGGGTGCCGGGGATGTCGCTCCAGCCGGTGGGGTACCCGTCCGTGCCGGGGGCGTAGGCGCCCGGGAAGAGGAACAGCACGGTCCAGCGGTGGGGGTCCACGAGGCCGACGGCGGTGCCGTCGTGGGCCGTGAGCGTCACGTCCGGCACCCGCGTCCCCACGAGCGCGTGCACGCGCCGCGCCTCGGCGTCGCCGACGGCGCCCGAGACGGCGCCGTCGCCCATCACGTAGCGCGTCCCCCACTCCTGCAGCGCGACGAGCACGGGCACGAGCCCCTCGCCGCGGCGGGTGAGCCGGTAGTCGAACCGGGGCGGGTGCGCCGAGTACGGGACCCGCTCCAGGACGCCGTCGTCCACGAGCCGGCCGAGCCGCTCGGTCAGGGCTCGTCTGCTGAACCCGAGCTCGTGGGCGAGCGCGTCGAAGCGTGAGACGCCGGCCGCGGCCTCGCGCACGATCAGCAGGCTCTGCCAGTCACCCACGACGCCGAGCGACTGCGCGATCCCGCAGTCGGCGTCGGCCAGGTCCTCCTTGCGCATGCGCGCCATCCTCTCGTACGTCCTCGCCCAAGCCCATGCCCATGCCGTTGCCCATCCCCCCGGCACCCGGGCCGCGTTGCGCCCGCCGCCGTCCTTCTGCCACTGTACCGCCAGTGAGTTCCACAATGGAACTCACTCTCGAACCCATCGGCTCACCGTGGAGGCAGACCCATGACGACGACGGCCCCGACCGCCGCACGCTCCTTCTGGACCTTCTGGGCGGCCACGACGACCAGCAACATGGGCTCGGCGGTCACGAAGATCGCCCTGCCCCTGACCGCTGTGCTCGTGCTCGACGCCGGACCGTTCGAGACGGGACTGCTCGCCGCGGCGTCCTACCTGGCCTGGATCGTCATCGGGCTGCCCGCCGGCGCGATCGTGCAGCGCTGGCCGCTGCGCGCCACCCAGATCGTCACCGACCTCGTCCGGGCCGCCGCCATCGTGTCGGTGCCCCTCGCCTGGTGGACCGGTCACCTGACCCTGGCCCAGCTGTTCGTCGTGGCGCTCACGCTCAACTTCGCCGAGGTGCTCTTCTTCAGCGCCAGCACCACGTTCATCACCTCCGTGGTGCCGCGCGACCAGCTCACCAGCCGCAACTCGCTCATGTCCGGGACGCACGCCGTGACCGAGCTCGGCGGACCCTCGCTGGGCGGGCTGGTCGTCCAGCTCGTCGGCGCCGCACCCGCGCTGCTGCTCGACGCGGTGTCCTACGTCGCCTCCGCCGTGCTGCTGCGCGCCCTGCCCGAACGGCGCCAGCCGGGCGACGACGACCCGACCCCGCTGCGCCGCCGGATCGCCGAGGGCTGGCGGTTCGTGACGACCCACCCCGTCCTGGCGCCGTGCACCTGGTGGGCGTGCGTGGTCAACACGGTCTGCGGCGCCCAGCACGCCCTGTTCGCGATCTACCTGGTCCGGGAGCTGGACGCTCCGGCCGCCGTCGTCGGGCTGCTGCTGGCGACTGAGGGCGTCGGGGCGCTGCTCGCCGCGGCGGCCACACCCTGGCTCGTGCGGCGGTTCGGCTCGGCGCGCGTCGTGCTGTTCGACGGGCTCGTCGGGTTCGCGGGGGCGCTGCTGATCCCCGCGGGAGTCGGCCACTGGGGCTGGATCTGCTTCGCCGCCGGCAACCTCCTCTTCGCGGCCAGCGTGGTCCCCGGCAGCGTCGTCACGCGCACCTACCGGCAGGTCGCGAGCCCGCCCGAGCTCCTGTCCCGCGTCATGGGCACCGTGCGCTTCGTGTCCTGGGGCTGCATCCCCCTGGGCGGCCTGATCGCCGGCGCAGTCGCGGAGGCCGCCGGGACCCGTGCGGTGCTGCTCGGGTCGGCCTTCGTCATGCTCGCCGGGCCCGCGATCCTCGCGGCGAGCCCCGTACGACGGCTGCGGAACCTGGAGGACCACGAGAGCGTCCCGCAGCCCGTCACACCGTGACCGGTCGTGCGTGCGTGACCGGTCGTCCGTGACCCGTGCCGGGGCGCCGTCGTCGACACGCCCCGCACGACCACGACCAGGCCGAACGCCGCGACTACGCTGCCCCCGTGGCGTACACCGAGCAGCGCACCGACTCCGAGGGCCGCACCGGCTACATCGGCCGATACCGGGTCGACGGCCGCCTGCGCAGCACCCGCCGCTTCACCGTGCGGCGCGAGGCGCTCGCGGAGGCGCGCCGGCAGGAGGAGGCGGGCAAGCACGCCGAGTGGATCGACCCGTCCGCCGGCCGGGTCACCGTCGCCGAGTGGTTCGAGACCTGGCAGGAGGCCCGGGTCGACCGTGCGCCCCGCACCATCGAGGCCGAGCGCGAACGCTTCCGCTCGCTGGTCGCCCCGGCCTTCGGCGACCGGCCGCTGCGGCAGGTCACCCACGAGGACGTCGCCCGCTGGGCCGCCACCATGGTCTCACCCACCACCGGACAGACCGCCTCGCCCGCCCGGCGCCGGGACGCGGCCCGCCTCCTGGTGGCCCTGCTCGACGCCGCCGTCGACGCGCGCCGCCTGCGCACCAACCCCGCGCGGACGCCGTCGGGCAAGGTGCCCGCCCTGCCGCGCGCCCCGAAGACCAAGCCGCACCGCTACCTGTCGCACGAGCAGCTCCGGCGCGTCGCGGACGCGACCGCGTCGGCCCAGACGCGCACCCTGGTGCTGCTCACCGCCCTGACCGGCCTGCGCTGGGGCGAGGTCAGCGCGCTGAGGGTGGCCGACGTCGACCCGCTGCGCCGCCGGGTGCACGTCACCAAGGCGTACTCCCGGCTGGACGACGGCACGCTCCTGCTCGGCGACACCAAGACGCACGCGCGCCGCGAGGTGCCCCTGCCGTCGTCTCTGGTCACGGCCGTGGCCGAGCAGGCGGCGGGGCGGGCACGCGGAGACCTGCTGTTCACCGGCGCACGGGGCACCGCGCTACGGCGCGAGAGCTTCGACCGGTCGGCGTTCCGGCCCGCCGTCCTGGCCGCCGGCCGCGCCGTCCGCACCCTGCGCGAGGCACTGGGACTGTACGAGGACGGCCTGCGCGCCACCGGCCTGTACGACGCCGGTGTGGTCGCCGCGGTGCGCCGGCTCCAGTCGGACGGCGGCCGGGAGGCCACCGGCATCTGCGACCCGGCGACGTGGGCGCTGGTGGCCGACGCGGACCGGGCGCGCGAGACGATGACGCGGGGCGAGAAGGTGAGCCGCACCCGGCTGCTGACGGCGCTGTCGCGCACCACCCTGGGGCCGGGCGCCGAGGACTTCGACACGCTCACGCTGCACGACCTGCGCCACACCGCGGCCTCCCTGGCGATCTCGGGCGGGGCGACCGTCAAGGCGGTGCAGCGGATGCTGGGGCACGAGTCGCCGGTCCTGACGCTGTCCACCTACGCCGGGCTCTTCGAGGACGACCTCGACGCCCTGGGTGAGACGATGAGCGCGGCGTTCCAGGCGACCGCCGTCGTACCGAGGGCCGACGAGGGTGCGCCCGAGGGGCCGGCGGCGGTCACGCCGATCCGGGCCGTGCGGAGCCGAGTGGGCTGACCCGGCGCAAGCCGCTGACCTGCGCGTCCAGGCGTCCCGAACTTTTTTCTCGGGAATCGGCGATCCTGATGTCGAGAACGGGAAGAGGGCTCCGTCCTAGGGTCGAGGGCGCAAGACGGCGTCCGTACCGCGTCCACGACGCAGGGCCCCACGGGGCCCGTGACCCAGGGAGAGAACCATGGCGAAGTACCTGCTGCTGAAGCACTACCGGCGCGGCGGTCCGGAGTGGGTGCCGGGCACCGACGTCCCGATGGACCAGTGGTCACCCGAGGAGATCACGGAGCACATCGACTACATGCGCCGGTTCGCCGACAAGCTCACCGAGTCCGGCGAGTTCGTCGGCGAGGGCGCGCTGTCCCCCGAGGGCACGTTCGTCCGGTACGACGGCGAAGGCCGCCCGCCCGTGACCGACGGCCCGTTCGCGGAGACCAAGGACCTCATCGCCGGCTGGATGATCATCGACGTCGAGTCCCAGGAGCGGGCCTACGAGGCGGCGGCCGAGCTGTCCGCGGCACCCGGCAAGGGCGGTCGGCCCATCTACGAGTGGCTCGAGGTGCGGCCGTTCCTCGGCGAGGACCTGACCATCAGCGAGTGACCGTCGGCGTATGACGGTCGGCGACTGACCATCGGCGAATGAGGGGCCTGGTGTGGACCACGACGCGGTGAACGACCAGATGCGGACGCTGGCGCCGCAGGTCCTCGGCGTCCTCGTCCGTCGCGGAGCAGACTTCGCGACGGCCGAGGACGCCGTCCAGGAGGCCCTCATCGAGGCCGTCCGCCACTGGCCCGACGACCCGCCGGACGACCCGAAGGCCTGGCTCCTGCGCGTCGCGGGCCGCAAGCTGATCGATGCCCAGCGGTCCGAGGCCACCCGGCGACGGCGGGAGGAGCGGGTCCACGACGAGCCGCCGCCTGGGCCCACCGAGCAGTCGGACGACACGCTGCTCCTGCTGAGCCGCTGCTGTCACCCGGCGCTGAGCCCGGCGTCCGCGATCGCACTGACACTCCGGGCCGTCGGCGGGCTGACCACGGCCCAGATCGCGCGGGCCTTCCTGGTCCCCGAGGCGACGATGGCGCAGCGGATCTCGCGTGCCAAGCGCACCATCAGCGGCCAGCGGTTCGACCGGCCCGGGGACGCCCGCGCGGTGCTGCACGTGCTGTACCTGATCTTCAACGAGGGGTTCACCGGCGAGATCTCCCTCGCGGACGAGGCGATCCGGCTGACCCGGCAGCTCGCCGCGTCCGCACCGTCTGCCCCGGCCGGGCCGGGCCGCCCGGACGGGGCAGACCCCGAGATCTCCGGGCTGCTGGCCCTCATGCTGCTGCACCACGCCCGCCGGGCCGCCCGCTACACCGCCTCGGGCGAGCTGGTGCCGCTCGACGAGCAGGACCGCTCCCGGTGGGACACCGCGATGATCCGCGAGGGGGTGGAGGTGCTGCAGGACGCCCTGGCACAGGACCGGCTGGGGCAGTACCAGGTGCAGGCCGCCATCGCCGCCCTGCACGACGACGCCCCCACCGCGGGGGAGACCGACTGGCCGCAGATCCTCGAGTGGTACGACGAGCTGGCCGGTCTCACCGACAACCCGGTCGTCGCGCTGAACCGGGCCGTCGCCGTCGGGCAGGTCGACGGGCCGCGGGCGGGCCTGGCGGCCCTGGCCGAGATCGACCCGGGGCTGTCCCGGTGGGACGCCGTGGCGGCCCACCTCCACGAGCGCGCCGACGACGCCGCCGCGGCGATCGACCACTACACCGCCGCGGCCGACCGGGCCACCAGCTCGGCCGAGCGCACGCACCTCATCAAGCAGGCGGCGCGGCTGCGGGCGGCTCGCTGAGACAGGGTTGCTGCCCGTCCCCGGAGCCCTCGTCGGCACGGAGGCAGGCCTCCAGGGCGGCGGCGCCCGCGAGCATGGCCCGTCCGCGGTCGGTCAGGCGCCCGTGCCACTCCTGCAGGGTCGCCTCCAGTGGCTCCAGCCCGCCCGCAGTCCGCACCCGGTCGATCAGCGGGCCGATCTGCTCCAGGAGGTACCCGCCACGCCGGAGCTGGTGGGTCAGCTGGGCATCGCGCTGCGCGGCCTCGTCGTAGAGGCGGTAGCCGGTCTGCGGATCGCGCCGCGGGCGCACGAGCCCGGCGCGCTCCCACGTGCGCAGGGTCGCGGGCCGGATCCGGAGCCTGGCGGCAAGGGGGCCGACGAAGGTGTCGCCGGGCCGGGGGCCCGGTGACGGCCCGGTGGAGTCGAGGTCGCGCAGCGCCTGCTCGACGGCGCGGAGCGTCCTGCGGTCGTCCAGGAGCTGGGCGTGGCTCTCGTCGATCAGGCGGAACGCCTCGCCGGTCGCGCCGTCGTGCACGGCGCGCATGATCGCGGCCGCCGTCCGATGGCCGTGCCCGGGGACCAGGGCGAGGAAAGCGCGCAGGGCGCGCGCGTGCCGAGGCGTGTAGACGCGATATCCGGACGGCGTGCGGACGGCGGCCGGGAGGATGCCGGCGTCCTCGTAGTTGCGGACCGCCTGCGTGGACAGGCCGTGCCCGCGTGCCAGGTCGACCGGCCGCAGCCGCACGGCACTTTGAAGGTTGTGCCCCATCGATCCGCCTGTTCTGGGCCTTATTCTGGGCTCGTCGAAGCCCAGGTCTCAACCGGGACGTCAACGATACCGTTGAGGGAATGGTGAGAGACCTCGAGCACACCGTTCATCCCCTTGATGCCGCCTCCGTCATGCGCCTGTTCCCGGGCCGGCCGCGGATCCTCGCCCTGGGCGAGCCCACTCATGGCGCGGACGCCCTGCTGAGGCTGCGCAACGAGCTGTTCCGGGAGCTCGTCGAGCAGGAGGGCTACCGCACGATCGCCCTGGAGACCGACTGTCTCGCGGGGCAGGTCGTGGACGACTACGTCGCGACCGGCGTCGGCGATCTCGACGATGCCGTGCTCGATGATGCCGTGCTTGACGATGCCGTGCTTGACGATGCCGTGCTCGACGACGTTATGGCGCGCGGGTTCAGCCACGAGTGGGGCGCGTTCCCGGCCAACCGTGAGCTGGTGCGCTGGATGCGTGCCTGGAACGTGCGTGCCGGCGAGGAGGGCCGGCCCGACGCCGACCGGCTCCGGTTCGCAGGCTTCGACGGGCCGCTGGAGATCTCGGCGGCGGCGAGCCCTCGGGCCGCGCTCGCGGCCCTGTACGAGTACCTGTCCGCGCGCGTGGACGCGGAGCTGCTGCCCTGCAGCGCGGACGTGCTCGACCGGTTGATCGGCGCGGACGCCCGCTGGACCGAACCCGCCGCCATGACGGACCCCGCCCGGTCCGTGGGGCAGTCCGCCGAGGCCCGGGAGCTGCGCCTGCTCGCCGACGACCTGGCGACGCTCCTCGACACGCACGCCCCGCGCCTCATCGCCACCTCCACGCCGCAGGAGTGGGATCGGGCACGCCTGGCAGGCCGGACCGCGACCGGCCTGCTGCGCTACCACTTCTGGATGGCCGACCCCTCGCCCGCCCGCATGACGCGGCTGCTCGCGGTCCGCGACGCGATGATGGCCGACAACCTGCTCGCCCTCGCGGAGCGGGGCCCCGTGCTGGTCAATGCCCACAACAGCCACCTGCAGCGCGGCATGAGCACGATGAGCATGTGGGACCACCCGCGGCTGGAGTGGTGGGGCGCCGGCGCGCTGGTGAGCGCCCGGCTGGGCGATCGGTACGGGTTCCTGGCCTCGGCGGTCGGCACCATCCGGCACCAGGGCGTGGACGCCCCGCCGTCGGACAGCGTCGAGGGTCTCCTGTCCGCGCTCGGTGCGGACCGGTGCGTCGTCGACGCTTCAGGTCTCTCCAGCGGAGCGCCGCTTGTGGCGCGCGTGTCCCCCTGGTTCGGTTACGCGCCGCTGGACCCGGCCCAGCTCGCCGACCTGGACGGGGTCGTGTTTCTCCAGGACGTTCCTGAGGACTGATCCTGCGTCAGAGCGTCGGTCCTGTCGGATCGTCGGCCGAGGTCGCGTGGATCTGAGACCGGCGCGCCACGGAATCGATGCTCACCATCTGCTCTCTGCCGGTCGAGTAGTGACGCCTATGGCACCCCGAATGCCTGCTATCTAGCCGATTCTGCTCTCAGTGCGCACCCGCTTCAGGAAAGCGGGTGCGCACTGTGTGGAGTGAAAGTAGGAGTAGTATCGCGCTACTACTCGTACTACTACGAGCGGAAGCAAGGGCAGCGGAAACAACGACGTGGGGAACGACGTGCGGGACAAGGAACGGGTCTTCCAGGCGGCAGACGCGCTGGCGGCCGAGGGTGCGGCGCTGACCGTGACGAACGTGCGCGAGCGCGCCGGCTGCTCGAACGCCACGGCCACGAAGTATCTGCGGGAGTGGCGCGACGCGAGGGCAGCCGAGAACGACGCGCGCAGCGCGCTCCCCGAGCTGCCCACCGCGGTGAACGCGCTGGCGGAACGCGGTCTGGAGGCCCTGTGGGGTGCGGCGGTCGAGGCAGCACGGGCGGAGCACGAGGCGGGCGCCGCGGCGTCGGACGAGGCGCTGACCGCCGTCGTCGGCGAGGCGGACGCCCTGGCCGCACGCGTGGACGAGGCCGACGCCGAGCTCGCCCAGTTCCGTGCCCTGCTGGAGACTTCGCGCGAGCATGCACGGTCCGTCCAGGACGAGCGCGACGCGGCCGAGGAGGCCCGGGCCGACGCCGCGGCGTCGGCCGCCCGGCTGGAGGGCGAGCTCGCCGCCGCGCAGCGAGCGCTCGAGGCGGTGCGTGAGGAGCTCACCGAGGCCCGGGCGGGGGCTGCTGCCGCCGAGCGGGCGCGCTCCGAGGCGGAGTCGGCCCGCGCACAGGCGGACGGTGCCGCCGTGGGCCTGCGCGAGTCCCTGACGGACGTGCGCGGTGCGCTCGAGGCCGCGCGGGGCGACGTCGCGCAGGCCAACCGGGACCGCACCGCCGCCGATGCGGCACGAGCCGGCGCCGAGGCCTCCGTCGCACGGCTGGAGGGTGAGCTCTCCGCGTCGCGTGACGCGCTGGAGTCCGCGCGCAGGCAGGCGACGGAGGCCGAGCAGGCGCGCATCGCGGCGATCGCCGGCCAGGCGCAGGCCGAGGGCGCCGCCGCGGGGCTGCGGGAGGCGCTGGCCGCGGCGGTTCCCGCGACCGCCGAGCCGGACAAGGGGACGGCGGGCTCCTGAGGGGGCGCGCCGTTCTCGGGGCCGCCGTTCTCGGGACGGCGGAGCCGGGCCGATGCAGATGCACCGGCCCGGCGAGTGTCAGTGGCTGGTGCTGAGATGGCGGCATGAGCCTTCGAGGATTCGCCACCATCAACTACTGGGCCGACGACGTCGTCGCGGCCGCTGCCTGGTACGCCGAGGCGCTCGGCGTCGAGCCGTACTTCCAGCGCCCCGGGCCGGACGGCAAGCTGGCCTACGCCGAGTTCCGGATCGGTGACAACGAGGCCGAGCTCGGCCTCGTCAGCCGGGCGTTCGCGCCCCCGGGCCTGCCCGACCAGCCCGGGGGCGCGCTCATGTACTGGCACGTCGACGACCTGGAGGGCACCGTGGCCCGGCTGCTCGACCTCGGCGCCACCGAGTTCGAGCCCGTCACCGTGCGCGGGCACGACTTCGTGACCGCCTCGGTGGTGGACCCGTTCGGGAACCTGCTCGGGGTCATGTACAACCCGCACTACGTCGAGAAGTTCGGCGCGGCAGCCGGGACGTCGTGATCGCGAGCAGGCTGCCTGCTAGCGGACGTGTCGCCGGGTCAAGTGTTATCCACAGATTCAAAACCGGCCAAGCGCATCGAATGTATGTTCGATAGAATCGGAGGGTCGGCACAGCAACGGAACCGGGCGGGGGTGACGCGAGATGGACTGCATGCCAGTGCCTCCACCCGAGCCCCGTCAGGCGTGCGGACCACGCGCCCTCGAAGCCGTGCTGAGCGATCTGGACGTGCTCACCGACGAGCTGGTGGCGTCTGCCGGACCGGATGCGGTCGCCGGTGTCGGCGAGTCCTCCGGCACCGGCGGCGTGGCGGCACCCCGGCTCGTCGCGGCCGCGCCGAGGCTGCGAGCGCTCAGCGCCCGCCTGGATACGGTCCGGCTGACGTGGCTGCCCGTGATCGAGGCCGAACACCCCTGGCAGGCCACGGGTGCGCGGACGTTCTCGGCCTGGCTGGCGAGGACCGAGAACATCAGCACGACGACCGCCAAGCGTGAGGCCCGTACGGGCCGGGCGCTGCGTGATCACCTGCCCACGACCCGGGCGGTGGCGCTCTCGGGTGGTATCGGCGTCGACCACGTCCGCGCCCTCGTGGACGTCGCGCCCACCAGCGACGCACGCAAGGCGGCGCAGGCGGCGCCGATCGAGCCGGAGGAGCTGCCGGAGCCTTCTGCTGCAGCCCTGGATGCGCCGGACGGCGGCGGTGGCGCTGCGGACGATGACCTCGAAACAGCTGGCGACACTCGTCCTGCTCCCCCGGCGATCACCGGTGAGGAGTACCTGACCGGGCTGGCCGGTGCCTGCGACCCGGCGCGCTTTCGTCGGGTGCTGAAGCGGTTCGGCCAGGTCGCGGATCCCGACGCGGACGACCGCGGCTACCGGCAGGCGACCGAACGGGAGCACCTGGAGGTCTCGCCGACGTTCGGGGGCTGGCACGTCAACGGATTCCTCACCGACGAGCACGGACACCTGCTCTCGACGGCGCTCGGCTCGATGATGGGCGCTTCGGCCGTCGGCGACGACCGCACGCCGACCCAGCGCCGGGCGCAGGCACTCGCCGATCTCGCACGGGACGTCCTGGACAACGGCCGCGTGGGCTCGGGTGCCGCGGTGCGTCCGCACGTCCACGTCACTGTCTCCCTGACGGAGCTGGTCCGGAGCGGTCGGGCCAACGGAAACACCGGACTGAGTGGTGCGGGACTCAGCGGTGCCGGGTCGTCCGGCCCGGGATCAAGCGGTGTCGGATCGAGTCAGATTCCTGACGCGACAGGGATGGAGCAGGGCAGCGTCGGTGTCGGTGTCGGTGTCGGTGTCGAGCAGGATCTCGTGGGCGGTCGCACCGGAGGCCGTGGCGGGCTCCGTCCCGGCGACCTGACGGCGCTGACCGCTCAGCCCGCGACGTTCACGGGGGCCTCCACGACGGGGAGCGTCGTCCCGCGTGACCTCCTGCGGCGGCTCCTGTGCGACGCCGAGGTCACGCGCGTCGTGTTCGGGCCCGACGGGACCGCGATCGACGTGGGACGTGCCCAGCGCACGGTGACCGGGCAGATGCGGAAGGCTGTGATCGCTCGGGACCAGCATTGTGTCTACCCCGGCTGCGACCAGCCGCCCAGCCGGTGCGAGGTGCACCATGCGCTACGGCACTGGGCCGACGGCGGGGAGACGTCCGTCGCAAACTCGGCCCTGTTGTGCTGGCATCACCACACGCTCGTGGACACCACCGGGATCACGATGGCGTGGGATCCGAGCGCGACACCGGATCAGCCGGGGCGGTGGAGGTTCACCAACCGCCACGGTCGCCGAGTCGGGTTGCCGTGGACCCGTGACAGGGCTGCCTGACAACCGCTGCGTGCGGTCCCCCGCTAGGTTGCGTCAGTGACTTCTGCACCAGTGCCCTCGCCGTCCGTGCCCTCGCCTTCCGTGCCTCCGACCTCCGCGCCAGAGATCATCGGCGCCCTGCTCGACCTGACGGCCTGGACCGTCTTCGACGTCGACCCGGAAGGCCGGATCCTCGCAGGGAACGACGAGTCGGGCAGCATGCAGCTCGTCGAGATCGCGTCTGACGGCACCCGGACACAGCTCACCGCGCTGCCCTCGCGCTGCTCCGGCCGTTACGTGCCGGGCATGCGCCGGGTGGTGGTGCAGCACGACAACGGCGGCGACGAGCAGATGCAGCTCAGCCTGCTGGACATCGAGACGCTGGATGTCGACCTGCTGGCCGTCGACCTGCCGGACGTCGAACGCACCGCGTCGCGTGCCGGTCTACCTTCCGGCCCGCCCGCCCGTCTGCCCGCCACACTCGCCGACCTGACTCCCCTGGTCCACGACCCCGCGTACAAGCACGACCTCGCCGACGTCTCCGCCGAGTCCGTGGTGTTCCTGACCAACCGGCGCGACGGCGTAGACTTCGACGTCGTGGTGCACGACCTGGCGACCGGCACCGAGACCACGCTGTACGACGGCGGCGGGTACCTCGTCGACGCCGTCGCCTCCCACGACCGGCACTCCGTGGCGATCACGACGCTGAGCAGCCGCCCGCGCTCCACACAGGTTCTCGTCGCCGGAGGTGAGATCGCCGCGAGCTCGACCACCGCAGCCCACGGGACGACGAGCGAGACCCCGGAGCCGCATACCGGAACAGCCCGTCCCGTCGCCGTCACTGCGGCCGACGAGCACGCCCACCACACCCACGTCGCCTGGACGGCGGGCGACGAGGCACTGGTCATGGCCTCGGACCACGAGCGGGAGTTCGCCGCCGTCGTTCGTGTGCGTACCGGCAACGTCCACCCGGCTTCCGCCGACCCCAACCCTGACCCCGGCACCGGTGCCGGTGCCGGTGCCGGTGCTCTCGATGGTGCGCCTGCCGGAGCCGACGGGACCGTCTGGGAGACCCTGGTCGAGGCCGACGACCACGACCTCGAGGTGGTCCTGTCCCCCGACGGCTCCGCGATGGTCGTGGGCCACCACCAGGACGGCGTCACCACGCTGGCCGTCCACGAGCACGACGGCACCCACCGCTGCGACGTCGCGCTTCCGGACGACGGCGTGCCCACCGTCATCTGGGCCCCGGACTCCTCACGGTTCGCCGTGCACGTGACCGCCTCCGGCGACCCCGGCTCGATCCACCTCGTCGACGCCGCCACCGGCACCGTCAACACCCTGGTCGACGGCCGCGCCCAGATCCCCGACGGCCTGCCGATCTCGCTGCCCACGGTGCACCGCGTCCCCACCCCGGACCGCGAGCAGATCCCCTGCTTCGTGTACCGGCCGGCCGGCACTGAGCACGCCGGCACTGAGCACGCTGCCGACAAGCACGCTGCCGACAAGCACGCCGGCGACGAGCACTCCGGCGCTGAGCACTCCGGCGACGAGCACGACCACGTCCCGAGCTCCGCCCCCGAGTACGCCAATGGCGCGACCGTCGCGGGCGCCTCCGTGGTCCTCGTGCACGGCGGACCCGAGGGCGAGGCGACCCGGCTGTTCTCCCCCGTCATCCAGGCGCTCGCCGGCGCCGGGTTCACCGTCCTGGTCCCGAACGTCCGCGGCTCGGCCGGCTACGGCAAGCGCTGGGTCAGCCTGGACGACGTCGAAAAGCGCCTCGACTCCGTGGCCGACCTCGCGACCCTCCGCGCCTGGCTGCCCGAGCTCGGCCTCGACGCCGACCGCAGCGCCCTCTGGGGCGGCTCCTACGGCGGCTACATGGTGCTCGCCGGTACGACCATGCAGCCGGACCTGTGGGCCGCCGGAGTCGACATCGTCGGCATGTCTTCGCTCGTGACCTTCCTCGAGAACACCTCCGAGTACCGCCGCGCCGCCCGCGAACGCGAGTACGGCAGCCTCGCGCACGACCGCGACTTCCTCGTCACCGCGTCCCCCATCACCTACCTCGACCAGCTCCGCGCGCCGCTCTTCGTGATCCACGGCGCCAACGACCCGCGGGTCCCGCTGTCCGAGGCGGAGCAGATCGCCGCGGCGCTCGCGGACCGTGGCATCCGGCACGAGCTGCGGGTCTACCACGACGAGGGGCACGGCCTGGCCAAGCGGGCGAACCGCAAGGACGCCTACCCGGCGGCGATCGAGTTCCTCACGGAGATCCTGGCGCGCTGAGAAGCCTGACCCGCAGGCCCGCAGGCCCGCAGGCCCGCAGGCCCGCAGACGCGTAGACCCGCAGACGCGTAGACCCGCAGACGCGTAGACCCGCAGGCGCATAGGCCCGCGGGCCATGAGCCAGCACGGCGTCATGGCAACGGGGCGCCAGGGCAGCGGGGCAGCCGTGACGCCACGAGCCCCGCGGGTCCAGGACATCCCGGCTTCGGCGGATCCGGGCGCGGGCCCTGTGCCTCGCCCGGACCCGCAGCTAACCTCGGTGCGTGACCCGCGAGGAGCGCCGCCTGCGCCTGTCGATCGACGACCAGATCGAGAACCGGTACCTCGAGGTGCCCTTCGAGATACCGACGGGGCGCGGCACCGACGCCCTGGAGGTCACCCTCGCGTACGACCGGGACGCCGCCGTCATCGACCTGGGGTGCTACGACCCTGAGCGGTGGCGCGGCTGGTCCGGAGGCGCCCGGTCGCGGTTCGCGATCACCCCGAACGCGAGCCCCGGCGCCGCCGGGCGCGACCGGCGAGGCACCGCCACGCCCGGGTACGAGCCGGGCGAGATCGTCCCGGGCAGGTGGGCGGTGGTGCTCGGCCTGCACGGGCTGCCGGCCGAACCGATCGACGTGACCGTCACGATCGCCACCGGGGCCGACGCCGGCCCGGTCGAGGACGAGCCGCCGGCGCCGCCCCCGCCGTCGGGCACGGGGTCCGGTTCACCGACAACCGGGCCGAGTCGTCCGGGTGGCGGCGGCGCCCACGGCGGCACCCGCCTGGGGCGGGACCTGCCCGCGCCCGGCGGTCTGACCTGGTACGCGGGCGACCTGCACGCACACACGACGCACTCGGACGGGACGCTGAGCATCGCCCAGCTCGCGGCGGCCGCCGTCGGCCGGGGGCTGGACTTTCTCGCCGTGACCGACCACAACACGGTCTCGCACCACGCGCACCTGCCCGGGGTCGGCGCCGCGTACGACCTCTGCCTCCTGCCCGGACAGGAGGTCACCACGCACGCGGGCCACGCCAACGCGTTCGGCGAGATCGGCTGGGTGGACTTCCGCCGTCCGGCGGCACTGTGGTTGTCCGACGTCGAGGAGCGCGGCGGCCTGCTGTCCGTGAACCACCCGCTCCAGGACGACTGCGGCTGGCAGTACCCCGTGCGCACCGGATTCCTGGAGCTGTGGCACATCTCGTGGTTCCTCGACCTGACCGCGACGGGACCGTGGGCCTACCTGCGAGGCGTCGGCGGGCCGGCGGCTGATCGAGCGGAGGCCGGGTCGGCCGCCCGGTTGTCGGGAGGGTCGGCCGCCGGAGCCGCCGGTATTCCCGTGTTCCTGGGCGGCAGCGACTTCCACACGCCCGACCAGGGCTACCCGCCCGGCACGCCCACGACCTGGGTCGCCGCCGAGGACCGCACTCCGGAGGCGATCCTGGACGCCGTCCGGCGGGGACGGACCGCCCTCAGCAGGTTCCCCGGACCGGGCGAGCCCGTCCTGGTGCGCGTCGGCGACGACCTGGTCGCCGTCGACGCGGACGGCACCGTGCTGGTGGAGGGCGTGCCCGACGGCGGCACGGACCGTCGTCGCCGGGTCCGCGGGGACCGCGTGACGTTCTCCGCACCGCCCGAGCACGGCCCCTACCGCCTGGAGGCGGCCGACCGGACCCTGCTCGCGATCAGCGCGTGAGGAGGCTCGCGATCAGCGCGTGACGGGCGCGTCGCCCGACGCCGCGCCGGCCTCCTCCGGCGCCGCCGGCAGTCGGATGAACCGCGACACCGCCGTACCGACGACGAGCAGCGCGAACGGGTACACGGACAGGTACACGCGGAACGCCTGTCCCGGGTCGGGGCCGGGGTCCGCGCCCGACCGGTACCCGAACCACAGCGCGAGCGACGCCAGCGCCGCCGCCGTGATCAGGCCGTTGAGCCGGCCCAGCGCGCCGAACGCCGCCAGGAACAGACCGCTGCGGTGCGTGCCATGGCGGGCGGCGTCGGCGTCGAGCACGCGGGCGATCACCAGGTCGTTCGTCGCCAGCACGCCCGAGTACCCGACGGCGACCGCGAGCCCGGCAAGAATCCCGGTGAGCAGGTCGGTCGCGAAGTACAGCGGCACGAACCCGACGGCCGCGACCGGCAGTGCGAGCCGCCACGTCCAGGCCGCGCCCCTGCGGCGCACGACGGCGGCCCACACGCTCAGCATGCCGATCGAGACGGCGATCACCACGAGCTGCAGGATGCTGGCGTCCAGCGCCGAGCCGCCCAGCGTGTGCTCCACGTACAGCTGCAGCCCGCCCAGCACCAGCGCCATCGCCGCGCCGTAGCAGGCGTTGACCAGGCCGACCGTCCAGAAGTGCGCCGTCGACAGGATCTGCCCCACCGAACGGAAGAACTGCGGCTTGGGCTCGGCGTCGAGCGCCGGGTCCTCCCGCACGCCGAACGCGGTCCACAGGATCACCGCGGCCGCGACCACGCCGAAGATCACCGCGAGCCGCCCGTACCCGACGGCGGAGCCCTCGGTGCCCAGCACGTTCCGCGCCAGGACTGGCGTCAGCGCCAGGGCGATGACCAGCGCGACGAGCTGGGCGCCCTGCCGCACCGCGTTCGCCGTGGCGCGGCGCCGCTCGTCGGTGAACAGCTCCGGCAGCAGCGCCCCGTAGCTGGCGTTGATCAGGGAGTCGGCCATCTCGGTGGTGATCGCGAAGACGGCGAACCACACCGCCAGTCCCACCGCGGAGTCCGCCACGGCGCCCGGGACGGAGAACAGCGCGATCGTCGTCGCCGTCAGCACCAGCGCGCCCACCACGAGGTACGGCCGACGCCGCCCCCAGCGCGAGCGCGTCCGGTCCGACAGGTGACCGAACACAGGGTTGTCCAGCGCGTCCAGCACCCCGTACACCGCGTACACCGTCGCGTAGACGACGGCGTCCAGGCCGAGCAGCTCCACGTACACGTAGAGCATCGAGCCCTTGACCAGGTTGATCGGCAGCGAGGTGCCGAACATGCCGACGCCGTAGCGCAGCGGCGACGTCCGGCCCGCGCCGCTCCCGACGGCGCCGCCCGCAGCGCTTCCCGCGCCGCTGCCCGCACCACCGCCCGGCGTCGGACCCCGTCCGGCGGACCGCGACGGGGCTCCTGCCTGCGGCGCGTCCACGGCGTCCTCGGCCTCCACGCCGGTGAGCCTACTCACCACCCGCCGACCAGGTCGATGCCCTCCCGCTCGATCTCCCGGATGAAAACCGGGTCGCCCAGCAGCCGCAGCTCCCATGTCCGCTTGCGCCACCACGTCGCCGACTGCTCGCGCAGGCGCGCGGTGTCGGGCGCCGGGTGCAGGAAGATCTCGCTCGTCCCCTCGGGCAGCCGCCCCAGCAGGCGCAGGTAGTGGTCCCGCAGCGAACCGTAGTCCCGGGCCTCCGCGTCACCGCCGCGATGCGTGGCGATCACCTCGGGCAGGCGCACCCCCGCCGCGTCCGCGCCGGCGACGGCGGTCGCGTGCCGCGCCTGGACGTCGGCGGTGGCCAGCACCGGGTCGCCGTCGCCGTACAGGTCCAGGCTGCGGGGCAGGCGGAAGGCCAGCCCGCGCCGCGCGCAGAACCCGATCGACTCGCCGAGATAGGAGCGGCCCTGCAGGCCGTACAGGGTGCCCTGGTGCGAGTCGATCCGCCGGGGCCGCGGCGCACCGACGGCGGCGGTGGCCCGCGTGAGCGCGTCGACCTGGGCCGTGATGCGGTCGACGACGTCGTCGAAGCCGCCCGCCGGACCCGGCGTCGGGAGCACCACGTGCACCCCGGGCGCGACGTCGGGCGCGGACCGGGCGATGAGCTCGACGGCGCGGAGTGCCCCCGCACTCGGGTTCTGGCTCGGGACCTGACTCCGACTCTGGATCTCGCTCTGGATCTCGCTCTGCACAGGGCTTGCCGGTCTGCCCCCGTCGTTCCGTTGAACCTCGTCGTCCGGCTCCGTGGTGATCACCCCCACCGCCGTCAGCGGCGATCCGACCAGGAGGGCGGCGATCTCGCGGTCTGCGTCGGGGTCGGTCCCGGCGTCGTCTGCGGTGAGGACGAGGCTGCGCGTCATGCGCCCAGTCTGGCGCAGCGAACCGGGGATCAGGGCCCGTCCCAGGCCCCTGACCTGGAACGTTCTCGGCTCAGCTCAGACTGCTCTGCTGTGCTGTGCCTTCCGGGACGGTCGGCTCATGTCTCTCCGACGACGCTCGTGCCGAGCACGGCCCGCGCCTTGCCGAGCGCCACCTCGAGCTCCCAGGGCGTGGTCACGTGCGGGATGTCGGACGTCACGCAGGACGGCTTGCCCGTGTGCAGCGTCAGGCTGGCCCCGAGGCTGTCCGCCCGCCAGACGCCAGGCCCCACCACCTCGAACTCCCCCGCGTCGTTCAGGTGCAGAACCACCACGTACTCGCGACCACTGCGCAGGATGGACGGCAGCTCGGCCCCCGGGGGCGACGACGCCGAACCGACCTGCGTGACGGCGAGCGCGGTGTCCTGGCCGACCGCACCCAGCAGCACCTTCCGCAGCTCCAGCTCGGTGCGGGTGTACGGCACCCGGTCGACGACGTCGACCCCGGAGCGGCCCGCCTGCACCAGTGCGACGACGTCGGCGTCCGCGACGAGCTGCTCGACCGACCCGTACTCCTCCGGCACCGTGAAGTTGGCGACGCTCGCGCCCTGGCCGCAGCCGCTGAGCAGGCCGGCGACGACGCCGCTCACGACGACCCCGCTCATGACGAGGAAGCCGAACCTGGCCCGCGTGTCCGTACGCATCAGCCGCTCCCGCCCCCTTGTCCTGTCATCGGATGCCTGGTCCCGTCGGAGGGTCTGTCCCGTCGGATTGCCGGTCCCGTCGAATGCCCGGTCGGCACCCACTGATAGAGAGCGACAGGTCGCGGCGCGTGGTGCGCCTGCTTCATGTACTCACCTGCAGTGCAACGAATGCTCCCGGTGGCAAGAACCCGGGACAAGGCCCCACCAGGGCGAACCCAGGTGGATGGGGCCCATTTTTTTGCCGCCATCTGGAAACTCGGCGAAGAACCGCGGAAGCAGACGGAAGACGAACGAAAGACGGCCGGGGGGCGCCGCGAACCTGCGGCGCCACCCGGCCGTCTCAGCCGGTCCTGCTGTCAGGTGTCCTGACGGTCAGATGTTCAGCTCTTGGCTCTCGACTGTTGGTTGTTGAAGTTCGGGTGTTGGAACGTCCCGTGTCAGCCAGTCGTCAGGCGGCGTGGGTGTTGGCGATCGCCCGCACGAGGCCTGACGTCGAGATCGAGCCCTTGCGATACCGCTCGACGGCGGCGACGAGCGCCTCGCCCACGTCGCTCGGCACGCGCGACGACCGCGCCGACGGGTGCCAGATCTCCCGCTCGAAGACGGCGGTCCGCCGGGCCGGGCCGCGGAACAGTCGTCCGGCCAGTGCCGGAGGTCCCGCGACCGGAGGTCCCGCGACCGGAGGAGCGGGCACGTGCGCCGCGGATCCTGGCGGCGGGGGCACGGCAGGTGTGGGTTCTGGCGGCACGGGTACCGGCGGCATGGGTACCGGCGGAGTCGGTGCCGGCGGCAGCGGAGCTGGCTGGTTCGCGAGCTGCGACGCGCGGTAGCGGGCACCGGGGTTCCAGTGCAGGGTCGGTGTGCGCGGTGCCGCGGGCCGCACCCCGCTGGTCGCGCGGCGGGGCGCAGGCGGCTCCGACTCGCTGGTCTCGGTACCAGGGTCTGCGGGTTCAGCGGTACGGGCTGCCTGCTCGGTGTGCGCCTTCCGGAGCGCCGCGACGATCCGGGCGACCCGCCCGGTGTCGGCCTGCGGCACGGTCGCGTCAGCCGAACCAGCGGCGACGGTGCTCTCCGGGGACGACGGCACGTCCTCGTCTGCCGGCGACGCTCCCGCTTCGGGTGCAGCCGCTGCCCTCGCGCCCGTGTCCGTGTCGGTCGCGCCCGTGTCCGTCGGGTTCGTGTCGGTCGCGTTCATGTCCGTCGCGCCCGTCGCGTCCGCGTCCGGATCGGCCGCCGGGTGTGAGTCCGTGCTGTCCGGGTCGTTCGAGACCTGGTCCTGTGTGTCGTCCGCCATGACCGCGCTCCCTCACCATCGACCTGCCCACGACCCGTTGCGGTGGCTGTCCCATATGTTCCCTGCCACGCCCTGAGCGTGCAAGCCCCGGACCTGCCACGACAGACCTCGCGCGACTGGCCCGGCACGCCGGCCCGGTGCACCAGAGCCGGCGAGGCGGGCGATCGCCTCAGGCCGGCCCGCCCGGTGCAGGCCGACCCCGTCGTCAGTCCCCGCCCAGCATGTCCAGGAAGCTGGGCGTCGTGGAGAACGGGTCGTCCGGCTTGGCGTGCTCCCCGCGTGCGGAGACGATCGCGGCCAGCGACCGGCCCGCCCGCTCGATGCGCTCGGGCAGGGAGCTCGCACCGTCGTCGTGCCGGGCGCGGTCGCCCGCCTGCGCCCAGTCGTCCGTGGCCGCGAAGACCGACGTCGTGACGACGTCGGCCCGCAGGTAGGTGAACAGCGGGCGCATCGAGTACTCCAGCGCGAGCGAGTGCCGCGGCGTGCCGCCGGTCGCGCCGAGCAGCACGGGCATGCCCGTGAGCACCTCCTTGTCGAGGATGTCGACGAACGACTTGAACAGCCCCGAGTAGGTGGTGGTGAACAGCGGCGTGACGGCGATGACGCCGTCGGCCCGGGTGATCGTCTCGATGTCGTCGGCCAGGGCGCCCGTGGGGAACCCGGTGAGCATCGCGTCGATGATCGCGTGACCGTGGTCGCGCAGCTCGACGACCTCGACGGTCACCTCGTGGCCCAGGGCTTCCAGCTCGCGCACCGTGGCGTCCGCCAGGCGGTCCGCCAGCAGTCGCGTGGACGAGGGCTGCCCCAGCCCCGCGTGCACGACGGCGATCGTGCGGCGGGGCCGGTCCTCGACGGGAGGGACGAGGGAGGCGGTGCGGTCTGTCATCGCGCGGTCTGTCATCTCACGGTCTGTCATCTCAGAGTGCCTCCTCGGCCAGCGTGCCGGTGTACTCGTCGCCGCCGTCGCCCACGTGCGTGGCGCCGGCCTCGCCCTTGGCGCGGGCTGCGGCGACGCGCTCGGCGTGCGTCGGCGGGTTGGCCGGGACGTCCTGCGGCAGCTTGGCGTCGGCGATCTTGCGCAGCTCCGGCACGACGTCGGAGGCGAGGATGTCGATCTGCTCCAGGACCGTCTTGAGCGGCAGCCCGGCGTGGTCCATGAGGAACATCTGGCGCTGGTAGTAGCCGACCTCGTCGATGAACGAGCCGTACCGGTCGACGACCTCCTGCGGGGAGCCGACGGTCAGCGGGGTGTCCCGCGTGAAGTCCTCCATGGTGGGGCCGTGCCCGTAGACGGGCGCGTTGTCGAAGTACGGCCGGAACTCAGCGATCGCGTCCTGGCTGTTCTTGCGCATGAAGACCTGGCCGCCGAGGCCCACGATCGCCTGGTCCGCACGGCCGTGGCCGTAGTGCTCGAACCGCTGCCGGTAGAACTGCACCATCTGCTTGGTGTGGCTCATCGGCCAGAAGATGTTGTTGTGCAGGAACCCGTCACCGTAGTAGGCGGCCTGCTCGGCGATCTCGGGGCTGCGGATCGACCCGTGCCACACGAACGGCGGGACGCCGTCCAGCGGGCGCGGCGTGGCGGTGAAGCCCTGCAGCGGGGTGCGGAACTTGCCCTCCCAGTCCACGACGTCCTCGGTCCACAGGCGCCGCACGAGCGCGTAGTTCTCGATGGCCAGCGGGATGCCCTGGCGGATGTCCTGCCCGAACCAGGGGTAGACGGGGCCGGTGTTGCCGCGGCCCATCATGAGGTCCATGCGACCGTCGCTGATGACCTGGAGCATCGCGTACTCCTCGGCGATGCGGACCGGGTCGTTGGTCGTGATGAGCGTGGTGGCCGTGGACAGGGTGATGTCCTTGGTCACGCCCGCGAGGTAGCCGAGCATCGTCGTCGGGCTCGAGGCCACGAACGGCGGGTTGTGGTGCTCACCGGTGGCGAAGACGTCGAGGCCTGCCTCGTCCGCGTGCTTCGCGATGGTGAGCATGGCCCGGACGCGCTCGGTGTCGTCCGGGGTGTGCCCGGTGGTCGGGTCCGTCGTCACGTCGCTGACACTGAAGATCCCGAACTGCATGATGCTGTGCTCCTCGATCGTGGTGCTGAGCTGGTTGCCGCACGTGCTGTGTGCCACCCACGCTGTTCATGCATCTGCATGAACATGGGTCCTAACCGGCGGCTCGTGCCGATTGTTCCCGGCCGACATGCTCCCACCTGCCGCGACGTACGTGAGATCGCGCACATCCACACCCAGTTTGCCCGGAGTGCGCTTGCGAGCGCACGTCCGGTCGGTAGCCTGGATTGGCACGGCTGGTCGTCAGACCGCTGAAACATGGGCTGGAACATCACAGAGGGTCCCTGCGTTGGCTATACGGACCTTTTTCCGCCACCTATCCCGACAACCCTCTGGAGGACATCGTGCCTGACCGGTCCCTGCGCGGTATGAGCATCGGTAGTAAGAGCATGGAGTCCGACGAGGGCGTGGACTTCGCCCCTCGGTTCCAGGCCTACTACGACTGCCCCAACGGCCACACCATCATCCTGCCCTTCGCCACCGACGCGGACGTACCCCCGATCTGGGAGTGCCGCTGCGGCGAGGAGGCGCTCCTGCGCGACGCCGAGAAGCCCGAGCCGAAGGCGACCAAGCCGCAGCGCACCCACTGGGACATGCTGCTCGAGCGCCGCACGGTGAAGGAGCTCGAGGACCTGCTCGACGAGCGCCTCGAGCTGCTGCGCGCCGGCAAGCTCCGCCGCTCGGCCTGAGCCGGCGAGCAAGCAGACACGCAGGACAGCGACACAAGCAGGACAGCAGAGAGACCGCCGGTCCGAACCTCAGGGTTCGGACCGGCGGTCTTTTTTTCGTACGTGCGGGTCCGGACGTGTGGGGTCGCGGACCCGTCTCGTGGCGGGTGACCCCTAGCCGCGCGCCCGACGCCGCGCACCGATCCCGCCCACGACGCCCGCCACCACGAGGGCGAGCGCGAGCCCGCCGACGATCCAGCCCGGCCAGTACCCGGCCGCCACCGCCGGCGTGATCGAGGACCGCAGCGGCAGGTTCACCACGAACTGGTCGGCCGTGAACAGCTCAGTGTCCCGCACCACGGTCCCGTCCGGCGTGATCACGCCCGAGACGCCCACCGTGGAGATCTGCACCGCGGCTCGCCCCGTCGTGATCGCCTGCAGCCGCGACATCGCGAGCTGCTGCGTCGACTCCGCCGTCCACCCGAACGACGCGTTGTTCGTCGGGATCACCAGCACCTGCGCACCCTCCTGCACCGCGTCCCGGATGATCTCGTCGTACGCCACCTCGAAGCAGATGATGGTGCCCAGCCGGTACGCGTCCTGACCCAGCCGGCTCGGCACGTCCACGTAGGGCGGGTTGACCCCCGGGATCATGTCCGTGGTCACCCGGTCCACCTGGTCCGAGAACAGCCGCAGGATCGACCGCAGCGGGATGTACTCACCGAACGGCGCCGGGTGCTGCTTCGCGTACCGGGCGATCACCCCCTGACCCGCCTGCCACAGCAGCGACACGTTGTACCGGCCGCCGGTCTCCGGGAACTCCTGCGCCCCCACCAGGATCGGCGCACCCACCGCCGTCGAGGCCGCGTCCAGCCCGCGCGCCACGTCCGGCGTCGTCTGCGGGTCCAGGTCGCTGCCGTTCTCCGGCCACAGCACCACGTCCAGCTCACCGGCGAAGTCCTCCGCCAGCACGTACGTGCCCTCCAGGTGGTTGTTCAGCACCTCGGCCCGGTTGGCGAACGCCCCCAGGCCTGGCTCCCCCACGTTGCCCTGCACCGCGCCCGCCCACAGCTGCCCGTCCTCCGCCAGGTCGCTCCCGGCGTCGTACACCTCCTGGCCCTCCGGCGTCTCGACGGGACCGGCGCTCGCGGACGTCGGCAGCGGCAGCACCAGTGGCACGACGGCGACCGCGACGCCCAGCGCGAGGGCTCCGACGGAACGGCCCACCGAGGACCGGACGGTCACGGTGCCGTTCCCTGCCACGCGGGCGGGCTGCCCTGACTGGCCGGCCGGCGACACCCGCGTCGCGCGCGCCGCGCGGGCCGTACGGACGGCTCGGACCAGGCCCGCCACGGCCAGCGCGAGCAGCGCGCCGGCGAAGGCGACCAGGAGGCTGACAGCGACGGTGCCGCCAAGCCAGGCGGCGCGGCCGGTCGGGGTGCCGGCCATGGTCCAGGCGAGGCGGCCCCAGGGGAACCCGCCGTACGGGATCTCGGCGCGCCACTGCTCGACGGCGACGAACAGCACGGCGAACGCGGCGGCCAGCCGCCAGCCGCGCCGCCGCAGGAACCGCGCGCGGCGCACCCAGGTCCACAGCACGCCGAAGCCGCCGATGAACAGCGCCTCCAGCGCGGACAGCGCGATCCACGGCGCGGTCTCGGTGGACTCGTGGGCCCACCACAGGTGGGGCAGGAAGAACGAGATGCCGAACAGGAACCCGATCAGCAGGTTCCACCAGGCGTTGTCGCGACCGAGGGCCCAGTACAGGACGGCGACGGCGACGAACGCGGCGGGCCACACCCCGGCGTCGGGGAACGCGGACCAGAGGACGAGGCCACCGGCCACCGCGAGGAACAAGGACAGCAGCCGGGACGGCTCACGCAAGCGCACGGTCGCAGCCTACCGGCGTGCGTGGGCCTCTCAGAGCGTGTCGTGCAGGACCACGCCGTCGCGCAGGGTGTGCAGGCACTCGGGCTCGACGGCGTCGGGCGAGAGGTCGGGCAGGAGCGGTGTTCCCGCGCGGGCCTCCTCGCTCCAGGAGCTGAGCCGCCCGGGGGCGGCCTGCACGCCGAGGTGCTCGGCCCGCCAGACGGCGAGGTGCGCCGGTGCGCCCACGCGGAGCTGTCCGGCGCCGGTGTGGTCCAGGCCCGCCAGGCGCCAGCCGCCGCGGGTGTGGGCGCGGAACGCCGCGCCTGCGGAGATGCGCTGGTCGGGGTCCTCGTGGCGGGTCGCGGCGCGCACGCCCTGCCAGGGGTCGACGGGGGTGACGGGGGTGTCGGAGCCGAACGCGAGCGGAACGCCCGCCTGCGCGAGGTCGGCGAACGGCATGATCGACCCGGCGCGCATGGCGCCGAGCCGGGAGGCGTAGACGCCCTTGGCGCCGCCGAACGCGGACTCGAACGCGGGCTGCACCGACAGGCCGATCCCGTGCACGAGGAGCGCGGCGAGGGTGACGGCGTCCACGAACAGGGCGTGCTCGATGCGGTGGTGCCCGGCGCGCAGGGCGCTCTCGCCGCTGGTCTGGGCGGCGATCTGCAGCCCGAGCACCATCTCGTCCATGGCGCGGTCGCCGATGACGTGGAACGCGGCCGGTCGTCCGACGCTCTGCACGGCGCTCAGGTGGCTCGCGATCTGGTCGGCGGCCAGGTACAGGTTCCCGGTCCACGGCGAGCCGTCGGGGTTGGTCAGGGCGCCGGTGAACGACGCGGAGGACGGGTCCGCGGGGAGGTCGGAGTACGGGCTGCGCATGGCCGCGGTGCGCGACCCGATCGACCCGTCGACGTTGAGGTCGCCGCCGATCCCGGTCAGGAAGGGCAGCTCCGCCAGGAGGGCGCGGGCGTCGTCGGGCGTGGCGCACAGCTCGCCGCGGTAGGCGGCCAGGTGCGGCAGGGCGAGTGCGTCCGGGTCGGCCAGCGCGTCGGCGGTGACGGACTCCGCCGACATGGCGTACAGCTCGGCCAGGCCCGCGCGGGTGTCGAGGTGCTCGCCGCTCATCTCGTGCACGGACACGATGCCGCGGGCGGCCCAGGCCGTCAGCGTCTCGCGGTACAGGCGGGTGCGGCGCTCGGGTGACAGGGCGTGCGCGACGTCGCGCACGGTGTGGTGCAGGTCGGCGGTGACCAGGCCGGTGTCGGCGGGCGCGTCGGACCAGCCGGAGCCGGCCAGGCCCGTACCCGTCCAGGCCGGGTCGTGGTCGATGCCCGCACGGGCGGCCAGCGCGGACGAGATGACCGCCGAGTGCACGTCGACCCGCGCCGCGTACACGGGGCGGCCGCCGCACACGGCGTCCAGCTCCTGGCGTGTGAAGGCGCGCCGCTCGGGCCAGGCCTGCTCGTCCCAGCCGAAGGCCAGCAGCACCTGGTCGCCGGACGGGTCGGCCGCCGCGAGCCGGCGTGAGGCCTGGTGGAGGGCGGCCAGCGCGTCGGCCAGGGAGTGCACGCCGCCGGCGGGCGTGAGGTCCACGGAATCGGCCGACAGGCCGGTCTCCAGCACGTGGGCGTGCGCGTCGACGAACCCGGGGGTGACGAGCGCGCCGTCGAGGTCGATCACGCGGTCGGCGCGGGCCGCCAGCCCGGCGGCGGTGTCGTCGGCGCCGAGCCAGGCCACCACGCCGTCGTCCACGAGGATCGCCTCGGCGAACGGGTCTGCCCCGGAGTGCACGACGCCGTTGCGGTACAGGATGGATCGGACAGGCTGGCTCACGGTGGGAACTGTATGCGATCCGACGGATCCACGCCCTGGTCAGCAGGGCGTGGACCCGCACAGTCACCCGCTCGGGGCCGGCTTCGGAGGCCGGCTCACAGGCTGGAGTAGGCCACCACGCCGCGCAGGACGGCGTCCTGCGCCTTGCGTGCCGTGGCGCGCAGCCGGTCCGACGGCGCCGCGCCGCCGAGCTGGTCCAGGACGTCCACGACCTGCTTGCACCACCGCACGAAGTCGCCGGCGGCCAGGTCGGAACCGCGCAGCACGCTGTCCAGGCCCTTGCCCGACGCCCACCGGTACATCGCGCCGACCAGGCCCAGGTCGAGCGGCCCGGTCGCGTCGATGCCGTGCGCCTCCTCCAGGTCGTCCACCTCGGACCACACCCGCTGCGTGTCGTCCAGGACGCCCGCGAGCCGGCCCGTCGGCCCGCCCGGGATGTACGGGTCGGGGGCATCGTCGCGCCGCCCCTGGTAGACGACCGTGGACACGACGGCGGCCAGACCCGCGGCGTCGAGCCCGTCCCACACCCCGCGGCGCAGGCACTCGGCCAGCAGCAGGTCGTTCTCCGCGTACAGGCGACGCAGCCACCGGCCGTCGTCGGTCACGCGGATCCTCCCACCGGTGCTCCCACTGGTGCCCGCGCCGGTGCCCGCGCTCGTGTCGCCGCCGGTGCGCTGCAGGTACCCGAGGGTGAGCAGCACGTCGAGCGTGCGGTCGAAGGTGCGGGCGATCGACCCGGTACGGCCCTCGACACGCCGCACGAGCTGGTCGTGCTCGCGCTTGAGCTTGTTCCAGCGCTCGGCCCAGCGGGCGTGGTCGTCCCGTTCGGGGCAGGCGTGGCACGGGTGGGCCTTGAGGGCCTTGCGCAGGCGCGCGAGCTCGGCGTCGGTCGCGGCGTCCGAACGGCGGCTGACCACCGGCCGGCCACCGCGCGCGGCCCGGCTCGCCGCGCTGCGCGACGGCGAGGTCGTGGAGTGGGCCGACGGCACGTCGTCCGCCAGCACACCCAGGGCGTTGCGCATGGTCGAGACCAGGTCACGGCGCGCGTCGGGCTTGCGCGGGTTGAACGCCTTGGGGATCTTGACCGTGGTGACGGTCTCCAGGCCGTCGGGCGCGTCGGCCAGGGTCAGCTTCTTGACCTGCCGCTCCTGGGTCAGCACCGTGGGCCGCGGCCCGTCGAACCCGCCCGGCTCCCCCGGGTCGAGCACGAGCACGTACCCGCGCCGGCGCCCGGAGGGCACCTCGACGACGTCGCCGCGCCGCAGGTTCTCCAGGGACGCGACGACCTCGGCGCGGCGCGCGCCGGTGGCCGCACGGGACAGCTCGCGCTCGCGGTCCTTGATGGCCCGGCGCAGGTCCATGTACTCGGCGAAGTCACCGACGTCGCAGGACATGGCCTTGGCGTACCCGTCGAGGGCCTCAGCGTGCGCCTGGGCCTGCTTGGCCAGGCCGACGACGCCGCGGTCGGCCTGGAACTGCGCGAACGAGGTCTCCAGGACCTCGCGGGCGCGGTCGCGGCCGACCTGGGCGACGAGGTTGACGGCCATGTTGTAGGTGGGCCGGAAGCTGGACTTGAGCGGGTAGAGGCGCTTGGACGCGAGGCCGGCCAGGGCCACGGGGTCCAGGGCCGGGTGGTCGACGACGACGGCGTGCCCCTCGACGTCGATGCCGCGGCGCCCGGCGCGACCGGTGAGCTGGGTGAACTCGCCGGGGGTGACCGGGACGTGGCTGGAGCCGTCCCACTTGACGAGCTTGTCCAGCACGACGGACCGGGCGGGCATGTTGATGCCGAGCGCGAGGGTCTCGGTGGCGAACACGACCTTGACCAGGCCGCGCTCGAACAGGTCCTCGACGGTCTCCTTGAACACGGGCAGCATGCCGGCGTGGTGCGCGGCGATGCCGCGCGCCAGGGCCTGCGACCAGGCCCAGTACCCGAGCACGTCCAGGTCCTCGGGCGGGATGGCGGCGGTGCGCTCCTCCACGACCGAGCGGATCGTGGCCTCCTCCTGCGGTGTGGTCAGCCGGAGCCCGGCCTTGAGGCACTGGTCGACGGCGGCCTCGCAGCCCGCACGGGAGAACACGAAGTAGATGGCGGGCAGCAGGGCGTCCGCGTTCAGGGCGTCGATGACGATGAACCGCGGCGGGGTGCGCCGTCCGGGCCCGACGGCGCCGCCGGGGCGGTCGTCGGCGCGCCGTCCGTTGCCGCGGTACCCGCGGTCGCCCCGTCCGCGCCCGCGACCCCGCCCGCCGCCCGGTCCACCAGCATGGTCGCCGGGGCGGTTGCCGCCGCGCCCGGACCGGAAGGCAGCGGTCAGGTCGGGGTTGATGGGCGGGCTGGTGCCGGGGTCGGTCGGGTCGACGTGCCCGGCGTACAGGTCCAGCAGGCGCGGCTTGCCGCGCGGCTCGGGCGAGGACATGAGCACGTGCTGCCACAGGGGCACGGGCCGCCGCTCGGAGACGACGACGGCGGTGTCGCCGCGCACCATCTCCAGCCAGTCGCCGAACTCCTCGGCGTTGGACACGGTGGCGCTCAGGGAGACGAGCTGCACGTCGTCGGAGAGGTGGATGATGACCTCTTCCCAGACGGGGCCGCGGAAGCGGTCGGCCAGGTAGTGCACCTCGTCCATGACGACGTACGCGAGCCCGTCCAGGGTGGCGGACCCGGCGTACAGCATGTTGCGCAGCACCTCGGTGGTCATGACCACCACGGGTGCCTCGCCGTTGATCGTGGAGTCGCCGGTGAGCAGCCCGACGTTCTCGGGGCCGTGCCGGCGTACGAGGTCGGCGTACTTCTGGTTGGACAGGGCCTTGATCGGTGTCGTGTAGAAGGCCTTGCGGCCCGACGCGAGGGCCAGGTGCACGGCGAACTCGCCCACGACGGTCTTGCCTGCCCCGGTCGGGGCCGCGACGAGCACGCCACGCCCCTGTTCGAGCGCCTCGCAGGCAGCGACCTGGAAGTCGTCGAGCTCGAAGCCGATGACCTCCCGGAAGAGGGTCAGCTCGGGTCCGGCCACCGAACGGCCCTCTGCTTCCAAACGACGTTGGGACCGAAAGGCCGAGTACCGCTCGGCGGGGCTCAGGTCGTTCATGGTGCACAGCCTACGGTCACTGTGTGACACACCGGTATGACACCGGGGCGTGACACCCGTGTGTCACGCCCCGGTGCCGCACAGGGCTCCCGTTCCGTCAGACCTCGGCGTCGGCGAACCGCTTCTCGACGCGCCGGTCGTGCAGGAACGACACGCCGACGGCGGCGAAGTAGAGCACGCAGATCGGCAGCGCCACGAGGATCATCGTGAGCGCGTCCGGCGTCGGCGTGATGATCGCCGCGAACGTGAACGCGACCAGGATGGCCCACCGCCAGCCGCCCAGCAGTGCCTTGCCCGACAGCAGGCCGGCGAAGTTGAGGCCGACGAGCAGCACCGGCGACAGGAACGCGAGACCGAACGCGATCAGGAGCCGCATCACCAGCGACAGGTACTCCTGGGCGTTGGTGAACGCGGTCGCGTCGTCGGGCAGGAACCCGGACAGGATCTGGATCGCGTGCGGGAACACGAGCCAGGCCATGTACGCCCCGCCGAGGAACAGCGGGAACGCCGCACCGACGAACCCGTACGCGTACTTCTTCTCGTTCTTGTTCAGGCCCGGCGTGATGAACGCCCACACCTGGTAGAGCCACCAGGGGCAGGTGAGGAACACGGCGAGGAACAGGGACGACTTGATCTTCAGGTCCAGTGCCGCCATCGGCCCGGCGAAGTTCAGGGTCATCTCGTTGCCCCGCATCTCCTCCGCGACGACGAGCGGTCGCTGGAGCAGGACCAGCAGCGGGTCGTAGAGCAACCAGCCGGCGATGGCGCCGACCGCCAGGCCGACGGCGATCAGGACAAACCTCTTGCGCAGCTCGAGCAGGTGCTCGAGCAGTGGCATCCGGCCGTCGGACGCCCGTCTCGTTCGTGCCACGGATCAGGCCTTGGGGATGTCGCGGTCCTTGTGGTCGATCAAGCCGGGGGTCGAGCCCGAACCGGTACCCGTTCCGGTGGTCGATCCGGTGGTCGTGGTGGTCGAGGCGCCCGGCGCGTTGTCGGCAGCACTGCCGTCAGCGTCGGACCGGTCCTCGCGCATGTCCTTGATCTCCTTCTTGAAGATCTTCATCGACTGACCCACGCTCTTGGCCAGACCCGGCAGACGGGTGGACCCGAAGAGCAGCAGGACGACGACGAGCAGGACGATCCAGTGCCACGGCTGCATGGCGCCCATGGTGACTCCTTACGGTGCGGTGCTGATACGCGGTGCGGATATGCCCGATCCTACGCGGATCTGGGGGGCGAATTGGTAGCCCCCCGGTGGACGGCGGGTGGCGCGGCACCCGAAACCGGCCGCAGCACTGGGCGGAACAGGGAAGAACAGGGAAGAACACCCCCGAAGGACGGGCTCCTACTCGTTGAAGTGCTTCCACTTCTGCCACGTCGCGACGTTCCGCGCCCGGCGCGCGTCCCTGCGCCCCGCGCGGGCCACCCGCTGCGCGTGCACGCGCTCGTAGTGGATCGTCACGTCGTCGAACAGGCTCGGTCCGGCGTGCTGCGTGCCCGCCGCCTCGTGCGCCCGGTCGGACGCCTCCTGCAGCCGGTCGGCCGACTCGCCGAACCGGGCCGAGGCCCGGCCCAGCTCCTCCAGGAGCCCCCTGGCCGAACGCCACAGCGAACGGGCCAGAAAGAACGCCCCGACGAGGGTGCCCACGATCAAGAGGGTCCATACCCAGAACCACATGGTCGCCCAGCCTAGTGCTGATCGGCCGATGTGGCTGCGTCGCGCACGCCACCGGCTCCGTGACCCGCTCCGTCGCCCGCTCCGTCACCGTCCCCGTACAGGGCCAGCGCGGCCGTGGCCGCACCCGCGACGTCGTCGGCCAGGATCTCGGGCGAGACCGACCGCACCAGCGGCGCGAGCCGGATCAGCGTGCTGCGCAGCCACCCCGGGTTCGTGACCCGCAGCGTGACCTCGAAGTCGCCGTCGGGCAGGTTGCGCACCGACTCGACCGGTACCTCCTCCGCGAACCAGCGCGCCCGCGGTGCGAACCGGATGGTCGCCAGCGGCGAGGAGCCGCCCGCGAACAGCGCACCGAAATCTATCTCCGGCTCCTGCCCGGGATGCGCCTGCACCGGAACGTCCGTCTCCGTGGCCTCCAGGATGCGGTCCACGCGGAACGTGCGCGGCGCCTGCGCCCGGTAGCACCAGGCCGCGAGGTAGGCGAACTCGTCCTGCGTGTGCAGCCGCACGGGGTCCACCTCCCGCTCGCTGACCACGTCCGAGGACGTCACGTACCGGATCCGCAGCCGGTGCCGGTTCGTCAGCGCCGACGAGATCGCCGCGACGACCTGCTTGTCACCGCCCGGCGCGAGCCGTACGTCGACGGCGCTCGCGGCCTCGCCGGTGGCGTCGGTGAGCTTGCGCAGCGCGGACTCGACGACGGCGGACCGGGCGGGGTCGGCCTGGACGGCGTCGGTCGCCTTCATGGCCCGCAGCGCCGCGACCAGCGCGACGGCCTCCCGGGTGCCGAGCCGCAGGGGCCGGGTCATGCCGCGCGCCTCGGTCAGGTGCACGACGCCGCGGTCGATGGAGGCGGCGTCGAAGTCGATGAGGTCGTCGGGCCAGTACCCGGGGGTGCCGGAGACCCACAGGGCGTCGACGTCCTTCTGGATCTGCGCGGGTGTGGTGCCGAAGCGGCCGGCCAGGTCGGCCACGGACACGGGCCCGGCGCCGTCGAGGTAGGCGACGATGCCCAGCAGGCGCAGGAGCCTGTCGTCGGCACGCTCAGCCACGGGACACCTCCGCACGGACGTTCCGTGTGCCCAGCGCCGCGGCGGCGGTGAGCCGCCGCACGGTCTCCTCCCGCACGGACTCGGGTTCCAGGACGACCAGCGCGGCACCGTACCCGGCGGCCTCGGACGCCATGCCCGTCAGCGACCGGTAGGGCACCTGCAGGATGTCCCAGCCGGCGGGTTCACCGGCACCAGAACCGGCACCGGACCGGGTGGTGCGGGCCAGGCGGGCGTCGTAGGCGGTGCGCTCGCCGTCGGGCACGGCCTTGGCGCGGGCACGCAGCGCGCTGGCACGCTCGGGGCGGACGGCGACCACGGCCTGCCGCATCTCGCCGTGCGGCCCGCCGCCCAGCATGGCGTCGGTGTCGAACTCGGGCACGTCGTAGGCGTTCGCGGGGCCGATCACCCGCACCCGGGACTCGATGCGCGACATGCGGAACACGCGGGGGGCCTGCCGGTCGCGGTCGAAGCACATGAGGTACCAGCCGCCGTCGCGCGCGGCGATGCGCCACGGCTCGACGTGCCGGGTCAGCACGGCCCCGTTGTAGGCGGCGCGGTAGCTGAACGTCACGACGCGCCGGGCCTCGATCGCCTCCATCAGGGGGCCGTAGGCGTCGCCGACGGCGCGCACGGACGGCGCGAGCCCCGCCAGGGCGTCGGCCGACGGGTCCCCCGCCCCGGCGGCGCGCAGCTTGACCATGGCGCGCGTGATGTCGGTCTGCAGCGTCTTGTCCTGCCAGAACTGCGCGGCCAGGGACAGCACGCCGAGCTCGGCGGGCGTCAGGTCGATCGACGGCAGCGCGTAGGCGTCCTGGTCGATCCGGTACCCGAGCTCGTCGGTGTGCCCGCCGGTGCCGACGGTGACCACGGGGATGCCCAGGGCCCGCAGCATGTCCTTGTCCCGCTCGAACATCCGCTCGAACGCCTCGTCGCTGGGCGCGTCCGAGTAGCCGGCCACGGCGGTGCGCACCTGCTGCTTGGTCATGGCCGCATTCGTGTTCACGAGCGCGATGACGAGATTCAGGAGCCGCTCGGCCGGGTTCAGCGCGGGGCCGGCCGGCTGGTTCGGCGGTTGGTTCGGCGGCTGGGCCGACGGCGTGCCGGATGACGCACCGGGTGGCACCGTGGGAGATGAGGTGGGGGGCAGGTCGCTGGACATCAGGACAACGGTATCGGGCGGTAACCTCCACCGTGTGATGACGTGGCGGATCGGGACCGTGATTTCCACAGGCAAGTCGTGGCGAGGAGCCCTCGAGCTCCAGGTGACGCTCGACCGGCCCCTGCCTGGCCGGGCGGCCGACGGACCGGTCGACGGTGCGTCCGGCGGTGCGTCCGACGGGTATGACGGCACGACCGGACCGCTGACGGTCCGCGCCCTGGCCTACACCGACCTCGTCGGCGAGCCCGCCCCCGGCGACGCGCTGCTGCTCAACGTGTCCGCGCTCGCCCGCGGGCTCGGCACCGGCGGGTACGCCCTCGTCGTCGGCCCGGCCGCCCCCGGCACCACGCTCCCGGCCGACCCCGCCGTCGGGCCCGGCCACCTCGTCAAGGCCCGGTACACGCCCCTGCAGACCATGGTGCTCGGCGTCGACGAGCAGGAGTCGCCCCACCACACCACCCTGGCCGACGCCGACAGCCTCGACGGCATGCCCGTCGTCGTCGCCGACCTGCACTCCGCCCTGCCCGCCGTCGTCGCCGGGCTGCGCCACGCCGCCACCGCGGCCGGACGCGCACCCGGCGACCTCAAGGTCGCCTACGTCATGACCGACGGCGGCGCCCTGCCCGCCGCGTTCTCCCGCACCGTCGCCGCCCTGCGGGAGACCGACTGGCTGACCACCTGCGTCACCGTCGGCCAGGCCTACGGCGGCGACCTCGAGGCCGTCACCGTGCACACCGGGCTCCTGGCAGCCCGGCACGTCGCCGGGTGCGACGTCGCCGTCGTCACCCAGGGACCCGGCAACCTCGGCACCGGCACCCGCTGGGGCTACTCCGGCGTCGCCGCCGGCGACGCCGTCAACGCCACCGCCACCCTCGGCGGCCGCCCCGTCGCCTCCCTGCGTGTCTCCGGCGCCGACCCCCGCGACCGCCACCTCGGCGTCTCCCACCACTCCCTGACCGCCTACGGACGCGTCGCCCTCGCCCCCGCCGACCTCCCCGTACCCGTCCCCACCGCCGACGTCGAGAACCTGCCCGCCTGGGGCGCACCCCTGACCAGCCGCGTCCACGACCAGGCCCGCACCCTGGCCGACACCACACCACACACCCTCGTCGACGTCCCCGCCGACACCACCCTCCTCGACACCCTGCGCACCTCCCCGGCCGGGCTGCGCACCATGGGCCGCGGCCTCGACGCCGACCCCGCCTCCTTCGTCGCGGCCGCCGTCGCGGGCGTCCACGCCCACCAGCTCACCACCGGATGACCCACGGGAACCAGCACGGGATGCCACAGCCGACACCACGCACAGCACCCCGAGCACGCCTCGCGCTGATCTGCTTGCTCGTCGTCGTCGCAGTGCTCGGCGCGGCCACCGCCACCCCCTGGACCACCAGCCCACCCCGGCTGCCCACCGTCCAGATCTCCCAGGCACCGCCGTCCCAGCCCGTCGCCTCCGGCACCCCCGAAGCACCCCCCGGCCAGCAGACCGAACCGGCAGACAACCGCTGGGTCGTCCTGGTCCTCGTCACCCTCCTCGGCCTGCTGATCGCCGTCCTGCTCACCCTCGCCGCCCGCAAGCTCCTCGCCATCCGCCGGGAACCCACCGACACCGACCCCGACACCCTCGCCGCCGGCACCGGCACCACCACCCTCGGCGACGACATCGACCTCCCCGAGCTGCAGGACGCCGTCACCCGGGCCCTCGCCCACCTCGAAGGACACGCCCGCCCCCGCGACGCCGTCGTCGCCGCCTGGGTAGCCCTCGAAGAAGCGGCAGACCGCGCCGGCACCCGCCGCGACCCCGCCCAGACCCCCACCGAGTTCACCAGCACCGTCCTGGCCGCCACCCCCGCCCCACCCGACGCCGTCACCCGGCTGCGCACCCTCTACCAGCGCGCCCGCTTCACCGACCGACCCGTCGACACCACCGCCGTCACCCAGGCCCGCGCGGCGCTCGCGGACATCGCGCGCACGCTCGACGTCGACCGGCCCGACGTCCACCGGCCCGACACCGAGCCCGGAGAGGAGCCCGGACCCCGATGAACCGGCACTGGAACTGGCAGCGACTCACCGCGATCACGGTCACCGCCGGGATCGCCGCCGGCGGACTCGCGTTCTGGCAGGTCATCGACCCCTGGCACGCCGCGGCGGCCACCGCCGTCACCGTCGCCCTGGCCGCCCTCTGGGCCAGGACCGATAACGCCGTCGCCGACCCCGAGTGGCCCCACGTCGTCACCGAGGCCCGCGCCGGCGGACGGCACGACGTCTCCGACCTGAGCTGGTCCACCTTCACCCGCGACGGCCGCGTCACCGAACGCGTCGTCCGCCGCGTCCGGGCGCTCGCGGCCGACCGGGTCCGCGCCCACGGCGTGGACCCCACCGACCCGGACGCGCTGCCCGACGTCGAACGGCTGCTCGGCGCACGTGTGGTGCGGCAGCTCACGTCCCGCGAGGCGCCGACGGCCCGGACCCTGCAGTCCTGGCTCGACGCGATCGAACGCCTGGGGCCCGCCCCTTCCGCGCCCACCACCGAGGAGAACCGTGCCTGACCTGAACGAAGCCACCGAACCCCTTGCCGTCGCCGACGTCGCCGCGCTCGGGGAGCAGGTCCTCGCCGAGGTCGGCACCGCCGTCGTCGGCATGCGGGACGCGCTCCAGATCGCCCTGGCGACCATCCTCGCGGGCGGGCACGTGCTGTTCGAGGACGTGCCCGGGCTCGGCAAGACCCTCGCGGCCCGGTCGCTGGCCGCCGCGCTGGGCCTCGACTTCGCCCGTCTGCAGTGCACCCCGGACCTGCTGCCGGCCGACATCACCGGCTCGTCGGTGTTCGACCCGGCCACCCGCACGTTCGAGTTCCGGCCCGGACCGGTGTTCACCGGCCTGTTCCTCGCCGACGAGATCAACCGCACCGCCCCCAAGACCCAGTCCGCGCTGCTGGAGGCGATGGCCGAGCGGCAGGTCTCCATCGAGGGCACCAGCCGTCCCCTGCCCAGCCCGTTCCACGTGCTGGCCACCTCCAACCCCGTCGAGTACGAGGGCACCTACCCCCTGCCCGAGGCGCAGCTCGACCGGTTCATGGTGCGGCTCGCCGTCGGCTACCCCGACGCCGGCCAGGAGGCCGAGGTGCTGACCCGCCGGCTCGCCCGCC
This sequence comes from Promicromonospora sp. MEB111, assembly GCF_030209445.1. Taxonomy (GTDB): domain Bacteria; phylum Actinomycetota; class Actinomycetes; order Actinomycetales; family Cellulomonadaceae; genus Promicromonospora. Next base: position 286,703 of record NZ_JARVSD010000012.1, read on the forward strand.
GGCAGGAGGCCGCGCACGTGCGCAAGGTCGTCGAGCCCGCGACGGTGCTCGCCATGCAGGCCGGCACGGAGGCCGTGCCCGTGGACCCCGACGTCGTGCGCTACTGCGTCGACCTGGCCGCGTCGACCCGCGGGCACACCGCCCTGGAGGTCGGGGCCTCACCCCGCGGTTCGCAGAACCTCGTGCTGCTGGCCCGCGCCATCGCGGTCCTGGACGGGCGCGACTACGTGCTGCCCGAGGACGTCAAGCGCGTCGCGGTGCCCGTGCTCGCGCACCGCATCACGCTCACCCCGACCGCCTGGGCCTCCGCGACCCGCCCCGAGACCGTCGTCGCCGACCTCCTGCGGGCCGTGCCGACCCCCACCACGGTCCGGTCACGATGACGGCCGGCGGCGTCATCGTCCCCGACGACCGCTCCTCCCGGGGCGAGCGGCCCGACGGCGCCCCGGGCTGGCAGCTCACGTCCGCGTACACCGCCGCCGTCGTCGCCGGCGTCATCCTGCTCGCCCTGGGCGTGCTCGCCGGGCGGGCCGACCTCGCCCTGATCGGCGTGCCCGGACTGCTCGCCGCGGCCTGGGCACGGTCCGGGCGCCCCGGCACCGTCGCCGGTCCCGGTCCCGGTCCCGGTCCCGGCTCCGTCGCTGAAGCCGGAGCCGAAGCTGAAGCCGGACCCGCCGCTGAGCCGCGCGGCACCCTCCGGGAACCCGAGGGCTCGGCCGCCGCCGGCGAGCTCACCGCCACGCTCCACGTCGCCCCCGGCGCCGCCGACGTCGTCCACCTGCGCATCGCGGCGGCCGGCCACCGCACCACCGAGGTGACGCTCGCGGCGCGTGCGACACCGGCCCGCGACGTCCCGCTGCGCCTGTCGTCCGTACGCACCGGCCCGCAGGACACCTTCGCCGTCGACCTGCGCGGCTCGCTCCACGCCACCTGGGAGCAGGAACCCGTCCAGGTCGGCGGCACGCGCCGCCTCGTGCTGCCCGCCGCCGCACCGCTCGGCAGGCTGCCCCTCCCGCAGCGCCTGCGCGGCCTCACCGGCCCCCACTCCTCGCGCCGCCTGGGCGACGGCGCCGAGCTGCGCGACATCCACCCCTTCACCCCGGGCGACCGCCTGCGCCGCATCGACTGGCGCACCACCGCCCGCCGCTCCCCCGACCTCGACACCCTCTACGTCCGGCGCACCTACGCCACCGCGGAGGCCACCGCGGTGCTCGTCGTCGACTCCCGCGACGACGTCGGACCCGACCTGCACACCTGGCGGGGCTACGGCACCCTCCGCGTCGACGAACCCACCTCCCTCGACCTCGCCCGGCACGCCGCCGCCTCCGTGGCCCGCGCCCTCGTCGAGGGCGGCGACCGCGTCGGCCTGGAAGACCTCGCCCGCCGACGCCGCCCCCTGCCGCCCGCCTCCGGGCGCCGCCACCTGCGCCGCATCGTGCACGGCCTCGCCCTCGCCCACCCCAAGGACCGCGCGTCCGTCCACCGGGTCCGCCCACCCCAGGTCCCCGCCGACGCCATCGTCTACCTCTTCACCACCGTGCTCGACGACGAACCCCTGCACCTCGTGCGCACCTGGCGCACCAAGGGCCACCCCGTCGTCGTCATCGACACCCTGCCCGACGTCCACCCCGTCACCGAGAGCCACCTCCGCATCGCCTGGCGCATCGCCCGCCTGGAACGCGACGACCGGCTCGCCGCCCTCACCGGAGAGGGCGTACCCGTCATCCGCTGGGCCGGCTCCGCACGCGACCAGGCCGCCATCAGGTTCGAGACCCTCACCCGCGCCGCCGAACGACACGTCCCCGGACGGACGGGCACCCCATGAACCCCACCCGACCCGCCGACTGGTCCCACCTCCTGCAGCGGACCCGCCAGCGCCTGACCAACGACCCCACCGCGCGACCCCTGCCCGAGATCACCGTCGAGACCGGCCCCACCCTGCGTGGCTGGACCCTCCGCCTCGCCCTCCTCCTGCTCGTCCCCGCGCTGTTCCTCACCGCCGCCTCCCGCACCCCCGACCTGTCGACCGGGATCGTCTGGACCCTGGCCGCCCTCTTCACGATCCTCCTGACGGCACGCCCCACCCCCGCGACGGCAGCCGGCGCGCTCGTCCTGGCCGCCGTCCTCTTCTGGGGCCCGTCCCCGGGCCCGGACGACGGCGGGGCGTTCGACCCCTGGTCCCTCCTCGTCACGCTCCTGGGCTACCTCGTCGCCCGCCTCACCTGGTGGGCCGCCCACGTCCCGCTCCGCGGCCGCGCGGAGATCGCCGCACTGCTCACCGACTGGCGACGCGACCTCGTCGTCCTGGGCGGCACCGCAGTCCTCGCGGCGTTCGCGATGCTCGTCTCCGGGGCGACCCTGCCGGGCGCCGTCCTGCTCGCCGCCCTCGGCGTGGCCGGCATCGCGTTCGTCGCGCTGGCGACTCACCGCTGACCGCGTGACGATGGACGCGTCCCACCGCCGGCCGGAACAGGAGGACCCCCGATGTCCCCGAAGCTGCCCCGCTACACCGTCCCGTCCCTCACACCCGAGCAGGGGGCGGAGGTCGCCGAGATCCTCCAGCAGCGCCTGCACGCGCTGAACGACCTGCACCTGACCCTCAAGCACGTGCACTGGAACGTGGTAGGGCCGCACTTCATCGGCGTCCACGAGATGCTCGACCCGCAGGTCGACGCCGTCCGCGCCATGGTCGACCAGATCGCCGAACGCATCGCCACCCTCGGCGTCGTGCCCGTGGGCACCCCCGGGGCGCTCGTCGCGTCCCGCACCTGGGACGACTACGCCCTGGGCCGCGCGCCCGCCATCCAGCACCTCGCGGCGCTCGACGACGTCTACGCCGGCGTCATCACCGCGCACCGCAACGCCGCCGACGCCACCGAGAAGCTCGACGACGTCACCAACGACCTGCTCATCGGGCACCTGCACGAGCTCGAGCAGTTCCACTGGTTCGTCCGCGCCCACCTGGAGTCGACGTCGGGCGCCCTCACGGAGTCCTGACCCCCGCACACGTGTCAGACGCCCAGGTCACTCCGGTGACCTGGGCGTCTGACACGTTCGACGGCGGCGCGCGTCAGGCAGGGAGCTACTCCTCGGTCACCAGCGGGTACACGCCGTCGGCGTCATGCACCTCCCGCCCCGTGACGGGCGGGTTGAACGTGCAGATCAGCCGCAGGTCCGCCGTCGGCCGCATCGTGTGCTTCTCGTTGCCGTCCAGCAGGTACATCGTGCCGTCCGAGATCTGGTGGCGCTCGCCGGTCTCCCGGTTCTCCAGCTCACCGGTGCCGCCCACGCAGTACACCGCCTCGACGTGGTTGGCGTACCACATCTCGGTCTCCGTGCCGGCGTACATGGTGGTCTCGTGGAACGAGAAGCCCACGCCCTCCTTGGCGAGCACCAGGCGGCGGCTCCGCCAGGTCTCGGACCGCACGTCGCGGTCGGTGCCCTCCAGGTCGGCCAGTCGCGTCACGATCACTTGTCTTCCTCTCCTCGGGGGTCGGTCTGACGGACAGCGCTGTCGTGCACGGCCGGCGCGCCCAGCACCTCGGCCGTCGCCGCCGCGATGACGTCCACCCCGGAACGCAGCTCGTCCGGGCCGATGGTCAGCGCGGGCATCGTCTTGAGCACCTCGTCCTCGGGCCCGGACGTCTCGACCAGCAGGCCGCGCTCGTAGGACGCCGCGGCGATCTTCGACGCCGCCGACGGGTCGGGGAACTTGATGCCGGTCAGGAATCCCCGGCCCTTGACGACGGCGCCGTCGTACCCGTTCGCGATCTGGGTCAGGCCGTCGCGCAGCTCGGCGGCGCGCCCCTGACCCCCTCGGCGAAGGCGTCGTTGGCCCAGAACTGGTTCAGTGCCGCGGTGGCCGTGACGAACGAGGTGTTCTGCCCGCGGAAGGTGCCGTTGTGCTCGCCGGGCTCCCACTGGTCCAGCTCGGGGCGGATCAGGGTGAGCGCCATCGACAGCCCGAAGCCGGAGATCGACTTCGACAGGCACACGATGTCGGGCACGATGCCCGACTCCTCGAAGCTGAAGAACTCGCCCGTGCGGCCACAGCCGGCCTGCACGTCGTCCAGGATCAGCAGGATCCCGTGGGCACGGCACAGCTCGGACAGGGCCCGCAGCCACTCCGGCCGCGCGGCGCTGAGACCGCCCTCGCCCTGCACGGACTCCACGATGATCGCCCCGGGCTTGTCGACCCCGGACCCGCTGTCGCTCAGCACCCGTTCGAGCCAGAGGAAGTCCTCCGTGGCGCCCGAGAAGTAGTCGTCGTACGGGATCTTCGAGCTGTTGGTCAGCGGCAGGCCCGCGCCGTTGCGCTTCATCGAGTTGCCAGTCACCGACAGCGCGCCCAGCGTCATGCCGTGGAACGCGTTGGTGAACGACAGGATGTGCTGCCGGCCCGTCACCTTGCGGGCCAGCTTGAGGGCGCTCTCCACCGAGTTGGTCCCGGTCGGGCCGGGGAACATGACCTTGTAGTCGAGGTCGCGGGGCGCCAGGATCCGGTCCCGGAACGTCGTCAGGAACTCCCGTTTGGGCACCGTGTGCATGTCGAGCGCGTGCACGATCCCGCCGCTGCGCAGGTAGTCGATCAACGCCTCCAGCAGCACCGGGTGGTTGTGCCCGTAGTTGAGGGCACCCGCTCCGGCGAAGAAGTCGAGATAACTTCGCCCGTCCTCGGCCTGGATCGTGCTGCCGGACGCCGTGGTGAAGGTCGTGGGCCAGCTGCGGCAGTAGCTGCGCACCTGGGACTCGAGGTCGTCGAAGATGCTCGTGGGGCCGGTGCTGCTGGTGCTGCCGGTGCTGCTGGTCGACGGGCCGGTGGGCATGGCGGTGTTCGGGCGCATGGCTCCTTCTGCGGTCCGGCCCTGCTGGCCGGACTCGGCTGGGGTTGATCGGTGGTGTGGTGCTGCTTCAGGTCGTGCCGGGGAGGCTGACCGGGACCAAGGTCAGGAGAGGGGGCCGATGCGGAACACGAGCTCCGCGTCATGGCCGTCCGGGAACGCCTCCGTGGGGAAGACGGTCCGCACGTCGACGGGCGCACCCTGGGCCGACGCGAAGGACATGAACAGGGCGATCGACGCCGTGTTGTCCGAGGTGATGGTGGTCTCGACGTGGGTGCACCCGGGATGCTGCCCCGCGAGGTGCGCGAGCATCCGGGACGCCAGCCGCTGTCCGCGGTAGGCGTGGTCCACGGCCACCTGCCAGACCATCAGCGTGGTCGGCTCGTCGGGCCGAACGTACCCCGTGACGAACCCCGCGGGTTCGCCGTCCACGGTCACGACGACCGACGTCCGGGCGAAGTCACGTGCCCAGAGGAGGTACGCGTAGGACGAGTTGAGGTCCAGCGTCTTGCTGTCGCGCGCCAGGCGCCACATCGCTGCTCCGTCATCGACGGTGGGCTCCCTCAGCGCCACCGTGGTCTCGGTCGGATGGATGTGCTTGAGTTCCTCTTCGAGGTTCTGCATGACAAATCGACCGTAACGAACTTGGGTGATAATTGCACATTGCGAACCCGTGACGATCTCGTGACCGGCATGATCGCGCGGCAAACTCGGGGTAACGCCGCCAGTGCACTCCGGCGCGCTAGTCTGACGCGGTGAGCGAGCCATTCATCCGTCAGTACCGCGTCGCCGACCGAGCCGACGTCGCCGACATCTGCGTCCGCACCGCCGCGGCCGGGACCGACGCGCGCGGCATCTACTCGTCCGACCTGATCATGCCCGACGTCTACGCCTTGCCTTACGTGGACCACTCCCCCGACCTCGCCTGGGTCGTCGAGCACGAGGGCCGCGCCGCCGGGTACATCGTCGCCGTCGCCGACACCCAGGCCTTCGCCGCATGGTGGGCGCGCGAGTGGACACCGGGCTTCGTCGAGCGCCACCCCGCACCCGGCCCGGCCACCGGGCACAACCCCGGCTACACCGAGGCCCAGCTCCTGCGCGACGGAGCGGACCCCGAGCGCATGGTCCGCGGCCTGCGCCACGGCGAGCTGACGACACACCCGGCCCACCTGCACATCGACCTGCTGCCCGTGCTGCAGCGCCGCGGCCTGGGCTCCCGGCTCATCGACACGCTCCGCGCGGCGCTCGCGGAACGGGGCGTGCCGGGCGTGCACCTCGGCTACGCGTCGGAGAACACCGCGGCCGCCAAGTTCTACGACCGGTACGGCTTCACGGAGCTCCCGTCCTCGACCCCGCGGTCCCCGCTCGTAGGCATCGCCACCTCCTGAACCCCTCGTTGAGTGCTGGGTATTCGCCCTTTTTCGCGTGCCAAAAGGGCGAATACCCAGCACTCAACGAGGGTCAGCCTTCCTGGGCGGCGTCCGTCCAGGCGCGGCGGACCTGCTCGAAGCGGGTCGGCAGCGGCGGGCGCAGCGCGCCGTACCGGGCGTTGGTCCGGTGCACGAACCTCCGCCACGACAGCACCAGGCCCTGCCGCGTGATCGGCAGTCCGGACGCGACGGTGGTCCCGTTGTCGTGCGTGTGGTGCACCGTGAGCAGCAGCGCCCGCGGCACCGAGCCCTCCAGCTCCGCGGCGAGCTCCTCCCGCACCACCATCCAGTGCTTGAGCAGCACCACGAGGTCGGCCGGCAGCAGGTGCCGCCGCGGCGTGCGGTGCTTGCCGTGCCGCACCAGCACGCTGCCCTCGGTCGCCTTGGCGCGCGCCGGCCCCAGGTCGATGTCCTCGACCCGCACGCGCAGCAGGTCGCCGTACCGGGAGCCGGTTGCCCGCACCAGCCCCGTGATCACCGCCAGGCGCGCCGCCTCCGGCTTGGCCCCCGGCCGCATCGCCTCCGTGGACAGCTCACGCCACACCCACTCGGCCTCCTCGAGGGTCACCGGCGGCCGCGGGTACCGGCCCGGCTCCCCGGTCCGTGCTGGTGGTGAGACGACGTCGTCACTGGTCATGGGTGTCAATCTACGCTTGGCACACTATTAATCAAGGGGACGCGCGAAGAGAGCGGGCGGTCTCATAGGCTCTTCCGGTGGACCTCCCCGGCACGATCGCCCGCCCCGTCGACCACGAGCTGGTCATCAAGAAGTCCCGGTTCCTGGCCCACCTCGCGCCCGCCCGCAGCGTCGCGGAGGCCGACGCCGTCATCGCGCGCCTCCGCAAGGAGCTCTGGGACGCGCGGCACCACTGCGTCGCCATTGTCCTCGGGACGCATGCCGACCAGGCCCGCTCCTCCGACGACGGGGAGCCGAGCGGCACCGCCGGCGTCCCGATGCTGGAGGTCCTGCGGCACCGCGGCCTCACGGACCTGGTCGCCGTCGTCACACGGTACTTCGGCGGCGTGAAGCTGGGGGCGGGCGGGCTGGTGCGCGCCTACTCGGGCGCGGTCGCCGCCGTCCTGGACGAGGCCGCCGCGACCGGCGCCCTGCTGCGCCGCGAGCTGCTCCTGGAGACCGAGGTCCCGGTCCCCCACGCCGACGCCGGCCGGATCGACAACATGCTGCGCGACTGGGCCTCCACGCACGGTTCGGTCATGGAGCAACCGGCCTACGACGCCGTCGCCCGGCTGCGGCTCCTCGTGCCCCAGGACCAGGTCGAGACCCTGGTCGCCGACGTCGCCGCCGCCTCGGCGGGCACCCTCTCCCCCGTCGTCGGTGACGCCCGCGTCGTCGACGTGCCCGTCCCGGCGTCCCCGGCGCGTCGTCCTTGACTGGTCCCACGGCGGGGTGAATTGTCTGGGGCACCCAGCACGTGCCCGCAAGCAAGGCTCGCCAGGCAAGACCCGCGCAAGCAAGGCCCGCACCGTGGAGGGACCGACCATGCACCGTCGCATCCGCCCGTCCGTCGTCGCACTGACCACCGCCGCCCTGCTCGCCGCGTGCGGCGCGCCCGCCGAGGAGCAGGCCGGGTCCATCACCTTCTGGACGCCGCAGTCCACGCCCGAACGGGTCGCCGCCCAGGAGGCGGTCGCCGAACGCTTCACGCAGGAGACCGGGATCGAGGTCGACGTCGTCCCGCTCGCCGCGGCCGACCAGGACCAGTCCCTGGTGACCGGCGCGGCCTCGGGCGAGGTACCCGACGTGATCCTCGCGGGCGCCTCGCAGGTCACCTCCTGGCAGTCCCAGGGCCTCCTGGACACCGACGTCGTCCAGGAGACCCTCGACACCCTGGACCCCGCCACGTTCAACGAGAACGCGCTCGGCGCGGTCACGGTGCAGGACGCCGACACCGGCGAGAGCACGATCGCCGCCGTCCCCAGCGACGGCTGGGTGCACCTCATCGCCTACCGCACCGATCTGCTGGAGGCGGCGGGCGTCGAGGTACCCACCACGGTCGCCGAGCTGGCGCAGGCCGCGACCACGGTCAAGGAGGAGCTGGACGTCACCGGCATCGCCCTGGGCACGCAGTCCGGCACGGCGTCGGGCACGGAGGGGATCGAGTCGATCTTCCAGTCCGCGGGCTGCCGGCTCGTGTCCGACGGCGAGGTGACCATCGACTCGCCCGAGTGCACCGAGGCCGCCGGGCTGTTCAAGGAGCTGCGCGACTCGTCGGTCGCGGGCGACTACGACGTCGAGTCCGCCCGCGCCGCGTACCTCGCGGGCGACGCCGCCATGCTGCTGTTCTCGACCCACATCCTGGACGAGCTCGCGAACCTCGACGAGGCGGTGCCGCCGTCGTGCGAGCAGTGCACCGACGACCCCGAGTTCCTCGCGAAGAACTCGGGCTTCATCACGGTCCTGGATCCGCCGGGTGCCTCGGCGTCCTCCGCCGACAACTCCGCCGACGACTCCGCCACGCCCGCCCAGTTCGGCGCCACCCTCGCCTACGCCGTCCCGGCCCACGCGAACGCCGACGAGGCCCGGCAGTACGTCGAGTTCGTGCTGGGCGAGGGCTACGCCGACACCCTGGCCGTCGCGACGGAGGGCCGCCTTCCCCTGCGGACCGGGACGCCCGAGAACCCGACCGAGTACCTGGACGCCTGGGGCGGCCTGGGCTTCGGGCCCAAGGTCGAGTCCTCGGTCGCCGAGGTGTACGGCGACGACCTGGTCACCGCCATGGGCGAGGGCATGTCTGCCGTCGCGCGCTGGGGCCAGGGCACGCCGGACGCGACGCTCGCCGGCCTCGTGGCCACCCAGGGCACGCTCGCGCAGCAGCTCGACCCGCTGTACCGCGGCACGGACCCCGCCGACGTGACCGGGCAGATGGCCGCCGACGTCACGGCACTGCAGCAGGACCAGTGACGCCCGGGCGCCCGCCGTCGGCCCGCGCGAGGATCGCCCGCGCGTCCGGCGCCGAGCGGTCCGGCGCGGGGCCGTTCCCCGCTGCACCGCGCCGGACCTCGACGGGGCGCGCCCGGCGCGAGAACCGCTCGGGCTGGCTGCTCGTCTCCCCGTCCCTCGCGGTGGTCGGGCTCGTGGTGCTGCTGCCGTTCGCGCTGGTGGTCGTGTTCGGCTTCTCCGAGATCCGGCTGGTCGACATCCCGTACCTCGGCACCGAGCCGATCGAGTGGTCGCTGGAGAACTTCCGGCGCGCGGCGGCGTCGCAGGCGTTCTGGGGCGCCCTGTGGACCACCGTGCTGTACGCGGGCCTGACGGCGGCCGGGTCGCTGGCCGTGGGCCTGGTGCTCGCGCTCGCGCTGCGGCGGCCCTTCGCCGGCCGCGGGCTCGTCCGCGCACTGCTGCTGGTCCCGTACGTGCTGCCCGTGGTGGCCGCGGCGACCATCTGGAAGACGATGCTGAACCCGCAGTACGGCGTCGTGAACGCGTTCGGGCGGGCCTACCTGGGCTGGGACACGCCGGTGGGCTTCCTCAGCACCACCACCGCGGACGTCTGGGGCATCCCCGTGCCGGTCGCGCTGCTGGTGGTGGTGCTGTTCGACATCTGGAAGTCGGCGCCGCTCGCGTTCCTGTTCCTCACTGCCCGGCTGCAGTCGGTGCCCGGGGAGATCGAGGAGGCCGCGGCGCTCGACGGCGCGAACCGCCGCCAGAACCTGCGGTTCATCCTGCTGCCGCAGCTGCGGGCCGTGGCCCTGCTGCTCCTGCTGCTGCGGTTCATCTGGTCGTTCCAGAGCTTCGACGACGTCTACCTGCTCACCGAGGGCGCCGGGAGCACCCAGGTCATGGCCATCCAGGTCTACACCGAGCTGGTGACCAAGGCCGACATCGGCAGCGCGGCCGCGTTCGGGCTGCTCATGAGCCTGATCCTGGGCGTGCTCCTGGTGGGGTACGTGGCGCTGTCCCGCCGGACGGACGAGTCATGAGGCACCGGACACGTCAGAGGCACCGGACGAGAGGAGCGTCATGAGCGGCGTCCGCCCCACCCCCGCCGCACGCGCCGGCCGCGCCGTGGTCGTCGCGATCGCGCTGCTGTGGTCGCTGGGCCCGGTCGCGTACGGCGTCGTGCTCTCGATGCGCCCGTACGCGGAAGTGACCCGCGACCCGCTGGGGCTGCCGACGGCCCTGGACCTGTCCGCGTTCGCCACGGCCATGCGGGACGAGGCCGACGGCGGTTTCGGGCTCGGCCGGTTCGTGCTCAACTCCCTGGGCGTCGCCCTGGGGACGGTCGTGCTGAGCATCGTCGTCTGCGTGCTCGGCGCCTACGCCGCCGCCCGCCTGCGGTACCGGGGCCGGGCCGTCACGAACGGCATCATCCTGGCGGTCTACCTCTTCCCGGGGATCGTGCTCGCGGTGCCCAAGTTCGTGATCCTGTCCCGGCTGGGGCTGACGAGCTCCCTGGTCGGCCTCCTGATCGTGTACGTGGCGGCCACCGTGCCCGTGGCCCTGTACATGATGCGCAACTTCTTCCTGGCGCTGCCGGCCAGCGTCGAGGAGGCCGCGATCATGGACGGCTGCACCCTGAGCCAGCTCCTGGTCCGGGTCGTGCTGCCGATCGCCGTCCCGGGTGTCGTGGCCACCGCCATCTACGTGTTCATGATCGCCTGGAACGAGTACTTCTACGCCCTGCTGTTCCTGGTGCAGCACCGTGACCTCTGGACGGCCCCGCTCGGCATCGCGCAGCTCGGCGACTTCCAGGTGCCGGTCACGGTGCTGCTGGCCGGGTCCATCGCGGTGACGGTGCCCGTGGTGATCGTGTTCTTCCTCGCCCAGCGGTACATCGTGTCGGGGCTGGTCCAGGGGGCAGAACGATGAGGAGATCCCGATGAGGACAGAGCGATGACAGTCCCGCCGCGTTCGGCTGTGCCCCTCCGTCCGGGCGTCCCCCTGCGCCTGGCCGTGCTGGGCGCGGGCGGCCGAGGTTCGGACGCCTACGGCCGCTGGGTGCGGGCGCACCCGGACCGCGCCCGGATCGTGGGCGTCGCCGACCCGGCGCCCGCCCGGCTGGACGCGCTGGCAGGCACGACGGCGGCCCGCTACCCCGACTGGCGCGGCCTGGTCGCCGACCTCGACCACCTGCGCCCCGACGCCGTGCTGATCGCCCTGCCGGATGCCCTCCACGTCGAGGCTGCCGCCGCGGTGGCGGAGGCCGGTCTGCCGATGCTGCTGGAGAAGCCGGCCGCCCCGACGCTCACCGGGCTCACCGACCTGGCCCGCGTGGTGCGCCGGACGGGCGCCCGGGTCGCCGTCGGGCACGTGCTGCGATTCGCACCTTTCTGGCGCGCGGTCCGCGCCGTCGTGGCGTCCGGCACGCTGGGCGACCTCGCGACGATCGAGGTCCGGGAGAACATCGGGTTCTGGCACTTCGCGCACTCGTTCGTGCGCGGGAACTGGCGCAACGCCGCCGAGTCGAGCCCGATGGTGCTGGCGAAGACGTGCCACGACCTCGACCTGATCCGCTGGCTCGCGGGCGCCGCACCCCAGGCGGTCTCCAGCCAGGGCTCGCTGCTGCACTTCCGGCCGGAGAACGCGCCCGCCGGCGCGCCCGGGCGCTGCACCGACGGCTGCCCCGCGGCGGCGAGCTGCCCGTTCCACGCGCCGCGGTACTACGTGGACGCCCTGCGCGACGTCACCAGCCACCCGGTCGCGATGCTGGGCGACGACCTCTCCCCCGCCGGCCGGATCGCTGCCCTGCGGCGCGGCCCGTACGGGCGCTGCGTCTACCGCTGCGACAACGACGTGGCCGACCACCAGCAGACGCTCCTGCGGTTCGCCTCCGGCCTCACCGCGACGCTCACGGCCAGCGCGTTCACCGCCGAGAACACCCGCCACCTCGCGATCACCGGCACGCGCGGGCAGCTCCACGGGCACATGGGGTCGGGCGAGATCCGGGTCGACCTGTTCTCGCCGTCGGGCAGGCTGCCGGAGACCCTGCTCGCTCCGGGGACAGGGGTCGAGGTGGTGTCCTCGGGCGGCGCCGGACCCCTCGGGTACCCGGCCTGGACGCTGGTCGCCCGTGCCGAGACGGCAGCCGCGGACCACCGCGGGCACGCGGGGGGCGACGACGGGCTGATGGACGCGTTCTGCCGCGCCGTGGCCGACGGCTCCGTCGGGACGGGCGAGCTGTCGTACGCCACCGCGCTGGACAGCCACCTCATGGCGTTCGCGGCCGAGGAGTCGCGCACGGGTGGGGGCGTGGTGGACTTTCCGGCATGGGCGAGGACGGCGTTGGGGTCGGCGGGGCCGGCGGGTTCCTCACGTCCGGGAGCGCCGGCATGACGGGTCCGCCGTGGGCCGACGCCGTCCGCGGCGTCGCCGGACGCGCGGGGCTCGAACCCGCGCGGATCACGGTGGAGCCACTTCCCGAGGACGGTCCGGGCCGCCCGGCGTGCGCGGCCGACTTCCGGGCCGACGGCGGACGCCTGACACTCCGGGCGACCGACCCCGTGGCGGCGTCGGTCGCCCTGGGCCGGTACGCGCGCACGCACCTGGGCACGCGGCTCACGTGGTCGCGCTCGCGGGTGAGCGAGAGGCGCCTTCCCGACGCCCCGCGCACCTCAGTCTCGTCCCCGCACGCCGTGCGGTACTACCTGAACGTGGTGACCTTCGGGTACTCGACCCCGTTCTGGGGCTGGGACCGCTGGGAACGGGAGATCGACTGGATGGCGCTGCACGGCGTCACGCACCCGCTCATGCTGGTGGCGCACGAGGCCGTGCTCGCCGAGACCTTCCGCCGGGCCGGCCTGCCGGACGCCGAGGCCGCCGAGTGGATCGGCGGTGCCGCGCACTTCCCGTGGACGTTCATGGGCGGCATGCACTCGTTCGGGGGTCCGCTGCCTGCCCGCTGGGCGGAGCGCCGCGTGGATCTCGCCCGGCGGATCCTGGTGCGGATGCGCGAGCTGGGCATGACGCCGGTGCTGCCCGGGTTCGGCGGGCACGTGCCGCGGGCCCTCGCCGGGCCGGGGCAGGGTGCGGGGCACGGGCCGGGGCAGGAATCGGAACAGGGACCGGAACAGGGACAGCCGGTCGACGAGATCGAGTGGCAGGGCTGGCACATCCCCCTGCTGCACCCCGAGTCCCCACGCTTCCAGGAGCTGCACGCGACATTCGGGGCGGTGCAACGCGAGCTGCTCGGCCCCGGGACGGGCTTCTACGCGGTGGACCCGTACATCGAGTCGGTCCCGCCGTCGGGCGACGTCGATTACCTGCGGGCCGCCGGACGCGGGACGTACCGCGCCCTCGCCGCCGCTGCGCGGGCCGCCGCCGAGCCCGGGCCCGTCTGGGTGCTCCAGGGCTGGCCGTTCCACTACAAGGGCGCGTTCTGGACGCCGGACCGTGTGGCCGCCTACCTGCACGACGTTCCCGCCGACCGGACGCTCGTCCTCGACCTCTGGGGCGAGCACGTGCCGCTGCACGCGGCCCTGCTCGCCGACGGCGGCCCGCTCGCCGGCCGACCCTGGGTCTGGTGCGCGCTGCACAACTTCGGCGGCCGGCCCGCGCTGTTCGGCGACCTCGCCGGGCTGGTCCGGGACGTGCACGCCCTGCCCGACGGCGTGGCCCACCTGCGGGGCGTGGGCCTCGCCCCCGAGGCGATCGAGAACAACGAGGTCTTCTACGAGCTCGCGACCGACCTCGCCTGGGACGACGCCCCGCGCTCCCCCGCAGACCTCGACGTCTGGCTGGAGAGCTTCGTGCTGACCAGGTACGGGCTGGCCGGGTCGTCAGGCTTGGCTGGGCCGGCGGGTCTGCCCGCAGAACCGACCCGACCGACCCAACGGGTGGAACCGGCTCCACCGTCCGAACAGGCTGGGATGTCCGGACCAGCTGGGACGCCAGGGCTGATCCCCGATCCGGTGCAGGGAGCTGCCGAAGCAGCGCTCCGCGCTTGGCACACTATTTATTCCACGCTCTACGGTGCCGGGCGTACCCGCTCCATCCCGACTCCCGTCATCGCCCGACCGTGGAGCGCAGGGCTCCCGTTCCCCGCCCAACGCAGCGCCGGCGAGGCGATCTCCGGCCCTCAGCCGCCCACGCCGTCGTCCAACGTGGACGCCGAAAACGACCCCGCGACCGCGGCCGCCCTCCCCCGCCTTGCCGGGGCGGTCCAGGACCTCACCGCGGTTCACGAGGCGCTGTCCCGAGGGCCTTCGGACGACCGATCGGGAGCCGACCCGGACGGTCCGGCCACACCCCGCGACGTGCTGGCCGCCGACATCGCCGAGCTCACCGGGCACGTCCTGGCACAGGGCACGCGGGTACACGTGCGCGGCATCCTCGCGGCGGCGCGGGCCGGAGACCCCGACGGCGTCCGCGACCACATGGGGCGCCTGCGCGCCGACCTGCTGACCCTGGACACCCTGACCGCCGAACGTCCGGAGACCCGGGTGTCGACGTGGATCGACGCCGCCCGCGCCTGGGGCGACACCACCGCAGAGCGGGACGCGATGGAACGCGAGGCACGGAGCCTGGTCAGCGTCTGGGGCGGCCAGCACAACGGCCTGCACGACTACTCCGGCCGGCACTGGCACGGCCTCGTCCGCGACCTCTACCTGCCGCGCTGGCGGGCCTGGGCCGACTGGCTCGCCGACGCCGCCACGGCCGGTCCGGTACCGCCGGACGCCGACCCCACGGCACTGCGCGCACGGATCGTCGCCATCGAGGAGACCTGGCGATCAGCCACGACGAACCACCGGCAGGACGGCGCGTGATCGGCAGAACGTCAGGTGATCGGCAGCTCGAGATGCCGATCACCGGACGTTCTACCGACCACGCGGCCGTGCCCACGGCGCAGCGGACACCGCAATCCGACACCGCCCCCGCCGTGCGCCCCGGCAGCCGCGTCAGTCCGTGCAGCCGCGTCAGTCCGTGCAGCCCGTCAGAACCCCTCGGCGCCGACCGTCGCGCCGTCCGGCACCGTGCCGCCCTCGCCCGACAGCGTCGCCTTGCCCTCGGCGCGCACGCCCGACCCGAAGGTCCAGTCGCCGCGAACGGTGAGGGAGTCGGCGTCGCGCAGCGACGGTGCGCCCGCGGCGAACCGCTGCGTGAAGCCGTCGATCAGCTTGTAGTGGGCCTTGTCGAGGTCCACCAGCGGAGCGGGCGCCTGGGCCTCGAGCCGGTAGTCCGACGTCAGGGTGTAGACGTCCGAGCGCAGCACCAGCAGGTCGTTCGTGGTCTTGACCGGCAGGAACCGGGACCGCTCGACCTCGATGGCGGTCGCGCCCTCGAAGACGGCGACGGCCGCACCCATCGCGGACTCGATCTGCACGACCTCGGGCGACGACGAGTCGGACGGGTCGACCGTCTTGTCGTTGCGGATCAGCGGCAGCTCGAGCACGCCGCCCGTCCGCTCCAGCTCCGCCGCCAGCGCCTGGAGGTCGAACCAGAGGTTGTTGGTGTGGAAGAAGGGGTGGCGCGTCGCGTCCAGGGAGGCGGCGACGTCGTCGGGGTGGGTCTGCGCGGTCTCGCGCTGGACGATGCGGCCGTCGGCCTTGCGGACGACGAGCTGACCGCCCTTGACGTCGGCGGCCGTCTTGCGGCAGAGCTCGGCTGCGTACGGGGCGCCGGACGCCGCGAACCAGCCGGCGATCGTGGCGTCGGGTGTGGCGCCGAGGTTGTCGGAGTTGGAGACGCACATGTACCGGAAGCCGGCGCCTAGGAGGGCGGTGACGACGCCGGAGGCGTGCAGCGCCGGGTAGAGGTCGCCGTGCCCGGGCGGGCACCACTCGAGGTCGGGGTCCTTCTCCCAGGTGACGGGGGTGAGGTCCGAGGCGAGGAGCTTGGGCTCGCGGTTCTGCAGGAAGTCGACGGGCAGCCCGTCGACGGCGATGTCGGCGTACCGCTGCAGGGCGGCGAGCGAGTCGTCGCGGGTGCGGAAGGAGTTCATGAACAGCAGCGGGAGGCGGGCACCGGTGGCCTGCCGGGCGGCGCGGACCTGGCCGACGATGATGTCGAGGAAGGTGAGCAGCTCACCGGCGCCGTCGGGCGCCTCCCGGACGGGCAGCAGGGACTTGGCCTGGTCCATGCCCATGGACGTGCCGAGCCCGCCGTTGAGCTTGAGCATGGCGGTCTGCGCCAGGGCGGCGGCCGCGTCGTCGTCGCTGAGGGTCAGCTCGGCGCGGTTGGGGATGTCGACGAGCGGGTCGACGTCGTTCTCGCGGATCAGGCCGGTCTCGCCGGACTCCAGCAGGTGGTAGAAGCGCGTGAACGTCTCGATCGCGGCGGGTGCCACGCCTGCCTGGGTCATCTTGGTGCGGGCCTGCTCGAGCCCGGTGGGGTCGGTCATGACCCCCAGGCTATTCGAAACGGGCGGGGTCGCCGGCCCCTTCTCGGACCACCTGTGGATAACCGTCGGACCAGTCGACGACGGTGGTCGGCTCGGTCCCGGCGTCGCCGCCGTCGACCACGGCGTCGAGCACGTGGTCGAGCTCCTCCTTGATGGTCCAGCCGTCGGTCAGGGGCTCGGCGTGGTCCGGCAGGATCAGGGTGGACGACAGCAGGGGCTCGCCAAGCTCGCGGAGCAGCGCCTGGGTGACGGCGGACTCGGGGATGCGCACGCCCACGGTCTTCTTCTTGGGGTGCGCGAGCCGGCGGGGCACCTCCGCGGTGGCGGGCAGGATGAACGTGTACGGCCCGGGCGTGGCGGCCTTGATGGCGCGGAACGCGGAGTTGTCCAGCCTGACGAGCTGGCCGAGCTGGGCGAAGTCCGAGCAGACCAGCGTGAAGTGGTGCTTGTCGTCGAGCCGCCGGATGGCGCGGATGCGGTCCGCGCCGTCGTGGTACTCCATGCGACAGCCCAACGCGTAGGAGGAGTCGGTCGGGTAGGCGATCAGCGCGTCGTCGCGCAGCATCGCGACCACCTGCGCGACCGCGCGCGGCTGAGGGTCGACGGGGTGGACGTCGAAGTAGCGGGCCATGCGGCCGAGCCTAGTCGGGGGCGGGTGCGTCGGCGCGACCCAGGGCGCGCCGCAGCTCGTCCCCGCTCGCGTTCCCGCCCGTGCAGACGACGCCGACGCGGCGGCCCGCAAACCGTTCCGGGTCGGCCAGGACGGCGGCGAGCGCGGCGGCCCCCGCACCCTCGGCGACCGTGTGCGCGCCGGTGAGGTAGAGCTGCTGGGCGGCGCTGATCTGCTCGTCGGTGACGAGCACGAAGTCGGCCAGGTGCCGGCGCATGAGGGCCTGGGTGATCTCGAACCCGCAGCCGACGGCGAGGCCCTCGGCGCGGGTGGTGTTGGCGCGCTCCAGGAGCGTCCCGGCGTGCCAGGAGTCGTGCGCCGCGGGCGACGCCGCGGACTGCACGCCGATCACCTCGGTGCCGGGCGCGACGGCGGAGGCGACGAGGCCCGCCGCGGCGGCGCCGGACCCGCCGCCGACGGGGACCACGAGCACGTCGAGGCCGGGCGCCTGCTGGAACAGCTCGAGGTAGAGGCTGCCGACGCCGGCGATGATCGCGGGCTCGTTCGCGGCGCCCACGAGGCGCGCCCCCGAGGCGGCCGCGAGCGCCGTGGCGTGCGCGCGGGCGTCGTCGAACGTGGCGCCCTGCAGCAGCACGTCGGCGCCCTGGTCGAGCACGGCCCGCAGCTTGACGGGGTTGGGGTCGTCAGGCATGACGATGGTGCAGGCGGTGCCGGTCAGGCGGGCGGCGTAGGCGACGCCCTGTGCGTGGTTCCCCGTGGAGTAGGCGACGACGCCGCGGGCCCGTTCGGCGTCGGACATGGACAGCAGGAGGTTGCTGGCGCCGCGGGCCTTGAAGGCTCCGGTGCGCTGCTGGTTCTCGTGCTTGACGACGACGGTGGTGCCGGCCGCCCGGTCGACGTCGGGGTACTCGCCCACCGGGGTGCGGACCACGGTGCCGTCCAGGCGCGACTGCGCGGCCAGCACGTCGGCGATCGAGACGGCGGTGCGGGTGCCGTCGACTCGGGTGGCGTCGGTGCGGGTGGCGTCTGGGGCGGGCGCGACCATCATGAATCCAGCGTGACCCGCTCATGACCCATAGGTCCAATACTTGTTACTTGGACTTTCGATCGATAGCACCTATCTTTCTGCGCTAGCCTGGTGACATGACCGCAGAGCTCGACCTCACCCGGCTGCGGGTGCTCGCGGCGGTGGCCCGTACGGGCTCCGTCACGGCCGCGGCAAAGGAGCTGCACTACGCCCAGCCGTCGGTGAGCCACCACCTGTCCCGCCTGGAGGCCGACGCCGGCATCCCCCTGCTGCAGCGGCACGGCCGCGGCGTCCGCCTTACCGAGGCCGGCCGCCTGCTCGCCAACCGCGCCGAGGAGATCCTCGGGCGCGTCGAGGGCGCGCGGCGCGAGCTCGACGCCCTGGCCGGGCTGCGCGCGGGCCGGGCCCGCCTCGCCGCCTTCCCCTCCGCCCTGGCCACCCTCGTGCCGGACGCCGTCGCCCGGCTCGTGCAGGAGCACCCCGGCCTGTCCGTGGGCCTGGTCGAGCACGAGCCGCCGGACGCCGTCGCCGCGCTGCAGTCCGGGGCGGTCGACGTCGCGCTGGTGTTCGAGCACGTCGACGTGCGCCACGCCCGCTCCATGGACGACCTGTCGCGGTTCGAGTCGACGACCATCCTCGAGGAGCCGGTCAACCTCGTGACGGCCGCGGACCTCGACGCCGCGCCGGAGCCCGGCGTCACCCCTGACCTGCGGGCGCTGGACGACGCCGACTGGATCGCCGGCTGCGAGCGCTGCCGCGCGGACATGGTCGCCCGCTGCGCCGCCGTCGGCTTCGCGCCCCGCATCGCGTTCGAGACCGACGACTACGTGGCCGTGCAGGCCCTGGTCGCCGCCGGGGCCGGTGTCAGCCTGCTGCCGGGGCTGACGCTGCTCGCCCACCGGCACCCGGGGATCGCCACCGCTCCCCTGCCCGGGGCGCTGCGCCGCGTGATGGCGCTCACCGTGGGGCCGCCCGCGCCGCCCGCTGAGGCCCTGATTCGGCAGCTCGTGGCCGTAGGCGCTACCGTCTCGATGTGACCCCGGCCACTCGGCCGGGCCTCTCCTTCTCGCGACACTCCGTTTCGCGGCCCTCCGGCTCGCGACCCTCCTGCTGAGGACAGACCCGGCCCGATGCTCCTGCTGTCCACGTTCTTCTACTCGGCGGGTGCCGCCGTCGCGGCGTTCATGGCCCTGGAGGCCTATCTCGCGATCGCCGCCGCCGACCAGACGTACCCGAGCGTGGTGCTGGCCGCCGTCGCCGCCGTCGGACAGATCACCGGCAAGCTGCTCTGGTACTGGGCCGGTGCCGGGACCACGCACCTGCCCTGGCTGCGCCGCAAGCTGGACTCGCCCAAGGCCGCCGCCGCGATGACGCGCTGGCGCGACCGCACCGACGGGCGCCCGGTCTACCTCGGCGTGGTGCTGTTCGCCTCTGCGTTCGCCGGGCTGCCGCCGTTCATGGTCATGTCCGTGGTCGCGGGCGTGCTGCGCGTGCGGATGTGGCTGTTCCTGAGCACGGGCCTGGTCGGGCGGTTCCTGCGCTTCTGGATCGTGCTCGAGGCCGCCGACTACGCGTGGTTCCTGTTCTGAGCGCGTTCTCCGCGTTCGTTCCCCGCATTCGTTCTCCGCGTTCGTTCTACAGGGCCCGGCCTACAGGGCCCGGCCTACAGGGCCCGGCCTACAGGGCCCGGCCTACAGTGCCCGGCCTACAGTGCCCGGCCTACAGTGCCGGCCTACAGGTCGGTCGCGCCGTCCAGGGCCTCGCGCAGCAGGTCGGCGTGCCCCGCGTGCCGGCTGTACTCCTCGACCATGTGCACCAGGATCCAGCGCAGCGTGATGCGCCCGCCGTGCCCCGCGTGGCCGGCCGGGCGCACGACCTCCTGGTCCAGGCCCTGCCCGACCACCTCGTCCAGGATCCGCTCGGAGGCGGCCACCGCGCCGTCGAACAGCGTGGCCAGGCTCTCCGGGGAGTCGGTCAGGGCGCTGTTCCAGTCCCAGTCGCGGTCGGCGTCCCAGTCGACCGTGTCCCACGGCGGCGCGGGATCGTTCCCCCGCAGCCGCACCGAGAACCAGACGTCCTCGACGTACGCGAGGTGCTTGAGCATCCCGGCGAGCGTCATGGTCGACGGCGGGTGGGGCGTGCGGAGCTGCTCCGCCGTCAGGCCCGCGCACTGGCGCCGGATCGTGGCGCGGTAGAAGTCGACGAACGACCGCAGCATGGTGACCTCGTCGGCGGCCAGGGGCGGGTCGGTCCTGGGGATCGGGGCGATCTCGGCCGGGGTGTCGGGAGCGGTGCTCATGGTGCGACCGTACCGATCGCCAGGACGTGCTGGCTCATGTCCGCGACCCCCGGCGTCGTGGACAGGGCGCGGGCGAGCGTGAGCGCGGCGTCGATCAGCGCTGGCGCCTCCGGGGCGGCAAGCGGCACCCGTTCCAGTGCCCCGCCGGCCGGTCCCTCGACACCGTGCACGACGACGTCGGACAGCCCCGCCTCCGCCGCCTCCCCTGCGAGCTCCGCGGCGTCGTGGAAGTGCGCCGCGGGAAAGGCGAGGTCCGACGGCGCCTCGCCGCGCTCCAGGACCGCCAGCCAGGCGAGCGGACCGAACTGTTCGTACCCGCCGCCGACCAGCGCCGCGAGCCGCGTGATCCCCGCGGCGACCACTGTGCCGCCGGGCCGGGTCACGCGCACGGCCTCCCGCAGCGCCCGCAGCCGGTCGACGCGCGACGCGAGGTGGTAGAGCGGGCCGAGCAGCAGGACGGCGTCGAACGCGTCGTCCGCCAGCGCCAGTCTCGGAGCCGCGAGATCCCGGGCGTCACCGACGCGCGCGGCGAAGGTGCCGTGCTCCGCCGCGCGGGCGACCTGTTCGGCGACGGGATCCACGAGCAGCACGTCGTAACCGTCCGCCGCGAGCGGTGCGGCATGCACGCCCGTGGCGCCGCCGACGTCGAGCACCCGCGCGCCCGGGGCGAGGCGCTGCCGCACCAGCTCCTGGGTCCTGCGGTGCTCCAGCGGGCCCTGCGCCGAGCGCGCGGTGAGCCGGGCATGCTCGTCCCAGCCGGTCAGGCCCGCGTAGTACGCCTGGACCCGCGCGTCCAGCGCGAGCTGGTCGTGACCGGGCCCGCGCCCGCCGTTCTTCCTGGTATCACCCTCGGTGCGCTCCATGGCCCGACGCTAGCGATGCCCGGCGTGCGACGGCCAAGTGTTTCCGGGAGGAAAATACTGGGTGATTCGTTGGAGCCGAATCGTTACATATCCAGTACGCCCCTTTTGCTCGGAGTGTGAGCATGGCAACATTCGCAAGGTGCACCTGATCCGAGAATTCGCACCTGACGCCTACGAGTTCGCGCTGTCGTCCTGGTCGTGGATAGGAACGGGTGGCAAGACGCCACGCTTCGCCTCCTGTTTTGGCGACATGTTCCTCGAGTCGCACGACGGGTGGTGGTTCCTCGACACGGTCGAGGGCACGCTGGAACGCCGCTGGAACTCGATGGACGACATGTTCGCCGACCTGGAGGGCGAGGACGGACGCGCCGAGTACCTCCTCGAGGAGACGCTCAACACGGCGCTCGACCAAGGGATGCGGCTCGGCGACGACGAGGTCTTCGCGTTCCTCCCCCCGCCCGCGGTGACGGGCACGATGTCGGTGGACTCCCTCGCCCCGCTGCGGTTCGCCATCGCCGCGAACCTCGCCGGCCGGATCCACGGCGAGCTGAACGGGGTGCAGCCGGACGCCGGAGCGTCCGCGCTGTTCGCGGCGCAGGCACAGCACCAGGCGACGCAGAACCAGGTCGTACAGAACCAGGTTGCGCAGAACCAGGTCGTACAGAACCAGGCGGCCCACAGCCTCGCCGGGCCGACGCCGTCGTTCGACTCGCCGAACCCACCGGCAGACCTCTGGCAGCCCGCCCCGCAGCAGGTGAGCACGGGCGCCTACCCGTCGTACCAGCCGGCTGCCGATGCCGTGGCACAGAGCGGCGCCCAGCCCGGTCACGGGGCGGGATACCAGCCGCAGTACGCGGCGGGTTCCGAGCTGGACTACGGGTCAGGTCAGCAGGCGTACGGCTCGGGCTCGTACCCGGGTGCGCATGCCACGGGTCCCGTCGCGGGCGCGGCGCAGACCGCGTACGCCGCGCCCGCGGGGCTGCACGCACCGGCGCCGACCGCCGCTCCTGCCGCCCCGCCGGGCGGTTACGGCGCCCAGGGCAGCTACAACGAGTACGACTACGAGGACAACGCGCACACGCTCGACTCGGGCCAGTTCAGCCAGTACATCGCCGACCAGTACAACACCGGCCAGATGACCGCCGTCGAGTACGACGCGTCCGTCCCGGCGCAGCAGAAACCACGGCAGGACGGACGCTGGTCGTACGCCTGAGCGGGGTCTGCCAACCTCCCCCCGCCCGCGCTACCCCTCGTCCAGCCCGGCCACCGCGGCCAGGATGAGCACCGAGCCCACGATCCCGGCCGGCCCGAGCCGCTCACCCAGCACGACAGCGGCCGCGACCGCCGCCGTCACGGGTTCCAGCAGCGTCGCGACCACGGCCGCGCCGCTGCGGGTGGTGCGCAGGCCCGCGTAGAACAGCCCGTACGCGAGGGCCATCGTGAACACACCGAGGTAGGCGAGGGTGCCGAGTGCGACCGGGTCGCTCGTGACGAGCGGCCCTCCCCCGACCAGCGCGGCCGGGACGAGGCCGACGGCGCCCGCCGTCGTCGCCACCGTGGTCAGCGCGAGCGGGTCCACGTCCGGTGACGCCAGCAGGGTGCCGCCGAGCGTCGTCGTCGCGGCGTAGACCGAGCCCGAGGCGACGGCCAGCAGCAGGCCGAGCACCGGACGCGACCCGACGGCGTCCGCCCCGGACGCCGCGCTGACCAGCACGAGGCCGGACAGCGCGGCGGAGATGACCAGCCCGAGGCGCAGGGCGGAGCGGGGGCGGACCGCCGTGCGCCGTCGGGCCCGGAGGAGGTCCACCGCGGCGAGCAGGACCGGCGCGAGGCCCAGGCTGACGACCGTGGCGACGGTGACGCCCGCTGTCGCGACGGACCCGAAGTACAGCGCCTGGTAGGCGCCCGTCCCCAGCCCGACGACGGCGGCGCGCGCCGGGTGCGCGCGGACCAGGGCCACGAGCTGCTGCCCCCTGCGCAGCACGAACGACGAGGCGACCAGGACGAGGGCGGCGATGAGCATGCGGTACGCACTGACCGTGAGGACGGACATCGACGAGTGGTCGCGCAGGATCTCCAGGGCGAGGCCGCCGGTGCCCCAGAGGACTCCGGCGAGGCAGACGAGAAGCAGCCCGGTTCGAGGTGATGGCATGTGTGCTCCTGACCGGGACCGCAGGTCCCGGCGTGTTCCGAGGGGTCCGGAGGGCCGACGGGAGCTCGCGCGAGGAGGTCCTGGGTTCCGTCAGGCGTCCGGAAGGATGGGGAGACGTCTCGGAGCACGCCGCATGCCCGGCCCGTACGGGCCGGTCGTGGTGCCGCTCCGGTCAGACGACCGGAGGCGGCAGGAC
Organism: Promicromonospora sp. MEB111; assembly: GCF_030209445.1. GTDB lineage: Bacteria > Actinomycetota > Actinomycetes > Actinomycetales > Cellulomonadaceae > Promicromonospora. The sequence goes on from NZ_JARVSD010000012.1 coordinate 310,440, forward strand.
GGAACGGTTCGGAGTCACGGACGGGATGCTAGCAGCGGTGTCCTGGCGGGTGAGGTGGTGTCTCGCGCCGGATCCGTGGGGGTGGTCAGGTGGGTTCTCCACACCTTCCGATCTGGAGATGCGCTTGCGTTCCGTCGAACATATATTCGATGCCTCGATGGTGTTTGAGATGCTGAGCAGAACGAGGCAGATCGGAGGAGGAACACATGGACGAGTCCCAGGGCGGAGGCCGGAACCCTCTCACCGTTGTGGAACGGTCACTGCGGTACGCCCTCGACACCGTGCTCCTCACCGCCTCGGACACGCCCCTGGGCACCACGACGATCTCCCTGGGCTGGCCGTCGACGCGCCTCGACAACAAGGGACCCGTGCCCGAGGCCGTCGTCACCTGGACCGGCCACGGAGCCGGCGGGCACCGACCGGCCCATGGTCTCGGCGTCGACGTCGTCGCGCGCGATGCCGTCGACTCAGACGAACTCGACCCAGGCGAACTCAACCCAGACGCGGTCGATCCAGACGCGATCGATCCAGACGCGCTGACAGACCTGACCCGACTCCCTGTCGGCGCGAGCCTGGTCGCCGCCTTGACCGGTGTCGAGGTGGCGGATGCCGATGACGCCGAGCTGCTGGATGTCGCGGCGCGGTGGCAGGACATCATCTCCTGGGCCACCGCCATGCAGTCCCGCGCCACCAGCGAGATCGCCCGACGCCGCGGCTGGACCACCGAACACACCACCGCCGCAGCCGAGATCAGCGCCCGCCTGCGCATCCCCCAGACCGACGCGAACAAGCTCATGGCCCGCGGCACCAGCCTGACCCAACACCCCCAAGTCATGAACGCCCTACACACCAGCACGATCGACACCGCCAAGGCCGACATCCTGCTGCACGCCGGCAACCCCCTCACCACCACCGAACGCGAACACGCCATCACCCGCTACCTGCCCCAGGCCCCCGACCACACCCGCCGCTGGCTACGCGACAAGATGAACCAGTACGCCACCAACCTGCACGGCACCAACGAGGTCGCCAAGCACGCCACCACCCGCCGCGCCGTCTACCTCGACCCCGCCGACAACTCAATGGCCTGGATCAGCGCGAACCTGCCCGCCACCGACGCCACCGCCGTCTGGGACACCATCGAACAGACCGCCCACACCCTGCGCCGCACCCCCGGCAACACCCGCACCCTGGCCCAGGCCCGCGCCGACGCCCTCGTCGCGATCACCACCGGCCGCATCATCGTCCCGCCACAACCCGACTGCGCCCCCGACACCACCGTCACCCCGCAGTGCACGGGCACGGGCACGGGCACGGGCACGGGCACGGGCACGGGCACGGGCACGGGCGAGCAGGCCATGCCGCGCACCACCGCGCCCGCCACGGGCTGCACCTGCGGCG
>NZ_JARVSD010000018.1 GCF_030209445.1 Promicromonospora sp. MEB111
CACGCCGTCCAGGGCGCGCACGATCGCCTCACCCTTGCCGTACGTCTTCGTCAGGGAACGGGCGCGCACTGCGGGCGACGACCCGGGCGCGTACACGGTGGTGTCCATGGGAAGGACGCTACGGACCGGGGGCACCCGACGGCGTCCGGCCCCGGGCTGGTCTTGGTCGGCCCCTGGGTCATACCCAGGTCGTACGACCCACCCTGACCAGCCCGGGGGCGTGCGTCAGTCCACGGCGTCGAGCTCGATGACGATGCCGTGCGCGGGGTGCAGCAGCGGGAGCCGCAGCCCGACCGCGCCCAGCGCCGCGCCGGGCACCTCGGCCGGCGCCTCACCCGGCGCCGCGAACAGCGGCGGGGCGTTGCGGGGCGGGTCCGCGGCCAGCGGCAGCGACACGCGGTACCGGCGTGCCGGGTCCAGGCCCGGCACGCGCAGCAGCGCGGGCAGCGACCGGTCGCCGGTCACCGACCGCACCACGCGCACCACCGCCCTGCTCCGGTCGGGCGCGACGACGACGGTCGCGCTCGTCCCCGTGTCGCCGGTCGGCGGGTGGTGCACGTCGCCGGTGTGCAGCAGCGGCCGCAGCCGCCGGTACGCGGCGATGCCGTCGCGCAGCCGCTCCAGCTCGTCCGGCGTGCCCGCCGTCAGGTCCCACTCGATGCCGAAGTGCCCGGTCAGCGCCACGGCGATCCGCAGGTCGAGCCCCGTGGCGCGCCGGGTCGTGTGGGCCACCGGCGGGCCGACGTGCGTGCCCACGAGCTCCGGGGGCAGCAGCAGCTCGGTCCAGCGCTGGATGGCCAGCCGCTCGACCGGGTCGTTCGTGTCCGAGGCCCACACCCGGTCCGTGTGCTCCAGCACGCCGAGGTCCACGCGCGCCCCGCCCGAGGCGCACGCCTCGATCTCCAGCCCGGGGTGCCGCGCCCGGAGCGCCGCCAGCAGCCGGTAGACCGCCGCCGTGTGCCGGTGCACGTTCGCCCGGCCGGCGGTCACGGCCTCGATGAGGTCCCGGTTCTGGTCCCACTTGACGTAGTCGAGCCGGTACTCCGTCACGAGCGCCGAGACCGCCTCCAGCAGGTGGTCGAACACCTCCGGCCGCGACACGTCGAGCACGAACTGGTTGCGCCAGGGCCGCACCTCGTTCTCCACCGGCTGCAGCAGCCAGTCCGGGTGCTCCCGCGCGAGCTGCGAGTCGAGGTTGACCATCTCCGGTTCGAGCCACAGCCCGAACTCCATGCCCTCGTCGCGCACGACGTCGACCAGCGGGTGCAGCCCGTCCGGCCACGGCTCGGGGTCGACGCGCCAGTCGCCCAGGCCGGCCGAGTCGTCGCGGCGGCCGAGGAACCAGCCGTCGTCGAGCACGAACCGCTCCACGCCGAGGTCGGCGGCGAGGCGGGCGAGCCGCTGGAGCTTTCCCAGGTCGTGGTCGAAGTAGACGGCCTCCCAGGTGTTCAGCGTCACCGGGCGGGGCGTGCGCGGGTGCCCCGGGCGGCCGCGCACGAACCGGTGGAACCGCTGCCCGACGCCGTCCAGACCCCCGTCGCTCCACACGAACAGCGCGGCCGGGGTGCGGAACGAGGCACCGGGCCCGACCGTGATCTCGCCCGGCCGCAGCAGTGGCCCGGCGCCGAGCACCGTGCGGCTCTCGGGCAGCGCGTCGACCCGGTGCACCGAGTCGCCGCTCCACGCGAGGTGCACCGCCCACACCTCGCCCCGGCCGTCGTCGAACCCGGCGGTCCCGAGCGCGAGCACCAGCGGGGAGTCGTGCCCGGTGCGGCCGCGGCGCGACTCGCGCGCCTGGCTGCCCTGGGTGAGCGGACGGCGCTGCGGGGTGCGCTCGCGCGTCCACCGCCCCGAGAAGTCCAGGACCTCCGCGGCGAGGTCGCCGACCGGCATCGTCGCCTCCAGGATCGCGAGGTCGACCGGCTCGGCGCCCGTGTTGTGCAGCTCGTGCTCGACCTGCAGCACCCCCGACGCGTCGAGCGTGAGGTCCACGACGACGCGCAGCCCCACAGCCTCGGCGGTGACGCGCAGGTGCCGCTCGTCGCCGTCGGCCGCGGTGCGCCGCCAGCGCGGCAGCAGCGCCCGGCCGCCCACGTGCCCGGCGAGGCCCGGGCGGCCCTCCCAGCCGTCGTGCTCGCCGGGGAGCACCGTGAGCGGCCACGGCGCATCGAGCGCGCTGGGCGACGCCGGGCGCGCCACCGACCGCAGCAGCCGCCGGGCGTCGTCCGCGCCGAACGGGCCGACGTCCCGGCCCCAGTGCACCACCTCCGGCAGCCCGTCCCGCGGCAGGGCGACGACGACGCCGACGCCGGCCGCGCGCAGCACGTGCACGCGCGGGCCGGCGCCGGGGTCGGCGCCGGTCAGCTCGGTGCCGGCAGGGCCGGTCACCTCGGTCGCGTCGAGCGTCACTCGGCGGCGCTCTCGCGCAGCACGACCACGCGGCCGGCGGGCACGAGCGCCGCGCCGTCGAACGTCGCGTCGTCCAGGAGCGAGCGGCCGGACACGGCCACCGTCTCGTCGGCGTCGGAGTGGTTGACGAGGAACAGGACGTCGCCGTCCGGCGTCCGCCGTCGGACCGCCTCGATCCCCGTGCCCGCCTCGACCGCGCGGGGCAGGCCGAGCTCGTCGATGAGCCGGTCGGCGATCCGCGTGGCCGAGTCGAGCGGGAGCTGCGCCGACACGTACCAGGCGGCGCCGTCCCCGACGGCGTTGCGGGTCACGGCCGCCCGGCCGGCGGAGTCCCCGTCCGCGTAGGTCACGACCGCCTCGGCACCGTGCAGGTTGGTGTCCTCGCTCCAGTCGGTGACCTCGCCGCCGTCGGACAGGTGCACCGTCTCGTCCGCCTGCAGCGGGCGGAACTCCTCGGTCGTGACGCCGAGCAGGTCGCGGAACGCGCCGGGGTAGCCACCGCCGCGCACGCGGCTGGTCTCGTCGACGACGCCCGAGAGGTACGTGACGAGCGCCGTGCCGCCGCCGCGCACGAACGCGTCGACCCGCGCCGCCTGCGCGTCGGAGACCACGAGCAGCGTGGGCAGGACCACGAGGTCGTAGCCGTCGAGGTCGGCGTCGACAGGAAGCACGTCGACCAGCACCTGCCGCTGCCAGAAGACCCGGTGCCAGAGCCGGGTCTCGCGGGAGTACCGCAGGGCGCGGTGCGGCTTGAGCCCCTGCTGCAGCGCCCAGGCCGACTCCTCGTCGACCAGGAGCGCCACCTTGGCCGGCTCCACCGGCGAGCCCGCGATGCTCCGGAGCCGCCGCAGCGCGTCGCCGAGCCGCACGACCTCGCGCCACACGCGGCTCTCGGTGCCGGCGTGGGGCAGCATCGCGGAGTGGAACTGCTCGGTCCCCGCGGTCGAGGCCCGCCACTGGAAGAACATCGCGCCGTCCGAGCCGCGGGCCACGTGGGCGAGCGCGTTCCGGAGGATCTCGCCGGGTGCCTTGGCGCGGTTGCGCTGCTGCCAGCTCGGCGCCCCGGTGGAGTGCTCCATGAGCAGCCACGGCGTGCGGTCGGCGGCCAGGCCGCGCATCCGGTCGGCCGCGAAGGCGAGGTCCTGCTCGCGCACCGGGTCGTCCACGATCGTGTAGTGGTCGTTCGCCACGACGTCGACATGCGCGGCCCAGTCGGAGTAGTCGACCACATGGCGGCCGGAGCCGACCATGAAGTTGGTGGTGACGGGCGCTTCGCTGTGCGCACGGAGCACGGCCGCCTCGGCGAGGTAGTGCTCGAGCAGCTCGTCGGAGGAGAACCGCTCGTAGGCGAGGAACAGCCCCGGGTTCACCTTGTGCTGCTCGCTCCGGGGCGGCTCGATGTGGTCGATGTCGGCGAAGGTGTGGCCCCAGAACGCCGTGCCCCACGCGGCGTTGACCGCCTCGACGGTGCCGTACTCCGCCCGCAGCCACTCCCGGAACCGGGCCGCCGACACGTCGCACCAGCACCGCCCGTTGCCGCCGCCGAGCTCGTTGCTCACGTGCCACAGGCGCACCGCGGGGTGGTCGCCGTAGCGCTCGGCCAGCGCGGTGGTGATCCGCAGCGCGTGCTCCCGGAACACTGGTGAGCTCGCGCACCAGCCGAGCCGCCCGCCGGGTTGCTCCCGCACGCCGTAGGCGTCGACCGGCAGCACCTCCGGGTGCGCGTGCAGCAGCCAGCTCGGCGGCGCGGCGGTCGGGGTGGCGAGGTCGACGGCGATGCCGGACTCGTGCAGCAGCCCGATGATCTCGTCGAACCAGCCCCAGTCGTACTCGCCCTCGCGCGGTTCGAGCAGCCCCCAGGAGAACACGCCGAGGGTGACGATGTTGACGCCCGCCTCGCGCATGAGCCGCACGTCCTCGCGCCACACCTCGGGCGCCCACTGCTCGGGGTTGTAGTCGCCGCCGTAGCTCAGGCCGTCGGTCGGCCAGCCGGTCAGGGCGTGGCGGGTGGGGGGTCGTTCGGTAGCGCGGCGGGCCATGGGGCATCCCCTTCGATGTCGGCGAGGAGGCAGTCGCCTCCTCGCTCAGACTTGTCGAGAACCCGGGCGTTTGTCAATCTGTGAAACAAACATGAGGCGGCGGACTCAGAACTGGAGCATCGTGCGGATGCCCAGCACGGCCCCTCCGCGCGCCCACTCGTCGAACTGGAACGGCTGGATGTCCAGGGACAGCGGGGGGATGCCGGGGGCGCGCACCTGTTCGATCGTCGCGTACACCTCGTCGCCGGCGAGCTCCATGACGACCAGCCCGTCGCCGGCGAGCACGATCTTCTCGGGGTCGAGGGCGTTGGCCACCGTGCCGATGAGTACGCCGAGCGCATGGCCCGCGTCGGTGAAGGCGCGCCGGGCGCCCGCGTGGCCGTCCCGCGCGAGCTCGACGGCGCCGGCGAAGTCGAGACCGGGGACCCGGAGCGCGTCGACGATCGCAGCGTTCGGCAGCAGTGCGCTCACGCAGCCGCGGTGTCCCTGGCCGCAGATGGGCCCGGCGGAGTCGACGGGCAGGTGGTCGAGCCTGCCGGCGCGCCCGTGGTGGCCGGTGACGACGCGGTCGTCGACGACGAAGCCGGTGCCGACACCGGCGCCGACGGTGATGAGTGCGAGCGAGCTGCAGCCCACGCCCGCACCGAACCAGTGCTCGGTGGCAGTGAGCGCGCGCACATCGTTCTCCGCGCTCGCCGGGATGCGGAGCCGGGCGGTCAGCCGCTCGGCGAGATACACGTCGACCCAGCCCAGGAACTGGGACTTCTTGACAACCTGCCGGCCGTCCAGCAGGGTCAGGTCGCCCGCGAGAGCGACGCCGCAGGCGACGATCGTGCCGTACTCCTCGACGAACCGGGCGTGGATGACGGCGATCTGGTCGATCACCGCGTCGGGTTCGCGCGAGCTGATGGGCTCCTCGTGGACGGCCACGATGCGCGCGCCGAGGTCGGTGACGACTGCGAACACGGTGTCCCCGGTGAGCTTCACCCCGAGGAAGTGCCGCGCGTCGTGCCGCACGACGAGCAGCTCGCTCGGGCGCCCGGTCGCGCCGCGCAGCTCGACGGCGCCCTCGGCGACGAGCCCGTGGTCCATGAGGGCCCGGGTGGCCCGGGTCAGGCTCGCCCGCGACACACCGAGCCGCCGTGCGATCTCGGCACGGGGCAGGGGTCCGTGGATGAGCAGCTCGCGCAGCACGCCGCGCTCGGCGTCGGCCAGCACCGGCCACACGGCCGCGCTCGACGGCACCTCGGACTGGGCTCGCGACATCCCGCACCTCGTCTCCTCGCCCCGGATCCTAACCGTCCTCCGAGGTCGAACGGGCCGCATCGCCTCCAGCGGCGAACAGCGTCTTTGTTTCACTGATTGACAAAGCATGCCCCCGCCGCCATGCTTTGGTCCAGTTGGCGCATGATCGCCGACTCGCACCCGTCAAAGGAGACCCCCATGCGAATCAGACCCCTCGTGGCGTCCGCGACCGCCGCCGTCAGTGCTGCCGCCGTCCTGACCGGCTGCGGCGCCGCCGGCGGTGCCGGTACCGACGGGCCCGTCACCCTGGAGCTCTGGTCCTGGACCGCCGAGGGCCAGAGCGTCGTCGACCAGTGGAACAACGAGAACCCGGACATCCAGGTGAAGCTGACCGACGCCGGTGGCGGGGACGAGTCGTCCCAGAAGCTGCTGACCGCGTCGCGTGCCGGGAACGCCCCCGACCTCGCGCTCGTCGAGTACACGACCCTCCCGTCCCTGATCGTCGCCGACGTCCCGCAGGAGATCACGGACTATGTGGGCGACGTGCAGGACGCCTTCACCGAGGGCACCTGGGCCCAGACCACGTTCGACGGCGCCGTGTTCGGCGTGCCGCAGGACGTCGGCCCGATGGCGTTCGTCTACCGGACCGACCGGTTCGAGGAGCTCGGCGTCCCCGTGCCCACGACGTGGGAGGAGTTCCGCACGGCGGCGGCCGCCGTCAAGGAGGCCGACCCGGACGCCGTCATCACGAGCCTGCCACCCACGGAGTTCGGCTTCTTCGCCGGCGTCGCCACGCAGGCCGGCGGCGAGTGGTGGTCGGTGGACGGCGACGAGTGGACGGTCGGGATCGCCGACGAGGCGTCGCTCGAGGTGGCCGACTACTTCGAGGAGCTCGCCACCGACGGCCTCATCCAGACCGAGCCGCTGCTGACCCCGGAGTACAACGCCATGGTCAACGCCGGCACGATGCTCTCCTGGCCCTCGGCCGTCTGGGCGCCGAGCGTGATCGAGTCCGTCGCCCCCGACACCGCCGGCAAGTGGGCGATGGCGCCGCTGCCGCAGTGGACGCCCGGCGACAAGGCGGTCGCCTACCAGGGTGGCTCAGCCCTCGTCGTGACGAAGGACAGCGAGCACCCCGAGGAAGCGGCCAAGTTCGCCACCTGGCTCAATGCCAGCGAGGAGGGCAACGGCCTGCTCCTGGACACGCAGAGCCTGTACCCGGCCTCGGACGAGGGCCAGGAGATGGCGGAGAGCAACGACCCGCCGAGCCTCATGCCGCAGCAGAAGGACTTCTACTCGGTCGCCGCTGACATCTCCTCCGACACCGTCCCGGTGACCTGGGGGCCGGACGTGAACCTCGCCAAGTCGGTGTTCGAGGACGAGCTGGGCAAGGCCATCAAGAACGGCACACCCTGGCGTGACGCGTTCGTCGCCACGCAGGACGCGGTGGTGGCCGACATGAAGGAGACCGGGTTCACTGTGAGCAACGGCTGAGGACGGCAACGATGTCGACCACCGTGCAGGCCCCACGCCGCCGTCCCCGACGGTGGCAGGTCGCGCCCTACCTGTTCACCGCCCCCGCGGTGATCCTCTATATCGCCTTCATGCTCGTCCCGGTCGGCTACGCCGTCTGGCTGAGCCTGCGTGCCTACCGCATCGAGGGGGCGCTCCTGGGGCGCAAGACCGACGTGTTCGTCGGCCTCGAGAACTATGCCGCCGTGCTGACCAACCCCGACTTCGCCGCCGGGTTCGGTCGGCTCGCGGTCTACGGCATCATCGCGGTGCCCCTCACGCTCGGACTGGCGCTCCTGTTCGCGCTCGTGCTGGACACCCCGGCCGCGCGGCTCAAGCGGTTCGGGCGCACGGCGATCTTCATCCCCTATGCGGTACCCGGCGTCGTCGCCGCGCTGCTGTGGGGCTTCATGTACCTGCCGAGCACGAGCCCGTTCTCGTACCTCACGCGGGCGGTCGGGCTGGGCACCATCCCGTTCCTCGAGGAGCCGGGGCTGTTCGGCTCGCTGGCGAACATCGCGGTCTGGGGCGGCGTCGGGTTCAACATGATCATCATCTACACGTCGCTGCGGAGCATCCCGAGCGAGATCTACGAGTCCGCCCGTCTCGACGGCGCCAGCGAGACGCAGATCGCGCTGCGGATCAAGGTGCCGCTCGTGGTGCCGGCCCTCGTGCTCACCGGGGTGTTCTCGCTGATCGGCACCCTGCAGCTGTACAGCGAGCCCGCGACCCTGCAGCCGATGACGAGCGCCATCTCGAACACCTGGGTCCCCCTGATGACCATCTACCGCGACGCCTTCGGGACCGACGACCTGCCGCAGGCCGCCGCCGCGTCCACCGTGCTCGCCGTCGGGACCGTACTCGTCTCGGTGATCATCCTGCGGATCGTCAACCGCAAGCGCATGGGAGTCGAACGATGACCACCACCACCACCGCCCGCCCGGGACCGGCGGCGACCGCCGGACGGCGTCCGTCCGACCGCGCACGCACCCGCAGGCGCCAGGGAGGCTGGGGCGTGCTGCCCACGATCGTGCTGCTGGTCGGCGCGATCTACTGCCTCATCCCCGTGATCTGGGTGTACGTGGCCGCGAGCAAGACCCGCGGCGAGCTGTTCACCACGTTCACCTTCGCCCCCGGCACCGGGCTGTGGGAGAACCTGGTCGCGCTGTTCGCCTACGAGGGCGGGCAGTACCTCCTGTGGTGCCTCAACTCGCTGGTCTACTCCGGCGTCGGGTCGCTGCTGTCCGTGCTCGTCTCGACCATGGCCGGGTACGGCCTCGCGAAGTACGAGTTCCGCGGCCGCTCGTTCCTGTTCCTGTCGATCCTCGCCGGCGTGCTCATCCCGGGGATCGTGCTCGCGGTGCCGCAGTACCTGCTGCTGTCGCAGCTCGGGCTCGTCGGCACCCACTGGTCGGTGCTGCTGCCGAGCATCATCAGCCCCTTCGGCATCTACCTCTCGCGCGTGTACGCGATGTCGGCGGTGCCGCAGGAGACCCTGGAGGCCGCGCGCATCGACGGCGCGGGGGAGTGGCGCATCTTCCAGACCATCGTGCTGCCGCTCATGGTGCCCGGCATGGTCACCGTGTTCCTGCTGCAGTTCATCGGCACCTGGAACAACTTCCTGCTGCCCTACATCATGCTGTCGGACCAGGACCTGTACCCGCTCACCGTCGGCCTGTTCACCCTGCTCGCGAAGGGATCGGGCTCGCCCGCGCTCTACTCGGTGGCGATCACCGGCGCCGCGGTGTCGATCATCCCGCTGCTCGCGCTCGTGCTGTTCCTGCAGCGCTACTGGCGCCTGGACCTCGTGTCCGGCGGGCTCAAGGGGTAGCGCCGCCCTCTCCACCTTCTCTGTTCGACCTGAAGTGTTCGACCTGAAACGAGGACCATGCAGATCCATGACCTGGGCGGCGACGCCTGGACCGTTCGAGCCCTGTCCGGACCCGTGCCCGAGCAGCTGCGCGAACGGCTCACGACCGGCGTCCCGGCGACCGTGCCCGGCGTGGTGCATCTCGACCTGCTCGCCGCACAGCTCGTCCCCGACCCGTACGACGGGGAGAACGAGGCGGCCCTGCAGTGGATCGGGCTGACCGACTGGGAGTACTCGCGCACCTTCGAGTGGGCGGGCACCGGCGAGGCGCGCACGCAGCTCGCGGCCGACGGTCTCGACACCGTCGCGACGGTCACCCTGAACGGCGTCGAGGTCGGCCGGACGGCGAACCAGCATCGCAGCTATCGCTTCGACGTCGCCTCCGCGCTGCGCGAGGGGCAGAACGAGCTGCGTGCCACGTTCCGCTCGCCCGTCGAGTACGCCCGCGAGCAGGAGCTGGTGCTCGGCGAACGGCCGCACGTGAACCACCACCCCTACAACGCCATCCGCAAGACGGCGGCGAACTTCGGCTGGGACTGGGGCCCCGACGTCGCGACCTCCGGTATCTGGAAGGCGCTGCGGATCGAGAGCTGGTCGGGGGCGCGGATCGCGAGCGTACGCCCGCTCGTCACCCTGGACGGATCGACGGGGCGGCTGACGGCGCACGTCGCGCTGGACTGGGCCGGCTCCGACCCTGCCGGCTCCGACCCCGTCGACGTGTCGCTCGACCTCGAGGGCAACGCCCTGTCGGCCCAGGCGCGGCCCGGAGCGGCCGAGGTCGTGCTCGAGCTCGAGGTGCCCGACGTCGAGCCGTGGTGGCCGCGCGGCTACGGCAAGCAGCGGCTCTACCCGCTGACGGTCACCATTCCCGGGCAGCAGTGGGAGTCGCGTGTCGGCTTCCGGGACGTCGCGCTCGACACGACGCCGGACGCCGACGGCACGCCCTTCACGATCGTCGTCAACGGTCAGCCGGTGTACGCGAAGGGCGTCAACTGGATCCCGGACGACACGTTCTTCCCCCGCATCACGCGGGCCTCCCTCGGACGCTCGCTGACCGACGCGGTCGAGGCGAACGTGAACCTCGTCCGCGTGTGGGGCGGCGGCATCTACGAGAGTGAGGAGTTCTACGACCTCTGCGACGAGCTCGGGCTGCTGGTCTGGCAGGACTTCCTCCTGGCCTGTGCCGCGTACTCCGAGGACGAGCCGCTGTGGAGCGAGTTCGAGGCCGAGGCGCGCGAGGCCGTGACCAGGCTCACCGCGCACCCGAGCCTCGCGCTCTGGAACGGGAGCAACGAGAACATCGTGGGCTGGGTCGACTGGGGCTGGCGCCCGCGGCTCGCCGGTGCGACCTGGGGCGACGGCTACTACACGGAGCTGTTCCCGCAGATCGTCGCCGAGCTCGCCCCCGGCACGCCCTACTCGGCCGGCAGCCCGTTCGGCTTCTCGAAGTACGTGCACCCCAACGACCCGGCTCACGGCACCGTGCACATCTGGGACATCTGGAACCAGGTCGACTACACGCACTACCGCGGCTACCGGCCCCGGTTCGTCTCCGAGTTCGGGTTCCAGGGCCCGCCTGCCTGGTCGACCCTCACCGCCGTCGTGCACGACGAGCCCCTCGATCCGTTCGGCCCCCAGATGTTGGTGCACCAGAAGGCGAACGACGGCAACGGCAAGCTCGAACGCGGCCTGGGCACGCACCTGCCGCGACCGGGCGACATCGACACCTGGCACGCGACCACCCAGCTCAACCAGGCCCGGGCCGTCGCCTACGGGATCGAGTGGTTCCGGTCGCTGTTCCCGCTGAACACCGGAGCGATCGTCTGGCAGCTCAACGACTGCTGGCCCGTCGTCTCGTGGGCCGCCGTCGACGGGCTCGGCCGCCGCAAGCCGCTCTGGTACGCGCTGCGCAAGGCTTTCGCCGACCGTTTGGCGACGATCCAGCCGGCCGGCGAGGGCACCACCCTGGCGCTGCACAACGACACCCCCGAGCCGTGGAGCGCCCACGTCGTGCTGTGCCGGATCACCCTCGACGGCACCGAGCTCGCCCGTCACGAGACGGAGGTGCTGGTCGAACCGCGCACCCTGGAGCGACTCGAGCTCGGTGCCGACCTGCTCGCGCCCTCCGATCCCCGTGGAGAGCTCGTCGTCGCCGAGCTGTCGACAGGCGAGCGTGCGCTGCACTACTTCGTCGAGGACACCGAGCTCGCTCTGCGCGACGACGCCCTCACCGTCGAGACCGCGCGCGACGGGGACGAGGTGGTGCTGCGACTCAGCGCCACGTCCGTGGTCAAGGACGTCGTCGTGCACGCCGACCGGGTCGACCCGGAGGCAACAGCGGACGAGTCCCTCGTCACGGTGCTGCCGGGCGAGACGCGCGAGGTGCGCATCCGCACCTCCGCCGAGCCCGAGGCACTCACCTCGGCCCCGGTCCTGCGCTCGGTCAACGACCTCGTCTGAGACGACTACCTGGTGCAGAACGCGTCTCGCTGCTGACTCCCATGTCGAACGTAGGGTCGGTCGCTGCACGTGGAGGCACGCAGCGACCAGCCCTACGTTCGGCCACCCTGGTCGAGGTCGCCGGCCGGCGGGCGGTCTCAGGCGTCCCAGGCGATCGTGAACTCGGCCAGGTCGATCTTGCCGTCCTGGTCGTGGTCGGCCTTGCCGAAGATCTGGTCGAGGTCCTTGTCCGTGGTCTCCTCGCCGCGCGTGGCCATGGCCTGGCGGAACTCGTCCGCGGTGATGCGGCCGTCGCCGTCGGAGTCGAACTCGACGAAGGTCCGGGTGAGCTCGTCGGCAGCCATGCTGATACCTCGCAAAGTCGGAAACGATTCGGAGAGTATGCAACCACATATCGGTTTGATCGGTCGTTGAATTGCTGGGCGGTAAGTCCGATACGGTGCGGCGTGCCGAACGTCGAGACCCGGAGGTCCGGACCATGAGGTTGTACGCCGCCGCGCCCGCCAGGGGCGCCCGCCAGGTGCTCGGTGACCTGCTGCTGCTCGCCTGGATCGGGGCCTGGGCGTGGGCCGGCCGCGAGGTCTGGGCGGCGACCCTGGAGCTCGGCCGGCCCGGTCGCGCGACGGCCGGCGCCGCCGACGACATGGCCGCCCGGTTCCACGACGTCGAGGGCCGCATCGACGGCATCCCTGGCGTGGGCGACGACCTGGCCGCGCCCTTCGGCGGCGCCGCGGACGCCGCCGAGAGCCTGGCCGAGGCGGGCCGCTCCCAGGCCGAGACGGTGGCCGACGTCGCGCTGCTCGCCGGGCTCGCGGTGTTCCTCGTCCCGGTGCTGCTGGTGGCCGTGCTCTACGTGCCGCTGCGGGTGCGGTTCGTGCGGCGGGCGAGCGCGGGCCGCCGGCTGGTCGGGGCCGACCCGGCGCTGCTGGCGCTGCGCGCCCTGACGAACCAGCCGCTGGGGGCCCTGACCAGGGTCTCCGACGACCCGGTGCGCGCGTGGCGGGACGACGACCCGGACGTCGTGCGGCGGCTGGCCGACCTGGAGCTGCGGGCGCTCGGTCTGAAGCGGTAGCCGGGCTCAGGAGGCGGGCGCGGTCCGCGTCGCTCGCAGCCGGTCCGTCCCGGCGAGCAGGTCGCTGAGCCCGCCGCGGGCGTCCTCGATCACGAGGGCCTCGGCGGCCGCGGCGTCGCCCGCGCGCAGCGCGGTGACGAGCGCCCGGTGGGTGGCCCAGCGCTCCATGCCGAACTCGTCGTCGTGCGCGACGCGCTCCAGGCGCCGCGCGCGCTGCTCGGGGCGCGAGAAGACCCGGGTCTGGTCGAGCAGCCGCACCAGCACGGGGTTGCCCGCGCAGGCGTCGACGGTGTCGTTGAACTGCTGCATGACGTCCAGGAGCTGGTGGAGCTGCCGGGTGACGTCCTCGCCGGACCGGTGCCGCTGCCGGGCGACGATCAGCAGGTCGTCGGCCTGGTCGAGGAGGGCGTCGAGCCGGTCGAGCCGGTCCGGCGTCGCGTGCCGCGCGGCGAACCGCGCGACCATGCCGCGCAGCGCCACCTCGACCTCGGCCAGGTCCTGGACGGCGGTGTCCCCGATGGGCGAGACCTTGACCGTGCGGGGCCCGGTCCGCTCCAGCAGGCCGTCCTGCTCGAGCCGCCGGATCGCCTCGCGCACCGGCGTGGGGCTCACCGAGAGCCGTTCGGCCAGCCCGCGCTCGGTCACCTTCTGACCCGGGCGGAGCTCGCCGGTCGTGATCGCGTCGCGGATGGCGCGGTAGGACCGGTCGGCGAGCGTGTCGCCGGCCAGGGCTGCCAGGGCTTCGGAGGTCACGGCCCCATCGTAGGCCCGTGCTATCGCAGCCCACGTTTGCAACCGTTGACAGTTTTGCTATAGCAAAAGTACGGTGAGCCCGACACGCCGACGTGGCCACGACGAGGTGGCAGAGGGAGAAGGTTCCATGTCCACCACCGCGCCGCCGGTGCGGCACGCGCAGACCAGGATCACGTTGCTGGTGGCGCTGGCCGTCTTCGCCCAGGAGTCCACCTGGAACTTCTACGACGCCCAGGTGCCGCCGCTGCTGCGGGAGCACATCACCAGCGCGGCGCTGGTCGGGTTCCTGATGGGCATGGACAACCTGCTCGGCGTCTTCGTCCAGCCCTGGCTCGGCAACCGCTCCGACGGCACGCGCACGTCGTGGGGCCGCCGCATGCCGTACCTCGTGGTCGGCATGCCGGTCGCCGCCCTGCTCTTCCTGGTGCTCCCGCACGTCGCCGCGTCGCTGCCGCTGCTGGTGGCGGTCATGTTCTGCTACGCGCTGGTCGCCAACGCGTTCAAGCCGATCGCCGAGTCGCTGGTGCCCGACTTCGTGGCGCCCGAGAAGCGGAGCCGGGCCAACGCCGCCGTCAAGATCGCCTCCAGCCTGACCGTGATCGTCGCCGCGCTGATCAGCATCCTCGTCGTCGACGAACACCCCGGGATCGCGTTCGCCATCCCGTCGGCGCTCATGCTCGTCTCGATCGTGGTGCTCGGCCTCACGGTGCGCGACAGCCGTTCGCCCGGCTACCAGGCGGCCCTGGCCGAGGACGCCGCGGACGCCGCCGCACCCGCACGGCTGGGCGTGCGCCGCGTCGTGCTCGACATCGTCCGCGACCCGGACCGCAGCCGGCTGCTGATGATGGTCGCGATCCTGCTCTTCGGCAGCGCCTGGTCGGCGTCGCGCGCCCTGGCCACGCCCTACGGCATGGAGGCGCTCGGCCTCTCCCGCGGCGACGCCGGCGGGCTGCTCCTGCCGAGCGGCGTCGCGTTCCTGCTCGCCGCCTACCCGACCGCGCTGCTCGCCGAACGCATCGGCCGGCTGCGGACCATGATGATCGGGATGTCGCTCTTCGCCGCGGCGATGGTGGTGGGCACCGTGGCGCAGACCCCGGCGGGCACCGTCGTCGCCTTCTGCGTCGGTGCCGCGGGCGCCGCCGCCTTCCTGGTCAACGCCGTGGTGGTGCTCTGGAACCTGGCCCCCTCGGCGCGCGTCATGGGCACCTACGCCGGGCTCTACGCCGTCGGCTGGGCCGGCGGCGGGTTCGTGGGCCCGGCGCTGGTGGGCGGCATGGTCGACCTGACCGGCTGGACGCTGATGCTCCTCGACGTCGCCGTCGTCGCGGTGCTCGGTGTGCTCGCCGTCGCCCGGGTCGAAGCCCTGCAGCGGCGCACCGACACCGCGAAGGCGGTGTGAGCGATGACCCGCGTGCTGATCACCACCGACTACCTGCGCCCCGGCGACGACGTCGACCGTTACCTGCGGTCCGCCGGCCTGGAGACGGCGCACCGGCCGCTCGTGGGGCGCCGCGACCCGGAGGATCTGGTCGCCGCGCTCGACGGCGTCGAGGCGGCCCTGGTGGCCAACGAGCCGATGACGGCCGACGTGCTGTCGCGGGCCCCGCGCCTGCGCGTCGTGGTGCGCACCGGCGTGGGTTACGACTCGGTCGACGTCGCGGCCGCCGCCCGCCGGGGCGTCACGGTCAGCAACCTGCCCGGGATCAACGCCAACGCCGTGGCGGAGTACACGCTCGGCCTGCTCCTGGCCGCGGCCCGGCGCCTGGTCCAGAGCGCGCGGGGCGTGGCGGACGGCGGCTGGCCACGCGTGGACGGGCACGAGCTGCGCGGCGCCACCCTCGGGCTGATCGGCTACGGCGCGGCCGCCCGCGCCGTCGTGCCCCTCGCGCGTGCGTTCGGCATGACCGTGCTCTGCACCACCCGCGTGCCGGAGCCGGAGCGCATCGCGGTGCCCGCGGAGCCCGTCGAGTTCGTCGACCTGGCAGAACTGCTGGCCCGGTCCGACTACGTGTCCGTCCACACCGCCCTCACCGACCGGACCCGCGGCCTGATCGGACCCGCCGAGCTGCGGCAGATGAAGCCCACCGCCGTGCTCGTGAACACCGCCCGCGGCGCCGTCGTCCAGGAGCGGGCCCTCGTGGACGCCGTCCGCGACGGGGAGATCGCCGGGGCCGCGCTCGACGTCGTCACCGAGGAGCCGCTCCCCGCGGACGACCCGCTGCGGGGCGTGGACGGCATCGTCGTCTACTCCCACATGGCCGGGCAGACCGCGCAGGCGCGCGCCGCCGCGGGCCTGGAGGGCGCGGCCGAGCTCGTCGCGGCGCTCGCGGGCCGCCCCCGGTACGCCGTCAACGCCCACCTGCTCGCCGTCCCGGCGACGACCCCCGAGGAGACCGCATGACCAGCAGCCCACCCGAGTACCGCATCGCGGTGATCCCCGGGGACGGGATCGGGACCGAGGTGATCCCGCCCGCCCTCCAGACCCTCGACCTGGTGGCCGCCCGGCACGGGTTCGTGCTGCGCTACGACCACCTCGACTGGTCGTGCACCCGTTACCTGGTCACCGGCGCGATGATGCCGGACGACGGGCTCGACCGGATCGCCGGGCACGACGCCGTGCTGCTCGGGGCGGTGGGGTGGCCCGGCGTGCCCGACCACGTCTCGCTGTGGGGGCTGCTCATCCCGATCCGGCGGCGGTTCCGCCAGTACGTCAACCTGCGGCCCATCCGGGTCCTGCCCGGGCTGCCGGGCCCGCTGCGGGACGCGGGCGCCGTCGACCTCGTCGTGGTGCGCGAGAACGTCGAGGGGGAGTACAGCGAGATCGGCGGGCGCCTGAACCGCGGCCTGCCCGACGAGATGGCCGTCCAGGAGTCGGTCTTCACGCGCCCGGGGGTCACCCGCATCGTGGACCACGCCTTCGAGCTCGCGGCGACCCGGCGCGGCGACGTCACGTCGGCGACCAAGTCGAACGGCATCGTGCACACCATGCCGTTCTGGGACGAGATCGTCCGCGAGCGCGCCGCCCGGTACCCCGGGGTCACGTGGCGGCAGGAGCACATCGACGCCCTGGCCGCCAAGCTCGTGCTGCGCCCGTCGGCGTACGACGTGATCGTGGCGTCCAACCTGTTCGGCGACATCCTCAGCGACCTCGCCGCCGCCGTCGCGGGCAGCATCGGCATCGCCCCGGCCGGCAACATCGACCCCTCCCGGCAGTTCCCGTCGATGTTCGAGCCCGTGCACGGCTCGGCCCCCGACATCGCCGGCCAGGGCATCGCCAACCCGGTGGGCGCACTGTGGTCCGCCTCGATGATGCTCGACCACCTGGGGCAGCCCGACGCCGCGCGGGACGTCATGGCGGGGATCGAGACCGCGCTCGCCGACGGCGGCGTGCGCACCCCCGACCTCGGGGGCACCGCGACCACCCGGGAGATGACCGACGCCGTCCTGGCCGCGATCACCGCAGCGCCCACCGGCGCGTGACAGAGATGAGAACCATGGACAACGCACCCGCCGGCTCCGTCCGGATCCTCACGCCGAGCGGCATGCTCGGCGCGGGCTGGGACGAGTCGACGATCGAGCGCGGCCTCGCGCTCGGCGTCGACGTGATCACCCTGGACGGCGGCTCCACCGACTCCGGCCCCTACTACCTGGGGTCGTCGACCCCCAAGACCGCCGCCCAGGCCGTGGCCCGCGACCTGCGCAGCCTGCTCAAGGCCGCGGCCCGCGCCGACGTGCCGCTGATCATCGGCTCGTGCGGCACCAGCGGCACCGACTCCGGCGTCGACTGGGTGGCCGGGCTCGCGGCCGGGGTGATGGCCGAGGAGGGGCTGGACCTCAAGGTCGCCCGCATCTACAGCGAGCAGGACGCCGCGGACCTCAAGGAGCACCTCGACGCCGGCCGGATCCACGCCCTGCCGCCCCTGGGGGAGCTGAGCGCGGAGACCCTGGAGAGCTGCACCCACGTCGTGGGCATGATGGGCCACGAGCCGATCGTCGAGGCGCTCGAGGCCGGAGCGCAGGTCATCCTCGCGGGCCGGGCCACCGACACGGCGCTCGCCGCGGCGTACCCGCTGCTCAAGGGGATGCCGGCCGGCCCCACCTGGCACGCCGCGAAGATCGTCGAGTGCGGCGGGCAGGCCACGACCAACCCGCGCACGGGCGGGGTCCACACGACGATCGACGCCACCGGGTTCACCATCGAGCCGCTGGACCCGGAGACCGCGTGCACACCGCGGACGGTCGCGGCCCACATGCTCTACGAGACCGTCGACCCGTTCCAGATGCGCGAGCCCGACGGCACGCTCGACGTCCGCGACGCCGTCTACACGGCGCTCGACGAGCGGACCGTCCGGGTCGAGGGCTCGCGGTTCCACGTCGCCGACCAGCACACCGTCAAGCTGGAGGGCGCCCGGATCACGGGCTACGAGACCATGTCGTTCTCGGCGATCCGGGACCCGCTGATCCTGCGGGACATCGACGCCTGGGCGGACCTGATGCGCACGATGATCCGGCAGTGGGTGAGCGGCACGCTGGGCCTGGCCGACGACGAGTACGCGTTCGACCTGCGCCTGTACGGCCACGACGCGGTGCTGGACGACCTGGAGCCCGAGAGCGGGCCGCCGCGCGAGGTGGGCGTGATGCTGCTGGTCGACGCGGCCGACCAGGCCACGGCGACGGCGGTCGCCAAGCTCGTCAACCCGCTGATGCTGCACCTGCCGACGCCCGCCATGGGCTACCTGCCCAGCCTCGCGTTCCCGACCTCGCCCGCGGAGGTCGAGCGCGGCGCCGCCTACGAGTTCGTGCTCAACCACGTGGTGGACAGTCCCACCCCGACCAGCCTGTTCCGCATCGAGTACGGAGTGCAGCGATGACCGACCCCCTGACCAGACCCACCAGCCCCACCGTCGCCGACCTCGCCCACGAGGTGCGGTCCAAGAACGCCGGCCCGTTCTGGGTCACCATGGAGCTCTTCATGCGCGACGCCGCCGGCTACCGCGTCGTGGCCGACGAGGAGTTCATCAACGAGGACGTGGTCGCCGGCCTGTACGGGGTCGAGGCGAGCGCGGTGCGGATCTTCCGGATCCCGTCCCTCGACGTCGTCAAGATCTCCTTTCCCCGGCCGGTCTCGCAGGGCTCGCTCCGGGACCGGGACGTGCATGCGGGGCAGCACCACGTCCCGCTCGCGCTGCTGCGGGTTCCGGAGGGCGCCCCGGCGCGTGGATAGGCTTGCGGCGTGGATCACTCAGCGGCTCAGGGCGTCCGACGTGTCGACTTTCTCCCCTGGGAGTACGACCCCGCCTCGGCGGAGGGCGCGGCGCAGGCGGCCCGGCAGCGCGAGCTGGTCGACGCCGGGGCGCAGCTCGGGGCGGGCGTCTTCGTCGCCCCGAACGCCGCGGTCTACTGCGACCGGCTCGCTCTCGGCGACCGCACCTACGTCGCGGCGCTCGCCTACCTCTCGGGCGACCTGACGATCGGGGCGGACTGCTCGGTCAACCCGTTCGCCGTCGTGCGCGGGGAGATCCGGATGGGGGACGGCGTGCGGATCGGCGCGCACACCTCGATCCTCGGGTTCAACCACCAGATGGCCAACGACCGGCCGGTCTTCCAGCAGGGCACCTGGAGCAAGGGCATCACCATCGGCGACGACGTCTGGATCGGCTCGAACGCCACGATCCTGGACGGCGTGACCGTGGGCGACCACGTCGTCGTCGCGGCCGGCGCCGTCGTCACCAAGAACGTGCCCGACTGGGCCGTGGTCGCGGGCAACCCCGCGCGCGTGCTGCGCGACCGCCGCGCGGAGACGAAGGGCGCGACCGCCGGTGACCTCGCCGCCCGGCTGGCGGCCTTCGGCGACCGCGCCCGGGAGCAGGCCGGCGACGTGCTGGCCCGTTGCTTCGAGGACGGGCGGTTCGTCGACCGCCCGTCCGCCGCCGCGGGACCGCTGCCCCCGGCCGTCCGCCCGTGGGCGGACGCCGTCGAGATCGCCGACCTGCTGCTCGGCACCCCGCCGCCCGGGTTCGACGCCGCCGACCTGGTCCGGCGGCTCACCGCCCGCCAGGACCCCGCGACCGGGCTGATCCCGGAGGGCGACCTCGCCGACCGGGGTCTGTCGGCCGGGACCGCCGAGCGGCCGGACGCCGCGGACGAGCCGCTCTCGCCCACGGACGGCGACGCCGCCTACCACGTGCTCAGCGTCGGCTACGCGGTACGGCTGCTCGGCGCACGCCTGCCGCACCCGGTCCGCGCGGTGCACGCGCTGGGCGACCGCGACGTCGTCGCCGCCCTGGAGGCGCGCGACTGGGGCGCCCAGGCCTGGGGGAGCGGCGCCGCCGTCGACTCGCTGGCCACGGCCTGCGCCCTCAACATGGCCGACTTCTCCGAGGAGCTGCCCGACGGCGGCGTCGGCCCCCTCCACGGGCTGCTCGGCTGGCTGACCGCGCGGGCGAACCCCGCCACGGGCCTGTGGGGCGCGCCGCAGCCCGCGCCGCGCTGGCTCCAGGCGGTCAACGGGTTCTACCGCCTGACCCGTGGCTCGTACGCCCAGTTCGGGCTACCGCTGCCCTACCCCGAGGCGGTGGTCGACACGGTGCTGGAGCACGCGGCCGACCCCGTGCTCGCGACTCCTGACGGCTACACGGCCTGCAACGTCCTCGACATCGTGCACCCGCTCTGGCTCGCGGCGAAGCAGACCGCGCACCGGCGCGCCGAGGGCGAGGCCTGGGCGCGCGACCAGCTCGACCGGGCGCTGGAGAACTGGGCCGACGGCGCGGGCATCGCGTTCGCCCCGCGCGGCGACGGCCCCGACGGCGTCCCCGGTCTGCAGGGCACCGAGATGTGGCTGAGCATCGTCTGGTACCTGGCCGACCACCTCGGCGTCGCGGACTCCCTCGGCTACCGGCCGCGGGGCGTGCACAACCCCGACCCGCTGGTGCGGCTGACGCCGGTCGACGAGGCGGACTGACCGGGCCGGACCGCGGCGAGGTCAGGTGTTCTGGACGGCCGCGATCGCGATGGCTGCGCTCGTGGTGGTGACCGCGATGGTGGTCCTGAGCACGGCCTCGCCGGCGGCGGCCGCGCCCCAGTCGCCCTGCTCCAGCTCCTTGCCGCGCGTGTAGACGGCGCCGGACCAGGGGATGTCGCGGTGCAGCGTCGGCAGGCTGCCGCTGGCCGAGAGCAGGGCCGCGAGCACCGCGGTGCGCGGGTCGGGGTCGGCGCCGTCGGCCAGCACGGGACGCACCGCGGCGACGAGCTCCGCGCGGCGGGGCGTGCCGCCGTCGGTCAGGGCGGTGGTGGGGATGAACCCGAGCGCCTTGCGCTTCTCGCGGCCGACGTGGCCGCGCTCGACGAGCCGGTCGAGCAGCGGCTCGCGCAGCCGCGGGCCGACCTCGGCGAGGAACGTCTGCGCGCCGCGCGGCTTCTCGACGAGCAGCTCCCAGCGTTCGCGCAGCAGCGGGTCGGCGGGTGGGCTGCCGGCGTTCGCGGTGATCCGGGGCCCGGTCAGGCCGGGCTTGCCGTCGATCTCGACGTGGTCGCCGACCGCGAGCTCAGTGAGCACCGCGCCCGCCAGCGTGTAGAAGAGCGTGTTCTCCCCGGCGATGGTGCCCGACCGGGGGTCGAACAGCAGCAGGAGCAGGTCCTCGGCGATCAGCGCGGTGTCGGGCGTGGTCGGTGCGGTCAACGTCTCGTCCGTTCGTCGGGGTCGGCTGGTCGGGGCGTCCGGTCCACGACGAGCTCCTCGTCGTCGAGCCGTTCGTCAGTCTGTCCGGTGACGATCAGGTGCGCGCGGTAGAGCACCTCGAGCTGCGCCGGGTTGTAGAACTCGCGCAGCGCCTGCACGACGGCGCTCCCCGTCAGGCCGGGGCTGTGCAGCGAGTGCGAATCGGCGTCGCCGAGCGCGGGGTAGGTCGCAAGCTGCTGCCGCATGATGGGCGCGATGCGCTCGGCGAGCGCCTGCCGGGTCGCGCGGTCCGCGTCGGCGGGCAGCGTCTCGAACTGGTCGTCCGCGTCCGTGTGCGGCTGGTCGTGCATCAGGTCGCGCAGCGCGTCCATGGCGTCGTCGTCGAACACCTGGGCGTAGATCATCAGCATGGAGCGGTCCACGTCGGTCAGGTCGCGCGCGACGGCGCTGAACCCCACCGGCAGGTCCGCCGGGGCGCGATGGCGCAGGATGACCGCCAGCTCCGCCCGGACGCGCTGGAGCCGGATGATCGTCGCCTCCAGCTCGGAGTCGAGCACGCGGAGCGCCTCGTCGGGATCCTGGTCGGCGCGGCCCATCGTGGCGATCTGCGCGAGCGGCACGCCGAGGTCGCTCAGCCGCTTGATCTGCAGCAGCCGCACCAGGTGCGCGGTCTCGTACTGCTTGTACCCGTTCGAGCGGCGGGCGGGCTCCTCCAGCAGGCCGATCTCGTGGTAGTGGCGGACGGCCTTGATCGTGGTCCCCGCGATCTCCGCGAGCTGGCGGGTGCTCCAGGCCACTGTCCGATCCTCTCGGTCCGCCGGCGGACCGCCGGCAGACACCAGTCCAAACCATGCCCCCGGGGCACAGTCAAGCGGAGCGGATGTCGTCCGGCGGGCCGCCGCCGACGTCAGAACTGGCCGGGCACGTAGTCCCCGGCGGGCTGCCGGTTGATGACGTTGATCCGGTTGTAGGCGTTGATGATCGCGATCAGGGAGATCAGCGCGGCGAGCTGGTCCTCGTCGTAGTGCGCGGCGGCCCGCGCCCAGGTCTCGTCGGAGACGCCGCCCGAGGCGTCGGCCAGGCGCGACCCCTCCTCGGTCAGCTCCAGGGCGGCCCGCTCGGGCTCGGTGAACACGGTGGCCTCCCGCCAGACGGCGACCAGGTTCAGCCGGAGCTGCGTCTCCCCGGCGGCCGCGGCGTCCTTGGTGTGCATGTCGGTGCAGAAGCCGCAGCCGTTGATCTGGCTCGCCCGGATCTTCACGAGCTCCTGCGTGACGGCGGGCAGGGTCGAGTCCACGACGAGCTTGTTCGCGGAGTTGATGTGCCGCAGGACCTTTCCGGCGAAGGGGTTACCGAAGAAGTCGATCCTGGCGTCCATGTGTGTGCTCTCCTTGGTGAGGGTGACGGCCCGCGTCGCGGGTCCGCACACCTGACCGGGACCGGCCCACGAATGTGACCGGCCACCCACGACACCTTGTCTGCCCCTGGCGAATCTCCTCCCGGCATGCCCGTCGCGCGGTGTCTGATGGGACCTATGGACGATCAGGAGGCACTGGACGCCTACTCGGCGGCGATCGTGCGCGTGGTCGACGCCGTGCTGCCGTCGGTCGCGGCGGTCTCGGTGCGGACGGCACGCGGGGCCGGGGCCGGCAGCGCCTCGGTCGTCCCGGGCGAGCGGCTGCTGCTCACGAGCGCGCACGTCGTCGAGTCGGCCACCGACGTCCGGGCTTCGTTCTCCGACGGCTCGGAGGTCGCCGCGCGGGTGATCGGCCGGGACCCGCTCTCCGACCTCGCCGTGCTGCGTGCGGACGACGACGTGCCGCCCGCCCTCCCGCTGGGGGACGCGGCCGGCCTGCGGGTGGGGCAGCTCGTCGTCGCCCTCGGCAACCCGCTCGGCCTGGCGGGCAGCGTCACGGCCGGGATCGTGTCCGCGCTCGGCCGGTCGCTGCCCACCGGGGCCGGCCGGATCATCGACGAGGTGGTGCAGACCGACGCGGCGCTCAACCCGGGCAACAGCGGCGGAGCGCTCGCGGACACGTCAGGCCGGCTCGTCGGCGTCAACACCGCCGTGGCGGGCATCGGCCTGGGTCTCGCGGTGCCGGTCAACGCCACGACCCGGGCCATCATCGACACCCTGGTCCGGGACGGGCGGGTGCGGCGCGCGTGGCTGGGCATCGCCGGCGCGCAGGTGGTGCTGCCCGAGCCGGTCGCCGAACGGGTCGGCTCCCGGACCGGCATGCAGGTGGCGCAGGTCATCGCGCGGTCCCCGGCCGACCTCGCGGGGATCCGGCGCGGCGACATCCTCGTGGCGATCGACGGCTCGACCGTCGTGACGACCACGGCCGTGCAGCGCCTCATGGTGGGCGACGCGATCGGGCGGCGCACCGAGGTGACGGTGTGGCGCAACGGCGCCCTCGTCGACGCGGTGGTGCTCCCGCAGGAGCTCGTCACCTCGCCGTGAGGGCACCGGGCGCCGTCGTCACACCGCCGCGGCCGCGTCCGCCAGGAGCCGGGCGAGCTCCGCCGGGCGCGTGAACATGGGCCAGTGGCCCGAGTCGATGTCGACCAGGTCGACGTGCTTGGCGCGCGCGAGCTCGGGCACGTCGCCGGCGTCGATCCACTCCTGCGCCTGGGCAGGCGTGAACTCGGGGCACACGACCACCACGGGCACGTCGAACCGGCGCTCGTCGCTCAGGTGCACCACGCCGCGGGCGACCCCCTCGGGGACCGGGACGGCCTTGGCCGCGAAGGCGCTCCGGGCCGCCTCGTCCAGGTCGTCGGAGTCGGGCCCCGCGAACGGCTCCCAGCCGGGGAACGGCATCACGCCGTCCGTGACGGGGAACAGGTCGGCGTAGGGCTTGCCGTCGTCCCACGGGAAGCCGCCGATCTGGACCACGCCGGCCACCGCCTCCGGGCGGGCGTCGGCCGCGAGCCACGCCAGGGTGCACGCCGCGGAGTGCCCCACGACGAGCGGCCTGCCGGACGCCGCGTCGACGGCCGCGACCACGGTGGCGACCTGGTCCGCGAGCGTGGCGTCCGCCCGGCCGTCGCCCTGGCCGGGCAGCGTGACCGGCACGGGCCGGTGGCCCAGCGCCTCGAGCTGCGGGACGACGTCGTCCCAGGCCGAACCGTCGAGCCAGAGGCCGCCGATGAGCAGGATGTCCATGATTCTCGTCTCCCGGGCTGATCCCGTGCTGGGTGGTGGATGCGGTGCGGTGCGATCCCCGCGAACACCACGTTAGGACCGGTTCCGGACGTTCCGCTTCCGGATCGAAAATCCCGCGCGAAGCCGATGAGTTTGCTGCCACGCTCCCGTCCAACCCGTAGAACCCACCCCACACACCCCGCCCGCAGGACGCCGCACCGCGCGGCCACCACGACAGGAGATCCACCGCATGCGCACCATCGTCGCCACGCACTTCGTCTCGCTCGACGGCAAGGTCGACCCGACCGGGGGCGACCCCGAGCTGCACGACACCGCGTGGACCTTCAAGACCGTCGACATGGTCCCCGAGGCCTACGAGCTCAAGGGCCGCGAGCAGGAGGAGGCCGGGGCGCTGCTGCTCGGCCGCACCAGCTACCAGATGTTCGCGCCGGTCTGGCCCGACATGGCCGAGTTCACGCGCTACAACGAGCTGCCCAAGTACGTCGTCTCGACGACCCTCACCGACGCGGACCTCACCGACAACTGGGGTGAGACCACCATCCTGCGCTCGCTGGACGACGTCGCCCGGCTCAAGGAGACCGACGGCGGCGAGATCCAGGTGCACGGCAGCGTGTCGCTCACCCGGGCGCTCGCGGACGCGGGCCTCGTCGACTCCTACCACCTGCTGGTCTTCCCGGTGCTCCTGGGCCAGGGCAAGCCGCTGTTCAGCGACACCGACAAGCCCGCGCAGAAGCTCCGGCTGGTCGAGCACGAGGCGTACAGGAACGGCGTCCAGAAGCAGGTCTTCGACGTCGTGCGCTGACGGCATAGCCTGCAGGGGTGCCGTCCGAGACCAGCCCCACCGCCCGCGCCCTGCGCGCCCTGGAGATCCTGCAGACGCGCCCGGGCACGACGGCGGACGAGCTCGGGGACCGGCTCGGCGTCACGGAGCGGGCCGCCCGCCGGTACGTCGAGATCCTGCGTGAGGCGGGGATCCCCGTCACCTCGGCCCGGGGGCCGCACGGTGGCTACCGGCTCGGGCGGGGCACCCGGCTCCCGCCGGTCACGTTCACGCAGACCGAGGCGCTCGGCCTGGTCATGGCCGTGCTCGACAGCCACCCCGAGGCCGACGACCTCGTCAGCACCGCGCTCGGCAAGGTCATCCGCGCGCTGCCCGAGGACGTCGGCCGGCAGGCCGCCACCCTGCGCGAGCACGCCTCCGCGGCCCCGGACCGGTACGCGGCCCGCCCCGACACCGCCGTCACCAGCGAGCTCGTCGCCGCCGTCGCCGCCCGACGGCGCGTGCTGGTCACCTACCGCGGCGAGTCCGGCAGCGAGTGGGTCGCCGAGGTGGACCCCTGGGCCGTCGTCGTGCGCTACGGGCGCTGGTACCTGCTGTGCCACTCGCACCGCGCCGACGCCGTGCGCACCTACCGCGTGGACCGGGTCATCGCCGTCGAGCACACGGACCGGCCCTTCGAGCCGCCCGCCGACCTCGACCCCGTCGCGGCGCTGGAGGAGCATCTCGGCACCGGCTGGCAGTTCACCACGCGCGTCGTGTTCGACGCCCCGCTCGCCGACGTCGCCCCCTGGGTCGGCGCGCAGATGGGCCGCCTCGAAGCCGTGGGGGAGGACCGGTGCGTCCTGACGGGCACCACCCGCAACCCGGCCATGTACGCGCAGGAGTGGCTGGCGAGCGTGCCGTTCGCCTTCCGGGTCGAGGACGGCCCCGAGCTGCGGGCCGCGGTCGCGACGCTCGCGGAGCGGCTGGCGGCCGCGGTCCGGGACTCGTAGCACCTGCGGTCCCCCTGGTCAGTGGTGGGCCCGGCGCTCCAGGTCGCCCAGGGTGGCCGGGAGGTCCGCCAGGGCGGACAGGGCGCGGCCCTGGCACAGGTCCACCACGCCGTCGTAGGCGCGGGCGTCGTCCGTGTGCGCGCGGGCGTGGTCGCGGACGTGCTCGGCGAGGAGCAGCGCGTCGCGGTGGTCGCCCAGCACGGACTGGATCCGGTGGCCGACGGCGCCCAGGTCCTTGGTCCTGCCGCCCAGCAGCCCGACCGGCTCGCGGGTGACGGCGTCGCAGGTGTGCCGCAGCCTCCGCGCCGCCTTGCGCAGCTCGTGGGCGGCCTCCGGGTCCGCGAGCCGGGGCGCGGCGTCGAGGGTGCGCGCCGCCTGTCGCCGCACTGTCCGGCGGGCCGCCTTCCTGGCCGGCCGCCCCGCCCGGTCGCCGAGCCGGGGCAGGGCCGCCCACTCGGCCAGCAGCCGGTCCAGGTCGCGGCTCTGCTCCGACCGGATCCAGCGCACCGCCTCCGCGTGGGCGTGCAGATGGGCCGTCCGCAGCGGGTCGACGAGAGCGGAGCGGGCGGCGTCGTCCAGTCCCGCGGTGTCGGACGCCGCGGCGGCCTGCTGCGCCCGGACCTCCAGGTCGCGCGCCTTCCCCAGCACGTCGCCGAGCTCCTTGAGCCGGGACCGGAGCACGGCCGCTGCGTCCCGGTCGAGGTACCTGCGGAACGCGGCCAGCACGTTGCGCAGGCGCCGTACCGACGTGCGCAGGCGGTGCACGGCGTCGGGCTCGTCGGCCAGCGCCGCGGGGACGTCGTCGTGGATCCGGCGCACCAGGTCGCCGACCGCGAGGGTCAGCAGCTCGCCCGCGGTCCCGGGGCGCGTCGTGCCGGCGTCAGAGGTGGCGATCCCGCCAGGCTACCGCGCGTCATGCGACGGGGGCCCGGACGACGTCGACGCCCAGGGCCTCGATCCGCTCGGCGTCCGCGTCGTCGAGCGCCAGGTCGCAGACCACCGTGTCGAGCTCGTCCAGCGACAGCACCCGGTACTTGGCGTAGCTCCCGAACTTGCCGCTGTCGGCGAGCAGCACCGTGGTCGTGGCCGAGGCCATGGCCGCGCGCTTCGCCTCGATCTTGGCCTCGACCGGCGTGGTGACGCCGTGGCGCGCGTCCCACGAGCTCGACGACAGGAACGCGATGTCGAGCGACAGCTCCGCCAGGGTCAGGGCGGCGAGCCGCCCGATCGTCGACTGGTTGTCGGGGTCCACCCGCCCGCCCACGCTGATGAGGTCCACGCCGGGGTGGTCGAGGAAGGCGAGCACCGTGCTGAGGTCGTTCGAGACGACGGTGAGCCCGGTGCGCTCCTCCAGGAACGGACGCATCGCCTGCACCGTGGTGCCGGCGTCGAGGTACAGGGTCATCGAGTCGGTGACCATCTCGGCCGCCGCGCGGGCGATCGCGGTCTTCTCCGCGAGGCCGGTCACCGCCTTCTCGGCGCGCCGGGGCTCGTTCAGCAGCCGGGTCACCAGGGTGGCGCCGCCCTGCGTCGCCCGGACGCGGCCCTGCTCGGCGAGCAGCGCCACGTCCCGGCGCGCGGTCATCTGGCTGATGCCGAGCAGCTCGGTGATCTGCCGGTAGCTGAGCACCTGCTCCATGCGCAGGTGCCGCAGGATCTGCTGCCTGCGCTGCTCCGGGATCAGGGCCGTCGTCTTCGCCATCATCGCCTCCTGCGCGTCAGTTTAGGGGCGCCGGGGTCCACGGACTGCGCCACCTGTCGGCCAGCTCCCGGATTCGCTCGGGAGCCAGCTCGCGGCGCTCGGAACCAGCCGTGAGCAGGGCGATCCGGCACGCCTCCTCCAGCTCCGTGGCGCGGTCGACCGCCTCGTCCAGGCTCGCCCCGGCGACGACGGCGCCGTGGTTGGCGAGCAGCGCGGCACGCAGCGGCCACGGCGCGGTCAGCAGGTCGTCGCCCAGTGCCGGGTCTCCCGGGTGCCGGTAGGGCAGCAGCGGCGCCTGCCCCACACGCATCACGAAATACGGCGTGAGCGGTGGGACCGCGTTGTGCGCCGCCCACGGCGCGAGGCAGGCCAGCGCCACGGCGTGCGGCGAGTGCACGTGCACCACGGCGCGGTAGCCGTCCTCGCGCCGGTAGAACGCCGTGTGCAGCGGCGTCTCCTTGGAGTGCCGGGCGCCGCCCAGGTGCGTGCCGTCGAGCGAGACCTCGGCGATCCCGTCCGGCGTGAGCCGGCCGAGCGACGCGCCGGTGCCGCTGATCAGGATGCGGTCGCCGTCGCGCACGCTCACGTTGCCGCTGCTGCCGGGGCTCAGGCCCGCGTCGACGAGCTGGCGGCCGGCCGCGATCAGTGCGGCCAGGGGGTCGGTCACCCGGTCGGTCGCCGCGCTCACGCCAGCACCTCCCAGGCCCCTGTGAACAGGTCCTCGCCCCCGAAGTTGCCGCTCTTGAGCGCCAGCGCCACGGTCGGGCCTGGCCCGCCGCCCACGCTGTCCACCGCGCCCGCCGCCCAGCAGACGCCGGGGGCGAGCTCCGGGCCGATGTGCAGCGCGCCGACGCCGAGCGAGCGCACCACGGCGCCGCTGCTCTCGCCGCCCGCGACGATCAGCGCCGTCACCAGACCGCGCTCCACGAGCAGCCGCGCCACTCCGGCGAGCACCCGCTCGACCACCGGCGCCACCTCGACGCCGTCCAGGTGGGACCGCACGTCGGAGCGTTCGCGCGCCGCGCACACCACGGGGTGCGAGCCCGGGGACTGCTCCTCGACCCACGCCGCGAGCCCGGCGATCGTGGCGTGCTCGTCGGCGACCGCCGCCGCGACGTCGATCAGCCGCACCGGCTGCGTCCGGGCGGCGTGGGCGATCTGGGCGAGCGTCGTCGCGGAGACGCTGCCGCACAGGACGGCGCCGCGGCCGGTCGCGGGGGCCGACCACAGGGCGTCGGGCAGCCGCGGCCCCGGGATGCCGAGCGCCAGGCCCGAACCGCCCGAGACCAGGACGTCGTCCGCCGTGGCCGCGCCGATCGTCACCAGGTCCTCGTCGGTGATCGCGTCGACCACCGTGTAGCGGGCGGCAGAGGTGTCGAGCGCGTCCCGGACGGCGTCGGCGCCCCGCCGCACCGTGCCGAGCGGCACCTCGCCGACGTCGTGCGTGGTCTGCGGGCGCAGCAGGTCCGCCACGCGTGAGCGGGTCATCGGCGTGAGAGGGTGGTGCCGCATCGACGAGTGCTCCAGCAGGTCGGTGCCCACGAAGAGGTGCCCCTGGTAGACCGTGCGCCCGTTGGCGGGCAGCGCCGGCACGACGACGGCGCGGTCCGCGCCCACGGCGTCCGACACGGCGTCGAGCACCGGGCCGATGTTGCCCTCGTCGGTCGAGTCGAACGTGGAGCAGTACTTCACGTAGAAGCGGTCGGCGCCCCACGCGCGCAGGCGGGTCACCGCGTCGAGCGAGGCGGCGACGGCCTCGGCGCGCGGCGCGGTGCGCGTCTTGAGCGCGACCACCACGGCGTCGACCTCGGCGAGCTGGGCGGGGGAGAGCGCGCCGTCCTCGACCACCACCCAGACGCGGTGACCGGACGTGCGCAGCATGGTCGCGAGGTCGGTGGCGCCGGTGAAGTCGTCGGCGATGGATCCGAGCATGCTCAGATCTTCTCACACTGTGTGAGTATTTGATGCGAAGTTGGACGATGTTAGAAACTGTGGCACAGTGGCCGCCAGCCCGCTCGAACGCCGAGCGGGTGCACGACGATCGGAACAACGGTGATCCTCAATCACGCCTCCCGGACGCGAGCCTCGCTCCGCGTCGCCCTGACGGGTGCGAACGGCGGCTACGGGCGCACGTTCCTGGCGCAGCTCGCGCTGACGCCCGAGATCCGCCCGGCGGTGCTGGTCGACCCCGACGTCGCCGGCGTGCGGCGCATGCTCGACGAGCTGGGCTACCCGGCCGACCGGGCCGTCGAGTCCGCCGACGCGGCCACCACGGCGCGCCTGGTCGAGCAGGACCGCATCGCGCTGGTGGCCTCGGCCGACGCCCTGGACTGGGCAGGTGTCGACGTCCTGGTCGAGGCCTGTGGCCGCGTCGCGGCCGGCTTCGGCTACGCCTCGGCGGCGCTGGAGCACGGCACGCACGTGGTCATGGTGAGCAAGGAGGTCGACACCGTCGTGGGCGCCGACCTCGGCGCGCGCGCCGCCGCGAACGGCCTGAGCTACCTCCCCGGCGACGGCGACCAGCCCGCCAACCTGCTGCGCCTGGTCGACTGGGTCGCCGCGGCCGGCCTCGACATCGTGGCGATCGGCAAGTCCGGCGAGTACGACCTGGAGCTCGACCCCGCCACCGGCCGCGTGACGCAGGCCGGCGTCACGGTGGACGCCCCGGCGCTGCTCGACCTGCTGGAGCTCGGCGACGACGTCGCGGGCACGCTCGCCCGCCGCGCCGACGCCGTCCGCGGCCTCAAGCGCGCCGCCGCCGCCGACTCGTGCGAGATGACCGTGGTCGCGACCCGCACCGGCACGAGCGCCGACGTCGAGGCCATGCACTACCCCGTGGCCCGCATCGCGGAGCTCGCCGACGTCTACGCCGCGCGCGAGGACGGCGGCATCCTGACCCACGACGGCGTCGTCGACGTCTTCTCGGCGCTCCGGCTGCCGGGCGAGGCAAGCTTCGCCGGAGGCGTGTTCGCCGTGGTGCGGACCGGCGACCCGGTCACCTGGGAGCTGCTGCGTGGCAAGGGCCACGTGATCAGCCGCGACGGGAAGTACGCCTGTATCTACTGGCCGTACCACTACATGGGCGTCGAGACGCCCCTGACCGTGCACGCCGCGGTCGATCGTGTCCCGGCCCTGCGGGCGCGCTGGACCACGCTGCTCGCCGCCCGCGCGGCCGAGGACCTGGCGGTCGGCACGACGCTGCGCGTCGAGGGTCACCACCACGAGATCGCCGGCGTCGCCCCCGTGATGATCGACCCGGCCGAGGGCGTCGCCCCCTACTACCTGCTCGACGGCGCGCGCCTCGCGCGCCCCGTCGCCGCGGGCAGCCTGATCGGCCTGTCCGACGTCGAGGGCGTCGACCAGACCGCGCTCGCCGCCTACCTGGCGGGCACCGCCACCACCACCACGAACGGAGACGATCGATGACGATTCTCGCCCCGTGCACGCAGGCCGCACGCTCACCCGAGGAGCTGACGGCATGACCGCCGAGATCGTCGCCCTGATCGGGCTCGCGCTCGTCTTCGGGATCTCCGCGCTGCGGAACGTCCACATGGGCGCGCTCGCGCTGGTGGCCGCCTTCGTGGTGGGCATCGGCGTGGTGGGGGAGGGCCTCGACGACGTGCTCGGCGGGTTCCCCGTCGACGCGCTGATCATCCTGGTGGGCATCACCTACCTGTTCGGTATCGCCCGCGAGACCGGCACCATCGACTGGCTGGTGGACCGCTCGCTCGGCCTGATCGGCGACCGGGTGGCCCTGCTGCCCTGGGGCCTGTGGCTCATCGCCACCGGCGTCGCCTGCCTCGGCACCTCGCACGCGGCGTTCGCCGTGGTGCCGATCGCGATGAGCCTGGCCGCGACCCACCGCATCAGCTCCACGATGATGGGCATCGCGATGAGCTCCGCCATCGTCGGCGGTGCGCTCGCGCCCACCAGCATCGTGGGCATCACCGTGCAGACCGTCGCCTCCAGCGCGGACATCCCCTACGACGCGGGCCTGATGTTCGGCCTGTCCGTCGGCGTGAACGCCCTGGTCGTGCTCGCCGCGTTCTTCCTGTTCGGCGGCCGCGAGCTGATCCAGCGCACGCGGCTGGCCCGTTCGGGGCCGGGCGGCGGCGCGGGCGGCGGCGTCGGTGGGTCCGGCGGCGCGGCGGGCGGGTCCGGCGGCGGCGTGGCCACGCTGGAGCGCACGGAGGTCAAGGCTCCGGCGAGAATCACGGCGATGCAGGTGCTCGTGATCGTCTCGATCCTGGTGCTGATCGGCGGGTTCTTCCTGCTCACCACGCTCGACGTCGACATCAACCTCGGCGTGGTCGCGCTGACCATCGCGGTGATCCTCGCGCTCGTGGATCCCGGCGTCGGACGCCGCGGGATCTCGCGGATCGACTGGAGCACCATCCTGCTGCTGGGCGGCATCATCACGTACGTCGAGGTGCTCACGCGGCTCGGCGCCATCGACCAGCTCGGCGAGGCCGCGCGCTCGGTCAGCGAGCCGCTCGTCGCGGCGCTCGTGCTGTGCATCGTGGCGGGCCTGGTCTCGGCGTTCGCGTCGACCATCGGCATCATCGGCGCGCTCATCCCGCTCGCCGTGCCGCTGCTCGTGCCCGGCGGCGGCCTGGAGATGACCGGGTTCATCTACGCCCTGGCGATCTCCGCCTCGCTGGTCGACTGCGCACCGTTCGGCACCACCGGCGCGACGATCGTCGCGTCGACGGTGGAGCACGACCGGCCGACGGTGAACCGGAACCTCACCATCTGGGGCCTGTCGATGGTGATCATCGGCCCGGTCGTCACGCTGCTGACGATGGTCGTGCCCTTCCTCTGGGCCTGACCGGCCGCGGGCCGGTACCGCAGCTCAGGGCAGGATCGAGTCCACGTAGCCGCCGTCCACCCGGACGGCGGCTCCCGTGGTCGCGGAGGCGAGCGGCGAGCTGAGGTAGGCGACCATGTTCGCGATCTCCTCCGGCTCGATGAGCCGCTGGAGCAGCGACTGCGGGCGGTACAGCCGCATGAACACCCGCTGCGCCTCCTCCCAGGGCAGGGTCTCGTCCACGAGCTCGTAGACGAAGTTCTCGACGCCGCCGGTGTGGGTGGGGCCGGCGATGACGGAGTTGACCGTCACGCCGGTGCCCGCCGCCTCCTTGGCGAAGCCGCGGGAGACGCCCAGCAGCGCCGTCTTCGAGACGCCGTAATGGATCATCTCGGCCGGGATCACGATGGCCGAGTCGCTGGCGATGTTCAGCACGCGTCCCCAGCCGCGCGCCGTCATGCCGGGCAGCGTCTCGCGGATCAGGCGGACGGCCGCCAGGACGTTGACCTCGAAGTACCGGCGCCACTGGTCGTCGTCGATGTCCAGCGGCGGCACGCTGCCGA
Organism: Promicromonospora sp. MEB111; assembly: GCF_030209445.1. Classification (GTDB taxonomy): domain Bacteria; phylum Actinomycetota; class Actinomycetes; order Actinomycetales; family Cellulomonadaceae; genus Promicromonospora. The sequence goes on from NZ_JARVSD010000018.1 coordinate 33,050, forward strand.
AGATGCCCAGGTTGTTGACCAGCACGTCGACGTCGCCCACGGCCGCGAGCACCTGCGCGGCACCTGCCGCGTCGGTGACGTCGCCGGTCGCCGCGACGAGCTCGCGGTCCGCCGACTCCTCGAGCAGCTCGTCGATCGTGGCGACGACGCCGTCCGGGCGGCGTCCGTTGATCGCGACCCGGGCGCCCGCGTCGGCGAGCTTCGCGGCGATCGCCCGCCCGATGCCCTGGGTCGAGCCGGTCACCAGTGCGGTCCTGCCGGTCAGATCGATCTGCATGCTTCCCCCTGCTGTGTCGTGACGGCTCTACCCGGTGCACCCAGACTGAACCATCCGGCACGGCGCGCAAGCGCGGTGTCTGCGTCCATATGGAAGGTTTTGTAGTGCGTGACCTCGCGGGTGCCGTTGGCCCTGGGTGGGTCAGGTGGGGTGGGTCCAGGAGAGGTCGGGGTGTCGGGACCGGGTGCGGGCTTGGGCAGGTGACCGGCTGGGTCGATTCGCCGGGCGTGGTTGGTGGGGTGGTGGGCTGGGTCGGTAGGCGATCGTGCCGTGGGTGGGGGTGGTGTGGCAGCCGATCTGGTAGCGGCTGCGTGGGGTGTGGCCGGGTGCGGGGCCGGTCATGCCGACCGCGGGGGTCCATGCCGGGGTCGTGGTGCGGTCACGGACTGCGGCTGGGCTTGGAGTGTGGTCGGTCTCGTTTGCTGCTGGTCCGTTTTTGGGCGCACTGGGGTGCTGGCCGGGGTCCGTGGCGCTGGTTCTGGCTGGTGTTGGTGGTGCGGGCGCGATCGAGACGTAGGTGTGCCCCGTCGGGGTGATGGTCTCGACGGCGTGCCGCCCGTGGAGTTGGGTGGTCTTCTGTGACCAGCCGGGTGCCTGCTTGGCGTGGTTGCATCTGGCGCATAGGCCCTGCCCGTTGTCGAGGCTGGTCGGGCCGCCCTCGGTGTGCGGGGTGACGTGGTCCGTGTGCCGGATCGGGGCGTCACACCAGGGGCTCGCGCAGATTCCCTGCTCCCTGGCCCGCAAGAGGCTCGCTAGTCCCTGGGGGTGGAACCGGGACGTGGATGTCGTGGCCAGCAGGCGGCCGTGGGGGTTGACGTAGATCGAACGCAGCCACGCGGTGTCGGTGTCGATCGCGTGCGCTGCCAGGTGGCGGGCGACCGGAGCCGGGACGACGCCCACACCCGCCGGGGCTCCCTCGACCACCACGGCGGGCTGGTCACCGTTAGCCAGGAGGGTGTCGTCCGAGACCAGGAGGTTGATCGTGACTGGCACGTCCTGGGCGTGTCCGGACTCGCGTCCGGTGGTGCGTTCGATGAGGGTGTCGGCCATGATCTGCCCCGCACTCCGCTCATCACCCGCCGCTTTGACAGCGTCTGCGTGGGCCTTGAGCTGGGCGTAGGCCTGCACGCCCTCAGCCATCGGGACCAGGGCGGTCAGGTAGACCATCAGATCGGGGGCGGGCCGCACCGACACCCGCCGCTCAGTGACCGCCTTCGCGTTCCGCTTCACGCAGGCGTGCACGTCCAACTGGGCGGCCAGTTCCTTGATGCGTGCGATCAGGCGGCGGGTGCCCATCCGAGCCAGCTCGGCCAGATGCGCCGGGCCGCAGATCTCCTCATCGATCAGGCCACGGTGCTCCAGGGACAGGTGGGAGGTCTCGCGGACCAGGAGCGTGGCCCGCCACGACGACAACACCCCCGAGCGCAGCGCGTTGAACGTGTGAGGCATCTGCGTGACCCAGACCCGGGACGTGCCCACGAACCCAGCACCGGCGTGCGGGCTCACCCGCAACGCGGCACCGACCTGGTTCGGCACACCGCGTCCGCGACGCTCGGACCGGATGCTCTGCCGGGCCTCCTCGGCACGGGTTGCCTCGTCCAACGCGACCGTGAGCCGGGCTTGGGTCGCGGTAACCGTGTTCTTCACGGCCTCCAACTCACCGAGCAGGTCGACCCACTCGGTCTGCACTGCACCGGAGACAAGAGCACCCGGGCCGGTGTCAGTGGCTCCGGGCAGGATCATGCCCGCAAGCAACTCCCGCACCGCGCGCACACCCGCCACGTCAACGACCCCGCCGGGCACGGACGCGGGCGCACCGGACGACACGCCACCACCGCGCGGCGGAGCACCACCGTGCTGCGGCGCACCACCGTGCTGCGGCGCGCCGTCGGGCAGCACAGGGCGAGCAGGCTGCTCGCCCGCCGCCATCAGCACCTCACCCGTTCGCGTCATGCCATCAACATATGGCACACCCGTTCGCACCGCTCGACGAACGGGCCGGATCTGCCAACAGCAGAATCGGCTGCTCGCCCTTGTGGGCAGGTCTTGGAGTTAGGCGGCCGGCGGCCCCGAACGGGCGGGCCGTCTCGTCGATCACGCCAGACGGTCGTCGCGGGGGCGGAAACCTCAGGAACACCCGCGCCGGCCACGGCACAGGACCGCGCAGCACAGGACCAGGCAGTGCAGGACCAGGCAGTGCGGAGCAACGCAGTGCCGATCCAGGCAACAGTCCCGTTCGGTTGAAGACCGCACGGCACAGAGCCGGGCAGTGCAAAGGTCGAGACGAGTGCGCCTATCACCGGTGAGGCGAGCAGTCTCCGACACCGCTCCGAGCCGCGTTCCCGCGCGGTCCCCACCGCCCCGCCGCCCCGGGACGCCAGGCGACCGGGGTACCGGACTGCCGAAAATCGTGAGTTCGACACTCCCGAGTCGCAGCACGTTCAGACGTAGGGCATCAAACTTCGCTGCATCAGCGTCAGCACCAGCACTTCACTTGCCGCCGGAGCCTGACCCCTACGACCACCGACCCTTGTAATCAGCCCTCTAGTCGTCGGCGCGGGACCAGCGGTCCCAGAGCCAGAGCAGGAAGACCAGTAACAGGAACGCGGGGATGCCCGCGATGCCGAGCCGCGTGAACCAGTCCGACAGCTCCGCGCCGAAGCCCGGTCTTGCGCCGTCCGCGTTGCTGGGTCCGTCGGAGCCGGAGTTGGAGTCGACGGCGCCGCCGCCGTTGTTGTCGCTCCTGCCGCCGTCTCCCTCGGCACCGTCGGCGGTGCTGTCGGGACCGGAGGGGGAGTCGGCGGGCGCGCCGTCACCTGTCGCGGTGTCGACGCCGTCGTCGGACGAGTCGCTCGGCGTGCCGAGGTTGTCGAGCCACGTCGACACAGTGCCGGCGATATCGCGGGCCGAGTCCTCGACAGCGGTCGAGCCGTTGTCGTCCGCTCCGTCACCGCTGCCCGCGCCGTCATCGCCGCCACCGCCGACATCGCTGCCTGTGCCGTCACCGCTGCCTGCGCCGTCCGCGCCGCCCCCGCCGCCCCCGCCACCCCCGCCGTCCGCGCCGCCCCCGCCGCCCCCGCCACCAGGGTTGGCGACCGACTCCGCGGCCGGCGGGTCGTCCGGCTGGTTGGCCACGAGCGCCGCCGCACCGCCACCGAACGCGAGCGCGGCGAGCACGCCCGCCACGATCGCGGCCTCCTTCTTGCCGAACGACGGCTTCGCGCCGCCCGCAGCCCCGGCCGCCCCCGCACCGGCTCCGGCACCCGCGCCCGCCGCACCGGCCGCCGCGGCGCCCAGCGCACCCGTGGCCACGGCGCTCGCGACGAGGTGTTGTCCCAGGTCGCGCAGCATCCACGACACCTCGCGCACGTCCGTGAACGCACGCGTGCACTCGGCGCAGCCGTCCATGTGTGCCTCGACCCGGGCGCGACGCCGGGGGAGCAGCCGCTCCTTGAGGTAGTCGTGCATGGCGGCGCGGGTGGTGCGGCACTCGGGTTCGTTGACGGTTTGTGCGTGGGCGGCGGCGAAGGCGCCGGCGAGGCGTTCCTCGGCACGGCGCAGCCGCATGGTCACCGCGTGCGGACGCACGCCGAGGTCGCCGGCGATGTCCGCGACGGCCATGTCGTGGACGTGGCGGTCCAGGAGGATCTTGCGGTCGTCGTCGGCCAGGTCGGACAGCGCCGAACGGAGCATGGAGACGTCCGCCTCGCGTTCGGCGTCCAGCTCGGCTCCGGCCACCGGCGGTGTCAGGGCATCGAGGGTGTCGTCCTCGACCGGGCGTGCCCGCCCGGCCTCGCGGGTCATCGAGATGGCCTCGTTGACCGCGGCCCGCCGCCAGTAGGGGGCGGGGTCGTCGATGGTGCCGCCGGTGGAGACGATGCGGACCATCTTCTCCAGCGCGCGGCTGGTCGCTTCCTCGGCGTCGATGCCGGGTACGCGTGCCGCGACGGAGCGCACGACGTTGGGCCGGTGCACCACCCAGTCGTCAAGCTGCATCGCGCGTGCGGCAGTCATACCGGTCCATCCCCTCCCGTTCGGGGACCATTCCACCGAGGCCGGGCACCGGCCGCGCGACGAAAAGCAGAATGTGCGTCAACGCACGATCGCCTTGACGGGCGGCGTACGGGCATCTAGTTTAAGTGAAACTTCACGTAAATCTGGAGGGGTGCCATGTCGGATCCGAGGCTCGAGAAGCTGATGCGCGCCAACCTGCTGGAGGTCTTCGGCGAGCGTGACCCCGCTCGCCGGGTGGAGGCGATCCGCCGCACGTACACCCAGGACGTGGTCTTCGCCGACGCGGAGGGTCAGGTGGAGGGGCACGAGGCGCTCGACACGAAGGTGCGGGAGATCCAGGACGGAGCGCCGGGTCTCGTGTTCCGCGCGGACGGGGACTTCTACCAGGTGCAGGACATGGGCTACCTGGCGTGGGCGCTCGGACCCGAGGGGGCGCCGCCGGTCGTCCGCGGGACGGACATGGGCTTCGTCCGCGACGGACTGCTCGCGAAGGTCTACACCGTCCTGTTCCGCTGAACCGCATGGGCGGGTACGAAGTCCCTCCTGAGTCGCCCTTCGCCTTCCTCGACGACGACCAGGCGCGCGCCTGGTACGCCTACATGAAGGTGCACCTGCGCCTGCGGTACGAGATGAACCACCAGCTCCAGGCCGACGCCGACGTCTCCCTGGCGGACTACGACGTCCTGGTCGCGCTCACCAGCGACCAGGACGGGAGGATGACGGTCTCCGACCTGGCCACGCGGATCGGTGCCGAACGAAGCCGGGTGTCCCACCAGGTGCTGCGCATGGCTCGCCGAACCCTGGTCGAGGTCACCCCGAGCGTGCACGACCGCAGGGCGACGGACGTCACCCTGACCGACGAGGGGCGTGCCCTGCTCGGACGGGCCTCGCCGGGGCACGTCGCGTTCGTGCGCTCCGTCTTCCTCGACGCGCTGTCAGGCGCGCAGACCCGGCAGCTGGCGAGCGCGTTCGAGGGCATCTACGACCACCTGATCGCGCACGGGTCGCTTCCACGCCCCGCGGATCATCCCTGAGCGACGGCCTGGCATCCGGGACCGAGGTCCGGCAGGTCGGACACGACCGCCCCGGCCCCGATCGCGGCCGCGCTGAACGGGTGGCGCAGCAGGGGCAGCACCGCGGCGGGGTGCGAGAGCGTGAACGGCATCAGCTCGTCAGCGACGGCGGAGCACGAGCCCGCGCACGTACGACGCCTGGCCCGCGTGCTGCAGGTCGTCGTTCACGACGCTGACCAGCCGGACGCCGAGCGTCACCGGCGGGTCCCACCGCGTGTCGACCACGCGGTCGAGGTCCTCGTCGGACAGCCGGTTCAGGTACCGCACCGTCTGGTCGTGCACGGCGTCGTGGTACGCCGTCAGCAGGTCGCCGGAGGGGACGCGGACCGCGGCGACCTGGTCGGCGTCGTGCCGGTATCCGGTCTCCTCTGCCGGGAAGGGCAGCCCGAACCGGCGGTCCCAGCCGTCGTCCGACCAGATCTGGCTGGTGCCCGCGGCGTCGGCGACGTGGTCGTCCTGGACCCGGGTCAGGTGCCAGACGAGCCACGCGACGGAGTTGGACCCGTCGTCGGGCCGGAAGGCGAGCTCGTCCGCGGTCAGTCCCCGGACCGCGCCGTGCACCGTCTCCTTGATCCGGCCGAACGCGTCCACCAGCAGATCCGTACCCCGCATCGTTCCCCCTCAGGCCTCGACGTCGCGTGCGGTGCCACGATGCCACAGCGCCGCCGACGGCGGCTGCCCAGCCCCACCGACGGCGGCTGCTCAGCCCCGCCGACGCCGCACGCTCAGCCCGCCGAGAGCCGGATCATCACCTTGCTGCTGTCCCGGCCCGCGGCGGCCGCCAGCGCCGCGCCGGCCTCCTCGATGCCGAACCGGTGGGTGATCACGCCGGACACGTCCAGCCCGTCGCGCAGCGCGTCGAGCGCGTCGCTGATCTCCTCGACGAACCGGTAGGCGCCGATCCACGTGATCTCGCGGGTCACGAGGTCGCCCAGGGCGGCGGGCGCCGCGGTGCCGGGCAGGTTGCCGACCTGCACGAGGGTGCCGCCGCGGGCCGTGGCCCGCAGCACGCCGCCGAGCGCCGCGGGGGCGCCGGAGGCCTCGAAGACGAGCTCGCTGTCCGGCGGCAGCAGGTCACCGCCCGCCACGTTGAGGACGTGGTCGGCGCCGAGCTCCTTGGCCACGGCCAGGGAGGCGTCGGAGACGTCGGCCGCGGTCACGGAGGCGGCGCCGGCGTGCTTCGCGGCGGCCACGACCAGGCACCCGATGGGGCCGGCGCCGTTGACCACCACGTCGCGCCCGACGACGGCGCCGGCCCGGCGTACCGCGTGCATCGCCACGGCGAGCGGCTCGGCCAGCGCGCCCAGCTCGGTGCCGACGCCGTCGGGCAGACGGCGGAGCTGAGCCGCGGGGACGGCCCGCAGCTCGCTGAACCCGCCGTCGGTGTGGGGGTGGAAGGCGGCCGACCCGAAGTACCGGACCTGCGAGTGCAGGTTGGTGCGTCCGGCCAGCCGCTCGGGCAGCACGGACTCGGCAGTGGCCTGCGCCGGGTGCACCGTGACCGCGGTGCCCGGCGCCCAGCCGGTGACGCCGGGGCCGCTCGCGACCACGCGCCCGGCCACCTCGTGGCCCAGCACGAGCGGGTCGCGCAGCACGGCCGTGCCCGAGGCGCCGTTCTTCCAGTAGGCGACGTCGGACCCGCAGACGCCGCCCCACTCCATGGCCACGACGACCTCGCCGGGCCCGGCCACGGGGTCGGGACGCTCCTCGACCCGCAGGTCGCCGGCGCCGTGGACGACGACGGCCCTCATGCCGCGTCCTCGAGCTGGACCAGGTCGCGCCCCTGGGTCTCGGGCGCGAGGCGCGCCGCGACCAGCGTGATGGTCGAGTAGACGATGAGCATCGCGGCGATGGGCCACCAGCTCCCGGTCGCCGCGGTCAGCGACGCCGCGATGACCGGCCCGATCGCGGTGGCGAGGATGCCGCCGATCTCCTTGGACAGGGCGAGCTGCGTGAACCGGGTGCGGGCGCCGAACAGCTCCGCCATCGTCACGCTCTCCAGGGCGAACAGGCCCAGCACGCCGAGGTTCAGGCCGGCGATCATGCCGAACAGGAGCGCGGCGGTGCTGCCGCTCGTGATGAGCAGCATCATCGGGAACGCGAACGCGATGGTCAGCAGGGAGAGCGCGGTGTAGATGGCGCGGCGGCCGAACCGGTCGCCGAGCATGCCGACCAGCGGCACGGTCGCGAAGCCCGCGATGGAGCCCCACATGATGGCCTCGGTGGGCAGCGCCCGGTCCGTGGCCAGGCTGGTGGCGATGTAGCCCACCAGGAAGGTCTGCACCAGGCCGGAGTTGCCGGCCTGGCCGAACCGCAGGGCCAGGGCCAGGAAGAATGCCTTGCCCTTGCGCTGCGCCAGGGCGGCCTCCAGCACGGGCGCGGTCTCGGTCTCCTTGACCTCGGCGCGGGTCAGGGCGACGCCGTCGACGACGTCGGGGCGGGCCTCGAAGACCGGGCTCTCCTTGACGTTCCTGCGGATCCAGACGGCGAAGATCATCAGCACGAAGCTGAGCAGGAACGGCAGGCGCCAGCCCCACGACAGGAGCTGTTCCTCGCTGAGCACGACCAGCAGCAGGGCCCAGAGGGCGGAGGCCGCCAGGGTGCCCGAATTGGTGCCGAGCGAGACCAGCGAGGCGACCAGGCCGCGCCGCTTGACCGGCGCGTACTCGGCGAGCATCACCGTGGCGCCTGCGATCTCCGCGCCGGCACCGAAGCCCTGGACGAGCCGCAGCGCGACCAGCAGGATCGGCGCGGCGATCCCGATCATCTGGTAGGTCGGCAGCACGCCGATCAGCGTGGTGGACACGCCCATGAGCGCGATGGTCAGGAACAGCACCTTGCGGCGTCCGATCCGGTCGCCCATGCGGCCGAAGTAGACGGCGCCCGCGAGCCGCGCGACGTACCCCACGCCGTAGGTGGCCATCGCGGCGATCAGCGCGATGGCGGGGCTGACCCCGGGGAAGAAGATCTGGTTGAAGACGATCGCGGCCGCCAGCGAGTAGAGCTGGAAGTCCATGAACTCCATGGCCGTGCCGAGCCAGCCGGACACGGCGGCCCGGGTCAGGTCCTTGGTCGACCGGGTCACTGCGTTGCCCGGCGAGGTGTTCCCCGGTGAGGTGTCGCCCGGTGAGGTCATAGCGGTGTCCGCCATGGGAGGTGCTCCTTGACTTCTTTGACTGACGTCATTGTCCGAACGGCCGCGTCGGCCGATGTGTGGCAGGCCTTGTATGTAAGCAGCGTCCACAAGCCTGTGTCAACCGTCGGTGGCGTGGAAGAGCGCGTCGTCTCGTCTAGACTCCGGGCATGGGGCAAGCCTCGACCCGATCCAACCGGAGCGTCGTCTACGAGACGCTGCGGCGCAAGGTGCTCACGCTGGAGCTCGCTCCGGGTGCCTCCCTGTCGGAGAACGAGCTCGCCGCGTCGCTCGGCGTGAGCCGTACGCCGGTGCGGGAGAGCCTGATCCTGCTCGGTGAGGAGGGCTTGGTCCGGGTCTTCCCCAAGGTCGGGTCCTTCGTCTCCCGGGTCGACGCCGAGCGGGTCGCGGACGCGCAGTTCCTCCGCGAGGCGGTCGAGCTGGCGGCGTTCGACGACATCCCCGAAACCCTCGACCCCGACCTGCTCGCGGAGCTCCGGGCCAACCTGGAGCAGCAGCGCGAGCCCGGGCTCGACATCGAGCGGTTCTTCGCGCTCGACGAGGCGTTCCACCACGGTCTGCTGCGGCTGAGCGGGCACGGCAGGGCCTGGTCGACGGTCGTGGCGGCCAAGGGGCACCTGGACCGCGCACGCCGCCTCGGCCTGCACGAGACCAACGGCGTCGGCCGGTTCGTGGACGAGCACCATGCCATCCTCGACGCCGTGGTCGCCGGTGACATCTCCAGCGCCCGCGCCAGCCTCCGGGCGCACCTGCGCGCCGTCTTCGACGACATCGAGAAGACCCGGCAGCGCTCGCCCGAGCTGTTCGCCGCGGACGACGGGACCGTGCCCGTGCGCCGCAGCATCGCGGTCTGGGAGTAGCCCCTCCCTGCCGCCCGGGCGGGCGGTCCGGCGACCCCGTGTACTACCAGGGGGGTACACAGGAGTCATCGCTGGGACGATTCGCGCGCGCCCGTGGTGGACCAGAGTCGGTCACGTCAACATCTCCGGCACCACGAGAGAGGCGGCCGACGTGGCCTCCCCATTGATCACCGTCAGCAACCTGCGCAAGACCTACGGGTCCGGCCCCAGCGCCTTCGAGGCGCTCAAGGGCCTCGACCTGGACATCGCCGAGGGCGAGTCCCTGGCGATCGTCGGCAAGAGCGGCTCGGGCAAGTCGACCCTGATGCACCTGCTCGCCCTGCTCGACCGGCCCACCGCGGGCACCATCACCCTGGACGGCACCGACACCTCGCGGCTGTCCGCGCGGCAGCTCAACCACACCCGCAACAGCGCCTTCGGGTTCGTCTTCCAGCAGTTCTTTCTCAACGCCCAGGCCAGCGTGCTGGACAACGTGACGCTCCCGCTCAAGATCGCCGGCGTGCCGCGCCGCGAGCGCACCGCCCGCGGGATGGCGGCGCTGGCCCAGCTCGAGCTCGACGACAAGGCGGGCAACCGGGCCAACGACCTGTCCGGCGGGCAGAAGCAGCGCGTGGTCATCGCCCGGGCGCTGATCAACACGCCGCGCGTGATCTTCGCCGACGAGCCCACCGGCAACCTCGACACCGCCACGGGGACGGTCGTGGAGGACATCCTCTTCGACCTGAACCGGCGCCAGGGAATCAACCTGGTGGTCGTCACGCACGACGAGGAGCTCGCCTCCCGCTGCGACCGCAGCGTCTACATCCGCGACGGCCGCGTGGCCGCGCACGCGGAGGTGGCGGCATGAGGGCGCTCGACGTCGTCACCACGGCGTTCCGCAACGCGTTCCGGTCCCGGCTGCGGACCAGTCTGACCGTCCTGGCCATCTTCATCGGCGCGTTCACGCTGTCGGTGACCAACGGCCTGGGTACCGGCATCAACCGGTACATCGACGACACGGTGGCCTCGGTGGGCGTCGACGACGTCATGACCGTCACCGCGACGAACGAGGACGCCCCGGCCGACGGCGGTCCCGCCGAGTACGACCCCGACCAGATCGCGGTCGAGGGGCCGCCGGGGGCCACGACGACCGCCCTGACCGACGACGACATCGACACGATCGCCGGCATCGACGGCGTGCTGTCCGTGGAGCCGGTCAAGAACGTCACCACCGACTACGTGCAGCACGACGGCGGCGACAAGCTCCAGCTCTCGATCTCCCAGTTCGTGCCGGGGATGAAGGTCGAGCTCGCGTCCGGCACCCAGGTCGACCTCGACGCCGCCGACCCGCAGGTCGTGCTGCCCGAGAGCTACCTGGAGCCGCTGGGCCTGGGCACCGCGGCCGACGCCGTCGGGCAGACCGTCGTGCTGGCCGTCACCGACGGCACCGGCACGCAGGTGACCACCGAGGCGGACGTCGTGGGCATCGCCGAGCCCGGCGTCATCAGCATGGCCGGGGCGATCCCCAACGACACGCTCGCCGAGACGCTCTACGACCTGCAGACCACGGGGGCGCCGGAGGCGGAGACCGCGCGGTACGCCCAGGCGTCCGTCTCGTTCGACGCCGCGGCGGGCGACGAGGCGACGCAGGCCCTCAAGGACCGGCTGGACGACGCCGGCTACACCGCCAGCACCCTGGAGGACCAGCTCGGCACGATCACCTCCGTGATCGACGCCATCGTGCTCGTGCTCAACGGGTTCGCGGTGATCGCGCTGGTCGCGGCCGCCATCGGCATCGTCAACACGCTCTTCATGGCGGTCCAGGAGCGCACCCGCGAGGTGGGGCTCATGAAGGCGATGGGGCTGTCCAGCCCGCGCGTCTTCGCACTGTTCAGCATCGAGGCGGTGGTCATCGGCCTGGTCGGCAGCGCCCTGGGCGTGCTCGCCGCGATCGGCGTCGGGCAGCTCGTGGGCGGCGTGTCCGGGGACCTCCTGGCGAACCTCCCGGGGCTCACCCTCATCGCGTTCGACCCGGTGACGGTCGCCGCCGTGGTGCTGGGCGTCATGGCCATCGCGTTCGTCGCCGGCACGCTGCCTGCCCTGCGGGCCGCCCGGCAGGACCCGATCTCCTCGCTGCGCTACGAGTGACCGGACGGCGGGCGGCGCCTTCGCCGGGCGGCGGAGCAGACGTGCGGCTACTTTTCAGGTCATGGACTTCTGGGACGACGGCGGCGTCCTGACCGGCCCGGCCCGATGCTCGTAGCCGCGCTGTGGGGTGCGGTCGGTGCGGCGGCGCTGCTCGTCGGCGCCCTCGTCGCCTACGCCGGGGCGCCGAGCCGCCGGTTCATCGCCGTCGTCATGGCGCTCGGCGCCGGCCTGCTCATCGGGTCGGTCGCCTTCGAGCTGGTCGACGAGGCGGTCGAGACCGCGTCCGTCGCCCTGGTGGGGCTCTGCACGCTGGTGGGCGCCGCCACCTTCACCGTGGGGGACTGGTGGCTGGGGCGCAAGGGCGGCGGCGGACGCAAGGACGCGGGCGGGGCCCAGGCCGACGGCGCCCCGCTCGCGATCGTCTTCGGCTCGGTGCTCGACGGCGTCCCGGAGTCGTTCGTGCTGGGCCTGACGGTCCTGGAGGGCAACGTGAGCGTCGCCCTCCTGGCGGGCATCGTGCTGAGCAACTTCCCCGAGGGCCTGTCGTCGTCCAGCGGGCTGCGCGCCACGGGCTGGGCGCGGTCAAGGGTGCTGTGGATGTGGTCCGTCGTCGTGCTGGTCTCGGCGGTGAGCGCCGCGCTCGGCTATCTGCTGCTCGACCCGGCCAGCGGGCGCACCGGGGCGGCCGCCCAGGGCTTCGCGGCCGGCGCGCTCCTCGCGATGGTCTCGAACACCCTCCTGCCCGAGTCGTACAAGGTGGAGGGCGTGGCGACCGGTTCCCTGGTGGCGATCGGTTTCGCTGTCTCCCTGATGCTGTCCGCACTCTGACGGCGCGGCAGGGCGCCCCGCCGTCACGCAGCTCACCCGTTCTGGGGGAGTCCGGCCGGCGACGCCGCGGCGAGCATGGGGTCACCCGAGCAGACCGCGGCCCGTGCCGCCGACCCGAAGGAGGCAGCGTGGCTGACGCACCGAACATCCTCGTGATCTGGGGCGACGACATCGGGATCACCAACATCAGCGCCTACTCCGACGGCGTGATGGGGTACCGCACGGAGAACATCGACCGGATCGCCGCCGAGGGCGCGCGGTTCACCGACTACTACGGGGAGCAGAGCTGCACCGCGGGCCGGGCGGCGTTCATCACCGGGCAGAACCCGTACCGGACGGGGCTGACGAAGGTCGGCATGCCGGGCGCGAAGGTCGGTCTGCAGCCCGAGGACCCGACGATCGCCACGGCGCTCAAGGAGCAGGGCTACGTGACCGCCCAGTTCGGCAAGAACCATCTCGGCGACCGGGACGAGCACCTGCCGACCATGCACGGGTTCGACGAGTTCTTCGGCAACCTCTACCACCTGAACGCGGAGGAGGAGCCGGAGCTGGACGACTACCCGAGGCCCGAGGAGTTTCCCGACTTCCGCAAGAACTTCGGTCCGCGCGGGGTCCTCCACTCGTGGGCGAACGGCGACGGTACGCAGCGCATCGAGGACACCGGGCCGCTGACCCGCGAGCGCATGCGGACGGTCGACGAGGAGTTCCGTGACGCGGCGCTCGGCTTCATCCGGGACAAGGCCGGCGGCGACCGGCCGTTCTTCGTGTGGTTCAACTCCACCCACATGCACTTCCGCACCCACGGCAAGCCCGAGAGCAAGGGCCGGGCCGGCCGGTGGCAGTCGGAGTACCACGACACGATGCTCGACCACGACGACGTCGTCGGCAGCCTGCTGGACGAGCTGGACCAGCTCGGCATCGCCGAGGACACGATAGTCATCTACGCCACGGACAACGGCCCGCACATGAACAGCTGGCCCGACGCCGGGATGACGCCGTTCCGCAACGAGAAGAACTCCAACTGGGAGGGTGCCTACCGCGTGCCGGCGATGGTGCGCTGGCCCGGCAGGATCGAACCCGGCACCGTGCTGAACGGGCTCTTCAGCCACAACGACTGGTTCGTGACCCTGCTCGCCGCGGCCGGGGAGCCGACGATCGCCGACAAGCTGCGGGAGGGGACCGAGCTCGCCGGCACCCGGTACAAGGTGCACCTCGACGGCCACGACCAGCTCCCCTACCTGACCGGCGCCGCCGAGGAGTCGCCGCGCCGGCACTTCTTCTACGTGTCCGACGACGGCGACCTGACCGGGCTGCGCTTCGACAACTGGAAGATCGTGTTCCTGGAGCAGCGCGCGGCCGGGACGCTCGACATCTGGCTCGAGCCGTACGTCGAGCTGCGTGCGCCGAAGATCTTCAACCTGCGCACCGACCCGTTCGAGCGCGCCGACATCACGTCGAACTCCTACTTCGACTGGATGCTCGACCATGCGTGGCTGCTCGTACCCGCCCAGGCGTACGTGGCCAGGATGCTGACCACGCTGGCCGAGTTCCCTGCCCGTCAGGAGCCCGCGAGCTTCAACATCGACCAGGTGCTGGCCAAGCTCCAGGCCGGTCTGCCGAACACGTGACGGCCCCGGTGGACGGCGCCCGGACCGCCGAGGACGTGCGGCTCGGCGGCGGGCTGTTCCGGATGGGCTCCGACGACCACTACCCGGAGGAGGCGCCTGCGCACCCCGTGCGCGTCGACGGGTTCCGGATCGACCGGTTCGCCGTCACGAACGCCCGGTTCGACGCGTTCGTCGCGGCCACGGGGTACGTGACGGTGGCCGAGCGGCCGCTGGACCCGGCGCTCTACCCGGGCGCGCCGCCCGAGAACCTCGCGCCCGGGTCCATGGTGTTCACCCCGACCCCCGGACCGGTGGACCTGCGCCACCTCAGCCAGTGGTGGGCCTGGGTACCCGGGGCGTCGTGGCGCCGGCCGGAGGGGCCCGGCTCCGGGATCGACGAGCGTGGCGACCACCCCGTGGTCCAGGTCGCCCACGAGGACGCCGCCGCGTACGCCGCGTGGGCCGGGGCGGGCCTGCCGACGGAGGCCCAGTGGGAGTACGCCGCCCGGGGCGGCCTGGACGGCGCCGGCTTCACCTGGGGTGACGAGGCCCGGCCCGGCGGACGCGTCCTGGCGAACACCTGGGACGGGCCGGACTTCCCGTGGCGGTCGACCGGAGGGTCCGGCTTCACGCGGACGGCCCCGGTGGGGTCGTTCCCGCCGAACGGGTACGGCCTGTTCGACATGGCGGGGAACGTCTGGGAGTGGACGGCGGACTGGTGGACCGGCCGCCACCCCGCGGCGGCACCCGACGCGTGCTGCGCGCCCGTGAACCCGCGCGGCGGGGACGCCGACGCCAGCCGGGACCCGCGTCAGCCGCAGTTCGCCGTGCCCCGCAAGGTCATCAAGGGCGGGTCCTTTCTCTGCGCCGACACCTACTGCCGCCGCTACCGGCCCGCCGCGCGCCGGCCGCAGGCCGTCGACACCGGGATGAGCCACATCGGCTTCCGCTGCGTCCGTGACGACGCGGCCCCCGCTGTTCCGCCAGGCACCACTCTCCTTGGAGTCGCACCATGACCGACGTCGGCCAGCTCCCCTCGTGGCGTCCCGGCGGCACCCGGGACGCCCTCCTCGGGTTCCTCGACCAGGCCCGCTCGATCCCGCGCGACGAACGGGTCGCCTACTTCGACAACGACGGCACGCTGTGGTGCGAGCGCCCCACCTACGTCCAGTACGAGTTCTACGTCGACGCGCTGCGGCGGCGGGTGCGGGAGGACCCGGCGCTCGCCGGCGAGGCCGAGTTCCGCGCGGTGCTCGCGGGCGACACCGCCGCGGTCGGGGAGATCGGGCTCGAACGCGTGGCGCTGGCACTGGCCGGCCTCTTCCAGGGGCTCGACCCGCGGGCGTTCACACGCGAGGCCCGGACCTTCCTCGACACCGGCGCCCATCCCACCCTGGGCCGGTCGCTGAGCGCCGTCCGCTACCGCCCGATGCTCGAGCTCCTCGACGCGCTGCGGGCGCTGGACTTCACCGTCGGGGTCGTCACGGGCGGCGGCACCGAGTTCGTCCGTGCGGTCAGCCAGGAGCTGTACGGTGTGCCGCCTGAGCTGGTCGTCGGGACGATGATCGCGTACGACCTCGGGCAGGACGCCGCCGGCCGGCCCGCCCTGCGGCGCACCGCCCGGGTGCTGGGCGACGTCAACGAGGGCGCCGCCAAGGTGACGAACATCCAGACCCAGCTCGGCAGGCCCCCGGTGCTCGCGGCCGGCAACTCGGCCGGGGACCACGAGCTCCTCGAGTGGGCGGCGGCCGCCGACGGGCCGCACCTCTCGCTCCTGGTCGACCACGACGACCCCGAGCGGGAGTTTTCCTACGCCAGCCAGGCCCAGACCTTCGAGGCGACGGAGCCCGTCACGGCGACGGCCGACCGCCTCGGCTGGACGACCGTGAGCATGAAGGACGACTGGGTCTCGGTGTTCGTCGAGGACGAGCCACCGCGCTGACACCCCGGACCGACGCCGGGCGCCAGGACTCACCCGACGCGGGTGAGGCCGGACGGCGCCGCCGGAGGGACCGTGCAGACAAGGCTCACGGGGCGACCCGTACCAACGGCAGAAGGGCGTGGACATGAGGCGGACAGCAGGGGTCCTGGTCGGACTGATCCTCCTGGGAACGGCCGCGTGCTCCAGCGAGACACCGGAGGAGAACACGGCGCAGGCCTGCAGCGCGGCCGAGGAGCTCTCGACGGCGCTGGACAACTTCGACACGACGCTGACCCCCGACGCCACCGTCGCCGAGGTGCAGTCCGCGCGGGACGAGGTGCGCCAGGCGTGGCAGGCCTTCGACTCGGCCGCGTCCGACGTCGCGCAGGACCGCGGCCAGGCCCTCGACGACGCGTGGGAGAGCTTCAACGGGGCCGTCAACGACATCGAGGGGGACGCGACGGTCTCCGAAGCGGTGGACTCCCTCAAGGACGATGCCACGGCGGTGAAGGACGCGCGCGACTCGATCACGGAGGAGCTCGGCTGCTGAGCTAGTTCTGCTGCCGGCGGCGACGGCGGCGCGCGGCGTCGTCGTCCTCGACCGTGTGCCACCTGCTCGGGTCCCGCAGCATGCTCGACTCGATGAGTGCGTGCCGCCGGAGATAGGTGTTGGCGGTCGCCTGGATCGTCGCGGCGACGGGCAGCGCCAGGAACGCGCCCAGCGCCCCGAAGACGGCGCCGAACCCGAGCACCACGAGGAAGCTCACGGCGGGGTTCATCTCCAGGGCCCGCGCGGAGACCTTCGGGGAGAAGTACAGGTTCTCCAGCTGCTGGTAGCCGATGATGAAGGCGAGCACCGCGAGCGCCTGGGGCAGGCCCTGGGACGTCAGCGCCACGGCGACCGGCAGCGCGCCGCCCAGGTACGTGCCGATCGTCGGGACGAACTGCGACACCACGCCCACGAAGACCGCGAGCGGCAGGGCGTACGGGGTGCGCATGACGAGCAGGAAGACGAGCGTGAAGGCGCTGGAGAGCGCGGCGAGCACGACGCGCGAGCTGATGAAGTCCGAGACCTTCACCTGCGTGATCTCCCACAGCGTCAGGACCTCCTGCTGGCGCGCGGGCGTGAGCCAGCGGCAGACCGCCACACGCAGCCGTGGACCTGCCGCGAGCAGGTAGTAGGTCACCAGCAGGATGGTCAGCGCGGCGAACACGCCACCGACCAGGGTGGTGCCCACCAGCAGGGCGCCGGAGGCGACGTCGTCGCCGAACTGAGTCAGGACGTCGCGGAGGAGGTCGTCGGAGTCCGGCATGACGACGTCGAACTGCTCCGCGACCCGGTCCTGGAGGCCGGCGTAGATGTCGGGCACGGTCTCCAGGAGCTGGAGGAGCTGCTGGACGAAGAGGTTGCCGAACAGTGCCAGGACCACCGCGACCAGGAGCAGGGACCCCAGCAGGGCGACGGCCGCGGCCGCTCCCCGGCGCCAGCCGTGCCGGACGCACCAGACCACCGGGGGTTCGAGGGCCAGCGCGACGAAGAACGCGATCAGCACGTCGACCGCGAGCCCGCGCAGGGCGCCGATCGCGTACCAGCCGAAGGCCCCGAGGTAGACGGCCACGACCACCATGAGCAGCGCCCGGGGGAGCCACCGCGGGGGACGGCGCGAGGCGGGGTCTCCTCGCCGTGGGCCGGTGCCGGGGCGGTCGGCCGGATCCGTCATGTCCTCGCCTCCCGGTCCGTGCTCGCGGTGCTCGTCCCGTTGGTGTCGTTCGCCTCGTTCGCCGCGACCACCGCGGCGTCGACGGTCGGCAGGACGCGGCCGTCCTGGTCGGCGGCCGCCCACCAGCGGGAGGCGAGCGCCCGCCGGTGCACCTCCGGCGGGAACGCCGCCAGCAGGAGCGTCGTCCCCTCGCGGGCGAGGTCGGCGTCCAGCCCTTCGAGGGCGTCGAGCAGCGGGATCGTCACCTGGCGGACGGCGGAGCCCTCCAGGACCACCGCGCGCGGAGCCGGCTTCGCGCCGAGGACGGCCGCGAGGACGGCGTCCTGGGTGGGCCGTGCGTTGCCGGTGTAGATCGTCACGTCGAGGTGCAGCAGCACCAGCCCCGGGAGCGGGTGCGCGGCGCCGCCGGGTGGCGGGTTGGGGGTCCAGCCGCCGCCGGGTTTCGGGTAGAGGGGGCGTGCGGCGTTCCGGCTCAGCCCCCGCAGGACCAGCCCGAGGGTCAGCACGACGCCGGCCCCGACTGCCGGGAGCAGGCCGGCGGTGAGCCCGATCGCCGTGGTGACCACGGCCACCCAGAACTCCGTCGGGTCGATCCGGAACAGCCGCACGTACTCGGCCGGCGACACGAGCCCGACGACCGCGACCAGGACCAGGGCGCTCAGCGTCGCGGCCGGCAGGTCGTCCAGGACCGGCCCCAGGAAGAGGGCGACGAGCACGGCCAGCGCGGCCGTGGTGAGACCGGCCACCTGGGTGCGGGCGCCCGCACCGAGGTTGACCGCGCTCTGCGAGAACCCGCCCGCCGGAGGGAGGCTCTGGCTGAGGCCGCCGCCGAGCGCCGCGAAGCCGGCGGCGAGGAGCTCCTGGTCGCTGTCGATCGCGGGCTCGGACCGCTGCCGCTGGGCACGGGCGACCAGGACGGTCTCCAGGAAGGCCATGACGGCGATGGCCAGGGCGGCGGGGACCAGGCCGGCCACCTCGCCCCAGACGGGCAGGCTCACGCCGGGCAGGCCGTCCGGCACGGACTCGATGAGCGCGAGCCCGCGCTCCTCGACGTCCGTCCACGCCACCAGCATGATCGAGGCCGCCACCACGACCAGGGCGCCGGGGACGCGGGGTGCCCAGCGCCGCAGGACGACCAGGGTGGCGACCGCGCCGACGGAGACGGCTGCGGTCAGGACGTGCGTCTCGGGCAGGGCCGAGACGGTCTCGGCGAGCCGGCCGAAGAACCCGGTGGCCTCGGACTCTCCCGTCAGGCCGAGGAGCGTCGGGAGCTGTGTCACGGCGACGGTGAGCCCGACGCCCGTCTTCACCCCGGTCAGCGTCGCGGGGCTGATCTGCTCCACGAGCGGGCCGAGCCGGAACAGCCGCATGGCCAGCAGGCACACGCCGACCAGGGCCGTCAGGGTGAAGGCGGCCCCGAGCAGCGCGTCCGGTGCCGTCGTCGCGAGCGCCGACGCCGTCAGCACGGCGATCGTCGACGTGGTGGACACGCTCAGCGTCCGGGAGCCGCCGAGGAGCCCGTACAGGAGGGCCGGGACCATGCAGGTGTACAGCCCGACGGAGACCGGCAGGCCGGCGATGGTCGCGTAGGCCATGGCCTGCGGCACGACGACGACCCCGGCGGCGAGCCCCGCGACGACGTCCGCGCGGAGCCACGCCCGGCGGTACCCGCGGAGCGACGGGACGAGCCAGCGGGGCGGGGCCGAGGTCGCTTCCACACGGGTCAGCCAAGCGGGGGACTCGTGTGGTGTGTTCACCTGCTTCGGGTGAGGTGACCGGCCGGGCCGCGTGCGGATGATCCACGCAGGTGACGCGGCGACGAGGAGACCGACATGGCACGGGAGTTCCGGGGCAGGATCGAGCTGGACGTCCGCGACTCGCAGGGGGACTGGGAGGCATTCCTCCCGCAGAAGGCGCCGGCGGGCGCCCCGAACGTACTGGTCGTGCTGTACGACGACACCGGCCAGGCCGCCTGGTCACCCTACGGCGGGCGGATCCGGATGCCCACGATGGACCGCCTGGCGGCCGGCGGCCTGACCTACTCGCAGTGGCACACGACCGAGCTGTGCTCGCCCACCCGGTCGACGTTCCTCACGGGGCGCAACCACCATCTCACCGGGTTCGCGACCATCTCGGAGAGCTCGACGGGGTTCCCCGGCTACAGCTCGCACATCCCGGCGTCGAACGCGACCATGGCGAACGTCCTGCGCGACGCGGGCTGGAGCACGTTCTGGGTCGGCAAGAACCACAACGTCCCCATCGACGAGTGGACCTCGGGCGCCTCGAAGAAGAACTGGCCGCTCGCCCAGGGGTACGACCGCTTCTACGGGTTCATCGGCGGCGAGACCAACAACTGGTACCCCTCGCTGGCCGAGGACAACCACTACGTCGACCAGCCCTACGGCCCGGAGGAGGGTTACCACCTCTCCAAGGACCTCGCCGACCAGGCGCTCCGGATGATCCGGGACGTCAGGCAGACCGAGCCGGACAAGCCCTGGTACCTGTGGTTCTGCCCGGGCGCCAACCACGCCCCGCACCATGCCCCGCAGGAGTACGTCGACAGGTACAAGGGTGCGTTCGACGACGGCTACGAGGCCTACCGCGAGTGGGTGCTGCCACGGATGATCGAGCGCGGCATCCTTCCGGAGGGCACCGAGCCCACCGACGTCAACCCGATGCCCGACGGCACCTTCACCCAGACCGACCTCGTGCGGCCGTGGGTGGAGCTGTCCGCCGAGGAGCGGGCGATGTTCTGCCGCATGGCGGAGGTCTACGCGGGGTTCTCGGAGTACACCGACGCCCAGGTCGGTCGCATCGTCGACTACCTCGAGGAGTCGGGGCAGCTCGAGAACACGATCATCCTGTACTGCGCCGACAACGGGGCCTCGGGCGAGGGCAGCCCCAACGGATCGGTCAACGAGGGCAAGATCTTCGGCGGCTACCCCGACGACGAGGCGCAGAACCTCACGATGGTCGACGAGCTCGGCACGCCGAACACCTACAACCACTACCCGACCGGCTGGGCGATGGCTTTCTCGACCCCCTACCGGATGTTCAAGCGCTACACCTACCAGGGCGGCGTCTGCGACCCGCTCGTGATCCACTGGCCGGCCGGCATCCGGGCGCGGGGCGAGGTGCGCAACCAGTACCACCACTCGACCGACATCGTCCCGACCATCCTCGACCTGTGCGGCGTCGAGATGCCCCACACGTACGACGGCGTCGAGCAGAACCCGCTGTCCGGCGTGTCCATGGCCTACACCTTCGACGCCGAGCCCGACGCGCCGACGCGCAAGCGGACCCAGTACTACGAGATGCTCGGCAGCCGTGGCATCTGGCACGAGGGCTGGAAGGCCGTCACGGTGCATGGTCCCATGTCCGGGATGAGCGGGTTCGAGAACGACACGTGGCAGCTCTTCCACACCGACGTCGACCGGGCCGAGGCGCACGACCTCGCGGCCGAGCACCCCAACAGGCTCAAGGCGCTCAAGGCGCTCTGGATGGACGAGGCGCGCGCGAACGACGTGCTGCCGCTGAACGACCTGCAGATCATCGGCAGCCCGAAGGACTTCGAGACGTTCGTGCAGATGGAGTTCCACATCCCCGTGCCGCCCAGCGGCCGGTACGTCTACTACCCCGGGACGTCGGAGGTCCCGGAGCGCTCGGCGGCGAACGTCCACGGCGTCTCGTACAAGGTGCTGGCCGAGCTGGACCTCACCCCGGGCGCCGAGGGCGTGGTCTTCGCCCACGGCTCTCGGTTCGGCGGCCACGCGCTCTTCCTCAAGGACGGCGCCGTGACGTACGCCTACAACTTCCTCGGGATACCGCCCGAGACCCATGTCTCCGCGCCGCTGCCGGGCGGCGGCAGGCACATCATCGGCGTGGACTTCGCCAAGGAGCGGACGGGGGAGTACCGGGAGGCGATCGGCCCGCTGCGGCTCTGGATCGACGACGAGATGGTCGCCGAGCAGGAGATCAGGACCGTGCTGGGCCACTTCTCGCTGTGCGGCGAGGGCCTGTGCATCGGCTACGACAGCGGGGACGCCGTCTCCAGCGCGTACGCCGGCTCGCGGTTCGAGCTCACGGGCGGGACCATCCACAAGGTCGTCTTCGACATCGCCGACGACGCCTACGTGGACGCCGAGGCGCACCTCCGGGCGGCGATGGCCCGCGACTGACGCCGGTCGTCAGAGCAGGTGGAAGCTGCGCGCTATCTTGAGCGCCTCGCTCCGGCGGGACGCCGCGAGCTTGGTGTACAGGCTGGACACGTGCGTCTTGACGGTGTTCTCCGAGACGAACAGCGCGGCGGCGATGTCGGCGTAGGTCGCGCCGCGGGCCAGCTCGTTGAGCACCTCGCGCTCGCGCGGGCTCAGGGCCGGCGGGGCGAGGGCCTGGCTCACCTCGCCGAGCTCGCGCGGCGTCGCGGTCGTCGAGGCGTAGGCGGCCGTCACGTCCGGCCGTCCGGCCGCCGTGGCCGCGAGCTCGTGCACCCAGGGCGTGGCGGGCCCCTCGACCCGGCGGCGCAGCAGAGTCGCGATGGGTGTGCCCTGGCGGGCCCAGCCGAAGAAGGGTGAGGCGTTCCGGCGGGCCTCGGTGGCGGAGATCGCTTCCGCCAGGCAGTCCTGGGAGCGCGCCGGGTCACCCAGCGCGTCGAGCAGCTGGGCCTCGCACGCCAGCGCCAGCGCGCGGGTGGGCGGCTGGGAGTAGGTGGCGTCCGCCGAGGCGGCCTCGAACGCGACCGCCGCTCCCCGGCGGTTGCCGTCGCGGTCGGCGCGCAGCCCCTGCACGAGCGCCGCCTCGCCGACGGCGCCGAGGGACTCGAGAGTGGCGTGCAGCGACTTGAGCGTCTCGCGGTCGCTCGCGAGCGTCGCCACGAACGCGCGCTCCACGAGCAGCGCGACCCGGAGATGCTCGGGGAGCTGGTCGTCGGTCAGGTGCGGGCTCTCCCCGGGAGTGGCGAGGATCCGCTGCGCCTCGACGACGTCGCCCGCCAGCACCGCCTGGCGGGCGTCCCAGATGCGGAACCAGAAGCGGGTGCACAGGTCGGCGCCATGGCAGCACGTGTCGATGACCGGCGCCTCGGCCGGTCCGGTCGCGGACGGGACGTCGAGCAGCCGCGCGAGCAGCCGGGCGAGACCCGCCCGCACCGTGACGAACCGCGACGTCCGGGCCCCCGGGCCGTCCGCGGCCACGAGCACCTCGTTGGCGAGCTCGACGCACGCGCTCTCGCGGCCGCGCATGTACTGGGTGAAGGCGAGGTGGCTCAGGGCGCTGACCCCGAGCGGCGCGAGGCCCTGGCTGCGCGACAGGCTGACCGCCAGGGTCAGGCTGGTCTCGGCCTCGGTGAGCTCGCCGAGCCAGTTCTGCGTGGCGCCCAGCTCGGCCGCCAGCACCGGCAGGACGTCGGCGTTGGCCTCGCGCACGGTCGGCCGGGTCTGGGAGGCGACCACCACGCGCTTCGCGTGGCCGACGGCGGCATAGGCCGGTTCGAGCCCGAGCGCGACCCGCCACAGCCGCACGCACGCGATCGACGCGTCCAGGCCGTCCGGCCCGCCCGCCAACCAGGACGGCGACCAGCGTCGCTGGGCCGCCAGCAGGCGGTCGCCCCAGTGCCGCGCACCCTCCAGGTCGTCCCGGATCCAGCAGTCGAGCGCGATGGCGAACCAGATGTCCGGCCGGTGGTCGACGATCTCGGGCTGGGTCCGGACGAACTCGCCCACGTCGTCGTGCTCGCACTGGTTCAGCACCATGCGCACCCCGTCCTGGGCCAGCACGTCGGCGGCCTCGGTGGGTGCCCCGACCCGGACGAGCCGGGCGAAGGCCTCGGCGAGGTTGCCCCGGGCGATGTCGAGCTTGACGGCACGGATCACGGTGGCGCGGGCCCGGGCGGCGTCGACGCCGCCGACGGCGAGCCGCCGCTGGACCACGTCCGCCAGGAGCGGGTGGACCCGGAAGCCGCCGGTCGCCGGCGACTCCGCGGCCGGGGCGGCCGGCGGGCACCGGTAGTCCTCGCGCATCACCAGCAGGCCGGTGTCCTCCAGCTCGCTGAGGATCTCGCCCGCGTGCTGGTCGTGGGACAGGTGGGCCGCCGCGGGCACGCTGATCACGCCGTCGCCGGCGATGCACAGCAGGAGGTGCCGCTGCCGCGGCGTCAGGGTGCTGAAGACCTCGCCCGCCACCCGGGTCGCGATCGGCGTCACGTCCTGGGCGAGCTGGCGGGCGGCGGCCACCGGGTCCGGTGCGGCGCTCAGGTCGCGGGCGGTGAGCACGGCAGCGGCGCACCAGCCGTCGGCGTGCCGCGTCACGGCCTCGACCACCCGCGGGTCGTCGGTCCGGGCGTGCGCCGAGACGAGCGAGGCGCTCTCGGCGTCGCTCAGCCGCAGCAGGTCGCCCCGCAGGAACGTGAAGTTGCCGAGGAGCTCCGGGACGAGCCGGGTCAGCGGCAGGAACCAGTGGCTCAGGAGGAGGACGCGCATGGACTCCGGGGCGACGTTCAGCCGCTCGTCGATGCGGCGCAGTGCCGCGGGCGGTAGCTGGTGGGCGTCGTCGATCACGACCAGCGGCAGCATCCCGCCCTGCTCGTCGGGAGCGGCCGTGCCGTCGAGGGTCGCGTCGAGTCGTTCGGCCGTCCACGAGTCGTCGGCGCAGATCCAGACGGCGTCGCCCGCGCGCGCCGATCCCGAGCGCTGCAGCCACCCGGCCACCCCCAGCGTCTTGCCGGCTCCCGACGGTGCGACGAGCACCGTCACCGAGCCCTCGACGGCCTCGTCGAGCCGCTGCCACAGCCGCAGCCGAGGGACGTAGATCCGTGGCAGGTGAGGCGTGGCGCGGTCCCCGGCCGGGCGGTAGGCCCGCTCCGAGGACCGCGGGGCGTGGGCCGGGCGGGGCACCCGCGGTGCGAAGGCCCCGCTGCGCGGGGTGACCGTGCTCGGTTTCGAAGGCATTCCGCGGCGTCCTTCACTCGAATGTGAAGTGGCGGCCGCCCCCCAGCCGCCGATCCGGGACGGAGGAACGCCCCAGACCTCATGTCCGCGCATTTCCGGAGATCACGAACTTCGGTTCATTGTCCGTAACGCGCTTACCGACAATGATGCTCGACGTCGCCCCGCGGCGCATGAGGAATGGTTATTTCACCCGATGGGACGTGCTAATTGCCTCGTGCGAGGAGAGTGCTCAGCGCCCAGATCACGGCAATGTTGAACGCGAGAATTACCAGGCTCCATATGGGGTAATAGGGTATGAATGCAAAATTCGTGAAGCTCGCGACAACGGCCAGGATGATTCCGACAAAATAGGCCCACTTCTGTGCGGCGAGCACTCCGATCCCGGTGGCCACGGCGATGGCGCCGATGACGATGTGGATCCAGCCCCAGCTCGTCATGTCGAGCTTGTAGACGTACTCGACGCCCGACACGTACACGGTGTTCGAGGCGAGCGCGGCGATCCCCTGGAGAACCTGGAACGCACCCACGATCAGGAGCATCGTCCCGGCGAACGCCGCGGTGGTCATCGCGGCGGACCCCGAGGTCCCGGGGTCGTACTGTGCCCCGGGATAGGTTCCGGGGGGATAGTACGACCCCGGGATCGGGTCGGGCCCGGCTTCGTGTGCACTGGTCATGATCGCTCCTTGGTCCGTCAGTCGGCCTCGCCGAAGACCTCGCGCAGCGCGGCCTCCTGCTCGGTGTTGAGGTTGGTGAAGATGAGCTCGGGTGCTTCCTGGCCGGCGAACGCGTCACGGATCTTGTCCACGACGGCGTCGGTGGACATGATGAAGAGCGCCGATGTCCCCGGCGTGATCTCGTCCCGTACCCGGTTGATGAAGCCGTCGTCGATCCCCACGTCCGTGAGGGAGCCGCTCAGGGCGCCCGTGGCGGCGCCGATGGCGGCGCCGAGCAGCGGGACGAAGAACAGGAGGCCGAACAGCATCCCCCAGAAGGCGCCGCCGAGGGCACCCTTGCCGGTGAGTGACTCGAGCTGCTGGGTCTTGGGCTTCTTGGCCCCGGGCTCCCAGTACACGGTCGCCGCGTCGCGGACCGTGATGAGGTTCTCCTTGGCGAGCTGCTGGATGGTCCTCGATGCGGTGTCCGCCCCCCCGCTGGTCCTGAACTTCCAGACGGTGAGTGTGGCCTGGGACATGTGAGGCTCCTTCGGGCTGGCGTGCGCGTGGGCTGGCCCTTGCTACTCCACTGCTCGCGCGAGCCCCTGACCTCACCCGTTCCCGGTGAACCTGCTCACGCGGGCCCGTGGTCGGCGCGGCCGGCCCGGACGGCGTCGTCGAGCGTGGTGTAGAGGTGTGGCTCGCCCTTCGCGCCGATCCGGGCGAGGACGTCGCGTACCTGGCCGATGCCCTCGGCGAGCGCCAGGTCGCACCCGTCGCCCTGCAGGTCGGAGCGGAGCTGGACGAGCATCGCGGCTGCCGTCACGTCGATGGACGGCGTAGCGCGGCCGTCCAGGACCACGAGCCGCAGGCCGGGGGTCTGCGCCGCCAGCTCCCGCACGCGGAACCGCACGTACTCGGCATTCGCGAACAGCAGGGGTGCCTCGACGCGGACGGCGAGGATCCCGGGCACGGCCGGGTAGCGCGGGTTGCGGGCGGCGTCCACCCAGGGCCGGCCGGGCTCGTCGCCGACGGGCGCCAGGGTCGCGATGCGGGGCCGCGAGGTCCGGGCGAGCAGCAGGATCAGGGACACGGCGATGCCGATGACGAGCCCGGGCAGCGTCTCGAAGACCAGGACGCCCAGCAGGGCGGCCGCCGCCCCCATGAAGTCGGCCCGGGCGGTGACCTGGTAGACGCGCGCCATGCGGCTCGTCCGGACGCGCCACAGGCGGCGCAGCGACCGCACGTCGACCAGCTCGACGACGGCGGCCACCACGACGGCGGCCAGCGTCGCCTCGGGCAGCCGCTCGAAGAGGCCGGTCAGGAACAGGAGGGTGACGACGGTCAGCACCGCGGCCGTCAGGGCCGAGAACTGGGAGCGGGCGCCGGCGCCGGCGCTCACCGCGGTCTTCGACAGGCTCCCGTTGACGACCATGCCGGACAGGAACCCGGAGCCGAGGTTGGACAGCCCCAGGCCGACGAGCTCGCGGTTGGGGTCGATGTCGTAGCCCTGGCCCGCGGCATAGGTCTTGGCCGCCCCGAGGCCCTCGGCGAAGCCGACCAGCATCAGGCCCACGGCGCCGCCCAGTATCTCCGCGAACTCGGGCCCGGTCACGTCGGGGATCCCGGCCTGCGGCAGACCGGCGTCGATGTGCCCGACGACGGCCAGGCCGCGGTCGTCGAGCCCGAACAGGACGGTGGCGCCGATCGCCAGGAGCACCACGACGAGCGAGCCGGGCAGCAGCGGCATCGTGCGGCGCAGGACGACGAGGGCGGCGAGGCTCGCCAGGCCGACGACGATGGTGAGCGCGTCGATGTCGCCGAGCTGCCCCAGCACGGCCCACGTCTTCTGGAAGAAGTTGCCGGAGCCGCCGTCGACCCCGATCAGGTCGGGGACCTGGCCGATCATGATCGTCAGCGCGAGGCCGATGATGAAGCCCTTGAGCACGGGCTCGGAGATGAAGGCGGCGAGGAAGCCCAGGCGGAGCAGGCCCGCGAGGACCGCCACGATCCCGGTGGCCAGGGCGAGCGCGGTGGTCAGCGCCACGGGGTCGCCGTCGCCCGCGATGCCCGCCACGATCCCGGCCGAGAGCGCGGCCGTGGCCGACATCGGCGACACGACGAGCTGGCGGGAGGTGCCGGCGAGGGCGTAGAGCGCCAGGGCGGGCACCGCGGCGTAGAGGCCGACCACCGGGGGCACACCGGCGATCGCGGCGTAGGCGAGCGACTCGGGGACCAGCACCGCCCAGACCGCGAGGCCGGCCAGGAGGTCCGGGCGCACCGACGTGCGCCGGTAGCCCGAGAACGACGGTGCGAGGAATCTGGTCACGGACGGTTCCCCTCTCCGTGGTGCCGGGTCTGGGCAGACCGTAGGCAAGGGCGGTGGCGCCCCAGGTCACCCGGAAGGGGTGACGCCCCTGGTGGTGCCCCGGTGGGCGCTAGGAACCCGCCTGACCGTTCGCGGACCCCGTCGAGCCGCGCCGCTGGACGGTGCGTCCGACGACCGCGAGCGCGGCCCAGACCGCCAGGGACAGGACGACGCCCGCCGTCGAGTCGGGCCGCCAGAGCTCGCCTGCGGCGTCGGCCCAGAGGCGCCCCACGCCCGAGAGCACCAGCGCCGCGCCGCCGATCGCCGTCGCCCAGACGAGGAACGGCCGCTGGTACCGGCGGGCGAGCAGCGCGCACACGAAGGCCACCGCGGGCACGACGATCACGGCCAGGAGCACGTCGGCGCTGCCGCCCTGGACGAGCACGAACAGCTTGGCGCCGATCACCGCGCCGACGCACAGGCCGCCGACGAAGAAGAGGAACCGGGCGGCGATCAGCGTCAGCGTGAACGCCAGCACCCCGCCACCCAGGGCGACCAGCAGCACGGTGCCCGTGTCGGCGTTCATCGCCTCGGCGAGGGTCCAGGCCACGCCGAAGCCCGCCGTGAACACGGCGAGGCGGACCGAGCGGGTTCCTGCCAGGCACAGGACCAGCCCGACGAGGATGGCGGCAAGGGCGGACATCAGGTGCCCGCACCAGGATCGGGTGGCGGCACGGCGCCCTCCTGCCTCGCCCACGTTCCGGCGGCCCGGCGTGCCCGCGACGCGGGGAGCGCAGGGAGATCGTTGTCGGTCACACCTCATCGTCGGCGGCCGGCGCGCCCGGGTGGTCACCCTGTTCGGGTGACCGCGCCCTCGTCGCCGGAACCTAGCCTCGGCCGCACGGCCGGTCGGTCCGGTCCCGGACGGAGGTGGTCTCGTGGGTGCCGCGATCGGTCAGTCGCTGCCTGTCGCCGTGGGCGTGCTCGTCAGCCCCCTGCCGATCGTCGCGGTGGTGCTGATGCTCGTCAGCGATCGGGCGCGCGCCAACGCGCTGGCCTTCGTCGTCGCCTGGTTCCTGGCGGTCCTCGTCCTGGTCGGCGTCGTCGCGCTGCTCACGGGCTCCGCCACGTCCGACGACGACGGGCCGGCCGCCTGGACCGGCTGGCTCAAGATCGTCCTCGGCGTGCTGCTGCTCCTGGTGAGCGTCCGCCAGTGGCGCGGCCGGCCCCGTGGCGACGCCGAGCCGCCGGCGCCGAGGTGGATGTCCGCGATCGAGCAGTTCACGCCGGTGCGCTCCGCGGGGCTCGCCGTGCTGCTCGGCACGGTCAACCCGAAGAACCTGCTCCTGGTCGTCTCCGGCGGCGCCGCCATCGCCGCCGCGGCACCCGACGACACGAGCGCGACCCTCGTCGCGGCGCTCGTGTTCGCCGTGGTGGCCAGCGCCGGCGTCGTCACGCCCGTCGTCATCTACTTCGCCATGGGTGACCGGGCCGCGGCGGTCCTCGACGAGCTGAAGACGTGGATGATCCACAACAACGCGGCGATCATGGCCGTCCTTCTGCTGGTTATCGGTGCGAAGATGCTGGGTGACGGGATTTCCGTCCTATGAAATCCGCATTCTCTGAGGTGGTAGCCCGGGGAACCCATTCGTAGCGTCGGGCGCATCCGCTGACTCGTTCGACCTGAACTCCGAGGGGTCCTTGCATGATCGGCAGGCGAGCATTCCTGGCAGCTCTGGCGGCTGTCTCCCTGGCGGGCGCGGTCGTGGTGCCCGTCCTGGCCCCGGCGCGTGCCGTCGCCGCGACGCTGCAGCCGTCCGGCCTGCAGACCGGGATGGTGCTCGACGGCACCACCGCCCCGGCGAGCCCGCCCGACACGTTCCGCTGGGGTGACTTCATCACCGACGTGCAGCCGGACAGCAGCTTCACGTTCGAGCCGACAGGGCCGTACGTCACCGCCCAGGGGAACAGCTCGACGGGGATCGTCCAGGCCGGCTTCCGCTGGGACAACGGCTCCGCCACCAACGCGTGCGACGCCGATCCGGACGAGACCGGCGCGCCGCCGAGCCAGAACCCGGCCACCAACCCGTGGAGTCCCGGGTCGGCCAACCCGAACGACAAGGGCGACCTGTGCTCGACCGGGTACGGCGTGGAGGTCGTCACCGACCCGTCGGGCGCCCCGCACACGATCCTCTACGGGTACTGGACGCGCCACGTGGGCAACGGCGAGGTCAGCATCTTCCAGAACCTCGAGGGGCCGCAGCCCGGCCGGTGCGACGACGTGCTCCTGGAGTTCGACTACGCGTCCGGGGGTACGACGGCCGTCGTCCGCCGGTGGACCCCGGCGGCCGGCGACGGCTGCGCGAACGTCCTCGGTGCGGGGACCTGGACGGCCCAGCCCGGCACCGTCGACTTCGACTGGGCCGTCGGGGTGCGCAGCGAGGGTCCGCCGCTGACCAACCAGCCGTTGGAGACGTTCGGCGAGTTCGCGATCGACCTGAACACCGCCGGCCTGTTCTCGCCGGCGCAGTGCGCCAGCTTCGAGGTCTCCGAGATGTTCACGCGGACGGGCAACTCGCCCCAGGCGAACATCCAGGACTTCGCCGACCACGGCCCGGACCGCCTGAGCATCGCCAACTGCGGTTCCCTCACCGTCACCAAGGAGACCACCCCGGCGATCACCGGCAGCGACGACGAGTTCGGGTTCACCGTGGACAGCGACACCGGACCGGTGCTTCCCGGCCCGCCGGTGGTCGAGACCCTGACCGGCACCGTCGCGAGCGGGGAGACCGCCACGTACACCGGGGTGCTGGCCGGGTCGGCCTTCTCGCTCGCGGAGACCGACATCCCGCCGCCCTGGACCCTGCAGTCGCTCGTGTGCACCGTGATCCCGGCGGCGGGCGGGCCACCCGAGCAGTACGTGCTCGACGACCCGTCGGACCGGTTCCCTGTCACCCCGGGGAACACGACGGACTGCGTGATCAGCAACTCCGCCGCCGTCGTGACGGTCACCAAGCAGACCGAGCCCGACGGCGCCGCCGGAGACTTCTCGTTCGACGTCACCGGTCAGGACCCGGTGACGCTGAGCGACGGCGAGAGCGCCTCGTTCCCGGTGCCGACGGGCCAGCCCGTGACGCTGGCGGAGGCCGAGGCGGCGGGGTGGCTGCCGCCGGAGATCGACTGCACGTCCGCGTTCACCCAGGACGAGCGGTCGGCGACGGTCGTTCCCGTGGCCGGCGAGAACATCGAGTGCACGTTCACGAACACGCAGCTCGGCACGGTGATCGTCTCCAAGGAGGCGCACGGCGTGGACGGGCGGACGTTCGACTTCACCAGCGACATCCCGGGCGGCGAGGAGTTCTCCATCGACGTCGAGCAGGGGGACGGGACGCTGTACGAGGAGGTCATCACCGACGTCCCGGCGGGGACGTACACGATCGAGGAGCTGGCCGACGACGGCGACCCGGCGACGCTGCTGGCGGACCTCTCCTGCACCTACGGCGGCGCCGACCACTCAGGCGACCCGGCGACGCGCGCCATCGACCTCACGGTCCTGCCCGGCGAGACCGTACGGTGCTTCTTCACCAACACGCTGCCCGGCTCCGTCACGGTGATCAAACGGACCGTGCCCGTCGAGTTCGACCAGGAGTTCGACTTCGTCTTCACGCCGCCCGACGGCGACCCCACAGCGTTCACCCTCAACGGGAACTCCGAGCCGCCGAACGTCGCGCTGCAGTCGTTCCAGGGGCTGACCGAGGGCGTCTACACGGTCACCGAGCCCGCGGACGAACCCGGCTGGGCGCTGACGGACCTGGACTGCAACGACGAGTTCTGGACGCCCACGGACGACGGGCGCGGTGTCGAGATCGACCTGCCCGAGAGCGGCGTCATCGTCTGCTTCGTGACCAACACGGCCGCCCCGGCCTCGGTGTCGCTCACCAAGACGGTGGCCGGCGCGGGCACCGGCCTCGAGTGGTCCTTCGACTTCGAGCTGGTCGACGCCCAGGGCACCGTCGTGACCAGGTCGGCGACGGCGCAGGCGCCGACCGTCGACTGGGCGGACGTCGTGCCGGGCGCGGTGTACACGCTGCGGGAGGCAGGCGAGACGCCCGCCGGCTGGACCCGGGGCGAGATCGCCTGCGACGGGCTCACCGACCTCGACGGCGCGCCGGGGTTCCAGGTCCAGCTCACGCCAGGCCAGGCGCTGACGTGCGGGGCCGAGAACACCGTGACGCCGTCGTCCGTCAGCGTGGCCAAGGTGGCGACGGCGATCGGGGGCGAGCTGCCGTGGGAGTTCGACCTCAGCATCGACCCGCTCCCCGAGGGCGGGACCTCGCCCCAGACGGTCTCGGGCACGGGGCAGTCCGGGGAGATCGTGACCTGGTCCGGGCTGCTGCCGGGGCAGACCTACTCCATCACCGAGGCGCAGGTCCCGGGATGGACGGCGCAGACCGACTGCGCCGGGATCACCGACATCGAGCCGGACAGTCCTGGCCTGCAGTTCGTCGCCCCGGTCGGCCAGGACCTGACGTGCACGTTCGTCAACAGCGCGGTGCAGGGGAGCGGAACGCTGACCAAGACCGCAGTGGGCGGCGACGGGTCGTTCGAGTACGTGCTCACGGACCTCGACGGCGCGGTCGACCTGGCGACGGTGCCGGTCACGACGACCGACGGCACCGTGACGGTCGAGCTGCCCCAGATCGTCCCCGGGGTGCGGTACTCGCTGGTCGAGTCCGACGCCGACGGATGGATCGAGGGCGACCTGACCTGCACGATCACCCCGGCCGACGGCGGTGGTCCGGTCGTGATCGAGGACCTGAGCGAGTTCTCGGTGAACCCGGGAGACGTCGGGGACTGCCGCGGCGAGAACACCCGGACGGGCACGATCGTGGTGGCCAAGGCCGTCACGGACGGCGACGGCGAGTTCGACTTCACGGGCGACTGGCAGGACCCGCCGGAGTTCTCGATCGTGACCGAGGACGGAGTGGGCACGCAGACGTTCGCCGACGTGGACCCCGGCTCCTACACGGTGACCGAGGTGCCGCAGGACGGGTTCGAGACCACCGACCTGACCTGTGTGGACGGTGACCCGGACGGCGTCGCCTCGGGCGCGGCCGGGCTGGTGGGTTCGATCGAGCTGGACCCGGGCGAGACGGTGACGTGCACGTACACGAACGCGCCGTGGGGGATGCTCCTGGTCGACAAGCAGACGAGCCCGGCGGGTTCGCCGCAGGAGTTCGGCTTCACCTGGGGGCCGGCCGGGGACGCCGGCGAGGCCTTCGCCCTCACCGACACGGACGAGCCGTTCGCGACCGGGCCGGTGGAGCCGGGGGCCTACCAGGTCGGCGAGGACCCTGTGCCCGGGTGGACGCTGACCGACATCACCTGCACGGGTTCGGGCGGGGACGTGGTGGTCGACGTCCCGGACGTCACGGTCGACGTGGGCCTGGGCGAGACCGTGCTGTGCACGTTCGCGAACACCGCCGTGCCCGGCAGCATCACCGTCGGCAAGACGGTCGCGGGCTGGGCCGAGGGCGCCCCGTGGGCGTTCGACCTGGTGCTGACCGGTCCGGACGGGCCCGACACCGCGACGGTGAGCGACCAGGAGCCCACGGCGACCTGGGCGGACCTGGAGACGGGCGCGTCCTACAGCCTGGACGAACCCGGACCGGGCGCCGGCTGGACGGCGGAGCTGACGTGCTCCGGTACGGCCGACGAGGACCCCGGGACCGCCGGGTTCCAGTTCACGGTGACGCCGGGGCTGGTCGTGTCGTGCGAGGCGGTCAACACCGCGGCCCCGGCCGACGTGTCCGTGACCAAGACGGTCGAGGGCGCAGGTCCGCTCCTGGAGTGGTCGTTCGACCTGACGATCTCGCCGGACGACGCCGCCGAGCCCGCGACGCAGACCGTCTCGGGCAGCGGCACGGGACCGGGGTCGGTGTCGTGGTCGGAGCTGGTGCCCGGCACCGAGTACACGATCGCGGAGGTGGAACCGGGCGCCGGGTGGACGCCGGGCGCCGTGACCTGCACGGGTGCGGAGGACGCCGATCCCGACGCGGACGGGTTCCAGCTCGTGGCCCGGCCGGGGGCGTCAGCGGGGTGCGCGGTGACCAACACCGCCGACGCGGTGACCGGCATGCTGACCAAGACCACCGTCGGCGGTGACGGCACGTTCGACCTCGTCGTGACCCCGCTGCCGGACGGCGATCCCGTGACGATCCCGGTGACCACGTCCGGCGGGACCGGCACCGTGGACCTCCCGGAGCTCGAGCCGGGCCGGTCGTACTCGATCACCGAGGTGCAGGCGGACGGCTGGCAGCTCACCGCCGCGGGGTGCACGGGTGCCGACGGGCAGGCGGACACCGACGGGGGCGTGACCGTGGACGTCGGCCTGACCAGTGTTCTGACCTGCGCGTTCGAGAACGGGGTGCCGGCCCCGACTCCGACGCCGACCCCCACCCCGACGCCGGCGCCGACCCCGACGCCTGTTCCTCCGCCGGACGACGACCCGGCTGCTCCGCCGGCGGGTGCCCCGGGGGCGGGGCTCTCACCGACCGGGGCCGACCTGGGCGGCGTGCTGTCGGCGATGGTGGTGTTCCTGACGCTGGGCGTCGCCCTCCTGCTCGGGGCGCGGGCGCGCCGGAGGTCCCAGCCCGGCTCGTGACGGCGTCGAACGGTGCACCGCGCGCTTCGCCGGACCGGTGTTCCCGTATGACACCCGACGCATGCGGAATGCGGCATCCCGGGTGAATATGTGCCGGTGCCGAATGTGACTGTGGAGCAGGGTGGGGCAAAGGGCCTCGAAGTGGACGCTCGGGTGGTAGGCGTGGACATCGGCGGCACGGGTTCCCGCCTCCGGTTCAGCTCCGGGCGGGGCGGCGTGTCCTACGAGGTCACCGGGCCGCCCGCCACCGTCGTGGGCGGGCGGTCGACCGTGCCCGAGGTGGTGCGCGAGCTGTGCCGCGGCTTCGCCGCCCGGTTCGGCGGGCGTCCGCGGGTGTCGGCCGCCGCCGTCGGGATGCGCGGGTTCCGCTCCCAGACGCAGTCCGGGACCCTCGACCCCAACCGGGTGCACGACATCCTGTCCGAGGAGCTGCGGACCAGCTCGACCGCCGTCTCGAGCGACGCGGTCACGGCGCACCTGGGCGCCATCGGCACCGGGTCGGGCGCCACGCTCGCCGTCGGCACGGGTGCGGTGGCCGTGGCGTGCGACGACGTCGGCCGCTGGCATCTCGCCGACGGGATGGGGCCGCACGTGGGCGACAACGGCGGCGGCGCCTGGATCGGACGGCGTGGCCTGGACGCCGCGGCCCGGTCGATGGACGGCCGCCGCATGGGGGCGTCGCCGGGCCTGGTCCGGGCCGCCGAGGAGCACTTCGGAC
Source organism: Promicromonospora sp. MEB111 (assembly GCF_030209445.1). GTDB lineage: Bacteria > Actinomycetota > Actinomycetes > Actinomycetales > Cellulomonadaceae > Promicromonospora. The sequence continues at coordinate 67,919 of NZ_JARVSD010000018.1, forward strand.
GACGGGAGCGGTGGGCGGCCGTCAACGACGTGTCGTTGTTCGCCGGGTTCGCGCCCCAGGTGATCACGGCGGCGGACTACGGCGACCTGGCGTGCCGCGAGATCCTCGACGAGGCCGCCCGGTCCCTGGCGGACGGGCTGTGTGCGGTACTGAGCCATCCCGGCGTCGTGCCGGTGGCGGTCACCACGGGAAAGCTGCTGATGCACGCGCCGACGCTGCGGTCGATGGTGATCCAGCACCTCCTGGAGAAGCGGGACGACGTGCGCGTGCAGCCCAGCGCCGGCCTGCCGCTCGACGGCGCGCTCGCCCTGGCGCGCATGATGGCCGCGCACCCGAACGTCGTCCAGGAGCACGTGCCGCTGCTGGCGGTCCGGATCGGCGTCGCGCCCCGGCCGGACGACTCCGTTACGCTCCCGCGAGTGGTCCTCCCCGCCGTGCGGCCGCTGCGGGAGGCCAGTGAGCCCACCGCCTGGGCGGTCGAGGTCCGGTCGGACTACGAGTGGTCGGCCGAGCAGGCTCCGGAGGACGGCCTGACCCCGACCGCCCGGACGGCCCGGACGTCTCCGGCCTCGGCGGCCTCCGCCGTATCGGCCGCCTCCGTGACCGACGCCGTGGTGCCGCTCACGGGCGAACGGCTCGTGGTCGGCCGTGCCTCGCGCAGTCGTGGCGTGGTGCCGGACATCGTGTGCGAGGACACCGGCGTCTCGCGCCGGCACTGCGAGATCGCCTGGTCGGAGGGCGGCTGGAGCGTCGTCGACCTCGGGTCGGCCAACGGGACCTATGTCGCGGCGCGCGGTGACGCGCTGCCCACCGAACCCCTGCGTCCGGGGGAGCGCCGCTGGCTGGCCGACGGCGACCGCATCTACGTGGGCGGCTGGACCTGCCTCACGGCGCGCGCCGTGACCGCGAGCGTGCGCTGAGCTCGTCGGCGCACTGCGGCGCCCGGCGGACGGTGGGTGGTTGCCGGCTCCGACGGTGGGTGTCGTCCCCGCGGGAATCACCTGGACCCGTCGTGTCGCGGCTCCTAGGTTGACCGCATGTCCGGAACCGAGCTCGCCCGCGCGTACTGGGCCGACGTCGTCCGCCCGATCCTGGACCGGAAGCTGCCGGACGTTCCGCGTGCGGCCGCCCGGCTCGGCTCCGGCTCGGACGTGCTGGGCCTGGACGACGACACCTCGCGTGACCACGACTGGGGCCTGCGGCTGACCCTGCTGGTCCCCGCCGGACGGGTCGGTGACGTCGACGAGGCCCTCGCGACGGCACTCCCGGCGTCGTACCGGGACCTGCCCACGGCGTTCCCGGTCACCTGGGACCCGACCGTCCGGCACCGGGTCGAGGTGGCCGCGCCCGTCGACTTCGTCCGCTCGCGCACGGGGCTCGACGTCGGCGACGACCTCGGGGTCACCGACTGGCTGTCGCTGACCGGGCAGGCCGCGCTGGAGGTGACGGCGGGGCCGGTGTTCGAGGACGTGCCGGGGGAGCTGACCGCGCTGCGCGAACGGCTCGCGTGGTACCCGCACGACGTCTGGCTGCACGTGCTGGCCGCCGAGTGGACGCGCGTCGAGCAGGAGCTGCCGTTCGTGGGGCGCACCGGGCAGCGCGGGGACGACCTCGGCTCCCGGATCGTCACCGGGCGTCTGGTGACGGCCCTGGTCCGGCTCGGGTTCCTCCTGGAGCGGCACTGGCCGCCGTACCCCAAGTGGGCGGGCACGCTGTTCGGGCGGCTGCCCGTGGCGTCGTCGGTCGGCGGCGAGCTCGCCCGCGCGCTCGCGGCCGCGACCTGGCAGGAGCGGGACTCCGCCCTGCGCGCGGCGTGCGAGGCGCTGCACGCGCGACAGCGCACCCTCGGGCTGCCCGCGCTGGACGGCCCGGTGTGCGAGGACTTCTACGACCGGCCCTTCACGGGCCTGCGCGGCGTGGCGGGCGCACTGCGCGCCGCCGTCACCGACCCGGAGGTACGGGCGCTGCCGCACCGCGGCGGCGTCGAGCAGTGGGTGGACGACGTCGGGACGCTCACCGACGCGGGTGCGCGCGGGCGCCTGGCCCGGGCCGCGCGGGCCTGAGCGGCGCGGTCCCGCACGGGCCCGAACTCATCCGCCGGCGTTCTCCTGCAGCGCGGGGCAGGCGCCGCCGGGCTCGGTCAGCAGCTCGAAGTGCCAGATCTCGTTGGAGTACACCTGGCACAGCCCGTACTCGGTGCCGTGCTGGATGAGCCAGTAGGCCCCCTCGGTCGGGCCGATGTCGATGGCCTTGCCGCTCACGTGCTCGGACAGCTCGGGCGTGCTGACCCGCTCGCGAGCGGCCTCCAGGCTGCCGTACTCCCGGACCGCGTCGTCGAGCAGCTGCTGCTGGTAGGCGGGGCTGCGCCAGCCGCTCGTGACCCAGAAGTCGATGCCGTCGTCCGCGGCGTCGGCAGCGGCCTCGCGGACGGCGGCGGCGAGGTCGGCGTCGAGGTTGGTGACCGCCGGGAGGTCGTCGTCGAGCGTCGCCGCGCCGTCCGGGATGTCGCCGCCGGCCAGGCCGGTCGACCCGGCGCCGTCCGACCCGGGCCGGCCCCGGTCGAGCACCTGGTCGACGGCCTGCACGACCGGCGCGTCACCCCGGTCGAGCAGGGGATAGACGCCGAACACCGCGGTGAGCACCACGGCGGCGACCACGAGGGTGAACGCGATCGGGCGGCGGGTGCGCCGCGGCCGGGGGACGTGCCGGGGCGGGCCGCCGACGCGCGCCGGCGGGTGGGCCAGTTCGTATCGAGTCATGTGCCCAGCCCACCGGGGCCGACGTTGCCAGGGCGTCTCCGCTTTTCGATACGCCCCGGATATGTGCCCGCCGGTAGCGTGTGCTGACATGCGCGTCTTGGTGGTGGAGGACGAGCCCTATCTCGCCGAGGCGATCCGCGACGGGCTCCGGCTGGAGGCGATCGCCGCCGACGTCGCGAACGACGGCGCCGCCGCGCTCGACCTCGTGGCCGCCAACTCCTACGACGCCGTGGTGCTCGACCGGGACGTCCCCGTGGTGCACGGGGACGAGGTGGCCCGCCGGGTCGTCGCGGAGCATCCCGTGGTCCGGATCATCATGCTGACCGCGGCCGGCGAGCTGACCGACAAGGTGAGCGGCTTCGAGCTCGGCGCGGACGACTACCTGACCAAGCCGTTCGCGATGCGCGAGCTGGTGCTCCGGCTGCGCGCGCTGGCCCGGCGGCCGGAGGCGACCACCCCGCCCGTCGTCGAGCTCGGGCCGGTGCGGCTGGACCCCTACCGCCGCGAGGTCTACCGCGACGGCCGGTACGTCGCGCTCACCCGCAAGCAGTTCGCCGTGGTGCAGGTGCTCATCGACGCCGGCGGCGGCGTGGTGAGCGCCGAGGAGCTGCTCGAACGCGCCTGGGACGAGAACGCCGACCCGTTCACCAACGCCGTGCGCATCACCATCTCGACGCTGCGCAAGCGCCTGGGCGACCCCTGGCTGATCCACACGGTGCCCGGCGTCGGGTACCGGTTCGGGGAACAGTGACCACGCCCGCCGTCGGGCAGCGACGCGCCGGGCTGTCGGTGCGCCTGCGGCTCACGTTGAGCTACGCGGGGTTCCTCGTCCTGGCGGGCGCGGCCCTGTTCGCCGCGCTCCTGCTGGTGCTGCGGTACGTGCCCGACGAGAACCTCATGGTCCAGGACGGCGGGGGGTTCGCACCCAGCCGCTCCGACCTCCTCGACGTCGCCGTCCCGCTGTCGGTGGCGGCGGTCGGCTTCCTCGCGCTCGTCGGCCTGGTCGGCGGCTGGATCCTGGCGGGCCGGATGCTCCGGCCCCTCGACCGGATCAGCGAGGCCGCGGCGCTCGCGGCGGACGGTTCCCTCGCCCACCGGATCGTCCTGGAGGGGCCCGACGACGAGCTGCGCCGGCTCGCCGACACCTTCGACATGATGCTCGCCCGGCTGGAGCGCTCCTTCGAGGAGCAGTGGCGGTTCACCGCCAACGCGTCGCACGAGCTGCGCACGCCCAACACCGTGGTCAAGGCGCTGCTGGAGGTGGCGCAGGCGGATCCGGCGGGCCGGGACGTGGATCGCCTGCTGAGCCGGTTGCACGAGACCAACGAGCGCTCGATCGTGATGGTCGAGTCCCTGCTCCAGCTCGCCCGGCTCGATCACGAGAGCCTCCGGACCGAGCCCGTCGACCTGGCCGACGTCGTCCGCGAGGCCGTCCGGGCGTGGCCGGAGCTGGGCGCCGCGCCGGAGCTGGTCGTGACGCTCGACGACGCACCGGTCCACGGCAACCGGGTGCTGCTCGGGCAGCTCGCGGGCAACCTGCTGGGCAACGCCGTGCGGCACAACCTCGCCGCGGGCGGCCAGGCCTGGGTCGGCACCCGGCTCGACGACCGCCGTCGTCCGACGCTGGTGGTGGAGAACACCGGGGCGCCGCTCGACCCCGCGGTGGTCGCGACCCTGGCGGAGCCGTTCGTGCGCGCGGACGCCCGGACGCGCCGTCCGGACCGCGCCGGGGGCAGCGGGCTCGGGCTGTCGATCGTCGCGTCGATCGCCCGGGCCCACCACGCCGAGCTGACGCTCCGGGCCCGCCGGGACGGCGGTCTGGTCGCCACGGTCACCTTCCCGCCGACCTGAAGCACGTGTCAGACGTACAGGTCACCCGGGTGACCTGTACGTCTGACACGTGGCACTACGCGCTCTGGAGCTGCGGGTAGAGGTCGCTCAGCGGGCCGGACAGGGCGGCCTTGACCCGGCGGCTGGTGTCGTCGGCGAGCACCTCGGGCTCGCCGGCCTCCAGCCCGTCGAAGATCGCGGCCACGATGTCGCGCGGGTCCTCCTTCGGCACGTCCAGCCGCTCGATCATGGGCGTGTCCGTGTACCCGAGGTGGGCACCGAGCAGGTGCGTCCCCTGGCCCAGCAGCTCCACCCGCAGCGCGTTGCTGAACGACCAGAAGGCGGCCTTGGTCGCCGAGTACGTGCCCATGGCGAGCCAGCTCAGCGCGGAGTGCATGTTGATGATCGCGCCGCCGCCGTTGCGGGCCAGTACCGGCGCGAACGCCTGGGTGACGCCGAGCTGGGCGAACACGTTGGTCTCGAACACCGCGCGGACGTCGTCGAGCGGCGTGGTCAGCGTGGGCCGTCCGCCGTCGGAGATCCCGGCGTTGTTGATCAGGACCGTCGTGTCGGCGGCGAGCTCGGCCGCGGCCGCGACCGACTCGGGGGAGTTGATGTCCAGCGGCAGCGGCACGACGCGTGGGTCGGTCCACTCCCGGGGCGTGCGGGCGCTGGCGTACACCGTGGTGGCGCCACGCAGGAGGGCCTCGGCGACGAACGCGCGGCCGAGGCCGCCGTTCGCGCCGGTGACCAGGACGACGGCGTTCTTCAGATCAGTCATCACGAGCTCGCTTTCATGAGGATGTTCGATGTGGTGCTGGTCGGGGCGGTGTCGAGCGGGGCGGGGAGCGGTTCGGGCGCCACGGCCCGTGCCCGCACGGTGAGGACGGCGGCCAGCGCGAGCGCGATGACGGTCGCGCTGCCCACGACGAGCGCGATCTGCAGCCCGTTCGCGGTGGCCAGGCGGCCGACGGCGAGGGCCGTGCCCGCCTGCACGAGGTAGGCGACCAGGTAGGCCGACGACGTCGTCGCGGCGCGGTGCTCCGCGGGCGCGCTGCGGGTGACCAGGGTGACGCCGCCGGAGAACAGGAGGCTGTAGCCGGCGCCGCCGATCAGGGAGTACAGGACCAGCGCGGTCATCGAGTGGGTGGCGCCCGCGACGATCATCAGGCTCTGTGCGGCCAGCGCGGCGACGGCGCCGAGCCGCAGCGCCGTCGGGGCGCGCAGCCTCCCGGTGAGCAGTGCGACCACGCCGATGGCGGCGGCGGAGATCGCCAGGACCACGCCGTTGACGAAGGCGTCGTCGGACCGCACGGTGTCCCGCGCGAACTGGGCGCCGATGCCGAGGAAGATCGCGCCGAGCGCGTAGGCGGCGCTGACGCCGAGCGCACCCGCCACGAACGGCAGCCGGTGGCGCGGTACGGCCAACGGCCGGGGACGCCAGCCGTGCGCGGCGGTGCGCAGCCGGCGCGGCAGGTACCACGCGGCCACCACGGCGACGACGACGCCGGCGAGCAGCACCCCGTAGCCCGCGTGCAGCGGATTGGTGCTGAACTGCACGGTCGCGCCGCCCACGAGCAGCGCGGTGATGAGGCCCACCGAGGACGCGCCGGCGGTGATCGCGCCGGTGCGGTCGCGGGTGTCGTCCGCCCCGGCGGAGGCGATCACGCTCGTGGCCGGGCCGAGGCTCAGCCCCACCCCGACGCCCATGAGCGCGCGGCCCACGAGCAGCAGCGCCAGGTTCGGCGCGAGCAGGAACGTGAGCCCGCCGAGTCCGAGGAACCCGAGGCCGGCCAGGATCGCGCCCCGGTTGCCCACGGTCTCCGAGACGCCGCCGAGCAGGAGGAGCGTCGCGATCAGGGCGACGGGGTAGGCGGCGAACACGGTGGTGGTGACCGCCGTGGTCAGATGCCACTCGGCCGCGTAGACCGGGTAGATCAGCGTCGGTGCCGCCGACGCCCAGAGCGCGAGGGCCACTGCGGCCGCCGCCGCCCAGCGGCTGCCGCGTGACGCCCAGGTGAAAGTCATCGAGGTTCCTATCTGAGTTGGGAATCACAACCTAGCACCTGGATTGGAAATGACAACCTAGATAGGATGTGGGCATGAGCACAACGCCCCGCGAACGCAACGCCCGCTGCTCCGTGGCCCGGAGCCTGGAGATCCTGGGGGAGAAGTGGACCCTGCTCGTGGTCCGCGAGGCCTTCTTCGGCTACACGCGGTTCGCCGACTTCCGCGCGCGGCTCGGCATCGCGCCCGACGTGCTCACGGCTCGCCTGGAGACCCTGGTCGAGGGCGGCGTGCTGGAGCGCCGGCCGTACCGAGACGCGGGTCAGCGGCAGCGCGACGAGTACGTGCTCACCGAGGCGGGGGCGGAGCTCAAGACCGTCCTGGCGGCGTTCGCGGCGTGGGGCGACGTGCACCGGCCCTCGGGCTTCGGGCCGTCGGTCGTGTACGTCGAGGAGGCCACGGAGCAGCCCGTCCGGGTCGCCTTCCTGACCGAGGACGGGCGGGAGCTCGCGCCCGACGCCGTCTCGGTGGTGCCGGGTCCGGGCTCGCTGACGACGGCGGCCTGACCGGCCGCCGCGTCAGGCTCCCGCCGGGGTCAGCCCGCCTGGGTCTCGTGCAGGGTCGCGTACCGCCCGCCGTGGGCGACCAGGTGGTCGTGCGTGCCCTGCTCGACGATCCGGCCGTGCTCCAGCACGATGATCCGGTCGGCCTGCCGGATCGTGGAGAGCCGGTGCGCGACGACCAGCGTCGTCCGCCCGCGCATGAGGCGGCCCAGCGCCTCCTTGACCAGGGTCTCCGACTCGGTGTCCAGTGCGCTGGTGGCCTCGTCCAGCAGCAGCACGCGCGGGTCGCGGACCAGCGCGCGGGCGATCGCGATGCGCTGCCGCTGCCCGCCGGACAGCCGCGCCCCGCGTTCGCCCACCACGGTGTCCCAACCGTCGGGCTGCGCCTCCACGAACTCCAGCGCGTTGGCGTCCCGCAGCGCGGCGCGCACGACGTCGTCGGACGCGTCCGGCAGGCCGTAGGTGACGTTGTCGCGGATGGTGCCCTCGAAGAGCACCGACTCCTGCGGTACCACCGAGACGTGGCGGCGCACCGTGCGCAGGTCCAGCTCCTGCGCGTCGACGCCGTCCACGAGCACACGGCCCGACGTCGGCCGGATGAAGCCGAGCACGAGGTTGAGCAGCGTGGACTTGCCCGAGCCGGACGAGCCCACGAACGCCACCGTCTGGCCCGCGGGGATCGCGAGGGTCACGTCGTCCAGGGCGTCGTCGTCGGCGCCGGGGTAGCGGTGGTGCACGTGGTCGAGGGTCAGCTCGCCGCCGACGGCGTCCACGGTGCGGCGGCCCTCGTTCTCCTCCAGGTCGGGCTCCTCCAGCACCTCGGCGACGGAGCGCACCGACTCCATGCCGCGCGCCGTGACCGGGAGGAGCATGAGGAGCTGGGTGAGCCCCTGCGTCAGCAGCGTGAAGTAGCTGGAGAGCAGCACCACCTCGCCGGCCGTGATCGGCAGCAGCCCGGTGAGCGAGAAGACGGCGGCGAGCGCGAGGCACGTGACGCCGAGCAGCTGCATGGTCACCCAGGACAGCGACGCGACGCGGCCGTTGAGCATGTCGAGGTGCAGGCCCGCGCGGCGCACGCCGTCGGCGCCGGCGGCCAGGCGCGTGACCGCCGTCTGCTCCAGGCCGTGGGCCCGGGTGATCGGGATGAGCGAGGCCATCTCGCCCACGCGCGAGGCGAAGCCCTCGACCTCCCGGCGGAACCGTTCGTTGCGGTCCCGCGAGCGCCGGGCCGTGAACCAGCGCAGCCCGAGCGCGAGCGGTACGGCCAGCAGGTAGACGGGCAGGAACTGCGGCACCTTGAGCGCCGTCATCGTCACGGCGCCCACCAGCACCATCAGCGAGGAGAGCAGGGGATGGGTGACCTGCTGGAGCATCACCTCGATGTTCTCGACGTCGCGCACCACCTTGGACTGCACCACGGACGAGCTGGCGCGCGAGTGGTACCCGATCGACAGGCTCTGCAGGCGGGCGGCGAGCGCGTTGCGCAGCCCGGCGCCGGTGTCGCGCACCACCGTCATGAAGCTGCGCGTGTAGACCAGGTGGTTGGGGAAGTTCTGCAGCAGCAGGACGGCGGCCACGGCGAACCAGACCAGCACGTCGCGGACGTCGCCGCCCGTGGCCACGATGTCGATGACGGCCGCCGTGACCACCGGCAGGAACCACATCGGGATCTCCTTGACGGTGAACGCCGCGACGGCCACGGTCATGCGGCCGGGACGCCGGGCGAGCAGCCGCAGGATCGACCGTGCGGGCTTGGTGCTGTCGATCAGGATCGGGGCGGTAAGCGCTTTCTCGGCAGCCATGCCGCCCATGCTATCCACCACGTGTCAGACGTACAGGTCACTCCGGTGACCTGTACGTCTGACACGTGCGGGGTCAGCGGGTCATGAGGCGGTACTGCGCCGCCACCTCTCTCGACGTGATGGCGCGGTCCAGGAGCTGGATCGTGTCCATGCGGCAGTTGCAGGGGTTCCGTTCCTGCGTGTCCTGCGGAAAGCTGCCGCCGATCTTGATGCCGCGGGGCGTCGTGGCCGACGTCCCGGTGCCGTCCACCTGCCACGGGTCGCCGTCCACCACGTAGAAGCCCGGCACCCGCTCACCGTTGCGGTACAGCGCCATCTTCCCGGTGGTGTAGTCGAACGTCGCGGCCAGGTGCACCCACTCGTCCTGCGGCAGCAGGGTGCGCCAGTCCTCGCTCGCGGCGAAGGTCTGCGACGCGCCGCCGTCGAGCCGCCGGCCCAGGGCGACCAGCCGCAGCTCGCCGTCCACCTGGATGATCTCCAGCAGCGCACGCACGCCGTGCCCGTCGGAGTCGCCGCTGAGCAGACCCGCCAGGCCCACGGCGTTGTAGTAGTCGTCCGGGTTGGCGGTGGTGGTGTTCGGGCTCGGGTTCTGGCCGGTCATCTTGACCCAGCCCGCCACGGTGATCCCGTCCACCCCGTTGAACGCCGACAGGGTGCTCACCCCGTTGGCGTTGAAGACGCCCGCCTTCCAGTCGTCGTTGCCCGCCGTCAGCGGGTTGATCTGGCCGAGCTGGATCGAGTTGTTGCTGCCCGGGTAGGCGCCGTCCGCCACCCGCATGTCCTCCCCGCCGTTGATCAGGTTGAGGTAGGTGCGCGACAGGCCGCGGTCGATCTCCACGGCCCCGTCCTGCTGGAACGGGTGCTCGAAGTCGTAGAAGCTCACGGAGTTCTTCTCCAGCGAGCGCGGCACGTCCTGGGGCACGGGCGCGTGCACGGTGTCCACGATCTTCCAGATCTTGCCGTTCGCCTTGGCCACCAGGTACAGGTCGCCCGACGCGTCGCGGCCCATCCGCAGGTCGGCGCGCTCGTCACCCGTGAAGTCGGGCATCCTCCTGCGGGTGCCGTCGGTGTCGTAGAGCGCGAGCTCGTACATCTGCGCCTCGGGGCGCCCGCGCCGCATCTGCGACTCCTTGGCGTAGAACACCCGCCCCTCGACCAGGTCGGTGAACAGGTACTTGCCGTTCAGCGCCGGCAGGTCGCGCCCGCGGTAGACGAACCCGCCGCTGATCGCGTACCCGCTGTCCGCCGTGCACGACCAGCCGGGCGGCGGGTCGTGGTCGTAGGCCACCACGGGATAGGTGAAGCCGAGCTCGTCGTCGTTCTCCGGCAGCGGGTAGAGGTTGCACCGGTCGGCGGCGTCGAACACGTACCTGCCCTCCCGGTCGCCCCAGCCGAAGTTGTCACCGGCCTCGACGTCGTACACGGCCTCGATCGCGTGCTCGCCGATGTGCCCCAGGAACATGCGGCCGGTCTTCGTGTCCCAGCTGAACCGGTGCGGGTCGCGCATGCCGATCGCGTAGATCTCGCCGAGCGTGCCCGGCGTGTCCACGAACGGGTTCGACTCCGGGATGCCGTACGTGCCGCCCGGCCCGTTGGTCCCCGCCGGGTCGATGCGCAGGATCTTGCCGGCCGGCGTGTCCCGCTCCTGCGGCACGCCCGTGCCGACGCCGATACCGCCGTCGCCCACCGCGAGGTAGAGCAGGCCGTAGTCCTCGTCCCCGGGTTCAGCGGTCGGGTTGAAGTCGATCTGCTGGATCGCGTGCACCTGACCCGCGAAGCCCAGGCGCATCACCTCCCGGCTCGTCCCGGAGAACACGTCGGCGTCCGGGTCGTCCGCCACCCACTCCGTGACCACCGCGTGCAGGAACGTCGGGGTCTGCGCCGGGTACGTGGTGGGGTCCGACGGCGGCCCGGCATTGCCGGGGCGCTCGCTGTGCACCGTGTAGAACGTGCCGTTGTGCTCGAAGTCCGGGTGGAACGCCGCGAACCCGAACCCGCTGCCCATGCCGCGTCCCGAGAAGAACTCCGGCGCGAACCGGGCCGCCACGTCCAGATAGACCCGCGGCTCGCCGTCCTCGACGAGGTACAGCGGGCCGTTCAGGTCCGGCACGTACAGGCGGCCCGAACCGTCCGGCAGCTCCCCGATGCCGTTGATGCGGGCGTGCCGCATCAGGCGCCGGTCGACAGGCGCCGGGATCGGCTCCGTCTTGGGGAACTGCGCGTACTCCTGGAGCACGAGGCCGATCGTCGACTGCTTCTCCTCGGGGGCCGGGTCCTCGATCGGGACGCCGACCGGGGCCGCCGCCGTGGCGTCAGCGGCGGGAGCCGCCGCCGTGGCCAGCGTCGCCGTGGTCAGGCCGGTCAGCGCGGTAGCGGTGATCGCCACCGCGGCGACCGCCGACCGCCATCGTTGTCTGGTGCGCATGGTGCCTCCTGAATGTCGTCGTCGTCATTGCGGAGTGCTGTGCGTGACGTGGTGCGATGACCTACCGGCAGAACGGCCGTTCGCCGGCCGCGCTGAGGATGCCGCCCACCACGTGGGTCTTGAACGAGTCGGCGCCCGGGAGCGTCGAGTCCTCGGTCCACGCGGCCGGGTCGTGGCCGAGCGAGGTGACCCACGCGCGACCGCCGTCGTAGTACTGGCACCACGAGACCGGGTGCTCGCCCGCGTGCCCGGGGTGCCCGTTGAAGCCGGTGCCGGAGCCGATCGTGCCGGTGTCGACCTCGGCGAGGAACCGCACGCCCGTGGGGAACGGTTCGAGGTTGTACCACTCGTCCCGGAAGTCCCACCGGCGGGGCAGGTCCTTCGTGGAGGCGTCGCGGCGGTCCACGGTGAGCACCTGCCCGTCGCGGTGCGGCCCGTGGTCGTAGAAGTTGGCGCCGCCGAGCAGCCCCTGGAACCACGGCCAGTGGTACATCGCGCCGAGCGTGTTGTGCACGGCCACGAAGCCGCCGCCCGAGCGGACGTACTGCAGCAGGGCCGTCTGGGACGCGTCGTCGAGCATGGTGCGCGAGTTGCTGAGGAACACCACGGCGTCGTACGGCGCGAGCTTGGCCGGGGCGTCGAGCTGGCGCACGTCCTCGGTCCAGTCCACCTCGAACCCGTACTCCTGCCCCCAGCGGACCACGGCGTTCTGTGCGACGTGCGCCGAGGTGAGCGGCGGGTTCATCCCGGCGGGCAGCAGCGGTCCGAGGTGGGCGTGCCGCGAGACACCGGTCGCGGTGAACACCAGCACGCGCACCCGCCCGTCGCTGGTGCGGGGCAGGTCCCAGTCGTTGTAGCAGGCCGGGTCCGTGCCCCGGCAGACGCCGTAGTCGGCGATCTTGTCCTGGTAGGGGTCCTGGCGGCCCGCGGACGACGGCGGCCCGCCGCCCGCCGCGCCGGACGACGCGGTCCCGCCGGACGTGGCCGGCGCGAGGTGCAGGCCGGCGAGCAGCGCGGCCAGGATCGCCAGGCCGAGCACGACCTGTCCCGCACCGCCGAGCGACTTTCCGAGCATGGTTCTGAGCGACATGACGGTTCTCCTTTGAACAGCCAGCAGTCAGTCCTCACGGGGAGGGGTGGGGCTTACGAGACCTCCTTCGGACGGCCGCCCAGGTAGAGCTGGGCCAGGCGGGGGTCCGCGAGGAGGTCGGGGGCGGGGCCCGTGATGTGCACGCGGCCCAGGTCGAGCACGCAGCCCACGTCGGCGGACTCCAGCGCCCGCCGCGCGTTCTGTTCCACGAGCAGCACGGCCGTGCCGGCGTCGCGCATGCGCCGCACCTGCTCGAACACCACCGCCGTCGCCTTGGGGTCCAGCCCCATCGACGGCTCGTCCAGCAGCACCACCTTGGGCCGCACCATGAGCGAGCGGGCGAACTCGACCTGCTTCTGCTGCCCGCCCGACAGTGCGCCCGCCAGGGCCGACCACCGCTCGCCGACCAGCGGGAACAGCTCGGTCACGAAGTCCGTGCGGGCCTCGACCTCGGACCGGTCGCGCACGGTGTAGGCGCCGAGCAGCACGTTCTCGGCCACGGTCATCTCGGGGAACACGCTGTGCCCCTGCGGCACGTGCGACAGCCCGGCGGCCAGGAGCTGCTGCGGCGAGCGCCCGGTGACGTCCACGCCGTCGACCACCACCTGCCCGGCGCGCGGCTTGAGCAGACCGCTGGCGACCTTGAGCACCGTCGACTTGCCGGCGCCGTTCGGCCCCACGAGGCAGACCACGCTGCCGGGCGCCACCGTGACGGACAGCCCGCGCAGCACGAGGGCGGCGCGGCCGTAGCCGGCCTGCACGTCGGTCAGGCGCAGGAGGGGTTCGGCCGCGGGGCCGGGTTCGGCGGCCTGGCCTGCCGTCGCCTGGGGTGCGAGTTCGGACTCCAGCTCAGACTCCAAGGTAGGCCTCCAGCACCTGCGGGTCGTCCTGCACGACGGCGGGGGTGCCCTGCGCGATCGGGCGGCCCCGGTCGAAGACCACCACGTGGTCGCTCAGGCCCATGACCAGCTCCATGTTGTGCTCCACGATGATGAAGGTGCGGCCCTCGGCGTTGAGCTCGCGCACCAGGTCGGCGATGCGGTCCACGAGCGCCGGGTTCACGCCGCCGGCCGGCTCGTCGAGCATGATCGTGTGCGGGTCGCCCATGAGCACCCCGGCCAGTTCCAGCAGCTTCTGCTGCCCGTAGGAGATGTCGCGGGCCTCGGCGTGCTCCAGGTGGTCGATGCCCACGCGGGCCAGCAGCTCGCGGGCCCGGGCGACGTCGTCCGGGTTGCGCATGCCGCGCAGCCGCTCCAGCAGGCCGTGCGGCTGCACCGCGACCAGCACGTTCTCCAGCACCGTGAGCCGCGGGAAGACGCGGCAGAGCTGGAAGCTGCGACCGATCCCGGACCGGGCGATCCGGTGCGGGGCGAGCCCGGTCACGTCGCGGTCCCGGTAGGTCACCGTCCCGGCGTCGGGCCGGATCATGCCGGTGACGCAGTTGAAGAACGTGGTCTTCCCGGAGCCGTTGGGCCCGATCAGGGCGTTGATCTCGCCGTCGTGGAACGCCACGGAGGCGCCGTCGACGGCGCGGACGCCGCCGAACGACTTGGTCAGGCCCTCGGTGGTGACGGAGCCGATGGTCGGGGGGCTGGTGCTCATCGTGTTGCCTCCTCGCGCTGCCGGGCCAGCTCCTCGGCGCTCACCTCGCGGATCGACGCGGCGCGGCGCCGCCGGTTGAGGAACGAGGTCAGGGCCGGGATGACGCCGTCGGGCATGAACAGGACGACCAGGCCCAGCAGGATGCCGGTGGCGACCAGGTGGAACTGCGTGTCGCCGTACTGCGACTTGAACACCTCGACCGCGTACCCGACGACCACGGCGCCGAGCAGCGGGCCGAACAGGCTGCGCACCCCGCCGAGCAGCGACATGAGCACCATGTAGGTGCCGACCAGGATCGAGAACTGGAAGATCGGGTCGAGGTAGCCGAACCACAGCGCGTACAGACCGCCGCCCAGGGCGGTGAAGAACGCGCTGGTCACCAGGGCGGTGAGCTTGTAGGCGAAGGTGGGCACGCCGAGGGCCTGCGCCTTGTCCTCGTCCTCGCGGATGGCCTTGAGCCCGGCGCCGAGCCGGGAGCGCTCGATGGCCCACCAGGTCAGCAGGGCCAGCGCCAGGAGCACGGCGTGCAGGTAGAAGAACCGCTCGTGCTGCTCGGGCCGCAGCACGTCCGGGCCGAACGGCCGGGGCACGCGCAGCCCGCCCGAGCCGCCGGTGAACGTGTGCCAGCTCTGGAACGTGAGCTGCAGGATGAGCACCAGGGCGATCGACACGATCACGAACGAGGCGCCGCGCACCCGTAGAGAGGCGATGCCGACCGGGATGGCGATCAGGGCCACGATCAGTGCCCCGACCACGAGCGCGAGCCACGGGTTCAGCCCGGACCGCAGGATCAGCAGCGCTGTGGCGTACCCGCCGAGGCCCGAGTAGGCGGCGTGGCCGAGCGAGATGTAGCCGGTGAACCCGCCCACCAGGTTCCAGGACGTGGCGAGCACGGCGTAGCTCAGGATCACCACGCCCACGGACAGGATGAACGGGTCGGGGGCCAGCGACGGGAACAGGAGCACGACCACCACGAGGGCGAGCAGGGCGGCGGTCCGGACCACGCGCGCCGTCGTCGGGCCGGAGGCTCTGGTACCGCTAGAAGCGTTGGGCAAGGCGACCTCCGAAGAATCCCTGCGGGCGGATCATGAGGGTCACGAACAGGGCCAGGTAGAACACGGTCTGCGCCCAGGTGGTGCCGAGCGGCACCTGCAGCAGGCTCGCGGCCACACCGAGCAGCAGGGCCGCGATGGCTGCCCCGGGGATGCTGCCCAGCCCGCCCACGACGATGATCGCCATGAGCGGCCCGATCCAGTGCCAGTGCAGCGACGGGTAGATCGTGTAGTCCAGCGCGAGCGCCGTCCCGCCGACGGCGGCCGTGGCCAGCCCCAGCCCGAAGCCGAGCCCGGCCACGCGGTCGGTGTCGATGCCGATCAGGCGCGCGGCCTCCGGGTGCTGGGTGGTGGCCCGCAGCGCCCGGCCGAACGACGTCCGGCGCAGGATCAGGTACAGCGCGCCGAGCGACAGCGCCGCCAGGCCGAACGCGACGAGCTTGACCACGGCGATGCTGACGCCCGCCACCTCGATGCTCGTGCCCGAGTAGCCGAGCTGGATGCGGCGCTGCGTGCCGGTCCAGACGAACCCGAGCAGGCCCTCGATCGTCAGCGCCACGGCGAACGTGAGGAGCACCGACATGGTGGTCAGCGTGATGGGCCGCAGCCGGGACACCAGGAACCGCTGCATCCCGTACCCGACCACGAAGAACAGCGGCACGGTGACGACCAGGGACAGGAGCGGGTCGATGCCCGTGCGCTCGTGGAAGTACCAGGCGAGGTAGGCGGCCAGGATCAGGAACGCCGAGTGGGCGATCATGACCACCCGCATCACGCCGAAGTACAGGGTCAGGCCGGCGGCCAGGAGGGCGTAGAGCCCACCCAGGAGGACGCCGAGCACCAGGCTCTGCGCGAACAGGGCACCGGTCATCGGGTCACCACGCGGGCTTCGGGTGCACGAGGTCGGCTTCCTTGACGTCGTCCGGCAGCACGATCTTGATCTCGCCGTCCACGTACTGCTGGATCAGGTGGGCGCTCTGCGGCCGGCCCTGCGCGTCCCAGCTCAGCGGCCCGACGACGGTCTCGACCTCGTTCTCCTTGAGCCACCCGATGAGCTGCTCCTGGCACTCGGGGCTCGGGTCGGCGCAGCCCACGGCCTCGACCGCCGCGGCGACGACCTGGCCCGTGGTCCAGGCGTTCGCCTCGTCCTCGGCGGGCGGGGCGTCGTGCTCGGCCGTGTAGAACTCCACGAACTCCTGGTTCGACGGGTAGGGCGCCGTGGGCGTGTACCCGGTGGGGGCGAGGATGCCCTCGGTCTTGTCGCCGATCGCCGCCGGGAACTCCGCGTTCGTCGGCGCGCCGGAGATCGCCGCCATCTGCGGCTGGTAGTCCTGCTGCTGGAGCGCGACCACCAGGTTCACGCCGTCCTGGTACTGCGAACCCACGATCAGCAGGTCCGCCTTCGAGTCCGCGATCTTCGCGGCGATGCCGCTGAAGTCGGTGGTGTTCGGCGGGTACACCTCGTCGACCAGCACCTCGATCCCGGCCTCCGCGAGCTGGTCGCGCAGGCCGTACGCGGTGCCCTGGGCGAACGGGTCGTCCATCGAGGCCACGGCGATCGTCTTCGGCCGCTCGTCCTCGGGCAGCGCCAGGATGTACTCGGCCAGGTGGTCGTAGTGGTCGTCGGCGATGGCCGGCGCCGCGTAGAACAGGTTGTCGAAGCCCTGCTCGAAGACCTCCGCGGCGGCGCCCGCCGGCTCCACGAACAGGAAGCCGTAGTCCTGGGCGACCTGCGCCGCGGGCACCACGAGCCGGGTCGAGAACGGCCCGAAGACCAGGTCCACGCCGTCCTGGTTGATGAGCCGCTCGTAGTCCGAGGCGACCCGGTCCGCGTTCGACTGGTCGTCGACGATGACCAGCTCGACCTGGCGGCCCAGCAGGCCGCCGTTCTCGTTGACATGCTTGGCCCAGGCCTCGTAGCCGCGCTGCACCCCCTTGCCCGGCTCGGCGAAGTCGCCCGTCAGGGGGAGCGAGACGCCGACGACGATCGGGTCGTCGGGGCCGGCGGCCTCACCACCCTGCTCCGGGCTCGCCAGGCAGGCGGACAGGGACAGTGCCGAGGCCGCGGCGATTGCCGCTACCGTCAGGCGTCGGGTTGCTCTCATGGTCCACTCCCTTGTGGGTCCACATCATCGTGGGCAAGCGCTTCCGTAACCGCTTACGGCACTCTAGGAACTGGGACGCTGTGTGACAAGGGTGTTGGCACCATCCATTACCTGTCGCTTTACCTGTGGCGAGGAGATTCGATGCGCAAGCACACCGCCGGGCTCCGCCTGGTCGACGTCGCAGAGCACGCCGGCGTGTCCATCGCGACCGCCTCCCGGGCCCTGTCCGGGGCAGCCGGGGTGTCCGAGGCCCTCGCCGAACGGGTGCGCGCGGTCGCGGCCGAGCTGGGTTACGTCGCGAACGTGCACGCGCGCTCCCTGGCGAGCGGCGCCAGCCCGTCCGTGGGCCTCGTGGTCCACGAGATCGGCGACCCGTACTTCGCCGAGATCGCCAGCGGCGTGCTGGAGGTGGCCGGCGCCCACGGCCGCATGGTGCAGATCTGCCACACCGGACGCGACCCGCATGCCGAGGTGGCCCAGCTGCGGGCGCTCGCGGGCGCGGGCGTGGGGATCATCGTCGTGGCCGGCTCCGGGCACCTCGACCGCGACGTCCAGGCGCAGATGAAGGCGCAGGTGCAGACCTTCGAGGCGTCCGGCGGGCGGGTCGCCGTCATCGGCCGGCACCCCCAGCTCGGCGTCGACGCGGTGGTGCCGGCCAACGTCGCGGGCGGCCGGGCCATCGCCGAGCACCTGCTCCAGCTCGGGCACCGGAACATCGCCGTGGCGGCCGGGTCGCGGCGGCTGGCCACCATGGCGGACCGGCTCGCCGGCGTCGAGCAGGCGCTCGGCGCCCACGGCCTGCGGCTCGCGGACCTGCTCGTGGTCGAGGCCGCGTTCACGCTCGACGGCGGCAAGGACGCCGCCCGCCGCATCCTCGACACCCGCCCGGACGTCACGGCGATCCTCGCCCTCAACGACGACATGGCCGTCGGCGTGCTGTCGGTGCTGGGGGAGCGGGGTGTCGCGGTGCCGGGCGACGTCTCGGTGACCGGGTTCGACGACGTGTCCGTGGCCGGCCATTTGTCGCCCGCCCTGACGACGGTGCACCTGCCGATGAAGGAGATGGGGCGGCAGGCGCTGGAGCTCGCCCTCCTGCCGCGGGCCGCCCGCGCCCGCCGTCGCACGGCGGAGCAGCGGCTGATGGTCCGGGCGTCGACGGCGCCGGTGCGGGGCTGAGGCGTGCTGCCGCACCTCGGGAGCCGACGTCCCTTCTTGGGGAGTGCATGATGCGGACGGAGGGGTAACGGAGAGGTAGCACTGTTCCCTCCCCGTTACCCCTCCGTCCGCGTGTTGCTTCACCGACGCCGGCGAACGGCCGGACTGCGGTCCGTCAGGCCGGGCGCCGGCCGGCCGGTCAGGTGGCCGGGACGAGCCAGCTCGGATCGAACCGGCGGAGCACCACGGCGCACGGCGAGTCGTTCAGCTGGGCGATCGTCGGGTTGGCGGTCTGCACCCGGCGTGCCTCGACGAGCGCGAGGACGATGCCGCTACCCGTCGAGGTCAGCGCGGAGTAGCCACCCTCGCGCAGGTCGCCGACCTGGTTTCCCTCGCTCGCCAGAGGGTCGGTGCTCAGGAACCGCTCGTAGGCGTTGGGCCACGTCTCGCCGTTGTCGGCGCTCGCCCGGAGCTTCATCTGGTAACGGTTGCCCACCGTCTGGCTGGCGGAGTTGAGGTGGATGAGGAAGTGGTTGCCGTTGATCGTGTGCGAGATCTGGGCCGCGTGGGCTCCGGGGTCGATGATCTGGGCACGCCAGTACTCGCTGCCGAACTGCTGCCAGCTTCCCGGGTTGCCGATCGCGATCCGGCGCGTGTGGGGGAACGTGCCGCCGTCCGTGATCTCCGAGTCCAGGGCCCGGTAGTTCAGGATCAGCTGTCCGTCCGAGCGCTCCGCCACCGTTCCCTCGCCGTACGGGAGGTTGGCCAGCCCCTGGGGGAGGCCGCTGCTCGCCCAGTCACCGCCCGGAGCCTTGATGAGCAGGCGTCCGCGGGCCGGGACCACGAGGGTGCCGTCCGGGCGCTGGATCCCCTTGCCGGGGCCGATGAAGTCGTTGCCGCCCGCGGTGCGGTTCAGGTCCGCCCGCAGGACCGGGCTGGTCCAGGTTGCGCCGTCGTCGTTCGACGTCGCGATGTAGACGTCGGGGTCGACCTGGTAGTCCGCGCCGTCCTGCCGCCGCAGCATGAAGCACGTCAGCTGCCCCGTCGTCCGGTCGTGGACCAGGGTCGGGTTGGTCCAGCTGCGCGACCCCGCGCCCGCCAGCGCCGTCGCGACGCTCCAGCTCACACCCGAGTCCGTGGACCGCCGCAGCAGCAGGTTGAAGTTACCGCTGGCGTCGAGGTTCCCGTCCGGGCGACCCTCCACGATCGCGATCACCACGCTCGTCCCCGGGACCGCGAAGATCGCGGGGATCCGGCACGAGTGGTAGTTGCCGTTGCCGCTCTCCTTGGGGATCGACGCGGCTCCGGCCTCCGCGTCCCCGAAGAGCATCTTGCTCTCCATGCCGTCCGGGTCCAGGGCGAACGCCCGCTGTGGGGACGCCACCCCCACTCCCGTGAGTCCGAGCGCGGCCACACCGGCCGCTCCACCGAGAAACATCCGACGCGAAAGCGTCATGCCCCATCCCTCACAGACCTCGTTGGAAGACGCCGGCCGGGCAGATCGTGCTCGGCCGACCGGGCACAACGTTGCATTCCGAACCAACGGGGCGTCAAGGAAAGGTGCAGAACGATGAAAGCACCATCCAGGTGGCGCAGGTCTTGACGCATGCCGATATGGGTATATGTTTGAGCCATGGCACGAGCAGCGACCACGACCGACGCGTTCAACGCGGTGGCCGAGCCGCGCCGCCGCGAGATCCTCGACGCCCTGGCCGGCGGCGAGCTCGCGGTGGGCGACCTGGTCGAACTGCTCGGGCTCGCCCAGCCGCAGGTGTCCAAGCACCTGCGGGTGCTGCGGGAGGTGGGGCTGGTGGACGTGCGCGACGACGGGCGCCGCCGGCTGTACCGGGTCAACGGCGCGCCGTTGCAGGCCGTCCACGACTGGGTCGCCCGGTACGAGCGGCTCTGGAACGAGCGCTTCGACCTGGTCGACGACGTGCTGGGCGAGCTCGAGGACGCAGCTGACGAAGCAGGAACCGGACAAGGAGACTGACATGACCACCACGACCAAGGGCAGCGCCGTCCTGACGCTCCCGACCGATACCGAGATCCTGGTCACCCGGGAGTTCAACGCACCGCGTCACCAGGTGTGGCGGGTGCTCACCGAGCCGGAGCTGATCAGGCGCTGGTGGGCCGGACAGCGCGGCACGGTGACCGAGGCGACTGTCGACCTGCGGGTCGGCGGGTCGTGGCGGTACGTGATGACCGCGAACGAGGGCTTCGAGGTCGCGTTCCACGGCGAGTACCGCGAGATCGAGGCCCCGGAGCGCATGACGCACACGGAGGTGTTCGAGGGGATGCCCGACGGAGACTCCGAGCCCAGCCTGAACCACTACACGCTCACCGAGCACGACGGACGGACCACCCTGACCGTCCGCACGATCGTCTCCAGCAAGGAGGTCCGCGACATGATCATCGCCACGGGCATGGAGGGCGGCATGCAGGAGGGCTACGACCTGGTCGAGGAGCTCGCCGTCGAGCTCGCGGCCGCCTGACCGCGCCGCTGACCCACGCCGTCGGCCGGGCGCTCGCCGTCCGCGACCGCATCACCTTCGAGGCCCGAGTTTCTTCGCTTTGACCGGTGTCAAAGCGAAGAAACTCGGGCCTCGAAGGTGAGCAGGCCTACGCCGGACGCCGGCCCGAGCGCAGCAGGGCCGACGCCGCGGCGAGCAGCACGAGCATCAGCACCCCGAAGGCGAGCACGGCGGCCGACGTCGGGACCATGCGCAGGAGGACCGCGAGCAGCACGACCGGCAGCGACATGCCGGCGTAGGCCGCGAGGAAGAGCCCGGCGAGGGCCTCGGCGCGCGACCCGCCGGCCGCGACCGAGACCACCGTGCCGACCCCCGCCTTGAACAGCGTGCCCGCACCGGCCCCGGTGACGATCCCGCCGACCACGAGCACCGGGAAGGTCGCCGTGAGCATCGCCCCGACGATGAGCACGAGACCCGCGGCCAGCAGCGTCACCCCGAGCGTGTGCTGCGCCCGGGTGCTGCGCCGGCCCGTCGCGATCTGGGCGAGGGCGGCGGAGCCGAACACGGCGAACGCGACGAGCCCCGCCACGGTGTGGGACGTGACGTGCAGGTCGTGGGCGAGGAACGACGGCGCCAGCGAGGTGAACAGCCCGAACATCGCGAAGCTGACGAAGCCGGCCATGAGGGCGCCCGCGTACAGGCCGCGGGACTCGGCCGGCACCGTCACGCGCTGCGGCCGGTAGTGCCAGGGCTCGCCCACGGCGTCGACGGTCTCGGGGACGAGTGTCATCAGCAGCAGCCCGACGACCAGCGCGAACAGCAGGACGAGGTACGGGGTGCGCAGGGGAGCGGGGGCGACGTCGGCCAGGAGGCCGGCGACGAGCGGACCGAGGCCGATGCCGCCCAGGTTGGCCGCCGTCGAGATCATCTCGGCGTGCCGGCCGGCGGGCCTGCCCGCCGCGGCGCGCGAGGCGGCGTGCAGCTCCGTCATGTGGGCCGTCGCGGTGGCGGTCAGGAGGCCGATGCCGAAGCCCGAGACGAGGCGGGCGAGCAGGAGCGGCGTGAGGTCCGTCGACGTCAGGAAGACCAGCCCGGCGAGCACGTTCAGCAGCACCGCGGGGGCGATCAGGCGCAGGCGTCCGAACCGGTCGGACAGGTGGCCCGCGAGGAACAGCGCGGCGATGACGCCGACCGCGTACGCGGCGAAGACGAACGTGACCGCCAGCGGACCGAAGCCTTCCCGCTCCTGATAGATCACGTACAGCGGGGCCGGGGCGCCGGCGAAGGCCATCGTCACGGCGAAGACGTAGGCGATGATCCAGAACCCGCGGGCGTGGTGCCGGCGCGGGCGGGTGTCACCCGCGGGGAGCGAGGACTGGGTGCGGGCCGCCCGTGCCGGCTCAGGCCGGGCCTGCGTGCCGGACGGTGGTGTGGTGCTGGTCGAGAGTGTCACGCCTCGATCGTGCCGAGCCCGACTGATCGTGTCCAACGAATCTTTGCGAAGCAAGTTATCGCGATCTGCGATAGTGGGTCGGTGCAGCCTCATCAGCTCCGGTACTTCGTGGCGATCGCCGAGACGGGCGGCTTCACCGCCGGTGCGCAGCGCGCCCGGGTGGTGCAGTCCGCGGCGTCCACCGCTGTCAGACAGCTCGAGCGCGAGCTGGGCTGTGCCCTGTTCACCCGGGGCCGCCGCATCGCGCTCACCCCCGAGGGCGAGGCGCTGCTGCCCCGGGCACGGGACGTGCTTGCGGCGCTGGACGCCGCCCGGGCCGCCGTCGCCGCCACGCGCGGGCAGGTCGCCGGGACGGTGAGCCTCGGCATGATGAACCACCTCGCCGGCTTCGACCTGGCGAGCCTGCTGGCCGCCTTCGGGCGCGCGCACCCCGCCGTGGTGGTGCACGCCCGGCAGACGGCGACCGGCTCCCGGGGCAGCCTCGACGCCGTGCGCAGCGGCGACCTCGACCTCGCGCTCGTCTCCACGGCCGGCGAGACCGTCCCCGGGATGCGCCTGCGCTACCTGGACAGCGAGCCGATCCGGTTCGTCTGCCACCGTTCCCACCCGCTGGCGGGAGCGGGTTCGGTGCGGCTCGCGCAGATCGCGGACGAGGCCTACATCGACTCGCCCGTGGGCTGGGGCAACCGCGCGGTGGTCGACGGCGCCTTCGCGGCCGCCGGCCTGCGCCGCACGATCCAGACCGAGGCGACCGACTTCGAGCTCGGCCAGGCGCTGGTGCGCGAACGGCTCGGCGTCATGTTCGTCCCGGCGTCCGCCGTGTCGCCGGACCCGCAGCTCGTCGCGCTCGACGTCGAGCCGGCGCTGACGTGGACGGTGCGCCTGGCCCACTCGGCGAGCCGTCCGCTGTCGGCGGCCGCGGCGGCGCTCGCCGCCGAGCTGGAGCGCGGTGGGCGCGGCGAGCCGGCTGCCGGCTAGCGCACGGGAGCGCTGCTGCGGCCCTGCTCGCGGCCGCTCAGCTCGGCGTCGAGCGTGGCCTGGGCCACGCGCATGCCCTCGGCGTAGACCGGGTCCTGCAACCGCTGCCACATCACGTCCTCCGGGACGTCCTCGACGTGGCTGACCACCCACCAGATGTTGCCGAAGGGGTCCCTGACCCGTCCGCCGCGCTGGCCGAAGGCGTTGTCGCCCAGCGCGGTGACGACGGCGGCGCCCGCGGTGACCGCGCGGCCGAACGCCGCGTCGGCGTCCGGCACGAACACGCGCAGCAGGCTCGGCATGACGGGCCACTCGGGGCGCCGGTCGAACGCCAACACAACCGTGTCGCCGACCCTGATCTCGCCGTGGCCGATCAGCCCGTCCTCGGTCGCGACGCGCGCCAGCTCCTCGCCGTCGAACGCCTGCGTGACGAAGTCGAGGAACGCGCCGGTGTCGTCGGTGACGACCCACGGGGCGACGGACGTGTATCCGGCGGGGGCGGCGCTGGTCTGCTCGGGCATGACTGGTCCTCTCGGGGCGGTTTGCTTGATACGACGACGGTAGGCCGGGAAGAGGTCAGTTCCTGTCCTGCACCGGAGACGAAGCGCCGGACCGCGTGGTTCGCGCGGGCAACTATGTAAGGTGCAGGTATCCCCCTCGCGCCGCGCGGAGCCCGTGCTGCGGGCTACCCACGCGCGCCGAGCACGTCCCCTCGTCGAAGGATCGTCTGCCCCACATGAGATTCCGCTTTCCCCCGGGCGACCGCTCCCGGCTCACCCGCATGCCGAGGCCGGGTGTGGTCATCGCGGTGCTCGCGTTCGCCGGCATGGGGGCGTCGTTCATGCAGACGATCCTGCTGCCGATCCAGGCGGAGCTGCCGGTGCTCCTGGGCGTCTCGCGTGACGTCACCGCCTGGGTGATCACCGTGACCCTGCTGGTGGCGGCCATCTGCACGCCCATCTCGGGGCGGCTCGGTGACATGTACGGCAAGAAGACGGTCGCGCTCGCGCTGCTCGGCCTGCTGGCGCTGGGCTCGGTGGTCGCGGCGCTGTCGCCGTCCGTGGTGCTGCTGATCGTCGGGCGAGCACTGCAGGGCATGGGCATGGGCGTGGTGCCGCTCGGCATCTCGATCCTGCGCGACGTGCTGCACCGCGACCGGCTCGGGTCGGGGATCGCGCTGGTCAGCGCGACGCTGGGCGTCGGCGGCGCGCTCGGCCTGCCGATCAGCGCGTTCGTCACCGAGCGCTACGACTGGCACGTGGTGTTCTGGGTGGCGGCCGGCATCGGCCTGCTCGCGCTGGTGCTGGTCGCGTGGGTCGTGCCCGTCAGCACGCTGCGCACGGGCGGCAGGCTCGACGTCGTCGGCGTGCTCGGCCTCGCCGTGGGCTTGACCGGGGTGCTGCTGGCGGTCTCGCGCGGCAACGACTGGGGCTGGGGATCGCCGCGCACGCTCGGGCTCCTGCTCGGCGGTCTCGTGGTCCTGCTGGTGTGGGGCTGGTACGAGCTGCGCATCGAGGAGCCGCTCGTGGACCTGCGGGTGACGGCGCGCGGCACGGTGCTGTTCACCAACCTGGCCTCGATCGCGATGGGCTTCGCGCTGTTCGCCTCCAACGTGGTGTTCCCGCAGCTCCTGGAGCTGCCGACGGCGGCGGGCGGCCTGGGGCTGACCCTGATGCAGGCCAGCCTGATCCTCATGCCGTCCGGCCTGGTGATGCTCGCGATGTCGCCGGTCTCGGGGCGGCTCGCGCACCGCTTCGGGGCCAAGCCGCTGCTCGCGTCCGGGGCCGCCGTCATCGCGGTCTCCTACGTGATCGCCGTCGTGGTCGACCTCGACGTGTGGCACGTGCTGGTGGTCAACATCGTGGTCGGCGTCGGCATCGGCCTGGGGTTCGCGGCGATGCCCGCCCTGATCATGCAGGTCGTGCCGTCGCACGAGACCGGCGCCGCGAACGGGCTGAACACCCTGATGCGATCCCTGGGCACGACGTCGGCCGCCGCCGTCGTGGGCGGGGTGCTCGCCGCGGGCGGCGCGCAGTACGACGGCGTCCCGGTGCCGTCCGGCGACGCGTTCCGCACGGCCCTGCTGCTCGGCCTCCTCGCGGCGCTCGTGTGCACGGTCCTGGCGCTGCTGATTCCGCGGCCGAAGCCGCCCGTCGACGAGCACCCGGCCCTGCCGGACGGGGTGCTGTAGCGGGGCAACGCCCTGCGGATCAGCGCTCTCCGGCAGGCCGCCGCGTCGTCGGCATGGCAGGCTGTGCGCCATGTTGAGAACGACTCTCGTTCGCGTTCGCACGCACGGGGCGTGCTGACGTGGCGAACCTGTTGATGATCGAGAGCTGGCTCCAGTCGACCGGCCTGATGCTCCCGCCCCTCCTGCGCGACGCCGGCCACGTGTACGTGCTGATCACCCGCGACCCCGGCCTCTACCGGCTGCCCGACGGCGCACCCCACCCGGTCCTGGCGCTCGCGGCCGAGGTGGTCGTCGCCGAGACCAACGACGAGGACGCCCTGCTCGCTGCGGCGCGCGAGCTCGCCGCGCGCCGGCCGGTCGACGGCGTGCTGACGACCTGCGACTACTACCTGCCCGCCGTCGCCCACGTCGCGGAGGGCCTGGGCCTGCCCGGGGCGCCCGCCGACGTGCTGCGCACCGTGACGCGCAAGCACCTGGTGCGGCACGCGCTCGCGGCCGGGGGAGTGCCCGACGTCCCGTTCGCCGTGGCGGCCACGTGGGACCAGGCGCGCAAGGAGGCCGCGAGCCTCGGCTACCCGCTCGTGGTCAAGCCGGTCGACATGAACTCCGGCACGTCGGTGCGCAAGGTGGTCGACGAGGCCGGGCTGGCCGTGGCCTTCGCCGAGGCGACCGGTCCCGAGCGCAACACCCGGGACCAGCCGCTGGAGCGGCTGGCGCTGCTCGAACGGGTCCTCGAGGGCCCGGAGTACAGCGTCGAGTCGGTGACCCGCGACGGCGTGACGCGGGTGCTCGGCATCACCGCCAAGTCCGTCGCCGAACCCGGCGTCGAGGCGGGTTCGGGCTTCGTCGAGTCGGGGCACCTGTTCCCCGCCCCGCTGGCGCCCGGCGAGCAGCAGGCGATCGAGGCGCACGTCGTCGCGGTGCTCGACGCCGTCGGGCTGACGCACGGCATCAGCCACACCGAGGTGCGGCTCACCGCGGCCGGACCCCGGCTGATCGAGCTCAACCCGCGCCAGGGCGGCGGGTACATCTTCGAGCTGGTGCGCCTCGTGACGGGATTAAACCCGCTGCGGGTGCTGGTGGACCTGGCGCTCGGGCGCGAGCCGGTACCCGGCCCGTCGGCCGCGACCAGCGCGGCGGTGACGTTCCTGCTCGCGCCGGCGGACGGCGTCGTGCGCGAGGTCCGGGGCGCCCAGCGGCTGGCGGACGACGAGCGCGTGCTCGGCCACGAGACGCCGGCACCCGGCCGCGAGGTGCGGCCGGGCGACAACAACGAGCGGATCGGGCACGTGCTGGTCGCGGACCCGACCGGGCACGCGGCCAAGGACTGGGCCGACGAGCTCGCGGCCGGGGTCGACGTCCGGGTCGAGGCGGGCGCGCTCGCGCGCTGACCCGCGGCCGTGCCGCCCCCATGTACGACGAACGCCCCGGCGCCGGGAGGCGCTGGGGCGTTCGTGGTTCCGCGGGATGCGGACCGTGATCAGTCGTGGGTGGTCAGTCGTGCGCGATCAGTCGGGGGCGACCAGGCCGCGCCGGACCGCGGGCACCAGCCGCGCGGGGATGCGCACCTGGCGCCCGTCCACGGTCACCGCGACCAGGTCGGGTACCTGGGCCGTCCACTGCGCCCGCCGCGACCGGGTCCGCGACCGGGACATCTTCCGCTTGGGGACCGCCATCGATCAGCGCTCCTCGCGGAAGTCCACGTGCTGCCGCGCGACGGGGTCGAACTTGCGCAGCACGAGCCGGTCGGGGTCGTTGCGCCGGTTCTTGCGGGTCACGTAGGTGAACCCGGTGCCCGCCGTCGAGCGGAGCTTGATCACGGGTCGCAGGTCGGTACGCGAAGCCATCAGTTACCACCCTTGCTGTCGTTGCTCTTGTTGTGCTTGGCGTAGCGCTGCCGGAACTTCTCGACGCGTCCGGCGGTGTCGACCACGCGGGCCGAACCGGTCCAGAACGGGTGGCTGGCGCTGCTGATCTCGACGTCGACCACGGGGTAGGTCTGGCCGTCGGACCACTCGATGGTCGCCGTGGGGCGGCCCGGACCGGAGTCCGTGCTGCCGGCGAGCGTCGAACGGGTCAGGAACGTGAAACCGGCGCTCGCGTCCCGGAAGACCACGGGGCCGTAGGTGGGGTGAAGGTTCTGCTTCATGGCTTGTCTCCTTGTCCTCAGCCCTGGCGCGCCTTCCAGCGCGGGTTGAGCTTGTTGATCACGAACGTCTTGCCGTGCCGGCGCACGACCTTGGCGCCGGGCTTGTCCTTCAGGGACCGCAGTGATGCGCGAACCTTCATGTGTCACTCCTTCGTAGCGGGTGGGCGACGGCGGGGCCGTCGGGGGTGCCGGCCGGTCTCACCAGCTCGACTTGGTCACCCCGGGCAGCTCGCCCCGGTGGGCCATCTCGCGCAGGCGGATCCGGGACAGCCCGAACTTCCGCGAGTACGCGCGGGGCCGTCCGTCGACGGCGTCGCGGTTGCGCAGCCGGGTCGGGCTGGCGTCGCGCGGCTGACCCGACAACTCCGCGGCGGCGGCCTGGCGCTCCTCGGCCGGCAGGTCCAGCCTGCGGAGGGTGCGGCGCAGCTCCGCGCGGCGCTCGGCGTACCGGGCGACGAGCTCGCGCCGCCGTTCGTCGGCGGCGATCTTCGACTTCTTGGCCATCAGACCTTCTCCCCTCTGGCCAGGATCTGGGCGACGACGACGTCGATGCCCTTGCGATCGATGGTCTTGATGCCCTTGGTGCTCACCCGCAGCGTGACGTTGCGGCCGAGCGACGGGACCCAGTAGCGCTTCTTCTGGATGTTGGGGTCGAACCGCCGCTTGGTCCGCACGTGGGAGTGCGAAATCGAGTGGCCGAACCCCGGCACGGTGCCCAGCACCTGGCATCTGGCTGACACATGACCTCCTGTCGCGACGGACTGGCCGCCGCTGGTGAGAACCGTTCTCATATCGCGCTACAGTGAACCAGAACTGAGAACGGTTATCAATTATTCCGGGGGCAGCCCCCCGGGCGAGGAGGCAGCATGTACCGAACCGGAGACGGCCGCGGAATCATCCCGGTGAGCGTCCTGGCCACCATCGACCCCGTGCTGCGCGACTCCGCGCTGTTCGGGTTGCTCACCGACACACCCGGCGTCGTCGCCGCCCGGCACGACATCTACGAGGACCACCTGCGGCGCGTCGTCCTCGACGCCACCGGCGTCATCGAGGACGTGCTGGTGCCGCTGGAGCACGCCTGCCTGTCCTGCGCCGTCCGCGAGGACGCCGTCCCCACCATCGCACGCCTCGCCCGCGACGGCCGCTGGTCCCACGTGCTGCTCGCGCTCCCCATCAGCGCCGAACCCCTGCCCGCGGCCCGCTCGCTGGCGGCCGAGACCGCACCCGGTGGCGCGCTCGACCACACGCGCATCGCCACGTCCTTCACCGTGGTCGACGCCGACACCCTCCAGCGCGACCTGCTCGGCGACGACACCCTGCTCGAATGCGGCATCGGCCTCACCAGCGGTGACGAGCGCTCGGTGGGGGAGGCGCTCGCGGCCCAGATCGAGCAGGCGGACCTCGTGGTGGCCCACGGTTCGCCGGCCGGGCCCGCCGGCGTCTCGCTGCCGCCCACGGCGTCGGGCCTGCTGGACCGGCTGCGCGGCGCCGGGACGCGCCGCGTGAACGGGCTGCACGCCCTCTCGGCCGCCGGGCTCGCCGCCGCCACGCACTCGCCGGCTCGCGCAGAGCACCGGGCGCATCCGCTCGGGGCGGTCGTCGTCACCGGTCCGGGCGGCGTGCCCGACGACCGGAGCTGGACGCTGGAGCTGCGCTCACCCCTGCCGTTCCACCCGGAGCGGCTGCTGGAGCACATCGAGTCGCTCGGCGCGGGCGGACTGCGGGCCCGCGGTGTCTTCCACGTGGCCGACCGGCCCGGGCTCGCCTGCCTGTGGGACGGCGCGGGCGGTCAGCTCGCGGTCGGCGACCTGGGCCCGTGGTCGGAGGTCTGCGCGGGTGCGCCGCCGCACACCCGGATCGTGGTGGTCGGGGTCGCTGACTCCGGGCCGGACGACGAGCGGCGCCGCCTGCGGGAGGCGTTCCACGCGGCGCTGTGCACGCCCGAGGAGGCCGCTGCCGGCGTCGAGTGGCTGTGGCGCGAGGACCACCTGGCCCCCTGGCTGGGCGCCCGCTCCGCCTGACCTGCCCGCCCCCCGCCCGCCCCGTTGAGTGCTGGATACTCGCCCTTCCGGAGGCGCTGGAGGGGCGAATACCCAGCACTCAACGGGTCTGTGCGGGGCGGTGGTCAGCGGGGGCAGAGGTAGGCGGCCGTCCGCGGGCGGACGCCGTCGGGGCCGGTCCAGGCGGCCGGACCCGACGCGACCCGCACCCAGCCGAGGCGTTCGTACAGGCGGACGGCCGGCCCGCAGTCGTCCACGACGTCGAGCACGAGCCGCCGTCCGCGCCGCGTGGGCGTGTCCTCGACGCGCTCCAGCAGGGCAGAGGCGATACGGGAGCCGCGCGCCTTCGGCGTCACGAACAGGCGGCTCACGCCGGCGAGCCCGGTCACGGACGTCCGCGCGGCGGCCGCGAGCTCCTCGACGTGCTCGACGCCGTCCGCGGCGACGAGCATGACGTGGCCGACCACGACGCCGTCGGCCAGCGCGACCCATGCCCCGATCCACCCCGCCGGAGTGAGCCACGCGACCGGGTCGTCGGGCCAGACCATGGGGTAGCCGTCGCTCTCGTGCACCTGCCGCAGCGCCTCGACGACCCGGTCGAGATGAGCCGAGTGGCGCTGGGCGATCAGGAGGTCGGGCACGGGCTCAAGGTATCCGACGCCCGGTGGGACCGGCGCCCGGGCGTCGGACCGCGGCCGCCGTCCTCACCGGAGGTGTCCCCGCTCGACGGCCAGCCGGATCGCCGTTCGGTAGCCGGAGGGCAGGTTCAGGGCGTCGGCCTCGCCGGGCGTGACGAGGACCAGCTCCTTGTGCTCGTCGCTGAAGGTGGGCGCGGCGTCGCCGTCGTACTCGGCGAGGAACGTCAGGACGAAGACGTGGCGGTGCGGGAACACGCGGTAGACCCAGCTGTGGACGGGGTCGCCGACCATGACGTCCCAGGCGAGCTCCTCCTGGATCTCGCGGGCGAGGCACTGCGCCGGATCCTCGCCGAGGTCGAGCTTGCCGCCGGGCAGCTCCCACTCGTCGCGCTCGTTGCGCTCGTTGCGCAGGAGGGGGAGCCGACCACGCCAGCCGATCACCGCCTTGACCGAGACCGGGAGCTGGTACTCGAAGTACCCCGGATTGCGTTCGACCAGGTAGGGCTCCTCGGGGGAGCGGGTGTTGAGCATGAGACCGTCCTACCGCACCGGCCGCTCACGCACGATCTCGGCGCGTCCGTCCGGCGCGCCGGCGGATGCTTCTCCGGACGATTGTTCAACCTTTCTGGACGATTGTTCAAAATGCGGTGAGGCCCTTTCCCGGAACTCCGGAAAAGGGCCTCACCGTGTATCTCAGTCGTTTCTCACGGCGCTGGCGTCAGCGTCATGTTCATCCGGCCGGGAGCGGGACGGGGAGCGGGACGGGCAGCCCGCCGCCGAGGGCGCCCAGCAGGGTGCTGAGCAGGCCGCCGACCGCGTCCAGCAGCGAGCTCAGGAGGCCGCCGGTCGGCAGGGGGACCGGGAGCTCCGGGATCGGGAGGTCGTCGACCGGAAGGTCCGGCACGGGGAGGTCGTCGACCGGGAGGTCCGGAACCGGGAGGTCGTCGATCGGGGCGTCGACCGGGAGGTCGGGCACCGGTGCGTCGACGGGCAGATCCGGCACGGGTGCGTCGACCGGCAGGTCAGGCACCGGAGCATCGACGGGAAGGTCGGGGACGGGCGCGTCCACGGGAACGTCGGGCACCGGTGCGTCGACCGGTACGTCAGGGACCGGTGCGTCCACAGGAACGTCCGGTACGGGTGCGTCGGCCGGCACGTCCGGCACGGGTGCGTCGACGGGAACGTCGGGCACCGGTGCGTCGACCGGGGTGTCGGCTGCTGGGGCGTCGACGGGAGCGTCGGCTGCCGGGGCGTCGACCGGATCGGTCGCGCCGATGAGGTGGGCCGCGGGCAGGTAGGCCCCCGGCTGCACCATCGCGCTCGCACCTGTTGCTGCCGTGCAGACCAGGCCGGCCGAGATGGCCAGCACCGTTCCCGCCCGACTGATGACACGGAATCCTCGGATCATTGTGTTTCCCCTCGAATCGCTCCGCCGGAACAATGGTGTTGCACGCAGGCGTGGGTTCACCGCGAAATAGCGTCAGACGGGGTTTTCATCCTGTCAATCGGAACGTGACCTGGAACACCCGGAATGAAACAAGACATTCCAGGACCGAACTCTGCGACAGGTCGTCATTAATAGCCGTAACCCCGACATCACAACGGTGATATCTCGTGGTTGCCTGGAAGCCGCCCGGGTGGTTCCGGGGCAGGACAATTGCCTTGGCTCGACGCCGCCCGGGTGCGTACCGTCGCCGCCGATGAGCACTCCGAAGCGACAGGTGCGGGCCGTCCACGACGCCGACACGATCACGGTCTACCAGGCCTACCCGTCCGCGATCGCCGACGCCGCCCTGCGGGCCGGCCTGTTCGTGCCGCCGTTCAAGCGCGAGCGGATGACCTGGGTCAAGCCGTCGTTCTGCTGGATGATGTACCGCTGCGGCTGGGCGACGAAGCCCGGCCAGGAGCGGGTCCTCGCGGTGCGCATGTCGCGCACCGGCTTCGAGCAGGCTCTCCGCACGGCCGCCCTGAGCCACTTCGACCGCTCGCTGCACGACGACGCCGCGGCCTGGGCCGCGCAGAAGGCGTCCAGCCCGGTGCGGGTGCAGTGGGACCCGGAGCGGACGCCGTCGGGCCGTGCGCTGGAGCACCGGTCCCTGCAGGTCGGGATCGGCGGCGTGGCCGTGGACGCCTACGTGGACGAGTGGGTGGTCGGCCTGGAGGACGTCACCGACCAGGTCCGCGCCTGGCGCGCCGAGCTGACGGCGGGCGGCTCGCCCGCGTTGCCGCAGGAGACGCCGTACACGTTGCCGGCGGACATGGCGGCACGGATCGGGGCGGACGGATAAAGCCCTCGGTACGCAGGGGCCGGCCGTGCCAGGATCCCGACCATGACGACGGCGACCGACCCCGTGCTGACCCTGGCCGAGCAGCGGCTGATCGACGCGGCCCTCGAGGTCGTCTCCCGGCTCCCCGAGGACGGGACCTACCTGAACACCGTGGCATCGGCGGTGATGGACGTCCACGGTGACATCCACACCGGCGCCAACGTCGGCCACTTCACGGGCGGGCCCTGCGCCGAGCTCGTGGCGCTCGGTACGGCGGCCGCTGCCGGTTCAGGTCCGATCGCGCTGATCGTCGCGGTCGGCGATGAGGGCCGCGGTGTCATGCCCCCGTGCGGGCGGTGCCGACAGGTGCTGCTCGACCAGCAGCCCGACTGTCGCGTCATCGTGCCCGGCGCCGGCGAGCCGTACTCGGTGCCTGCTCGTGACCTGCTCCCGCACCCGTCCCAGCACCCGGACGCGGACCCGCCGCGCGTGCTGCGGTTCAGTCCGCAGCACTGGACGAGCGTGGTCGACGGCGGCAAGACCGCCACCACCCGGTTCGACGATCCGGCGTTGCCAGGCCCTGTCACGCTGATGTTCGAGTTCGACGACCGGTACCGGGCGCTGCCCGGGGTGGTCGAATCCGTGGAGCACGTCCGGTTCGCGGACATCACCGATGCCCAGGCGGCGCTGGAGGGGTGCACCGCCGACGAGCTGAGGACGGCCCTGCGGACGTACTACTACCCCGACGCCGCGGACGACGACGTGGTCGACTTCGTGCGCTTCCGGGCCGTCGACCCGGGCTGACCCCGGCTGATAAGGCCTCGATCCGTCGACGCCCGCCGTGCCACGATCCCGCCCATGACGACGACGACCTTGTGGCGACCGACCGGGCCGCGTGAGCTGGCCCTGGTCGAGGAGTCGGGCTGGCGCGCCTGGCCGCCGCGGCTCGGCGTGCGGTGGCGTGCGGTGCCAGGCGTGCGGCGCTAGACCTGCGGGCGGAGCGTCGCGAAGCTTCGTTCGAGCAGCTCGCTCGCGGTGGTGCCGTCGTCGGCGTTCGCCCAGGTGGTGAGGGCGACGTCGAAGCAGGCGAGCGCCGACTGGACGATGATCTCGGCGCGGAACGCGGCGTCGTCGTTGGGCAGGCGGGCCGCGACGAGCGGCGTGAGCATGCGCGCCCACAGGAGGTGTTTCTCCAGGCTGCGGGCGCGCAGCGACGCTGCGCTGACGAGCACGCGCATGGCGAGCTTGCCGCGGTCGTCGTCCCCGCCCCGGCGGGGCGCCTGGCTGACCAGCGCCTCGAAGGCGATGCGGAGCGAGTCCCAGACGGGCTCGTCCTGGGGGCGGCCGGCCAGGACGTCGCGCACGAACTCGCCGCCGCGCGCCGGGTCGCCGATGACGACGTCCTCCTTGGCGGGGAAGTAGCGGTGGAAGGTGCGCGCGGACATGCCCGCCGCAGCGGCGATCTGCTCGACGGTCACCTGCTCGAAGCCGCGCTCGGCGAACAGCTCGAGCGCGATCTCGGTGATGCGCGCGCGCACGGCGTCGCGGCTGATCTCGCGCAGGCTCTGGCCGCTGCTCGGTCTGCTGCTCGTCGTGCTCGACATGCCCTCAGAGTAGCGCTGATGTCACTTGTGTCAGGCTCTGACAGAAGCGGCGTATGCCGACACTCGGGTTCGAGCCGGCTTCTCGGACCCGAGCCTCGACCAAGGAGTGGGAACCATGGAGCAACGCACGCTGGGCACGCAGGGTCTGACTGTCTCCGCACTGGGCTACGGCGCGATGGGGACGGCGATGGCCTACGGGCCGACGGACGACACCGAGTCGATCGCGGCGATCCGTCGCGCCCACGACGAGGGTGTGACCTTCTTCGACACCGCGGAGCTGTACGGCTGGGGGGTGGGGGAGAAGCTGCTCGGCCACGCGCTCGCGCCGATCCGGGACGAGGTGGTGATCGCGACGAAGTTCGGCTTCACGTCGACGTACGGCTCCGACTCGCGTCCCGAGCACATCCGCGAGGTGGTCGACAACAGCCTGAAGAACCTCGGCGTCGACACGATCGACGTGCTCTACCAGCACGTTCCCGACCCGGCCGTTCCGATCGAGGACGTCGTGGGCGTGATGCAGGAGTACGTGGAGGCCGGCAAGGTCAAGTACCTCGGGCTCTCGAACGCCGACGAGGACACGATCCGCCGGGCGCACGCCGTGCACCCGATCTCGGTGCTGCAGAACGAGTACTCGATCTTCGCCCGCGACTCGGAGCCGCTGCTGCCGGTGCTGGAGGAGCTCGGCATCGGGTTCGTCGCCTTCTCGCCGCTGGCCCGCGGCTTCCTCAGTGGCGCTGTCCGGCCCCGGAACGAGCTCGACGCGAGCGACGTGCGTCAGATGATCGGCTGGTGGGCGCCGGAGAACTTCGGCACCAACGTGGAGATCGCACGCCAGCTGACCGAGGTCGCGGCGGACAAGGGGACCACGCTCTCGCAGCTCGCGCTCGGCTGGCTGCTGGCGCAGCGGGACTACGTGGTGCCGATCCCGGGCTCCCGCGATGCCGGCCGGGTCAGCCAGAACAACGCCTCCGCGCAGGTGCGGCTCACCGCTGAGGACCTCGCGCGCATCGCGGAGATCGCGCCCGACGGCGGGGCGGGCAGCCGGGGGCGCTGATCTCGTGCTGGCGCCTGCGGCGGGCGGCGCCTCGTGGTGCCCGCCCCGACCCGTGGTGGGACGGGGCGGGCGCCGTCACATCCGGTCGGGCGCGGCGAGACCCAGCAGGTCGAGCCCGGTCGCCAGGGTGCGGCCCGTCAGCTCGCACAGGGCCAGACGGCCTGCGCGGACGGCGTCGTCGTCGGCCCGGAGGACCGGGCACCGGTCGTAGAACTCGGTGTACGCGCGGGCCAGGTCGAACAGGTAGCCGGCGAGGCGGTGCGGTTCGAGCGTGACGGCGACGTCGTCGAGCGTCGCCGCGAGCTCGTCCAGCGTGAGGGCCAGCGCCCGTTCGGCCGGGTGCAGGGGGAGGGTCGGGTCGACCGGCCGGCCGAGCCTGACCCCGGCATCGGCCGCCTTGCGCAGGATCGAGCGGACGCGCGCGTACGCGTACTGGAGGTAGACGCCGGTGTTGCCGTTCAGCGCCACCATGCGGTCGACGTCGAAGACGTAGTCCTTGGTGCGCGTGTTCGACAGGTCGGCGTACTTCACCGCGCCGATGCCCGCCGCCTGCGCCACACGCTCGAATTCCTCCGGCGTGAGCCCGTGGTCCTTCTCGGCCAGCTCCGCGCGGGCCCGCTCGACGGCCTGGTCCAGCAGGTCGTCGAGGCGCACCGTCCCGCCGTCGCGCGTCTTGAACGGCTTGCCGTCAGCGCCCAGCACGGTGCCGAACGGGACGTGGGTCGCGGCGACGTCGTCGGGCAGCCAGCCGGCGCGGCGTGCGACGTCGAAGACCATCCGGAAGTGCAGCGCCTGCCGCGCGTCGACGACGTAGAGGATGCGGGTGGCGTGGTACTCCTCGACGCGCAGGCGCACCGTGGCGAGGTCGGTGGCGGCGTAGCCGAATCCGCCGTCCTTCTTGCGCACGATGAGCGGGACGGGATCGCCGTCGGGTCCGACGACGCCGTCGGTGAAGGCGCACAGGGCGCCGTCGGAGTCGACGGCGATGCCCTGGGCCACGAGCTCGTCGACGACGCCCGGGAGGTCGGCGTTGTAGCGGGACTCGCCGTCGGCGTCGGCCGGGGTGAGCAGGATGCCGAGGCGGTCGTAGACGGCCTGGAAGGCGGCCTCGGACTCGGCGACGAGCTCGCGCCAGGTCGAGAGCGTGGCTTCGTCACCGGACTGGAGCAGGACGACACGGGCCCGGGCGCGGTCGGCGAAGCCAGGGTCTGTGTCGAACGCGGCCCGGGCCGCGCGGTAGAGCGCGTCCAGGGCGGACATGGAGGCCTCACCCTGCCAGGTCTGCTCCGGGTGCTCGTCGATGAACTGGATGAGCATGCCGAACTGGGTGCCCCAGTCGCCCACGTGGTTCTGGCGGATCACGGTCGCGCCGAGGTGCGCCAGGACGCGGGCCAGGGTGTCGCCGATGATCGTGGAGCGCAGGTGGCCCACGTGCATCTCCTTGGCCACGTTGGGCGCGGAGTAGTCGATGACGGTGCGCTCGCCGTCGTGCGTCGTGGCGATGCCCAGACTCTCGTCGGCGAGGCGCGCGGCGACCTGCCGCCAGAGGGTGGCGGCCGGGACGGTGAGGTTGAGGAAGCCGGGGCCGGAGACCTCGGCGGTGACGGCGGCGTTGGCGACGCCCTCGGCCTTGGCCTCGGCGACGGAGCCGCCGAGGCGGTCGGCCGTGGCCGTGGCGAGGTCGCGCGGGGCGCGTCCCACGCGCTTGGCGACGGCGAGCGGTCCGTTCGCCTGGAAGTCGGCGCGGTCGGATCGTCGGACCACCGGGTCGGTGCCGGCCAGCTCGGCCGGGAGCACCTCGGTCAGGGCGGCCCGGACGGCCGCCTCCACCTGGTCCTTGATCGCGACGACGTGGGACACGCGGGGCTTCTCCTCGTGGGGTGTGTGGGGTGGTGGGCCCGGCCCTGGGGTGGGCGGGTCGGGTCAGTCTAGGGATCGCCGACGGCGTCGTCCCGATGTATTACGCGGGCCGGATGGCGGGGGTGCGACCTGGTGTGGGCGACGGCATGGATGGACGCCGCGAACGACGTGATCTCGCCCCTGCCCGGCCTGCCGCGTCTACCGGTCGCCGAACTGCCCGCCTACTCCGGTGACATCGGGGACGACAGCTTGCAGTGGAAGACGAGGGCGCTGGTCCGGAGCGCGGCCGGGCGGCCGTTCGTGTGGGTGGATGACGTGATCGGGGACGCCGACCGTTCGTTCGTCAAGGCGGAGCATGCCGGGGAGGCACTGCTGCACGAGGTGTGGTGCTCGGGAACGGACATTTCGGGTAAGTTCAGCCCGTGGTCGAACTCTCACGGGAGATCCTCCCCGCCATGTTGGCGCGCCTTGCGCGTGCGTTGAGCAAGATGTCAGAGTTGCTTGGGCCCGATGAAATCCCCTTACCGCTTTTCGCGCTGAAGGCAAGATCACGGGCCCGGTTGCGAGTGCATGGACCGAGCGCAACATTGGCCCGTGTGGAAGACCACGCTTGCGATGAATACATCAAGACATTGCCCCGCAAGCGAGTGGCGGCAGGTGTCCTTCTGCGTGATGCAAATCGTCGGGTCGTGCTCATCGAACCGAGCTACAAGGTGAACTGGGAGATCCCTGGCGGAGTGGTGGAGGCGGACGAATCGCCTTGGTCGGCCGCCGAGCGTGAGCTGGAGGAGGAATTGGGGCTCGTCCGGCGAAATATGCCGGTTCTCGTTGTCGATTACGTTCCAGGTGCACCTGACGGAATGCCGGAAGGGTTGCTCTGGATCTTTGACGGAGGAGTACTCAGCGCCGCCGAGTGCGATGCGCTTCGCGGGCATGACGACGAGGTCAAGTCCGTGCAGATACTGTCGATGGCTGATGCCGTGCAGAAGACGAAAGAATCTTTGGCGCTCAGATTGCAGGTCGCGCTCGATGCCGCGCTGGCCGCGGAGACGTTCTACTGCGAGCGGGGCGTCCGGAGACCCTTGACGGAGCCGTTGTCCGTGTGAGCGCCGGACGAGGCGAAAGGGCCGCCGTAGTCGTGCTCTAGGGTCTGCTGCGTGACCTCGCTTGCAGCAACCCGTGCCGGTGACCACAACAATCAGGACCGCCACATCGTGGGGGAAGGCTTCACGGTCGTGCTCGACGGCGCCACGTCGGTGGCGGGGGACCGCTCGCACGATCCGGGGTGGTTCGCAGGTCGGCTCGGCGAGGTCCTGGCTCGCGCACTTCCTGGCGGCCCGTCGATCCCCGATGTCGTTGCCGCGGCGATCGAGGAGGTGCGTGACGTCGAGCGTCTCGTACCCGAGACGAGTCCGACCTCCACGGTTGCGATCGCCCGGTGGTCAGCCGACATCGTCGAGACCTATGTGCTGTGCGACAGCATCGTTGCCGTGCTCCACGAGGACGGGTCCGAGATGGTCCACACCGATGACGACCTGGGCGACGTCCTCGGCGAGAAGCGACTGGAGTACCGTTCCCGGCTCGCGGCAGGCCACGGCTACGACGAAGGCCATCGCGCGCTGCTCATCGAGCTCCAACGGGAGCAGGCACGGTTGCGCAACGTCCCCGGGGGCTACTACGTGGCCGGAACGGATCCGGCGGCCGCTTACCACGGTGTTCAGAGCACGACCGACCGGACCGGCGTGTCCGGGCTGCTGCTCGCGACGGACGGTGTCGACCCCGCCCGGCACCCCCGAGCCAGGTCGTGGCGGGATCTGTACGCGGAGGCGTTGGAGCATGGTCCGGATCGAGTCCTGCGTGATCTGCACGTTGCCGAGGCCGCCGACCCCGACGGACGTCGTTGGGTTCGCTCGAAGCGGCACGACGACAAGACGCTTGTCGTCGTGCGGCTCGCCTGAGCCGGCCGGGCGGGGCGTCGGCGGCGTCGGTCACAAGTCGGTGAGGAACTGGTCCAGCGGCTCCATCTCGGTCCGCAGCCCTCGGGCAGCGTCGTCCTTTCCGGCTCGTTCCAGCACGGTCGCATACCCGTCCAGCGCCGATCGATACGTCGTCACGAACTGCACTGACTGTGTACCGCCCTGGTACCGGCGTCGGTAGAGGCCGAGCGCTTCGGCGAATCGCTCCCGCGCGAGCTCGTCGAGCCCGGCACGAGCCAGGGAGGACGCGGAGACGCCGAGGCTCCAGGCGAGGTTCTGCTCGCGCCGGTTCGGGTATCTGTTCGAGAGGTCCCGATAGATGGCGATGGCCTCGTCGTGGGCCCGGACCGAGCTCTGGAGTCTGCCGAGGGTCGCATAGGCGCTGCCGAGGTCGGTGAGGGACCGGGCGCGCCCGGGCTCGAAGCGGACCGGGTTCCGGGCCGTGAGGCGTTCCCAGATCCGATGAGCTTCCTGATGCAGTGCCAGGCCTTTTTCGGCGCGATCGAGCAGCCCGTGGGTATTGCCGAGGTCGCCGAGGGCGAGGGCCAGGTCCGGTTCGTAGCGCGTCGGGGTCTCCGCCTCCAGGTGCCGCCAATGCTCCAGCGCCTCGAGGAAGTCGGAGTGCGCCAGATCGGTATCGCTGAGGTCGGTGTGGCACCGTCCGATGGAGCTGAGGGATCGCGCGAGCGAGGCGCGATGGCGGTCGTGCCGCGCAGCGAGGTGTCGACGTGCGGCCAGCGCCTCGCGGTGCGTTGTAAGGGATTCGCGGGGAAGCCCGAGGTCCCGGTACGAGACACCGAGGTTGTGCAGCGACTTGGCCAGGTCTGGCAGGAACCGCTCGGCGTCGACGTGCGCATTCTGCTGCCACGTCCGTACGGCCTCGCGCCGCGCCTCCAGCGCCTCGGTGTACCGACCGAGCACGGCGAACGAGTCACCGAGGTTGTCGAGCGACTGGGCCAGGTTCGGCCAGTAGCGGCCGGCACGCCACCTTCCGAGCCGGCGGTACAGACGCGTCGCTTCCTCTCGCGCCCTGAGCGAGTCGTCGTAGCGGCCGAGCGTGTAGGTCCAGTTCCCGAGAACGTGCTGCGCGTGAGCGGTCCGGTAGGTGTGCGCGGACGGCCGGTCGTTGTTGATTGCAAGGACGAGGAGCTCGGCGACCCGGTGTCCGACCTCGTGGAGCGCGCTCGGCGGGTCCGGCCAGGGGAGCTGCTCGTGCACCGCACTGACCGTGCGCCATCGTGCGTCGATGCCGTGCACGAGATCCAGCGCGAGCTGGGCCACGTCGTCTCCTCGGCGTGGGTCGAGGCGATCGGTGTCGGTTTCGTGAGTGCGGCCCGGGCGCCGAAAACCGGAGGCGCTCGCGTGCTTGCGATCCTCGCTGCGCGACGGATCGGACGCGGCCCGCGTCAAGACGATCATGGCCCGGATTGCCTGGCTCTCGCTCAGGCCGTGCAAGAGGACCGCCCGCCGTTCGGAACTCACCAGGGCGCGACTCGCGTCTGTGGAGTCCGCGGCCGTGAGCACGGAGACGACCAGGTGCTCGGCCAACCGGTCCGGGTGGAGGCTCCCGATCCATCCGGGGTCCCCGACGAGTGCCGGGTCACCGGAGCTCTCCGGGAATCCGTCGCCCGGCGGATACTGCTCGCGCAGCCAGCGGGCGGCCGACCGGGGATCGAGCCGAGAGCCCGGCGGACACAGCGACGCAGCACGACGGACCAGTGACTCGGCCTCGGCCTGGCTGTCCGCGCCGAGGAGGCACGCGGCGCCCACAAGGATCCGGAGTGTCTGGCCGTCGGTGGGGATCCCGGCCTCGTGGGCCGACCTCACCCAGCTGCGTGCCTCGTGCCGGAGCAGCTCGTCGAACACGGCGTGCATCGACACGTCCGCGTGGGTCCGCCGTGGTGCGCCCACGTCGGTCGGATGCTCCTCGGTCCGCAGCACCTGGATGAGTCCGATGGACAGCAGGTCGAGCATCCGCGCGCCGGGGACGACGTCGGGCAATGTCACCTGCACCGGGTTCCGGTCGAGGAACGCGGCGAAGTCCTGCACCGCGACGTCGACGATCCTCTGCTGCTCGGCGAGGTGCCCGTCGTCGGCGTCGTGCGGGACGACCCGGTCGGACAGCTCGATGGGGTCGTATCTGCCGACGACGGCGCCGACGTCGGACTGCTGGCACAGGTCCGACCACCACTCGCCGCCCCGGCGGGCGAGGAGGAGGACACGCACCGCCCCGGGATCGCTGTTCGCCTGGCGCAGCAGCTCGGCGACGCCGTCGCTCCTGTTCTCCGCGTAGTCGACGACGAACAGCACGGGCGCCTCGCGATGCGCGCGGCGCAACACCTGCATGGCCTCCGCCTCGACGCCGGCGCGAAGGTTGCGGCACTCCCATCCGCGCTTCCTCCGCATCGCGGTCTGCAGCTCGTGTGCGAGTCTCGTCTTGCCCACGCCGCCGGAACCAGTCACGAGCTGCACCCGCAGGGAACGTCTGCCGGTGTCATGGCCGTCGACGCACCAGTCGATCAGCTGCTGGAGCACGTCTTCACGGCCGACGAACCTCACGATCTGGTCGTCACCCTCACGAACGGGGGAGAGCAGGCGGCCGGGGGCATCCTCGTCTCCCGGCGGCCGGACGCCGAGCTGCTGCGAGGCGAGGCGATCGTGGGCCTCACGGTCAGCCGCCTCCTGGTGCCGGTCGTGCAGGGTGAACCAGCGTTCGAGGAGCGTCGCACCGACGACCCCGCCGACGACGGCGCCGGCGACCATGGTCTGCCGCACCCAGGGCGGTACGGACTCCGGGAGGACCGCTGCCGCGATGCCGACAAGGACGGCAAGAGTCGATGCGAAGCCATACACCCAGAGCCGGCGCCCGCCCCCGCTGCTGACGTCCCCCGGCCCCACCTCCGCCACAGGCACGAGCGTACGAGGAAGCGGACAATTCGGGAAGGTTTGTCGGCGGAGGCAAGGTTTCGCGATGAGGTTGAGCGGAACTGTGTCTGTTCTTCACCTGCACCCGGTCAGCCGGTGGCGCGACATCGTTCATGTCAGTGCACGGGATCCGCCAGCACCACGACCCCCGGCTCCACGCTCAGCAGCGGCACCGTCAGCCGCGCGGCGTCGTCCACGTGGATCCGCGGGTGCGCGGGCTCCTCCGTCTCGTGGTATGTGCCCGGGCCGTAGAGCTGGCCGTACCGCACCACGACCCCGCCCGCGTCCAGGACGGCGGCCTCGTGCCAGGCCACGGCGTCGCCCCGGCCGGGCGGCGTCCAGGCGATGGACTGCGCGAGCACCCGGGGTGCGCCCGCGGCCTGTGCCGCCGCGAGCAGGTTCGCCGTGCCCTCGGTGCGGATCCGCGAGTTCGCGGCAGCGCGGGCCGGGATCGCCGCGACGTCGTCGGGCAGGTCGGTGAGCTGGTGCATCACCACGTCGGGCCGGTACGCGACGACGGCGGCCGTGAGCGCTTCGACGTCGTAGACGTCCACGACGACCGGGCTGCCCCCGAGCCGCTCGATGGCGCCCGCGCGTTCGGGCGAGCGCGTGGTGCCTGCGACCTCATGGCCGGCCGCGACGAGCAGCGGCAGCAACCGGGACCCGATCACGCCGGTCGCGCCGGCGAGGAAGATGCGCACCGGCGCAGCCTAGGGAGGGGTACTGCACGGTGCAAAGCGCGGACCGGATGGCCGGCTGTGGCCTCGTCACGCTCGTCCTGACCGGCAGCACGCTGAGGACCTCCGCACCCTCCCGTACGGCTTTCCGCAGTCTCCGCGCGGTCTCGGTTTCCTAGGTTGAACAGCATGTCCACAACGCCCAGACCTCACCGCATCCGCCGAGCGATCGCAGTACTTCTCATCGGCGCCGTCACCATGATCGGCGCGGTCGCGCTCGCCCTGGTACTCGGGCGCAACCAGGTACTCACCTCGGTGATCGCCGGCACTGCGCCTTCGACCTCGGCCACTCTTCTGAGAGTCACGGAACCTGGACCAGCGGGCACCTGGACGTCCGGCTCCTCGACCAGCGGCGGGGCGAGGTCGCCCTCCGGAGACGAGCGCTTTCGGATCGGCAGCATCACCAAGACCTTCGTGGCCACGGTGATCCTGCAGCTCGTGGACGAGGGCAAGGTGGACCTCGACGCACCCATCGAGACCTACCTGCCGGGCGTCGTGCCGAACGGCGCCGACATCACCGTGCGGCAGATCCTCAACCACACCAGTGGGCTGTACGACTACATGAAGGGAGAAGGCTGGTCCACCAACCGGTGGCGGGGCGACGCCCGCTTCGCGGGCTATCTGCCCGACCAGTTGCTGGATGCCGCCGTCGAGCACCAGCCGTACTTCGCAGCCGGTACGGACTTCCGCTACTCCAACACCAACTACATCGTGGCGGGCAGGCTCGTCGAGGTCGTCACCGGCCGTCCGTACAGCGAGGTGATCGAGCACCGGATCCTCGGTCCGCTGAACCTGACCGGGACCTCGTTCCCGGGTGCTGACCCCACCATTCCGGAGCCGGCGATCCACGCAGCCACCACACTTGAGGACGGGCAGAGCGTCGACGTCACCGAGCAGAACGTCTCTCTCGACTGGGCCGCAGGAGAGATGGTCTCCACGACCCGTGATCTACAGGCCTTCTTCGAGGCACTCCTGGGCGGTGACCTGATCAGCGAGGAGTCCCTGGTGCAGATGCGGACGACCGTCCCGATGGGCATGGGTTTCCACTACGGGCTGGGTCTGGAGCGGTTCGACCTGCCCTGCGGCGGCACGCTGTGGGGACACGGCGGACAACTGCTCGGCTACGTGACCTATGCCTACCGGCGCGACGACGGCCGGAGCCTCACGATGCTGCTCGCCTCCGGCGAGAACGACGGTTTCATCTCGTTCGCGGCCGCCACGGGCGCGGCGTACTGCCTGACATGATCAACTCAGGGGGTACTGCTGCCCCACGACAGTGCGGCACGTGCCGGTCAGACACGAGAATTGTTCGGCGTGGCACGTCGGGAACGGACCTGGCTGCGCTCCTAGGCGTCCAGACGCTCCTGAAGGACGACGGTCACGGTGTCGCCCTCCTCCTTGCCGATCGCCTTGCGCACGTCCGCCTTGACGGGCAGCTTGTGAGTGCCGTCTCCCAGGGCCATGAACGAACTCTGGAACGGGTGACCGTCG
The DNA here is from genome assembly GCF_030209445.1 of Promicromonospora sp. MEB111. Taxonomy (GTDB): domain Bacteria; phylum Actinomycetota; class Actinomycetes; order Actinomycetales; family Cellulomonadaceae; genus Promicromonospora. The sequence goes on from NZ_JARVSD010000018.1 coordinate 112,106, forward strand.
ATCGTTCCGCGGACCTTGACCAGGCCGCGAGTGCCGTAGTACATGACGGACTCGGGCCATACGACGTAGGTCCAGCCGCCCTCGTTCGGGCTCTTCTGCAGGGTCGCGGTGAACCGTTCGTCCATGGTGGATTCCGTCCGCTCAGGAGTCGTCGTCGAGCCAACACCATGACACGGGCGCTGGAGCGGCGCCTACCGTCAGAGGCAGCTCACCGTCACGACTCCAGCCACCGCAGGATCGCCAGCACCCGCCGGTTGTACCCGTCCGCCGCCACCAGCTCGAGCTTGTCGAAGATAGCGTTCGAGTGCTTCTCCACCGCCGACGTCGAGATGAACAGCGCCCGGGCGATCCCTGCGTTGGTCCGCCCCTCGGCCATCAGTGCCAGCACCTCCCGCTCTCGCTCGCTCAGCATCCCGAGCCGGTGCGACGTGTCCCGGAACAGCTGCCCCACCACCTCGGGGTCCAGCACCAGGCCCCCGGACCGCACCCGGTCGAGGGCCTCCAGGAAGTCGTCCACGCCCATCACGCGGTCCTTGAGCAGGTAGCCGACGGCGCGTGCGTCCTCGCCCAGCAGCACCTGCGTGAACTGCCGCTCGACATACTGCGAGAGCACGAGGATGCCGACGTCCGGCCAGCGCTCCCGGATCGTGGCCGCCGCTCGCACGCCCTCGTCGGTGTGGGTCGGCGGCATGCGGACGTCCAGCACGACGACGTCGGGTCGCTCGGCCGCCAGCCGGTTCAGCAGGCCCTCCGCGGAGCCGTAGGCAGCGACGACGTCGTGGCCCTCGTCCGCCAGGAGGCTGCGGATACCTTCCCGCAGCAGGGTGGAGTCCTCGGCCAGCATCACGCGCACGGCAGCGTCACCTCGATCCGTGTGGGGCCGCCGACCGGGCTTTCGATGGTCAGTGCGCCACCCGCGGCGGCCGCACGGCCGGCCAGCCCGGCGAGCCCGTGGCCAGGGCGGGGTGCTGCGCCGCCCCCGCCGTCGTCGCTGATCACCACGCGCATGATGTCGGCCTCCGGGTTCGTGTCGTCGGCGAGGCGCACCGCCACCCGTGCCCCCGCGGCCCCCGAGTGCCTCGCCACGTTCGTCAGCGCCTCCGCCACCACGTAGTACACCGTCGTCTCCACCGCGGCCGGCAGCCGCACCGGGACCGCCCAGTCCAACGCCGTCGGCACCGCGGTGTGCGACACGAGCTGTCGCAGCACCGGCTCCAGCCCGTGCGTGTCCAGCGTGGTGGGTCGTACCCGCCAGGCGACGTCGCGCAGGTCGGTCACCAGCTGCTCCGCCTCCCGCCCCGCCTGCTCCAGCAGCAGGGAGCCCGCCGAACCGGGCCCGGCCAGCCGCCGTGCCCGGTTGACCAGCAGCCCGAGGGCCACGGCGCGCTGCTGCACGCCGTCGTGCAGGTCCCGCTCGATACGGCCGCGTTCCGCGTCGAGCGCCGACAGCAGGTCCGCGCGACTGACCGTCAGCTCCTCGACCTGCGCCGCCAGGCGTTCGCTGCGGCTCGGCGACAACCACCGGGCGGCGGTCCACCGGTCCAGCAGGCCCACCCCGAACAGTCCCATGAGGTCCAGGTACAGCAGGATCGCGCCGATGGGCACCAGGACGATCACGTCCCACGTGGAGAGACCGTCGCCCTGGACCGCCGCGTCCACGGTGAGGCGCACGTCGAACAGCCAGGACGCCAGGCTCACGACCACACCGAACACGCCGTACGCCAGCAGCCCCAGCACCAGCAGGCTCAGCGAGCTCATGCCGACGCGCAGCGCGAGGTACGCGGAGGCGCGCCAGGAGGTGAGCGGGGCGCCGTCGTCGGACCAGTCGAAGAACCGGACCGCGCGCCGGCGGTGCCACGCGACCACGGCACGAACCGGCCCGGGCGGCGCCGGGCGGCCCGCCGTCACGAGCGCCAGCACCGCGCAGAACAGGTCGGCCGGCCAGGTGACGGCGCCGAGGGCAGCACCCCACATCACCCGTGCGGGGGTGCTGTGCGGAGCGGCGGGGGCTGGGTTCACCTCGCCAGGATAGGGACGGCGGCGGCCGGGCGGACTGCGGAAAACCACACGTCACCTGCGGCATACCCCCACGCTGTGACGGACTACCACAGTCCGCCGACCCTCCGCGGCCGAATAGCGTAGGGGCATGACGACACAAAGCTTCGCCACGACCGTCGCCGACTGGGCCGTCGGGCTCATGGAGACCCTCGGCGCACCGGGCGCAGGCGTAGCGATCGCCCTCGAGAACCTCTTCCCGCCCCTTCCGAGCGAGGTGATCCTGCCGCTGGCAGGCTTTACAGCGGCGCAGGGCACCCTCGTGCTGTGGCACGTGCTCGTCTGGACCACGGCGGGGTCGGTGGTCGGTGCGCTCCTCCTGTACGGGCTCGGCGCGTGGCTCGGGCGGGACCGCCTGCGCAGCATCGTCGACCGGATGCCGCTCGTGAAGCTGGAGGACGTCGACAAGGCGGAGACCTGGTTCAACCGGCACGGCGACTGGGCGGTGCTCATCGGCCGCGTCATCCCGATCGTGCGCAGCCTCATCTCCATCCCGGCCGGTGTGGAGCGCATGCCGTTGTCACGCTTCCTGCTGTTCACGACGCTCGGCTCGTGCGTGTGGAACACCCTGCTGGTCGGCGCCGGCTACCTGCTGGGGGACCAGTGGCACATCGTCGAGGAGAGCGTCGGCGTGTTCCAGAAGGTCGTCATCGTCGTGGCCGTCCTGCTGATCGTGTGGTGGCTGGTCAAGACGCTGCGCAACCCGGACCGGCCGCGCCATGCCCGCCAGCGCTGATCGGGCATGATGCAACCGTGACTGACGACCGCACCGCCCAGACCCTCCGCTCCATCGCCCCCTACCTCGCCGACTGGGCCTCGTTCCAGGCCGCGTACCACGGCATCCCCGGCCTGCAGCTCGCCGTCGGACGCCGCGGCGAGGTGTTCGTCGACCTCGCCTGGGGCAAGGCCGACGTCGAGACGGGGGAGGACCTCACCAGCGACCACCTGTTCCGTGTCGCGTCGCACTCCAAGACGTTCACCGGCGTCATGGTGATGCAGCTCGTGGAGCGCGGCGAGCTGCGGCTCGACGACCGGGTGGGCGACCTCGTGCCGGAGCTGGACGGCTCGCGCGCCGCCGGCGTCACCGTCCGGGAGCTGCTCGGCCACCAGGCCGGGATCATCCGCGACTCCTCCGACGGCGACTTCTGGCAGCACCACCGGCCCTTCCTCGACCGCGCCGAGGTGCTGGAGTGCGTGCGCGCCGAGGGCGTCGTGTTCGAGCCGAACGAGCACTTCAAGTACACGAACATCGGGTACAGCCTGCTCGGGATCATCATCGAGCAGGTCACCGGCAAGACGTACGACGAGGTGGCACGGGTCGCCGTCGTCGAGCCGCTGGGCCTGACGCGGACCGGGACCGAGCTGGACCCCGCCCGCGCCGCCGAGTACGCCGCCGGCCACACCGGGCGGATCGCCCACGGCGACGCACGCCGGGTCATCCCTCACGTCGACACCCGTGCGATGGCCGCGGCGACCGGCTGGTACTCCACCGCGACGGAGATGGTCCGCTACGGCGCCGCGCACGTGTACGGCGACACGACCCTGATCAGCGACGCCAGCAAGCGCATCATGCAGCGCGACGAGTCCCGGGTCGCGGTGCGCGGCAAGGAGCTCGGCCGCTACGGCGTCGGCATCGAGGTCGGCAAGGTCGGGGACCGCGAGGTCGTCGGCCACTCCGGCGGCTACCCCGGGCACATCACCCGCACCTGGATCGACCCCGTGGACGGGATCGTGGTCTCCGCCCTGACCAACGCCGTCGACGGCACCGCCGGGCAGATCGCCAACGGCGTGATCCAGCTGATCAACCTGGCGCTCGCGGCGGCGGACGAGGTGGCGGCCGGCGGGGTCGTCGCGGGTGCCTCCGGCAAGGGCGGCGACCCGGCGCCGGGAGTCCCTGCGGACGCGCCCGTCGGGCGGTTCGCCAACCTGTGGGGCGTGGCCGACGTCGTGGTCCTCGGCGGGATCCTGCACACGATCAACGTGCGCGCCGCCGAGCCCGCCGAGGTCGCGCAGCGGCTGGTCGTGTCCGACGGCCGGCTGGTGCAGGAGCCGGTCGCCGGGTTCGGCACGGTGGGCGAGCCGGTCCAGACGGACCGCGACGCCGACGGAGAGATCGTCTCGGTCCGCATCGGCGCGATGACGTCCTGGCCGATCGAGCAGTACCGGAGCCGCACGGCCGGGTAGCGCCGGACGACGGGGTGGTGACCCCCGCCTCGCGGTAGCGTTGTCAGGTGACTTTCAGCGAGGGCGGGCAGTTCGAGGGCGGCCGGGTCCGCAAGGGCGGCGGGCGCCGGGGCGCCGTCGGCGCGGGTGTCGGCGGCGGTGCGGCGCTTGTCATCGCGCTCCTGTACATGGTGCTGACCGGCAACAGTCCGGCCGACATCCTCGGGACCACCACCGACAGCGGGGGCGGCGGCGAGCAGGGCTACATCGGCGCGTGCACCGCCGAGCAGGCGAACGCCGACCCCGAGTGCCGGCTCAATGCCGCCGTGGACTCGCTGGACGTCTACTGGGCCGAGACGCTCCCGGAGCAGGGCGGCGTGGAGTACGAGCTGCCCGAGGTCGTCAGCTTCACCGGTGCGGTCGACACCGGCTGCGGTTCCGCGACGTCGGCCACGGGGCCGTTCTACTGCCCGGCCGACACGACCGTGTACGAGGACCTCTCGTTCTACGACCAGCTCTCCAGCCAGTTCGGCGCCGAGGGCGGGCCGCTGGCTGAGATGTACGTGACGGCGCACGAGTTCGGGCACCACATCGAGAACCAGCTCGGGCTGTTCGAGCGGGCCGACCGGTCGGGCACCGGCCCCGAGTCGGACTCCGTGCGCATCGAGCTCATGGCGGACTGCCTCGCCGGGATGTGGGCCGGCAACGCCGCGACCACCGAGGACCCGGACACGGGCGTTCCGTTCCTTCAGCCCATCTCGCAGGCGGAGCTGGAGCAGGCGCTGTCCGCCGCCGCGGCCGTGGGCGACGACAACATCCAGCGCCGCTCCGGCGGCGACGTGAACCCCGAGGCGTTCTCGCACGGCTCCAGCGAGCAGCGCGTGCGGTGGTTCTCGATCGGCTACGACGGCGGCACGATCCAGGACTGCAACGCCCTGGACGCGCGCACCCTCTGACGTTACGGTGGGCGGCATGCACCTCAGCGCACGCACGACGACGCCGGACCCCTCCGGCGCGCGCTGACCTGCTTTCAGCACCCAGGCCCCGGAGCTCGCTCCGGGGCCTTTGCCGTGCACGACGACGGCACCGGGGCGGCTCCACCATCGAAGGAGCACCGTCATGAACGCCCCCGCACCGAACCAGCGGTCTCAGGCACCCGCCGTCCTCGACCACCGTGCCCTCGGCCGCGACATGCGGATCTTCGACACCAGCCCGCTGGTCGGGCCCGGCCTGCCGCTGTGGCTGCCCGCCGGCGCGGCGATCCGGTACGAGCTGGAGCAGTACGCGCGCGAGGTCGCGCTGCGCACCGGCTGCGAGCCGGTGTACTCGCCGGTGCTCGGCAAGCGGTCGCTGTACGAGCGCTCGGGCCACTGGGCCAAGTTCGCGGACGACATGTTCCCGCCGATGTACCTGGGCGGGAACGCTGACAGCTCGGGCTCGGCTCCCGACCTCGACGGCAGCCCGGACGCGGACGCCGACCCCCTCGTGCTGCGCCCCGCCAACTGCCCGCACCACGCGCAGATCTATGCGTCCGAGCCGCGCTCGTACCGCGACCTGCCCGTGCGGTACTCGGAGCTCGCGTCGATGTTCCGCGCCGAGCGGTCGGGGGTGCTGTCGGGGCTGAGCCGGGTACGGCAGATCAACCTGGACGACGCACACGTCTTCTGCCGTCCCGACCAGGTCGGGGCCGAGGTGCGCACCGCGCTGGCCGCCGTCCTGGAGGTGCTCGACACCCTGGGCATCGAGGTGGCGTACCTGCGCCTGTCCGGCCGGGACGCCTCCGAGCGGTGGCTCGGCGCGCCCGAGCGGTGGGCCGCGGCAGAGGAGGCGCTGCGCGCGGTGCTCGACGACGTCGCCTCGCCCGCCGGCCTGCCGTGGCACGCCGAGGCCGGTGAGGCGGCGTTCTACGGCCCCAAGATCGACGTCCAGGTGCTCGACGCGCGCGGCCACGAGGAGACCCTCGCCACCGTCCAGCTCGACTTCAACCAGCCCGAGCGGTTCGACCTGACCTACGTCGCGGCGTCCGGCGAGCGCGAGCGGGTCGTGATGATCCACCGCGGCACCGTCGGCGCGATGGAGCGGATGGTCGCGTTCCTCCTGGAACGGCACGGCGGACGGCTCCCGTTCTGGCTCGCGCCCGTGCAGGTCTGCCTGCTGCCGCTGCCGGACGCCCCCGACCAGCTCGTCGACGATCTCGCCGCGGACCTGAGGGCCCGCGGCCTGCGGGTCCGGGTGGAGCGGGAGGGGTCGCTGGGCAGCCGGATCCGCAAGGCCCGGCAGCGGCGGGACGCGCTGCTCGGCGTGCTGGGCGCGCGCGAGGTGGCGGCGGGTGCGCTGGCGGTGACCGATCCGGCGTCGGGCGCCAGGGCCTCGGTGCCGCTCGCCGAGCTGGGCGACCGCCTGGCCGAGGCGGCCCGCAGGCGCGTGCCGCGGGTCAGCCTGTGAGCGTCGCCGGGCCTGCGGTCCCGACGGCGCGTCGCCGGCCTGTCACCGCGCCCAGGTCCGCCGGTCGCGTGCCGCCAGGTGGACGATCTCCAGCTCGCGGTCGGTGAGCACCGGCCGGTGCTTCTCGAGCCAGGGCACGAGCTCCCGGGCCGTCAGCACCTCGACGCCCTCGCGCGAGCCCTCGACACGGGGTTCCTTGGTGCGCACGAACACGATGACCGGCTGCACGGTGATCGGCACGCGCGTGGCCCAGCGCAGGATCTCCTGGGCGCGGCGCGCCTCGTTCCAGGCGGCCTCGGCGGTGACCTCGTGCGCGGGCCGGTAGATCGTGTGGATGGTGAAGACGCCCCCGGGCCCGATGACGAGCTGGTCGAGCTCCAGGGCGCCGCCGTCGGACTGGACGGACTGCAGCACCCGCCAGACCGGGCGCCGGGCCACGAGCTTCCAGAGCTCGTCCGCGGCGGCGCGGGCCCCGGTGATCCGGTGCCGCATCTCGCGGTGGTGGGCGTCGGGGTTGCGGGTCAGCCGGCCTCGCAGCACGGCCACGGCGTGCTGCCGGAAGTACGTGCGGCGCCGCGCGATCAGGTGCTTCGCCGGCCGGTTGGCCGTGAGGTCGTCACCGCCCGTCAGACGGCCCGCGCGCAGGTGCGGCAGAGCGTCGGCGACGGTGACTGGAACGCTGGAGGTCTCAGTGCCCATGGGGCGGACGTTACGTCCGCGTTGCCGTACGCGCGCGTCCTGGCGGTGAAGCGATCACTCGTCCTTGGTCTCGCCCCTGCTCCCGTGCCGGGCGTCCTCGGCGTCGGCCGCCGCACCTCCCGGGAACGCCTTGCGCGCCACCAGCACCACGACCAGCGCGGCGACCACGAGCACCGCACCGGTGTAGGGGACGGCGGCGACGCCGGCGCCGTCGAGCACGAGCGCGCCGAGCGCCGCGCCGCCGCCGATGCCGATGTTCGCCGTCGCGTTCACCAGCGCCCCGACGACGTCGGGCGAGGCCCCGCGCGTCCGGATCGCCGCGGTCTGGAAGACGGCGGCGACGGCGCCGAAGCCGATGCTCCACACGGCCGCGGCGACGAGCGTGCCCACCGTCGCCGGGAACACGATCCCGAGGGCGAGCACACCGCACGCGACGACGGACAGGGTGATCACCGTGGTCTGCCGGGGCCGGACGTCGAGCCGCGTGGCGGCGAACGCGGCCCCGATGAGCCCGAGCGCCCCGATCAGCAGCAGCGCGGGGCCGAGCGCCGCCGTGGCGAGCCCGGCGGCCAGGAGCAGTACGGACACGTAGGTGTAGACGGTGAAGTGGCCGAGGTAGGCCAGCACGTTGGCCGTGGTGACCTGGGCGAGCGCGGTACGCCGGGCGCCGCGGGCGGCGTCATCCGGGGGAGCGCCGCCGCCTGGGACGGAGGGCAGCAGGAGGGCCGTGAGCACGCCCGCGACGGCGCACACGCCCGTCAGGACGAGGAACGCCTCGCGCCAGCCGACGGCGGTGCCCAGCGACGTCGACAGCGGGACGCCCAGGATGAACCCGGCCGACGCGCCCAGGGTGACGAGCGCCAGGGCTCGTCCCGCGAGGTGCGGCCGCACCAGGCGCGACGCGTACCCGATGCTCACCGAGAAGAAGACGGCGTGCGCCGCCCCGCCGAGCGCCCGGGCCGCGGCGACGACCGCGAAGGTGGGGGCGAGCGCGACGATCACGTTGCTCGCCGTGTAGACGGCGAGGGTGCCGAGCAGCACGGTCTTGCGCGGCAGCCGGCGCGTCGCCGACGTCAGCGGCAGGGCGAGCGCCGCGACCATGAACGCGTACGCGGTGACCAGGAGGCCCGCCACCGACTCGGAGACGGCGAGGTCGTCGCTGATCAGGGGGAGCAGGCCTACCGGGACCAGCTCGGTGGTGACGGCGACGAACGTGGCGAGGGCCAGCGCGAACAGGCCGCCGGCCGCGTCGCGGACGTCGCCGGGCTGCCAGGCGGCGGGCCGGGAGCTGGGTGCGGGCATGGGCTCCATGGTGACATTCGTCGCGACCTGCCCGTTGCCGGACCCGCACCCCCTAGACTGGTCCGGCCCCCGCCGCCGTGGGCCGATCCACCCTGCCACCATCCCCCTGACCGTGAGGAACACCTGCGTGATCACTGCCCATGGCGTCGAGCTGCGCGTCGGCGCGCGCGTGCTGCTGAGCGAGGCCACCTTCCGGGTCGCCTCGGGCGACCGGATCGGCCTGGTCGGCCGCAACGGCGCCGGCAAGACCACGCTGACCAAGACCCTCGCGGGCGAGACCCAGCCCACGGGCGGGCAGATCGTGCGCGGCACCGACATCGGCTACCTGCCCCAGGACCCGCGCACGGGCGACCTCGAGGTCCTCGCGATGAACCGCGTGCTCTCGGCGCGCAACCTCGACCGGGTCATCACGCAGATGCGCGAGACCGAGGGCGAGATGGCGTCGGCCGACCCGGACACGCAGGCGGCAGCGCTGGAGCGGTACCCCAAGCTGGAGGCGCGGTTCCTCGCGGCCGGCGGGTACGCCGCCGAGTCCGAGGCGCAGATCATCACGGCCAACCTCGGCCTGGACGAGCGCGTGCTGGGCCAGCCCCTGAGCACCCTCTCCGGCGGTCAGCGCCGCCGGATCGAGCTGGCGCGCATCCTGTTCAGCGGCGTCGAGACGCTGCTGCTGGACGAGCCCACCAACCACCTCGACGCCGACTCGATCATCTGGCTGCGCGACTACCTCAGGGCGTACAACGGCGGGTTCATCGTGATCAGCCACGACGTCGACCTGCTGCGCGCCACGGTGAACAAGGTGTTCCACCTGGACGCCAACCGGGGTGAGCTCGACCAGTACAACATGGGCTGGGACACCTACCTGGAGCAGCGCGAGACGGACGAGCGGCGTCGTCGGCGCGAGCGGGCCAACGCCGAGAAGAAGGCGGGCACGCTGCTCGCCCAGGCCGAGAAGATGCGCGCCAAGGCGACCAAGGCGACCGCCGCGCAGAACATGATCAAGCGCGCCGAGAAGATGCTCGGCGGCCTGGAGAACGAGCGCGCCGCCGACCGCGTGGCCAAGCTCCGGTTCCCGACGCCGGCGCCCTGCGGGCGCACGCCGCTCACCGCGAGCGGGCTGTCCAAGGCGTACGGCTCCCAGGAGGTGTTCGCGGGCGTGGACCTGGCGATCGACCGTGGGTCGCGCGTCGTGGTGCTCGGTTTCAACGGTGCCGGCAAGACGACGCTGCTGCGCATCCTCGCGGGCGTCGAGGCCCCGGACACCGGCGAGGTCGAGCCCGGGCACGGGCTCAAGCTCGGCTACTACGCCCAGGAGCACGACACGCTCGACATGGACGCGACCGTCGTCGAGAACCTGCGGCACGCCGCGCCCGACCTGACGGACACGCAGGTGCGCTCGGTGCTCGGCTCGTTCCTGTTCAGCGGGGACGACGCCGAGAAGCCCGCCCACGTGCTCTCCGGCGGCGAGAAGACGCGTCTGGCGCTGGCGACGATCGTGGTCTCCGGCGCGAACGTCCTGCTGCTCGACGAGCCGACGAACAACCTCGACCCCGCCTCCCGGGCCGAGATCCTCGGGGCACTCAAGACGTACGAGGGCGCGGTCGTGATGGTGACCCACGACGACGGCGCCGTCGAGGCCCTGGAGCCCGAGCGCGTGCTGCTGCTGCCCGACGGCGACGAGGACCTCTGGAACGACAGCTACCAGGAGCTCGTCTCCCTGGCCTGACGCTGCCCCCGGAGGGCTCCGGCGCACGGGACGGCGTCCGCCGTCGCGCCTCGTCGACCGCCCTCAGCGCAGCTGTGACTCGATCAGCGCGTCTTCCTCGTCCTCGGCGGTCGGACGGCGCTCGCGGGCCGGCCTGCGCGCCCGCACGCCCTCGCCGTCGGACGCCTCGCCGGAGGCCAGCAGCAGGTCGCCCGCGGACACGTTCTCGCCGCGCAGCGCCCCGCGCTCACGGCGCCACAGCACCACGTACCCACCCACGGCGCCGAGCGCGAAGATGGCCCACTGGAACGCGTACGAGAGGTGCGACCCCGGGTCGGTGTCCGGCTTGGGCAGGCTCGCCAGCGCCACGTCGGCAGCGGGTTGCTCCGACCGGAGCGCGCCGTACGCCCCGACGGTGCGGCCCTCGGCCCAGCCGGGTCCGGCGGGCCCGGCGTCGAGCACCTGGGCCGTCGAGATCGCCTGCACCTGGCCCGGCTGCGCGCCACGGTCCGACGGCGGCTCGTCGGCGCGCAGGGACACCACGACGGTCACCGTGCCCGAGGGCGGGTCGGGGACGGCGTCCGGGCCTCTCGCGTCACGGCCGAGCGGCACCGTGCCGCGGTTGACGACCATCACTATGTCCTGGCCGTTCGGCAGGCGCGCCTCGAACGGCACCAGCACGTGATACCCGTTGCGGCCCGCGACCGGCCGGTTGCGCAGCAGCACGGTCGCGTCCGTGACGTAGTGGCCCTCGAGCTCGACCGGGCGCCAGACGTCGGAGTCCGGCACCACCGCACCCGGTCCGGGCAGGATCTCGTCCGCGGGCACCGCGGGCGCCGACCAGTTGTTCTCGATGAGGTCGATCTCGGCCTCGCGGGACTCGTAGCGGTTCCATTGCCAGCGTCCGGCGACCAGGCACAGTGCAGCCAGCACCACGGCGGCCACCGCCAGGATCACCCACTGGCGGGTCGTGCGCGGTCCGCGCGGGTCGTCGGGCGACTGGGGGCGCTCGGCCACGGACGCCTGGCTCACGAGGCCCGGTCCAGTTCCGTCACCGGAACGGTCTGCTTCCAGAAGGACCGCGCCCCCAGGAACTGCTCGAGGTGCTCCCGGTGCTCGTCGCACGCGAGCCACACCTTGCGCCGCTGCGGCGTGTGCAGCTTCGGGTTGTTCCAGAGCAGGCCCCACACGGCCTCGTCGCGGCAGCCCTTGGCGCTGCAGATCAGCTCGCCGTCGGGAACGGCGTCGGGCGTCGCGCCCGTCAGTCCCAGCACGTCCATCAGTCGTCCACGTGGTTGATCACGCGGCCCGAGCCGTAGCTCAGCCGTCCGGTCCCGTCGTCGGTGCCCTTGTCGTCGGGACGGTCGTCCGCCGGGCCGCCCTGCCCGCCCTGGCGTGCGGCCGGGGGCGCGTCCTCGGGCAGCTCCTCGAGCATCGGGGCCGCCTGCGGCGTGACGGGGGAGGTGTCGTGCGTCGTGTGGTCCCGCCCGGCGTTGGCGATCAGCACCGCGGAGTACGGAAGCACCACCGCGGCGGCCACCAGGGCCCAGCGGATCCAGCCGTCGACCAGCACGGCGCCGATGATGCAGACCACACGGATGGACATCTGGATGAGGTAGCTGCGCGTGCGGCGCGCCTGGTCCACCGCCAGCGGCTCGGGGGCCGAGGTGATGGAGGGAACCGGCTCGCTCATCCTTCCAGTCTACGTGCGTCGGACGCCGTCGGACACGATGCCGACGCACCTCACACGACCCGGCTCGCGCCGGATACGCTCGGAGTTGTTGTAGAAAACCGACAAGGTCCGGTCCATCCCTGTGGCCCGGCGCGCGCGGCGCCCGTGCGACGCGCGGGGTAGCGTCGCAGCGGACCCGGATCGACCCAGGTACCGGCCGCGGCCCCAGCCTCGCGCGGCCCTTTTGCGCAAAGCCCAGCATCGAGGAGCTTCAGGTGACCACCATGCCCGCCACTCAGAGCATTGCCGCAGGTCCGACCGGCCGTGTCGTCGTCGTGACGGGTGCCGCACGCGGCATCGGCCGCGCCATCGCGGAGCGGTTCGTCGCCGACGGCGACCGCGTCGCCACGATCTACCGCGGCGGCGAGCTGCCCAAGGGCGTGGAGCCCTACGTGGCGGACGTCACCGACACCGCGGCCGTCGACGCCGCGTTCGCCGCCATCGAGGCCGACATGGGCCCGGTCGAGGTGCTCGTGGCCAACGCCGGCGTGACCAAGGACCAGCTCCTCATGCGCATGAGCGACGAGGAGTTCGAGACCGTCATCGACGTGAACCTCAAGGGCACGTTCCGCTGCGTGCGCCGCGCGTCGAAGGGCATGATCCGGGCCCGGAAGGGCCGCATCGTGCTGCTCGGCTCGATCGTGGGCCTGTCCGGCGGCCCCGGCCAGGTCAACTACTCGTCGTCGAAGGCGGCCCTGGTCGGCATGGCCCGCTCGATCACCCGCGAGCTCGGGACGCGCGGCATCACCGCGAACGTCGTCGCCCCCGGGTACGTCGAGACCGACATGACGGCCGCGCTGTCCGAGGACGTGCGCAACGGCTACCTGAAGTCGATCCCGGCCGGCCGGTTCGCCACGCCGGACGAGGTGGCCTCCGTGGTCTCCTTCGTCGCGTCCGACTCCGCCGGCTACGTCACGGGTGCCGTCATCCCCGTCGACGGTGGCCTCGGCATGGGGCACTGACCCGTAGTCTGACGCCGCTGCCTGCGGTTTCGCCCGTACATATCCAACACTCTCGGCATCGAGAACGGCGCGGAGTTTCGTCCCGCGCAGCAATCCGCATTACGCTCGCACCCAGCACAGGGGTTGCTCCGGCACGCCTGCGCCTGATCGGAAGGACAACATGGGTCTCCTCGAAGGTAAGAAGCTGCTCGTCACGGGCGTGCTGACGGACTCGTCGATCGCATTCCACGCCGCCCGGCTCGCCCAGGAGGAGGGCGCGGAGGTCGTGCTCTCGTCCTTCGGACGGCAGATGAAGCTGACCCAGGCCTTCTCCAAGCGTCTCCCCGTCGAGGCGCCGGTCGTGGAGCTGGACGCCACCAGCCAGGAGAACCTCGACGCGCTCGCGGACGCCGTGCGCGCGGAGGGCTTCGAGCGGCTCGACGGCGTGGTGCACTCGATCGGGTTCGCGCCACAGTCCGTCATGGGCGGCAACTTCCTGTCGGGCACCTGGGAGGACGTCGCCACCGCGCTGCATGTCTCCACGTTCTCGTACAAGTCGATCGCGGTGGCCGCCAAGCCGCTGATGACCGACGGCGGCGCCGTCGTCGGCCTGACGTTCGACGCGCAGTTCGCCTGGCCCGTCTACGACTGGATGGGCGTGGCCAAGGCCGGTCTGGAGTCCGCGAACCGCTACCTGGCGCGCGACCTCGGCCCTGAGGGAATCCGCTGCAACCTCGTCTCGGCTGGGCCCATCCGGACCACCGCCGCCAAGTCCATCCCGGGCTTCGCGACGATGGAGGACGCCTGGCCGACGCGAGCCCCGCTCGGCTGGGACCAGACCACCGCAGAGCCGGCCGCGCGCGCCGTGGCCGCCCTGCTGTCCGACTGGTTCCCGGCAACGACAGGCGAGATCGTGCACGTCGACGGCGGCGTGCACGCCATGGGCCAATAGATGGGCAGGAGGCACTGATGGGCAGAGCGTCGGGCGCGGAGCCCACCACGACGCCGTCACGGCGTCTGGTGTTGCTCCGGCACGCGAAGGCGGAGCCGGCGTCGGAACTTCCCGACGAGTCGCGGCCACTCGCCCTGCGTGGCCGGGACCAGGCAGGGAAGGTCGGCGCGGCGCTGGTCGCGTCCGGCCTCGTGCCCGACGCCGTCCTCGTCTCCGGGGCGCTGCGCACGCGGCAGACCTGGGACCTCGTGCGCAAGCACCTGGGCGAGCCGTCGGTGGCCTTCACCGACGACCTGCTCGGTGCCATGCCGCGCGGCGTCCTCGCGCTGGTGCGTGAGCTGGACCCGGCGGCGCGGACCGTCCTGGTGATCGGTCACGAGCCCGCCATGGCGGGCACGGCCGAGCTCCTGGCCGGTCCCGGCTCGGAGGACGGCGCCCTCGCGCAGGTGCGCGTCGGCGTCCCGACGGCGACCTACTCGGTGCTGGAGGCCGACCTGGCCTGGGCGGACTGGGACCGCAAGACGGCCCGCCTGACGGAGGTCACGCGCCCGGCCTGACCCGCCCCACCCGCCCCACCTGCCCCACCCGAAAGCCCCCGTTGAGTGCGGGATATTCGCCCTTTTCTGTGTGCCAGAAGGGCGAATATCCCGCACTCAACGGGGGCTTCGGTGGTCTCAGAGGAGGGCCAGCAGGTTGTCCAGGCGGTCCTCGATCACGTGGGGGGCCTGGTCGCGGACGACCGGCTTGGCGTTGAAGGCCACACCGACGCCGGCGACGCCGATCATGTCGAGATCGTTCGCGCCGTCGCCCACGGCGACCGTCTGCTCCAGCGGCACACCGACCTGCGCGGCCCACTCGCGCAGCGTCGCGGCCTTGGCGGCCCGGTCGATGACGGGGCCCACGGTGCGGCCGGTCAGCACACCGTCGGCGACCTCGAGCCGGTTGGCCCGCACGAGCTCGATCCCGAGCTCCCGTGCGATCGGCCCGGCGACCTCCTCGAACCCGCCCGAGACCAGCCCGAACGCCCAGCCGCGCGCCTGGCACTCGGCCACGAGCTCCCGGGCGCCAGGCATCAGCTCGACCGCCGCGCGCACCTTCTCCAGCGCCTCGACGGGCACGCCGGCCAGCGTCGCCACCCGCTCCCGCAGCGACCCGGCGAAGTCGAGCTCGCCCCGCATCGCGCGCTCGGTCACGGCCGCCACCTCGTCGCGGGTGCCCGCGTGCTCGGCGATGAGCTCGATGACCTCCTGGCGAAAGAACGTGGAGTCGGCGTCGGACACGATGAGTCGCTTCACGCTCACCAGTGTGCCGGAGGCCCGGGTCTCCCCGGGCCGCCGTCGCACATGGTGAACACGGTCAGTCCACGACCGTGCCCTTCGGGACCACCACCAGCCCCGACTCCGTCACCGTGAAGCCGCGCGCCCGGTCCTCGTCGTGGTCGACGCCCACGCGGGCCCGCTCGTTGATGATCACGTTCTTGTCGACGATCGCCCGGTGCACGTGCGCGTAGCGGTGCACCTGGACGTCGTCCATCAGCACCGAGTTGGACACGTTCGACCACGAGTGCAGGTGCACGCCGGGGGACAGGACCGACCCGGCCGCCTGCGCCCCCGAGATGAGCACGCCCGGCGAGACGATCGACTCCGCCGCGTGCCCCATCCGGCCCGGGCCCGCGTGCACGAACTTGGCCGGCGGCAGCCCCGTGTAGCCCGTGTACAGCGGCCACTCCATGTTGTAGAGGTTGAAGACCGGGTGCACGGCGATCAGGTCCGTGTGGGCGTCGTAGAACGAGTCGATGGTGCCTACGTCGCGCCAGTAGTCGCGGTCCCGGTCGGTGGAGCCGGGCACGTCGTTGCGGATGAAGTCGTAGACGCCCGCCTCACCCTGGGCCACGAACGCCGGGATGATGTCGCCGCCCATGTCGTGCCGCGAGTCCGGGTCGGCGGCGTCCCGCGTCACGGCCTCGACCAGCGCGTCGGCGTCGAACACGTAGTTGCCCATGGAGGCCAGGACCTCGCGGGGCGAGTCCGGCAGGCCCGTGGGGTCGGTCGGCTTCTCCAGGAACTCACGGATCTTCGTGGGGTCGCCCGGGTCCACGTCGATGACGCCGAACTGGTCGGCCATGTCGATCGGCTGCCGGATCGCGGCGACCGTCGCGCGCGCCCCCGACTCGATGTGCGCGTCCACCATCTGCGAGAAGTCCATGCGGTAGACGTGGTCGGCGCCCACCACGACCACGATGTCCGGACGCTCGTCGTCGATGATGTTCAGGCACTGGTAGATCGCGTCGGCGCTGCCGAGGTACCAGTGCTTGCCCACGCGCTGCTGCGCGGGGACCGGCGCCACGAAGTTGCCCAGCAGCGGCGACATGCGCCACGTCTTGGAGATGTGGCGGTCCAGCGAGTGCGACTTGTACTGCGTCAGCACCACGACGTGCAGGTACCGCGAGTTGACGATGTTGGACAGGGCGAAGTCGACCAGGCGGTAGATACCGCCGAAGGGCACGGCGGGCTTGGCGCGGGCGGCGGTCAGCGGCATCAGCCGCTTTCCCTCGCCGCCGGCGAGGACGATCGCAAGGACGCGGGGGGCGGAGGCCATACGGTGAGATTAGGGCCTTTCCGGCCGTAACGTCAGGTGGCACGCTGAGACTTCGCGCACGCTAGGTTGGCACTGTGCCCGACGTTCCCGCCGCCCCCCGCCCCGCCCCCGCCCCGGCCACCACCGGCCGGCCCGCTCGTGCGCTCCGCGTGGACCTGCTCACCCGCGAGTTCCCGCCGCACGTCTACGGCGGCGCCGGCGTGCACGTCGCCGAGCTGGCCGCGGTCCTGGCCCAGCACGCCGACGTCCGCGTGCGCTGCTTCGACGGCCCGCGCGACGCCGCGACCGAGGCGTCCGGCGTCACCGGCTACACGACGCCGACCGCGCTCGCGGACGCCAACGCGGCCCTGGCCACCCTGGGCACGGACCTCGTGATGGCCGACGACGTCGCGGGCGCCGACCTGCTCCACTCCCACACCTGGTACGCCAACATGGCGGGACATCTCGGCGGCCTCCTGCACGGCGTGCCGCACGTCGTCACGGCGCACTCCCTGGAGCCCCTGCGGCCCTGGAAGGCCGAGCAGCTCGGCGGCGGCTACGCGCTCTCCTCGTGGGCCGAGCGCACCGCGTACCTCGGCGCCGCCGGCGTCATCGCGGTCTCGGCGGGCATGCGCGCCGACATCCTGCGCGTCTACCCGGAGCTCGACCCCGAGCGCGTGCACGTGGTGCACAACGGCATCGACCTGTCGGGCTGGCGGCGGCCCGACGCCGACGACGCGACGGCGCAGGCCGACGCCGCCGCGACCGTGCGCCGCCACGGCATCGACCCCGACCGGCCCGCGGTCGTCTTCGTGGGCCGGATCACCCGGCAGAAGGGCCTGCCGTACCTGCTGCGCGCGGCCGCCGAGCTGCCGCCGGAGGTGCAGCTCGTGCTGTGCGCGGGCGCGCCCGACACCCCGGAGATCATGGCCGAGGTGCTGGTCCTGGTCGAGCGCCTGCGCGAGACCCGTACCGGTGTGGTCTGGATCGAGGAGATGCTCCCGCGGCCCGACCTGATCGCGGTCCTGGGCGCGTGCACCGTCTTCGTCTGCCCGAGCGTCTACGAGCCGCTCGGCATCGTGAACCTGGAGGCCATGGCCGTGGGCCTGCCCGTGGTCGGCACGGCCACGGGCGGCATCCCCGAGGTGGTCGACGACGGGGTGACCGGCCTGCTGGTGCCCATCGAGCAGTCCGACGACGGCACGGGCACCCCGCTCGACCCCGACCGGTTCGTGGCCGACCTCGCGGCCGCGCTGACCCGCGTCGCGACCGACCCGGCGACCGCGGCGGCGATGGGGGCCGCCGGCCGCCGTCGGGCGGAGGAGCACTTCACCTGGTCCGCGATCGCGGACCGCACCATGGACGTCTACGAGCGGGTGCTGGCGGGCGCGTAGCGGTCGGGCGACGCCCGGCGGTCAGGCGATCTGGCCGTAGGTCGCCGCGCTCATCGCGTGGCGGGCCGTGCGGTCCACCTCGCGCAGCGCCGTGGACCGCTGGTCGACCTGGAAGACGTTCACCGCGCCGCCGTCGTCCACCGTGCCCAGCGCGACGATCGCGCGCAGCCGGCTCGCGAGGTCCAGCACGCGGGCGCGCCGCCCGTCCAGGTGCGGCACCGGCCACGACGACGTGCTCGCCGAGCGGATCCGTTCGATCGCGTCGGCCGCGTCGTCGCGCCAGCGGGCGACGTCGAGCTGGTCCAGGGCGTCCGTGGCCGTCATCAGGCTCGTGCGCAGCTCGCGCTCGGCGTCGGCGACCGAGCCGATGGTGCCGTGCACCAGCGTGGTCCACGTGGGGACCGGCACCACGTGCCACGTCACCATGTGCCCGGGCTCGATGTGGCTGCCGAACGCCTGCACCCGCGGCACGGCGGCCCAGCTCCCGGCGGGTGTCGTGACCACCACGCACTCGCCGGCCTCGGTGGCCTCGTGGTTCGCGGCGGCCGGGACGCCCGCGGCGTCACCCGGCGCGGGCAGGAGCGCGCAGACCTCGCGCGGCCCCTCCGTCCACGCGGTGAAGAGGGTGTCGAGGTCTGTTCCGTCGGCAAAGCCTGCTAGCCCCTCCACGGTGTGCGGCTCGTCGTCGCCCACCACGGACTTCACGGCGTCCGAGGTGTCGCCTATGCCCTGCAGCCACAGGGCGAGCAGCACGCTCCGGGGGAGGTCCTGATCGGTGTCCACCGCAGCACTGTAAATGACGGTCGACCAGGTAGGGTCGGTGCCCATGAGCTCGGTTCTCCATCTTGCGGGCGTCACCGTCCGTCGCGGCACCTCGACCATCCTCGATTCCGTGGACTGGCAGGTGAACGAGGGGGAGCGCTGGATCGTTCTCGGGCCCAACGGTGCCGGCAAGACGACCCTGCTCCAGATCGTCGCCGCGCGCCTGCACCCGACGTCGGGCACGGCGAGGATCCTGGACGCGACCCTCGGCCGGGTCGACGTGTTCGAGCTGCGCCCGCGCATCGGCATCTCCAGCGCGGCGCTCGCCGAGCGGCTGCCGACGGCGGAGACCGTCCGCGACGTGGTGCTCACCGCCGCCTACGGCGTGACGGGGCGCTGGCGCGAGAGCTACGACGAGCTCGACGAGCAGCGGGCGAAGGACCTGCTCTCGGCGTTCGACGTCGACCACCTGGCCGAGCGCACCTACGGCACCCTCTCGGAGGGCGAGCGCAAGCGCGTGCAGATCGCCCGGGCCCTGATGACCGACCCCGAGCTGCTGCTGCTCGACGAGCCCGGCGCGGGTCTCGACCTGGGTGGCCGTGAGGAGCTGGTGGCCACGCTGGCCGGGCTGGCGAGCGACCCGGCCTCCCCGGTGCTGGTGCACGTGACGCACCACGTCGAGGAGATCCCGCCGGGCTTCACGCACCTGCTGCTCATGAAGAAGGCCGGGATCCAGGCCGCCGGCCCCATCGAGGAGGTCCTCACCGCGGACAACCTCTCGGCGGCCTTCGGGCTGCCGCTGGTCGTGGCCCACGGCGGCGGTCGCTGGCTGGCGCGCGCCGCCCGCTGACCGCATTTCTCGGCGTCCCGAACCTGCAGTGTTCAGGGCCCTCAGGAAAAGAGTTTGAAACGGCGATTTCACTACCGCTGTGTCAGTGGTCCTTGGTAAAGTCCGGGCAAAGGTCCGAGGTAGCGGTAATTTCACCGCGAGGGCCCGCCGTCGGAGAGGTTCCGGCGGCGCCCGGTCGCCAACCGGTGTGGACGCTCGGAGGGAGCAACCCATGGCGTGGTTGTGGTGGGTAGGGGCGGCGCTGGTCTTCGCGCTGATCGAGCTCTTGTCGTTGGACTTCGTCTTCATCATGTTCGCCGGCGGGGCGCTGGCCGCGGCCGTCGCGAACGGCGCGGGCGCGCCGCTGTGGGTCCAGGCCATCGTGTTCGTGGTGGCGTCGGTGGTGCTGCTCGTGACGCTGCGCCCCACGCTGATCCGGCACCTGCGCAACAACACGCCCAAGTCGCCCACCAACGCCGAGGCGAACGTCGGCCGTACGGCGTCGGTGGTCCAGGAGGTCAGCACCGCGTCCGGGCTGATCAAGCTGAGCGGTGAGGTGTGGAGCGCACGGTCCGTGCCCGGGTCGCCGCTGCTGCCCGCCGGCACTAGCGTTCGTGTGGTCCAGATCGACGGCGCCACCGCCGTCGTCGAGCCGGCGTAACCGCCTGGCGCCTGGGCGCCCTTTTGTGTTGTCCCCAGACAGTCCAAGTCAGAAGCGTGTAATTCGCCTGCGGGCCAAGGCGCCCGCGTAAGGAGACGTCGTGGAGTCATTCGGGCAAGTCCTGCTCTATCTGATCATCGCCCTGGTGGTGATCGTCGGTATCGTCGCGGTGATCCGCGCCGTGCGGATCGTTCCTCAGTCGGTGGCGCTCGTGGTCGAGCGCCTGGGTCGGTACTCGAAGACGCTCGACCCGGGCCTGCACGTGCTGGTGCCGTTCGTGGACCGGGTTCGCGCCGGCGTGGACCTGCGTGAGCAGGTCGTCTCGTTCCCGCCCCAGCCCGTGATCACCAGCGACAACCTGGTGGTCGAGATCGACACCGTCATCTACTTCCAGGTGACGGACGCCAAGTCCGCGGTCTACGAGATCGCGAACTACATCACCGCCATCGAGCAGCTCACCGTGACCACGCTGCGTAACGTGATCGGCTCGATGGACCTCGAGCAGACGCTGACCAGCCGTGACCAGATCAACGGCCAGCTGCGCGGTGTGCTCGACGAGGCGACCGGCCGATGGGGCATCCGCGTCAACCGGGTCGAGCTCAAGTCGATCGACCCGCCGCCCTCGGTGCAGGGCTCCATGGAGCAGCAGATGCGTGCCGAGCGTGACCGCCGCGCCGCGATCCTCACCGCGGAGGGTGTCAAGCAGTCGGCCATCCTCACGGCCGAGGGCCAGAAGCAGTCCGAGATCCTGAAGGCCGAGGGTGACGCCCAGGCGCAGATCCTGCGCGCCGAGGGTGAGTCGCGAGCGATCCTCCAGGTCTTCGAGGCCATCCACCGCGGTGACGCGGACCCGAAGCTGCTGGCGTACCAGTACCTGCAGACGCTGCCGCAGATCGCGAACGGCACGTCCAACACCACCTGGGTCATCCCCACGGAGTTCACCGCCGCGCTGGGCAGCATCGCCTCGGGCTTCGGCGGCGGCGCCGGCCCCGCGGTCCCGCCGCCCCCGCCGGGCGAGGGCCCCTCGGGTCCGCGCATGCCCATCGACTCCGTGCTGGACGAGCCCCTGCTGCCGGACCCCGCCGAGGCCCTCGCCGAGGCGCAGCGGCAGGCCGAGGCCGCCACGGCCGACGCGACGAGCGCCGGCACCCGGTCGGGCGAGCCGTTCGACACCGAGTCGGAGCGCGGCCAGCGCCCCGGCGACTCGACGCCGCCCCCGCCGGCGCCCCCGGCGCCGCCGGCCGGCTGACGACAGTGGCCGGCTGACCGCCGCACCCGGCGAGCGGCTCGGCTGAGCCGAACCCGCCGCCAGCGGGTCACGGAAGCCCTCCGGTGCTCGCACCGGAGGGCTTCCGGCATGTCCGGCCCCGTGTCTGCCGTGGGCGTAGACAGGTTGCGGAGTGAGCGCTCACTCAATTACTGTCGCCGTCATGGACAACGGACGGACGCGGGCACCCCGCATGTCTCCCGAGGACCGCAAGACGGCCATCGTCGACGCGGTGCTGCCGCTGGTCGCCGAGCGGGGGCACGACGTGACCTCGCGCGAGCTGGCCCAGGCCGCAGGGGTCGCGGAGGGCACGCTGTTCCGGGCGTTCGGCGACAAGACCGAGCTCGTGGGCGCGGTCGCCGTCGAGGGACTGGCGCGGGCCGGCCAGCCGGAGCAGACGCTCGCCGAGCTCACCGGCATCGACCCCGGGCTGCCGCTCGAACGGCGCCTGGAGCTCGTGATCGAGCTGGGGCGGCACCGCGTGGCCGAGGTCATGCGGTGGATGTCCGTCCTGCGCAGCATGGCGTCGTCGCCCGGCGGTCCGGGTATGCCGTTCGGCGCGCCGCCGAGCGCGTCCGGCGCCGCGGGCGGGTCCCCGCCGGTGGCGCCGCCGGGCCCACCGGGCCCGCCCGGCCAGCGGGTCGTGACGCCGGGGCCGCCTCCCGGCGCCAGGTCCGTCGCCGACCAGCACGAGCGCATGCTCACCTACCGCAAGACGCTGCTGGAGCAGCGGGCGGCCCAGCGCGCGGCTACGGTCGAGGGGATCACCGCCGTCCTGGCGCCGGACGCGCACCGCCTGCGGGTCCCCGTCGAGGTGGCGATCTCGCTGGTCGAGTCCGCGATCGCGGGCGCACACCTGCGGATCGACCACCTGCAGCCCGCGGTGCCGGCCGACGTGCTGGCCGACGCCCTCGTGAACGGCCTCGCCGGCCCGCCGAAAATGCCTGGCCCCGACACCGTGGAAGGTGCAGCCTCCACTGCGGGAGCCGGTGCACCAGGTTCTCCAACCCCCAGCCCTGAAGGGAACTCTTGATGCTCGTCACGCTCGCCCGGAAATATCTGGGCCCGTACCGCTGGGCGGTGGTCGCGGTGCTCGTCCTGCAGCTGGTGCAGACGCTCGCGGCCCTGTATCTGCCCAGCCTCAACGCCGACATCATTGACAACGGCGTGGTGCCCGGTGACATCGGGTACATCTGGAGCACCGGCGGCTGGATGCTGGTCGTGTCGCTGGGCCAGGTCGTCGCGTCGGTCATCGCCGTCTACTTCGGCGCGCAGGTCGCCACGGCCTTCGGCCGGGACCTGCGACGCGACGTGTTCCACTCCGTCCAGACCTACTCCGCGCGGGAGATGGCGCAGTTCGGGGCGCCGACCCTGATCACGCGCGGCACCAACGACGTGCAGCAGGTCCAGATGACCGTGCTGATGACGTTCACCATCATGGTGATGGCGCCGATCATGCTGGTCGGCGGCGTGATCCTGGCGCTGTCGGAGGACGTCTCGATGTCGGCGCTGCTCCTCGTCATCGTGCCGGTGCTGGCCGCCTCGGCGGGCGTCATCGTGTGGCGCATGGTGCCGCACTTCCGGCGCATGCAGAAGCGGATCGACGCCATCAACTCCGTGCTGCGCGAGCAGATCACGGGCCTGCGTGTGGTGCGCGCCTTCGTGCGCGAACGGCGCGAGACCCAGCGCTTCGGCGTGGTGAACGAGGAGCTGTTCGACACCTCGCTGCGCGCCGGCCGCCTCAGGGCGCTCACGTTCCCCGTGGTCATGCTGATCATGAACCTGGCCTCCGTGGCCGTGCTGTGGTTCGGCGCGCACGAGATCGAGGCCGGGGAGATGGAGATCGGCTCCCTGACGGCGTTCCTGAGCTACATCATGTACATCCTCATGGCCGTGATGATGTCCACGATGATCTTCATGATGATCCCGCGCGCCGCGGTCGCGGCGGAGCGCATCGGGGAGGTCCTGGACACCGAGCCGTCCGTCGTCGACCCGGAGCACCCGGTCGCCCTGCCCGGCCTCCGCGTCGCGGAGGACGGTTCACCGGAGAGCAACGGATCGCCCGCCAGTGCGGGTCCGCGCGGCCGCGTCACCTTCGAGAACGTCGGGTTCGGGTACCCGGGCGCCGAGGAGCCCGTGCTGCACGACCTGACGTTCACGGCCGAGCCGGGCCAGATCACCGCGATCATCGGCTCGACCGGTTCCGGCAAGTCGACGCTGCTCAACCTCGTGCCGCGCCTGTTCGACGCTACCGGCGGCACGGTCCGGGTCGACGGCGTCGACGTGCGGGACCTCCTGCAGCGCGACCTCGGGTCGCTCATGGGCCTGGTGCCGCAGAAGGCGTTCCTGTTCACCGGGACCGTCGCGGACAACCTCCGGTACGGCAAGCCGGACGCGTCCGAGGACGAGATGTGGGCGGCGCTCGAGGTGGCGCAGGCGCGCGACTTCGTCGAGGCGCTGCCGGACGGGCTGGAGTCCGTGGTGGCCCAGGGCGGCTCGACGTTCTCCGGCGGGCAGCGGCAGCGGCTCGCCATCGCACGAGCGGTGATCCGCAAGCCACGCATCTACCTGTTCGACGACAGCTTCTCCGCCCTCGACTACGCGACCGACGCCCGGCTGCGTGCGGCCCTGCGGCCGCAGACCGCCGACGCGACGGTGATCGTCGTCGCACAGCGCGTGGCGACCATCCGCGACGCCGAGCAGATCCTGGTGCTCGACCACGGCCGCATCGTCGGCCGCGGCACGCACGCGCAGCTGCTGGCGGACAACCCGACGTACCAGGAGATCGTGACGTCCCAGATGAGCTTGGAGGAGGCCGCGTGATCGACGATGGCGGAGCCCTGATCATGCGTGCCGACCGGGTGTCCCGCAAGGTAGAGGAGGAGGCCGCGTGAGCAACGAGGAGACGCAGCCACAGGAGAAGAGCACGACGGCGGCGCCCGCCGCGCCCCCGCGCGGCCCCGGCGGCCCCGGGCGTGGCCCCGGCGGGGGCGGGCCGATGGGCATGGGGATGGGCATGCCCGTGCAGAAGCCGATGGACTTCAAGGGCTCGCTGCGCCGGTTCGCCGGCATGCTGCGCCCCGAGCGCCTGAACGTCGTGGCCCTCATGGTGCTGGGCATCGGCTCGGTGGCCCTGACCGTGCTCGGGCCCAAGCTGCTCGGCAACGCGACGAACGTGATCTTCGCGGGCGTCGTGGGCGCCCAGCTGCCCGCGGGCGTGAGCACCGAGCAGGCCGAGGCCGGCCTGCGTGCGTCGGGGCAGGACCAGATGGCCGACCTGCTGTCCGGCGTCGTGGGCGTGGTGCCCGGCCAGGGCATCGACTTCACGCTGCTGATGCAGACCCTCGGCTGGGTCGTGGCGGCGTACGTCGGCGCGTTCCTGTTCGGCTGGCTCCAGGCGCGCATCACCGCCGGCGTCGTGCAGCGGACCATGCGGGACCTGCGCGACCAGGTGGAGGCGAAGCTGCACCGCATCCCGCTGTCCTACGTGGACGCCAAGCAGCGCGGCGAGATCCTCTCGCGCGTCACCAACGACATCGACAACGTGGCCCAGACGACCACGCAGACGCTCGCGCAGCTCGTCACCGCCGTCCTGACGGTGATCGGCGTGCTGGGC
Organism: Promicromonospora sp. MEB111; assembly: GCF_030209445.1. Classification (GTDB taxonomy): domain Bacteria; phylum Actinomycetota; class Actinomycetes; order Actinomycetales; family Cellulomonadaceae; genus Promicromonospora. The sequence continues at coordinate 137,206 of NZ_JARVSD010000018.1, forward strand.
ATGATGTTCTGGATCTCGCCGGTCCTGGCGCTCGTGGCGCTGGTGACGGTGCCGCTGTCCGTGATCCTCACGGCGCAGATCGCCAAGCGCAGCCAGCCGCAGTTCGTGGAGCAGTGGGCGGCCACGGGGCGCCTGAACGCGCACATCGAGGAGTCGTTCACCGGGCACGCGCTCGTGAAGGTCTACGGGCACCAGGAGCCCACGGCCGAGGCGTTCGCGAAGGAGAACGGCTCGCTGTACTCGTCCAGCTTCAAGGCGCAGTTCATCTCGGGCACGATCCAGCCGGCGATGGGCTTCCTCGCGAACCTGAACTACGTGATCGTGGCGGTGATCGGCGGCCTGCGCGTCGCCTCGGGCACGCTGTCGCTGGGTGACGTGCAGGCGTTCATCCAGTACTCGCGCCAGTTCACCCAGCCGCTCACGCAGGTGGCGTCGATGATGAACCTGCTGCAGTCCGGCGTGGCCTCCGCCGAGCGGGTGTTCGACCTGCTGGACGCGCCCGAGCAGTCGGCCGACCCGGCCGAGTCGAAGAAGGTGGAGCCCGTCCGCGGGCGGGTCGCGTTCGAGGACGTCACGTTCTCGTACACGCCCGAGCAGCCCCTGATCACCGGGCTGAACCTCGTGGCCGAGCCGGGGCAGACCATCGCCATCGTCGGGCCCACGGGCGCCGGCAAGACGACGCTGGTCAACCTCCTCATGCGGTTCTACGAGGTGGACGGCGGGCGCATCACCCTGGACGGCGTGGACACGCGCGACATGTCGCGCGACGACCTGCGCTCCTCGGTCGGGATGGTGCTCCAGGACACCTGGCTGTTCAAGGGCACCATCGAGGAGAACCTCCGGTACGGCGTGCCCGACGGCGTCACGGTGGACGAGGACGGGTTCCTCGCCGCCACCCGCGCCACCCACGTGGACCCGTTCGTGCGGACCCTGCCCGACGGCTACGACACCGTCGTGGACGAGGAGGGCTCGTCGGTCTCGGCGGGCGAGAAGCAGCTCCTCACGCTCGCGCGGGCGTTCCTGGCGGACCCGGCGATCCTCGTGCTCGACGAGGCGACGTCGTCCGTGGACACCCGCACCGAGGTGCTGGTGCAGGAGGCCATGAACCGGCTGCGCAAGGACCGGACGTCGTTCGTCATCGCGCACCGCCTGTCCACGATCCGCGACGCCGACGTGATCCTCGTGATGGAGCACGGCGACATCGTGGAGCAGGGCTCGCACGACGACCTGCTCGCCGCGAACGGCGCCTACGCGCGCCTCTACGCGAGCCAGTTCGCGGCCCCCGTGGTGGAGGAGCCGGCCGCGACGTGACGGGCGCGCGGCGTCTGCGGGCGCCGTGGAGACGACCATGCGGTTGCTGCCAGAACCGGACCGATTCTGGCAGCAACCGCATGGTCGTTTTCCGTTGACCAGCACGGGCATATCGTGTTTCGATAGTATCGAAAAACGATATGGCGACCGAAAGGTGACGACGATGACACAGAGATGGCTCAGTGATCCGAGACCGGACTTCGTGGTGCTGGCGCTCGCGGGCGGCTTGGCCGTCGTCGCGGGGATCGTGGCGATCGTCCGCGAGCTGGCGCGCATCCTGCCCAACCGCGACGTCCCGGTGCGGGTCGACCTCGACGGGGTGGCGCACGAGCTGGTCCTGAACCGCACGGTGGCGGCCGAGGCCACCGAGGCGGTGGTCCGCGTCTCCGGCCTGGAGGCCGCACCGTTCGCCCTGGTGCTGGCCGCCGCGGTGCTACCGCCGGTCACGACGCTGGTGGTCGCGGCCTGCTTCGCCCTGCTGGGCTGGTCGTTCTACCGGGGCGAGTTCTTCGGCCGGGGGAACCTGGTGGCGGTCAACGTCGCGGCGGCGGTCCTGGTCGCGGCCTCCCTGTTGATCCCGTCGCTGCAGGGGACGGCGGCGAGCAGCGCGCTGGCGAGCGCCGGCGCCGGGACCGGCCAGGCCGTGGTGCTGGGCCTCGACATGAGGCTCCTCCTGGCCGGCTTCCTGCTCGGCGCCGTCGGGTACGCGTTCCAGCGGGGGTCGCGCCTCAAGCGCGACACGGAGGGCCTGGTCTGATGCCGGCGGACGAGGACGACGCCCGGGTGCACTGTCGGCTCGACGAGCTCCTGGCCGAGCGCGGCATGACGCTGGCCCGGCTCGCCGAGCTGGTGGGCGTCACGGTGGTGAACCTGTCGGTGCTCAAGAACGACCGCGCCCGGGCGATCCGCTTCTCCACCCTGACGGCGATCTGCGACGCCCTCGGCTGTACCCCGGGCGACCTCCTCGTGGTACTTCCTGAGGAGGCCGCCTCCTGAGCCCGATCGGGCGGGTCAGCTGGCTGCGGCCGCGTGCGGGTCCGTCGTGTTGAGGGCCGCCACGACCTCGGCGTAGTCGCCGCGGACCTCGCCGTAGCGGAGGAACTTGACCCGTTCCACCTGGATCTCGTGGGCGTCGGGCCGGCTCTCCAGCAGGGCGAGCGCCTCGTCGACGAACTCGTCCAGCGGCATGGCCAGCGGGTTGGTGTCCTGCCCGGGCATCAGCTCGGTCTGGACCGACGGCGGCACCAGCTCCACTACGGACACGCTGGTGCCCGCGAACTGCAGGCGGATGCTCTCCGAGAGCATGTGGACGGCGGCCTTGGAGGCGTTGTACGACGGCGTGACACCGAGCGGCGTGAAGGCCAGGCCCGACGACACGGTGAGGATCGTCGCGTCGGCCCGGCTCTGCAGGTGCTCGGTGAACGCGGCGATCAGCCGGATCGGGCCGAGCAGGTTGGTGGTGACGACGGCCTCGGCGTCCGCGAGGAAGCCCGGGGTGCGCCAGTCCTCGGCGCGCATGATCCCGGCCATCGGGACCAGCACGTTCACCGCGGGGAACCGCTCGATCACCTCGGCGGACGCGGACGCGATCGAGGCGGGGTCGCTCGTGTCGACGCGCACGGTGCCGAACCCGTGCTCCGCGGCGAGGGCGTCGAGCGCCGTCGCGTCGCGGCCGCCGATGATCACGGTGTTGCCCCGGGCCTGGAGGCGGATCGCGAGGGCGAGGCCGATGCCGCGGGTGCCGCCGGGAAGGAAGATGGTGTTTCCGTAGGTGTTCATGGCTCCACCGTGCGGCCCCGGCGTCGGCGGCGGGAGAGACCCGGTGAACCAGGGACCGGCGGTCCCTGGTTCGCTCCGGGAGCGCGGCGCAGGATGAGGGCATGAACCGCGCAGCCCTCGCCGACTTCCTCCGCCGACGCCGGGAGGCGCTGCGCCCGTCCGACGTCGGACTGGTGCCCGGACCACGTCGCCGGGCCCCCGGCCTGCGCCGCGAGGAGGTCGCCGCCCTGACCGGGATGTCGGTGGACTACTACGCGCGGCTGGAGCAGCAGCGCGGGCCGCAGCCGTCCGAGCAGATGCTCGCCGCCCTGGCGCGGGCTCTCCGCCTGACCGCCGACGAGCGCGACTACCTGTTCCGGCTCGCGGGGCACGGCGTGCCGCGGCGCACGCCGGCCGACTCCCACGTCGCGCCCGCCCTGCTGCGGGTGCTGGACCGGCTCGAGGACACCCCGGCGCTGATCGTCTCGGGACTGGGCGAGACGCTCGTGCAGAACCGCCTCGCCGAGGCGGTGTTCGGCCCGGCGCCCACCACCGGCCTGGCCCGTAGTTCCGTCTACCGGTGGTTCACCGACCCCGGGTCCCGGGACGTCTACCCGCCCGAGGACCACGACCGCCAGGCCCGGAGCCAGGTCTCCTCCCTCCGGGCGGCCCACGCGGCGGCGGGGCCCGGCTCGCCCGCCGACGAGGTGCTGCGCGTCCTGCTCCGGCAGAGTCCCGAGTTCGTCCGGCTCTGGGAGCTGCACGAGGTCTCCCGCCGGTTCGAGGACCACAAGACGCTGGTGCACCCGGAGCTGGGCCGCATCGACGTGGACTGCCAGGCGCTGTTCACCGAGGACCAGTCCCAGGCCCTCCTGGTGCTGACCCCTGCGCCGGGCAGCGCGGCCGAGGAGAAGGTCCGGCTGCTCGCGGTCCTGGGGCACGAGACGTTCGCCTAGGTGCGAGGATCGTCCCCGTGCACGACGACGAACGCTGCCCCTGCCTCTCCGGCGACACCTACGGCGCCTGCTGCGGGCGCTACCACTCCGGCGCCGCGAACGCCCCGACCGCCGAGGCCCTGATGCGCTCGCGCTACTCGGCGTTCGCGGTGGGGGACGACGCCTACCTGCTGGCCACGTGGGCGCCGGACACCCGGCCGGACGACGCGGGGATCGGCGACGAGCAGTGGCGCCGCCTCGACATCCACCGCACGGAGCGCGGCGGCCCGTTCGACACGAGCGGCGTCGTCGAGTTCACCGCCTTCTACCGCAACCCGGTCACGGGCGTGCGCGGCAGCCTGCACGAGACCAGCCGGTTCGTCCGCGAGGGCGGCCGATGGTTCTACGTCGACGGCGCCCGGGAAGCCCTCGACCGCTAGGGCCGGTCAGATCCAGCCCTCCTCCCAGGCGCGGTGGGCCGCCGCGTGGCGGGTCGCGACGCCGAGCTTGGCCATCGCCGAGGACAGGTAGTTGCGCACCGTGCCCGGCGCGAGGTGCACGGCGGCCGCGATGTCGGCCACGGGGGAGCCGGTCCGGGCCGCCCGCAGCACCTCCAGCTCCCGGTCCGTCAGCGGGCACTCGTTCTCGGTGAGCGCGGACGCCGCGATCTCGGGGTCCACGTACCGGTGACCGACGGCGACGTCGCGCACGATCTGGGCGAGCCGCGCCGCGGGCGTCGACTTGGGCACGAACCCGCTCACCCCGGCGGCAAGCGCCCGGCGCAGGACGGCGGGGCGGGCGTGCCGCGTGACGATGATGATGCGGGGCGGCGTGCCGTCGGCGTCGGCCAGGATCTGGCCGGCGGCGTGCAGCCCGTCGGTGGGCGGCATCTCCAGGTCGAGCACCGCGACGTCGGGCCGGTGCTGTCCCGCCAGCCGGACCGCCTGGGTGGTGGTGGCCGCCTCGGCCACGACGTGCAGGTCCTCCTCGAGGTCGAGGAGGGCGCACAGCGCGCCGCGCAGCAGCTCCTCGTCGTCGGCCAGCAGCAGGCGGATCATCCGGTCACCGTCGCGGTCACCACGAACCGGTCGTCGTCGCTGACCCACGACAGGCGGCCGCCGACGGCGTCGAGCCGCTCCGCCAGCGAGGCCAGCCCGGTCCCGTCGCCGGCCACGACAGGACGCGCGCCGTCGTTGTCGATCACGAGACGCGCGCCGGCGTCGTCGGGGACCAGGACGATCGCCGCGCGCGTGGCGCTGCTGTGCCGCAGCACGTTGGTCGTGGCCTCGCGGACCACCAGGCCCAGCAGGCTGCGCGGCGCCTGGGGGAGGGCGGCGGCGAGGCCGGCGTCGACGTCGGCGTGCACCTCCACGCCCGCGGCCGTCAGCACCCTGGACGCGTTGGCGATCTCCGCGTCGAGCGTGGTGCGCCGGTAGCCCTGCACCAGGGCGCGGGTCTCGCGCAGGGCGTCCCCGGCGAGCTGCTGCACCTCGCGCATCTGCTCCGCGGCGCGCGCCGGGTCGGCCTCCGCCAAGCGGGCGGCGAGCTCGCTCTTCAGGGCGATCACCTGGAGGTGGTGCCCCTGGATGTCGTGCAGGTCGGCGGCGAAGCGGAGCCGCTCGTCCGCCACGGCGAGCTGTCCGGCCAGCCGCCGGGCGTCGTCCAGCCGGGCGGCCACCTGCCAGCCGCGGAGCATACCGAGCATGGCCGGGCCGAACGCCACGACCATGAGGGCGGGCATCCACACCGCGTGCGCCACGTTGGGCTCGCCCGTGGCCAGCGCCGTGACCAGGCCGATCGCGGGCAGGACGAGCAGCGCGAGGCCCAGCGCCTGCCACGCCCGGCGGGCGGGCAGGAACATCACCAGCACCGCGATCGTGGCGGCGGGCGCGATGGACCAGATCCCGAAGTTGCCGACGGCGAGCGGCACCGCCGCGGCGACCAGGGCCGCGCCGGCGGCGGTCACGAGCCACCCGGCCGACGGCGCCCGGTCCCGCATCCGCCGCCCCAGCAGGACGCCGCACGCCACGATCGTGGTCGCCGTGGACAGGCCGGTCAGCGCACGCAGCCCGGCGGGGACGTCGGGGTCCAGCACCCAGTCGCCGACGGCGAAGCCCAGCACGCACGCCACGGTGCCCGCCAGCCCCCACCAGACGTTGCGGCGGAAGCTCGCGAGTCCGCTGCCGCCGTCGTCCGCGACGGCCGGGCCGGTGCTCATGACGCCATCCTGCCAGCGCCGACGCCGGTCCGGGGCGCGCCGCGACGCCCTGATGACATCTGTCATACGGGCTCGTGACATGTGCCCGCGCCCGGGTGCGGTCCGGCACTACTGGCGCTCCTCGTCGCGCGACAGCGTGGAGATCAGCGCGGCGAGGAGCGCCGCCCGGAGCGAGGAGACGGAGCGATGACGGAGACGACAGGCCGGGTCACGGCCGCAGGTTCGATGACGGTGCCGGTCAGGGGAGACGGCACGGGCGACACCGCGTCGCCGATGGTGGGCCACCCGGCCGCCCACGGGATGGCGCACGCGGACCACGACACCGCACCCGTGTCGCGGGCCCGGACGGTCGGCAGGTTCCTGGCGCACCTCGCCGAGATGGTCGTGGTCATGGTGCTCGGCATGCTGGCGCTGGCCCCGGCGTGGGACCTGGCGGGTGCCGTCCTCGGCGTCGAGGTGGCGTTGGCCCGGCCGGACGTCGGGGCGGTGGTGATGGTCCTGGACATGGTCGCGGCCATGACGGTGTGGATGCGGGTGCGGCGGCACGGCTGGGCCGCGATCTGGGAGATGAACGCCGCGATGGCGGCGCCGTTCGCGGTGCTGCTCGCGCTGTTCTGGGCCGGGGTCGTGACAGCGGGTGACCTGATGCTCTGGGGCCACGTGCTGATGGTGCCGGCCATGGCGGGGGCGATGCTGCTGCGCCCGGCCGAGTACACGCAGCACGTCCACGGGTTCGACCTGGCGTGGCTGAGGGGCCGGTGGCCCGTGCTGCTCGGGCTGGCGCTGCTCGCCCTGACGATCGCGGGCGGCGTGGGCGGTCTCCCGCCGTGGCTGATCCTGGGGGTCGCCCTCGTGTACCCCGTGGTGGGCCTGGTCCGGCGCAGCATCCGGGGCCGGTCGATGGTGCTGCTGCAGGCGGCCGGGCTCGCGGTGTTCGCGGTGGTCGCGCTGCTGGCCACGGCTTTCGCGGGGCAGGACACCGGGGCGTACGTGGTCGCGGCGGGCCTGGTGGGCCACGCGGTCTGGGACGCGTTCCACCACCGGGCCGGCGCGGTCGTGTGGCGCTGGTACGCCGAGACCTGCGTGGTCTACGACCTCCTGCTGGCCGCGGCGGTGGTCGCGGTGACGTTCGCCCCCTGATCCGGCGGCGTCCCAGGTCAGCCCGCCCGGCCGGGTCCTGCGTGATTCCCGCAGGATCCGGCCGGGCCGCGCGTGGCGGCACGCTCGGCGACGTCGGGCACCCCTACGTTGGGGCGCTATGGACAGCGCGCCCGGAACCCGGCCCGGTACCCCGCCACGCATCCTCGAGCTGCGGATCCACGGCATCGCGAACACCCTGCCGTACGGGGCGCTCGGCCTGCCCCGGGACGAGGTGACGCAGTCCGAAGGCGACGGCCTGGGCAGCTTCTGGGTGCCCACGCCGGACGCCGAGGCGCGGGACCGGGCGCTCCCGCCCGGCGACGTCCATGCGATCCGGCCCGACGTGCGCCGCGAGGCGTACTCGTGGGGCGCGATGGCGCGCCTCGGCGGCCTGCCGTTCGGTGGCCTGCTGGGCGTCGTGGGGACGGTCGCGGTGCGCCTGCTGTGGGCGGCGATGGTCCCGTTCGGCCTGGTGAACGCCGCGTACTGGGCCCGTCGCATCCCGGCCCCGGCTCCTGCGGCGCACCGGCCCGTGGCGCGCGACACGCAGACGGGCAGCCTGCGCCCGGACCCGACGGCCGCGCTGACCCGCGTGTTCTCGCTCGGGCTGACGCTGCTGTTCGTCTCGGCCGTCGCGACGGTGGCGATGTCCGTCATCGGCACGCGGTGCATCGGGCTGGCCACCCTCGGTCCCGACGCCGTGGTCCCCGTCTGCGCCCGCATCCCCGACGCCCTGTACGGCCTGGCCCGGCTGGACGTCGGCGACCGCCTGGCGCTCCTGTCCCTCGCCCCGGTGCTGCTGGTCGCGGTGCTCGTGGCCGTGGCGCACGGAGGGCAGGTCCGGTTCGAATCGAAGTTCTCGGTGATGCGCGCCGGGCGCACCGTGCCTCCGTCGGGCCCGCCGCTGCACCGCGCGGGCTTCTGGTCGCAGCGCTCGGGCTCGGGCCTGCTGTGGGCGCACCTGGGCGCGGCGCTCGCCCTGACGGGGCAGTACCTCACCTGGACGCGCTACGCCGACGCCGGCCTGCCGGCCCCGGCCCTGCCCCTGGCGGCCCTGGTCGTGATCCTGGGGGCGTGCGGGTTCGTCGCCCTGCGCACCGACGACGACGGCGTCCAGGCGGTCACCCCGCGCTGGAAGGGCCGGGCCGGGCTCGCCGTGTTCGCCGCCGGGCTGCTGGTCTGGCTGCTGGCGTGCGCCGCCTGCGTCGCCGGGCCGCAGCCGGGGCGGATGCCCGCCCTGATCGGCCTGGACCTGGTGCCCGCGCTGCTCGGCGTCGGCATGGGCGGCATCGCCGCGACGGGCCTCGCGTGGCGCACCGCGCGCAGCACCCGGGCCGTCGCGGCGTGGACGGTGGTGCCGGTGGTCGCCACCGCGTGCGTCGGCGTCGTGCTGGTCACCCAGCCGGGCCCGGTGCTGCGCCACCTGCTCGTGGCCGTCGCGCTGGTCGCCGTGCTGAGCCCCGTGGTGGTCGTGCTGGCTGCGATGCTGCTGCGGCGCCGGGCCGCCGAGGGCTGGAACGGCGCCGGGCCGGGCGTGTTCCTGCTGGTCTCCGTCGCGGCGGCGACCGTGTACTCCAGCCTGCTGGTGCTCGGCGTGCAGTGGGCCCTGCGCAGCGGCGAGCACCCGGCGCCGGAACCGCTCGACGGCGGCCTGGTCGGCGTCGCGCGCACCGTGCCCGACCCCGACCTCGTGCGGGTCCCGCCGGTCTACACCGAGTTCGGCACGGCGTCCGTGGTGATCGCGCTCGTGTTCGTGGTGCTGCTGGTCGTGGCGGCGGCCGGGCCGTACGTCATCGACACCCTGCGCTCGCGGGCGCTCTGGATCCCGGGCGCGCCGAACACCCTCGGGCCGCCGTACGGTCCGGCGGTGCCCGCCTGGCGGGCGGTCGCCGACGCCCCGGACCCCGACGGCGGAGCCAACCCCGTGCTGGAGCGCGTGCTGCGGGGCCGGCAGGTCGCGGCGATGTCGCACCGGGTGGAGCTGGCCGTCGGTGCCCTGGCTGCCGCGTGCTACGTCGCGGCCCTGGTGGCCCACATCCCGCTGATCGCCCAGCACGACGGCACCGGGGCCGTCCGGGTGCCGCAGTGGCTGTCGTCGCTGGCGGTGCCGGCGCTCGGGGTGCTCGCGGTGACGCTGGTGGCCAGCGCGCTGGCGGGCGCCTCGGGCGGCGTCCCGGGCCGCCCGTGGGGGCTGCTGTGGGACCTCCTGTGCTTCCTGCCGCGCAGCGCCCACCCGTTCGGCCCGCCGAGCTACGCCGAGCGCGTGGTGCCCGAGGTGCGTTCACGCGTGGACGCCTGGCTCACCGGCGCCGACATCGCCGACGACGCCGAGCGCGCGCGGGTGGCCCCCGAGCGCCGCGTGGTGCTGTCGGGGCACTCGATGGGCGGCGTGCTGGCGGCCGCCGTCATCCTGATCCGGGCGGGCAACCCGGTGACCGACGCCGCGTCCGACACCCCGTCCGGCCGCCCGTCCGACAGCGCGGACGGGCGTCTCGGCCTGCTGACCTACGGCGTGCAGCTGCGGCCGTTCTTCGGCCGGTTCTTCCCCGACCTCCTGGGGCCGACGACGACCGGCCTGCCGCGGAGCACCGGCCCGGCCTGGTCGGCGGACCCGTGGGGCGGGCAGGTCGAGGCCGCCGCGCACGCGGAGCGGGCCGCAGGTTCCGGACCCGGGGCCGTTCCGGCGGCGCCGTTGACGCCGGAGGGTCCCGAGCCCGGTTCGGGGGAACAGGTCACGCTGCTGTCGCTGCTGACCTGCGGTGCGAAGAAGCCCGCGTGGGTGAACCTGTGGCGGCGCACCGACTTCCTGGGCTTCCCGGTGATGGGCTACGGGGAGAACGACGTCGACCGCGGCGCGGAGGAGATGGACCGGTCGGCCTATCTCTTCGCCGTGGCGGCGCACTCGGGGTACCCGGCGTCGTGGGCGTACCACGAGGCGCTGGGCGAGGTGATCGATCGGTTGAGGCGGCTGACGCCGGCCGGGCAGTCGGGTGCCCAGCCGGCGGTCACGCAGCGAGGGGAGCCGGGCTGACGACGTCGCGGAGCCGGGCCAGCGCGGACTCGAGGATCTGCGCCACGCGCTCCTTGGTCACGCCGAGGCGGCGGCTGATCTCGTCGAGGGTGCGCGTGGTGCCGTCCAGGAGGCCGAAGCGCATCTCCAGGACCCGGGCCTCGACGGCGTCGAGGTGGGCCAGGGCCTGCCGGACGCGGCGGCGCAGCAGGTTCTGCTCGGGGGTGGGCCCGCTCGTGCGCTCGGCCTGCTCGGCGGCGGCGACGGCGCGGACGATCGAGCGGCGTACCCAGCGGTGGGCGTACGCGGCGAACGTGCCGTGCGCGGGGTCGTACGAGTCGGCGGCGCGGACCAGGCCGACGTTGCCCTCCTGCACGAGGTCCATGAACGGCAGGCGGCCCGCGTAGGAGCCGGCGATGGCCGGGACGAGGCGGAGGTGGGCGAGGACGAGACGCTCCTTCGCGTATTGCCCGTCCTTGACCCTGGTCTCGAGCTGTGCGCGCAGGCTCGGGGAGACCGCGGTGGCGTCGAGGGTGCGCGCGGCGTCCGCTCCGGCGACTGCTCGCTCGAGGAGGGACTCCAGCTGCGCATCGTCCAGCGACGGCGTGCGCTCGATCATTGCCGCGTAGGACTGCGGCAACGCCGGGTGCGGGGCGGGTTCCTTGCCGCGGCGCGAGCGGGGAGACCGGGAGTTCCTGGTAGTTCTCATCGCAGCTCTCCTGTTGAGTGAGACGAACTTTCCTTGCCCGGAGAATATGGAGTCTTGGTGCTCCGAGGGAAGAGGGGAGAGTTTCGCTGTGAGAGATAACGGGATGATAACGGTGTGCCAGCCGGCTGCCGCGCGGCAACACGCGTTCCAGGCAGGACAGCCCGGGCCCGCTCAAGGAGACTCGTGCCATGGGCCCGCGCGCCTTCCGCTGGGTGTTGCACGTCGACCTCGACCAGTTCCTGGTCGCGGTCGAGATCCTGCGGCGCCCCGAGCTCGCCGGGCGACGGGTCATCGTGGGCGGCCGCGGCGACCCGACGGAGCGGGCGGTGGTCTCCACCGCGTCGTACGAGGCGCGGGAGCTCGGCGTCGGGTCGGGCATGCCGCTGCGGGTCGCGGCCCGCAAGGTGCCGGACGCGATCATCCTGCCCGTCGACCACGAGGCCTACCTCGAGGCCTCCGGGCACGTGATGGACACCCTCCGCGGGCTCGGCAGGGCGGTCGAGGTGCTCGGCTGGGACGAGGCGTTCCTCGGCTGCGACGCGGACGACCCGGAGGCGGTCGCCCGCCAGGTGCAGGAGGCGGTCCCCGACGCCACCGGCCTGCACTGCTCGGTCGGCATCGGCGACAACAAGATCCGCGCGAAGATCGCCACCGGGTTCGGCAAGCCCGCGGGCATCTTCCGCCTCACCGAGCAGAGCTGGTTCGACGTGATGGGCCGGCGGCCCACCATCGACCTGTGGGGCGTCGGGCCCAAGGTGTCCAAGCGCCTCGCGGCCCACGGCATTCAGACCGTCGCGCACCTGGCCGCGGCCGACGGCGACGCGCTGGTCGCCGAGTTCGGGCCGCGCATGGGCGCCTGGTACGGCGACCTGGGCCGGGGGCGCGGCTCCGCCGTCGTCGACGACACGCCCTGGGTGGCGCGCGGGCACAGCCGCGAGACCACCTACCAGCGCAACCTCACCACGCCCGAGCAGGTGGAGGCGGCGCTGCGGGACCTGGTCACGCAGGTGCACGCCGACACCGAGGCGGAGGACCGGCCCGTCTTCCGGGTGGGCCTCAAGGTGCGCTACGCGCCCTTCTTCACCCGGGACCGCTCGAAGAAGCTCCCGGCCCCGACCCGGTCGCTCGAGGAGCTGACCGCCGCCGTCCTCGCCCTCGCGGAGGACATGGAGCCGGGCCGCGAGGTACGCCTGCTCGGCGTCCGCGCCGAGATGGTGATGCCCGACGACGGCGACCCTGTCGAGCGGACCCCCGTCCGCGGGCGGATCTGACCGGACCGTCAGGGAGAATGGGTCGGTGACCACCCTCGACGTCGTCCGCATCGACGACCCCGCCGACGAGCGCCTGGCCGACTACAACAGCCTCACGGACGTGGTCCTGCGCTCCAAGCACGAGCCGGCCAAGGGGCTGTACATCGCCGAGAGCTCGACCGTGATCCGGCGGGCGCTCGCGGCGGGGCACCGGCCGCGCTCGTTCCTCATGGCGCCCAAGTGGCTCGACTCGATGAGCGAGGTGATCGCTCGGTCCGGCGCCCCCGTCTACGTCGCCGAGGAGCCGCTGCTCAAGGAGATCACGGGTTTCCACCTGCACCGCGGCGCCCTGGCCGCGATGCACCGGCCGCCGCTGGCGGGCGTGGACGAGCTGCTCGCGGGGGCGCGGGGCGGGGCAGGCGCGCGGCGGGTGGTGATCCTCGAGGACATCGTCGACCACACCAACGTCGGGGCTGCCATGCGTGCGTGCGCGGCCCTGGGCGTCGATGCCGTGCTCTTCACGCCGAGCTGTGCGGACCCCTTGTACCGGCGTGCCGTCAGGGTCTCGATGGGCACCGTGTTCCAGATCCCGTGGACAAGGATCGATCCTTGGCCGGGCGGCATCGAGACGCTGCACGATCGCGGCTTCACGGTGGCCGCCCTGGCGCTGGAGGACGACTCGATCTCGTTGGATGACCTGGTGGCGAATCCTCCCGAGAAGCTTGCGCTGGTGCTCGGCACGGAAGGCGACGGCCTGAAAGCCAGCACGATCGCCAACTGCGACCTGACCGTTCGGATCCCCATGTCCGGGGGAGTGGACTCGCTGAACGTCGCATCGGCCGTTGCTGTAGCCGCATGGGCGACGCGCGTGCCGGACGACGGGCACTGACTCCTCGTCGAGGAGGACTCCGTCCGGATCGTGGAGCGGACGTTCTCGGTCGACCCAGACGGCTCGCCCACCTCGGCAAGGCTCGGGCTGCGTCGTGGCCGTGATTCTGGCCGCTGTCCTGGCTGATACGGGATCGGGCTGTTGCGGGGGTTGGTGTGGCAGCCGCTCTGGTAGGGGTCAGCCTTTGCCGTGTCGCTGGTCCTGACGGGTGTCGGTGGTGTGTGGTGCGCTAGCCCGACGGCGGGCGGCGTCGACTCCCTCGACGCCGCCGCGCCGGCTCAGAGCAGCTGGGACCGGCGGGGCGCGGCGGTCTCGCGCTGGAGCTCGTCCTGGCGGCCCTGCCAGCCCTTGAACTTCTCCTGCGCCTCCATCTCCTGGGGGCTGGGCGCCAGCCCGACGACCAGGAGCATCATGATCGTGCTGACCGTGACGCCGATGATGAGCGGGCCTAGGAGCGCTCCCACACCGATGCCGGTGTCGATCGGCATGATCGCGTTGGTCTCCTCGGCCCGCATGGCCGCCATGCCCGTGTAGTGCATACCGGAGACGGCGAGGCCCATGATCACCGTCGCGCCCGCGCCGGCGGCGAAGTTGCGCACCTTCGCCGAGAGCCAGAGGCCCGCGGTCGCGGCGACCACTCCGATGATCACCGACGCGATGACGGTCGGGATGTCGTAGGTGATCTCCACGCCCACGTGCAGGGCGCGCATGCCGAGGTAGTGCATGGCGGCGATGCCCAGGCCGGTGATCAGGCCGCCCGCGACCAGGGCGACCGGCCCGACGCCCGCGGTGCGGACGATGAAGAGGCCGAGGCCCACCACGACGATGGCGAGCAGGCCGCTCGCCAGCGTGAGCGGGACGTCGAAGCGGGTCTCGGTGCCGCGCACGTAGAAGCCGAGCATGGCGACGAAGTGCATCACCCAGATGCCCGTGCCGCCGATGGAGATCGCGCCGAGGCCGAGCCAGGCGACGCTTGCGAATCCATGGGCCACGCGGGCGCGGGCCGTACAGGTCAGGCCGACGGCGCAGCCGGCGCACGAGAGCAGGAACGAGAGGACGGGGGTGACCCAGCCCAGCGCGAAGTGGTCGATCATGATGTCGTTCTCCAGCGAGTGCAGAGTGAGGGGGGTGCGACCCGCCGTCGCTCGAGGACGTCGCAGGGATGTCGCACGGACATCGAAGCGGTTCGGATCGTCGCCAAGTTAGCGGGTCTATGGGACGACATGCACTGTTTGTACAGGGTTAATTTCACCGACGAAGGGGTGATCTTTTCGCGCCGCGGGGCCCAGCATTTCCTCGGGTTTCCGTTTCTCGCCGGCGCCCCGCCGCCGGTGTGACGCAGGTCCCGTCCCACGCTCCGGAGGGGGTGGAACAGGCCCGGCAAAGTTAGGTTAGGCTCACCGTCGTGACCACCAAGACCGAGGGGCTCGACGTCAAGCCCTCGCGAATGTTCGATGTCCAGGTCGCGCGCGTGACGCGCCTGTGCCCGTCCTTCGTTCGCTTCACCTTCACGGGCCCGGACCTGGACAAGTTCGCGGACAACGGCCGCGACCAGCGCATCAAGCTGCTCCTCCCGTCGCCCCAGGGCGGCTGGGACGCGCTGCGCCGGGACGACCCCGACTGGTACGCCGCCTGGCGCATGCTCCCCGACGAGCACCGCAACCCGATGCGCACCTACACGGTCCGCACGGTGCGCCAGGACCTGCGCGAGGTCGACGTCGACGTCGTGATGCACGGTGACACCGGTCCCGCGTCCCGCTGGGCACTGACGGCAGCCGCCGGCGACCCCCTGGTCATCATGGGTCCCAACGCCGAGTACGACGGCATCCACGGGGGCGTCGAGTTCGCGCCGCCGAGGTCCAGCCACGCGCTGCTGCTGGCCGGTGACGAGACCGCGGTGCCCGCCATCGCCGCCATCTGCGAGTCCCTGCCCCAGGACGCCGTGGGCGAGGTCTTCCTCGAGGTGCCCCACCCCGAGGACGGCTGGCAGCTCGGCGCGCCCGAGGGCGTGCGCGTGCACTGGCTGGCCCGTGATGGGCGCGAGCACGGCGACGTGCTGGTCCCGGCCGTCCAGGCCGCCGCCGACCGGCTGCTCGCGATGGGTGTGCGGCCGTCGTCGGACACCTCGCCCGCGCTGACCGCCGCCGGCGTGGACCTGTCCGGCGAGGCGGACGACGTCGACATCGACACGGGCATCCTCTGGGAGGTGCCGGTCGACGAGGCGGGCCGCCCCCTGGCGCAGGACACCGTGCTGTACGCGTGGCTCGCGGGTGAGGCGGGCGTCATCAAGACGCTGCGCCGGTACCTCGTCAACGAGTGCCAGGTGGACCGCAAGTCCGTGGCGTTCATGGGCTACTGGCGCAAGGGCCGCGCGGAGAACTGATCCCGCGGCGTACGAGCCCACGAACCGCGTCGACCGTGCCGGTCGACGCGGTTCGTCGTCTCAGCGCAGGACGCCCAGGTCCTCGACCACCTCGACGCCCGGCATGACGCAGAGCAGCGGCCCGGGCATGAGCAGCTTGGAGCGCCGCACGCCGGACCCCATCAGCGCCATGGTGCCGTCCTGCGTGAACCGGGAGTCGACGAGCACGCGGTAGTGCTCCGGCAGGCCCACGGGCGTGATGCCGCCGTACTCCATGCCGGAGTCGGCCACCGCGCGGTCGGTCGGCAGGAACGACGCCTTGCGGACGTCGAGCAGCTTGCGCACGCGCTTGTTGACGTCGGCGAACGTGCTGGCGGGCACCACGCAGGCCGCGATGCGCTCCTCCTCGGCCCGCTTGCCGGCCACCAGCACGCAGTTGGCCGAGGCCTCCGGCGGCAAGTCGTGCAGCTCGTTGAGCGTCGCGGTGTCGGCGTGGTCCGGGTCGATCTCGGTGACCGCGACCTGGTTGGCGACCCGCTCGTCGGCGGCGGCCCAGGCGGCCAGCGCCGCGCGGACGGGCTCGGCGAGGAGCTCCGGGTGGTCGAGCGCGGGCGCCCAGGCGAGGTCGCCCAGGGTCGGCAGGGTGGCGTTGTCGCTCATCGGCTGTACGTCGCCGTCAGCGTGGCGCGGCCCAGCAGGTGGAAGTACACGTTGAACGCCACCTGCGCGTTGGTGCTGTCCGGCCCCAGGCCGAGCTCGCCGGGCGCCACGTCCAGCGCGTGCACGGCGAAGATGTACCGGTGCGGGTGGTCGCCGGGTGGCGGGCCCGCGCCCTCGAAGCCCGGGGTGTGGCCGTCGCTGCGGGTCTGGAACGCTCCGGTGGGCAGCCCCGAGCCGTCGGGTGCGCCCGCGCCGGTCTCCAGCGACGTCACGTCGGCCGGCAGGTCGCCCACGGTCCAGTGGTGGTAGCCCATCGGCGTCGGCGCGTCCGGGTCGTAGCAGGTCACGACGAACGACCTGGTGCCCTCGGGGTAGCCGCTCCACTCCAGCGCGGGGGAGATGGTCCGGTCGTGCGCGGCGTGCGCGTCCGGCATGCGCTCACCGTCGATCAGGTCGGTGCTCTTCAGCTCGAAGACGGCGGGCGCGGGCAGCAGCGTGTACGGGTCCGGCGGGTAGGGACGAGTGAAATCCATGGGGCTCACTCTGTCAGGTGACACGGAGCAGATGGCGGAACGCCGTGCGGGCTCGCGCCGGGCTGGGCTCGTCGCCGGTGATGAGGTCCGCGTAGGTGAGCGACTCCGAGACCCGCACCAGCAGGTAGGCCAGCTCCTCCGGCGTGATGGTGCCGCCGAACGGCTCGTCGCCCAGGTCGCGGACCACGAGCCACTCGACGGTCGCGACGAAACGGCGCTGGATCGGGCTGTCCGCCGTGGTGAGCAGGCGCAGGGAGCGGGCCGGCTCGCGGCGCAGGAACGCGCGGAAGTAGTCGGCCACGATCAGGTCGTGCGCGAACGTGGTCAGCAGGTCCGCGAGCCGCTCGGCGCCGGTCAGGTGCTCGGTCGCGTGCTCCGCCTGCACCAGCGTGGGCACGGCGAGCGACCACAGCACCTCGGACAGCAGGGCGTCCCGGTTGCCGACCCAGCGGAACACCGACGTGCGGTCCACGCCGAGCTGCGTGGCCAGCGGGCCCATGTCGATGCGGTAGCCCTCGATGAAGGTGTCCCGCGCCAGGTCGAGCACCCGCTGCGCCTCGGGGTGCGTGGCCAGCCGGGCGGACAGCCGGCTCGGCGCCGCCTGCAGCCCGACCGTCGCGATGCTCGACGTCGTGGTCGTCATCAGGTCATCCAACCGCTGGACCGGCGTCCCGTGCAACACAATGCAGAATGATGCATACGGGACATCCCTCTCTGAACAGCACCCTATCCTCGGGCGTCGGGGCGTGCTACGGTCCCCATACAAACCGACCAGACGGTACGGAGGTAGCGTGGCTGACGACGACGTCGCCGAGGGGTCCGGGAGCGGGGCCGGGTACGGTCCCGAGGGTGGAACCGGGCGCAGGTTCGCGGGCCGCGTCGCGCTCGTCACCGGGGCGAGCCGGGGGATCGGGCTCGCGATCGCCCGCCGGATCGTGGCCGAGGGCGGCCGGGTCGTGCTCACCGGCCGCTCCGCCGACACGCTGGCCGAGGCGGTGGCCGGGCTCGGTGCGGACCGCGCGCTGGGCATCGCAGGCAAGGCGGACGACGCCGAGCACCGCGCCGAGGCCATCGCGCGGACGATCGAGCGCTTCGGGCGGCTGGACCACCTGGTGAACAACGCGGGGATCAACCCCGCCTACGGGCCGCTCGCGGGGCTGGAGACGGGCGTGGCCCGCAAGATCCTCGAGGTGAACGTGATCGCGGCGCTGGAGTGGACGCGGGACGCGGTCGCGGGGGCGACGGCTGGGTCGGCCCTGCGCTCCGTCGTCAACATGGCGTCGCTGGCGGGTACGACGTCGGCCACGAACATCGGCTTCTACGGCGTCTCGAAGGCGGCCCTGATCAACCTGACGGTGCAGCTCTCGGACGAGCTCGCCCCGGCCACTCGGGTCAACGCGCTCGCGCCCGCCGTCGTGAAGACGAAGCTGGCGCGCGCCCTGTACGAGGATCGCGAGGAGGAGGCGGCGCGCGCCTACCCGCTGCGGCGGCTCGGGGAGCCGGACGACGTGGCCGGGCCCGCCGCCTTCCTCCTGTCCGACGACGCCGCCTGGGTCACCGGCCAGACCCTGCTGGTCGACGGCGGGGCGAGCGTGCGGGCGGCGTGGTGAGCCGCCCGGCGACGGCGCTCGCGGTGAAGGATGTGCCCATGCGCACCACGAACGTCCACGACCAGGTCCTGCGGGCCGCCCTCGACCTCTTCGCCTCGCAGGGCTACGCGACCACGAGCGTCCAGCAGATCGTCGCCGCCGCGGGCGTCACCAAGGGCGCCATGTACCACTACTTCGCCTCCAAGGACGACCTGCTGTTCGCGATCTACGAGCGGATGCTGTCGCTGCAGAAGGCGCGGCTCGACCAGCTCGTCGCGGCGGGCGAGGAGCGAGGCGACGACGTGGAGCAGGTGCTGCGCGCCGTCTGCGAGGACGTGGTGACCACCTCGATCGAGCTGCTGCCCGAGGGCACCGTGTTCACCCGCAGCCAGCACATGCTCGCGCCGGAGCGGCAGGCGGAGGTCAAGCGGCGCCGTCGGGCGTACCACGACGACTTCCAGGCGCTGCTGGAGCGCGGGATCAAGGAGGGCGTGTTCCGCGACGACGTGCCCACCGCGGTGCTCATCGCCAACTTCTTCTCCGACGTGCACTACCTGCCCCAGTGGTACTCGCCCACGGGGCCCGAGACCACCGCCGAGGTGGCGGAGCAGCTCACGGAGCTGTTCCTGCGCGGCATCAGACACGGCAGCAGGAAGGACTGAGACGTGAACCCACCCACGGCGATGAAGGCGTGGCGCGTGGTCTCCCACGGGGAGCCCGAGCAGGTGATGGAGCTGCACGACGTGCCGGTGCCCGAGCCCGGACCGGGCGAGGTGCTGGTCCGGGTGCGGGCCGTGGCGGTGAACTTCCCCGACGTCCTGCTGGCGCGCGGCGAGTACCAGGAGCGGCCCGAGCTGCCGTTCGTGCCGGGCATCGAGCTGTGCGGCGACGTCGTGGCGCTCGGGCCCGGCGTGACCGAGGGGGAGCGGGTGCGGGTGGGCGACCGTGTGGTCGGCTCGAAGATCGGGGTGCTGGCGCAGTACGCGACGGTCCCGGCCCAGGCGGTGCACGCGGCGCCGTCGGCCCTGGACGACGCCCAGGCCGCCGCGCTGACGATCGCCTACCAGACGGCGTGGTTCGGGCTGCACCGGCGGGCCGGCCTGCGGGCGGGCGAGACGCTGCTGGTGCACGCCGCCGCGGGCGGCGTGGGCACGGCCGCGTGCCAGCTCGGCGCGGCTGCCGGCGCGCGCGTGGTCGGGGTGGTGGGCAGCCCGGAGAAGGTGGCCGCGGCCCGCGCCGCGGGCGCGGACGAGGTGTTCCTGCGCGACGACGACTGGGTCGGCGCGCTGCGCGGCGGTGTCGACGTGGTGTTCGACCCCGTGGGCGGCGAGTCGTTCGAGCGCTCCACGCGCTGCCTGGCGTTCGAGGGGCGGATCGTGGTGGTCGGGTTCGCGAGCGGGGAGCTGCCGAAGGTCCGGGCCGACCTCGCTCTGGTGAAGAACTACGGGGTGCTCGGCCTGCACTGGGCGCTCTACCAGCAGCGGCGGCCCGACCTCGTGGACGCCGCGCACGCCGAGCTGGAGCGGCTCGCCGCGACCGGTGTGCTGCGCCCGGCGCTGGGCGACGTGGTCGGGTTCGGCCAGGCGCCCGCCGCGGTGGCGCGGCTGGCGGGCGGCGCGACGACGGGGCGGCTCGTGGTCCGGGTGGCCGACGACGCGGTGGTCGGCGACGGGGAGGTGGCGGCATGACGGCCCCGGGGGCGGGCCCGACGGTCGCCGCGCTGCACGACCTGACCGGCCGGGTCGCCCTCGTGACGGGCGCGGCGCGCGGCATCGGCGAGGCGTACGTGCGGATCCTGCACGACGCCGGTGCGCACGTGGTGATCACCGACGTGCTGGACGCCGCGGGCCGGGCGCTGGCCGAGGAGCTGGGGGAGCGGGCCGGGTTCGCGCACCTGGACGTGACCGACGAGGACGCGTGGGAACGGGTCGTGGGCCAGGTGGTCGACGAGCTCGGCGGCGTGGACGTGCTGGTCAACAACGCGGGCATCGCCAACGCGGCCCCGATCGAGCACTTCACGCTCGCCAAGTGGAACGCCGTGATGGCGGTCAACGCCACGGGCGTGTTCCTGGGCTGCCGGGCAGTGGTGCCCACGATGAAGGCGGCGGGGCGCGGCTCGATCATCAACATCTCCTCGGTGGAGGGGTTGCGCGGGAGCTGGAGCCTGCACGGGTACACCGCCTCCAAGTTCGCGGTGCGGGGCCTGACCAAGTCGCTCGCCGTGGAGCTGGGCAAGGACGGGATCCGGGTCAACTCGGTGCACCCCGGCCTGGTCCTGACCGAGATGAGCGCGCGGATCGACCCCGACGCGCTGGTGATCCCGCTCGGCCGGCCGGGGGTGCCCGCCGACCTGGCGGGGACCATCCTGTTCCTCGCGAGCGAGGCGTCGGCGTGGATCTCCGGCCAGGAGATCGTGGTGGACGGCGGCATGACCAGCGGGATACCGCACCGGTAGGACGCCCGCCGGCCGGTCGGCGGCGGCGTTCTGGGCCCCCAACAAACCGGCCGGTCGGTTTCGCACCCACCCATCCGACACGAAGAGGTGCCGATGACGACGCAGAGCAGGACAGCAGACAGCCCGCCCCGGCTGGAGGTCTCGGGGCTGACCGTGACGTTCGGCGGCCTGACCGCCGTGGACGACGTGTCCTTCACCGTGGGCGACGGCGAGACCGTCGCGCTCATCGGCCCCAACGGTGCGGGCAAGACGACGGTGTTCAACGCCGTGTGCGGCCTGGTGCGCGCCCGGCGGGGCCAGGTCCGGGTGGACGGCGCGCCCGCGCCGTCGTCCGCGACCGGGCTGCTCGGGGCCGGGGTCTCCCGGACCCTGCAGGGCCTGGGGCTGTTCGACCGCCTCACGGTGCTGGAGAACGTGCTGGTGCCGCTGACCGGCACGAGCCCGCGCCGGCCCCGACGGCGCACCCCCGGCGGCTCGCGCGCCCGGGCCCTCGGGCTCGACACGGCCCGCGAGACGCTGGCCGCCCTCGGCCTGGGCGACCTGGCCGCGGTGCCCGCCGGGACGCTGCCCTACCCGGAGCGCAAGCGCGTGGCGCTCGCCCGCGCCCTGGTCACCCGGCCGCGGCTGCTGCTCCTGGACGAGCCCGCCGGCGGGCTCGGTCCCGCGGACATCGACCGGCTCGCGGGAACCGTGCGCGACGTGTCCGGCGCCGGCTGCTCCGTGCTGCTGGTCGAGCACCACGTCGACTTCGTGACGGACGTGGCCGACCGCGTGGTGGTGCTCGACTTCGGGCACGTCATCGCCGCCGGCACGCCCGACGAGGTGCGCCGCGACCCCGCCGTCGAGGAGGCCTACCTCGGCGTGCCCGCCGGGACCGGGGCCTCGGAGGAGACGGCATGAGCACCCTGACGATCGAGCGCCTCACCGTCGGTCACGGCGACGGCGCCGCCGTGCTGGACGGCCTCGACCTCGAGGTGCCCGCCGGCGGCGTCGTCGCGCTGCTCGGGGCCAACGGCGCCGGCAAGACGACGCTGCTGCGCGCCCTGCTGGGCCTGGTCCCCGTCCGCGGCGGCCGGGTGCTGCTCGACGGCGCCGACCTGACCGGGCTGCCCACCGAGGACCGCGCGCGCCGTGGGCTCGCGCTCGTCCCCGAGGGGCGCGGCGTGGTGGCCGAGCTGACCGTCGCGGAGAACCTCCGGCTCGGCGCCCTGTGGAGGGACGCGGGGCGGGGGCACACCAGCGCCGCGCGCGACGCCGCCGTCGGGCAGATGTACGAGCTGTTCGAGCCGCTGGCGCGGCGACGCGACGCCGCGGGCCACTCCCTGTCCGGGGGCGAGCGGCAGATGCTCGCGCTCGCCCGCGCCCTGGTGGCCCGGCCCGCGGTGCTCCTGCTCGACGAGCCCTCCCTGGGGCTGGCGCCGCTGGTGGTCGCCCAGCTCCTCGGCGTGCTCCGCGACCAGGCCCGGGCCACCGGGCTCACCGTGCTCCTGGCCGAGCAGAACGTCACCGGCGCGCTGTCGGTGGCCGACCGCGGCGTCGTCCTGTCCCTGGGGGAGGTCGTCGCCGACCGGCCGGCCGCCGCGCTGGCCGCCGACCCCGCCCTCCGCCACGCCTACCTGGGCTTCTAGCCGGTTTCGAGAGGAGACCAGCCATGGAAAGACTCGTGTTCCTGCTGTCGACCGGACTCGCGCGCGGCGCCGTCCTCGCCCTGTTCGCGCTGTCGCTCGTGATCGTCTACCGGGCCGCCCGGGTCGTGAACTTCGCCCAGGCCGCCCTGGCGGTCGTGCCCGTCTACGTGGCCTTCGCGATCACGTCCGCCACCGGCTCGTACTGGCTGGGGCTCGCCGCCGCGCTCGCCACCGGCGCGCTGCTCGGTACCGTGGTCGAGCGGCGGCTCATGCGCCTGGTGCCGCAGGACAACCCGCTGGCCGGCATCATCGTGGCGATCGGCCTGGTCATGGTGCTCCAGGCCGGGCTCGCGATCGCCTTCGGACCCGACCACCGGCCCGTGCACGCGCCGTTCCCGCAGCGGCCCCTCGAGGTGGGCGGCGTCGGGCTGATGAGCCCGTACGACCTGTTCGTGCTCGTGGTCGCCGCCGTCGTCATGGGCGGCCTGGCCCTCCTGTTCAACCGCACCTCGCTGGGCCTCCAGCTGCGCGCGGCGGCCTTCGCCCCCGAGACCTCCCGCCTGCTGGGCGTGCGCGTGCCCCGCATGGTCACGCTCGGCTGGACGCTCTCCATCGCCACCGCGGCGCTCGCGGCCCTGCTGCTGGTGCCCACGGGGCTCGGCCTGGACCCCCACGCGGCCGACGTGCTGTTCGTCAATGCGTTCGCCGCCGCCGTCGTCGGCGGGCTCGACTCGCCGGCGGGGGCCCTGGTGGCCGGGCTGTCGGTCGGCGTGCTCGTGGCCCTCGTGACCGGGTACGCGTCGGCCGCGGCGGCGCCGCCGGCGGTGCTCGCGCTCCTCACGGTCGTGCTGCTCGTGCGCCCGCAGGGGCTCTTCGCCGCGAGGGAGGCCCGGACCGCATGAGACTCCTGCTGCGCGCCGGGCTGCTCACGCTGCTCGCCCTGGGCGCCACCTTCCTGCTCGACCCGTACCGCAACTACCAGCTCGCCACCGCGACCGGGGTCTTCGCCGCCGTGGCCGGGCTCACCCTCCTGGTCGGGCTCACCGGCCAGCTCTCCCTGGGGCACGGCGTGCTCATGGCCGCCGGCGGGTACGGGTACGCCCTGACCGCCACCCGGGTCGAGTCCGCGATCGAGGGCACCCCGGTGGCCGACGGCGTCGGCGGCCGGCTCCTGCCCCTGCTCGCCGGGGTGGCCGGCGCCCTGGTCACCTCGGGACTGCTCGGCCTGCTGCTCGGGCTGGCCGCTGCCCGGCTGCGCGGCCCCTACCTGGCGGGCCTGACGCTCGCCCTGGTGATCGCGCTGCCCTCGGCCGCGAGCACCATCCCCGGCCTGGCGGGGGAGCAGGGCGTGCGCGCCCCGTTCGTCCCCGTGCCCGACACGCTGGCGCTGCTCATCGCCACCGAGCAGTGGCACGCCTGGCTCGCGATCCTGGTCGCGGCCTGCGCCGTCACGCCGCTGGTCGCCCTGCGCGCCGGACGCGCGGGCCTGCGCATGCGCGCGGTGCACGACGACGAGACGGCCGCCCGCCTGGCCGGCGTCGACCCCGGCCGGGTCAAGGCCGGGGCTTTTGTGCTCAGCTCGCTCGCCGCGGGCCTGGGCGGCGCGGTGCTCGCCATCGTCACGCAGCAGGTCAGCCCCGGGGCGTACGGCCTCGGGTTCTCGCTGCTGCTCGTGGTCGCCGCCGTGATCGGCGGGCTCGGCTCGCTCGGCGGCGCCGCGATCGGGGCGGTGCTCGTGACGCTGCTGCCGTGGGTCGTCGACCAGGCCACGGCCGCCCTGCCCGCCGATCTGGGCCACCGCCTGCAGGGCAACCTCGAGATCGCGCTGTTCGGCGTGGTCGTGATCGTCGTGACCGTCCTCCGGCCGGGCGGGCTCGCCCGGCTGTTCCCTGACCGCAAGCCCTTTCCCAGCCACGTCCTTTCCAACACAGTGAGGTGAACGGAAATGCGCACTGCTTCTCTGTCCAGCCCCCGCTCCGTGGGCACGGCGGCCGTCCTCGGGCTGACCGCCGCGACGGCGCTGTCGGCCTGCTCCACCCCCGCGGCCGCCGAGGTCCCCGGCGTCACCGACGACACGGTGGTCATCGGCACCCACCAGCCGCTGACGGGTCCGGCCGCGGCCGGCTTCGCGTCGATCTCGGCGGCCACCGCGGCGTACTTCGACCACGTGAACGCGAACGGCGGCATCCACGGCCGCGAGATCGAGTACGTCGTCAAGGACGACGGCTACAACCCCGCGAACACCCAGACGGTGGTGCGCGAGCTGGTCCAGGAGGACGAGGTCTTCGCCGTCGTCAACGGCCTGGGCACGCCCACGCACTCCAGCGTGCTCGACTACCTGGCCCAGAACGACGTGCCCGACCTGTTCGTCGCCTCGGGCTCCCTGACGTGGGACCAGCCGGAGGAGTACCCGAACACGTTCGGCTTCAACGCCGACTACGTGACCGAGGGCGCGGCGCTCGCGCAGTACGCGCTGGACACCGAGCCGGACGCCGTCGTCTGCGTGCTGGGCCAGGACGACGACTTCGGCGAGGGCATCCTGGCGGGCGTCGAGCTGGCCGTGGGCGCGGACGGGGTGGCGAGCAGCCAGACCTACTCCACCGCCGACCAGGACGTGACCGCGCAGATCGGCGCCATGAAGGAGGCCGGTTGCACGCACAACGTGCTCGGCACCATCAACGGGTTCACGGCCCTGGCCGTGGGCACGGCCGCGCAGATGGACTGGTTCCCGCGGTGGCACGTGTCCTCCTCGGGCGCCGACCACCCGACGCTCGTCGAGTACCTCGGCGCGGACGTCGCGCCGGTGCTGGAGGGCCTCGTCTCCGTGAACTACCTGCCCAACAGCCCGTCGTCCGAGTGGTACGAGCTGTTCTCGCGGATCAACGACGAGTACAACGACGGCGCGCCCTACACGGGCAACACCACCTACGGCATGAGCGTGGGCTACCAGTTCGCCGAGGCGCTCGCGGCGGCCGGCACCGACCCGACCCGGGAATCGATCGTGGCGGCGATCGAGTCGGGTGAGCTGCAGGGCAACGGCATCGCGCCGCTGACGTACTCCGCGGAGGATCATCTTGCCCATCGCACCGTCCGCATCGCGGTGGTGACGGACGGCGTGCAGGACTTCACCGACGAGGCCTACACGGTGTCCGAGGCCGGGGCGACCCCGGCCGAGCCCGCGCAGGTGCCGCTGGAGAACGAGGGCATCCCGGTCACCGAGTGACCGGGGTCCGGCGAGGGCGCCGCACCGGAACCAGAACCACCGCAGGGAAGGGGAACCATGACGAACGAACTGCCCGGCCTGGACGTCGCCGGCCTGTCCGCCTGGCTGGCCAGGGAGCACCCGGAGCTCGCGGGTCCGGACACCGGCCCGGGCCCCGGGCTGACGGCGACCCTCGTCCCCGGCGGCCGCAGCAACCTCACCTACCGGGTGGACGGCGCCGCCCGTCCGCTGGTGCTGCGGCGCCCGCCGCTGGGGCACGTGCTGTCCAGCGCGCACGACATGCGGCGCGAGCACCGCGTCATCACCGCCCTGGCGGGGACGATCCCGGTGCCGCCCACGGTGGCGGTGGTGGACGACACCGCCGCCGCCGAGGTCACGGGCACCGTGTTCTTCGTCATGGGGTACGTGGCCGGCGCCGTCCTGGCCCGGCCCGAGGACAACGCGGCCTGGACCCCCGCGGGCCTGGGCCGGCTCGCGACCGAGCTGGCCGAGGTGCTGGCGGACCTGCACGGCACCGACCCCGTCGCGGTCGGGCTGGCCGACTTCGGCCGGCCCGCCGGGTACCTGGGCCGTCAGCTCAAGACCTGGCGGCGCCAGTACGACGCCTCCAGGTCGCGGCCCCAGCCACTCCTGGACACCCTCCAGGAGCGGCTGGCGGACGCGGTGCCCGACGACGGGGCGCGCTCCGGCATCGTGCACGGCGACTACCGGCTCGACAACGTGCTCGTGGCCGGGCGGCCCGACGCGCCCCACGTCGCGGCGGTGCTGGACTGGGAGATGGCCACGCTCGGCGACCCGCTCGTGGACCTGGGCATGCTCGGCATGTACTGGGACATCCACGAGCTGACGCGGGCGGCCGGCGTCGTCGGCGTCGCCGGGGCGATCGTGCCCGGCGCGGGCTACCCGGACTTCGCCGAGGTCATCGACGCCTACGCGGCCCGCGCCGGCATCGCCGTGCCGGACCTGGCCTGGTACCGGGCGTTCGCCTGCTACAAGCTCGCGGTCATCCTCGAGGGCATCCACTACCGGTTCACCGGCGGCCAGACCGTCGGCGCCGGGTTCGACACGATCGGCGCCCTGGTGGCGCCGCTGGCCGCCGAGGGGCTGGCCCGGCTCGGCGTCGCGACCGGCGGCGTCGTCCCGTCCCGTCCCGCCACCACGGAAGGGGGAGCCTGATGGACTTCGCACCCGACGAGACGACCCGGGAGGTCACCGGCCGGGTCCGGGACTTCCTGGCGGACGACGTGCTGCCCGCCGAGCCCGTGCTCGCCGCGCAGCTCGCTGCCACCCCCGACGACTGGTCGTTCCGGCCCGTCGTGCGCCACCTGCAGGCCACGGCCCGCGAGCGGGGCCTGTGGAACCTGTTCGGCGGCCTGACCAACCTGCAGTACGCCCCCGTGGCCGAGCTGACCGGGTACAGCCCCCGGCTCGCGCCCGTCGCCATGAACTGCGCCGCGCCCGACACCGGCAACATGGAGCTGCTTGCCCACTTCGCCACGCCCGAGCAGCGCGAGCGCTGGCTCGACCCGTTGCTGGACGGCGCGCAGCGGTCGGCGTTCTGCATGACCGAGCCCGGCGTCGCGTCGTCGGACGCCACGAACATCGCCACCCGCATCGTGCGCGAGGGTGACGAGTACGTGATCACCGGCCGCAAGTGGTTCGCCACGGGCGCGATGAACCCGGACTGCGGGCTGCTGGTCGTGATGGGCAAGACGGACCCGGACGCGCCCCGGCACCGGCAGCAGTCCATGGTGCTCGTGCCCCGCGACACCCCCGGCGTCACCGTGCTGCGCGGCCTGACCGTGCTGGGCTACGACGACCGCGACCACGGCGGCCACGCCGAGATCGTGTTCGACGACGTCCGCGTGCCCGCCACCGCGCTGCTGGGCGGCGAGGGCGACGGGTTCGCCATGGCCCAGGCCCGCCTCGGGCCCGGCCGCATCCACCACTGCATGCGCGCCCTCGGCACGGCCGAGCGGGCGCTGGACCTGGTGCGCGAGCGCGCCGCCGAGCGGGTCGCGTTCGGCCGGCCGCTCGCCGACCAGGGCGTGGTGCGCGAGTGGGCCGCCACCTCCCGCATCGAGATCGAGTCGCTGCGCCTGCTCGTGCTCAAGACCGCCTGGCTCATGGACACCGTCGGCAACAAGGCCGCCATGACCGAGATCCAGGCCATCAAGATCGCGGTACCCCGCGCCGTCGGGCAGATCCTGGACCGCGCCGTCCAGGTGTTCGGCGCCGCCGGGGTCTCCGGCGACCACCCCCTGGCCGAGCTGCTCGCCGGCGTCCGCACCCTGCGCCTGGCCGACGGGCCCGACGAGGTGCACCTCGCCTCCCTCGGCCGGGCCGAGCTCCGCCGTCGTGCGCCCTACCTGGCGCGCCCCTCCGCAACCCCGTCAGCCCCGTCGACCGTCGAAGGAGACCCGACATGACCCCAGCACCCGCCGCCGCGCCCGACCCCGCCGTCGACGGGCCCGGGTACGGCACCCTGTCCATCGCGAGCATGCTCGCCGAGACCGCCCGCCGGTACCCCGGCCGCCCCGCCCTGTACTTCCTGGGGCAGGCCACCACCTACGGCGACCTCTGGGACCAGACCCGCGCGTACGCGGGGGCGCTCGCGGCCCGGGGCATCGGGCCGGGCTCGCGCGTGGCGATGATCGTGCCGAACGTGCCCGACTTCGCGCGCGTCTACTACGCCACCCTCGCGCTCGGCGCCGTCGTGGTCCCGGTGCACCTGCTGTTCCGCACGGACGAGATCGAGTTCGTGCTGCGGGACGCGGGGGCCGACGTCGTGGTGGTCGCCGCCCCGATGCTGGCGGAGGCCGCCCCCGCGGCCGCGCGGGCCGGCGTGCCGCTGCTGACCGTGCTGCTGCCGCAGGACGCCGCCCGCCGGCTCGCCGACCAGGGCACCCCGGTGGGGCGGCTGGAGGACGAGGCGGCCGCGGCCACGCCGATCGAGCGGCACGCGAGCGTCAACCCCCTGGCCGCGGCCACCATCCTGTACACGAGCGGCACCACGGGCACGCCCAAGGGCGCGGTGGGCTCGCACCTGGCGATGGTCGAGCAGGTGCACTGCTCCCTGATCGACTCGTTCGACCTGCGGCCCGACGACGTGGTGTACGGCGGCCTGCCGTTCTTCCACTCGTTCGGCCAGATGGCGGTGCTCAACATGGCGTTCCGGCGCGGCGCGTCGATCGTGCTGCTGCCCCGGTTCGACCCGGACGAGGCCCTGGAGCTGCTGGTGGCGCACGGCGCGACCGTGTTCACGGCCGTGCCGACCAACTTCGCGGGCATGGTCGAGGCGGCCCGCCGGTCGGCGGCGCGGCCCCCGCTGCGGTTCGCCGTCTCCGGCGGTGCGGCGCTGCCGGTGGCGCTGCTGGAGGCGTTCGAGGAGGCGTACGGCGCGCAGGTGCACGAGGGGTACGGGCTCACCGAGACGTCGCCGTCGTGCACCTTCAACGTGACGTCCGAACCCATCCGGCCCGGGACCGTGGGCCGCCCCATGTGGGGCGTCGACGTGGCCGTGGCGGTGGCCGAGGTGGAGGACCGGGTCGAGCTGCTGCCCGCCCCGGCGCCGGGCTCCGCGGCCGGGGAGCAGAGCGAGCTGGGCGAGATCGTGGTGCGCGGGCACAACCTGATGAAGGGGTACCTGGGCCGCCCGGACGCCTCGGCGGCCGCCGTCGTGGACGGGTGGTTCCGCACCGGCGACCTGGGCACCGTCGACGCGGACGGCATCGTGACGGTCGTGGACCGCAAGAAGGACATGATCATCCGCAACGGCTACAACGTGTATCCCACGGAGGTCGAGGCGGTGCTGGCCCGCTACCCGGGGGTCGCGCTGGCCGCGGTGTTCGGCGTGCCCGACGCCGCGCGCGGGCAGGAGGTGCACGCCGCCGTCGTGCCGTCCTCCGGGGCCGACGTGGACCCGGACGCCGTGGTCGCGTACATGAAGGAGCACGTCGCGGCGTACAAGTACCCCCGCGTGGTGCACGTCTCCCCGGACCTGCCGCTGGGCCCGAGCGGCAAGGTGCTCAAGCGCGAGCTGACGGCCCGGCACTCGGCCCCGGACCTGGCTCGGGAGGGGTGACGCCGAGGTGGTCCTCGACCGCGGCGCGGATCACGTCCGGCACCGGCACGGGTCGGCGCGCGGCCCGGTCCACGAAGACGTGCGTGAAGCTGCCCGTCGCGTACGCCTCGCTCCGGTCGGGCGCGCCCGCGCGCAGGATCGCCAGGTCCCAGGTGAGCGAGCTGCGCCCGAGGCGCCCGACGGCGACGTCGACCTCCAGCTCCTCGGGGAACGACGCCGGGGCGAGGAACTCGCACGAGGAGGCGCGGGCGAGCCCGATCACGGCGCCCGCCGGGTCCAGGTCGGTGTGCCTGATGAGCCAGGTGTTCACCGCCGTGTCCATGGCCTCGTAGTAGACGGTGTTGTTCATGTGCCCGTACTGGTCGTTGTCGTTCCAGCGCAGCGGGAAGGGGTGCCGATAGCCCATCGAGGCAGCGTAGCCCGGCCCCCAGGGGTCGGTGCAACATCTCCAAGAATGATGCATACTGGACATACAGATCGACGATGATCGGAGGACCGATGACGCTCGCACCCGAGCCACCCGCCACGGACCTGCTGGAGGCGGACTTCTACGCGTTCCAGGACCTGCTCACCCCGGCCGAGCAGAAGAAGGCCCTGGCCGTCCGGGAGTTCATGGAGCGCGAGGTGCGCCCCATCGCGGACGACTACTGGGAGCGCGCCGAGTGCCCCGTGCACCTGTTCAAGCCCTACGCGCAGCTCGGCACCATCGGGTCGGGCTGGGCCGAGACGCAGGGGGAGGACACCTCGGCCGTGTTCCGCGGCTGGGTGGGCATGGAGACGGCGCGCGTCGACTCCTCGTTCTGCACCTTCATCGGGGTCTCCGGCGGCCTGGCGATGACCTCGATCGGCCTCGGCGGCTCCGCCGAGCAGCGCGAGCAGTGGCTGCCGCCCATGGCGGCCGGCGACGTGATCGGCGCGTTCGGGCTCACCGAGCCCCTGGCCGGCTCCGACACCGCCAAGGGCCTGCGCACCACCGCCACCCGCACCGGCGACACCTGGGTGCTCGACGGCGCCAAGCGCTGGATCGGCAACGCCACGTTCGCCGACGTCGTGGTCATCTGGGCCAAGGACACCGCCGACGACCAGGTCAAGGGCTTCCTGGTGCGCAAGGGCACGCCCGGCTTCACCGCCACCAAGATCGAGCGCAAGCAGTCCCTGCGCATCGTGCAGAACGCCGACATCGTGCTCGACGGCGTCCGCGTCGACGAGGCCGACCGCCTGCAGCACATCAACAGCTTCCGCGACGTCGCCAAGGTGCTGCGCATCACCCGCGACGGCGTGTCCTGGCAGGCGCTGGGCACCATGATCGGCGCCTACGAGGCCGCCGTGGCCTACACCAGGCAGCGCGAGCAGTTCGGCAACCCCATCGCCAGCTACCAGCTCATCCAGGACAAGCTCGCCACGGCGTACGCGAACGTCACGGCGAGCTTCGCCATGTGCGTCCGCGTGGCACAGCTCCAGGACCGCGGCACCCAGACCGACGCCCACGCCGCGATGGCCAAGGCGTTCGTCACCACCCGCATGCGCGAGACCGTCGCGCTGTGCCGGGAGGCATGCGGCGGCAACGGGATCACACTGGATCACGGCGTGGCGCGGTTCTTCGCCGACGCCGAGGCGGTCTACACGTTCGAGGGGACCAAGGACATGAACCAGCTCATCGTGGGCCGCGCCATCACCGGCCACGCGGCGTTCGTCTGAGGGCGCCGCCCACCTGGCTCACCACTGGCTCAAGGAGGAGCACATGACCGAGGCCTACATCGTGGCCACCGCGCGCTCGCCCATCGGGCGCGCGCACAAGGGGTCGCTGAAGGACGTGCGCCCCGACGACCTCGCCGCCGAGATGGTGCGCGCCGCCGTCGGGCAGGTGCCGGGGCTGGACCCGGCGCGGATCGACGACCTGCTGCTGGGCTGCGGCCTGCCGGGCGGCAAGCAGGGCATGAACCTGGCGCGCATCGTCGCGGTGCTGTGCGGCTGGGACACCGTGCCCGGCGCGACCGTCACGCGCTACTGCAGCTCCAGCCTGCAGACCACGCGCATGGCGTTCCACGCGATCAAGGCGGGTGAGGGCGACGTCTTCGTCTCCGCGGGCGTGGAGTCCGTCAGCTCGTTCGCGACCGGGTCGAGCGACTACATCCCGGGCGTGGACCTGCACAACCCCGTCTTCGCAGACGCCCTGGCCCGCACCGAGAAGCGCGCCGGGGCCGGCACCGGCCTGTGGACCGACCCGCGGCTGGAGGGCGTGCTGCCCGACGCGTACATCTCGATGGGGCAGACGGCGGAGAACGTCGCCGCCCTGCGCGGCATCACGCGCGCCGAGCAGGACGAGTTCGCCGCCCGCAGCCAGCAGCGTGCGCAGGCCGCCGTCGCGGCCGGCTTCTGGGCCCGGGACATCACGCCCGTCACCCTGCCCGACGGCACGGTCGTGTCCGCCGACGACGGCCCGCGGCCGGGCACCACCGTGGAGAAGCTCGCGACGCTGGAGCCGGTGTTCCGCCCCGACGGCAGCGTCACCGCGGGCAACGCCTGCCCGCTGAACGACGGCGCCGCCGCGGTCGTCGTCGTCTCCGGCCGGGTCGTCGACGAGCTCGGCCTGACGCCGCTGGCCCGCATCGTGTCCACCGGGGTCAGCGGGCTGTCCCCGGAGATCATGGGGCTCGGCCCCGTCGACGCCAGCCGGCAGGCGCTGCGCCGCGCGGGGCTCACGGTCGACGACATGGACCTCGTGGAGATCAACGAGGCGTTCGCCGCGCAGGTGGTCCCGTCGGCGCGCGAGCTCGGCGTGGACGAGGAGCGGCTGAACGTCAACGGCGGCGCCATCGCCGTGGGCCACCCGTTCGGGATGACCGGGGCGCGCATCACCTCCACCCTGATCAACGCGCTCGCGGACACCGGCGGCCAGTACGGTCTGGAGACGATGTGCGTGGGCGGCGGGCAGGGCATGGCGATGGTGCTGGAGAAGCTCTGAAGGGAGCAGGCGTGCGGATCACCGGTGCGGTGCTGGAGCGCTGCGGCGCGCCCGCGCCCTATGCGGAGTCCAGGCCGGTCACGGTCGGGCCGCTGGAGCTCGACCCGCCGGGTGACGGCGAGGTGCTGGTGCGCATCGAGGCCGCGGGGCTGTGCCACTCCGACCTGTCGGTCGTGGACGGCAACCGGGCTCGGCCGGTGCCGATGCTGCTCGGCCACGAGGCCGCCGGCGTCGTGGAGGCGACCGGCCCCGGCGCGCGCCTCGCCGTCGGGCAGCGGGTGGTCATGACGTTCCTGCCGCGCTGCGGGCAGTGCGCGCAGTGCGCCACCGACGGACGGCTGCCCTGCGCGGTGGGGTCGGCGGCCAACGCGGCCGGGACGCTCGTGGGCGGCGGGCGCCGGCTGCGCCGGGCTGTCCCGGCCGGGTCCGGCGAGGCCCAGGAGGTGCACCACCACCTCGGCGTGAGCGCGTTCGCGAGCCACGCCGTGGTCTCCGAGACCTCCGTGGTGCCCGTGGACCACGACGTCCCGCCCGACATCGCGGCCCTGCTCGGCTGCGCGGTGCTGACCGGCGGCGGCGCCGTCGTCAACGCGGGCCGCCCCGCCCCGGGCGACCGGGTGGCCGTCGTGGGGCTCGGGGGTGTGGGCATGGCGGCGCTCCTGGTGGCCGTGGCGCTCGGGCACGAGGTCGTGGGCGTCGACGCCGTGCCTGCCAAGCTCGACCTGGCGCGCGAGCTGGGCGCGACCCTCGCGGTCGGGCCGCAGGAGGCCGCCGACCAGGGGCTGCGCGCTCCCGTGGTGATCGAGGCGGCGGGCTCGGCCCGCGCGTTCGAGACGGCCTACGCCGTCACGGCCCCGGGCGGCACCACCGTCACGGTGGGGCTGCCCCATCCCGACGCGCGGGCGAGCATCTCGCCGCTCAGCCTCACCGCCGAGGCCCGCACCGTGGTGGGCTCCTACCTCGGCTCGGCCGTGCCGAGCCGCGACATTCCGCGCTACGTCGAGCTGTGGCGCGCCGGGCGGCTGCCCCTGGAGCGCCTGGTGTCCGACCGCATCACCCTGGACGACCTGCCCGCCGCGCTGGACCGCCTCGCCTCCGGCGCGGCGCTGCGGCAGCTCGTGATGTTCTGACCTGAGAAGTTCACGCAACGAGAGGAAACCCTGATGACTCGTACAGCCATCGTCACCGGAGCGGCCCGCGGCATCGGCGCCGCGACGGCCCGCCGGCTCGCGCAGGACGGCTTCGCCGTCGCCGTCCTGGACCTCCTGGAGGACCAGGCGAAGACCACCGCGGAGGCCATCGTGGCGGACGGCGGGCGCGCGCTCGCCGTCGGCGTCGACGTCGCCGACGAGGACTCGGTCGCCGCCGCCGTCGCCCGTGTCACCGCCGAGCTGGGCGCGCCCACCGTGCTGGTGAACAACGCCGGGATCCTGCGCGACAACCTGCTGTTCAAGATGTCGGTGGGCGACTGGGACGCGGTGCTGGGCGTGCACCTGCGGGGCGCGTTCCTGATGACGCGGGCCGTGCAGGCGCACATGGTGGAGGCGAAGTACGGCCGCATCGTGAACCTGTCCTCGACGTCGGCGCTCGGCAACCGCGGCCAGGCCAACTACTCGGCGGCCAAGGCGGGCATGCAGGGCTTCACCAAGACCCTGGCGATCGAGCTCGGCAAGTTCGGCGTCACGGCGAACGCCGTGGCGCCGGGCGTGATCGAGACCGACATGATCCGGGAGACTGCCGAGCGCATCGGGGTGTCCCTGTCCGACTACCTGAGCGTGGCCGCCAAGGACGTCCCCGTGGGCCGCGTGGGCCAGCCCGAGGACATCGCGAACGCCGTGTCGTTCTTCTGCGCCGAGCAGTCGGGGTTCGTCTCGGGCCAGGTGCTGTACGTGGCGGGTGGGCCCAAGGCATGAGCACCGGCGTGGACGGCGTCATCGCCGTCGACTCACCGGCCGACCTCGCCGACGCCGTGGGCCGGACCGCCACGGGCGAGTGGTTCGAGGTCACGCAGGAGCGGATCGCCGCCTTCGCCGACGCGACCGAGGACCACCAGTGGATCCACCTCGACGCCGAGCGGGCGGCCGCCGGGCCGTTCGGCTCCACGATCGCGCACGGCTACCTCACCCTGTCGCTGCTGCCGCACCTGGCGTCCTCGCTCGTCGAGGTGGGCGGCGTCGCCATGGTGATGAACTACGGCATGGACCGGCTGCGGTTCCTCAGCCCGGTGCCCTCGGGCGCGCGGGTGCGGGCCGTCACCGAGATCCTCTCGGCCGAGCCGGCGGCGGCCGGCGTGCGGCTCGCCTCGAAGGTCACCGTCGAGATCGAGGGGGCCGAGAAGCCGGCCCTGGTCGCGCACACCCTGTCGCTCTACGTGCTGGAGACCTGAGGGCTCCTGCGGCCCGGCCGAGCGCTGGGCTGTTGCGACACGACATCTGTTGCGGAACGACACGAGGTACCGATCCCGGTTCGGGATCGGTACCTCGTGTCGTTCCGGTCAGATGCTCTTGACCGAACTGTTCGGCACAGCCCGACCTGTCGAGCCCGCCGCAGTGTTGCGAACAGATGGTTTGACAGGTGCGCCGCGGAGCGATGTACTGGTGTTCTATCGAACATGTGTTCGCAAGTGCTCCACCACCGGTCTCTCGCCGGCAGGCACCATCGCTGGAGGGACATGACCGTCGTAACCATCTCCTCGAAGGCCGGGACCGACGCCAGGCAAGCCGGCACCGCCGACACCGTCACGAAGCACGCGCAGGCGCTCGCGGCGCTGCGGCACGCCGAGGCGCGCACCGGCGTGCGCAAGCAGGCCACGGCCGCGCGGACCGCCGTCCAGACCGTCCGCGCCGAGCAGCCCGGCGAGCCGCGGCGGGTGCAGGTCCGGGCGCTGCGGGGCGGGCTCTCGACCGAGCCCGCGTCCGCGGTGGGCGACCGGTCCGCGGCGAGCCCCGCGCCGTCGTCGGGCAGCCGGGTGAGCGGAGCCGCCGGACCGGGTGAGGGCGCGCGCGTGCTGCCCGTGCACCCGCACCTCGCGACCCTCCTGCCCGACGGCGGCCTGCGGGCCGGGACCACCGTCGCGGTCCGGGGCTCGACGTCGCTGCTGCTCACGCTGCTCGCCGAGGCGTCCCGCGACGGGGCCTGGACGGTGCTGGTCGGGTACCCGGCCGCCGGGATGGCCGCCGCGGCCGACGCCGGGTGCGACCTGACCCGCACCCTGGTGGTCCCGCTGCCGGCCGGGTCGGGGGTGGACGCGCCCGCCGTGCTCGCCGCGCTGATCGACGGCATGGACGTGGTGGTGGTCGGGCCGGAGGTGGCGCTGCTGGACCAGGACCGCCGCCGGCTGTCGGCCCGCGCCCGGGAACGAGGAACCGTGCTGGTCCCCACCGCCCCGTTGAGTGCTGGATATTCGCCCCTCCAACGGCCCTCGACGGGGCGAATGTCCAGCACTCAACGGGACGCGGGGGACTGGGCGGGCGCCCACGTGGTGCTCGAGGCCACGGGAGGAGCCTGGTCGGGGGTCGACGGCGGGGTGGGCTGGCTGCGACGTCGGACCCTGCGGGTGCGGCGCACCGGGCGGGGGAGCGCGGCGCGTCCGGTGCACCTGGACGTGGAGGTGCCGGTGTGCCGGACGGGCCCGGGCGGCCTGGCCGGGGTGCGCGACGGTATCGAGAATCCGGGCGGTGCCGAGATGCCCGCCGGTGCCGAGATGCCGGACGTCGTCGGGATGGTCGCCGGGGACGCCGAGGCGCCGGACGAGGCCGTCGAGAGCCGGCCGCCGCTGGAGCTGGTGGGATGACGGCGTCCGGGGCCGCGACCCGCACCGCCTGCCTCTGGGTGCCCGACTGGCCGGTCGTCGCCGCCCTGGTCGTCGCCGGCCTGGGCCCCGAGGTGCCCGCCGCCGTCACGGGCGGTCCCGGCGGGCGGATCGTCGCGGTGTCCGCCCCCGCGCGCAGCGCCGGGGTGCGCCGCGGCATGCGCCGTCGCGAGGCCCAGGGGCGCTGCCCCGACCTGCAGCTCTGGACCGCCGACGACGCCCGCGACGCCCGCGAGTTCGAACCCGTCGCCGTGGCCGCCGAGACCGTGGTCTCCGGGCTGGAGATCGCCCGCCCGGGACTGCTCCTGCTGCCGTCGGGCGGCGCGGCCCGCTACCACGGCTCCGAGCACGACCTGGCGCGCGAGCTGACCGAGCAGGTCGCCGTCCGCACCGGCCACGAGTGCCAGGTCGGGGTTGCGGACGGTTTCCTGGCCGCCGTCCTGGCCGCGCGGGACGACGCCGTCGTGCCGCCGGGGGACTCCCGGGACTACCTCGCGCCCCGTCCCGCCGCGGTGCTCGTGCACGCCCGGCCCGCCGACCGGGCGCTGACCGAGCTGGTCGACCTGTGGCGCCGCCTCGGCGTGCGCACGCTCGCGGACCTGGCCGCCCTGCCCGACGCCGCCGTTGCCGCCCGGTTCGGCGACCTCGGCGTCTGGGCGCAGCGCCTCGCCCGCGGGCAGGACGTGCGCCCGCCCGCCCGGCGCCGGCTCGTCGAGGACCTGACCGTCACCGAGGAGCTGGACCCGCCGGCGCACCGGGTCGACGTCGCGACCTTCGCCGCCCGCCGCCTGGCCGAGCGACTGCACGACGACCTGCACCGGCGCGGCCTGGCGTGCGGCCGGCTGCGGATCACGGCGCGCGCCGTCGACCCGGTCACGGGCGAGGCCCGCACCCTGGAGCGGCTGTGGCGCACCGACGACACCCTCGGCGGGCTGTCGGCCGCCCGGATCACCGACCGCGTGCGCTGGCAGCTCGAGGGCTGGCTCACGGCGTCGTCCCTCGGGCAGGGCGAGCAGCCCGCCCCGATCGCGGGCCTGAGCCTGGCCGCCGAGGAGGTCGCCCCCGCCGGGGCCCTGCAGCCGCGCCTCTGGGGGCCTGGTGCGGGCGAGGACCTGCGCGCCCGCCGCGCCGTCGAGCGTGTGCAGGCCCTGCTCGGCGGCGACGCCGTGCTCACCGTGCGGCTCCAGGGTGGGCGCGACCCCCGCGACCGCGTGCAGCTCGTGCCCTACGGCGAGCAGGTCCCGCCCGAGCGCGACCCCGACCGGCCCTGGCCCGGCGCCCTCCCGCCCCCGGCGCCGTCGGTCGTGCTGCCCGAGCCCGTGCCCGCGCACGTGCTCGACGCCGACGGGCGGCCCGTCGTCGTCGGCGTGCGGCTGGCGGTCAGCGGCGAACCGGCCCGCGTGGTGGTGCCGGAGGAGGCGGCGGGCGGCGGCTCGGACGGTGCGGACGGCGGTGCGTCCGGCGGCGCGGACGACGACGGCGCGTGGGCCGGTCTCGACGCCGCCGTCGTCGACTGGGCCGGACCCTGGCCGGTCGCCGAACGGTGGTGGACGTCCCGGGGCAAGCGCCGCGTGTTCCTCCAGGTGGTGGTCGACGGCCCCGCCGGACGGCCGGGGGAGCTCACGCTCGGCCTGCTGCTGTCGTCGGCGGCGGGGGCCTGGTCCCTGGAGGCCCTCTATGACTGAGCCCGTGCCGTACGCCGAGCTGCACGCGCACTCCGCGTTCAGCTTTCTCGACGGCGCCTCCCACCCCGAGGAGCTCGCCGCCGAGGGGGCTCGGCTCGGGCTCAAGGCGCTCGCGGTCACCGACCACGACGGGCTGTACGGGGTGGTGCGGTTCTCGGAGGCCGCGAAGAAGGTCCAGCTCCCCACCGCGTTCGGGGCGGAGCTGCACCTGCCGGCCCCGGCCGGCGCGGGCGGCGCACCCGTGCTCGACCCGCCCACGGGGATCCCCGATCCGCGCGCGACGCACCTGCTCGTGCTGGCGCGCGGGCCGCAGGGGTACCGCAACCTGTCGAGCGCGATCGGCACCGCGCACCTCGACGCGGGCGTCAAGGGTGCCGCGAACTACACGCTGGAGGGGCTGGGCGAGGCGGCGTCGGGCGAGTGGCTGATCCTGACGGGCTGCCGCAAGGGTCCGGTCCGCCAGGCCCTGATGGTCCCGTCGGGGAACCGGAGTGATCGGTTGGCGGGTGGGCGGCGGGAGCTGGCGCGCCTGGTCGATGTGTTCGGGCGGGACAACGTGGTCGTCGAGATCACCGCGACCGGCGACCCCCGCGACGCCGACCTGCACGCCGCGCTCGCCCTTCTCGCACAGGAGGCGGGCCTGCCGCTCGTCGCCACCACCGCCGCGCACTACGCCCGCCCCCGGGACGCCGACCTGGCGGGCGCCCTGGCCGCCGTCCGCGCCCGGTCCAGCCTGGACGACCTGGACGGCTGGCTGCCCGGCGCGCCCACCGCCCACCTGCGCAGCGGTGCGGAGATGGCCCGCCTGCACCGGCTGCACCCGCAGGCCGTGGCGACGGCGGCCGCGCTGGGCGCCGAGTGCGCGTTCGACCTGGAGCTCATCGCGCCGAACCTGCCGCCGTACCCCGTCGGGGAGGGGCACGACGAGGCCTCCTGGCTGCGCGAGCTCACCCACCGCGGCGCGACCGCCCGCTACGGACCGCGGGAGGACAACCCGAAGGCGTGGGCGCAGATCGACCACGAGCTGAGGGTCATCACCGACCTGGGCTTCCCCGGGTACTTCCTGGTGGTCTACGACCTCGTGGAGTTCTGCCGCACCCACGGCATCCTCGCGCAGGGCCGGGGCAGCGCGGCCAACTCCGCCGTCTGCTACGCGCTGGGGATCACCGCCGTGGACGCCGTCCGGCACGAGCTGCTGTTCGAGCGCTTCCTCGCACCGGAGCGGGACGGCCCGCCGGACATCGACATCGACATTGAGTCGGTGCGCCGCGAGGAGGTGATCCAGTACGTCTACGAGCGGTTCGGGCGTACGCACGCGGCGCAGGTCGCCAACGTCATCTCCTACCGGCCGCGGTCCGCGGTGCGCGACGCCGCCCGCGCGCTCGGGTACGACGTCGGCCAGCAGGACGCGTGGTCCAAGAGCATCGAACGCTGGGGCACGCTCAAGCCGAGGGCGACCACTTCGCCGTCGGGCACCTCGGGGCCGCCGCCGGACGGCGCCCCGGGCGCCGGACCCGCCCCGCAGAACCGGACCGCCGCCAAGGACGCCCGCATGACGGCGCTGTGGGGACCGGGCGAGGGTGGTGCCTTCGTCGACGTGCTGGCGCAGGAGGCGCGCGCCCCGGGCGAGCCCCGGGAGCGCGCCGACGACAGCCACGACGTGGTGCCGTTCCGCACCCCGCCGTCGGCGGCGCAGGAGGGGGAGATCCCCGACGACGTGCTCGACCTGGCCGACCGGATGCTCCGCCTGCCGCGCCACCTGGGCATCCACTCCGGCGGCATGGTCATGTGCGACCGTCCTGTGATCGAGGTGGTACCCGTCGAGTGGGCCCGCATGGAGGGGCGCACCGTGCTCCAGTGGGACAAGGAGGACTGCGCCGACGCCAAGCTGGTGAAGTTCGACCTGCTGGGCCTGGGCATGCTGACCGCCATCCGGTACGCGTTCGAGTTCATCGAGGAGCACACCGGGGAGCGGCCCACGCTGCACGGCCTGCCGCAGGACGACCCCGCCGTCTACGACCTGCTGTGCGCGGCCGACACCGTGGGCGTGTTCCAGGTCGAGTCGCGCGCCCAGATGGCGACGCTGCCACGCCTGCGGCCGCGCACGTTCTACGACATCGTCGTGGAGGTCGCGCTCATCCGGCCCGGCCCCATCCAGGGCGGGTCCGTGCACCCGTACATCGAGCGGGCGCGCGGACGGGAGCCCGTGTCGTACCCGCACCCGCTGCTGGAGAAGTCCCTGAGCCGCACCCTGGGCGTGCCGCTGTTCCAGGAGCAGCTCATGCAGATGGCGATCGACGTCGCCGGGTTCTCGGGCAAGGAGGCCGACCAGCTGCGGCGGGCCATGGGGTCCAAACGGTCGGTCGAGCGCATGGAGGCGCTGCGCGAACGGCTCTTCGCCGGGATGACGGCCAACGACGTGCCCCCGGACGTGCAGGAGGAGATCTTCGAGAAGCTCAAGGCGTTCGCCGACTTCGGCTTCCCCGAGTCGCACGCCTACTCCTTCGCGTACCTGGTCTACGCGAGCTCGTGGCTCAAGGTGTACCACCCGGCCGCGTTCTACGCGGGGCTGCTCGCGGCCCAGCCCATGGGGTTCTACTCCCCGCAGTCCCTCGTCGCCGACGCGCGCCGGCACGGGGTGCGCGTGCTGCGGCCCTCGGTCGCCGCGTCGCGCGT
Source organism: Promicromonospora sp. MEB111 (assembly GCF_030209445.1). Lineage (GTDB taxonomy): Bacteria > Actinomycetota > Actinomycetes > Actinomycetales > Cellulomonadaceae > Promicromonospora. The sequence goes on from NZ_JARVSD010000018.1 coordinate 178,097, forward strand.
GCTCTCGTCGGTCGAGCGGGCCGACGGAGAGCTCGTGGTCCGCATGGGACTGGAGTCCGTGCGCGGCATCGGCAAGGACAAGGCGGAGGAGATCGTCGCGGCGCGGGACGCCGCCGGCCTTGCGGGGTTCGCGTCGCTGCGGGACCTGGTGCGGCGGGTCGAGCTGTCGACGGTGCAGCTCGAGGCGCTCGCGACCGGCGGCGCGCTGGAGCCGTTCGGCGTCGAGCGCCGAGCGGGGCTGTGGGCCGCGGGAGCCCTGGGCCAGGAGGGGCCGACGACGCTGCCCGGCGTCAGCGTCGGCGTCGACGCCCCGATGCTGCCGGGGATGAGCGAGGTCGAGCTGTCGCAGGCCGACGCGTGGGCGACCGGCGTCACGCCCGACTCGTACCCGACGCAGCACGTCCGGCCGGGACTGGAGGCGGCCGGCGTGCTCACCGTGGCCCAGGCGATGGTGACCGAGCCGGGACGCCGGGTCGCCGTCGGCGGGGTGGTGACGCACCGGCAGCGGCCGGGCACGGCCGGGGGCGTGACGTTCCTGTCCCTGGAGGACGAGACAGGGCTGCTGAACGTGATCTGCACCGTCGGGCTGTGGCAGCGGTTCCGCCGGGTCGCGCGGTCGGCGCAGGCCATGGTGATCCGGGGGCGGATCGAGGCCGCCGACGGCGCCGTCAACCTCCTGGCGGAACACCTCGCCCCGCTGACGCTGGCGGTCCCGGGGCGGTCGCGGGACTTCCGGTAGGCGCCCGGCGGCGTCAGCCCAGGTACAGCTGGCCCGTGCTGGTGGCCCACAGCGCCGCCGAACCCGCGCCGACCAGCACGGCGGAGATCACGTAGAACCAGATCTTCATGCGGTGCCCGGTGATGCGCAGCAGCACGGCCAGGCCGAACGCGGCGACCGCCAGGGCGGGGGCGGCGAGGAACGGGTCGCCGCCCTGCGCGTCCTGGGTGACCAGCACGTACACGGCGCTCAGGAGCAGCAGCCGGGGGACCCAGCGCAGCAGGGCGCCGAGCAGCCGGACCGGCCACGGCCTCCGCCGCGGCGCGACGGGGGCGGGTGCCGGCGTCCGCGGCTGCTTGCCCGGCCGCGCACCCTGCTGCCCGCCCGGCTGCACCTGCTGCCTGCCGGGCGGCACGGCCTGCTGCCCGCCCGGCGGCATGCTCTGCGGTCGCACGGCGGTCCGCTGTGCGGCGGCGGGCGGCCGTACGGGCTGCCGGGCCGGCTGAGCGGTCGGCGGTGCGCCCTGCTGCCTCGTCGGTTGCGCGACGGGCGGTCTGCCGCCCGGCTGCACGGCCGGCATCGGCCGGGTGGCGCGCAGGGACGGGCTGGGCGCGGCCTGCTGCGGGGCGGGGCCGAGGTGCTTGACCGGGCTCTTGCGCGGCTGGTACGACTGCGGCGGCGGAACCTGGCTGCGCACCACCTGGGTCGCGGCGGCCGACGGCGGCGTCGCGGCGGTGGACCCCGCGGACGACCCGACCGGGGTCACGGACCGCGGCCGGCTGGTGACGGGGGCGCGCTTGCTCGCCGGCGCGGGCTCGGGACTGCGGAACGCGCGCCAGCCGCGGAGCGTGTCGGCGTGCCCCTCCGGGGGAGTGGCGACCCGCCAGCGCATCGCAAGCCAGATCCAGTCCTTGATCTCGGCCGGGGTGCGGCCGCCGGCGACCTCCGCGCCGATCTCCGCGACGTGGTCGGCCACGACCTGCTCGGCGGCGCCGTCGAAACCGTCCGCGTGCACCTCGGTCAGCACGCTCATCAGCGCCCGGTCGTAGACGAGGGCGTGCCAGGGTTCCGGGACGCGGGTGGGCGTGATCTCGTCCGACCGGTCGAGCTCACGCTGGAGCACCCGGGTGCTGCCCCGGCCGGGCAGGATGTCCGTCGAGGGCAGCGTGGCGACCTCGGCGGCCGTCACGCCGTCGCTGACGAGCTGCGAGGTGAGCAGGAGCGTCGGGTCGGGCGTCGCGCTCGCGATCCGGGCGCGCACCACGCTCGCGATGTTCTCCAGCGGCGGCCGGTGGTTCGGCTGGTACCGCGTCATGGCCAGGACCAGGGACTGCAGGTGCCGGTCGATGGCCGGGCGCTCGGGCAGGGGATCGTCGTCCGGCACGACGCCGGCGGGCTCCTCCTCCACGAGGTCGGCGGGCGTCAGGTCCCGGCCCAGGAAGTTCAGGTCCAGCGGCAGCGCGCCCGTGCTCGCGTACACCAGGAGCAGGCCCAGGCTGTACACGTCGGACCGCGGGTGCACCCGGCGTCCGAACAGCTCGGGCGCCATGTAGGCCATGGTCCCGGCCGGCTGCGTGGAGGTCGCGGCGTCGAAGACCTTGGCGATGCCCAGGTCGATGAGCACGGCGCGGTCGCCGTCCACCATGATGTTCGCCGGCTTGAGGTCGCGGTGCAGGCAGCGCTCCTCCTGCAGCACGAGCAGCGCGTCGACGATCTGCCGGGCCAGGTGCAGCGCCTCAGGGCCGGACAGCGGCCCGTCCTCGCGCACCCGGTCGCGCAGCGTGGTGCCGGGCACGAGCTCCATCGCGAACCAGGGCTGCGTCGCGTCCAGACCGGCCTCGACGAAGCGCGGGAAGCCCCGGCCGTCGAGCCGTTCCAGCAGGTGCGCCTCCTGGGCGAAGCGCTCCCGGGCGTCGTCGTGCAGGCCGGTCAGGACCTTCAGGGCCACCTCGGTGCCGTCGTCGGCCTGCGCCTGGTACACGTGCGCGAAGCCGCCGTGACCCAGCGCCTCGGCGAGCGTGAACCGGCCCAGGCGTTCCCCGCTGGCGGGGATGCGCCGCACCGGCCGCATCGGCAGCGCGGCGGCGCGTGGGGCGGGGGCGGCGGGCTCCGCCAGCGGGGCGGGCGGGAGCTCCGGGGTGGGCTCGGCGTCCGGCTCCGGCAGGGGCGCGGGCGCCGGCGTGGGCTCGGGCTCTGCGGCGTACGCGGCCTCGTCGAGTTCTGTGTCGGCCTCGGCTTCGGCCTCGGCCGGCTCCGCGACAGCGGCAGCCTCGGTCGTCTCGGGAGCGTCGGCCGGCTCCGGGATCTCTGCCTCCGGGATCTCTGCCTCCGCGACCTCTGCCTCCGCGACCGGCGGGTCGGGGACGGGCCCACGTTCCGCCGGGGGCTCGAGGTCGCGTCCCGAGGACGGCTCAGGCTCCGTGACGGGCTCACGTCCGGTGACCGGTTCGGGTCCCGTGGCCGGCTCAGGCTCGACCGGGGCCGCTCCGGGCTCGGCCACGTCGTCCGCCCCGGGCGGCGCGGGTACGGGCGCGAGCTCCCTGGTCGGCTCCTCGGCCGTTTCCTCGGTCGGCGGCGCGGGGACCGGCGCGAGCTCCGGGGTCGGCGGGGGGCCTGCTGCGGGCTCGGGCTCCGTTGACGGGACCGGACCGGGGCCGACGGCCGCTGGCGCGACCTCGCCGACGCCGGGTGCTGGTGACGTCATGCCGGAAAACCTACCAGCGGACCCCTGCCGATCGGAGGAAAGTCCGCGCCGGGTCCGGAACCCGTCGACCACAGCAGTTGCTGCCGGAGCAGCCCCGATCCGGCAGCAACTGCTGTGCTCGACCTAGACACCCTGGGTGCGGTACCAGGCGATCTTCTCCCGGAGGCGTTCCTGCTGGCTGCGCAGGGCGTCGATCGACTCCTGGACCCGCCGGTCGTGCTCCTCCAGCAGCGCGACGCGCGCGGCCAGGGTCGCCTCGTCGAGCGACAGCTCGGCGTAGCGCTTGAGGTCGGCGATCGGCATGCCGGTGTCGCGGAGGCAGTGCACCAGGTCGAGCCAGCCCAGGTCGTCCTGCGTGTAGGTGCGGTGCCCGCCCGACGTCCGTGCGATGGGGCGCAGGATGCCCTCGCGCTCGTAGTACCGCAGCGTGTCGATGCTGAAACCGGAGACCTCGGCGGCCTGCGCGGGCGAGTACGTGATCATGTTCTGATCCTGCCCTTGACCTGGAGCGCGCTCCAGGGTTTTCGCTGCTCTCATGACCACGACCCAGAGCGCCACCCAGCACACCACCCTTCACGACACCCCACCCGCCGCACGCCTGGTGCTCGGCGCCATGATGTTCGGCACCGCCGTCGACGAGCCCACGTCGTTCGCCCTCCTCGACCAGTTCGTCGACGCCGGCGGCCGCTGGATCGACACCGCCGACTGCTACTCCTTCTGGGCGAGCGAGTCCGGCTACGGCGGGCAGAGCGAGGAGGTGCTCGGCCGCTGGCTCGCCGCGCGCCCCGGCATGCGCGACCACGTGCTGCTCTCCACCAAGTTCGGGGCCGAGCCGCGCGACGCCGCCGACTGGCCCGCCTCCCGCACCGGTCTGTCGGCCGCCGCGGTCCGCGAACAGCTCACCCGCAGCCTGCGCCGCCTCGGCACCGACCACGTCGACCTGGCCTGGGCGCACATGGAGGACCGCTCGGTCCCGGTCGAGGAGACCGCGGACGCCTGCGCGGCCCTCGTGTCCGACGGCGTCGTGGCCCGGATCGGCACCTCGAACCACCCCGCGTGGCGGGTCGAGCGGGCCCGGCGGCACGCCGTCGGGCGGGACAAGGAACCGTTCAGCGTGGTGCAGCACGCCTACAGCTACCTCCAGCCGCGCCCGGGCACGCTCACGGGGAACCACCGGTTCGGCTGGCTCGACGACGAGCTGGTCGACCTGGCCGCCGTCGAGCACCTGGACGTCTGGGCGTACACGCCCCTGCTGTCCGGCGCGTACGACAACCCGGCCAAGCCGATCCCCGAGGTCTTCGACCACCCGGGCACCGCCCGGCGGCTGGCCGTGCTCGACGACGTCGCGGCCGAGCTCGACGCGTCCCGCGGCCAGGTGGTGCTCGCCTGGCTGACGGCCCGCGGCATCCACCCGATGCTGGGCGGCAGCAAGCCGGCCCAGCTGGAGTCGGCGCTCGCGGCGATGACCCTGCCGCTCACCCCGGACCAGGCAACCCGCCTGACGGCGGTAGACGTCACCTCGCCCGCCTCCTGACCGTTGAGTGCTGGACATTCGCCCTTCTGGCACACGAAAAAGGGCGAATATCCAGCACTCAACGGGTCAGGAGAGGTCGATCGTCAGCGGCTCGAAGGGGGTCGCCACCGGGTAGCTGCCGCCCCAGAGCTTCGCGCCGTCCTCCGTCAGGTCGACCTGCGCCCAGGTGAGGCGGGCGCCGTCGGCCGACCGCTCGGGCGCGCCGGCCAGGCGGAACGCGACCGTGCGCACGTCCGACTCGCGGTCCCGGATGGACATGGTCCAGTCGGGACCGCCGTCGGCGGGGGCGACGACCTCGATGTCGGCGACCTCGCCGACGAATGAGCCGAAGTGCCCGATGAAGATGACCGACCCCGTGAACGCGAACGACGAGGAGTCCGCGGACACCTCAGGAGTACGTTCCGGGTCGAGCGGGAAGTGGAACGAGGCGCCGCTGCCGCCTACTGCGTCGTCCTGCACGATGCGGCCGCCAGGCGCCCCCATCACGTACATCAGCAGGCTTGCCTTGATCTCCCAGTCCAGATGAGCCACCCGAGAACGGTACCCCCGCGTGGCGATTTCTACCGCTTTGCGCCGGGCGGATGGGTGCGGCAGAAGCCGCGGACGGCGTCGTTCACTGGCTCGGGACGCTCCAGGTTGCTCATGTGGCCGGTGCCCTCGACCACGACGAGCGTCGCGTCCGGGATCGCCGCCTCGAACCGGCGCGCGACCCCGAGCGGGGAGCGCGCGTCCAGGCGTCCCCAGATCAGCAGCGTGGGGACGTCGATCCGCGGCAGCAGGTCGGCAAGATCGGCCTCGGCCATGATCTCCAGCTGCTGGGCGAGGGTTGCCGGGCGCACGTCGGCGGCGATGTCCGCGAGCAGCGGCACGAGCTCCGGCGGCGGGTCGCCGGCGAACAGCCCGGGAAAGGCGAGGCCGAGCTCCACGGGAGGCGCGGCGAGCATCCTGCGTGCTCCGGCGATCCGCGCTCGCACCTCGGCGGCGGGCAGCGACCCCTTCCAGCCGGCGTAGGTGTCGACCAGGACGAGAGTCGCGACCAGCTCGGGCCGACGGCGGTAGAGCTCGAGCGCCACGGTGCCGCCCCAGGACCGGCCGGCGACGTGCGCGGGTCCGAGCCCCATCGCCTCGATCAGCGCGGCGAGCCCGTCCGCGAAGCCGGCCAGCCCGAAGCCCTCGGGCAGGTCGGACGATCGCCCGGCGCCCGGCTCGTCCCACGCCACGACCGTCAGCTCGTCGGCCAGGCCGGCGAGCTGGGGCCGCCAGATGCGGCAGTCCTCGGCGGCGCCGTGCACGAGGACCAGGGGCGGCCCCTGGCCGGCCCGCTCGTAAGCGATCCGAAGCCCGCCCACCCGGATGAAGCCCACTCCTGGACCGTACGCGCGCCAGGGCGGGCGTGCAGGGGCGCCGGCGCGCGTCGCCGGGCGTTCACGTCGTCGTCGCCCTCCTGACGGCGCGTCGCCACGACCTGGCCACGGGACCTGTCCAGGCTCAGCCGCATGAGGACCACCCCACGCGGCGTCGTCGCCGCCCGCACCGCCGCAGCCCTCGCCGTGACCCTCGCGGGCACGCTGGCACTGGGCGCCGCACCGGCGTCCGCCCTGAGCACCACGGACGACGGCGCCATGGCCGCCGCCGCGGATGCCGCCGGCCGCCCGGCCGGCCACCACCGCACCTTCGACCTCCAGGCACACCGGGGCGGCATCGCGCTCACCGTCGAGAACACGCTCCCGGCCTTCGACAACGCCCTCGCGCTCGGGGTCAGCACGCTCGAGCTGGACGTGCAGATCACGCAGGACGGGTATGCCGTCGTGACCCATGACCGCGACCCGAGCCCGGCCAAGTGCGTCGACACCGAGCCGGCGTTCCCGGGCGACCCCGAGTTCCCCTACGTGCCGAACAAGACGTACATCAAGGACCTCACGCTCGCGCAGGTCCGCACCCTCGACTGCGGGTCGCTGCGCCAGCCGCAGTTCCCCGGGCAGGAGCTGCACCCGGGCGAGCAGATGCCGCTGCTGTCGGAGGTCCTGGCGCTGGTCAACCGGCACCGGGCGCACCAGGTCAAGCTCAACATCGAGACCAAGGTCGAGGCGGGCGCCCCCGAGCAGACGGCGCCGCGCGAGCAGTTCGTGCAGGTCGTCGCCCGTGAGGTGCGCAAGGCGCGCCTGGTCGACCAGGTGACGATCCAGAGCTTCGACTGGGGCTCGCTGATGCGGATGAGCCAGGTCGAGCCGCGCTTCGGCCTGGTGGCGCTGACCAACGGCCAGCAGTTCCTCCAGGTCGGCGTCGAGGGCGCGTCGCCGTGGCTCGGCGGCCTGGACATCGACGACTTCCCGGGCTCGATCCAGCAGAAGTTCGTCGCGGCCGCCGCCTCGTTCGACGCCGACGCCGTCTCGCCCGTGCACGGCGACCCGCAGGGCGGCAGCGTGTCCGACCCGGGCTACGTCCCGTTCACGACGCCCGAGCTCGTCCGCGCCGCGCACCGCGCCGGCATGGCCGTGATCCCGTGGACCGTCGACGACCGCGCCACGATCGAGTCCCTGATGGACATCGGCGTCGACGGCCTCATCACCGACCGGCCGGACCTGCTGCGCACGATCATGGCGGAGCGCCACCTCAAGCTCCCGAAGCGCTACTGACGCGCGCGGGTCAGCCCGCGGCCGTGTCGTGCTCGCCGGTCCCGGCGCGGGGCGCTGCCCGACGGCGTTCGCGGCGTCCGCGGGCCAGCTCCGTCGCCAGGGCGTCGAGCGGCTGGGCAAAGGTGTCCTCGAAGCGCGCGAGCCAGGCCTGGGCAGCGGCGGTCCCGGCGTCGTCCACGGCGTAGAGGCGGCGCGTGCCCTCGGCGCGCACCCGCACGAGCCCCGCCTCGCGGAGCACCCTGAGGTGCTGCGAGACCGCGGGCTGCGTGATGCGCACGCGCGCCTGCAGCGCGGTGACCAGGGCCCCGGCAGGCTGCTCGCCCGCGACGAGCAGCTCCAGCAGCCGACGTCGGACCGGGTCGCCGAGCGCCTCGAACACACCGGCCCGGGCCGCGTCGAGCGCGCCGGGGGGACCGGCGTCCGGTCCACCGTCGTCCGCCGGCGCGGCCGCGGCCGGCACTCAGGCCTCCGGCGTCGGGGGCGGCGTGGTGTAGAAGGCCAGCGTGCGCTCGCCCGCGGCCCGCGCCGCGTCTGCGTCGTCCCCGCCGGCGATCGCGGCGTCGGCCCAGCCGGCGCTGGCGTGCCGGGCGAACTCGACCCCTTCGGGGGAGAGGGCCCACGCCTCGGACTCCTTGGGGTCCATCGTGGCGCCGGTGGCGAGGTGCAGGCCCAGCCCGAGGAGGCCGAGGTCCCAGCCGACGCCGACGGCGCCCGGGCCGTACTGGGTCCAGAAGTCGGGGTCCACGGGGGACTCGTGCACCAGCTCGAGGGTGGTGCCGCCGTCGGCGGGCGTGAGGGAGACCTCCACCCACGAGACGCCGCCGCCGAACTCCCACGTGACGGCGAACGACTCGGGCGCGTCGCAGCGCTCGACGAGCCCGCCGGCGTTGCCCTCGAGCTGGTAGCGGCCGCCGACGCTCAGGTCGCCGCTGACCGGCATGAACCAGCGGGGGATGCGGTCGGGTGACGTGACGGCCTGCCAGAGGTCCGACTGCTCGGCGTCGTAGGTGCGCCGGGCGACGGCGATCTTGGTCGGGGTGCCGTCCCGGCTGCCGTCGCGGACCTCGCGGGAGACGAGGCCGGCGGTGGCGACGGGGTCGATGGTGATAGACATGCTCACTCCTTCAATAAGTAGACACTTATATTAGGTCACAGGTCCGGCCGGGAGGCAAGTGCCGAGGCGCGGGTGCCGTTGCGGTCCAAAAGAGTGTGCCAAGCGGCGACTGTGCGCGAGTGTCGGTGACGCGGAGTAGGTTCCGAGAATGGCCCCTGAGGAGAAGGCCCGCATCGCGGTGGTGCCCGCCACGGCCGACCGGTTCGACGACATCGCCCGCGTCCTCAACCCGACCGGGCGCGAGCAGGCGTGCTGGTGCATGCACTGGCGCGCCCCGGCCAAGGAGGACGTCACCACGCGCGGTGCGCGGCTGCGCGAGCTGACGGAGCAGGAGCCCGTGCCGGGGATGCTCGCCTACCTCGACGGTGACGGCGGTGGCGAGGTCGCCGGCTGGCTCGGCTTCTCGGTGCGATCGGCGGCGCGGTCGCTGCAGCGGTCGCGCGTGCTACCGGTGGGGGAGCCGGAGACCTGGCCCACCACCTGGGTGTTCATGTGCGTGACGGTGCGCGCGGGTCTCCGCAGGCAGGGGGTCGCCCAGGCGCTGCTCGACGCCGGGGTCGACTACGCCGCGGCCCACGGCGCGACGGCGCTGGAAGCCTTCCCCGTCGAACCCGAGGACGGGCGGCGGGTGCCGGTGAGCGCGGCGTTCGTCGGCACCGTGGCGATGTTCGAGCGAGCGGGCTTCGACCGGCTGGCGCCGACCGACGCCACGAGCGGACGGCTGACCCGCTGGCACATGCGGCGGGAGATCGCCGCGGCCTGAGGGCCCGCGGACCTACTCCTCGACCGGCACGACCACGCACAGCTCGAAGGTGTCCCGGCCCCGCCGCACCAGGTAGCGCGCACGGTAGGCCGCGGCCTCCGAGGCGTTCTCGTCCTTGAGGCTCCAGCGCACGTCGACCCACAGCAGCGCGTCGCCCACCTGCTCGACCGCCTTGATCTCCGGCACGGCGGCGACCAGCCCCTGCTCCCGGTAGGAGCCGAGCATGCCGCCGAGGCCGGCCCGCGCGGCCTCGGCGTCGGGCACCACGACGGAACGGTCGGCCTCGACGATCACCGCCGGTTGGGCGAGGCCGTCGGCCAGGGCGTCCAGGTCGCCCGTCCCGAGCGCGACGCCGTGGCCGACGAGGAACGCGAGCAGGTCGTCGTGGTCGTACGGGGTACTGGTCATGCCCTCACGGTAGCCGGGCGGCGTGCGCGATCGCCTGGTCCAGGTCGGTCCAGAGGTCCTCGACGTCCTCCAGCCCCACGGACAGCCGCACCAGGTCCGGCGAGATGCCCGCCTCCTTGCGGGACACCTCGTCCATGATCCGGTGGGTCAGCGACGCCGGGTGCTGGATCAGGCTGTCCACGCTGCCCAGGCTCACGGCCGGGGTGATCAGCCGTACGGCGGAGACCAGGGCCACCGGGTCGGCGGAGGTCTCGAACGACACCATCGCCCCGCCGATGCTCGGGTAGTGCACCCGGGTCACCCGCGGGTGCTCTCCGAGCCGGCGGGCCAGCTCCGCCGCCGTGGCCGCCGCCCCGCGCACCCGCACCGGCAGCGTCGCCAGGCCGCGGAGCAGCTCGTACCCCGCCATCGGGTGCAGCATGGCGCCGGTGACGAACCGGACCTGGCGCAGCGACCGGGCCAGCTCCTCGTCGCAGGCCACGACGCCACCCATGACGTCGCCGTGCCCGCCCAGGTACTTCGTGGCGCTGTGCAGCACCATCGCCGCCCCCTGCTCCAGCGGTCGCTGCAGCACCGGTGTGGCGAACGTGCTGTCCACCAGCACGGGCACCGGCGCGCAGGCGTCGGTCAGGGCCCGCAGGTCCACCTCGTCGAGCGTGGGGTTCGCCGGGCTCTCCACGACCACGAGCCCGGTCCGGCCCGTGATGGCCGACGCCGCGTCCTCGGGCGCCGCCCACGTCACCGAGGTGCCGAGCAGCCCGGAGTCGAGCAGGTGGTCGGTGGTGCCGTACAGCGGCCGCACCCCGACGACGTGCGGCCGGCCCGCCGCGACCTGGGTCAGCAGGCATGCCGACAGCGCGGCCATGCCGCTCGCGAACGCGACCGCCGCCTCCGCGCCCTCGAGCTCGGCCAGGGCGTTCTCGAAGCGGCGCACCGTCGGGTTGGCGACGCGGCCGTAGACGGGCGGACCGCCGTCGTCGCGCCCCTCGGCGAACTCGTCCAGGCGCGTGGCCTCGCCGACGACGTCGTACGACGGGTAGGTGGTGGACAGGTCGATCGGCGGGGCATGGAGCCCGAGCGCGGCGAGGTCGTCCTTGCCGGCGTGGACGGCGCGCGTGGTCCAGGAATGCATGCTCATGGGTGACTATCGGCATTCCTGCTGTCCGACGACGTCCCGGCGTGCTAGATATTCGGGCCATGACCCAGAACGTGCTCCTGGATTCGGTGGACCGGGCGCTGCTGACCGAGCTGCAGAACGACGGGCGTCTCTCCAACAAGACGCTCGCCCAGCGGGTCGGCGTCGCGCCGTCGACCTGCCTGGCGCGCGTCCAGCGGCTGCAGAACGCTGGAGTGATCCGCGGGTACCACGCCGCGATCGACCCGGCCGCCGTCGGGCGCGGGCTGCAGGCCATGCTCATGGTGCGGCTGACCACGCACTCGCGGCCCCTGCTGGGGCCGTTCGTGGAGTGGGTGCGGCGGCTGCCGCAGACCCGGGCCGTGCACCACGTGTCGGGGCCGGACGACTTCCTGATCAACGTGGCCTGCGCCGACACCGACGAGCTACAGCGCCTGGTGCTCGACCTGACGGCGCGCGGCGAGGTGGGCCGGGTGCAGACCGACCTGGTGTTCTCCTCCTGGACCTGCGGCCCGGTCACCCCCGCGGAGTAGCCCGTGTCAGACGTACGGGTCACCCGGGTGACCCGTACGTCTGACACGGGGCGCTACTGACGCCGCGGCGCGCGGGTGTTCAGAACGCCTGCGCCAGGAGGTCGGCGAACAGGGCGTCCGGGTCGACGTCCAGCCCGCGGGCGATGAACCAGTCGGACACGGTGCGGCAGTCGCGCAGCAGCACGTCGCTCGAGAACGGGTTGGCCGCCAGGTCCACGACCTGCGGCAGGTCGATGATGACCAGCCGCTCGCCGTGGGCCAGGATGTTGTACGGCGACAGGTCGCCGTGCGCGAGCCCGAGCCGGGCCAGCACGGACATGCCGTGCGTGAGCTGGTCCCAGTACGACTCCAGCAGGTCGTCCGACGGGCGCGCCCGGGTCAGGCGCGGCGCGGCGACCGCCTGGGTGCGGCCCAGCTCGTCGGTCTCCTCGGTGCCGATGAACTCCATCAGCACCTCGGTCCCGTCGATCTGCACGGGGTAGGGCACCGGCGCGCCCGCCGACCAGGCCTCGCGCAGGGCGATGAACTCGGCGTCGGCCCACTGGGTGGCCGACACCGCGCGACCCCAGGCGGACTTGCGGTCCTCCATGGCGCGCTGGTCGCGCGTGCGCCGCACGGTGCGGCCCTCGGTGTACTCGGACCCGCGGTGGAACTGCCCGTGCTCCAGGCTGCGGTACCGCTTGGCGACCAGCAGGCAGCGCGTGGCCGCCTGGTCGAGCGCCAGGTCCGGGGCGTCGTCGGACGTCGGGCCGGCGCCCTCCGGAACGGCGCGCTCCACGAGGAACGCGTCGGCCTCCTTCCCGGTCTTGAGGATGCCGAGCTCGGTGTCGAGCGCGGCGTCGCGGGTGACGACCCATTCCGGCAGCGGCTCGGGCCCGCGCTGCCCCTTGGCGACGGAACGCCAGGTGGACCAGCGCTGCCCGGGGCCGGGCTGGGTGGGATCGGTCTGGGTGGGATCGGTCTGGTCGTGGTCGTGCGCGACGACGCCGGACGGGTGCCGGTCGGCGCCGTCCTGAACCGTGCCGTCCCGCTCGAACGCGTCGGGCTCGTCGGAGCCGAACCCGTCGGCCTCGAACGTGCCCGGGTACGGGCCTTCGAGGTCCTCGCGGCCGGCCCGCACGCCGCGGGCGGACCGACGCTCGTCGTCGGCCGGTCGGTCGTCGGACTGCTTGCCGCCCCTGCCGGCTGCGCGGATCAGGACGGACTTCTTCGGTGCTTCGGGAAAACGGGGCAAGTCGGTGCTCCTTGATGCTGGAGCACCGCCGGATCAGTCCCGGGTGCTCCTGGTGACAGTGGCGTCTGCTGCCGCGAGGGCAGCTGCGCGAACGACGTCGTCCATCACTGCCTCCTTCCTGTCCGCACCGTGCCCGAACACACGTGCCGGAGCCGTTTCCACTACCTGAGCTGGCCGGTCAGCGAGCGCCTCAGGGGTTGGCCCGGTGACCGTGCGAGGAGCATGGCACGGGGCGCCGAGGAAGCGCACCTGTTTTTTCCGGGGCCGGTTCGGCACTTCGCTGAGCGTTCGGCAGTTGGCATCGAGATCGGCTCAGGCCTCTGCCGATCTCGATGCCAACTGCCGAGTCGAAAAGGCAAACTGCCGCGGTCAGGACGGCGGTAGCAGGGGGTTGACGCGCGCCCGCTGGAGCACGTGGGGTGGCAGGTGGGCTGTGAGACGGGCGAGCATTGAGGGGACGTCTCTGCGGTCGGACGCCGTGACGCGTTCCACGGCGACACCCGTCCGGCGGATCGCCTCGGCGCGCCCCTTCTCGCTCATGAACTCGCGCGCGGGGTCGTGACCGGTGCCGACGCCGTCCGGTCGGTACTTGATCAGGCCGTCGAACTCGACGCCCAGGTTCCACTGCTCATAGCCGAGGTCGGTGTGGAACAGGCCGCTGTCGGTCGGCACGGCCATCTGGGTGACCGGCCTGGGAAGGCCGGATCGCAGCATCTCGTAGCGCACCCAGGTCTCCCAGGGTGAGTGCGAGCCGCCGTCCGCCAGCTCGAGGACCAGCCGGGCGCGCCGGACGCCGCGCCGCTCGGCCCGGGCACCGAGCTCCACCAGGAGCTCGGCGCGATCGATGTCGTGGCTCAGCGCGAAGTCCGCGATGACGAGGGCCTCCAGCGGGTGCAGCGCCAGCGCGCAGTCCACGACGGTACGCACGAGCGACGTCACCGGAAGACCGTGCACGGTGGTGACGGCGTAGGCCGGGACGGTGCCCACGTGTCGGGCGATGTCCTTCGCCGCGCGGCTCGAGGGGCGGTAGCGCTGGTAGACGTGTGTGCGGTCAGGCACGGTCCAGACGGGGCACCCCAGAAGGAGCGCCGCCGTCGTGTGGCTGAACACCACGTTCGAGCGGAGCTGCCGGTGTAGCGCCCGGGCGCGGGCGAGCTCCCGGTTCCGCTTCTCGCGCGGAGCCGATGCGGGACCGTCCGCCCGGATGTCGTCCGGGTCGCAATAGGCACCCCGCCGGATGCGGGTCAACGAGCCCTGGCGGCTGGCGAGTGCCAGCTGATTCTTGTCCTGCTCGCGCGCCAGGAGCACTTCGGGGACGGCGACGCCGTCCTGGGTAAAGGTCACTTTCATGGACACGAGCGTGGCGGGCGCGCGCCGCTCAGGTGTCGCCGTGCCGGACGCCCTGTGCACCAGGTGGCTTCGACCCTGCCTGTGGTCGCACTCGAAGCGTTGCGCCTCGGTGCCCAGGGACGTCTGGGCGGCGTTCGCGATCCGGCCCCGCTACGCGACGAACGACGAGAACGGCACTTCGCGCCGGGGACCGGGGACCGCGTACTGGGCGCCGGGTACTGGGCAACGGGCACTGGGCGCTTTGCGCCGGGCACCGGTCGCGGGATCGCCGGCTGCGACAGAGCCCAGCAGCCCGCACGTTCGGCACTTCGCTGAGCGTTCGGCAGTTGGCATCGAGATCGGCTCAGGCCTCTGCCGATCTCAGTGCCAAGTGCCGAGTCTGCGGGGCAAACTGCCGACTTCCGAGCCCGGCGTCAGGAGGCTGCCGACCTCGCAGCACCTTGACGGACGCCGCGGGGTCAGCCCTCTTCCGAGTTCCAGGGAAGGGCGTCCTCGAACGACTGCCAGAGCGAGTCGGTCACGTCCTCGGTCGTGTCCTGGACGCCCTGTTCGAGGTCGTCCTGGATCTGCTCGCGCTGCTCCTGCAACGAGTCGCGGGCGTCCTGCGTGACCTGCTGCGCGTAGCCGACCACGCCCTGCACCGCGATCACGATGACCCACACGACGACGACCAGCCAGAACGGCCACGTGCGGCCGCCGCGGCGCGAGCGCACCGCGCGCACGAGGTTGACGAGGGCGGCCGCGATGATGCCGAGCAGCGGGATCGACAGCTCCGCCATGCGCGGCGCCCATTCCGGGTCGAGGCCCAGCGTCGCCACCGTGATGTCGCCGAGCGCGGCGAACAGGGGCAGCTCGGCCGCGCTGGGCATCGCGTCGAAGCCCGGGATCAGGCGCACGAGCTGGTAGAGCGCGATGAGGAGCAGCACGCGCGGGATCCAGCCGAGGATCACCGCGACGGCGCGCGGGCCGCCGTCGGAGCTCCGGTCCCGGTCGGCGCGGGCGTCCCGTTCGTCACGGGCGTCCCGCCGCGAGAGCCCCGCCGCGGGCCCGGCCGGCTGCACCGGTCCCGTCGGCTGGACCGGCCGGGCGGGCTGCACCGGCCCCGTCGGCTGCTGCACAGGCGGCTGGGGCTGCACCGGCCCGGTCGGCCGCTGCACGGGCTGCGTGCCGGTCGTCCCGGGCTGCTGCGCCGGCGACGGCGCCGTCCGCGCGCCCGTCGCCGCCGACCCCGGGCGGAACGAGGGGGCGACCTGCGTGGCCTGCTGGTGGGCGGCCGGCGCCACCCGCGGCGCGCTGCTGGTGTGCCGGCGGGGCGTGGTCGCGCCGGGTGTGCCGGGCAGCGGCAGGCCGTGGCGCTGCCGGTAGGCCGCCCAGCCCTCGAACGTGTCGGAGTAGCCCTCGGGCGTGAACGCCGGTGCCCACCGCATCGCGGCCCACAGGTAGTCCTTGATCGCGGCGGGCGCGCGCCCGCCGGCCCGCTGCGGCCCGACGGCGGCCAGGTACGTCGAGATGACCTCCTCGGCCGCGCCGTCGAACCCGTCGCCGTGCACCTGGTGCAGGCGGCCCATGAGCTGCTGGTCGTAGACCAGGTTGGTCATGGGTTCGCCCGGCTGCACGGGGTTGCTCGCGAGCACGCTGGTGGGCGCCACGGTGGCCGCCGCCGCGCTGCCCGTGAGCACCTCGGTGACCAGGCCGCGCTCGATCGTGGTGACCCCCGCCGCGGCGAGCAGCGCGGGGTCGAGCCGGGCGCTGTCGGTGGCGAGCTGGGCCACGGTGCGCGACAGGTTGTGCAGCGGCGGGCGGTCCTCGGGCCGGTGCCGCGTCATGGCCAGGATCAGGGGGAGCAGCCGCTGGTCCACGGGCCCGACATCGGCGGCCGTCAGATCGCGCCCCGCGAAGTTGAGGTCGTTGGGAAGCTGGCCCGTGGCGAGGAAGATCAGCAGGAGGCCCAGGCTGTACACGTCGGAGCGGGCGTGCGGCTTGCGCACGAACAGCTCGGGCGCCATGTACGAGATGGTGCCCGCCGCATGCGTCGACGTGGTGGTGCCGTGCCCCTTGGCGATGCCGAGGTCGATGAGCACGTACCGGTCGGGCGCGGCGATGATGTTGGCCGGCTTCACGTCCCGGTGCAGGAAGTGCTCCTCCTGCAGCACGGCGAGGGCGTCGAGCACGTCGTCCGCCACGCGCAGCACCTCGTGCACCGGCAGGGGGCCCTCCGCGGCCAGGCGCTGGGACAGCGTGGGACCCGGCACGAGCTCCATCGCGAACCACGGCGTGGGGGAGTCCAGGCCTGCCGCGACGAGCTGCGGGAACCCGCGTCCGGCGAGCCGCTCCAGCAGGGCCGCCTCGCCGACGAACCGGTCCAGCGAACCCGACTCGGTGTTGGTCAGCACCTTGAGCGCCACCTCGCCGCCCTGGCCCGTGGCCCGGTACACGTGGGCGAACCCGCCGTGGCCGAGCGAGTCACCGAGCTGGAACGGCCCGAGCACCTCGCCCGTCGCAGGGATGCGCGGCACGCCTCCGGGCACCCCGGAGCCGGTGTACGCGCCACCGGTGTACCCGGCTCCCTGCCCGACTGCGCCCCCGGGTCCGGCCACGCTCGTGGGCGCCACGTTCGCGGGCACACCGTTCGCCGTCCCGGACGGCCCGGTGGGCAGCACCACCCGCGTGGGCGCGGTGGGCGGCGGGACGGTCCGCGTGGGCGCGGGCAGCGGCGGCACTGCCCGCGTGGGCGGCGTCGGCACGACGGCGGTCTGGTCGCCACCCCCGACCGGCTGTCCGGCAGGGCGTGCGGCCGTCATGCGGGTGGTCTCGTCGGACAAGCAAGGACTCCTCAGCAGCGCACCGGAACTACCGGTTGGACGTGAGAAACGCTATCAGCGTCCTGCCCCTGACCGCGGTCGAAGTGCCCGACCCGTGACCTGGCCCGCTCAGCCGTTCCCGCCGGGCAGCGCGTCCTCGAGCTGGTCGTTGATGCTTTCCTCGACGCTCTCGGTCGCGTTCTGCCGGGCGTCCTCGACGCCCTTGTCGATCTCCTGCTGCACCGAGTCCTTCGCGTCCTGCTTGGCGTCCTCGATCTCCTGGTCCACCGTGTCCTGGACGTTCTGCTTCACGTTCTCCGTGGCGTCCTGGGCGTAGCCGACGATGCCGCCGACGGCGAACACGACGATCCAGGCGACGATCGCCAGCCCGTACGGCCAGATCGCCAGCGACGTGTTCAGTGACCGGATCGTGTTGAACAGGCCCGCGAGCGCGATGCCGAGCACCGGGATGGTCATGTTCGCGGCCTGGTCCGACCACTCGGGGTTGAGGTTGAGCATGCCGAGCACGCCGTCGCCGATCCCGCGGAACAAGGGGAACTGCGAGACATCGGGCATGACGTCGAACCCGGGGATCAGCCGGATCAGCTGGTACACGCTCAGCGCGAGCAGGATCCGCGGGATCCACGCCAGGACGGCGCCCGCCGTCGAGCCGTCCCCGCGGGAGTCGTCGTCCCGGTCGCGACGCTGCGGCGTCGGGTGGCCGGACTGCGGGCCGAAACCCTGCTCGAACGGGTTGGGCGGGCCCGCCTGCTGGCCCTGCTGCTGCCCCGGCTGGGGGTAGCCGGCCTGCTGCCCGTAACCCTGGCCGTAGCCCTGCTGTCCGTAACCCTGCTGCCCGGCCTGGCCCGGCTGACCGTACGCCGCGGTCTGGCCGTACCCCTGCTGACCCTGCTGCCCGTAGCCGGCCTGCTGGCCGTACCCCTGCTGGCCCTGCCCGTAGCCGGGCTCCCCGGGAAAGGCGCCGGGGGCCTGGACCTGCGTGGGCTGCTCGGTCTCGTAGGGCCGGTACGGCCGCGCGGGCGGCGGCGTCGCCGACCGGTAGTCCCGCTGCGTGCCCGCCGGAGGCAGGAGCTGGGTGGACTCGTCGACGGCGGAGGCGCCGCGCGGCGGCGGCATCACCTGGGTCGACTCGTCGACGGGCGAGCCGCCGCGGGGCGGCGGCATCAGTTGCGTGGACTCATCGACGGGGGAGGCGCCGCGGGGTGGCGGCATGAGCTGCGTGGACTCATCGACCGGGGAGCCGCCCTGGTTCCCCGGGACCCGCTGTCCGGCTCCACCACCCGGTGCGAATGCGCTCATCCGCTGGGTCGCGTCATACGATGACGGGGCTCCCGGCTGCCCCGGACGAGCCGGTGGTCGCTGGATCTGCGTCGGGTCGGCCGCCGGAGGAATTCGGCGGGTGGGCTCGTCGGACACGCAAGGGCTCCTCGGTTGTGGTCCCGGTTTCGACACCTGTTTGCGCGAGAACCTACCAGGTGGGGTGAATGCCCCGTTGGGGTGGCCAGCGGGCCGATCATGGCCGACGCTTGCTCTCGGGGGCGAACCCACGCTATGCCGCCTGCCCAGGAACTTCGGAGGAAACGCATGAGCTCTGACACCGTGCCACGCTGGCCTCGGATCGACGCGATCGTCCGCGAGGACGGTTCCGGCGAGGTGACGATCGACGGGACGTTCCACCCGATCGCCGCCGGCAGCCTGGAAGAGGCACGGGTGGAGGTCCTGCGCCGGGTCACGGAGAACGCCGTGCAGATCGGCAGGCCCGTGCGGGCCTCCGCGACCGGCCCGGAGGGGCTCTGGAACCTGATCGTGCACCCGGACGGGACCGTGGTGCCGGAGGAGGACGAGCTCGCGCCGCCGTCGTCGCCGACGCCGCAGGCGCCGCCCGCCTCCCCGCTTCCCGAGCCGCAGCCGGAGCCCTTGCCCGAGCCCCTGCCTCAGCCCGGAGCGGGTCCGGGGACGTTCCCGGCCCCCGCGTTCGAGGGCGTGCCGGTCGCGGACCTGGCCCCGGGCGGTGACACCGCCGCCCCCGAGGCGACCGAACCGATCGACACCGACACGGTGCGCCGCGCCCCGCGCGCGCCCGAGGGGTCGAACGGCGCCGGCACGCCGTCCGCCCCGGAAGGCGGCCCTGCGTTCGCGCCGGAAGCCCCGGCGTTCGCGCCCGACCCCGCGGAGAACCTGCCCGCTCCCGGCGTCGCGCCCACCATTCCTCTCCCGTCCGACGGCGCGCCCGCAGCCGGCGACCCGGGTGTCGCCGACTGGGTCCGCGAGAACGCGGCGCAGGACCTCCCGGGCAGCGTCCCGGGCGGGATCCACGGCGGTCTCGCGGGCCCCGTGCCCACGAACGGCGTACCCACGGCCGACTACGCCGGTCCGGACGGCGGGCTCTCCACGCCGCAGTCGAGCCCCACGCGAGCGGTCGAGGGTGACACGCCGCGCTCGCGCCGCGAGGCGCGGCAGTCGTTCCTCACGCACCAGCAGGACGAGGACCCGGCCACGCAGGGCTTCCGCGGGATGCTGACCCGCATGGGCATCCGCGTGGGCCCGAGCGAGTCGGAACGGCTCGAGCGCGCCGACGAGCGCGCCGTGAGCCAGCACTGGCCCGGCCCGCGCACCATCTCGATGGTGAACGGCAAGGGCGGCGCGGGCAAGACGCCGTCGACGGTGCTGCTCGCGGCGGTCTTCGCGCAGTTCGGCGGCGCGGGCGTGGTCACGTGGGACAACAACCAGACCCGCGGCACCCTGGGCTGGCGCACCGAGCAGGGCCCGCACGAGTCCACCCTGCTGGACCTGCTGCCGCAGACCGACCGGCTCCTGGGCCCGTCGGCGCAGGCCGCCGACCTCGCGCGGTACGTGCACCACCAGACGCGCGACCGGTTCGACGTGCTGCGCTCCAAGCCGATCGCCATGGCCAACGAACAGCGGATCGAGCCGCAGGACGTCGACGCGATCCACTCCGTGCTCTCGAAGTACTACCGGATGATCCTCATCGACTCCGGCAACGACGAGTCCGACCCGATGTGGCAGCGGATGATCGACCTGACCGACCAGCTCGTGGTCGCCACCACGACGCGCGACGACCACGCGGAGGCCGGGGCCCTGCTGCTCGAGGCGCTCGGCACCCGCGACGGCCGGTCGGCGTACCTGGCGCAGCAGGCGGTCGTGGTCGTCAGCCAGGCCGACCCCAAGGAGTCCTCGGGCGAGCTGGAGAAGGTCGCCGACGGGTACCGGTCGCTGGCCCGTGAGGTCGTCACCATCCCGTTCGACCCGGCCATGGTCGACGGGCACCTGCGGTACGGCGCCCTGCGCCCGGAGACCCGGCGTGCCTGGCTCGCCGCCGGCGCTGCCGTGGCCGGCGGCCTCTGAACGAGGGTCGAGCGACGTCCGGCCCCCGCCCGGCAGCGGGCGGGGGCCGGACGACGTCGTCGTGCCGGGCGGCTCAGCCCGGGAAGAGCCCGAGGAACTGGTACCAGACCGCCATCGTGTCGTAGCCCATCTCGTTCAGCAGCGCCCACACGATGCCGACGACGGCGTACAGCGACACGGGGATGAGAAAGATCCACTCCCGGACCGACCCGGCGTCGCCCAGGATCGGCAGCGACAGGTTGCCGCCCGACCGCCAGATCATGTCGAGCTCCAGGCCGCGCCCGTCGCGCATCCAGCGAGGGCTGCGGAACTTCAGCGGCCAGAGCAGCGGCACGCCGTTGGTGGTGATCATGTCGCCCAGGATGTGCACGGTGCAGCCCAGCGCCACGCTGAACGGCATCCAGAACCATTCCTCGGGCGCGAAGATCGCGATGAGCACTGCCAGCGTGATCGACGTGGTCCAGGGCAACAGCTTGGTGTCGCGCGTGATCTTGAGCGCCTTGAGGGCGAACGCGACCAGCAGCACGCACATGATGCCCGGGCCGATCAGGATCGAGCCGAACTGCTCGTTGCCCGTGTCGATGCTCAGGAAGCTGAGGCCCCAGGCGATCGCCGTGAACACCGCGACGCCGAGGATCGAGTGAGTGCCCTTGCGGTGCCCGCCCGAGACGGCCTCGATGCCCTTGACCACGACGTTCGAGACCGGCTTGAGCGAGTTCGCGATGGTGCCCGAATGATGGTCGGCGTCCGGCAGGAGCGCGGCTCCCGCGCAGACGAGGGCTCCCGCGACGACGCCCGTGTCGGTCACCCCCGGATACCAGCCGAACGCGATCGGCGTCGACGCCGTGACCGCTACCCAGGCCGCGGCTCCCGTCGCGGCGTGGTTGCCTCCCATCATGGTGGTGTGCGCTCCAGTTCCCGGGGTCTCCCCGAATCGGCAGTTTGGCCTTCTGACCAGGTCCGTTCCTGGCCGGGGCACACCCTAGCGCGGGCTACCGACACAGAGCTGGAGGAGCACGCCGCGCGTCCTGCGACGCGGTCGGGTCAGGCGCCCGTCACGTAGGCGTAGTGGTGGAAGTTCTGGTCGCGCACGAAGCCCTCGGACTCGTACAGCCCCTGTGCGGCGAGGTTGTCCCACGCGGTCGCCAGCGAGACCCGGATGGCGCCGGCCTCCTTGGCCAGGCGGCAGGTCTCCTGCACCAGGGCGCGCGCAGCGCCCGTCCCGCGCGATCCCGGGGCGACGAAGAGGTCGTTCAGCACCCACGACCGGCTCAGGCTCACCGACGACCAGGTCGGATAGCTCTGCGTGAACCCGACGATCCGGGCGTCCTCCGTGGGGTCCGCGCCCTCGACGGCCACCTCCGCGACGAGCAGCACGCTGTCGCCCGCGTCGCGACGGGCGGTCAGGTAGGCCCGCGCCTCGGCGTCGGGCACCTCCTGGTCGTAGAACCTCAGGTACTGGCGGAACAGGTCGACCACGGAGTCGACGTCTTCGTCGGTCGCGGGGCGCACATCAACAGACACGCACGTGATCATGTCAGGCCGACCGGGGTGGGCGCCATGACCTCCCGCGATACCGAAACCGGTACAGAACTGGTAAAGGGCGGCGGCCGAGGAACACGCCGGACCCCGCGACGGTTGACCAAGGCGATGAACACCCAGCCACGCTTGTCCGTCCTTGACCTCGTGCCCGTCCGCTCGGGCCAGACCAGCGCCCAGGCCCTGTCGGCCTCGCTCGACCTGGCGGCGCTCGCCGACCGGCTCGGCTACGAGCGCTACTGGTTCGCGGAGCACCACAACATGGCAGCGGTCGCGGCGTCGTCGCCGCCCGTGATGATCGCCGCCGCCGCCGCGCGGACCTCCCGCATCCGGGTGGGGTCGGGCGGCGTGATGCTGCCGAACCACGCCCCGCTCGTGGTCGCGGAGCAGTTCGCGGCACTGGAGGCCGTGGCCCCCGGCCGCATCGACCTCGGCATCGGCCGCGCCCCGGGCAGCGACCCCGTGGTCACCTCCCTGCTGCGCGCCACGGGTCCGACGGCGGACGTGGACCGCTTTCCGCAGCACGTCACCGACATCCTGAGCCTGATGGGGCCTGACGGCGCACGGCTGCGCCTGGTCTCGGGCGACATCTACGACGTGCGGGCCACCCCGGCCGCCGGCAGCGTGCCGACCGTGTGGCTGCTCGGCTCCAGCGACTACTCCGCGCGCCTGGCCGCCGAGCTCGGGCTGCCGTACGTGTTCGCGAACCACTTCTCCGGGCAGGGCATGGACCAGATCCTCGCCCTGTACCGGGACGGCTACCGGCCCTCGCCGGAGCACCCCGAGCCGCGCACGTTCGTGACGGTCAACGCGGTGGCCGCGCCGACGGCGGACGAGGCCCACGACCGCGCCCTGCCGCAGCTGCGGCAGATGGCCCGGCTGCGCTCCGGCCAGAAGCTGGGCCCGCTGGAGACCGTCGAGGAGGCCCTGCGCGCCACGGCCGACGAGCCCGCCGACGGCATGATCGCCCAGTCCATCGAGGCGATGCGGGCGCGCTGGCTGATCGGCGACGCCGAGCATGTCGCGGCCGAGGTGCGCGGCCTGGCCGAGCGGCACGGCGTCGAGGAGGTCATGCTCGTGCCGGTGGCCGGCTCGCGCGACGACGAGCCGCTGGACGCGACGTTCGGGCGCTCGCAGACGCTGGAGCTGGTGGCGGGCGCGCTGAGCGACTGAGCGCCGCGACCGCGTCGCGCGGCACGGCCGCGACCGGCACGGCGGGCACCGCCGCGAACACGGGGTACCGGATCTGACCAGATCCGGTACCCCGTCGTCGTGCGCGGGGGTTGTGCGTGGGAGGCGCTGGGTGCATAGTGGGGGTGGCCAACCAACTTGTTGGTTGGCCCAATCGAATCCCGTCAGAGGAGCGCCCATGTACACCGTCCCCGATCAGACCGGCCGCACCGTCGTCGTCACCGGTGCCAACAGCGGCACCGGCCGCGAGGCCGCCAAGCGCCTCGCCGCAGCCGGCGCCCACGTGGTCCTCGCCGTCCGCAACCCGGACAAGGGGGCGGACGCCCTCGCGGAGGTCCTCGCGACCCGGCCCGACGCGCGGGCGGAGGTGCGGCTCCTGGACCTCGCCGACCTGGCGTCGGTCCGCGCCTTCGCCGACGGGCTCGGGCGCGACCTCGACCGGCTGGACACCCTGGTGAACAACGCGGGCGTGATGGTCCCGCCGCAGCGGTACGAGACCGCCGACGGACACGAGCTGCAGTGGGGCACCAACTTTCTCGGCCCGTTCGCCCTGACCAACCGGCTCCTGCCGATGCTGCTGGCGGCGCCCGCGCCGCGCGTCGCCACCATGAGCTCCGGCGTGGCCAACCGGGGGCGGATCGACTTCGACGACCTCGACTGGGAGCGGCGCCCGTACCGGGCCTGGGCCGCGTACGGGCAGTCCAAGCTCGCCGACCTGCACCTGGCCCGGCACCTCGCGCACCTGGCCGCACGCCGCGGCTGGGCCCTGGTGAGCACGGCGGCACACCCCGGGTTCACCCGGACGAACCTCCAGATCACGGGACCGACCATGGGCCGGGAACGGCGGAACGGTTGGACCCCGCGGTCACCGCTGCCTTCCATGGCGCCGCCGGAGGGCGCCGGCTCGATCCTGCTCGCCGCCGCCGACCCCGGTGCGCCGTCCGGCGCCTACTACGGGCCCCGGTTCATGCTGGTGGGCGAACCCGTCCCGGCGCGGCTCAACCGGCGCATGCGCGACGACGCCACGGCAGCCCGCCTCTGGTCCGTCGCCGAGGAGACCACCTCGACCGCGGTGCCCGCGGGCTAGGCTGAGCCACATGCCCATCCCCGCCGCTGCCGACGTCGGACGCGCCTCGACACCCGAGCGCATCCTGGAGGCCGCGGCCGAGGAGTTCGCGCGGTACGGGCTCGCCGGCGCGCGCGTGGACCGGATCGCCGAGGGCGCCTCGGCCAACAAACAGCGCATCTACGCGTACTTCGGTGGCAAGGAGGCGCTGTTCGACCAGGTGGTGAGCGCGCGGATCCTCGACCTGCTCGACGCCGTGCCCTTCACCGCGGACGACCTGCCCGGCTATGCCGTGCGCCTGTTCGACTTCACGGTGGGCCACCCCGAGCTGGTGCGGCTCCTGCTCTGGCACACGCTGGAGCGGCCGGGCGCGCTCGGCGCCCTGGAGCGGTCGGTGACGTCGAGCGCGGCCAAGGTCGAGGCGCTGCGCGACGTCCAGGCGCGGCACCCGGAGCGGATCGACGGCACGGTGCCGGCCGACCGGCTGCTCGGCCAGGTGCTCGCCGTCGTGCACGGCTCGGTGCTCACCGTGGGCGGGATCCTCGCCGCCCCGGAGGGCACGGAGGCGGCGGACGACGTGCGCGCCGACGTCCGCCGCGCCGTCACCCGGATCGTCGCCCCGGCCGCCTCCGTGTGACCTCCCGGCCGGTGCGGCGTCAGAAGCCCCGGGCGAGCGCCGCGCCTGCGGCGAGCCACGCCCGGCGGGTCTGCGGGCGCAGGGCGCGGTAGACGAGCTGGCCGTCGACCATGGCGGGGTCGAACGGGACGGTGACCACCTCGCGCGCCAGCGACCGGTACCCCTGGGCGACGCGGCGCAGGTCGGCCGGCGTCGCCTTCGGGTCGGACTGGCTCACCACGACGACGGCCTTGCGGGCCAGGTCCGCCATGTGCTCCCCGCGGTTCGCCAGCGCCTCCAGCAGCAGTGCGCCCGCCTCGGCGTGGTCGTCGCGGGTGCTGGTGGCGACCACGAGCTGGTCGGTGTGGTCGATCATCCGTAGCCACATCGGGTCGGACTCGTCGTTGCCCGAGTCGATGAAGATCATCCGGTAGTACTTGGCCAGTACCGCGTGGATCGCGTCGACGTCCTCCGACGAGATGCGCTGCTCGTGCGCGAGCGCCATCGGCTTGGACCGCAGCACGTCGAACCGGTCGCGCGACTGGTGGTGCACGAACCAGGCGAGGTCGGCGAGCTGCGCCGTCGGGCCCAGGAAGTGCTCGGTCTGCGGGATCAGGTCGAGCAGGGTCGCCTCGTGCGGGCCCTGCTCGGTGCGCCAGCCCAGCGTGCCGCGCGTCTGGTTGTTGTCCCACGCGACGACGCCGGAGCCGCCGTGCGAGGAGAAGACCGCCGACAGCAGCACCGTGGCCGGCGTCTTGCCGGCACCGCCCTTGCCGTTCACGATCGAGATGGTGCGGGGGCCGGGCCAGTGCTGGCTCACCACCTGCTCGTCGGCGCGCTCGGCCCGCTCGGTCTCGCCGGGGCGCACCCGCAGCCCGACCCGCGCCAGCACGCCGCGCACACCCTGCGTGGCCGGCTCGTCGAGGCGGTCCTGCACGAGGAAGGAGCGGCGGTTGTCGCGGCGTCCGCCGTCGTGCCCGGGCCTGAACGGCGACTCGGTCCCGGGTGCCTGGGCACCGAACGAGGCGCCCGGACGCTGCGGGGCCCGGTCCTGCTGCGGCACGTTCTGCTGGGGTATGCCCTGCGGCGCGGGGCCCTGCGGGTCACGCGGGTCCTGCGGGGGAGCCTCCGGCGGGAGGCCGGGCTGGCCGACGCCGTGCGGGCTCACCCCGTGCTGCCCGACGCCGTTGGGAACGGCGGCGTGCTGGCCGGCGCCCGGCTGGTCGGCATGGCCCATGACGCTCGTCCGCTGCGGCACCGCGGCCCCGGCGCCCGGACCGGCCGCCGGGGGCCCGGCGTGCACGGGTACGGCGTGCGCCGGCTGGGCGGGGGCGACGGGCTGGGCGAGGCTCTGGGGCAGGGCGGCCTGGGCCGCCTGCGCGGCCCCCGCGCCGCCGTCCTGCACCACCCTGCCGTCGGGGTGGACGGTCAGGCCGGTGGGTCCCTCGGGGCCCAGGGCCTGGACCTCCACCGCCAGCCCGACGCTCGCCGAGAACTCCATGACCAGGCGCATGACCTCGCTGCGGGCCTCGCCCAGGCTGTTCCGGTAGACGGGCACCGTCTGGCCGTTGATCGTCACCTGCCCTGAGCCGTCGTCACGCACGATCACATCGGCGCGCGGCCACCCCGCGGTTTCGACGCTCACTCGGGTGCTCCCCTTCTCCGGTCGCCGGACTTCGTCGTGGCGAGGTTCATGAACGCGCACAGAGTACCGGTGGCTTTCACCCGTCATGTTTCGGCGCCGAACCACCGGCGAACCTGGTCGAGCAGGTCCTGCTGGTCCGCGCCCACCCAGGCCACGTGGCCGTCCGGCCGCAGCAGGACGGCGGGCACGTCCAGCGCGGCGTCGGCGTCGACCACGTGGTCGACCCGGTCGGCCCATCCGTCCACCGTGAGCCGGCCGGTGCGGTCCAGCAGCAGGCCGCGGCCGGTGCGCAGGAGCTCGTAGAGCCGGCCCTGCCGCAGGCCGACGTCGGGCAGCCGCCGCCCGACCAGCTCGTGCTCCGCGCCGAGGTCGTAGCGGATGCCGGTCGCGGTGAGCTTCTCCACCAGGTGCCGGCGCACGTCCTCGAGGTCCATGAGCTCGGACAGCAGGCGGCGCACGGCCTGCGGGCCCGGCTCGGGGGAGAGCAGCACGTTCTGCGCGCGCGTGTTGTCCAGCACGTCGGCGGCCACGGGGCGGCGCTCGGCCGCGTAGGTGTCCAGCAGCCCGTCCGGGGCCTGGCCGGTGACCTCGGCGGCCACCTTCCAGCCCAGGTTGAACGCGTCCTGGACCCCGAGGTTGAGGCCCTGCCCGCCGTACGGCGGGTGGATGTGCGCGGCGTCCCCGGCCAGCAGCATGCGGCCGGCGCGGTAGCCGTCGGCCAGCCGGGTGGCGTCGCCGAAGCGGGAGAGCCAGCGCGGCGAGTGCGCGCCGAAGTCGGTCCCTGCGAGCTTGCGCACCTGCCGGCGCAGCTCGTCCAGGGTGGGCGGGACGGCGCGGTCCTCGGCCACGCCGTCGGCGGGGGCGCCGAGCCGGTACAGGCCGTCGCCGAGCGGCATGGCGCCGAAGTTGTTGTGGGTCTTGCGTACCTCGGCCACCACCGCGTCGATCGTCTCGGCGGGCGCGGTCAGCTCCACCTCGCCCAGCAGGGTCTCCTGCGTGCTGGGCTCGCCGGGAAAGCCGATGCCGAGCAGCTTGCGCACGGTGCTGCGGCCGCCGTCGCACCCCGCGAGGTAGCGCGAGCGCACCAGTGTGCCGTCGGCCAGCTCGGCGGTCACGCCGCCGTCGTCCTGGCGCAGCCCCGCCACCTCGTGGCCGTAGCGGATCTCGACGCCGAGCTCGGCGGCGCGCTCGCGCAGCAGACCCTCCGTGACGGGCTGCGGGATGCCGAGGACGTACGGGTACGTGGTGTCCAGCCCCGCGGGCGCCGGCTTGCTGATGCCCGCGAAGCCGCCGACGGGGTACTGCCTGCCCAGCGGCAGAAACCGGTCCAGCAGGCCGCGCTGGTCCAGGATCTCCAGGGTGCGTGCGTGCAGGCCGAGGCCGCGAACGACCTTGGTCGGCTCGGCGTCCTTCTCCAGCACGAGCACCCGCACGCCGCGCAGCCGCAGCTCGCAGGCCAGCATCACGCCGGTGGGCCCGCCCCCGGCCACGATCACGTCGGTCGTGTTCACGTCGGTCGCGTTCACCTCGGTCAAGAGAACCCCGTTTCGTCAGGCGCCGAAACCGGCGACGGCCAACGATTCTGCGCCCCCACAGGCCCCTTGCCGCAAGCCCCCCACTGCGTTATACGTTGAAACTGGCAGGAAGTGCGGCCCCCGCTCCCATCCTCACCGCGGAGACCCCAGGCTCTGGCCCCGGGCGGCCGCCGGCAAGTGAACGGTAAAAGGTCAGGTGATCGGCAACTCGAGTTGCCGATCACCTGACCTTTTACCGATCACCCTGCTCGAACCTGCTCGGCTCAGGCAGCGCGGGCCGCTCTGTGCCGGATGGCGCGGGCGTAGTCCGCGCGTGGGACGTGCGGCGTCACGTGGAGCACCATGCCGGCCTCGGCCGGGGTGCGGTCCGCCTTGTGCGAGTTGCACTCGTAGCAGGCGGCCACGAGGTTCATCCACGTCGAGGGCCCGCCGCGGGACCGCGGCAGGATGTGGTCCACGGTCTCGGCGGGGCCGCCGCAGTAGGCGCACAGGCCGTCGCGCCGCTTGACGCCCAGCTTGGTGCACGCGGGCGCCCCGCCCGACTTGTAGAGCCACCGCATCGTCACGTACCGGACCAGCCGCAGCACGCGCGGTAAGGGGAACGGCCCGAAGGAGCGGCCGTCGACCGCCTCCTCCACGACCGCGACCTCGCGCACGAGCATGTGGATGGCGTGCCGGACCGATACCCGGTGCAGCGGCTCGTAGCCGGCATTGAGGACTAGGACGTCGGCCACGGGCCTGCTCCTTCCGGTGAGCTTGTCGTCTCGGTTCTTGTCTTTCGAGTGGTACTGGCTGTGCTGCTGTTCAGCCCCGGGACGACAAGAGCCGCCCGGGAACAAGATGTCCCGAGGCGGCTCACATTCACTGGTCCGGCCATTACCGGATCAGGAGCGTATGGCGCCCCGGATGGCCTCGCGGCCGTCCCAGAGGTGCTGCGCGGTGGTCGGGTAGGACGACTCGGTGGCAGCACTGGCCTTGCCCAGGCCTGCGGCCTGGTGCGCGATGCGGGTGCGAACCATCGTGTGTCTCGTCCTTTCCGGTGGTCTCGGATACGGCTGTCGGTCGTGCCGGCGTCGTGGAACAGGCGGTCACAGACACACAACCTGCCGCCACGGCACCAGTCCGTGTGTGAAGAAAGGTACAACGAGGACTTGGTAGCGTCTATGGCTTTTCCGGAACTGCAACCCAAGGATGCATCAAGTGCTCGGCGTGGCGCGGTCCCGCGGCGTGTCGCGCCGCGGGCAGGCTCAGGGGGCCGGCACCGTCTCGGGTTCCGCTGCGGCGGCCAGGCTCACCTGCGGGGCCGGCGACCCGGCGTCCACCAGCCCGTCTACCAGCTCACGGGCTCCCGGATGATCGGGCAGGTCATGCAGTGCCCGCCGCCGCGCCCGCGGCCCAGCTCGCCGCCCGCGATCTCGATCACGTCGATCCCAGCCTTGCGCAGCAGGTCGTTGGTGGTGGTGTTGCGGTCGTAGGTGAACACGACGCCCGGCTCGACGGCCACGGAGTTGTTGCCGCTGTCCCACTGCTGGCGCTCCGACTCGTAGACGTCGCCGCCGGTCTCGATGACCCGTAGCTGGCCCAGCCCGGAGACCTGCCCCACCACGTCGAGGAAGGACGAGCGGCCGGCGTCGGTCACCGAGACGCCGAGCGGACCGGAGTCGGGGCGCAGCACGAACGGGTGCACACGGTCCACGATCCGCGGGTAGACGGTGACGGTGTCGACGTCGACGAACGTCATGATCGTGTCCAGGTGCATGGCCGCACGCAGCCGCGGCATGCCCGCCACCACGATCTGCTCGGCCGCGCCCGCCTGGAACAGCGAGGCAGCGACCTGCGTGATCGCCTGGCGCGACGTGCGCTCGCTCATGCCCATCAGCACGGTCCCGTTGCCGATCGGCATGATGTCGCCGCCCTCGAAGGTGGCCTCGCCGTGGCTGCTCTCCGGGTCGCCCCACCACACGCGGCTGCCCACGAAGTCGGGGTGGTACGAGTAGATCGCCTTCATGAGCAGCGTCTCGTCCCGGCGCGCCTGCCAGTACAGCGGGTTCAGCGTGAGGCCGCCGTAGATCCAGCAGGTCGTGTCGCGCGTGAACAGCGTGTTCGGCAGCGGCGGCATGAGGTACTCGCGCGCGTCCGGGCTGAGGTCCGCCAGCGCGCGGAAGCCCGGCGGCAGCTCGGGCACGTCGGCCACGGCGAGGCCGCCGATCAGGTACCGGGCCAGCTCGTGCTCCGGCAGGGACTCCAGGTACTCGCGCGTCGCCTCGACCAGGCCGTTGCCCACGATCTCGGGCACGATCTTGCGGTCGAGGAGCCAGTCGCGCGCCCCCGGCACGCGGAGCGTCTCGGCGAGCAGGGCGTGCAGCTCGACGACGTCGACGTCGCGCTCGCGCAGCTCGGCCACGAAGTCGGCGTGGTCCTGCTGGGCACGCTCGACCC
The DNA here is from genome assembly GCF_030209445.1 of Promicromonospora sp. MEB111. GTDB lineage: Bacteria > Actinomycetota > Actinomycetes > Actinomycetales > Cellulomonadaceae > Promicromonospora. Next base: position 208,445 of record NZ_JARVSD010000018.1, read on the forward strand.
ACAGGACGTCGTCGAACAGGAGGTCGGCGGAGTTGGACGGGGTGAGGCGCTGGTGGGCCAGCCCGGGGGCGCAGACCAGGACCTTGCGCAGGCGGCCCACTTCGGAGTGGACGCCGTACGCCGACGAGGGTGTGCCGGCCGGGGGCGGTGTGCTGTCGATGGTGTTCATCGGGCGATAACGGTACTCACCCGACCGCCGTCGTGCCGAGCAGGGAGCCGATCGCGAAGGTCGCGCCGAGCGCGAGCGCCCCGCCGACGACGACGCGCGCCGTGGCGCGCACCCGCGGCGCGCCGCCGATCCAGGCCGCGACCCAGCCGGTCCCGGCGAGCGCCGCCAGCACGACGACGAACGTGACGCCGACCCGCCAGGGCTCGGGGATCAGGAGCACGGCCGCGAGCGGCAGGACGGCGCCGAGCGTGAACGCGACGGCGGACGCGAGCGCGGCGTGCCAGGGACTGACGACGCCGTCCTCGTCGATGTTGAGCTCGGCCTCCAGGTGGGCGGCGAGCGCGTCGTGCTCCGTGAGCTCGACGGCGACCTGGCGGGCGGTGGCGGGGGACAGGCCCTTGCCCTCGTAGAGCTCGGCCAGCTCCGCGAGCTCCTCCTGCGGCATCGTGGCCAGCTCGGCCTTCTCCTTGGCGATGAGCGCCCGCTGGGTGTCGGACTGGCTGGAGACCGACACGTACTCGCCCAGCGCCATCGAGATCGCGCCGCCGACGAGGGCGGCGAGGCCGGCGGTGAGGATCGGTCCGGTCTGCGACGTCGCCGCCGCGACGCCGACGGCGACCGCGGCGACCGAGACGATGCCGTCGTTCGCGCCGAGCACGCCGGCGCGCAGCCAGTTCAGGCGCTCGGCGAGCCCGTTGGTGTGGGGTTCGTCGGGGTGGCCGACGGCGGCGCGGCCGGTGTCCGGCCGTTCCGCGCCGGACGGTGGTGTGGTCATGGGCTCAGGCAACCAGGACTCGGCGCGGAGGGCCAATGTCGGGGCCGAGGTTGGGCAGCCTCACCTTGCCGTGATGCCGCTCCGCTTCGAGGCCGGGGTTTCTCCGCTTTCAGCCGCCCCAAAGCGAAGAAACCCCGGTCTCGAAGGGGGCAGGACGATCGCAGACGGCTCGCGGCGGCGCGAAGGCTGACCACATGGCGCTCCCAACCGTTGCGTATACGCACTGATCTACCCCATTCCCTGCGAAGCGATGTCTTTCTTGGCACAGTCAGCCCATCAAGAGTGCTTGTCGGGGCTCAACGGCGTGGAGCGCTCATAACACGTGCATTATGGTGGAGGCATGGATGTGGAACGTCGTCCTGCTCGAGGAAGTTGATGCGTGGTTCCTCGACCTAGTCCGGGCGGAGGACCCGGTGGCAGAGCATGTCGCCGCCGCGATCGAGCTGCTCGCCCGGACCGGCCCGTCCCTCGGGAGACCCGCGGTCGACTCGATCAAGGGGTCGACGGTGCACAACCTGAAAGAGCTTCGCGCGACCACGGTCCGTGTCCTGTTCGCCTTCGACCCGGCCAGGAGAGCTGTGCTGCTGGTGGCGGGGGACAAGGCGGGACGATGGGACGAGTGGTACCGGGTGAACGTCCCAGTGGCCGAGCGTCGGTACGAGCGGTGGCTCAGCGGTGAGTACGACGAGGAGGTGTGACAGATGGCTCGTTCATGGAACGAAGTGAAGGCCGACGCGGTCGCGACCGGTCTGGACGAGGCGCGGACAGCCGAGATCATGGCTGAGATGCGCGAGCAGGTGCGCGCATACAAGCTCGCTGACATCCGTCGGTCCCAGCACATGACCCAGGCCGTTCTGGCGCAGGGGATGGGCGTGGCGCAGCCCCGAGTGTCCGCGATCGAGCACGGCCGGCTCGACTCGACCGAGCTGGGCACGCTGCGGTCCTATGTCGAGGCGCTCGGCGGCCGGCTGCGTGTGATCGCGGACTTCGGCGACGAGTTCGTCGTGGTGCAGGGCTGACTGGCCCCTAGTACTGCGGGGTGCGCTCGCCGACCGGGACCTCGACCGCCAGCGTGTTGCCCTCCTGGGCGAGCGGGCACGTCCACGCCGGGTCGTAGGCGCAGGACGGGTTGTAGGCGAAGTTGAGGTCGAGCACCAGGTCGCCGACGCCGAAGTCGTCGGGACCGCCGCCCTCGCCGCCGTCGGACCCGCCGGTGTGCCCGAGCCAGGAGCCCTTGATCGTGTCGATGAGATAGCGGCCACCGCCGTAGGTGCCGCCGGGCGGGCCGGCCAGCGCGTCCTTGATGGGCACGAAGAGCCCGCCGCCGTAGGAGGCGAGGCGCCAGACGTCGAGGGTGCCGAGGTCGCCCAGGGCGTCGGATCCCAGGGCGACCGTGCCGAGCAGCTCGAACGGCACCACGCCGTCGGTCCCGGTGGGGACGTCGAGGCGGCGTGGCGCGCCGTCGGGGCCGGGCTCGGCGGGCACGATCGGGGCGCTCAGGCGCCAGGCCGGGTCGTAGGGGGTGACGGTCAGCCCGGTGAAGCCGGGCCGCTCCTCCGGGAGGATCGGGGAGACGGGGTGGGTCGCGAAGAGCTCGTCCCGGGCGGCGATCCAGCCCGCGTGCGCGGCGGCCGGGTTCACGACCGCGCGGGTGCGGGCCTCGGCGTACAACGCGAAGACGCGCCGCCGCCAGTCCGCGGTCTGGAGTGCTGTGGTGGCCGGGGAGGTGGTGGCGGCGTGCGTCATGCGTCCGACACTACCCACCGTGGGTGACAGCCGCGGGCGGTCGGACCAGTGGTCGCGCGGGCACCCGCGGCGTCGCGCCGCCCCGCCGGGTGGCTGGGGGTCAGCGACGTTCGAACAGCTCGTAGACCTGCTCCAGGCGGGCATAGGCCTCGTCGAACCACTCGTCGGACACGGGCACGGCGGTCGTCACGTCCGTCAGCAGGCCCATCCTGTCGCGGACCGTGACGACGAGCATGTCGTCGTGCTCCCAGCGGACGTGCACCTCGGTCGCCCTCTGGTCCTCGCGCCAGGCGACGTCGTGCCCCAGGTCCAGCGCGTCGAGCACCTCCCGCCAGGCGTCCAGGTCATCGTCCCCGACGAGCGTCGCCAGCGCGCCCCGCACTCCGTTCCCGGCGGACTGGTCCCCGCAGTCGATCTCGATCGTGCCGCCGGCCTGGATGACGCGCCCGTCCTGTGGGGCGAGCGAGTCGATGCGGAGCGCCACGACGTTCCCGTCGCCCTCGAAGCGGAAGAGCTCGCACGGCAGCCCTGCGGGTCGACCCGCATCCTGTGATGTCACGGGCGCGAGTCAACCACCTCCCACCGACACGAGGGGTCAGGCCTTCGGCGTCAGCCGGACGACGGGGATCTCCCGGTCCGTCGTCTGCTCGTACCGGCGGAAGTTCGCCGCCTCGGCGGTGATCTGCCGCCACGCCTCGGCACGTTCCTCCCCGTGCAGCTGCTCCGCGGTCACCGCGACCTTGCGCCCGCCCTGCTCGACGGTCACCTGGTCCGGGTGGGCGGCGAGGTTGAGGTACCACGCCGGGTTGGCGGGAGCCCCGCCGGCGGAGGCGACGATCAGCCAGCTCCCGTCGGGGCCGGGGAACCAGGCCAGCGGGTTCGAGCGGGGCTGTCCGCTCTTGCGCCCGACGGTGGTCAGGACCAGCAGGTTCATGCCCATCGTCGGGGTCTCGGCGCGCCGGGCGCGCCGCATGAGGAGCCGGTTCATCCAGCGGAAGCCGCGGCCGGGCTGCTTCGCACCGCGCGTGCCGGTGGGGTAGGTGAAGGTCACGTCAGTCCTTGGGCGTCAGGTGGATGACCGGGATCTCCCGGTCGGTGGTCTGCTCGTACTTGCGGAAGCCCGGGGCCTCGTCGGTGATCTGCTTCCAGACCTGCTCGCGCTCCGTGCCGTGCAGCTCGCGTGCGGTCACGGCGACCTTACGGCCCGCCAGCTCGACGGTCACCTGGTCCGGGTGCGCCGCGAGGTTGAGGTACCAGGCGGGGTTGGCCTGCGCCCCGGCCGCCGACGCCGCGATGAACCAGCCGCCGTCGGGCGCCGCGAAGTAGCCGACCGGGTTCTCGCGGGCCTGCCCGCTCTTGCGGCCGACGGTGGTCAGTACCAGCAGCGACATGCCCATCGTCTTGCCGTCCGCGCGCCGGGCGCGCCGCGCGATCAGCTTGTTGAAGAAGCGGGTGGACCGGCCCGGCTGCCGCGCACCGTGGGTGCCGGTCGGATGGGTGAAGCTCATGGTGCTGCCTTCCGGTCGGACGTCCGAGGAAAAGGTTCGTACTGTTGACTATACATGGCATGAACCATATTGGCTGTGTACCTTTGACGAGTGATGCCCGACGAGATCCCCGACGCCTCGCTGGGCTGCGCCGCACACGGCATCGGGGGCATGCCCGAGCTCGTGGAGCTCGCCGTGGTGCTGACCGCCACCGTCGCCCGCGTCGCCGAGGAGCAGGAGCTCACGCCCATGCAGGGCCGTCTGCTCTGCGGTCTCGGCGACCAGCCCCAGCGCATGGTCGACCTGGCGCAGCTCCTGGGGATCGAGAAGGCGGCGCTCACCGGCCTCGTCGACCGGGCCGAGCGGCGCGGGCTGCTGGAGCGCGGCCCGGTCCCGGGCGACCGCCGGGCGGTCCAGGTGTCGCTGACCGACGCAGGGACCCAGGCGGTGGCCGCCTTCGAGGCCGGCGTCACGAGCGCGCTCGACGGCCTGCTGGCCACGCTGCCGGTGGAGGACCGGCCGGAGTTCCGGCGGCTGGCGTCGGCCGTCGTCGTGGCGGCCCGGGGTGCGCGCGCGGCCTAGGATCACGGGGTGCTGCGACTCTCCGACGTCACCTACCTCGTCCGCGACCACGACGAGGCGATCACCTTCTTCGTCGACGCCCTCGGGTTCGCCCTGCGGGAGGACGAGACCAACGCGGCCGGCCGCCGCCGCGTCGTCGTCGGCCCCGCGGACGGCGGCACCGGCCTCGTGCTCGCGCTGAGCGGGGCCGACGACGTCGTCGGGCGGCAGGCGGGCGGGAAGGTCGCGTTCTTCCTCGAGACCGACGACTTCGCCGCGCAGCACGCGCGGATGGTCGCGGCGGGCGTGCGGTTCCGGGAGGAGCCGCGGTACGAGGTCTACGGGACGGTCGCCGTCTTCGAGGACCTGTACGGCATGCCGTGGGACCTGATCGAGCCGCCGTCGGGCGCCTGAGGCTCAGGCCGCGACCGAAGGCCCCCGAGGCGTACCTCGGGGGCCTTCGGTGTGGCGGAGCGGGCGTCAGCCGCAGTGCTCGAACGGGCTGGTGTAGCTGGTGGAGCCCACCGAGCCGCCCCACTTCACGCAGGTGCCGGGTGCGGACCGCTTGACCGGGCCCGCGTAGTAGCCGTAGCTGCCGGAGTCGGTGGTGCGCGACGCGCCCTGCGGCTCCAGGAAGGCCGAGACGGCGGTCGGCGTGCCGAGGTTGGTCGACTTCAGGGTGACCACGCAGTTGTTGCCGGTGCCGGAGTTGTACAGCAGGTAGGTGCGGCCCACCGTGCCGAGCGCCGCCTGGTCGACCACCGTGAAGCCGCTGCCGCAGACCTCCGCCGGCGTGTACGGGTTGCTCGACCCGCAGGCGTTGGTGCTGGTGACGGCCTTCTTCTGGCCCACGGAGACGGTCACGCCGTCGACGGTCGGCGAGGTGTCCACGACGCCGGAGGAGCTGCGCTGCTCGTAGTGCAGGTGCGGTGCCTCGGAGCCGCCGGTGGAGCCGACGGTCCCGATGACGGTGCCCTGGCTGACCGACATGGTCTGGCCGGGGTTTCGCACCATCGTGGCCAGGTGGGCGTAGCGGGTCCGGGTGCCGTCGCTGTGCACGATCTGCACCCACTTGCCGTAGCTGGTGCTGCCCTCGTCGTCGAACGTGGCGGTGCCGCCGGCCGTGGCCCGGACCGTCTCGCCGTTGATGGCGTCGCCGCCGTAGGTCTGCCAGTCGATGGAGCCGTTGGGGCTGTGGCCCCCGCTCCAGTTGTTGGCGTAGAACGTCTTGGAGCAGCTGAACGGCGACTTGTGGGAGATGGCCAGCACGCCGGCGCCGTCCGACGCGGTGGCCGAGGACGCCGTGGCCGACGCCGCGGGTGTGGCGACCAGGGCGAGTGCGGCCAGGGCCGCGAGCGCCCACTGCCTGGCGGTTCTTCTGCGGAACGGGGAGTTGACTGTCATTGGTGCTCTCCATCCTGAGGTCTGACTCTTGGCCTGACGCAGGAAGGCTGGCACGGGACCCCGGCCGGTGCCCATGGGGAGGACTGCCCGTGGACGGCTCGTGGGCTGGTCGGGTTCGGCTCGCCGGCCGGTCAGCCGGTGACCCGCCCGGCGCCGCCGTCGACGGTGACGGTCGCGCCGTCGCTCAGCGTGGTCGTCGCGCCGGGGACGGCGAGCACCGCGGGGATGCCGTGCTCGCGGGCCACGATCGCGGCGTGCGACAGGACGCCGCCGGTCTCGGTGACCACGGCGGACACCAGGCCGAACAGGGCGGTCCAGGCCGGCTCGGTGAAGCGGCAGACGAGCACGTCGCCGGGGCTCACGAGCATGAAGTCGTCCGGTCCGTGCACCACGCGCACGGGCCCGGACGCGAGGCCCGGGCTGCCGGGGATCCCGGCCAGCTCGACGACGGAACCGTCCGACATGATTTCTCCTTCGGTGACCTGTTCGCGTTGACACTCTCCACCGGACGATGCACGGTGCACCATGACCTCTGTCCCGGTGCCCGGCCGATCCTCTCAGCCGGAGCTGCTCGTGCTCCACTCCGTACGCATCCAGGGCATGGCCGACGACGACGCCGTCGCCGCGCGGTTCGGCCTCGATCCGGCGGACACCCGCGAGACGCTGCTCGACGACGAGGCGTACGGCTGGGTCCGGCGTGCGGCGTTCGGGAGTACGGCGGGCTGGTCGCTCACGGAGCGGGGCCGCGCCGAGGACGACCGGCTCCTCGCCCTGGAGCTGGCCGAGTCGGGGGCGCGGGCCGTCGTCGAGGAGGCGCACGAGGTCTTCGCGCCCCTGAACGCCCGCCTGCTGCAGGCGTGCACCGACTGGCAGCTGCTCCCCGCCGAGGACGACCGGCTCGCTCCCAACACGCACACCGACGTGGACTGGGACGCGCGCGTGCTGGACGAGCTCGCCGCGCTGGGCGGTGAGCTGACGCCGCTGGTCGCCTCGCTCGCCGGCGTGCTGGCCCGGTTCGACGGGTACGACACGCGGTTCGCCCGGGCGCTGGACCGGGCGCGGGCCGGGGAGGGCGAGTGGGTCGCGGGCACCGGCATCGGCTCGTGCCACGTGGTGTGGATGGAGCTGCACGAGGACCTGCTCTCGACCCTGGGGATCCCGCGCGGCGCGTAGCGGTCCGCGCGGCGCGTAGCAGGCCGTCCGGTGCGTAGCGCCCGGGCCGGCCGCTAGGTTCGTCGCATGGCGACCAGACACCTGTACCTGGCACGGCACGGAGCGGCGGACGCGTTCGGCGAGCTGACCGATGTCGGACGGCGGCAGGCGGACCTGCTGGGCGCCCGGCTCGCCGGGCTGCCGGTCGACGCGGTGTGGCACTCGCCCCTCCCGCGCGCGGTGGCGAGCGCGCGCGTGGTCGGCGAGCACCTGCCGGGGGTCCCGGTCGCGGAGGCGCCCGAGCTGATCGACCACGTGCCGTACGTGCCCGCGGCGCCGGACCTGCCGCCGGCCTGGGCCGGCTTCTTCGACGGGTTCGACGACGCCGAGCGCGCCCCGGGCGAACGCCTCGCGGCGGCGCTGGTCGACCGGTTCGCGCGGCCCGCCGACGCCGAGACGCACGAGGTGCTGGTCACCCACGCGTTCCAGGTCGCGTGGCTGCTGCGCCACGCGCTCGACGCGCCTCCGGCCCGCTGGCTCGGCCTGAACAGCGGGAACGCGGCGCTGACCGTGATCGAGTACCGCGACGGCCTGCCGCCCACGGTCGTGCTGTTCAACGACATGGGCCACCTGGCCGCCGACCTGCGCTGGACGGGCTTCCCGCCGTCGGCGCGGCCCTGACGGGCCTCGGCCTGCCTGTGCTCTAGGGGATCAGGCCCGCCCAGCGGCGGGACAGGTCCACCAGCGCGACCCGGTTCAGCGCGTCGATCTCCTCGGCGGTGTGCCACGCCACGCCGTCGGTGGAGCCGTCCTCCTCGACGCGCAGCTCGCCGCCGGTGATGTGCGCGCGGTAGACGATCCGGAGCGCCTGGCCCGGCCGGTCCGCCGCGTGCACGCGCTCGGCCGCCGGGAACACGATGCTGTCGACGCCGAGCAGCCCGTCCAGCTCCACGTGGTAGCCGGTCTCCTCGAGCACCTCCCGGACGGCGGCGTCGGCCGGATGCTCGCCCGGGTCGATGCCGCCGCCGGGAATCGTCCAGCCGTGGTGCCTGCCCTCGGACCAGTGGGGCAGCAGCATCCGGCCCGCCTCGTCGGTGATGACCGCGTACGCGGAGACCCGCAGGTCCATGGTGCCGTCGTCGCTGATGAACATGGTGCCCATGATGGCGGCAGCAGCGCGCAGGAGGCACCCGTGCACCGCGGACACACCTCGGTCCCCGTCAGCTGAAGAGCGCCGCCAGCTCCGCGGCCTGGGCGCGCCCCACCGCGCGTCCCGCGGCGGCCGACGGCGCCCGCGTCGCGGGGGAGAGCGGGTTGATGCCGAACGCTTCGATCGACGCGTCGTCCGCGCCGATCATGAGCACCTTCGCCGGCGCCAGGGCCGCGACCTGCTCGCTCGCGGAGGGGCCGAACGCCGACGGCGAACCCGGTCGCTGCGGTGTGACGACCAGCACGTGGTCGGCGCCCGCGGCCAGGTCGACGTTCGCCACGGACCGGATGCCGCCGTCCACGTAGCGCCGGTCGCTGATGGTCACCGGTGGCCACACACCGGGCACCGCGCAGCTCGCGGCGATGGCGTCCAGGAGTCGCACGCCCGAGTCGCGGCGGAAGACCCGCAGCTCGCCCGACTCGGCGTCGACCGCGGGGATGGTGAGGTCGGTGTCGGGCCATTCCGTACTGAGCAGGTCCGCCTCGTGCTCCTTGAGCCTGGTCGCCTCGTCGGTGGTCGGGGCGGCGAGCGCCATCGCGCCGATGCGGCGCCGGATCACGAGCGGGTCGGGCGGGGAGCCGTCGGCCGACGGCTCCAGGGCGGCGACCCAGCCCGCGAGCATGGCCGGCCCGTCGAACTCGACCACGAAGTCGAGGCCGTCGTCGACGAGCTGCGCCTCGTACAGCTCCTCCAGCGGCGTGCCGCTCGTGACCTGCGCGGCCACGGCAGCCCCGGCGGACGTCCCGACCACCCGGCCGGCACTCACGAGACGGGCCGCGAGCGCCCGGTCCTTGTCGGCGATGCCCTGCAGCACGCCCAGCTCCCAGGCGACGCCGGCCACGCCGCCACCTCCGAGCACGAGTGCGTCAGTCATGCCTCGCACACTACGACCGGGCCTCGGGCCTGGCGCGGTCACGCCCGGGTGATCACGGGGTGATCGCGGGCCGTTCCCGCGGCCGCAGGACGGCCGTCGTGGGGCGGTCGGGAGCAGCAGTCCCGACCAGCCGGTCGACCGCGTCCTCCAGCGCATCCAGCACCTTCGGCAGGGCGGCGGCGACGTCGTCGGGGTCGGCGTCGGGCCGGTCGTAGGTGGACCCGATCAGGTGTTCGGCGGCGTCCAAGATCACCCGCTGGCGCCCGGGGTCGGCCAGGCCGATCAGCACCGAACCGGACATCACGGTCTGGAAGGCCGTGACGATCTCGGCGGTCGGGGTGTCGTGCACCAGTCCGTGCGCCTGCATGATCGAGATGATCCGGTGCAGCGCCGGGCCGGGGAAGTCGTCCGAGCCGGCCGGGCCGCCCGGCTCTCCCAGCCGCTGCGTCGCGAGCCCCGGGAAGTCCAGCACGGCGGCGATCTCGCGGCGCACGACGTGCGCGATCGTCAGGGGAGTGGTCCCGGCGCGCAGCTCGTCCGCGAGCGAGGTCAGGAGCCCGGCCGCCTCGAGCTGCAGCACGGCGTCGTGCAGCCGGGCCTTGGTGGGCCAGTAGAGGAAGACCGTGCCCTTGCCGACGCCTGCGCGTGCTGCGACGGAATCGACCGTCGTGCGCTCCGCGCCGTCCAGGAGGAACTGCTCCCGGGCCGCGGCCAGGATCGCCTCCGCGCGGTCCTGCACCGGACGTGCCATCGTCACCCCTTCCTCGCGCCGCGTTCATCCTAGTCGCGAGTTCTTGACTCACTAACGATCGTGAGTCAATAATCGAATCACGTCATCCGGACGAGGAGAGGGAACGGCATGAGCAAGCCGCGCGCACTGGTGGTCGGGACGGGGATCGGGGGTCTGGCGACGGCCCTGCGTCTGCACGACGTGGGCTGGGAGTCGGTGCTGGTCGAGCGGGCGTCCGAGCGCCGCGGTGCCGGGTACTTCGTGGGGATGTTCGGCACCGGGCAGTCGGCCGCGGCTCGGCTCGGGGTGCTGGACGCCATCGGCAACCGCACCGACCCCGCCACGATCACGTACGACGTCGAGCGCGACGGCCGCCGTCGGCCTGGCATGGGCTACGGCGACCTGCCCGGCATGCCGCAGCTCGTGCTGCGCGGCGACATCGAGGGCGCCCTGTACGACGCCGTCGCCCAGCTCGCGCCGATCCGGTTCGGCACCACGCCGGTGGCCGTCGAGGAGACGGTGGACGGCGTGGATGTCACGCTGCGCGGTGCCGACGGCGCCGATACCACCGAGCGGTTCGACCTCGTGGTGGGCGCCGACGGCCTGCGCTCGACCGTGCGCCGGCTGGCCTTCGGCCCGGACGCCGACTACCTGCGGCCGTTCGACCACATCATCGGCGTCTCGGTGCTGAAGGAGGCCGTGCCCGGCTTCCGGCCGACCGACGGGATCGTCCTGGCGGAGCCGGGCCGCTCGGCGTGGGTGTTCCCGTTCACCGACCACGAGCCGACCGTGCTGTTCAGCTACCGCACGGACGACGAGGACGCGCAGTTCCGCCGTCCGCCCGCCGAGTCGCTGCGCCGGGCCTTCGGCCCGGAGCCCGCCGGACCCGTGCTGGGCAACCTCCTGGACCAGTTCGAGGCGGCCGACGACGTCCTGTTCGACTCCGTGCACCAGGTGGTGATGCCGAGCTGGCACACCGGCCGCGTGGTGCTGCTCGGCGACTCCGCCTGGTGCGTGACGCTCTACTCCGGCATGGGCGCCTCCAGCGCGATGGCCGGCGCGGACCTGCTCGGCACCGTGCTGCAGCGCAATCCCGGCAACCCCGCCCGGGCCCTGCGCGAGTGGGAGCTGCGCATGCGCCCGTTCATCGCGACCCACCAGCGCAACGGCCGCCGGGACCTGGTGATGTTCGTGCCGCAGACCCGCCAGGACAAGCGGGCGCGCACCCTCACGCAGACCCTGCTGGGCAACCCCACGGGCAAGCGCGTGATGCAGAGGGTCTTCGCTCCGCGCTTCGCGGAGAAGTCGCTGGACGTGGCGGCCGCCTGACCGGCCCGGTCAGCCGATCCGTTCGCCGGCCGTCGCCCGGGCGGCCAGGCGGTCGTCCTCGCTCGCCTCCCAGACCTCGTGGGCGGCGTGGACGGCCAGGAGGATGATGACGCAGCCCAGGACCAGGTCGGGCCAGCCGGAGCCCGTCCATGCGGTGAGCAGGCCCATGGCGATGATCGCGACGTTCACGAGCACGTCGTTGCGGGCCGACAGGAACGCCGCCCGGCCCAGCGCCCCGCCGTGGTGGTGGGTCCGGGCGAGCAGCCACGCGCTGACCCCGTTGACGACGATCGCACCGAGCGAGGCGACGACCAGCGGGCCGACGTCGGGCGCCGTCGGCCCGGCGAACCGGCCCACGGCCTGCCAGGCCGCCACCGCCGCGGGCCCCAGGATGATCAGGGCCATGACCTTGCCCATGACCGCCCGCCGGGCGAGCGGCCAGCTCAGCGCGACGAGGATCAGCAGGTTGATCGCCGTGTCCTCGAGGAAGTCGACGCTGTCGGCGAGCAGCGCGACCGAGCCGGCGGCGAGCGCCACGGTGAGCTCGACGAAGAAGTAGGCGAGGTTGAGGGCCGCGACGACCAGCACGATCCGGCGCAGGGCTGCGGTGCGGTCGTCCGGTGTCGTGGGCACGGGGTCATTGTGCCGCGCGGGGCGGGTCCGGGTTGGCCCGATCCGCTTCGAGGCCCGAGTTTCTCCGCTTTGAGCGGCGTCAAAGCGGAGAAACTCGGGCCTCGAAGGAGATCCGGCAGCCGGGACGAGGGCGGTCAGTCGGCCGAGCGGATCATGGCCCGGACCCCCACCGTGAGGCCCACGGCCGCCGTGACCACCGCCGCCACCCAGCCCCATGCGACGGCCGAGGAGGCCAGGTCGCCCGCGAAGGCGGCGCGGCCCGAGTCGACGACGTAGCGCAGCGGGTTGACCGTGGAGATGGCGCGCATCCACGCCGGCCCGGTCTCCAGCGGCAGCAGCATGCCCGAGAGCAGCATGACCGGGAACAGCACGGTCTGCTGCACCACCCAGAACATCCACTCCTGCTTGCGCACCGCGAGCGCCAGCGAGTACGACAGGGCGCCGACGCCGATGCCCAGCACGGCGAGCTGCAGCAGCGTGAGCACCGCGCCGAGCGGGTTCGGGCGCAGGCCGAACGGCAGCATCACGAGCAGCACCACCGCGGACTGGGCCAGGACCGGCACCATCTCCTTCAGGGCGCGGCCCACGAGCTGCGCCGGCCGGGACAGCGGGGTCACCAGCATCCGCTCGTGCACCCCGGAGGAGATGTCGAGCTGCAGGTTGGAGCCGGTCACCGAGCTGCCGAACAGCGTGGTCATCGCCAGCACGGCGGGTACGAACCACAGCCAGACGTCGGCGCCGAGGGTCGCGCCGGCCGAGCCGACCAGCAGCGGGCCGAACAGCCCGAGGAACACGAGCGGCTGGATGAGCCCGAACAGGAGCGAGAACGGGTCGCGCGCCACCGGGCGCAGCTCGCGGAGCAGCACGATCCGGGTGTCGCGCACGAAGCTGCGGTGCGCGAGCGGGCGCTCCGTGGAGGCCTGCGGGGCGGGGGTCAGGGTCGCGGCGCTCATGCCGGGACCTCCTTCTTGGTCGTCGCGGAGGTGGGGGCGTTCGTGGGCTCGTCCGGGTCGGGTGCGGCGCCGTCGACGCCGGTCTCCCGCAGGCTGCGGCCGGTGAGGCCGAGGAAGACGTCGTCGAGCGTGGGTCGCGCGACGTCGACGCGGCGCACGTCGACGCCGGCCGCGTCGGCGGCGCGCAGCAGGCCCGGCGCGGCGCCGGGCCCGTCCGCGGTGCGGATCTCGACGGTCTGCTCGACGCCGGGCGCGCGCCCGGCCGCCTGGGCTCGCACCCCGCCGTCGGCCACGCGGACCGACCGGGTGCCGGGCGCGCGCTCGGCGATCGTCGCGAGGGCCGCCGCGTGCTCGGCGGGGACCCGCAGGGTCACCAGGTCGCCCGCCAGCTCGGCCTTCAGGGCGTCGGCGGTGTCGTCGGCGATGACCTGCCCGTGGTCCACGACGATGACGCGCTCGGCGAACGTGTCCGCCTCGTCGAGGTAGTGGGTGGTCAGCACGATGGTCATCGGCTCGGGCGCCGCGGTGCGCATCCGCAGGATGTGGTCCCAGAGGTTGGCGCGGTTGTGCGGGTCCAGCCCGGTCGACGGCTCGTCGAGGAACAGCAGCGGCGGCCGGTGGACCAGGCCGACGGCCACGTCGAGGCGGCGCTTCTGCCCGCCCGAGAGGCTCTCGACCTTGCGGTCGGCCTGCTCGGTCAGGTCCAGGGCCTCCAACAGCTCGGCCGCGCGGACCCGGGCCCTGCGGCGGTCCAGGCCGTAGATCTCGCCCTGCGTGACGAGCTCGTCGCGGACGTGCTGGGCGGCGCCGCCCGCGCCGCCCTGGCCCACGTAGCCGATGGCCGCGCGGACCCGGCCAGGGCGGTCGGTGACGTCGTACCCGGCGACCTCGGCCGTGCCGGACGTGGGCTCGATGAGGGTGGTCAGCATGCGCAGCGTCGTGGTCTTGCCGGCTCCGTTGGGGCCGAGCACGGCCACCAGCTCGCCCGGCTCGACGTCCAGCGAGATGCCACGCACGGCGTGGACGGTGCGGGTGCGGCTCACCACGAAGTCCTTGGTGAGTGCTCGGGTGCGGATCACGATGTCTCCTTCTTGCGGTCCGTGCGTTCGGTCGGTCCTGCTCTGCGGTACCCCCTCAGCCTTCCCGAGGTAGAGGTCAGATCCTGGCCTCTACCGCATGCGATCCTGGATTCGTGCTCGAGACCTCCGGACGCCTCCTCGCCCTCCTGTCGCTGCTCCAGGCCCGCCGGGACTGGCCCGGCGCGCTCCTCGCCGAGCGGCTGGGCGTCAGCGCGCGCACGGTGCGGCGCGACGTCGACCGGCTGCGCGAGCTGGGCTATCCCGTCAACGCCACCAAGGGGCCCGACGGCGGCTACCGCCTCGACGCCGGGGCCGAGCTGCCCCCGCTGCTGTTCGACGACGAGCAGGCGGTCGCCGTCGCCGTCGCGCTGCGCACCGGGGCCATCCCCGGGGCCGAGGAGGGTGCCCTGCGGGCGCTGGCGACCATCCGCCAGGTCATGCCGGCTCGCCTGCGTGCGCGCCTGGACGCGCTCGAGGTGACCACCGTGCGGCGCCGGCCGGGGCCCGAGGAACCGGCCGTGGACCCGGACCTGCTGCTGGCGCTCGGCTCGGCCTGCCAGGCCCGCGAGGTGGTGCGGTTCGACTACGCGGGCGGCACCATGGCCACCGTCGGGGAGGGCGACGCCGCGTTCCGGCCGCCGCGCCGCGTCGAGCCGCACCACCTCGTGACGTCGGAGGGGCGCTGGTACCTCGTCGCGTTCGACCTCGACCGCGACGACTGGCGGCTGTTCCGGGTGGACCGGCTGACGCTCCGATCCGGCACCGGGCCGCGGTTCGCGCCGCGGGATGTGCCCGGCGGCGACGTGGCCGCGTTCGTCGGGCCGCGGATCACCGGGTCCCGCTCGCCGGTGCGCGGCGAGGTGGTGCTGCACGCGCGGGCCGCCGACATCGCGCCGTGGATCGGCGGCCACGGGCTGTGCGAGCCCCTGCCCGACGTGGACGGCGAGCCCCGGTGCCGCGCGGTGCTCGGCTCGTGGTCCTGGGCCGGCCTGGCCGGGCGGCTCAGCGTCTACGGCGTGCCGTTCGAGGTGGTGGGGCCGCCCGAGCTCGTGGCGGCGACCCGGGAGCTGGCGGGCCGGTACGCGGCGGCGGTGCGGGACTGAGGTGCCGCCCGGCGTGGGCCGGGGCCCGCGGCTCAGCGCGGGGCCTGACCTGCGAGAAGGGGGCGCGCGGCACGGGAACCGCACAGTATGTTGATGCGTTGCCCGAGGACTCGACCCCAACAGAGAGCGTGCGCATGACGAACCTGTCCGACTTCAGTGACAACGAGCTCGCCCAGATCCTGGACGCGCCGGGTGCCGTGCTGAAGGGCGCGACCCTCGCCGACGGCCAGCCGGGGGCGATCCAGTTCTTCAAGGAGATGGCGTCGGGGGCCAAGGTGTTCCGGGAGGCGCAGGAGCACGAGAACGACTTCGTCCGCGAGGTGGCGGTCGCGATGCGCGCCCGCCTGGGGGAGCAGGACGCGGCCGAGGCGGAAGCCGCCCGGAACCCCGCCTCGCAGGTCGGGGTCGCCGCCGCTGCCGCCGCCACCGAGCGCGCGGCCACGGAGGGCACGCGCCCCGATCCCGAGGGCGAGACGGCCCGCGCGGTCGAGCTGACCGGTGCCTCCGTCAAGGTGCTCCGCGAGCGCGCCGACGCCGCCGACGTCGAGGCCTACGCCGACTGGATCCTGCGGATCGCGGAGGAGGTCGCCGAGGCCGCGGGCACCAAGGAGGGCGGCTTCTTCAGCAAGCGCGTGCTGGTCACCGCCGGTGAGCGCGACTTCATCGACCGCCTCACGGCCGCCGTCGGGCGCTGACCTTCTCAGTCACCTTTGAGGCCCGGGTTTCTCCGCTTTGACGCCCGTCAAAGCGGAGAAACCCGGGCCTCAAAGGGAATCGGCACGCAGGCGCGCGTACTCCAGCTCCGGCCGCCCGCGGGTCCCGTACCGGGGCGCGCGGCTGGCGACGCCGCGGTCCGCGAGGAACTCCAGGTACCGGCGGGCCGTGATCCGTGCCAGGTGCAGCTCGTCGGCCACCTCGCTCGCCGACAGCGGGCCCGGCGCCCGGGCGAGCAGGTCGGACACCGCGTCCAACGTGTCCTGGGACAGCCCCTTGGGCAGCCCGGCGGCGTTCGACGTGCGCAGCGCCGCGAACGCGGTGTCCACCTCACGCTGGCTCATCGTCGAGACGGGCGAGCGCATCTGCTCGAAGTACTTGCGGTACGCCCCGAGCTTCTCGGCGAACAGCCCGAACGCGAACGGCTTGATGAGGTACTGCACCACGCCGACGGCCACCGCCTCGCGCACCACCTCCAGCTCGCGCGCCGCCGTCACGGCGATCACGTCCACCACCAGGCCCGCCGCGCGCAGCTGGCGGCACAGCACCAGACCGTGCCGGTCGGGCAGGTTCATGTCCAGCAGGAGCAGGTGCACCTCCTGCCCCGCGGCCTGCGCGTCGCGCAGCGCCCGGACGGTCTCGCCCGCCGTGTGCACCACCCCGGCCAGCTCGAACCCGTCCACGCGGCGCACGTACTCGCCGTGCGCGTCGGCGGTGCGGTGGTCGTCCTCCACGACCAGGACCCGGATCACCCGCGGCCGCCCGTGACAGGCGGCCCGGCGGGTCCAGCGCGTCCGGCCAGGGCGGGCGGTACGACGGCGGCGCCGTCGTCCGGCGGGCCGCCCGGCGCGGCCCCCTCGGGGCGGGGGAGCGTGACCGTGAAGACCGCGCCGGTGCCCGCCCCGCGGGTCAGCTCGACGTCGCCGCCGAGGCTCTCGACCACCTGGCGCACCAGCGCCAGGCCGTAGCCGCGCCCGCCCGCCGCGGCGTCCTTGGTGCTCCAGCCCTGGTCGAAGATGTGACCGAGGTCGGCGTCGGCGATGCCGGCCCCGCTGTCGGAGACCTGGAAGACGAGCGAGCCGTCGTCGCCGTTGGCGAGGTAGGTCTCGACCCACGCCTCGTCCGCCCCGTCGAGCGCGCGGGCCGCCGCGGCGTCGATCGCGTTGTCGATCAGGTTGCCCAGGATCGTCACCACGTCCACCGGCTCCAGCCAGTGCGTCCCCGGCGTCAGGTGCGTCTCGAAGTGCATCTCGACGGCGCGCTCGCGGGCCTGGGCGGCCTTGCCCAGCACGAGCGCGGCGATGACGGGCTCCTCGATCGCCTGGACCACGCGGTCGGTGAGCCGCTGGCCCAGGTCCGTCTCGCCGGCGATGAACCGCAGCGCCTCGTCGCTGCGGCCCAGCTCGATGAGGGTCGCGATGGTGTGCAGGCGGTTGCTGAACTCGTGGGTCTGGGCGCGCAGCGCCTCCGAGATGGTGCGCACCGACGACAGCTCGCCGGTGACGCGCTGCAGCTCGGTGCGGTCGCGCAGGGACACGACCTCGCCGACGTTGCGCCCCGCGGCCGCCGCGGTGTCGCGGCCCACGAGCAGCACGCGGTCGCCCACGCGGACCGGGCCCTCCGGCGCGGTGCCGACCAGCACGTCGTGCACGGCGGGGGACAGGCGCGGATCGTCGACGGCGAACGGCGCCGTCAGGTCCGGGACGTCGAGCAGCCGCAGCGCCTCGTCGTTGGCCAGCACCACGGCGCCGTCCTCGACCAGCAGCATGCCCTCCTCGACGGAGTGCAGCACCGCCTCGTGCGCGGTGAACAGGTGCGCCAGCTCGTCCGGGCCCTTGCTCTCCGTGATCCGGTCCAGCCGGCGGGCCAGGATCGTCGCGGCGACGGCGCCCGTGCCGAACGCCAGGAGCGTGCCGACGCCGACCACCACCAGTCGCGGCACGATGCTGTCCCACAGCCGGTCGAGCGTGACCCCCGCGGAGACCATGCCCACCACCTCGCCGTCGTCCGTCACGACCGGAACCACCGCGCGCACCGACGGACCGAGGGTGCCGTCGTAGACCTCGGTGAACGTCTCGCCGCGCAGGGCCGGTGCGGTGGTGCCGACGAACGGGCGGCCGATCTGCCACGTGTTGCGGTGTGTGTAGCGGGTCCGGTCGGCGTCCATGACGGTCAGGTAGTCGATGTCGGTGGTGGCCATGACCCGCTCGGCGTACGGCTGCAGCAGTCCGGAGGCCTCGGCGACGGCGCCCGCGCGGTCCGTGCCCAGCGTCTCGTGCGCCCGCGCCACGGTGTCGATCACGAGCGACTCCGCCGCGACCGTGGCCGCCAGGTCGGTGCTCTCCTTCGCGGCGTGCGTCTCGGCCGAGGACCGGGCGTCCAGCGCCAGCAGCCCGAACACGATGACCGCCCCGGCGAACAGCAGCGCCGTGTGTACGGCGAGGAACCACCTCGCGATACTCGCACCCCGTCGCTGCGCCACGGGGTCCATTGTGGACCGCCCGCGCCGCTGCTCCGACCGCCGTGAGAACACTATGTACGCAATGGTGGGGTTCGCCGCCCTGGCCAGCACTCTTGTCGCTGACCACACAGCGTTGTGAGAGGAACACACCATGGCGGTAACGCAGCCCGCCGGCGCCGGGACCACCCCGCGCCGCCGGCTCGACAAGAGTCACTACCTGTACATCGCGGTGATCGTCGCCGTCGTCGCCGGCGTCATCGTGGGCCTGGCCTCCCCGGAGACCGGAGTGGCGCTGAAGCCGCTCGGCACCGGGTTCGTCGCCCTGATCAAGATGATGATCTCGCCCGTCATCTTCTGCACCATCGTGCTGGGCATCGGTTCGATCGCGAAGGCCGCCACCGTGGGCCGGGTCGGCGGTCTGGCGCTGCTCTACTTCCTTGTGATGTCCACGTTCGCGCTGTTCATCGGCCTGGTCGTCGGCAACGTGCTGCACCCGGGCGAGGGCCTCAACATCGCGGACGCCAGCTACGAGGCGGAGGGCGAGGCCGCCGGCCTGGTCGACTTCGTGCTCGGCATCATCCCCACCACGCTCGTCTCTCCGCTGACCGGTGAGTCCGTGCTGCAGACGCTGTTCGTGGCGCTGCTCGTCGGCTTCGCCATCCAGCAGCTCGGCGCCCGCGGCAAGCCCGCGCTCGACGCCGTCCGCATGGTCCAGGCGATCGTGTTCCGCGTGCTGACGATGATCCTGTGGGTGGCCCCCGTGGGCGCGTTCGGCGCCATCGCCGGCGTCGTCGGCGAGACCGGCTGGGGCGCCGTCGTCGCCCTGGGCACCCTGATGCTCGGCTTCTACCTGACCTGCATCGTGTTCATCGCGGTGGTGCTGGGCGCCGTGCTCTGGTTCGTGGCCCGCGTGAACATCTTCTCGCTCATGAAGTACCTGGCGCGGGAGTACCTGCTGATCGTCAGCACCTCTTCGTCCGAGGCGGCCCTGCCGCGCCTCATCGCCAAGATGGAGCACCTGGGCGTGTCCAAGCCGGTCGTCGGCATCACGGTGCCGACCGGGTACTCGTTCAACCTGGACGGCACGGCCATCTACCTGACCATGGCGTCGCTCTTCATCGCCTCCGCCATGGGCACGCCGCTGTCCGTGCCCGAGCAGATCGGCATGCTCGCCTTCATGATCATCGCCTCGAAGGGCGCCGCCGGGGTCACCGGCGCCGGCCTGGCGACGCTCGCGGGCGGCCTGCAGACCTACCGCCCCGACCTGGTCGACGGCGTGGGCATCGTGGTGGGTATCGACCGCTTCATGTCCGAGGCGCGGGCCCTGACCAACTTCACGGGCAACGCCGTGGCCACCGTCGTCATCGGCACCTGGACCAAGGAGATCGACCGCGACCGCGTGACCCAGGTGCTGTCCGGCTCGCTCCCGTTCGACGAGAGCGCGGCGGACGACCTGCACGCGCCGGACGACGCCCCGTCCGAGGCGTCGGAGACGGACGCCGGCGACGACGCCGACCGTACGCGCGGCTCGCGCCCGCGGGTGCCGGAGCCGACGGGCGTCTGAGGGCGCCCGACCAAGGACCGACGACGGCCGGGGAACTCTGGGGGTACCCCGGCCGCCGTCCGACCAGGTCCGCCTCCAGCAGGCGATCAGGCGTGTTCTCCGACCTCGGAGCATGCGGGATCGCCAGCTGGAGGCGGACCTCTTGCCGTTCGCTCCGGGACCGGTGTGCGGGAATATATGGACGGCGCGTGCACTTCTGTGTTTATATGGACGCACAGTCCACATCGAGACCAGGGAGCACCCCATGAGCACCAGTACCGAGACCAGCAGCACCGGCACCACGCGTGTCGCGCTCGTCACCGGCGGGTCCGGCGGCATCGGCCGCGCCGTCGTCGGGCGGCTCGCGGCGGACGGCTACGCCGTCGCCGTGCACTACGCGGGCAACCAGGCCCGGGCCGACGAGGTCGTCGCCGAGGTCCAGACCGCCGGCGGCCAGGCGATCGCCGTCGGCGGGGACGTCGCGGACGAGGTCGCGATGGCCGCCGCGTTCGACGCGACCGAGGCGGCGTTCGGCGGCGTCGACGTCGTGGTCAACACGGCCGGCATCATGCTGCTCGGCCCGGTCGCGAGCTTCGACCTGGCCGACCTCGACCGCATGCACCGCACCAACATCCGCGGCACGTTCGTCGTGGCCCAGCTCGCCGCGAACCGGCTGCGCGCAGGCGGCGCCCTGATCAACTTCTCGACGTCGGTGGTGCGGGCCCAGTTCCCGGCCTACGCCGCGTACGTGGCCAGCAAGGCCGCCGTCGAGGGCATGACGCTGATCCTGGCCCGCGAGCTGCGCGGCAAGGACATCACCGTCAACGTGGTGGCGCCCGGCCCCACGGCCACCCCGCTCTTCCTGGACGGCAAGGACGAGCAGACCATCCAGAACCTGGCGAACGCCGTGCCCCTCGAGCGCCTCGGCCAGCCCGAGGACATCGCCGAGACGGTCGCCTTCCTGGCCGGCCCCGCACGGTGGGTCAACGGACAGGTCATCTACACCAACGGAGGCCTGGCATGAGCGCCGTCGTCGTCATCACCGGAGCGTCGAGCGGGTTCGGAGCCCTCACGGCGCGGGCCCTGGCCGCCGCGGGCCACACCGTCTACGCGGGCATGCGGCAGACCGAGGGGCGCAACGCGCCGCAGGTCGACGCCGCGCGGGAGTGGGCGGCCGCGCACGGGGCGGACCTGCGGCCGGTCGAGCTCGACGTGAGCTCGCAGGAGTCGGTCGACCGCGCCGTCGAGCAGATCGAGGCCGAGCACGGGCAGGTGGACGTGCTGATCCACAACGCCGGGCACATGGTCGTCGGCCCGGCCGAGGCGTTCACCCCGGAGCAGCTCGCGCAGCTCTACGACGTCAACGTGCTGTCCACCCAGCGCGTGAACCGGGCGGTCCTGCCCGGCATGCGCCGCCGCGGCGCGGGACTCGTGATCTGGGTCTCCAGCTCCAGCGTCAAGGGCGGCACCCCGCCGTACCTGGCGCCCTACTTCGCGGCCAAGGCGGGCATGGACTCCCTCGCGGTGTCGTACGCCGCGGAGCTGGCCCGCTGGGGCGTGGAGACGTCGATCGTGGTGCCGGGCTCGTTCACGAGCGGCACCAACCACTTCGCGCACGCGGGCCACCCGGCCGACACCGCGGTGGAGGCCGACTACGAGACCCGGTACGCCGGGCTGATGGGTCAGGTCGCGGAGAAGCTCGCGGCCCTGGCGCCCGACGCCGACGTGTCGCTGGTCTCCGACGAGATCGCCCGCATCGTGGCCCTGCCCGCCGGGCAGCGGCCGTACCGGGTGCACATCGACCCGGCCGACGACGGCTCCGAGGTGGTCTCGGACCTCGCAGACCGGACCCGTCGCGAGTTCCTCGACCGGGTCGGCCTGCCGGACCTGCTCACGGTGCGGGGCGGGGACGGGGCTGAGCAGGGTGATCGGTAGCAGGTCAGGTGATCGGCAGTCCGAGCTGCCGATCACCCGACACCCTGCCGATCGAGCAGGTCGGCGACGCGAGGCCACCTAGACTCGCGGGAGCTCAGGAGGAGGGGACATGACGAACCAGGCGACGGCGTCCGCCGCCGAGCGGCCCGAGGCGCGCAGCCGGGGGCGTGGGCGGCGGCCGGCCGACGAGGTGCGCGCCGACGTGCTGCGGGCCGTCGGCGAGGTGCTGCTGGCCGACGGCATCGCCGACCTGACGTTCGAGCGGGTCGCGCGCCTGTCCGGCGTCAGCAAGACGACGCTCTACAAGTGGTGGCCCTCCAGGGGGGCGCTCGCCCTGGACGGCTACTTCCACGCGGTGGAGCACACGCTCGCCTTCCCCGACACGGGTGACATCCGCACCGACCTGCGCGACCAGCTCCGCGCGTTCGTGCACCTGATGACCACCACGCCCGCGGGCCGGCTCCTCACGGAGCTGATCGGGCAGTCCCAGACCGACCAGGACCTTGCCGTGGCCTACCGGACGCTGTACTCCTCCGAGCGGCGGCGCCTCGCGGGGGACCGGCTGCGCGCGGCGCAGGAGCTGGGGCAGATCCGGGACGACGTCGACGTGCAGGTGGTGGTCGACCAGCTCTGGGGCGCCGTCTACCACCGGCTGCTGGTGCCCGACGAACCGGTCACCGAGGCCTTCGCCGACGCGCTGGTGGGCAACCTGCTGGGTGGGATCACCCGGGGCTGAATCCGGGCGATCCGTCTCGTAAGGTGTCCTGCGGCGAGAGAGAGCGCTCGCGGCTCCGGGGAGAGGCAGATCATGGGATCACCGTCCGAGCAGGACACGGCACCGACCCGTACCGAGGTGCGGTGGAGCATCGTGTTCGTGCCGATCCTGCTCGCGGGGATGATCGGCTTCGCCGTCATCCTGGTCACGGCCGTCGCTGCGGCCGGCGGGCCGTGGGACACGGTCGGTATCGCGCGCCCGTCGCCCCTCTGGGCTCTGGTCGTCGGAGTCTGCCTTGCCGAGGCGGTGATGTTCGGGGGCCTCCGTCAGCAGTTCTCGACCTTCTCGCGCGCGCGGCGGTTCGGCGTCCGGGACGATCGCAGGCCCCGCCGACGCCGGTCGTAGAACCTGCGTCGTCAGCCCAGCAGCACCGTGATCACCAGCGACACCGGCAGCGCCAGCAGCATGCTCACCAGCGTGATGTCGCGGACCGGCGTCGTCGCCAGGCGGAAGTGACCCGCGAACAGGAACACGTTCTGCGCCGTGGGCAGCGCGGCCATCAGCACGACCCCCAGCAGGTCCAGGCCGTCCAGCCCGAACAGGAACCGGCCGACCACCCACGCGAGCGCCGGCATGGCCAGGGTCTTGAGCACGGTGCCCAGCACCACCTCGGCCCGCGCCTCGCGGCCCAGCGGCCGCTGCCCCCGCAGCGACATGCCGAACAGCAGCAGGAGCAGCGGCACCGAGGCGTGGCCGAGCATCTCGACCGGCTGCCCGAGTACCGCGGGCAGGTCCACGGAGAACGCCGCGGCCAGCAGCCCGAGCCCCGTCGCGACCGTCACCGGGTTGGCGAGCGACCGGGCGAGGGTGGCGCCGAGCGAGCGGGCCGCGGCGGCGCTCTCGACGTCGGCGGCCTCGACCGCACCCGCGTCGCCCGCGCCGTCGGGGTCGACGAACCGGCCCGCCCGCCCCGCCCGGTGCCGGCACCACGCGAACACCGACATGTACACCGGCGCGACCACGAGGAGCTGCGCGATGAGCACCGACACCACCGGGGCGGCGGTGCCCACCGCGTACAGCGCGATCGGCACGCCGATGTTGCCCGCGTTCACGTACGAGCTCGCCATCGCACCGGCCGCGACCGGCCCGGCGGGCCGCCGCAGCAGCCCGCCCGCGACCACCGCGTACAGCAGCCCCGTGGCCGCGGCGGTGATCAGCGCGATGGGCGTGTAGGTTCGCAGCACGGCGCCCAGGTCGGCGTCGGACATGAGCAGGAACATCAGCGCCGGGTTGGTGATGTAGTACACCAGCGGTGCGATACCGCGCTGCATGGCGCGCGCCTCGCCGGGCAGCGCCCAGGCGGCCACGAACCCCACACCCACCAGCACGAGCACGATCGCGAACCCGAGCAGCACCCCGCTCATCGCCGACCCCGTGGAGCACTCAGCGGACGAGGCACGGGCGCTTCGGGTCGAACGTCCAGTCCGGGATCAGGTACTGCATCGCCAGGGCGTCGTCGCGGGCGCCCAGCCCGTGCTTCAGGTACAGCTCGTGCGCGGCGGCCAGGCGCTCGCGGTCCAGCTCGACGCCGAGCCCCGGCGTCGTCGGCACCTGGATCGCGCCGCCTTCGATCCGCGGCGGCGCCGTCGTCAGGCCCTGTCCGTCCTGCCAGATCCAGTGCGTGTCCAGCGCCGTGGTCTCCCCGGGCGCGGCCGCGCCGACGTGCGTGAACATGGCCAGCGAGATGTCGAAGTGGTTGTTGGAGTGCGATCCCCAGGTGAGCCCGAACTCGTGGCAGAGCTGGGCCACCCGCACGGAGCCGGCCATGGTCCAGAAGTGCGGGTCGGCCAGCGGGATGTCGACGGCGCCCGCGCGCACCGCGTGCGCCATCTCCCGCCAGTCGGTGGCGATCATGTTGGTCGCCGTCGGGAGCCCGGTGGCGCGCTTGAACTCGGCCATGACCTCGCGGCCGGAGAACCGGCCCTCCGCGCCACAGGGGTCCTCGGCGTAGGCGACCACGCCGCGCATCCGCCGGCCGAGCCGGATCGCGTCGTCCAGCAGCCAGCCGCCGTTGGGGTCGAGCGTGATCCGCGCGTCGGGGAAGCGCTCCTTGAGCGCGACGACGGTGTCGACCTCCAGGTCGCCGGCCTGTACGCCGCCCTTGAGCTTGAAGTCGGTGAAGCCGTACCGCTCGGCGGCGGCCTCGGCCAGCCGCACGACGGCGTCGGGCGTCATGGCCTCCTCGCGGCGCAGCCGCCCCCACGCGTCGGGCTCGTCGTCCCCGCGCAGGTACGGCAGGTCGGTCGCGTCCGGGTCGCCCACGTAGAAGAGGTAGCCGAGCATCGGCACGGCGTCGCGCTGGACGCCGTCGCCGAGGAGCTCCGCCACGGGCACACCCAGGTCCTGGCCGTGCAGGTCCAGCAGCGCGGACTCCAGGGCCGTGACCGCGTGCACCGTGGTGCGCAGGTCGAAGGTCTGCAGCCCGCGCCCGCCCGCGTCGCGGTCGGCGAAGGCCCGCGCGACGTCGCGCAGCAGGGAGCGGTACCGCGCCACCGGCTGCCCGACGACGATCGCGCCGGCCTCCTCGATCGTGGCCCGGATCTTCTCCCCGCCGGGAACCTCGCCCAGCCCGGTGCGGCCGTCGGAGTCGGTGACGATCGCGACGTTGCGCGTGAAGAACGGGGCGTGCGCGCCGGACAGGTTCAGGAGCATCGAGTCGTGGCCCGCGACGGGCACGACCTCGACGCGGGCGATCGTGGGGTGCGCGCTCACCGGGCGGCCTCCGCGACGTCGGCGTCCGTGACGTCGCGGTCCGTGGCACCGAGGACGACGTCGAGCACGCCGTCCACCCGCCGCGTCAGGTGCCACGGGTTGTCCGACCGGAGCGGCTCGGGCAGCAGGTACTCCGGCAGGTTCTGGTAGGCCACGGGCCGCAGGAACCGCTCGATCGCGAGCGTGCCCACCGAGGTGGTGCGTCCGTCCGACGTCGCGGGGAACGGGCCGCCGTGCACCATCGCGTGCCCCACCTCGACGCCGGTGGGCCAGCCGTTGGCCAGGATGCGACCGGCCTTGCGCTCCAGCACGGGCAGCAGGGCGGCGGCGGTCTCGCGGTCGTCCTCGGTCAGGTGCAGCGTCACGGTGAGCTGCCCCTCGAGGCGCTCGACGGCGGACAGCAGCTCGGCGGCGTCGGCGTACCGGACCACGAGCGAGGCCGCGCCGAAGATCTCGGCCTGCAGCACGGGGTTGCTCAGCAGGGTCGGCACCGCGCTGGCGAACACCGCGGGCGCGGGGGCGTTCCGTGTCGCGCCCGGCGATCCGGCCCCGACGAGCGAGACGCCGTCCTGCGCGGCCAGCGCGTCGACGCCGTCCTGCCACGCCTGCGCGATGCCGTCGGTGAGCATGGTCTGGCCGGCGGCCGCCGCGGCGGCGCGCCCGGCGGCGGCCACGAACGCGTCGCCGCGCTCGCCGTCCGGCACGAACACGAGGCCCGGGGCGGTGCAGAGCTGGCCCGACGAGCCGGTCACCGACGTGAGGTACGCGGCGGCCAGGGCGTCGACGTCGCCCGCGAGGGCGCCGTCGAGCAGGATCGTGGGGTTGATCGAGCTCATCTCGGCGTAGACGGGGATCGGCACGGGCCGGGCCGCGGCGGCCGCGACGAGCGCGAGGCCGCCGCCGCGGGAGCCGGTGAACCCGACGGCCTGGATCGCGGGGTCGGACACGAGGGTCTGGCCCACGACCTTGCCCGGCCCGTAGACCAGCGAGAACACGCCGGGGTGCAGGCCGGACGAGGCGACGGCGTCCGCCACCGCGCGGCCCACCAGCTCGGCCGTGCCGGGGTGCGCGTTGTGCGCCTTGACCACCACGGGGCAGCCCGCGGCCAGAGCGGAGGCGGTGTCGCCGCCCGCGGTGGAGAAGGCGAGGGGGAAGTTGCTGGCGCCGAACACGGCCACCGGACCGACGGGCACCTTGCGCTGCCGGATGTCGGCGCGCGGCAGGGGAGTGCGGTCGGGCAGCGCGGGGTCGATCCGCACGCCGCGGTGGTCACCCTGCCGCACGACCTGCGCGAACAGGCGGAGCTGGTTCGTGGTCCGGGCCACCTCGCCCGTCAGGCGGGCCGCCGGGAGGCCGGTCTCGCGCATGGCCCGTGCGACGACGTCGGGCGTGATCGCCTCGATGTTGGCCGCGACCTGCTCCAGGAAGCGGGCGTGCGGCTCGGGCGCGAGCGCGGAGAAGGAGGCGAACGCCTCCTGCGCGGCCGCGGTCGCCTGCGCGACCTGCGCCTCGTCGAGCAGGGAGTAGGCGGGTTCGAGCGCCTGGGCCGTGGCCGGGTCCTGCCCGGCGAAGGTGCCGGCGGTGCCCGCAAGGGGCGTGCCGGCGACGATCGAGTGGCCGGTGAGCTGGGTCATCGCATGTCTCCTTGGTGCGTTCGGGTCAGCCGGCCAGGGTGTCGACGGCGGCGTCGGCCGCGGCGGGGCGCACCCCGGCGGCGTCGATCAGGGCGGAGAGGTCGGCGAGGTCCTGGGCGGTGAGGTCCTGGAGGGGCGCGCGCACGCTGCCCATGTCGCGGCCGACGGCCTTCATGCCGCCCTTGACGATGGAGACGCCGTACCCCTTGGTGCGGTCGCGGATGTCGAGGTAGGGCAGCACGAACCGGCGCAGCTTCTCGGTGACCGCCGCGTGGTCCAGGTTGCGGACGTCGCGGTAGAACTCGAGGGCGAACTCGGGCACGAAGTTGTACATGGCCGACGAGTAGGTGCTCATGCCGAGCTGCAGCAGCGGCAGGGCGTAGGTCTCGGCGGTGGGCAGGCCGCCCAGGTAGAAGAGCCGGTCGCCGTTGGTGGCGTAGACGCGCGTGAGGTGCTCGATGTCGCCGATCGCGTCCTTGAACCCGATGAAGTTGGGGTGGCGCTCGGCCAGCCGGGCGACCGTGGTCGCGGAGTAGATCGCGTTGCCGCGGTTGTAGATGATCACGCCGAGGCCGGTGGCGGCGCACACCGCCGAGGCGTGCTCCAGCAGCCCGTCCTGGTCGGCCTCGGTCAGGTACGGGGGCAGCAGCAGGAGGCCCTCGGCGCCGGCGTCCTGCGCGGCGCGGGCGTTGTCGATCGCCTGCGCGGTGTTGCCGCCCGCGCTGCCGAGCACCGGGGTGCGGCCCGCGGCGGTCTCGACGGCGAGGCGCACCACGCGGGCCGACTCCTGCGGCGTCAGGCTGAAGCCCTCGCCCGTACCGCCCGCGGCGAAGAGGCCGCCGATCCGGAAGCTCGACTGCCAGTCGATGTGGTCGCGGTACCGCTGCTCGTCGATCGCGCCGTCCGCGGTGAACGGCGTGACGGGGAACGACAACAGCCCGTCCTTGAGGGCGACGGCGAGCTCCTGCGGTGCATACGTGGCCAAGGTGGCCCCCTCCTGTGACAGACGTCGACGATGGCGACTGGTCGGGCTAGGTCTCGGCGCCACGGTAGGAACGGTCCACGATGCCTGTCCAAGCCCAAAACGGCATCGACTCATGCTGGCCCTGCATCAAACCTTCGTTGAGTGCTGGATTTTCGCCCTCTCGAACCGATTCGACAGGGCGAAAATCCAGCACTCAACGGGAGGGGTGGAGGAAGCGGAGGAACTCGTGGAGGGCCGGGTTCTTCGAGTCCCGGTTCCAGATGGCGTGCAGCTCGACGACGCCGTGCGGCACGTCCAGCTCCACGAACGTCACGCCCGGCAGCCCGAGCAGCCGGGCCGACTCCGGGACGAACGCCACGCCGCGGCCCGCGGCCACGAGCGAGCACATCGTCAGGATCTGGCTGACGACGTGCACCACGTTGTTGTGCTCGACGGCGATGTACCGCACGACCATGTCGTAGAAGTACCGGGCC
This sequence comes from Promicromonospora sp. MEB111, assembly GCF_030209445.1. Taxonomy (GTDB): domain Bacteria; phylum Actinomycetota; class Actinomycetes; order Actinomycetales; family Cellulomonadaceae; genus Promicromonospora. The sequence goes on from NZ_JARVSD010000018.1 coordinate 236,882, forward strand.
TTGGTGGGGTGGTGCCCCACGACGGGCTGGTCGCGCAGGTCGGCGGCGGTCACGGGGCGGTCCAGCCGGGTCAGCGGGTGCGCGGGCGGCACGGCCAGCACCAGGTCCTCCGACAACAGGAGCCGGGAGTCGAAGCTCTCCTGGTCGAACGGCGGCCGGCCGAGCGCCAGGTCGAGCTCGCCGCGACGGATCGCCTCGATCTGCTCGATCGTGACGAGCTCCTGGAGGTCGAGGTCGACGTCGGGCATGAACTCGGCGATCTCCTGCACGAGCGTGCCCAGCAGGCTGAACCCGGAGGCGGCGGTGAAGCCGAGGCGCAGCACGCCGGCGCGGCCCGCGGCGATCTTCCGGGCGAGCGCGGGGGCGGCGTCGGCGGCGGTCAGGAGGCGGCGGGCCTCCTCGAGGAACACCGCGCCCGCCGTCGTCAGCTCGACGTGCCGGTTGTCGCGCTCCAGCAGGGGGACGCCGACGGCACGTTCCAGCTTCTGGACCTGCCGGCTCAGCGGCGGCTGGGTCATGTTGAGTCGCTCCGCAGCGCGGCCGAAGTGGAGCTCTTCCGCCACGGCGAGGAAGCAGCGGACCTGATCGAGGGTGTACACGATGGCCTTTCCGGGAATTGATGCATTCCGAGAATCAAGCAATGCAGTAAGAGGCTTAGACAGGCATCGTATGGGCTTCCTATGCTCAACGCCCGACCGGCACCTGCCCGTCGGAGATCTCAACGAGGAGAGCTGTGATGACAACTCCTACCCCCCGAAACCCGCGCCGCAGCCCGCGCACCAGCCCGCGCGCCGGCAAGGTCGCGCTGGGCGCCACCGCCGCGTTCGCCGCCCTGACGCTCGCCGCGTGCGGCGGCAACGTGGGTGCCGCCGGGGGCGGCGAGGGTGAAGACTTCCCGTCCGGCCCGGTGACGATCACCGTGGGGCAGGACGCCGGCGGGTCGACCGACCTCATCGCCCGGGCCGTGGCCGAGGGCATGGCCGAGGACCTCGGCGTGGCGGTCCCGGTGGTCAACCGTGCCGGGGCCAACGGCGCCGTGGCGACCGAGGAGGTGGCGGGCAAGCCCGCCGACGGGTACGAGCTGGTGCTGCTGAACGCCTCCCTCATCACGATCACGCCGCTGGCGGTGTCCGAGGACGAGGCCGTGGACCTGGGCAAGCTCGACGTCCTCAAGGGACTCTCGCAGGACGACTACGTGCTGCTGGCCAGCGTGGACTCCGGGTTCGAGAACCTGGACGACCTCAAGGGCGCGTCCGGCGAGATCAAGTACGGCACCACGGGCGTGGGCACCGGCTCGCAGCTCGCCCAGGCGGCGCTGTTCGCGCAGGCGGAGATCGACGGCACGGCCGTGCCGTTCGACTCGGGCTCGCCGGCGCTCACCGCCGTCGTCGGCGACCAGGTGCAGGTGGCCACGGTGCAGCTCGGCGAGGCCAAGCCGCAGATCGACGCCGGGAAGGTGGTGCCGCTGCTGGCCTTCTCGGCCGAGCGCAACCAGTTCCTGCCCGACGTGCCGACCGCCGTCGAGGAGGGCTACGACGTGCCCGTGTCGCAGTACCGCGCCCTGGCCGCCCCGAAGGGTCTGCCGGAGGACGTCAAGGCCCGGCTCGTCGAGTCGATCGACGCCGCCATCGCCTCGGATGCCTACACGTCGTTCAACGAGAACAACCTGCTGACCCCGCACGAGATCTCGGGCGAAGAGGTCACCACTCAGTGGTCCGAGCTCGCGGAGAAGTACCGGGCGCTCACCGAGGAGTACGACATCAGCCTCGCGGAGGGCTGATCCCTCGTGGCAACGGCAACCAAGGAGGCACGCGTGGACGGCAGCTCGAACGGCAAGCCGGACGGCAGGGCGGACGGCGGAGCCGCCGTCGCGCCCGCCGACCCGGCCCAGGCCCTCGCCGACGAGTGGGCCGAGGAGACGCCGCCGCCCGCCGGGCCGGTCGCCAACCTCGCGGCCAGCCTGGTCACGACGGCGATCGGCGTCCTGGGCGCCGTGACGGCGGTCGGGCTGGGGCTGGGCACGCCCACCCAGCCGGGTGCCGGCCTGTGGCCGCTCGCGATCAGCGTCGCCGTGGTGGTGCTGTCGCTCGCCCAGGTCGTCGTCGGACGGCGGGGCGGCGACGGGGAGAAGTTCTCCCGCTACTCGTGGCTCTCCCTGGTCGGCCTCGCGACCCTCCTGGGGCTCGTGGCGCTGCTGCCGGTGATCGGCTTCGAGATCCCCGCCCTGCTGCTGAGCCTGATCTGGATGAAGTTCCTGGGCGGCGAGTCCTGGCGCTCCGCCGTCCTGTACTCGGTGCTCGTCGTCGGGGTGCTCTACGGGGTCTTCGTCGGGGCGCTCGGCACCAACGTCCCGCACCTCTTCTGACCGCACCGCAGGTCTGATCCGCAAGGGAAACGCACGTGGAATCACTGCAGAACGTAGCCGCCGGCTTCGCCGTCGTGCTCGAACCGACGAACCTCCTGTACTGCCTGCTCGGGGTGGTCATCGGCATGCTCATCGGGGTGCTGCCGGGCCTCGGCCCGGCAGCCACCATCGCCATCCTGCTCCCGCTGACGTACGGCGTGGAGCCGGTCACCGCGATCATCATGCTTGCCGGCATCTTCTACGGCGCCCAGTACGGCGGCACCATCACGTCCGTGCTGCTCCGGCTGCCCGGCGAGGCCAGCTCGGTGGTCACGGTCCTGGACGGGCACGCGCTCGCCAGACAGGGCAGGGCGGGCACGGCGCTCGGCGTCGCTGCCGTCGGGTCGTTCATCGGTGGCACCGTCGCCATCGTCGGGCTGACCTTCCTCGCCCCGGTCGTGGCCGGCTTCGCCCTCGACTTCGGGCCGCCCGAGTACGCGGCCCTGGCCCTGCTGGGCATCCTCCTGGTCTCGACCATCGCGTCCGGCGCGCGGCTCAAGGCGCTGATCGCCGCGGCGATCGGGCTGCTGCTGGCCACCGTGGGGCGCGACGCCTTCACGGGTGCCGAACGCTTCACGTTCGACAACCTCAGCCTGGCCGACGGCATCGACTTCGTGCCCGTGGCCATGGGCCTGTTCGGGCTCGGCGAGATCCTCTACAACCTGGAGGAGCGGCACCGCGCGGTGCACGCGCCGGGCAAGGTGGCCAACGTCTGGCCGTCGCGCAAGGACCTCAAGGAGTCGTCGGGTGCCGTGACCCGCGGTTCGGTGCTCGGGTTCTTCCTCGGCATCCTGCCCGGCGGCGGCGCGACCATCGCCTCCATGGCCGCCTACGCGGCGGAGAAGAAGCGCGCCAAGGACCCGAGCCGGTTCGGCAAGGGCGCGATCGAGGGAGTGGCCGGGCCGGAGACGGCGAACAACGCCGCCGCGACCAGCTCGTTCATCCCGCTGCTCACGCTCGGCATCCCCGCCAACGCGACCATGGCACTCATGTTCGGCGCGCTCCTGATCCAGGGCATCACCCCGGGCCCGCAGCTCGTCACCGAGCACCCCGAGCTGTTCTGGGGCGTGGTCAACTCGATGTACATCGGCAACGTGCTGCTGCTCATCATGTCGATCCCGCTGGTGGGCGTGTTCGTGCGCATCCTGCGGGTGCGCGCGGCGATCCTGGCGCCCGTGACGGCCCTGATCACGATGGTCGGCGCCTACACCATCAACAACTCGGTGTTCGACGTGCTGCTGGTCGTTGTTTTTGGCGCCGTCGGGTACCTGATGAAGAAGTTCGGGTTCGAGCCGGGGCCGCTCGTGCTGGCGTTCGTGCTGGGCTCGCTGCTGGAGTCCAGCCTGCGGCGCTCGCTGCTGATGTTCGACGGGTCCGCCGCAGGCTTCTTCACGCGGCCCATCTCCGCCACGCTGCTGGTGGTGTTCGTGGTGGTGGCCGTGCTGCCGCTGATCCGTGCCGTCCGCGACCGGCGGGCGGGCGGGGATGTTGCTGGTGCGCCGGACGCCGGTGCGTCGGCGAAGAACCGAGAGGAAGAGTCCGTATGAGCATCGTCGTTGGCTACGTCCCCACGCCCGCGGGGGAGGCCGCCGTGCAGGCGGCGATCGTCGAGGCGGGGCTCCGGGACGAGGACCTGCTGGTCGTGAACTCGGCGCGGGAGGGCTCTCTGGTCGAGTCGACGGTCGCCGCCGACGAGGACCTCGACCGCGTGCTCGCGCAGGCGGAGCGGGCGGGGGTGCGGGCGGAGCTCGTGCGCGGCACCCACCGTGACGACTTCACGGACGAGATCCTCGACCTGGCCGAGAAGCACGACGCCTCGCTGATCGTGATCGGCCTGCGCCGCCGCAGCACGGTGGGCAAGTTCATCATGGGCTCGGTGGCGCAGCGCATCCTGCTCCAGGCCGAGCACCCGGTCCTGGCGGTCAAGCCCCCGCGCTGACCGCCGGCGCCGTCCGCCCGGCTCCGCCGGCGTCCGCCGGCCCGGCGTTGACCACAGCGGTTCCTGCCAGAGAGGTGGCCCTCCTGGCAGGAACCGCTGTGGTCAACGTGTTCCCGACTCCATCAGGAGGCGGCGGCGGGATGACGTCAGGTGGGTGCGGATCGCCGCTGCGGCGGCTTGCGGGTCCCGTGCGTCCAGGGCGTCGAGCACGGCGCGGTGCTCCTGGACGACGGCGGTGAAGCGGCCGCCGTCCTGCGCCGTGGCCTCGTGCGTGTCCAGTCGGCCGCGGGGCATCGCGATCATCTGCGGGCCCAGCCGGTCCAGGGCCTCCAGGAGGAACCTGTTGCCCGCGGCCTCGGCCACCAGGCGGTGGAACGCGAAGTCGTGCTGCATCGCGGTGGCGGGATGCCCGTCGGACGACGCCAGCGCGCCCAGCCGGTCGGCCAGCGCCGCGAGCTGCGCGGGCGTGCGCCGGACGGCGGCCAGCGCGGCGGCCTCGGTCTCCAGCGCGATGCGGTACTCGACCAGCGCGAGGCGGTCGGCCAGGGACCGGGCGACGGGCGCGCCGTCGTCGTCCTCGGTGGGTGGGGTGAGCGCGTAGCTGCCGCTGCCGCGGCGGGTGTGGACCAGGCCCTCCAGGTTCAGGCGCGCGATGGCCTCGCGGACCACCGTACGGCTGACCTGGTGCTCGACGGCGAGCCGCGGCTCGCTCGGCAGCTTCTCGCCGGGGGCGATGTCGCCGTTGACGATGCGCGTGCGCAGCGTCTCCACGAGGGTGCCGCTCAGGGTCTGGGCCATGGCCTCATGCTTCCATCTCGATCCCGCCGACCCCACCCGACGTGTCAGGCGGGGCCGAAGACCGCGGTCTCCGTGGTCCAGGCGCGGGCCTGCTCGCTGAAGGTCACGCCCAGGCCGGGGCGGTCCGGCACGAGCATGCGCCCGTCCTTGGTCTCGAGCCGCTCGTTGAACAGCGGGTCGAGCCAGTCGAAGTGCTCCACCCACGGCTCGCGCGGGTAGGTGGCGGCCAGGTGCAGGTGGATCTCCATCGCGAAGTGCGGCGCGAGGTCCAGCCCGGCCTGGTCGGCGAGCGTGAGCAGCCGCAGGAACTGCGTGATGCCGCCGACGCGCGGGGCGTCCGGCTGGATGATGTCGCACGCGCGGGTCGCGATGAGCCGCTCGTGCTCCGCCACGGAGGCAAGCATCTCGCCCGTGGCGATCGGGGTGTCCAGGGCTGCGGCCAGCGCCGCGTGGCCCTCGGCGTCGTAGGCGTCCAGCGGCTCCTCGATCCAGACGAGGTCGAACTCCTCCAGGCGCCGGCCCATGCGCAGGGCGGTGCCGCGGTCCCACTGCTGGTTGGCGTCGACCATGAGCGGCACGTCGGGTCCGATGTGCTCGCGGACGGCGGCGACGCGGGCGAGGTCCGTGCGCCCGTCGGGCAGGCCGACCTTGATCTTGATGCCGCCGATGCCCTCGGCGATCGACCTGCTCGCGCGCTCCTTGACCTCCTCGATGCTCGCGTTGAGGAACCCGCCCGAGGTGTTGTAGGTGCGCACGGAGTCGCGGTGCGCGCCGAGCAGCTTGGCCAGCGGCAGGCCGGCGCGCTTCGCCTTGAGGTCGTAGAGGGCGATGTCGACGGCGGCCAGCGCCTGGGTCGCCACTCCGGAACGGCCGACCGACGCGCCCGCCCAGAGCAGCTTCGTGTAGAGCTTGGCGATGTCGTTGGGGTCCTCCCCGATCGCGGACTGCGCCACCTCCTTGGCGTGCGCGTACTGGGCGGGTCCGCCGGCGCGCTTGGAGTAGGAGAAGCCGAGGCCTTCGAACCCCTGCTCGGTGGTGATCTCCGCGAACAGGAACACGACCTCGGTCATGGGCTTCTGCCGCCCGGTGAAGACCTTGGCGTCGGAGATGGCGGTGGCCAGCGGCAGCGTGACAGTCGAGAGCTGCACGGTCCGGATGGCGTCGGGCTGGTACGTCATGGCGCTCCTTTGCGGCGGGATGTTCTACCGATCATACAAGTCGTGAACCTGTCTGACCAATATGGATGGGACCCTGGGTCCATGACCTCCCACCTCGTCCTCGGCGCCGGGCCTGTCGGCACCGCGCTCGCCCTCCGGCTGGCGCGTGCCGGCCGCTCCGTCGGGGTCGTGACCCGCTCCGGCGGCGGCCCCGAGCACCCCCGCGTGGAGCGGATCGCCCTCGACGCCACGGACGCGACGGCGCTCGCGGCGGCCGCCCGGGGAGCGGACGTGCTCTACAACTGCGCGAACCCGGGCTCGTACCAGGCGTGGGAGCGCGGCTGGCCCCCGCTGGCGGGTGCGGTGCTGCACGCGGCCGAGGTCTCCGGCGCGGTGCTCGTGACGCTGAGCAACCTCTACGGCTACGGCCCCGTGGACGGGCCGATGACCCGCGGCCTGCCGCTCGCGGCGTCGGACCACAAGGGCCGGCTCCGGGCGCGGCTGTGGCAGGAAGCGCTCGTCGCCCATCGCGCCGGGCGGGTGCGGGCCACCGAGGCGCGCGCCTCCGACTACATCGGGCCGACCGTCCCCACCTCCCACGGCCTGCTGCCCATGTACGCGGCGGCGACGCTCGCGGGCCGGCCCGCCTCGGTCATGGCCGACCCGGACCAGCCGCACACCTGGACGGCGGTCGACGACGTCGCCGCGACCCTCGTCGCGCTCGGCGCCGACGACCGGGCCTGGGGCTCGCCGTGGCTGGTGCCGTCCAACCCGCCCGCGACCGTCCGCGAGGTGCTGCGCGAGCTGGGTGCGCGGGCCGGGACGGGGGAGCCCCGGCTGCGCCGCGTGCCGCGCGCGGTGCTGCGGGCCGGGGGCCTGGTGGTGCCGCTGCTGCGCGAGGCGCTGGGCGTGCTCTACCAGTACGACCGGCCGTTCGTGGCGGACGCGGCCGAGACCACCGGGGTGTTCGGCGTCCGGCCGACGCCGTGGGACGACGTCCTGGACGCGACGGCAACGGCGTGGCGGGCGCGGGCGGTGGCCTGAGCCGACCCGAGCCTGAGCCGACCCGAAAGGGGAGACGAGCGGCTGGTAGCATCGTCGTATGGCGATGACAGAGGTTACGGGCGATGTCGCGGCCCGGGAGTCCGAGGCGATGGTCGTGGCGGCGTGCCTGTTCCACGGGTTCTCGGACCCGTCGCGGCTGGCGATCCTGCAGCACCTGGCCCTCGGCGAGCACCGCGTGGTGGACCTGACCGGCCACCTGGGCCTCGCGCAGTCCACGGTGTCGAAGCACCTGGCCTGCCTGCGGGACTGCGGGCTCGTCGAGTCCCGCCCGCAGGGCCGGGCGTCGGTGTTCTCGCTGACCCACCCGGAGGCGACGCTCGCGGTCCTCGCGTCCGCCGAGAAGCTTCTCGCGCTGACCGGCGACGCCGTGGCCCTGTGCCCGGTCTACGGCGTGGACGGCTCGGCGGTGCACCCGACGGGGGCGGCGGCGCAGGCTGCGACGACGGCGCCGGGGGCGGCGTCGTGAGCCACAGCCACGGTCCCGGGGGCCACACCCACGACCACGGCGCCCACGGCGACCCCGGCGGACGGCGCCGCCTGGCCGTCGCGTTCGGCATCACGGCGTCCGTCTTCGTGGCCCAGGCGGTCGGCGCCCTGCTCACCGGCAGCCTCGCGCTCCTGGTCGACACCGCGCACATGCTCACCGACGTGGCGGGCCTCGCCATCGCGCTCGGGGCGGCGTCGCTCGCGCTGCGGCCGCCGTCGTCCCGCCGGACCTGGGGGTTCCGGCGCGCCGAGATCCTGGCCGCGCTGGCGCAGGCCGCGGTGCTGCTCGCCGTCGGCGTCTACGCCCTGGTCGAGGGCGTGAGCCGCCTGGTCGGACCGGCCGAGGCGCCCGGTCCGGGCCTGCTCGTCTTCGGCGTCGTCGGCCTGGTGGGCAACGTGGTGGCGCTGCTCGTGCTCGCGGGCGGCCGCTCGGCGTCGTTCAACCTGCGCGCCGCGTTCCTGGAGGTGGTCAACGACGCGCTCGGCTCGGTGGCGGTGATCGTGGCCGCGGTCGTGATCGCGACGACGGGCTGGGAGCGGGCCGACGCCGTCGCGGGGCTCGTCATCGCCGTCCTCATCCTGCCGCGCGCCGCCCGGCTGCTGGCCGACTCCGCGAGCGTGCTGCTGGAGTCGACCCCGCCCGGCATGGACCTCGACGAGGTGCGGGCCCGGCTGCTGGAGGTCGAGCACGTCGAGGAGGTGCACGACCTGCACGCCTCGCTCGTCGCGACCGGCCTGCCGACCATCAGCGCCCACGTCGTCGTGCGCGACGTGTGCTTCCGGGACGGGCAGGCGCCGCCGGTGCTCGACGCGCTGCAGAGATGCGTCGCCACGCAGTTCGACGTGCGCGTGGAGCACTCGACCTTCCAGCTCGAACCCGCCGAGCACGCCCGGCACGAGGCACCGACGCACGCCTGACGTGTCCGGTGCCCGGCCGGGACTCGCCTACGCCCCCGACACCCCGCACACCCGCTCGACCAGGTCGCGCCAGCCCGCCTCGAAGCGGGCCGTCGGCTCCGGCCCCTCCAGCTCCGGGCCGGCGAAGAGCTGGAGCAGCAGCGGGCCGTCCAGCGCGTACGCGAGCTGGCCCGCGAGTACCTCGATGTCGGCGCCCGGCAGGTGGACCTCGCGCAGCAGCACCCGCAGGTGGATCTCGGACAGGGGCCGACGCCGGCCGGCCGCGTGCCGGCCGTCGATCGTGGCGCGCGCGACGGCGTGGTGGTCGGCGAGGAAGCGGACCCGCGCCGTGCCGTAGGCGATGAGCCGGTCGATCGCGGGTGCCCCCGGGCCGAGCGGCGGCGGGCCGCTGAGCACCCGTTCCTGCAGCTCGCGCTCGCTGTCGTCGAGCAGGGCCTGGAAGATGCCGGCCCGGGAGCCGAACCGGCGGAACACGGTGCCCTTGCCGAGCCCGGAGCGTTCGGCCAGGAGGTCCATCGTGAGACAGTCCGGCCCCGCCTCGGCCAGGAGCTCGCGGGCGGCGGCGAGCAGCACCTGACGGTTGCGGGCGGCGTCGGCCCGCTCGGGCTGCGGTGTGCCCCACGTCATCGGCGTGCTCATGCTCCGGATGCTATCGGGAACGGCATAAGCGGGGTAAAGTCCGGTTAGGTCGGCCGGGGGGCCGACGGAGGTCCGAGGAGGACAAGATGACTGACATGAACACCGAGATCATCGAGGCGTTCAGGGCGAACGCGGGCGTCGTGAACGCGCCCGTCGCGGGTGGGCACTTCGACGGCAAGCGGCTGCTGCTCCTGCACCACGTCGGACGGGTCAGCGGCAAGCAGTACGTGACGCCGCTGGTGGCCGCGACGGACGGCGACGCCTACCTCGTCGTGGGCTCGATGGGCGGCGCGCCCAAGGACCCGACCTGGGTGGCCAACGTGGAGGACGGCGCCGCGGAGACGACCATCGAGGTGGGCGGCCAGACCCTGCGGGCGACCGCCACCGTGGTGCGCCCGACGGCGCCCGAGTGGGAGCGGCTCTACGGGATCTGGGCCGAGTACTGGCCGGACGCCAAGGTGTACGAGACCCACACCGACCGCAAGTTCCCGGTGATCCGGCTGGAGCCGACGGCCTGAGCCCCACGGCCTGAGCCCGGCAGCCCCGCGCCCGGCGCGTGGCTCACCCCGCGCCGACCGAGCGGACGAACTCCCGCACGCGCGCCGCCATCTCCTCGGGCACCTCGCCGACGGTGAAGTGCCCGCCCTTCGTCAGGCGGTCGAACACCCGCAGGTCGAGGTAGTGGCGGCGCGCGAGCGACTCCGGATACGTGCCCTCGTGCCGCTGGACGAGGACGGCCGCGGGCACCGTCGTGGGCGGGATCGGTCCGGGCTGGTCGGCGCCCTCGTAGTAGGGGCGGAACGACGACGCGATGGTCTGGGTGGCCCAGTAGATCGTGGCCTCGGTGAGGATCCGGTCCCGGGAGATGCGCCGCTCCACCGCGCGCGGGTCGCCGGGCGGGGTGTCGCTCCACTCGACGAGCTTCTCCGTCAGCCAGGCCAGGAGGCCGGCGGGGGAGTCGTTGAGGGCGGTCGCGAGCGTGTCCGGCCGGGTGGCCTGGACGTGGCCGTAGGCGCCGTCGGTCCCGTGCTGGGCGGCGATGCCGTCGAAGAACTCCTTGACCTCCGGGTCGTCGAGGGTCGTGCGCTCCTCGGCGGTGGGGAAGTGGGCGTGGGTGGCGACGATGCCCGCCACGTGCTCGGGATACCGGGCGGCGATGAGATCGCTGACGTTCGCGGTCACGTCCTCGCCGTAGGTGAAGTACCGCTGGTAGCCGAGCACGTCGGTCATCAGCGCGTGCATGGTGGCGGCCAGGCGCGTCTCCGACATCTCGCCGTCCGCGTACGGCGTCGAGAACGCGAAGCCGGGCAGGCTCGCGACCACCACGTCGAACTCCGGAAGCAGGTCTGCGAAGTCGAGCTGCAGCGCGAACGTGTGCGGCCACCCGTGCAGCACGAGCAGCGCCGGCGCACCGGCCTCCTGCGACCGGAGGTGCGCGAAGTGCACGTCCGCGCCGCCGATCCCGGCGAGGAACTGCGGGTGCCCGTTCAGCCAGGCCTCACGCGCCCGCCAGTCCCAGCCGATCCAGTGGTCGACGAGCTCGCGCAGGTAGCCGGACGTCATGCCCGACGGCGGACGCCGGGGCGAGTCCTCGGGGATCCTGCTGCGCGCCAGGCGATCGCGCAGGTCGGTCAGGACCTGGTCGGGGACGTGCACGGTGAAGGGCCGGGGCTCGCTCATGCCCCGACGTTATGCGCCGCCACTGACATCCACCCGGGCCATGACGGCCGGACGGACAGGTCACCCGGGTGTCCTGCCCGTCCGGCCGCGAGGGTCAGGGGTTGACCGTCACCTTCAGCGTGCCCGCCGGGCCGGCGCGGAAGGTGAGCACCGCGCCCGTCGTCGGCTCGGTCCAGGACGAGCCCGCCGCGAACGGGGCGTCGTCCAGGCCGCCCGCCGAACCCGGCGTCGCGTCCACCACCCGGACCGGGCCCTCGCCCGACCGCACGGACGTGTCGACCGTGTAGACCAGCGCGCCTCGCGCGCCGATGCCCTCGTCGTAACCCACGGGCTGCCGGTTCTCGACGACGACGGCGCGCGTCGCCGACAGCGGGTACACCACCATCGCGTCCTGCCCCGGGCTCGCGTCACCCGAGCGTGCCACCGGCGCCAGCCGCGCGGACGTCGTCCGCCCCTGGCCGGCGCAGACCACCTGGTCGTCGTCCAGCCAGCCGAGCTGCCACCGGTGCCAGGCGAAGTACTCCGGCCCCGCACCCGAGATCAGGCCCATGAGGTCCCAGCCGCCGACCGCGGCGTGGTAGTTGCCCGGGTCCTCCGGCGGCGCCTCGAACAGGTAGAGGTCCGGCAGGCCGAGCGTGTGCCCCGACTCGTGGGCCAGCACGAGCCCGCCCCAGCGCCACTGGTCGTAGCCGAACGTCACGGCGTGCGTGAGGTGGTTGCCGTCGGCGGTGACGTCCAGGAAGTTCGTCGTGGGCGAGTAGGTGATGTTCGGCGCCTCCTTGGTGGCCGTCACCCAGACCACGTCGACGTCGGTGAAGTCGAACGTGTCGTCCGCCGCGGCGATCGCGTCGCCGATGTAGCGGACGTGGTCCTCGTAGCTCAGGCCCCGCTCGAACGGGTACGACGTGGACGGCTCGGGCATCCGCACCCAGCCGTCCGACGTCGTCGTGGTGACGTCCAGCCTGCCGCCCGAGACCCGCTCCAGGTACTCGACGCCCGAGGCCAGGTTGGCCTCCGCCTCCTGGGCCGAGCCCGCGGACGCCGGATGGTCGTCGAAGTCCACGAGCAGCAGCGCGGCCTTGAGCGTGCCGACGGCCGGGAGCGCCTGGTCGTCCACCGGGAACCCGGAGCCGAGCCCGCCGACGGCGGCGGGCAGGCGGCAGTCGGCGGCGCCGTGCACCGCGGTCGGGGCGACGGACGATGCCGCCGACGGCGCGGCGGACGGCGGCGGGGAGGCCGCCGCGCTCGCCGGCACGGCGCCGAGGGCGAGGGCGAGGGCGCTCGCGGCGACCGCCGCGAGCGGTAGGGCCAGGGACGGTCGGGCGGCTCGCTGCTGCTTCATGCGTGCTCTCCAGTTCGCTGGTCGGACATCACTCGAACCTTGCCTGCACCGCCGGGTCCGCGCTCGCGCGCCGGCCGGCGGAGCTGTCAGACGTACAGGTCACCCGGGTGACCTGTACGTCTGACACGTTCATCGGTCGGCGTCCGCCGGAGGGAGCACCAGGGTGCGGACCGGCTCCTGGTTGCCCGCCCGGTCGGTCGCGGCGAACTCGATGACCTGGGGCACGTCGGACAGTGCCCGGCTGAACGGCTCGGCGAACGTGGCCCAGAACGTGTCCGGCCCCTTCCACCGGATGCTGTCCACGCCCGAGACGTCGTCGGCGGCGGCGAGGTTGATCTCGACGCCCCGCGGGCCCAGGCGCTTGGTCGTCACGGTGGTCCGCGGCGGCCTGGTGTCGACGCTGACCTCGCGGACGACGCGGCGTTCCCGCCCCGCCTCGTCGACGGCGCGCGCGGTGACCGTGTGCACGCCGTCGGACAGGACCAGGGGCGCCTGACCGGCCGGCCGCCACGGCTCGTCACCGACGCGGACCTCGACGGCCGGCTCGCCGACGTCGGCCCGCGTGGAGACGGTGAGCTCCGCCGGCCGGAGGTACCAGCCGGTGACGCCGGGCGCGGCGGCCGCGACGATCTCGACGCGCGGGGCGGAGCCCTCGTGCGTCGGGGTCGGCGCCCGGGACAGGAGCGCCGCCTCGTCCGCGCTTCGCGGATCGCCGTCGGAGCCCGGCCCGCCGTCGCCGTCGGACAACCGCCCGGCAGCGCCGTCGGCCTCGCGTCCGACGTCGGACCGGGCGGCCGCCACCAGCACCTGCCGTGCCTCCGTGGCGCTCAGGAGCCCGAGGTCCACGAACTCGTGCGTCGCGGACAGCACGGCCTCGACGAACGCCGAGCGGTCGGCGAAGCCGCCGTCCGACCACAGGACGTCGAGGAACGTGCGGCCGTCCTGCCGCGCGGGGTTCGGTACGCCCGAGTCCGCGGCGGGATCCGTCCCGGCGAACGCGATCCGCGCGTCGGCCCGGCGCAGGTACATGTGGTACCGGGCGTCCGACCCGGACCACGTCGGCTCCAGCACGAGGTCGCCCAGCCGCCACGTGCCGTCGTCGGCCGAGGTCAGCGGGGCGTCGAGCGTGCCGTCCAGCCGCCGCCAGGTCGCGGCCTCGACCGGCAGCCAGGTGGTGGCGGCGCTGCGGGCCAGCAGCACCGTCGGCCCGAGCTCCAGGGAGACCACCGACGTGTCGTCGGGTGCCGGGACCTCGCGCAGCGTCAGCGGCATGTCGATCTCGACCACCGTCCCGGGCCGCCAGTCGCGACGCAGGGACACGTACCCGCCGTCGGCCCGGACGGACTGCACCTCGCCGTCCACCCGCACGCTGAAGCCCGGAACGCCCGTGTCAGACCTGTGGTTCCCTCCGGTGACCTGTGGGTCTGACACGGGGGAGCCCCCGACCCAGCCCGGCACCCGGAGGCGCAGCTCCAGGTCACCGGTCGCGTCGACCCGGATCCGGCTGGCGCCCTCCAGCGGGTACGCGGTCTCCTGGACCAGCCGGACGCCGGCCTCCGGCCAGCTCGCCGTCGAGGCCACGTAGAGGTTGACCCAGACGGTCCGGACGTCGCCGTCGGCCGCCCCGGCCGGAGCACCCCCGGCGGACCCGGGCGAACCGGCCGAACCGGACACACCGGCAGGCGACCGGAAGTACACCGAGTCCTGGTACTTGACGTGGTTCTCCAGCCCGGTGCCGCCGCAGCACGTGCCCACGTTGTCGTACTCGCGCAGCGCCCCCGGGTGCACGGGGAACATGTACGTCACCTCGGGCGAGTCGTCCGAGCCGACGTCGCGCCGCGAGCCCAGGACCTGGTTCGTCACCGCCCGCTCGTAGTAGTCGGCGAACCGGGCCTCGCCGGTGCGCTCGAACAGGGCGCGCGCGATCTTGAGCATGTTGTAGGTCACGCACGTCTCGGCGTTCCGGTTGCCGATGTCGCCCGCGACGGCGCCCGCCGGCCCCCAGAGCTCGTTCTCGCCCGAGCCCCCGTGGGCGTAGGTGCGGCCGGGCACGACCATGTCCCAGAGGTTGACGACGGCGTCCAGGTACCGGTTCTCGCCGGTCAGGTCGGCCAGAGCGAGGTAGCCCAGGAGCGTCGCGGCGTGCTGGTTGGCGTGCATGCCGTCCAGCTCGTCCCGCCCCGCCGCCGCGAGGTCCAGCAGCGTGTCGAGGTCGAAGAGGCGGGCCGCCTCGACGAAGACCTCGTCGCCGGTCAGCACGGCGAGGTCGCACAGCACCTCGTTCATGCCGCCGGCCTCGCCCGCGATGTAGAGGGCCCACATCTGCGCGCGCTGCTCGGCGGGCAGCACGGACAGCCGCCCGTGCACCCAGCGCCCCATCGCGGCGGCGACGTCCAGCGCCGTCGCCGACCCCGTGTGCCGGTGCGCGTCGAGCAGCCCCGCCATGATCTTGTGGCACGTGTAGTACGGCGCCCAGATCTCGCCGTAGGGCGCCAGGCCCTCCAGGCGCGAGAACTGCCACTCGCCATACGCCGCCAGGAAACCGGGGTGGCTGTACCGGCCGGTCGCCGCCAGCGTCTCCTGGACCTCCCGCAGCCCCTCGACCAGGTCGTCGACCTTGGCCCGCAGCTCGGCGCGCACCACGGCGTCGTCCGCGCCGCCTGCCGCGAGGGAGAGCATGGACAGGAAGTGGCCCGCGTAGTGCCCGCGGAGCAGGTTCGCGGTGGGCGCGGCCTCGCGGCCGGGGTAGTCGTCCGGGCCCCAGGCGTCCTCGTCGGGATGGCCGAAGTCCTCCCAGCCGCCCGGCGGCAGCGCCCCGCGCGTGTCCAGCCCCGCGTTCGCACGGAACACGGCCAGCAGCCGGTCGACCGGGTAGACGCGGGCCAGGTGCAGCATCTGGTCGCGGGCCCGCGTGAAGACGCCGCCCGTCAGGACGACGTCGGCGAGCGGGAACGGCTCGGCCACGCGGGTCCCGGGAGCGAGAAGACCCCCGACGGCGCGGCCCGCCGCGAGCACCGCCTCAGGCATCGCCGATCCGTTCCGTGGTCCACCGCTCGATGCCGGCGGCGTCGATCGGCAGGGCGTCCGACAGCACCTCGGCGCCGTCGGCCGTGACCAGCAGGTCGTCCTCCAGCCGCACGCCGACGCCGCGCAGCTCGGGCGGCACGGTCTCGTCGTGGGCGTGGAAGTACAGCCCGGGCTCGACGGTCATGACCACGCCCGGCGCCAGGGGAGCGGCCTGGTAGGTGGGGTAGTCGGAGTGGGCGCAGTCGTGCACGTCCAGCCCGAGGTGGTGGCCGATGCCGCAGACCAGCCAGCGCCGGTGCTGCTGCCCGCCCGGCGACAGCGCCTCGTCGACGGAGACGTCCAGCAGCCCCCAGTCGTGCAGCCCCTGGGCGATGACCTCCATGGAGGCGAAGTGGAAGTCCAGGTACTCCACGCCCGGCCGGACCTGCGCCATACCGGCGCGGTGCGCCTTCTCCACCAGGTCGTGCACCTGGCGCTGGACCGCGCTGAAGGTGCCCGACGGCGGGATCGTGCGGGTCACGTCGGCCGTGTACAGCGAGCTGGCCTCCACGCCCATGTCGAGCAGCAGCGGCACGTCGGGCAGCACGGGGCCGTCGCAGCGCACCCAGTGCAGGGTGGGCGCGTGCGGGCCGGAGCCGACGATCGTCGAGTACCCCGGACCGTTGCCGAACGTCCGGGCGTGCCGGTCGAACGTGCCCTGCAGCCAGCGCTCGCCCAGGCCGCCGACGGCGCGCGGCACCTCGCGCGCGACCGCGTCGAACCCGGTCACGGTGTGGTCGATCGCCTCGCGGAGCTGCGCGATCTCCCAGTCGTCCTTGATCATGCGCAGGTCCGACAGCGCCCGCGCCAGGTCCTCGGACGGCTTGAGGCCGTACCGGCGCACCAGGTCGTCGTCCACCGACGGCGAGGCGAGCGCGCCGTCCAGCGTGTCGAGCACGCCGTCCAGCGCGGACCGCGGCTCGACCGCGATGCCCAGCGCCCCGGCCCACGCGGCCAGGTCGGGCGACGGCCCCACCCAGAGCTCGCCGTAGGCCGCGTTCGCGAAGAACTCGCTCTCGCCGGGCCGCGCGGGCGGAGGCAGGTACAGCGTCGCGTCGTGCCCGCCGTCGCTCGCCCGCAGCACCAGGACGCCGTCCTCGGGCTGTACGCCCGTGAGCCACACGAAGTCGCTGTCCGCGCGGAACCCGTACATCGCGTCGCCGTTGCGCAGCGGCGCGCGTCCGGCGCTGACGACGGCGTCGCGCGCGCCGATGCGCTCCGACAGGCGGCGACGGTGGTCCGCGGCCGCCTCCGGCGCCCCGGGGATCACCGGGACGACGACGTCCGGCGCGCCCCAGCCGCGCGCCATGTGGGCGTTGAACGCCGGGCTGTCGGCGAGCCGGGGCGCGCGCGTGCCCGCGTACGGGGGCCGGCCAGTGGTGTCGTGCGTGCTCATCGGATCTCTCCTCCTCGGTCGCGGACCAGCTCACGCAGGCGCTCCAGCACGCGTGCGTCGCCGATCCCGTCGTGCTCGTACTCGTTGGTGACCCACGCCTGCGCCGACCCGACCCGCGAGAGCGTGTCGAGCTGCAGGCCGGAGTCCACGAACATGTCGTCGTGGTAGACGATGGCCGCCACCGGCACCTCGTTGGCGGCCAGGCGGTCCAGGTCGTACAGCGGCGACCACTCCTGGCGCGCCGCCAGCTCGTGCACCGCGCCCGCGAAGGGGCGCAGCAGCCGGATCTCGTCGAACATCCACGGGAACGCCATCTCGCCCGTGAACAGCAGCGGACGGCGGTCCGGGTCGAACTCCGGGCGCCGGTCCCGCTCCGCCTGCGCGGCCCAGCCCGTGGGGCCGTTGGCGCCGTGCCCGTAGATCGACTCCTGCAGCGTCCAGAACAGCGGGCCGTCCGCCTGCGCCGTGCGGACCATCGCCTCCTGCAGGAACCCGGCCGACAGCCGGCCCGGCGCGGCGAACGCCTTCTCGACGAACCAGTGCAGGCGCTCCGGCCCTGGCCTCATGCCCAGGTCGATGCCCATGGACTGGAACCGGCGCACCGTCAGCGCGTCGCCGTCCGGCAGCCGGACGTCGCCCTCGGCGAGCCGGTCGGCGATCGCCGCGACCGCGTCGACGTCGGCCGGGTAGCGCCGGTAGAACTCCGCCGTCTTGCCCGCCACCCGGCCGAACGTGCGGCGGTAGACCTCCGCGGCGTCCGGCGGCGTTCCCGGGATCCCGCCCGCCACGTAGCAGGCGCGCAGCGCCTCGGGTGCCACGGACAGGTAGGTCAGGGTGATCCAGCCGCCGAAGCTCTGCGCGAGCGTGGCCCACCGGCGCCCGCCGTAGACGGCCCGGCGCACGTCCTCCAGGTCCGCGACGATCGAGTCGGCGCGGTAGCACGCCAGCAGGTCGGCACCCGCGCGGGCGTCCAGCCCGGCCAGCGCCTCGCCGTCCAGCGGCGAGCTGCCGCCCGTGCCGCGCTGGTCCACCAGCACCACGCGGTGGTCGCGCAGCGCCACGTCCAGCCAGCCGTCCCGGCGCAGCGGCCGCGGGTTCGCCCCGCCCGGCCCGCCCTGCAGGTACACCAGCAGCGGCAGGTCCTCGTCGCCCCGGGTCGGGTCCACGAGCTCGCGGACCAGCAGCTCCACCTCGCCCGTCAGCCGGCCCGTCCGGTCCAGCGGCACCGCCAGGCGGCGCTCGCGGACGCCGATGCCCGGCAGCCGGTAGGTGGTCCAGTTCGCGCTCATCGTGCTCCCTCCGCCGCGAGCGCCGCGTTGCGCCGCCGCTCTGCCTCCCACTCGGGCCGGATGCGGGGCACCGCGTCGAGCAGCTTGCGGGTGTACTCGTGCTGCGGAGCGTCGAAGACGGCGTCCCGGTCGCCCTCCTCGACGATCCGGCCCTGCGTCATCACCGCGACCCGGGTGGCGATCTGCCGGACCACGGCCAGGTCGTGCGCGATGAACAGGTACGTCAGGCCCTCCTCCCGCTGCAGGTCGCGCAGCAGGTTGATCACCTGTGCCTGCACGGAGACGTCCAGGGCCGAGACGGCCTCGTCGCACACGACGACGCGCGGCCCGACCGCGAGCGCGCGGGCGATGCCGATGCGCTGCGCCTGCCCGCCGGAGAACTGCGCCGGGTACTTCTGCGAGTGGTCGGGGTCCAGCCCGACCCGCTCCATGAGCGAGCGCGTGAACGCCCGGGCGCCGCCGGGGATGCCGCGCTGCTGGTAGAGCAGGGGAGCGGTGACGATGCGCTCCACGGTGTGCCGCGGGTTGAGCGAGGAGTACGGGTCCTGGAAGACCACCTGCACGTCGCTGCGGAACCGGCGCAGGTCGGCGCGGCCCAGCCGGGTCACGTCCTCGCCGTCGAGCTCGACGGTGCCGGAGGTGACGTCGAGCAGCCGGGCGGCCAGCCGCGCCGTCGTCGACTTGCCCGAGCCGGACTCGCCCACCAGGGCGAGCGTGTCGCCCGCGTTGATCTCGAAGCTCACGTCGTCCACGGCCCGGAAGGTGTCCGGACGGCGCACGATGCCGCCGGTGCCCAGGACCGGGAACTCCTTGACGAGGTGCGTGGCTCTCAGGAGCGGCGCGCTCATGCGGGGCCTCCGTTCTTCTCGTTGGCGACCGCGCGCAGCTCGCCGATCTCGTCGTCGATGCGCGGGACGGCGTCGAGCAGCGCCCGGGTGTAGGGGTGCTGCGGCCGCGTGAAGATCTGCTCCACGGCGCCGCGCTCGACGCACACGCCGTCCTTCATGACCACGATGTGGTCGGTGACCTCGCTGACCACGGCCAGGTCGTGCGTGATCAGCACGAGGCCCGTGCCGGTCTCCCGCCGGATCTCCTGCAGCAGGTCGAGGATCTGCGCCTGCACGGTGACGTCGAGCGCCGTGGTGGGCTCGTCGGCGATGAGCAGCTCGGGCTCGGTGCTCAGCGCCATGGCGATCATGACGCGCTGGCGCATGCCGCCCGAGAACTGGTGGGGGTAGTGGTCCACGCGCCGTGCGGCGTCGCGGATGTGCACCCGCTCCAGCGCCTCGATCGCGACCCGCCGGGCCACGCGCCGGGTGGTGCCGGGCCGGTGGGCGCGGTACGCCTCCTCGATCTGCAGCCCGACGGTGTAGTACGGGTTCAGGGAGGAGAGCGGGTCCTGGAAGACCATTGCGATGCGGTCGCCGCGCACGCGGCGCAGCTCGGCCTCGGACATCCCGACGAGCTCCTGGTCCAGCAGCCGCACGCTGCCGGTGCGCTTGGCGGCCCGCGGCTGCAGGCCCATGATCGCCAGGCTGGTCATGGACTTGCCGGAGCCCGACTCGCCCACGATGCCCAGCGCGCCGCCGGGCTCCAGGTCGAGGTCGAGCGAGCGGACGGCGTCGAGCGGCCCGCGCGGGGTGGGGAAGGTGACCGTGAGGTCACGCACCGTCAGCAGGCTCATGCGTTCACCCGCACTCTCGGGTCGATGGCGGTGTAGACGACGTCGACCACGATGTTGCCGACGACGACGAGGAATCCGGCGAGCAGCGTGACGCCCATGATCACCGGCTGGTCGTTGCGCGCGATCGAGTCGGCGGCCATCTTGCCCACGCCGTTGATCCCGAAGACCGTCTCGGTGATGAGCGCCCCGCCGAGCAGGCCGGCGAAGTCCATGCCGAAGATGGTCACGACGGGTGTCAGGGCCGGCCGCAGGGCGTGCCGGCGCCAGACCAGCGGCTGGGCCAGGCCCTTGGCGTAGGCGGTGCGCACGTAGTTCTCCCGCAGCACGTCCAGCACGTTGGCGCGGGTCAGGCGCGTGTAGGCGGCCGCGTAGCCGACGGCGAGCACGATCCACGGCATGACGAAGTTGGCGAACCACTGTCCGGGGTCGTCGGCGAAGGCGACGGCCTGCGGGAACGGCAACCACTGCAGCTTGACCACCAGCACGTACTGCAGCACGAGCGCGAGCACGTAGTTGGGGATCGACATGCTGGTCAGCGTCAGGCCGGTGGTGAACCGGTCGAGGAACGTGCCCTCCTTGACGGCGCTGAGCAGGCCGCCGGCCAGCCCGGCGAGCAGCCACAGCACGGCGGCGCCCACGGCGATGGTCGCCGAGACGGGCAGCCGCTGCACGATCATGTCCCACACGGCCTGGCTCGACTGGAACGAGTAGCCCAGGCAGGGCGCGGCGCACTCCACGGCGCCGGCGCCCTCGCCGTAGGTGCGGCCCGCGAAGATGCCGACGACGAAGTGGAAGAACTGCGTCCAGAACGGCTGGTCCAGCCCGAGGTTGCCGCGGATCTGGTCGATGACCTCGGGCGTGCAGTTCTTGCCGCAGATCTGCACCGCCGGGTCGGGCGAGAGCGCGAAGAAGACCACGAACGTGAACAGGCACACCAGCAGCAGCACGCCGAGGCCCGAGGTGACTCGGGTCAGTAGGAACCGGGGCATCAGCGACCCTCCTGGGCGTCGACGACGGCGCGCAGGCGGTCGCCGAGCACGGTGAACGAGAGCACGAGCAGGAACAGGCACGCGCCGGGGAACACGAAGTACGCGGGGTCGACGGCGTACCACTTCACGGACGCGGCGATCATCTGGCCCCAGCTCGGCGCGGGGGGTACGACGCCGACGCCGAGGAAGGACAGGCCGGCCTCGGTGCCGATGTAGCCGGGCACGGCCAGCGTGGCCATCACGATGATGGTGGAGCGCAGGTTGGGCAGGATCTCGCGGAACACGATGCGGGTGCCGCTCGCCCCGGCGGCGCGTGCCGCCTCGACGAACTCCCGCTGCGCGAGCGACATGGTCTGCCCGCGCACGATGCGCGCCAGGTAGGGCCAGCCGAAGACCGAGATCACGACCACCAGCAGCGTGGACCGGTTGCTGGCCGGCAGGGCGGAGAGCACGGCGATCATGAAGATGAGCGCCGGGAAGGCCATGAGGAAGTCCATGACGCGCGAGATCACCAGGTCGACGCGGCCGCCGAAGTACCCGGCGACCAGCCCGAGCGAGACGCCCAGCACGGTGGTCAGCGCGGTGGCGGACAGCGCGATGCTCATGGACACCCGGGCGCCGTAGACGATGCGGGCGAAGATGTCGCGGCCGCTGCCGGGTTCGACGCCGAACCAGTGCTCGGCGGTGACGCCGCCCCACGGGCCGATCGGCATGCCGCCGAGGTTGGGGTCGATCGCCGTCTGGTCGAACTCGTACGGGGTCCAGCCGCTGATCGAGGTGAGCACGGGCGCGAGGACCGCGACGAGGGTGACGAGCACGATGTAGCCGAGGCCGAGCATCGCGCCGACGTCGCGGCGCAGCGCCTGCCAGGGACCGCCGGCACCCGCCCGGACGGCGCCGGCGGCTGCTGCCGCCGGCGCCTCGGGGGTGTCGTCGGTCCCGGCCTCGACGGGCTGCGCCGTCGTGAGATCGGTCGGGAAGGACGTCATGGATCAGCCCTTCTCGGGGTCCTTGAGACCGACGCCGACGTAGTCGATGCCGCCGGTCGCGGCGTTCGCCGACGAGTAGAGGCCGGTGACGTTCTCGCCGGGCAGGGACACCGTCTTGGCGACCATGAGCGGCACGATCGGGGCCAGCTCCAGGATCTCCTCGTCCAGGTCGCCCCACTGCACGTTCGCCGCGTCGATGTCGGTCATCGCCTTGATCTCGTCGATCCGGGCGTTGACGTCGGCGTCGTCGAGCTGCGCGAGGTTCGAGTTGCCCTTCTCGTAGATGTTGCGGCCGTCGAACAGCGGCGGGATGAACGTGGCCGCCGACGAGGCCCAGTCCGGGCACCAGCCGGTGATGGCGGCGTCGTGCTGCTGCGACGGGGTGCCGATGGTCTCGTAGTAGGTGGCGGTGTCGATCAGGTTGAGCTCGACCTTGATGCCGATCCGCTCCAGCGCCTGCTGGACGGCCTCGCCCTGGGCCTGCATGGACTCCTGGGCGCGGATGTCGAGCGTGAGGGTGAACCCGTCGGACAGGCCGGCCTCGTCGAGCAGCTTCTGCGCGGCCTCGACGTCACCCGTGCCGTCCGCCGAGGGGTACAGGTCGAAGTCCTTGTGACCGGCGACGGACTTGGGGAGGATCGTCGTGGAGGGCTCGCCGAGCTGCGTGCCGCCGCTCGCGTTGACGATCGCGTTGCGGTCGATGGCGTAGCTGATGGCCTGGCGCACGCGGACGTCGTCGAGCGGCTTCTTGGTGGTGTTCAGGCCGATGTACGTCGTGCAGATGCCCGGGAGCTGCAGCGTGCGCTCCTGGAGCTGCGGCGTCTGGAGGCGGGGGAGCGTGGCCGGCTGGACGGTGCCCGAGATCGCGTTGACGTCGGCCCCCTGCCCCGCGATGAGGCGCTCGTCGATGGTGGCCGGGTCCAGGCCGATGGTGAACTCCCAGGCGTCCGGCTTGGCGGCGCGCACCTCGTCGGTCGCGGCGTCCCAGTTCTCGTTGCGCTCGAGCTTGATGGTGCTGCCCGGCACGTACTCGGCCAGCTTGTACGGGCCCGAGGCGATGATCTGGTGGATGAACTCGTCGCCCGCACCGCTGCCCTCGGGGAACGGGGTCGCGTTCACCTGGGAGAGCACGGCGTCGAACTCGGGGAACGGCTCCTTGAGGTGGAAGACGATCGTCTTCTCGTCCGGCGTCTCGACGGTCGGCAGGTCACCGGTCTTGTACGGGCCCTCGTAGCCCTCGGGGGCGTCGATGACCTGCTTGAGGTACGGGGAGCCGATGCCGATCTCCGGGTCCCAGGCGCGGGAGATGCCGAACTTGACCTCGGCCGAGGTGATCGGGTCGCCGTTGTCGAACTTGAGCCCGTCCTTGAGTGTGTACGTCCAGGTCAGGCCGTCGTCGGACACCTCACCGAGGCTCTCGGCGAGGTCCGGGACGATCTCGGTCGGGTCCTCCGCCGAGCCCGGCGCGGACGTGGTGAGCTGGCGGTAGACCAGCCGGTAGAAGTTGTTCACGCCGCCGTCCCAGCCGCGTGCCGGGTCGAGATAGGAGAAGTCGGCGTTCTGCAGCACCTGCACGGTGCCGCCCTCGGCCGGCTCGGCCTCGAACCCGCCGCCGCCCGCGGAGGAGGCGTCCTGGGTGCCGCCGCCGCACGCGGCGAGCGCGAGCGTCGCGGCGACCGCGACGGCTGCTGTCGTTATCCGATGGAGCTTCACGATGTGGCCCTTCGATCAGTGACGCGGGTGCGTCGGGTGGTCTGCGGTACGGCCCCGGCGCGGCCACGGTCGTCGTCGACGCGGCCAGCCTTCGATATGTGATGCGTGATATGTTACTGAGACGGTACAGGGATGTCGATGGGGTGATTGTAAACGTCGCGTTTCGGCGGGATGACGCCAGTTTTGGCGGGCGAAAGACCGGCGAGCCGGCCCTTGCTCAGGTACCCTCTGGCGGCATTGACGACGGGTTTCCTGTCGTGTGTAATATTCTACTGTCGAAGCCTGACACCCCTGGAGAGCACCATGAGCTCAGCATCACCGACCCCGTCGGTCCGTCGTCTACCTCCGGTCGCGAGCCTGCGCGAGCAGGTTCACCGCGCCCTCGTGGCGGCGATCGTCGCGGGCGAGCTGGAGCCCGGCGAGCTGGTCTCCGTGCCCACGCTGGCCGCGCGCTTCGACGTGTCCGCGACCCCCGTGCGGGAAGCGGTGCTGGACCTGGAGCGGCGCGGCTTCCTGGAGGCTGTGCGCAACAAGGGCTTCCGCGTCACCCGCGTGAGCGACCAGACCCTGCGGCACGTCGCCGCCGTCCGGCTCGTGATCGAGCCGGTGTGGATGGAACGCCTGGCGAGGTCCTTCCCCGTGGGGCAGCTCGGGGAGTTCCGGGCGCTCGCCGACGAGATCGTCGAGGGCGCGCGCACGGGGGACCTCATCGCGTACCTCCAGGCGGACCAGGCGTTCCACCTGCGGCTCATGGGGCTGCTGGGCAATCCGGTGGCCGGCGAGATCGTGGCCGACCTGCGCGACCGCGCGCGGCTGCTCGGGCTCTCGACGATGGTCGCGGGCGGCACGCTGGCCGCCTCCGCACAGGAGCACCACGAGCTGCTCGACCTGCTCGCGGCCGGCGACGGCCCTGGCGCAAAGGCGCTGATGGAGCGGCACATCGGACACTCGCTGGGCACGTGGGCGGGCAAGCCCGAGGACTGAGCGGGCAGTGACAGCAGGGCAGTGACAGCAAGCCAGGCACAGCACAGGACGGCGGAGCGATGAAGGGGTGGACGTGGCAGCGGACGTGGTGATCGTGGGCGCCGGGGTCGTGGGCGCCGCGTGCGCGCGCTCCCTGGCGCTGGCCGGAGCGAGCGTCGTGGTGCTCGACCGCGGGGCCGCGGCCGCCGGCACCAGCGCGCACGGCGAGGGCAACCTGCTGGTCTCGGACAAGGGCCCGGGGCCGGAGCTGGTGCTCGCCCAGGAGTCGCTGCGCCGGTGGACGGCGCTCGCGGGCGAGCTGGCCGACGAGCTCGGCCCCCGGTTCCCGTCGATCGAGCACGACGCCAAGGGCGGCGTGGTCGTGGTGGCCTCGGACGCCGGCCTCACGGGCCTGCGCGAGTTCGCCGCGGCGCAGCGGGCCGCGGGCGTCGAGGCCGTCGAGGTGACCGGCGACCGGGCCCGCGAGCTCGAGCCCGACCTCGCGCCCGGCGTCCTGGGCGCCATCCACTACCCGCAGGACGCGCAGGTGCAGCCGGTCGCCGCCGCCGAGGCATTGCTGGCGTCCGCGCGCCGGGCCGGCGCCGTCGTCCGGACGGGGGTCGAGGTGACCGGGCCGCTGCTGGGGGCCGACGGGCGCCTGACCGGCGTCACCACCACCCAGGGTGACGTCGCCGCGGGAGCCGTGGTCGTGGCGGCCGGCCCGTGGTCGGCGGACGTCGCGGAGCGGCTCGGCTCGTGGGTGCCGGTGCGGCCGCGCCGCGGGACGGTGCTCGTGACCACGCCGATGCCGCAGCGCATCCACCACAAGGTGTACGACGGCGACTACTTCGCGGCCACCCAGTCCGCGGGCGCGGAGCTGCAGACGTCCGCCGTCATCGAGTCGACGCGGGGCGGGACCGTGCTGATCGGGTCGAGCCGGGAGCAGGTGGGGTTCGACGAGCGGTTCAGCGCCGAGGTGCTCGCCCCGATGGCGCGCCGTGCCGTGACGGTGTTCCCGTTCCTCGCCGAGACCCACGTGATGCGCTCCTACCTGGGCTTCCGCCCGTACATGCCGGACCACCTGCCCGTGATCGGCGCCGACCCGGCGCTGCCCGGGCTGTGGTTCGCGACCGGCCACGAGGGCGCGGGCGTGGGCCTGGCACCCGCGACCGGGGACCTGGTCGCGGCGGCACTGCTGGGCTCCGCGCCCGCCGTCGACCCGGCCCCGTACGCCGCCGACCGCCCGACGCTCCAGGCCCTGCGCCCCACCCCTGACGTGTCAGACGTACAGGCCCCCCGGGGGATCTGTACGTCTGACACGACGGAGAGCGACCCCGAGGGAGCACGATCATGACGTCGCGCCGCATCCCGGCCGCCGCGGACCCGGTGCGGCCGGGTCCCGACCGGCCCCTGACGATCTGGGTCGACGGCGAGCCCGTCACCGGCACGGCCGGGCAGACCATCGCGGGCGTCCTGCTGGGTGCCGGGCGGCGCCAGTGGCGCTCGACCGGCCAGAGCGGCGCGCCGCGCGGCGTGTTCTGCGGCATCGGCGTGTGCTTCGACTGCGTCGTCGAGGTCAACGGCCTGCGTGACGTGCGGGCCTGCCTGCGCCGCGCGCAGGACGGCGACGTCGTGGCGCCGCAGGGCGGGCCGTTCGGCGAGCCCGGCGCAGGGCGTTCGGACGAGCACGACGGACCGGAGGTGGCCCGATGAGCGGCCAGGAGCGGCACGTCGTCGTGGTGGGCGCCGGCCCGGCGGGCCTCGCCGCCGCGCGGGCCGCCGCCGACGCCGGGGCGCGGGTCACAGTGCTCGACGCCGCGGACGTGCTCGGCGGCCAGTACTGGCGCCACCTGCCCGACGAACGTCCGGCCGGGCGCGAGCACCTGCTGCACCACAAGTGGGACACGTACCGCGCGCTGAGCGACGCCCTGCGGGCGCACCCCGCGGTCACGGTGGTCCCGACGGCGCAGGTGTGGTCGCTGGAGCAGGTGTCGTCGCCGGGGCTGGTGTCGTCCTCGGGACGGCGCGACGGCGTCCGCCTGAACGTGCTCGTGGGGGAGCCCGACGCCGCAGGGCGCGCGGCCCGTACGTTCGAGCCGGACGCCCTCGTGCTCGCGACCGGCGCCCACGACCGGACCCTCCCGTTCCCCGGCTGGCAGCTCCCCGGGGTGTACTCGGCCGGGGCGGCGCAGGCGCTGGCGAAGGGGGAGCGAGTGGCCGTCGGGCGCCGCGTCGTCGTCGCCGGAGCCGGACCGTTCCTGCTGCCCGTCGCCTCCTCGCTGCTGCGGACCGGCGCCACCGTGCTCGGCGTGCACGAGGCGAGCCGGACCGGCTCGCTGGCGCGCGGCTGGCTGGACCGGCCCTGGGAGCTGGCCGGCGCCGTCGGCAAGGCCGGCGAGCTCGCGGGGTACGTCGGCGAGCTCGTGCGCCACCGCGTCCCGTGGCGCCCCGGCGAGGCCGTGGTCGCCGCGCACGGCGACGGCCAGGTCGAGGCCGTGACCGTCGCTCGGCTCGACGCGCGCTGGGCGCCCGTGCCGGGCACGGAGCGCCAGGTCGAGGCCGACGCGGTCGCGGTGAGCCACGGGTTCACACCGCGCCTGGAGCTGGCGATCGCCGCCGGGTGCGCCCTCACGGCGAGCAGGTTCGTGATCGTGGACGACACGCAGGCCACGTCCGTGCCGGGCGTGTGGGCCGCCGGCGAGATCACCGGGATCGGCGGGGCCGACGCGGCCCTGGCCGAGGGCGCCGTCGCGGGCGCGGCGGCGGCCGGGGGCGACCTCGGTGCCGGTGCCGCCCCGCGCGCGATCCGTTCCCGGGACCGTGCCCGCGGCTTCGCCGCCCGGATCGAGGCCGCCCACGGCATCCGCGGCGGGTGGGTGCGCTGGCTGCGCGACGACACCGTCGTGTGCCGCTGCGAGGAGACCACCTACGGCCGCGTGCGCGAGGTCGTCGAGCTGACCGGTTCGCACGAGACCCGCTCCGTGAAGCTCACCAGCCGCGCCGGGCTCGGCCCGTGCCAGGCCCGCATGTGCGGCCGGACGCTCCAGGACCTGCTCGACGACGGGGGGACCGGCGTCGACCGCCGTCCGATCGTCGTGCCCGTGCGGCTCGGCGACCTCGCCGCCACACCGACTTCCTCTACCCACACAGCATCGCAACCACAGGAGACCTGACATGAACCAGCGATTCGACCTCGGCGGCGTCATCGTCGCCACCACGCTCGCCTTCACGCCCGACGAGTCCGCGCCGGCCGGCCTGGCCGTCGACTACGACAAGTTCGCCGCTCATTGCGAGTTCCTGATCGACAACGGCTGCCGCGGCGTGGGCCCGAACGGCTCCCTGGGCGAGTACTCCTCGCTGACCGACGACGAGCGCCGCAAGGTGATCCAGACCGCCGTGCAGGCCGTGGACGGCCGGGGTCTGGTCGTCGCCGGCGTGCACGGCGTGGGCTCGCACCAGGCCAAGCACTGGGCCGAGCTCGCCGCGGAGGACGGGGCCGACGGCGTCCTGCTGCTGCCGCCGACCATCTACCGCGCCAACCGGTCCGAGGTGATCGCGCACTACGCCGCGGTCAACGAGGTGGGCCTGCCGATCATGATCTACAACAACCCGATCGACACCAAGGTCGACCTCACGCCGAGCATCCTGGCCGAGCTGGCCCAGCTCGAGAACGTCGTGGCCGTCAAGGAGTTCTCCGGCGACGTGCGGCGCGTGCTGGAGATCAAGGAGCTCGCCCCGGACCTCGACGTCATCGCGGGCGCCGACGACCTGCTGTTCGAGTCGCTCGTGGCCGGCGCCGTCGGCTGGTTCGCCGGGTACCCCAACGCGTTCCCGCGCGAGGCCGTCGAGATCTACACGCTGGTCACCGAGGGGAAGATCGACGAGGCGCGTGAGCTGTACCGCCACCTCGTGCCGGTCTTCCGCTGGGACTCGCGCACCGAGTTCGTGCAGGCCATCAAGCTCTCGATCGACATGGCCGGGCAGAGCTACGGTGGGCCCACCCGCCCGCCGCGCGGCCCGCTGTCCGCGGAGCACGAGGCGCAGGTGCGCAAGGACACCGAGGCGGCGCTCAGCTACATCGCCTCGCGCTGACCCACTCGCACCGGACCAGCCAGCACCGGACCAGCCCGCACCGGCACCCACGCATCGAGCACAGGAGCGACCATGCGCAGCAGCAGGACCATCACCGCCGTCGACTCGCACACGGAGGGCATGCCGACGCGCGTCGTCACCGGCGGCGTCGGCCCCATCCCGGGCGAGACGATGAACGACAAGCGGCTGTACTTCATGGAGCACATGGACGAGCTGCGGCACTTCCTGATGGACGAGCCGCGGGGGCACTCCGCGATGAGCGGCGCCATCCTGCAGCCGCCCACGCGGCCCGACTGCGACTGGGGCGTCGTCTACATCGAGGTGTCCGGCTGCCTGCCGATGTGCGGCCACGGCACCATCGGCGTGGCCACGGTGCTGGTCGAGACGGGCATGGTGGACGTGGTCGAGCCGGTCACCGAGATCCGGCTCGACACGCCCGCCGGGCTCGTCGTCGCCAAGGTCGCCGTCAGCGACGGCCACGCCGACGCCGTGACCATCGAGAACGTGCCCAGCTTCGTCACCGCCCTCGACCAGGAGGTCGAGGTGCCGGGCTACGGCACCGTGCCCTACTCCATGGCGTTCGGCGGCAACTTCTACGCCCTGGTCGACCTCGACGACCTCAAGCTGCCGTTCGACCGCGAGCGTCAGCAGGACCTGCTGTCCGCCGGGCTCGCGATCATGGACGCGATCAACGAGACGGCGAAGCCGAGGCACCCCGAGCTCGACGGCGTCGAGGGCTGCCACCACGTCGAGCTGATCGCCCCCGGCTCGGACGCCCGGCACTCCCGCCACGCCATGGCCATCTACCCGGGCTGGTTCGACCGGTCGCCGTGCGGCACGGGGACGTCCGCCCGGATGGCCGAGCTCTGGGCGCGCGGCGAGCTGGCCCTGCACACCGACTTCGTCAACGAGTCGTTCATCGGCAGCCGGTTCGTCGGCCGCCTGGTGGGGGAGACGACGGTCGCGGGCGTGCCCGCCGTCCTGCCGACCATCACCGGGCGCGCCTGGGTGACCGGCACCGCCAACTACCTGCTCGACCCGAGCGACCCGTTCCCCACGGGTTTCGTGTTCTGAGCCC
Source organism: Promicromonospora sp. MEB111 (assembly GCF_030209445.1). Classification (GTDB taxonomy): domain Bacteria; phylum Actinomycetota; class Actinomycetes; order Actinomycetales; family Cellulomonadaceae; genus Promicromonospora. The sequence continues at coordinate 266,569 of NZ_JARVSD010000018.1, forward strand.
ACCGAATCTAAGCCTGCCTGATGAGGAGCCCCATGACCGCCACCGCGGCGTCCGACCTTGACCGCACCGTCGACGACGTGGCCCGCCGGGCCGCGGAGGCGTTCGCCGGACTGTCCCGGGCCACCCCCGCGACCCGTGCCGACGGCCTGCGCCGTGCCGCCGCCGCCCTCGGCGACCATGCCGACGAGCTCGTCGCCACCGCCCACGTCGAGACCGGCCTTGCCGAGGCGCGGCTGCGCGGCGAGCTCAAGCGCACGCAGGTGCAGCTCCGGCTCTTCGCGCACGTCGTGGAGGACGGCGCCTACCTCGACGTCCGCATCGACGAGGCCGACCCCGACTTCGTGCTCGGTCCCCGCCCCGACCTGCGCCGCGCCCTGTGGCCCGTCGGACCCGTGCTCAACTTCGCGGCCAGCAACTTCCCCTTTGCGTTCTCGGTGGCGGGCGGCGACACCGCGGCGGCGCTCGCGGCGGGCTGCCCGGTGATCGTCAAGGCGCACCCGGGGCACCCCTGGCTCTCCGAGCGCACGGCCCGGATCGTGGCCGGCGCGCTCGTCGAGGCGGGGCTGCCGGAGGACACGCTCCAGCTCGTGACGGGACAGGACGCCGGTGTGGCCCTGCTGGAGCACCCGGCCGTGCGGTCCGCGGCGTTCACCGGGTCGCCGCACGTCGGGCAGCTCCTGGCCGCCCGGGCCGCCGCGCGGCCCGACCCGATCCCGTTCTTCGGCGAGCTGGGCAGCGTCAACCCCGTGCTGGTCTCGCCGGCGGCCCTGGCGGAGCGCGCGGACGCGCTGCTGGCCGGGTACGTGGCGAGCGTCTCCGGCTCGGCCGGCCAGCTCTGCACCAAGCCGGGCTTCCTGCTCGTCCCGCAGGGCACGGTGTACGACGACGCCGTGGCCGCCGCCACGGCCGACGTTCCCGAGCACCGGCTGCTCAACCCGTCGATCGCCGACGGCTACGAGCGGCGCGTGGCCCAGGTGCTGGCGGTGGACGGGGTGCGCGTGGTGCGCTCCGGCAGTTTCCGCCGCGACGGCGACGGGCAGGCCTGGGTGACGCCGACGTTCGTCGCCGTGCCGCTGGACGTGCTCCGGACCGCCGGGCCCGCGCTGCTCGACGAGGTGTTCGGGCCGTTCTCCGTGATCGTGGAGTACCCGGCCGGGACCGACCTGTCCGCCGTCGTCGGCGAGCTGTTCCCCGGGAACCTCACGCTGACCCTGCACCTGGGGTCGGGGGAGACCGGCGCGGAGCAGGGCGCGCTCGTGGCGGCCCTGGGCCGGTACGCGGGGCGGGTGCTGCTCGGCGGCTGGCCCACGGGTGTGGCGGTGACCCCCGCGATGCAGCACGGCGGGCCGTCGCCGGCGACGACGACGGACGGCACGTCGGTGGGCACCGCCGCGATCGGCCGGTTCCTGCGCGGTATCACCTACCAGGACGCCCCGCAGGACCTGCTGCCGGCACCGCTGCGGGACGACAACCCGTGGGGCGTGCCCCGCACGGTGTCGCCGCGGGGCGCGTCCCTGAACTGGTAGCTGCCGAGTTCGTGCGACAAGCTGCGGACCTGGAGGGGACCGTCAGCTGGCTCGCTGGCTGATCAGAGCCGCCACGCCGTCCAGGATGCGGTCCAGGCCGAACGAGTGGTCGAGCCGGCGGTCCTCCTCGGCGGCGTCGGCGGGGTAGTCGTAGGCGCCCGCGTCGACGGCGCGGCGCAGGGCGGGGAATCGCTCGGCGTCGGCGAGCCGGCCGAGCAGCGTGCTGTACGCGGCCACCGACTCGCCGGAGGCCGCCTCCCCGAGCCCCGCGCTCAGCCGCGCGCTGCTGTGCAGGTAGGTGGCCACGAGCAGCACCACGCCGGCCTTCTCGCTCTCGGTGAGCCCGGTGTCCCGGAGCGTGGCCAGGGCGCGGTCGGTCCAGGTGAGCTGGTTGGGCGTCACCGGCGGGCCGCTGATGGGCACGTCCACGATCCAGGCGTGCGCCCGCAGCATCGTCCACTGCGCCAGGCTCCAGCGCTGCAGCCCGAGGCGCCAGTCGGACGGCGGCTCGTCGAGCTCCGCCGGTACCGCGGCGACGGCGTCCAGCATCAGCAGGAAGATCTCCTCCTTGCCCTGGACGTGCCGGTAGAGCGACATCGTCGTGAAGCCGAGGCGCTCGGCGATCCGGGCCATCGACACGGCGTCCAGGCCGCCCGCGTCGGCGAGCTCCACCGCCGCCTGCGTGATGCGCGCGGCGTTCAGGCCGGGCCGGGCGGCGGGCGCGGCCGCGTCCCGCCCCCAGAGCAGGTCGAGGCCGGTCGGGGCCTTGGCGTCCATGGTGCAGCGCTCACTCTCGTGTCGTGGGGAAAGAGGGGCTGGCTCGATCCCGAGTGTATGCCATACGCTCGTGTGTATGACATACACAGCGATGGTGGTCGGCGGCGGGATCGCCGGGACGACGTGCGCGATCGCCCTGCACGAGGCAGGCATGGAAGCGACCGTCCACGAGGCCTACGACCGGACGGCGGACGGCGCGGGCGTCTACCTGACGCTCGCCGTGAACGCGCTCGACGCGCTGCGCGCGGTGGACGTGGACCTCCACGGGCTTGGCTTCGACACGCCCCGGATCACGATGCGGAGTGGTTCCGGCCGGACGCTGGGCGAGCTGCCCTACGGCACCGGCCTGGAGGCGGCGGGCGACGGTCTGACCAGTCGCACGGTCAAGCGCGCGGACCTCTACCGCAGGCTCCGTGAGGAGGCGCTGCGGCGCGGCGTGCGCTTCGAGCACGGCAGGCGCCTGGTCGGCGCCTCGCCGTCCGACGACGGTGTGGTTGCCTCGTTCGCGGACGGCACCACGGCCGAGGGAGACCTGCTGATCGGCGCCGACGGGCTGCGGTCACGGACCCGCGAGATCATCGCGCCGGACGCGCCGGGTGCGCGCTACAACGGCCTGCTCAACACGGGCGGCTACGCCTCCGGCGTCCCGGTCGACAGCGAGCCGGGCATGATGAACGCGATCTTCGGCCGGCGCTGCTTCTTCGCGTTCACGCCGCACCCGGACGGCGAGGTGTGGTGGGTGGCGAACCCGCCGAGCCCGGTCGAGCCCACCCCGGCGGAGCTGGCGGCGATCAGCCCGGAGGAGTGGCGGCGTCGGCTGATCGACCTCTTCCGGGACGACAAGGGATCCGCCTCGGACATCATCGGCGCCACCGAGAAGATCTTCGCGGGCTGGAACACGTACGACGTGCCGTCGGTCCCGGTCTGGCACAGCAACCGCATGATCATCATCGGGGACGCCGCCCACGCCACGGCCCCGTCGATCGGGCAGGGCGCGGCCATGGCGATCGAGGACGCCGTGGTGCTGGCGAAGTGCCTGCGGGACCGGCCGACCGTCGCGTCGGCGTTCGTGGCCTACGAGGGGCTGCGGCGCGAGCGCGTCGAGCGCGTCGTCGAGCAGGGGCGGCGTACCGGCGGGTGGAAGTCGCTTCATCCGCTGGCCGCGGTGCCACGGGATCTGGTCATGCGGCTCGGGATGGCGCACATGGCCCGCACGGGCAACGACCCGAGCCGCTGGATCTACGAGCACCACATCGACTGGGCCGAACGGGTCCCGGCCTGACGGCCGTGGCCGGCTGGGCCGGCGGTCCCGACAGGTGGGTTAGGCGCGGTACGGGCGGAAGAAGTCGCGGAGCTCCTGGGCGTAGAGCTCCGGCTCCTCGAACGCCGCGAAGTGCCCGCCGCGCTCCGGTTCGGTCACGCGCACGGTGTTGGCGGTCCGCTTTAGCCAGGCCCGGGGCGGGCGCACGATGTCGCCCGGGAACAGCGAGAACCCGGACGGCACCTCGACGCGACGCGTGAGCTGCCGGGCCGGGATCGCGCCGTTGGCGTGGTACATCCGCATCGACGAGCCGATGGTGCCCGTGAGCCAGTAGATCGTGATGTTGGTGAGGATCTCGTCCCGCGTGTAGGCGTCCTCCAGGTCGCCGAAGCTCCAGGCCCGGAGCTTCTCGACGATCCACGCGGCGAGCCCCGCGGGCGAGTCGTTGAGCCCGGCGGCCACGGTCTGGGGCTTGGTGCGGTGCATGGCGCCGTACGCGCCCTCGGTCGCGCTCCACGTCGCGGTCTCGGCGAACCAGGCGCGCTCCTCGGCCTGGAGCGTCGCCGGGTCGCCGGCGAAGACCGGCAGCCCGCCGTCCGTACGGTGCACGGCGACGACGCGGTCCGGGTGGTCCAGCGCCAGGTAGCGGCTCACGTGGCTGCCGATGTCGCCGCCCGCCGCGCCGAACCGCTCGTGGCCCAGCACGGTCATGAGCCCGGCCCACAGCCCCGCGACGGCGATCGAGCTCAGCGGCGCGCCCGTCGGCCGGTCCGAGTACCCGAAGCCCGGCATGTCCGGGACCACGACGTCGAACGCGTCGGCCGGGTCGGCGCCGTGCGCGCCCGGGTCCGTCAGGAGCGGCACGACCTTCGAGTACCGCCAGAACGAGTCGGGCCAGCCGTGGCTGAGCACCAGGGGGAGCGCGGGTCCGGACGGCGCGACGGCGCGGGCGTGCACGAAGTGGATCCCCAGCCCGCCGACCGACGCCCGGAAGCGGGGGAGCCGGGCCAGCGCCGCCTCCTGGGCGCGCCAGTCGAAACCGTCCGCCCAGTACGCGACGAGCTCGCGGAGGTAGCCGAGATCCGTGCCCAGCGACCACCCGACGTCCTCCGGGGCGTCGGGCCAGCGGGTCGCCCGCAGCCGCGCGCGCAGGTCCTCGATCGCCTCCGACGAGGCCTGCGGGGCGAACGGCTCAGGGGCGGTGGTGTCCGGCACGGCACACACCCTACGTGCGGCCCGGGCGCGCGGCGCGCCGCCGTCGTGAGGTCATCACGACGGCGGCGCGGCACCGCCGACCGGTCAGTCGGTGGGCGAGACGCGGATCAGGTTGCCGTCCGGGTCGGCGACCACGAACGTGCGCCCGAAGACCTCGTCGTGCGGCTCCTCGACGACGGTGACGCCCTTCGCGACCCATGTCGCGAAGACGTCGTCGACGGCGGCCGCGGACCGGGACACCATCAGGCCCACCTCGAACGACCGCGACGTCCGCGCGGAGAGCCCGTCGGTGTGGCCGCTCCACAGCGCGAACAGCACACCGGGCGCGATCTCGAACGGTACGTAGCGCGGGGCGCGCACGACCGGCTCGATCTCGAACAGGTCGGCGTAGAACGACGTGGCGCGCTCGACGTCGGTCACGTAGACGAGGAAGAGGTTGGGTGCGGGCATGGGTAGCTCCTTCCAAGGGTGCCGCCGACGTTCGGCGACGGACCCACGCTCGCGCGGTAACGTGACAGAACCTGTCATGTTCAGCCCCGAGGCGACGGAACTCGGACCGACGGAACTCGCAAAGACGGAACTCGGAAAGACGGAACTCGGAAAGACGGAACCGGAGAGAAGGAATGGGTTCGGCACAGCGCCTCATCGGCCTGCTCGGTGCGCTCCAGGCGCGGCGGCACACCACCGCGGAGGCGCTCGCGGAGGAGTTCGGCGTGTCCACCCGCACGGTGCTGCGCGACATCCAGAAGCTCGTCGACGCCGACATCCCGGTGCTCACCGAGCGTGGGAGGTACGGCGGCATCAGCCTGCTCCCGGGGCAGCAGGTGGACCTCACCCGGCTGACCACGTCGGAGGCCGACGTGCTCCGCGCCGTCGGCGTCGACCTGGAGCGAGCCCGGGCGCTCGGCGCGGAGACGGCCGCCCGCGCCGCCGTCGGCAAGTTCGCGACCCGGCCCGGCGCGCCCCCGGCGCGGCCCGGGGCCGCGCCGCTGTCCCTGGCCGACGTCGTCACGGTCGAGAACCGGGCCTGGTTCGCGCCGCAGGAGCCGCGCGAGGCGCCCGACGTCGCCGCACTCGCGCGCGACCTGCGCCAGGCCCGCCGGCTGCACGTCACCTACCGGCGCAGCGGCCAGAGCGCGGCCGCGGACCTGGTGGTCGACCCGTACGGGCTGCTGCTGCGGGTCGACCGCTGGTACCTCGTCGCCGACGTCGACGCGGCGCCCCGGCTGTTCGCGCTGACCCGGCTCGACGGCTGGACGCTGCTCGACGAGCCGCGCCGGGTCCGGGACGTCGCCCTGGAGGACGTCGCGCGCGGGCTCGGGCAGGCGCTGGAGACCCGGCGCGGCATGACGGTCGAGGCGGTCCTGGACGCCGGCGCCGTGGACCTGGCGTACCGCATCCTCGGCTCCCGGCTCCGCACGGTCGGGCCGCCGGACGCGTCCGGCCGGGTGCCGATCACCATCGGCTACGCGCAGGTCGAGGCCGCGCGGCAGCTGCTCCAGTTCGCCGACCACATCGAGGTCACGGGCCCGCCCGAGGCGCGGGCGCTGCTCCACCGCCTGGCCGAGGAGACCGCGCGCCGGCACGCCTGACGACCCCACCCGCCTTCGTGTCAGGCGTACAGGTCACCCGGGGGACCTGTACGTCTGACGCGTCGCGGGGGTCAGGGCGTCAGGCGGCGGGTCGCCTCCAGCAGGGCGCGGGTGCCCTGGGTGAGCGCGCGCAGGTCGTCCACGTCGAGCAGGTCCAGCAGGTCGGGCGGCAGGTCGTCCTCGTGGGCGACGATGCGCCGGATCGCCTCGCTGCCCTTCTCCGTGCTGGTCACGCGGCGCACCCGGCCGTCGGCCGGGTCGGGCGTGCGCACCGTCATCCCGGCCGCGGTCAGTCGGTCGAGGATCCCGGAGACCGTGGCGGCGGACACGCCGAGCGCCTCGGCGAGCCGCTGCGGTGTCGAGTCGCGGTCCACCTGCACCAGGGCCAGCGCTCTGAGCTGCTGCACCGTGAGGTCCGTCTCCAGCAGGGGCCGGAGCCGGGAGGCGAAGAACGCCTCACCCAGCTGGTGGTGCAGGTCGGCGAGCTCGGCGGCGAGCTGCGCGCGGGTCTGGTCGGTCACGGGGTGATTTTAGTGGCCCCGGAGCCGCACGAGAACCGGAGTTGCGTGCCGGGAACCCGGGCGTGATCCTTTGCGTTAGGCAAAATACTGCGCCGACGGAGTCGTGGGACCCCGGCGTGAACCCCAGATCTGGAGGCAGTGTGTTTCGTCTTGCCCGAATGTCGCTCGCGAACCGTGCCCTCGTGGCACTCGCGACGATCGCCGTCTTCGTCGTCGGCATCTTCAGCATGGGGCAGCTCCGCCAGGAACTCATACCCTCCCTGAACGTGCCCGTGGTGGCGGTCACCGCGGTCTACCCGGGCACGGCGCCGGAGCTCGTCGCGGAGCGCGTCACCGACCCGATCGAGACCGCCGTCGAGGCGATCGACGGCGTCACGGGTGTGACCTCGACGGTCTCCACCGGCGTCTCGATGACCACCGTCGAGCTCGAGTACGGCACCGACATCGACGCGGCCAGCCAGGAGATGACCTCCGCCGTCGGGGGTCTCCAGGACCTGCCGGACGACGTCGAGCCCGACGTCATGGCCGGCTCGTTCGACGACCTGCCCGTGGTGCAGCTCGCGGTGTCCGGCGACGGCACCGAGCGGGAGCTGACCGAGACGATCGACTCCGTGCTGGTGCCCGAGCTGTCGGGCATCGCGGAGGTCCGCGACGTCACGGTGACCGGCACCACCGAGCGCCAGGTCGTGATCGAGCCCGACGACGAGAAGCTGGCCGCCGCGGGTCTCACCGCCGCCCAGCTCTCGTCGCTGCTGCAGGACAACGGCACGGTCATGCCGGTCGGCTCGGTCACCGAGGACGGCCGCACGAGCAGCGTCCAGGTGGGCACCACCGTGAGCACCGTCGAGGAGCTCGAGAAGCTGCCGATCGTCCCGTCCGCCGGCTCCGCGGGAGCCGGTGCCGGAGCAGCCGGCGCCGCCGGGGCCGGTGCGGCCGCGGGCGTCCCGGGCGCCACCGGGGAGGCGCCGGCCGCCGAGGCCGGCCCCGCCGCCGTCGTGCACCTGGGCGACGTCGCGAAGGTGAGCGTGCAGGACGTCGAGCCCACCTCCTTCTCGCGGCTGGACGGCGAGCCGTCGCTGGCCATCGCGCTGACCAAGACGCCCGACGGCAACACGGTCGACGTGTCGCACGCCGTGCAGGACGTGCTGGCCGACGTCGAGGACGAGCTCGACGACGCGGGCGTGAGCACCGCCGTCACGTTCGACCAGGCGCCGTTCATCGAGGAGTCGATCGAGGGTCTGACCACGGAGGGCGGGCTCGGCCTGCTGTTCGCGGTGCTCGTGATCCTGGTGTTCCTGGCCTCCCTGCGGGCCACGCTGGTCGCGGCGGTCTCGATCCCGCTGTCGCTGGCCGTGACGTTCGCGGCGATGAACCTGACCGGCTACACGCTGAACATCCTTACGCTCGCGGCCATGACCATCTCGATCGGGCGCATCGTGGACGACTCGATCGTGGTGATCGAGAACATCAAGCGGCACCTGTCCTACGGCGAGGACCGCGTCGACGCCATCGTCACCGCCGTCCGCGAGGTGGGTGCGGCCATCACCGCGTCCACGGTCTGCACCATCGCGGTGTTCGCCCCGATCGCGCTCGTGGGCGGCATGGCGGGCGAGCTGTTCCAGCCGTTCGCCGTCACCGTGGCGATCGCCATGGGCGCCTCGCTGGTCGTGGCGCTGGTCGTGGTGCCGGTGCTCGCGTACTGGTTCATCAAGGTTCCGGTCTCGGCCGACGGCGGGGCCGCGATGCGGGAGGCCGCCGAGCTCAAGGAGCGGCGCGGCATCTGGCAGCGCGCCTACGTGCCGTCGCTGGCGGCGTCGCTGCGCCACCCGGCGGTCACGCTGACGGTCGCGGTCGCGCTGCTGGGCGGCACGCTCGCGCTGGTGCCACGCATGGAGACCAACTTCATCGGCGCCGCCGGCCAGGACACGCTGTCGGTGACCCAGGAGTTCGAGCCGGGCACGTCGCTGGAGGACCAGGACGCGGGGGCCAAGGAGGTCGAGGACGTCCTCGCGGGCATCGACGGCATCGCGACCGTGCAGACCACCGTCGGGTCGGCCGACGGGATGGCCGCCGCCTTCGGCATGGGCGGCGGCGGGAGCAGCGCGTCGTTCGCGATGACGCTGGACGAGGACGCCGACGGCGAGGCGGTGCAGGACGACGTCCGCGAGGCGCTCGACACCGCCACCCTGGACGGCGAGGTCACCGTCGCCGCGGGCGACTCCGGCTTCTCCAGCACCACCGTGGACCTGGTGGTCACCGCGCCCGACGCCGACGACCTGGCCGACGCCGCGAGCGCTGTCGAGGACGCCGTCACGGACCTCGACGGCGTCGAGAGCGTGACCAACAACCTGGCCGCCGAGCAGTCGACGGTACAGGTGACGGTCGACCGGGACGCGGCGGCCGAGGCCGGGCTGACGGAGGCGGCGGTCTCCGGCCTGGTGGCCGGCGCGATGAACGAGGCGAGCATCGGCACCGTGGACCTCGACGGCGCGTCGCTCGACGTCGTCGTCGCCGGCGACGTGCCGGCCACGACGGCCGAGATCGAGAAGATCGACGTGCCGACGGCGGCGGGCGTGGTCCCGCTGAGCGACCTGGTGACGGTCGAGGAGGTGTCGGCCCCGGCGTCGGTCACGCGGGTGGACGGCGAGCGCAGCGCGACCGTCGCGGTGACCCCGGCGGGGCAGGACCTGGGCACGCTGACCACGGCCCTGACCGAGGAGATCGACGGGCTGGACCTGCCGAACGGCGCGGACGTGAGCGTGGGCGGTGTGGCGGCCGACCAGGCCGACGCGTTCGCCGACCTGGGCCTCGCTCTGCTGGCGGCGATCCTCATCGTGTACCTGGTGATGGTGGCGACGTTCCGGAGCATCGGGCAGCCGCTGATCCTGCTGGTCTCGGTGCCGTTCGCGGCGACGGGCGCCCTGCTGGCGCTGCTGCTGACCGGCACGCCGCTCGACGTCGCGGCCCTGATCGGCGTGCTGATGCTGGTGGGCATCGTGGTGTCCAACGCGATCGTGCTGATCGACCTGATCAACCAGTACCGGGCCGACGGGCAGCCGCTCGACGAGGCGGTCCGGGAGGGCGCGCGTCAGCGCCTGCGGCCGATCGTGATGACGGCGGCGGCGACGATCCTGGCGCTGACCCCGATGGCGTTCGGCCTGACCGGCGGCGGGGCGTTCATCTCGCAGCCGCTGGCGCTCGTGGTGATCGGCGGGCTCGTGTCCTCGACGCTGCTGACGCTGTACGTGGTGCCGGTGATCTACACGCTGTTCGAGCGGCGCTCGGAGGGCACCACGCCCAAGCGGGCCGCCAAGGCCGCGCGGCGGGCGGAGAAGGCGCAGGTCAAGGCCGCCGAGGCCGCGGCGGTCGCGCAGCGGCTGGCGGCGGACGCGGGGTAGCCGAGGCCGGGTCGGCGGGGCCCGCGCGCTGCCGGCGTGGTTCGCGAAGGACTGCTCGGTACGTCCTACGCGGCGAGGGAGGTCGCGAACTGCGCGAAGAACTCGTCGATCTCGGCCGGCTCGTAGACCTGGCGGCCGAGCACGAGCGCCAGCTCGTCGCAGCAGTGCTCCGTGCACCAGGACCGGACCTCGGCGGCCTCGAAGAGGTCCCACGACGGGCTCAGGTTGGACAGCAGGCCCGCACGGACGAAGCAGGCCGCCGGGGCGAGGCTGTCGAAGAAGGCCCACCCGTCGCCGATGTCGACGGCCGCCCCGCGCTGCACGCTCAGCTCGTCGTCCTCGGACGCCGGCGGAAGCGGCGCGTGGTCGACGACGGCGCAGTACCCGCCGTGCTCCGTGGTCGGTGTCCGAACCCCTGGATGGCTCCCGTAGCTCCGGCAGATCGACGTCGTCGGTTCGCTGTCGACGGGCGACTGGCCGTCCATCAGGCTGGCGGTGAAGGCCTGAACGAGCATCGTGGTCCTTACGTTCGAGATCCAGGTTGTGGACACGACTCTGGGCAGAGCGGACCAATTGGTCGAACCCGGCGTCGGCGGCAGCGTAGCGACAAGTGGTGCATTTCGCCTGCGGAAGCGGATTTCGCCCGGTCAGGAGGCGGTCGGCCGGACGGGTCCGGGAACGACAGCGCGGGGCGCACGGTCACCCGTGCGCCCCGCGAGGACTGACGTCAGCCGTGCACGGCCGGCGTCAGCTGTTCCAGTTCGAGACCTGGTACCGCTTCCCGTCGACCATGAAGGCGACCTCCGCTCCGTTGTACTTGGCACTCATGAAGCACGAGAGCGTCCTGTTGCCGCTGGCCCCGTTCATCGGGTACGTGGTGCTGCCGCCCCAGGTGGTGGCGTGCGGCGGGTGGATGTCGTGCCAGACGGTCGGGCTGTCCTGGTCGTACTGCCGGGTGTTGCCCGCCCAGCAGGCCGCCTGGTGGTTGCCCGTGTCGAAGCCCGACCAGTTCAGCACCCAGTTGCGGCAGCTCGCGCAGTCGCCGCTGTTGCCGCCCACGGTCACCCAGGCCCGCGGCTGCAGGGCCGCCTTCGAGGCGCAGGCGCGGGCCGTGCGGTTCTGGGAGTCGGTGACCGTGACGCAGGCGTCCTTGGTCTGACCCTCGCTGGCCGTGGCGGACGCGGTGCCGTTCTTGGCCGTGCTGGTGATCGCGCCGGTCACCCGCGCGGTGGTGGGCAGGCCGTTCTCCGGTCGCGCGTCCCACGTGAAGGTGACCTTGCCGATCCCGGCGGTCGCCGTGATCGTCGGGGTCTTCGGCGGGCCGTACGGGGTCACCGCGTTCGAGGCGGTGGACCAGTCCGAGCAGGCGTCGGCGTTGCACGCCCGCACCCGGAACGCGTACGCCGTGCCGTTGGTCAGGCTCTTGTAGGTGTACGCCGTCGTGTTGCCCGCGCTGGGGTGGTCCGTGCCGTTGTTGTGCGTGACCTCGTACCGCGGGCTCTTGCCGCGGAAGTTCGAGCTCGGGATCGCGGTCCAGCTCACGTCCGCCTGGTTGCTCGTGTTCGACCCGAGCTTCGCCGTGGGCCGGCTGGGGTCATCCGGCACGCCGTACGGCACCACCGCGTTCGACGGCGGGCTGGCCTTGGACCTGCCCGCCTTGTTCTCGGCCTGGACCGTGAACGTGTAGGTCGAGCTGGTGCTCAGCTTCTGGACCGGCGCCGACGTACCCGTGGCGGGGATGGTGTTGACCTTCGCGCCGTCCTTGTACACGGCCAGGTAGTACCGCTTCACGGCGTCGCCGTTGTTGGCCGGGGCCGTCCACGACACGGTGATCTGGCCGCCCACGCCCGTGTCCACGCGCTGCGCGGCCGGTGCGGCCGGCTGCGCCGGGGGCGCGGCGGGGGTCTCCGGCGCGGAGGGGTCGCTCCAGTCCGACGGGCTGTCCGCCTCGTTCTTGGCCTGCACCCGCACCGTGTACGCCGTGCCGTTCTCCAGCCCCGACCACTTGACCGAGGTGTTCTCGACGCACGCCTTCTGGGTCACGTTGTTCGCCGGCGCGGGGCTGATCTCGAGGTTGACGCACTCGATCGGCGAGCGGTCCGTGTAGGCCTTGTTCTTCCAGCTCACCATCAGGCTCTGGTTGTCGAAGTCGAGCGTGGGGGGCTCCGGCTTGTCCGGCTTCTCGTCCGGGCGGACCTCGCGCGATGCCGGTGACGGGTCGGAGTCTGCCACCTCGTTGGTCGCGGTGACCGTGAACCGGTACTTCACGTTGTTCTTGAGCCCGTCGAACGTGCAGGTGGTCGTGGCACAGGCGTGCTCCTGACCGGTCTGCGTCCGCAGCGTGTACCCGGTGATCTCCGCGCCGTTGTTGTTCGGCTGGTCCCAGCTCAGCACCACCGTCTCCGAACGGACCTCCTCGACCCGCGGCGCGCGGGGCGCCTCGGGGCGGCCCAGCACCGTCAGCTTCGCGATGCCGTCCACCTCGCGGTCGGGGTCACCGGTCGCGTCCTGCACGCGGTAGCGCACGGTCATGACGCCGGTGAAGTCGGCGCCCGGGGTGACGATCACCTCGGAGCCGTTGTGCGAGACCTCGCCCTGGCCCGTCTCGCGCGTCGCGTCGACGACCTCGAGGGGCTTGTTCGGGAACGGGTTGGTGTCGTTGGCCAGCACCGGGATGGTGGTCGCCTCGCCCTGGTGGGCGTCGAGCACCACGTCCGGCGTCGTCTTCGCCTTCTCCCGGGTCGACGGCACCACCTCGACGGTCAGCTCGGCCTCGACGGGCGGGTTCTTGCCGTCCGAGACCATCATGGGGATCTCCTGGAACGTGCCCTTCGGCACCGACGCGTCGACCTCGCCCCGCACGGTCGTGCCCGTCACGGACGTGATGATCTTCTCGGTGCCCTTGACCTCGAAGGTCAGCGGGTCCTTGTCCGGGTCCTTGGCGTACCGCGACAGGTCCACCTCGGCCGTCTCGGCCGGGGCGACCCTGAGCACCGGCGTCCCGGTGATCCTGGGCGGCATGTTCTTGGCCGGGGTCACGTCGATCGGCAGCGTCAGTACCGCCGCCAGGCCCTCGGGGTCGTCCGGCCCGTCGCCGTCGGTCACCTCGAAGCTGACCGACGCGGCCCCGGCGTAGTCCGCCGTCGAGGTGTAGACGATCGTGTCGTGGTCCTCGACCGTGACCGTGCCCTCCAGCGCCTTGACCGTCCGGTCCTCCGTGATCCGCGGCTCGGTGCCGTCGCGCACCACCACGTAGTCCGCGATGTCGATCGTCAGCGGCTCGCCGCTGGTCGCCTTGAGCGGCTCCAGGCCCGGCTTGACGTGCGGCCGTGCCTGGTCGCCCGGCACGCGGACGAACGCCTTGGCCCCCTGGCCGTCGACGTCGGTCACGGTGTAGGTGATGACCTGGGCGTCCTGCGTCAGCTCCACCCTGACGGCGCCGGACTCGGTGACGGTCACGCCCTCCAGGTCCGCGTCCACGGCGACCTCGAGGTCCGCGGCCACGCCGTCCGGGTCCACGTCGTTGGCCAGCACGTCGAGCGTGACGCTGCTCGAACCCTCCACGTCGTCGACCGTCACGACGTCGTCGTGGGCGACGGGACGCAGCAGCGGCGCGTTGGCGTCCACGTTCACCGTGATGGCGCCGCTGGCCCGCGCCTTGTAGGTGTCCTGGATGCCGTAGTAGAAGGAGTAGGGGCCCTCCTTGTCGGGTGCGGTGACCACGACGTCGTCGTCCACCGCCTTGGGCTCCAGGTCGCCCGTGCCCTCGAAGCCGTTGCCCACCAGCCCGATCTGGTTGCCGTCGGGGTCCGAGTCGTTGTCCAGGGCCGCGACCGCGACGGTCCGGCCGGGCCGCACCGTCGTCACGTCGTCGACCGCCTGCGGGTCCTGGTTGGACGCCGGAGCCATCGCGATGCCGACCCGCACGACGCCCTCGGCGGGGGCGCCGCGCGTGTCGGTGACCTGGTAGGTGAAGGTGTCCAGGCCCGCCGATCCCGCCGCGGCCGTGTAGTCGATGAACCCGTCCACGATGGTGGCCGTGCCCTGCGACGGCGCCGCGGAGATCGAGCTCAGGGAGACGTAGTCACCGTCGGGGTCCGTGCCGTCCAGCGGCAGCGGGATGCGGACGATGCCCTCGCTGAGCACGCGGGCCTCGATGTCGGGCAGCTGCGGGGCGGAGTTCTCGGGTGCGTCGAGCACGTTGATCGTGACCTGGGCGGAGTCCTTCTGCCCGTTGGCGTCCCTCACCTCGTAGACCGCGTGGTACGTCCCGGCCTCCTGGCCGGCCCGGAACCGCACCGTGTCCTCCGAGACGAACGCCTCGCCTGCCGAGTCCGGCGGCGACTCCTGCAGCTTGTCCGTGAGCGTCAGATCAAGGCCGTCCGGGTGCGTGTCGTTCTTCAGCACCGGGATCGTCACCACGTCACCCACGTGCACGGTCGCCTCGTCCGGACCCGCCTCCGGCGGGCGCAGCTGGGCCGGCGCCGGGATCGGCACCACACGCACCTGGCCGGTGGCCGTGCTCGTGCCGTTGGCCACCTTGTAGCTCAGGGTCACGGGACCTTCCAGGCGCTTGACCTCCGAGACCTTCAGGATCTGGTGGTTGAGCACCGACACGGTCACCGGCGCGTCGCCGGGCACGCTGACGCCCTGCACCACGAGCACGCCGCCCGCGGGGTCGGTGTCGTTGGCGAGCACGTCGACCAGTGCCGTGCCACCGGCCGGCAGCAGCACCTGGTCCGAGACCGCGACCGGTGCGCCGGTCTCGTCCGGCGGCTCCAGCACGTCCACGCGCACCAGGCCCATCGTCGGTTCGGGGCCGTCGCTGATGTGGTAGGTCACGTCGTACGCGCCGGGCGTGTCCGACTCGAACTTGAACGTCTCGGCCGTCGCGTTGGTCGTGATCGTCGCGCCCTGCTTGTCGTCGACCCGGATCAGCCGGAAGTCGTCGCCGTTGGGGTCGAAGTCGTTGGCCACCGGGTCCACCGTCACCGGCTCGCCGGCCAGCACGGCCACGTGGTCCTGCACCGCGACCGGCGGCACGTTGGTGGCGACCACGTTGACGATCAGCGTGCCGGGGAAGGACTGGCCCATGGCGTCCGACACCAGGACGTCGACGATCTTGTTGCCCGTCACGGTGCCGCCGTCCCGGAACTCGACGGTGCCGTCCGGCCGGAACCGCACCTCGTCCAGGGGGTCGGCCGTGCTCGCGCTCGACAGGAACATGTCGTCGCCGTCGGGGTCCTTGAAGTAGGGCAGCACCTTGATGGTGCCCAGGCCGCCCTGGCCCACCACCAGTACCGGCTTGCCCGGCTGCTCGGGCGCGTTGTTCTCCTCCGGCGGCACCACCTTGACGTCCACGGAGCCCTCGTCGGTGCCGCCCCGGCCGTCGTTCACCTCGTACGTGAAGCTGGTGGTCCCGGCCGCGCCGTCGGGCACGTTCGCCTGCAGCGCGGTGCCGTCGAGCACGCGGTCCACCGCGATGTCGCCCTCGACCTCACCCTTGACCGACGCCACCATCACGTCGCCGTCCTGGTCCGAGTCGTTGCCCAGCACGTTGAGCACCGTGGTGCGGCCGGGCCGCACGCCGAACGTGTCGTCCACCGCCTCGGGCGCGCGGTTGGGCTTGCTGCGGTCGGCAACGGCCTGGTCGACCTGCTCCGGTGTGGCCTCCTCGGTCTCGGTCTTGTCGCCCTTGCCGTCCTTCGGGATCGTGAGCTTCCAGGTGTCGACCACCTCGAACTTCTCGGCGGCCATCCACAGCAGCCCGCCCGCCATGTCGTTGAGCACGATGACGTTCCGGTTGACCCGGTAGACCAGGTTCATCCCGGCGCTCACGCCCTCGAGCACCTCGTTGACGTCGTTGTCCGAGCCCTCGCAGTCCCGGAGCACCTGGCCGCCGGCCCACGCCCCGTAGAGGCAGCCCCCGAGCTGCACCGGGGCGGACGGCGTGCCGCCGCCCGCGCCCTGGAAGCCGAACGTGGTCGGCTTCCCGCCGCCGACCGGCACCGTCACCAGCGCCTCCGGGGTGGCCAGCACCACGTTCTCCGCCTCGTCGGAGGGCTGTTGCAGCACGCTCTGCGAACCCTCCTCGATCGTGACGGTGTCGCCGCCCGGCAGCACGAGATTGCCGGTGGACTGGTCGAGCACCACGGGCTCGTCGCCCACCGCGGAGACCAGCACCGTGGCGTCGGCGGCCACGGGGAGCGACGACTCGTCGACGTCCTCGGCGACGCCCTGCGAGCCGGTGGGGATCGAGTAGAGCTTGCCGTCGGCCGGCACGGCCAGGAACACGGTGCCGTCCTTGCCCACCGCGAGCCTGCCGCCCTGGCCCGCCTCAACCGTGGGCTTGAGCTCCTTCTCATCGAACGCCGCCGAGTCGAACGGCAGCACCCACGCCCGGCCGGTGTCGCCGTCGTACACCGCGGTGGTGGCGCCGCCCGAGGCGACCTGTGCGCCGGCGGGGAAGTTCATGGTGGTGTCGAACGCGAGCTGCGCCGGGTTCACCGGGCTCGCGGACGAGTCGCCCGTGCGGTCCAGGAGCACGCGCTGGGCGTCCTGCTCCACGTCGAAGCTCCCCGCGCCCGCCACGAGCACGCCGTCGATGGTCTTGGCCTCGTAGTTGAACCGGCCGAGGTTGCCCTTCGCCGTCTGGGTCACCCAGACGCCCGAGTCGTTCAGGTCGACGTCGGCGGTGGCCTCACCGTCGTAGAGGAGCGCGAAGCCGACCAGACCCGCGCCGAAGAGCGCCACCACCCCCACCGAGACGACCGACCGACGGTTCTCAAATACGCGTGAGGCAAAGCTCATGCGTCCTCCTGATCATCACTCCACAAAAAGAAAGGCCCGCCCGGACACCTCACAGGCGTGACGTCGGCAACCCTACCGATCGGGGAGGTGAATTGTCGCCGAAATGAGGTTTTGCGCGAGTTTCCGCGCAGGTCAGGAGAGGGGGCGGCGGTCGTGGGTCCCGAGGGGTGCGGTCAGGAGCTGCGGTCGGCGGGACCCTGCTCCGCCCGCCGGTCGACCCATTGCTTCGCCTCGACGAGCCCGAGGCCGGTGGCGTCCCGGTACAGCTTGATCGCCTCGATCCGGCGGTCGGACCAGATGTTCCGGTCGATCTCGGCCAGGGCTTCCGGCGAGATCCCGTCGGCGGTCGGCCATTCGACATCGAGGTGATCGAGGATCAGGTCCAGCTTTCGCTCGACCCGTTCGATCGCTTTCCCGCTCTCGCGCAGGTGCCCGCTGACGGTGATGTACAGAAGCAGCAGGACGACGAATATCGCGACGGGAATGATCTCCAGCATGTCCCGAACCGTAACGGCTCAGCCCCGGCACGCGAGCATGCTGAACGTGTTGGGCACGCGCCCGTCCCAGGCGGCGGCGGTGACGCCGCCCGGGTACCAGAACGGCTCGGGGTGCTCGTGCAGCTCCTCGATCTCGAACCCCGCCCGCAGGCAGGCCGTGACGATGCCCGCGAGCGTGTGCTGCCGCTCCACGGCGCCGTTGCCGGGGTAGGTGTCGTTGACGTGCGCGGGGGCGAAGTACCCGCGGTCGGGGCGCACCCGGATCTCGTCGGGGTCCCAGTCCCACAGCGGCACCAAGGGGTGCGCCTCGTACACGTACAGCCGGCCGCCCGGCCGCAGCAGGCGGTGCGCCTCCGCGAAGAACGCGCCCAGGTCGGCGAGCCAGATCAGGGCGCCCTTGCCGGTGTAGACCAGGTCGGCGCACGCCGCCTCCAGCCCGCTCGCGGGCAGGGTCGCCCGGGTGTACCGGCACGGCAGGCCGAGCTCGTCCGCGCGGCGCCGCGCGCTGGAGACGGCGGCCTCGCTGTAGTCGAGGCCGTGCACGGAGCGCGCCCCCAGGCGTGCGAGCGCGATGTCGTCGAGCCCGTGGCCGCTCATCGGGTGCACCACGTCGGCGCCGGCGACGAGATCGCCGAGGGCGTCGACCTCGGCGGGCAGGAGCTCCGCGGTGCGGGCCAGGGCGAGGTGCTCGGCGTACTCGTCCTCGTACTTGCGCGATGCGACGGCCCAGGCGGCCCGTGTCTCGTTCCCGGTGGCGTCCATCGCGCCACCCTGCCAGGGGCGGCGGGGCCGGCGCAGCACTTTTCTGGCGTGCGCGACGTTGCGCGCGATACCCCTCAGGGGTATATGGTGAGCGACATACGGTTACCCCCTAGGGGTAGCAAGGTATCAACACCGAGAGGCGAGACGATGACGACGAGCGAGTACCAGGTGACGGGGATGACCTGCGGCCACTGCGAGATGTCGGTGCGCGGCGAGGTGAGCCGCCTCCCGGGGGTGGAGCAGGTCGACGTGAGCGCGGCGACCGGCCGGCTCGTGGTCCGCAGCGCCGCGGCGCTGGACGAGGCCGCGGTCCTGGCCGCCGTGGACGAGGCGGGATACGAGGCGGCGCGTCTCTCATGAACGCGCCCCAGCGGCTGGGCCTGTACGGCGGGGGGCTCGCGGCGCTGTTCGCCGCGTCCTTCGCCGTCGCGGGCGCGGTCGTCCCGGAGGCCTCGGTCGTCGCCTGGTCGGCGGCGGCCGGGGCCGACGGTCCGGACGGCATGGAGATGACCGGCGGCGACGCGGGACACGGTGACACGGGCGGCGAGGCGCCGGCCGGCGCCCACGGGCCCGACGGTGCCGGCCCGGCGCCGGTGCGCGGGCTGTCGCTGGAGCAGGACGGCCTGCTCCTGAGCCCGGTGACGGTCCCGGACGAGGTGGGCGAGCGGGGCACGCTCTCGTTCGTGATCATGCAGGCCGACGGCGCCGCGGTGACCGAGTTCGCCACGGAGCACGACAAGGAGCTGCACCTGGTCGTGGTGCGGTCCGACGGCGAGCGGTTCCGGCACGTGCACCCGACGATGTCGCCGGACGGCGTCTGGTCGATGCCGTGGACCTGGGACGAGGCGGGCACCTACCGCGTGCTCGCGGACTTCGTCCCCGAGGCGACCGGCGAGAACCTGACGCTGGGCCGGACGGTCGATGTCGCGGGCCGGTTCGACGCGCGGCCGGCCACGGCGGTGTCGGCGTCCGACACGACCGACGGGTACACCGCGACTCTCACGGGGGACCTGAGCGCGAGCGGGGAGTCGACGCTGACGGCGACCGTCACGCGCGACGGCGAGCCGGTCACGGACCTGGAGCCGTATCTCGGCGCCTTCGGGCACCTCGTCGCCCTGCGCGCGGGCGACCTGGCCTACCTGCACGTGCACCCCGAGGGCCACGAGCCCGAGCCGGGAGCGGTGTCCGGGCCGGACGTCACGTTCCGGACCGAGGCGCCCACCCCGGGCCGCTACCTGCTGTACCTGGACTTCAAGGTGGACGGGGACGTGCACACCGCGCGCTTCGTCCTGGACACGGAGGGGAGGGGCTGATGTCCGGCACCACGTCCCGCACGGACGAGCCGACGACCACGGTCGACCTGGAGATCGGGGGTATGACCTGCGCGTCGTGCGCCATGCGGATCGAGAAGAAGCTCAACCGCCTCGACGGCGTGACCGCGAGCGTCAACTACGCCACCGAGAAGGCGAAGGTCACCGCGCCCGCCGGGTACGACCTCGGCGCGCTGGTGGCCGAGGTCGAGAAGACCGGCTACACCGCCGTCCTGCCCGCGCCTCCCGAGGTGGCGGCGGACGACGACGGCGCGGCCGGCGCGCAGGACCGCGAGCTGTCCGCGCTGCGCGACCGGCTGATCACCACGGTGGTGCTCACCGTCCCGGTGATCGCGCTCGCGATGGTCCCGGCCTGGCAGTTCACCTACTGGCAGTGGGCGTCGCTCGTGCTCGCGGCCCCCGTCGCGCTGTGGGGGGCCTGGCCGTTCCACCGGGCGGCGTGGACCAACCTGCGGCACGGCGCAGCCACCATGGACACCCTCGTCTCGCTGGGCGTGCTGGCCGGGTTCGGCTGGTCCCTGTACGCGCTCTTCCTCGGCACGGCAGGCGAGCCCGGCATGACGCACGGGTTCGAGCTGACGGTCGCGCCGTCCGACGGCGCCGCCAACATCTACCTCGAGGTGGCCACCGGCGTCACGATGTTCGTGCTGGCCGGGCGCTACTTCGAGAAGCGGTCCAAGCGCCGGGCGGGCGCCGCGCTGCGCGCGCTGCTGGAGCTGGGTGCGAAGGACGTCGCGGTGCTGCGCGACGGGGTCGAGGCGCGCGTGCCGGTCGAGAGCCTGGGCGTGGGCGACGAGTTCGTGGTGCGGCCGGGGGAGAAGGTCGCCACCGACGGCGTGGTCGTCGCCGGCTCGTCCGCGATCGACGCGTCGCTGCTCACGGGGGAGTCCGTCCCGGTCGAGGTCGGCGTCGGCGACACCGTGGCGGGGGCGACCGTGAACTCGGGTGGCCGCCTGGTCGTGCGGGCCACGGAGGTCGGGTCGGGCACCCAGCTCGCGCGGATCGCGCGTCTGGTCGAGGACGCGCAGTCCGGCAAGGCGGAGATCCAGCGTCTGGCCGACCGGGTCTCCGGGATCTTCGTCCCGGTGGTCATCGCGATCGCGGTGGCGACCCTGGGCTTCTGGTTCGGCGCCGGGTTCCCGGCCGCGGCCGGGCTGACCGCCGCCGTCGCGGTGCTGATCATCGCGTGCCCCTGCGCCCTCGGGCTGGCCACGCCCACCGCGCTGCTGGTGGGTACCGGCCGCGGGGCCCAGCTCGGCATCCTCATCAAGGGGCCGGAGGTGCTGGAGTCCACGCGCAAGGTGGACACCGTGGTGCTCGACAAGACCGGCACCGTCACCACCGGCCGGATGACGCTCCAGGAGGCGGTCCCCGCCGACGGCACCTCGCGCGAGGAGCTGCTGCGGCTCGCGGGCGCCCTGGAGGACGCCTCCGAGCACCCCGTGGCGCAGGCCGTCGCCAAGGGCGCCACCCAGGAGGTGGGTGACCTGCCGGTCCCGGAGTCGTTCGAGAGCGTCCAGGGCAAGGGCGTGCAGGGTGTCGTCGACGGGCACGCCGTCGTCGTCGGGCGCGAGAGCCTGCTCGCCGACTGGTCGCAGTACCTGCCGGAGGACCTGGCGCGGGCCAAGGCCCGCGCGGAGGGCGAGGGCAGGACCGTGGTCGCCGTCGGCTGGGACGGGAAGGCACGCGGCATCCTCGTCGTGGCCGACCAGGTGAAGCCCACCAGCGCCGACGCCGTCGGGCAGCTCGTGGCGCTCGGGCTCACGCCCGTGCTGCTCACCGGTGACAACCGGGCGGTGGCCGAGCAGGTCGCCGCCGCGGTGGGGATCACCGAGGTGATCGCCGAGGTCATGCCGCAGGACAAGGCCGACATCGTGGCGAAGCTGCAGGCCGAGGGCAGGATCGTGGCGATGGTCGGGGACGGCGTGAACGACGCCCCCGCGCTGGCGCAGGCCGACCTGGGCCTGGCGATGGGCACGGGTACGGACGCCGCCATCGAGGCAGCGGACATCACGCTCGTGCGCGGCGACCTCACCTCTGCCGCCGACGCGATCCGGCTGTCGCGCCGGACGCTCGGCACCATCCGGACCAACCTGTTCTGGGCGTTCGGGTACAACGTCGCCGCGATCCCGCTGGCGGCCCTCGGCCTGCTCAACCCCATGCTGGCCGGCGCCGCGATGGCGTTCTCCAGCGTCTTCGTGGTGGGCAACAGCCTGCGGCTGCGCACCTTCCGCCGCTGACCCCTCGTTGAGTGCGGGATATTCGCCCTTCTGCCCTGCTCAGAAGGGCGAATATCCCGCACTCAACGAGGTGGGTGGGGCTCGGGTCAGGCGTGCAGCGGCTCAAGGGCGCCCGACCAGGCGACCGTCTGGTCCAGCAGCGTGTCCAGGGCCGGGGTCAGGTGCTCGCCCGGCTTGAACACCGAGTAGTTCTCGAACTCGGTGATCAGCGACAGCGCCACCTGCTGGCGCACCGTCGCGACCTGCAGCTCCGCGAGGATGAGGCGGAGGTGCTCCGCGGCGCGAGCGCCGCCCACGCCGCCGTAGGAGACGATGCCGGCCGCCTTGTTGTTCCACTCGCCGTAGACGAAGTCGAGGGCGTTCTTGAGCACGCCCGAGGTGGAGTGGTTGTACTCCGGCGTCACGAACACGTAGCCGTCGAACTCGGCCACCTTGGCGGCCCACTCCTTGGTGTGGTCGTGGGCGTACTGGCCCATGGCCGGGGACATGGGCTCGTCGAGGTGGGGCAGGGGGTAGTCCGCCAGGTCGACGAGCTCGAACTCGGCGTCCGTGCGCTGCGACGCGATCTCGTAGACCCACTTGGCCACGGCCTCGCCGTTCCTGCCGGGGCGGGTGCTGCCGAGGATGATTCCGATCTTGAGCATTGCTCGTCCTTCGCTTCCGTGAGTGCTGTCGGTGGACCCGCCCGGGCGCGGGAACGAACACGGGGCCGGGGTGGTTGGTCCACGTGACACAACAGTGCGGAGACGCGGGTAATCCAGCTTTCAAATACGCACTTTGCAGTTCGTCGGTAACCGGAGAGGAAGCAATGCGGCATGGTGCGGATCTCGCGTGACACGCGTCTGGACAGCCTGGCGGCGAGGATGCCCGGGGGCTCCGACTCGCCGTGCGACAGCGAGACGCACGAGCTGACCCGGGACCTCATGGGCCAGGTGGCCGACCGGTGGACGCTGCTGGTCGTGGCGTCCCTCTCCGACGGCCCGCAGCGCTTCTCCGCCATCCAGGCGGTCGTGTCCGGGGTCTCGCACCGGATGCTCAGCAAGACCCTCCGGGGCCTTCTGCGGGACGGGATGGTGACCCGCACCGCCTACGCCGAGGTGCCGCCCCGCGTCGAGTACGAGCTGACCCCGCTCGGCTGGAAGCTCATGGACCTGGCGCACGGCTTCGTGGACTGGGCGCAGGACCACGGGCAGCAGCTGAGGGAGAGCCGCGCCCGGTTCGACCGGGGGAGCGAGGCGGTCTGACGGCGCGGCGGTCTGCTGCCCGCGCGGCCTGACGGCGTCAGCCGTCCAGCACCGTCAGCGCCAGCAGCCGCTCACGCAGGCGGGCCAGCTCCTCCGGCGTCGGCTCGCCGCCCCAGGCGGGCTGCGCGCTGGCGCCGTCCGCCGCCGCCACCACGAGCGACAGGACGTCCTCGGGCAGGCCGTCGGCCCGCAGGTCGTCCTGCCAGCGGCGCGCGTCGGCCCGGGCCAGGTCGATGACGGCGTCCACGCTCGACAGGTGCGCGATCACCACCAGCGCGTCGCGCGAGGCGGCGGCGTCCAGGGCGCCGTCGATCGAGACGCGCACGTAGGCGCGCGTGAGGCGGCCGGGGGCGGCGTCGTCGGCCGGGATCGCGGCGAGCACCGCCGACCGGAACCGCTCCAGCCAGTCGGCCGCCAGCGCGAGGTGCAGGTCGTGCTTGTTCGCGAAGTGGTACAGCAAACCGCCCTTGGACACGCCCGCCCGGCGCGCGACGTCGTCGAGGCTGGCCGACACCCCGCGCTCGCGGACCAGCCGGCTCGCCGCGTCCAGGATCGCCGCGCGCGTCTGCTCCGGGCTCCTGCCCGCCGTCCTGCCCATGGCCACCCCTCGTGTCCGACGCACTGCCCGGCACGCACTATAGGCCGCGTCACAGGCACCGTCCTAGAAAACTGTACCGGCTAGACGGTACAGTTACGCGGGTGACGGCTCTTGCTCCCCTCCTCTCCGTGCGCCGCCGGTGGGCCGCGCTCGCCGTCCTCGTGCTGGCGGTCGGGCTGCTGGCGATCGACGGCACCGTGCTCTACCTGGCCGTCCCGTCGCTCACCCGCGACCTCGCGCCCACCGCCACCCAGGTCCTGTGGATCGGCGACATCTACTCGCTGGCCATCGCCGGGCTGCTGGTCACCATGGGCACCCTGGCCGACCGGATCGGTCGCAAGCGACTCCTGCTGATCGGCGCGACGGCGTTCGGCGTGGCCTCGGCGCTGGCCGCCTTCGCGCCCGACGCGGAGACCCTCATCGCCGCCCGCCTGCTGCTCGGCGTGGCCGGCGCCACGATCATGCCCTCGACGCTCTCCCTCATCCGCACGCTGTTCCCCGACGCCGCCGAGCGCAGCCGCGCCATCGCCGTGTGGTCCGCCGCGGCGGGCGGCGGGGCCGCCGTCGGGCCGCTGGTCGGCGGGCTGCTGCTGGAGCACTTCTGGTGGGGCGCGGTCTTCCTCGTCAACGTGCCGGTCGTGCTGGTCCTGGTGGTCGCCGGCGCCGTGCTGCTGCCCGAGGCGAAGGACCCGAACCCCGGCCGCCTCGACCTGCTGTCCGTGCTCCTGTCGTTCGCCGCGGTGATGCCGCTGGTCTGGGCCATCAAGCATGCCGCGTCCGAGGGCGTCGACGCGCTCGCGACCGGCGTGCTGGCGCTCGCGGTGGCCTCCGGCGTCTGGTTCGTGCGGCGCCAGAACCGGCTCGCGGCGGACGGCCGCGGCCCGCTGCTCGACGTCGGCCTGTTCAGGGTCCCGGCGTTCAGCGGCGCGGTGGCGGCCAACCTCATCGCGATCTTCGCGCTGACCGGCATGCTGTTCTTCTTCTCGCAGTACCTCCAGCTCGTGCGCGGGTTCTCCCCGCTGGTCGCGGGCGTCGCGGAGCTGCCCGCCACCCTCGCGTCCATCGCGGTGGTGGTCGTGGTGGGCTGGTCGCTCCGGAAGTTCGGCCGGGGCCGCGCCATCGCGCTCGGGCTGGCGGTCACCGCGCTGGGCATGGTCGCCATCGCCGTGGCGGAGGGCGCCGACCACTACGCGTGGCTCGCGCTCGCCCTGGTCCCGGCCGGCCTCGGCGTGGGGCTGGCGATGACGCTGACCACGGATGCCGTGGTCTCCGCCGTCCCGCCGGCCAAGGCGGGCGGCGCCTCGGCGATCTCCGAGACGGCGTACGAGCTCGGCGTCGCGCTGGGTGTCGCCGTGCTCGGCTCGCTCGTCACCCTGGGCTACCAGGGCCGGGTCACCCTGCCCGCGGGCCTGTCGCCCGACGCCGCGGCCCAGGCCGGCGACTCGCTCGCCGCGGCGGTCAGCGTGGCGAGCGAGCAGGCGGCCGGCCTGGAGGCCGCCGTGCTGGACGCGGTGCGGGAGGCGTTCGTCGCGTCGCTGCAGACCACCTGCGTGGTGGCGGCGGTGCTGGTCGCGGTGGCCGCCGTCGTCGCCTGGCGGCTGATCCCGAACGAGCGGTGACGCGGACCTGCACCCGCGCGCAGAAGGGCGCTTCTCGCCGCGGCGCCGGCGCAGCGCGCCGTGCTGGTGGCGAGCGTGCAGGCCTACGCGCAGGCCGAGTTCGCCCCGGACGTGCGCGAGCAGCTCCTGCGGATCTACGAGCGGCCCGGGCGATCGGAGCGCTGGTCCCGGACCGCACCCGCCGTGCCGGCGGGCGTGCCGACGCCGGCCGCGAACCGGCGGCCTGGCACGAGGGTGTCCTCCTCGGACCGGGGAGGGGTGTTCTCCTGGGGATCTGTGCGGTACTTTACCGAACATTGGTAACTTATTAACGTTTACCAGCCGCGTGTACCGCTGGTGCGGCATGCAGGATCAAGGAGTGACCTCACTCGATTGCCAGTGGACCCTGACCAGCGAGGAGATCCGCCACGTCGGGCCGCGGCGCTCGCCCGCGCCCACGAGCTCGGCCTGCTCGGCACATCCGGGCGGCGCGCGGGATCGGTTGACGAATGACCTGATGACCCGCGCCAACTGCAGTCCGCCCGGAGCTCCAGACGTTCCTTGGGAGGAAGTCGTGTCACCTGACAGCGCGAACAGAAGGACCGCCGGCCCTGAGCTCACGGCGGGACGACGAGGATGACCCGGGTCGCGGTGACCGGGTTCGGTGCCCTGACGCCACTCGGTCTCGGGGCCGAGCCGACCTGGTCGGCACTACGAGCCGGACGATCGGGGATCCGGCAGATCGGTGCCGAGATCGCCGACAACGCCCCCGTCAGGATCGCCGGCATGGTGGATCCCGCCTACGTCGAGGCGCTGCCGGTCCGGGAACGGCGCAGGCTCGACCGGGCAGAGCAGTTCACGCTGCTCGCGGGCCGCGAGGCATGGGCGATGGCCGGCCGGCCGGCGGTCGACCCCGACCGGCTGGCGACGGCCATCGGTACCGCGTACGGCGGCATCGGATCGATCGTGGCGAACGAGCACATCAGGGTGACGAAGGGTGCGCGGCAGGTGTCACCTCACCTGGTGACGATGCTGCTCCCGAACGGGCCCGCGGCATGGCTGTCCATCGAGCTCGGGGCGCGTGCCGGTGCGCACGCACCGACCACGGCGTGCGCGGCAGGTGCCGAGGCGCTCGCGACCGGCGTCAACCTCATCCGCTCGGGCACGGCGGACGTCGTCGTCGCCGGAGGCGCGGACGCAGGTGTGACGCCGCTGTCCCTGACCGGGTTCGCCCAGATGCGAGCCCTGTCGACCAACCCGGACCCGGCCTCCGCGTCACGCCCCTTCGACCAGGACCGTGACGGCTTCGTCCTCGCCGAGGGGGCAGTCGTGCTCGTGCTCGAGCGTGAGGACCATGCCCGAGCGCGTGGCGCGGCCGTCCACGGCTACATCGACGGCACCGCCGTGACGTCCGACGGCAGGGACATCGTCAACGCCGACCCCGCGAACCAGGCCCGGACCATCACTCGTGCGTTGCGCGACGCCGAGGCCGAGCCGGCCGACGTCGGGCTGGTCCACGCACACGCCACCTCGACTCCCGCGGGCGACCGGAACGAGTCCGATGCGCTGACCGCCGCCGGGATCGCGGCGCCGGTCACCGCCACGAAGTCCATGACGGGACACATGCTCGGGGCAGCCGGAGCGGCCGGGACGTTCGCCGCGCTGCAGGCTCTCCGCCATCAGGTCATCCCGCCCACCGTGAACACCGAGACCGTCGATCCGGAGATCCCGCACGACATCGTCACCACCGTGCGCGGAGCCGACATGGGCGTCGCGTTGGTGAACTCCTTCGGGTTCGGAGGGCACAACGTCGCACTCGTCGTCAGAAGCCGGTGAGCGGCACGCCTCCCACCGGTTCGTGCGGGACCGGTCCGGGTGTTAAGAAACCGTCAATGCCGCGCGTCGCACGCGTGTTGCGCCTTAGGTTCCACAGGTGACTACTGCAATCCGCCCGCCCGGCCTGGTCCCGCGACCCGCGGAGGCCCTGCGGCTCGCCGTCGTGGTCGGCGCCCTCGGCGTCGTGTTCGGCGACATCGGCACCAGCCCGATCTACACCCTCCAGACGGTCTTCAACCCGGCGGACCCGCACCCGGTGCCGGCCACCACGGAGAACGTCTACGGCGTCGTCTCGCTGATCTTCTGGTCGGTGATGCTCATCGTCACCATCACGTACGTGCTGCTGGCGATGCGGGTCGACAACGACGGCGAGGGCGGCATCATGGCCCTGATCACGCTGCTGCGCCGGTGGGCGAGGAACGGGTCGACGCGGACCACCCTCACGCTGGCCGGGCTCGGCCTGTTCGGCGCCGCGCTGTTCCTCGGGGACAGCATGATCACGCCGGCCATCTCCGTGCTCTCGGCGGTCGAGGGCCTCAAGATCATCAACCCCGAGTTCGAGGGCTGGATCGTCCCGGTCACCGCCGTGATCATCGTGATCCTCTTCGCCGCGCAGAAGTTCGGTACCGCGGCCGTCGGCCGGCTGTTCGGCCCCGTGATGATCACGTGGTTCGTCGCGATCGGCGCGTGCGGCATCTGGGGCGTGGCCAGCGAGCCCGGCATCCTCAAGGCGCTCTCGCCGACGTACGCGCTCGGTTTCCTGGCCGGCCGGTTCGACCTGGCGTTCTTCGCGCTCGCCGCGATCGTGCTGTCCGTGACGGGCGCCGAGGCCCTGTACGCCGACATGGGCCACTTCGGCCGCCGGCCGATCTCGGTCGGGTGGATCTTCCTGGTGCTCCCGGCGTGCACCCTGAGCTACATGGGCCAGGGCGCGCTGATCCTCCAGGACCGTGCCAACCTGTCGGCCCCGTTCTTCCTGCTGACGCCGGACTGGGCGCTGATCCCGATGGTGGTCCTGGCCACCGCCGCGACCGTCATCGCGTCCCAGGCCGTCATCACCGGCGCGTTCTCGGTGACGGCCCAGGCCGCGCAGCTCGGCTACCTGCCCCGGCTGCGGATCCTGCACACCTCCCGGTCCGAGCGCGGCCAGATCTACGTGCCGTGGATCAACTGGCTGCTCATGGTCTCGGTGCTCACGCTGGTCTTCGCGTTCCGCAACTCGGCCTCGCTGGCCTACGCCTTCGGCATGGCCGTGACCGGCACCATCACGATCACGACCACCCTCTTCTTCTACGTGGCCTGGAAGACGTGGAACGTGCCCAAGTGGGTGCTGGCGTCGATGGCCGCCGTGCTGCTGACGATCGACCTGCTGTTCCTCGCGGCGAACCTGACCAAGCTCGTGCACGGCGCGTGGCTGCCCCTCGTCATCGCGGTGACCGCGTTCACCGTCATGACCACCTGGCAGCGCGGGCGCGAGGTCGTCACCGCCAAGCGCGAGGCCATGGAGGGGTCGCTGCGCGCCTTCGTGGACGAGCTGCGGACCCGCAGGGCGCCGGTGCAGGTGGTCAGCGGCACGGCCATCTTCCTCAACCGCGGGAGCGAGACGGCGCCGCTCGCGCTGCGCGCGAACGTCGAGCACAACCACGTGCGCCACGAGCAGGTGGCGGTCGTGGCGGTCGACGTCGCCATCGTGCCGCGCCTGACCGACGAGGAGCGCGTCGTCGTCGAGCACCTCGGCGAGGGCCGGGACGGCATCACGCACCTCACCGTGCGGTTCGGGTACGACGAGCGGCCGGACGTGCCCGCGGCGCTGGCCCAGCTCGGGCCGGAGGACACCGAGGGCCGGCTCGACCTGGACAACGCGACGTACTTCCTGTCCCGCATCCAGCTCCGGCTCGGCAAGGAGCCGGGGATGCCGGCCTGGCGCAAGCGGCTGTTCATCGCGACGTCGTACATCACGGCGGACGCCGCCGAGCACTTCAACCTGCCCCGCGACCGCACGGTGCTGCTCGGCTCCCACGTGGACGTCTAGGCGCGTCCCGGCGCTGCCGGTCCGGACTCTCAACCTCGACCTGAGGCCGAGTCCGGGCGAACTTTCAACCTCAACCTGAGGCTGAGCCTGGGGCGAGGTGGTCGAGAACCGCTCCGGGTGACTGTTCGAACTCGGGGTGTGTTGCTCTGTGTGGACGATGTCGACGCAGAGCAACACACCCCGAATTCGCATGCGCCCCCAGCGGGGCGTCGGTGGCCTTCGATGTAGCTCGCCCGGTTGACGGAGATACCCCCTAGGGGTATATATGGAGTACGCAGCCCCATCGGGCATGCACTGCTCAACCCAGGAGCGACCCATGAACGAGCCACACCAGCACTCCACCGCGCAGCCAGTAGCACCCGCCCCGGCCGTGCCCGACGAGCACGCGCACCACGACCACATGTCGCACGAGGGCGCCCACACCGAAGAGCACGCCC
This sequence comes from Promicromonospora sp. MEB111, assembly GCF_030209445.1. Taxonomy (GTDB): domain Bacteria; phylum Actinomycetota; class Actinomycetes; order Actinomycetales; family Cellulomonadaceae; genus Promicromonospora. The sequence goes on from NZ_JARVSD010000018.1 coordinate 296,244, forward strand.
ACACCGAAGAGCACGCCCACACCGAAGAGCAC